>NZ_KK366002.1:338585-809512 GCF_000686685.1 Curtobacterium sp. UNCCL17 | reverse complement strand
GGGCAGATGGCGCCTATTACGAGATCGACCTCACCGACGACAACGTCGACGCGCTCCGCGAAACGTTCTCCGACTACATCGCCGCCGCACGCAAGGCCAACGGCCGCTCCGTCCGCACTACTGCTGGCAGTGCGCCGAAGCGTGGGAACTCGGAAGAGCTCGCCAAGATCCGCGACTGGGCCAACGCGAACGGCCACGAGGTCTCCTCCCGCGGCCGCATCAGCCAAGCCGTCCGCGACGCGTACGACGCCGCACACTGACACCCCCGCGACACGGCACACGGGCACGTGCCGGCTAGGTAGGCACCTCAGCCGTGCGGTTTCCGCATCGTTCTGCGGGCGGGACGCGCTGACGACAACGCCTCCACGTGCGCTGGCTGACGAGCAGGGGTCGCGCGACCGGTGACGGCGCCCGACCCCTGCTGTGGTTGTTGCCTGTCGTTCAGTCGCAGATCCGGTGGTAAATGTACGCCGTGCAGATCTGCCGCTTCTTGTCGCAGTTCTTCGCGTGGACCGTCTCGGTCCACGTGTGACAGACGACTGGTCCAGCATGTGCCGGAGCCGCAGCAGCGGGCAGAACGACACCCGCTCCCGCCAGCGCCACGACCATCCCCATACCGGCCAGTGCCTGCTTGATCTTGCTCATCGCATGTCCCCCTGTTTGTTCGGAGCCGTTCGGCACCTCATCGTAAACGGGCGGCCATGCCCTCGCACGCGCCATCGATGGCGGGTTGTATAGGGAGGTGACCCGTCCGTCAGGACGCTGGTTCGACGCCATAAGCTGAAGGGTTCCGGTTAATGGCGTGCAGCAGCCCACGGATCTTCCAGGCCCCGGCTCCGACCTCGATCGCGTACTCCCCGGGCGCATCGATGCGGCGGGCGATCGCCTGGTGATTTGTCATCGTTACACCCTTCGAGAGGATGAGTTTCCCGCAGTCATCGGTGGTGATGACGACCCGCGGATTCGGGCCGCCGATGCCGCGGTTCGACGAGCCGCGCGTGGTCCCCTCGGCCGAGGTGACGTGGCAGCGGAGCGTGAGCCGGTGGTCGCTGTCGTACGAGCGCAGGCTGGCCGGAGCGATGAACACGACCCCGACGATGACCACGAGAACACTGATCCCGACGACGAACCGGCCCACGGCGCGAACCTGCCTGCGGTCCGCGGCCGTCATCGGTGCGTTGCGCGAGCGGTCTGCTCGATGACGGCTCACGATCGTCCTCTCGTCGGGTGGCCCACCCATACTGGCGGACCGGGGACGTCATGGGCTGCCCCTCTCGTCCCCTTGGGCGCACGCAGCTGCCGCATCGGACAGCGCCAGCACTCGGACGGCTGGCCAGGTCGGATCCTCCGGGCGTGCGGTGTCGGCGATCAGGAGCGCAGGAACTTGAACGAGCTCGCGAAGATCCGTGAGCGAATGCGACCACCTACGAGATCTCCTCGTGCCGCCGAATGAGCCAGGCCGTCCGCGCCGCGCACTGACGCCGCTCCCCCAGTGCAGCACAGAGACCACCCTCGAGGTGGCCGGCTGCGCTCATCGCGCCGATACGGCGGTTTTATGTCAAATCGCGGTGGCCAAGGGGGCGCGGCATCTCGTGGAGTCCGTTAAGACGCCGACTTGCCCAGACCGTAGGTGTACTCGCCGGAGTCCCAATTCACGGTGGAGTTGAAAAAGTACCCCGACTGGGTCCCGTCCGCGTTGTCGGTGTTCGCGGCGAAACAGTCGAACGAGGTGGTGGTGTCGGTCAAGTCATCGGTGGAGCCGCTGACTGGGTTGCAGGAGACGGAGATGATGGGGCCATCGAGCAGACCCTTCGTCACGCTCTCTTCTGCCATGGTCTTCACTGAGGCCTCGACCTCCTTCACCGTTTCGGCGCGGGCAGAGCGCTCATCCTCTTCGGCATCTTCCTGCGCTGCTTCTTGCGCCTCACGCTGCTCAGCACGAGTCCGGGCGGCCGCTTCCTCCTTCTGCTCCGCCTTCTCCTCTGCAGCTGCAACCTGCCGCGCGTGAACCACCGCTACCGCCGTACCGCCACCACCAACCATGACGACCACCGCAAGGATGACAAGCGCCAGAACCAAAGGACGACGGCGCGACCGTGGCTTGCGCCGTCCTCGCGAAGGTTCAAGAGAATCCTCCGCTCCTGCGTCACCATCGCTTTGCGCAGCCGCGCTGTCCGTCCGCCGGAGGCGGGTGAGGCCAGTCCACTGGTCACCGTCCCAGAGCATCTCGCGCTCCGGGTCAGAGGGATCCGGAAACCAACCAACAGGCAAACTCATGTGAACAGAATCTCACCTCTTGCGAACCAGCCGGTAGCACCAAGACAGGGGCCGTAGTACCCACGTCGAGCATCGACCACGCTCCAGTCCCACACCATAGGCAAGCAGCACGATGCTCCCGACTCCAGCTCAGGGGCCCCTTTCCCGGATGCTGCCCCATCCGAGGACGCCTCACCGTAGATCCGTGCCGATACTGCGCTCTTACGTCAGGTGGAGCACTTGCCTCCGCTTGCAGCCGTGAGCTACTCGGCCGCTGCGCTCAGTGCTGCCTCCTTGAACCAGCAGGCCACTTGTCAAGACCAATCAGCCACTTCCTGCACGAAGAGCGCTAAGTCTTCGCAGACCTCATCGGGCTCAAGGCGTTTTGATACATCAAATGCGTTGAGATTGAAGTGTTCGAGTATCTCTTTCCCGCGAACATCAAGGAGTGGTGCAGGCACATTGGAGCGGTAGTACGATTTTCCAATGCTGAGCGAAAACTCGTCCGCGAGAATGGCCTTCACCGCCTGCTCGGACTTGCCCGTTACACGCGCTATAGCTGACGGGACGATTAGATATGACTCGAGGTATCGTCGTCGCCACTTCCTGGATCGGAAATCACCCTCGGAATGCTTATCAGCCTTGTCCTCCAGCTTTTCTCCGACAGTTTTGACTGAGTCTTCGTCACGATCACGCAAACTTATCGCTTCGATCTGTCCATATTCAGCTCGGAGAGCCCGCCAAATTAGGCGCCTTTCCTTATGGCTTTGCGTTGTTTGCCAGGTGGGATACGACGGCCATTCCTTTGACAGGACACGAGCGATCTCCCGCAAGGCCGAGAGGTCGGAGGTGCCTTCGTGAAACAAGACCTTTTGCTCACTTCGGATCTTGTCCAGACGTGGGGCATAGGTTGAGCCGATGCCCATCATCATGCCCACTTTTTGCTGTTCCGTCGTTAGGTAACGACCCTTACCGCCCGACTTGACCTCCAGTATCTTCGCCAGAGGCGTCTCGCGAATGATCTCTGGGGAGTGCGTTGCTAGAAGTACTTGTTTTCCAAGTTGTTCGGCCAAGCCCTCGAGCCTCGTGACTAGTTGCATCTGCAACGCAGCATGCAAGTGCGCATCGGGCTCGTCAAAGAGCAGGACGTTTGCTTCCGGTGAGGTTGCTAGCGTATAGACGCTCAGCCACTGCAAGAATCCGCTTCCCTCTACCATAAGGTCCCGCGGGTTGAACTTTGGGTATCTCGTCAGCTTGTACCCGCTCACGGTCCCTTTATCTACGTTCGCCTGGATATATGTGTGGTACTCTTCATCGAAATCGCGCAAGACAATCTCGGAGGCAAATGTCTCCCTCATTGCCTGCTGCAGAAGCTCCCACGGATCAGACTCGCGTAAAGACCTCAAGTCGGTGTCGGAAATCTTAGTCTTTGTACCGCGAAGCTTGTCGCGCAAGGCGAGATTGTTATCGCGCATGTCGAGCAGCAGGTTGCGCAGGACCGCCCCGGCCAAGCCTTCGCCGATGCGCCTGCGGCGGGCCGCGCCACGAATACGCTCCTCCTTTGCAGAAATGCCCGCAAAAGGGGGCAAATATGCAATCACTGGAATTTCTGAATCAACAGCAAGAGACGAAGTCGCCACCTTGATGAAGAGCCTGTCGTTTGCCAGTGCCAAACTGAATCCCAGTTTCAGCTCCGCGCCGATGGAATCCTGCCAGAAAAGCGTTATTGCAAGTGTATAGCCGTCAGCCTCATCCTCGTCCTTCTGCGAGCGTAGGTTACTCCAGAGATGTTTGAGAGAAGGGATATTAATCGGCGAGAATTCGTCGTCTCCCAAGCCGAAGCCCTGCGAGCTTTCTCGCTCTTCCAGCAAGCCACTCTTGCCCCTTTGAGCGATTGTGGCAACCTTGCAGAACTCCCACACGGCTAGCCCTTGAAGCAACGAGGACTTTCCTGCGTTATTTCCCCCCGCGACAATTGTAAGGCCGGGTTGAAAGTCGATGCTCCCGTTCTTAAACTGCTTGAACTTCGAAAAAGTTACTCGTTGAATGCGCACTGCCACCCCTGCCTTTCAGTCTGACAGTAGCAAACTTTGAGGTCGCCTTCGAATGGTTGAAGCCGTTTGCTTTCTCGCAGCGCGCCACTTGTGCGTTGTGGGCGGCTCGCACGCGCCGGCACCCACTTGGAGGCCGGGATCGATGTGCGCAAGGCAAGGCTCGTTGTGTCGCCCTGGGTATACCCCAGTGCGACAGCCAGTCGGGGCCCGGTCCGCGTGGTTCTAGAGTCCGCTTGACCCCTTCTGCTACAGATCTGCGCGAAGGTCGAGACGTCACGCAACATAGGACGCAGACGGTCGCCTACGTGTGGGTCAGTTCGACCGATCAGAACCTCGGCCGCCGGCTCGAGGCGATCGGCTATCTGGCGCGCTTCTCGTCGGGGGTGCCGAGGATGCGCTGGACGGCGTCAAGGACGACGGCATCGTCTGCAGGCTCCGGGTCCAGGGCTCGGTGGATGGTGAGACCTTCGATGAGGGCGTCAAGGATTCGTGCGGTTACCGGGTCGACGTGTTCCTCGAGTGCTGCCCGGATGCGCGCCATCCACGTCTGAGTGACCACGCGGTACTCGGGTCGGCGGGCTGCGAGCGTGTAGAGCTCGTGCGTGAGAACGAGGTCTCGATGGATGCCGGGGATGCCGGGGATGCCGCGGAGGATGACGTCGACCACAGCCGCATGGGTGTCTCCATCTGTGCCGGCTTCGCGCAAGCGCCGTTCGGTCTGCTCGGCAACACCCTCGGCGAAGCGCGTGAATGCCTCCAAGAGCAGCGCATCCATGCCGGCAAAGTGATATGTCATCGAGCCAAGTGATACGTCGGCTACGGTGGCGACCCGTCGGTGGGTGGTCCCGTCGACGCCGGCATCGGCGATGACATCGAGACATGCGTCGATGATCCGACTCCGACGATCCGGGTCCGTCCGGCGGGGCTTCCGGGCCGGTGGGAGCACCGTCATGGCGTCGGTGCGATGTCTCGGATGACCTTGGCCGGGTTACCGACCGCGACGACCCCCGGCGGGATGTCATGGATGACGACGGAGCCTGCGCCGATGACGCTGTCGTCGCCGATGCTCACGCCGGGGCCGACGATGACACCGCCTCCAAGCCACACGTTGTTCCCGATGCTGATCGGGAGGGCTGCTTCGAGCTTGTCGCGGCGCGGCTGCGGATCAGTGGGGTGGGTCGGTGTCAGCAGCTGGACGTTCGGCCCGATCTGGCAGTCCTCCCCAATGGTGATCGCTGCGACATCGAGGGCCGTGAGGTGGTAGTTCACGAAGGTACGAGCGCCAATCCGAATGTTCTCGCCGTAGTCGACGTACAGAGGCGGCTTGACGAACGCGTCCGCTCCGAGCGACCCAAGCAGGTCCTCGAGCATGGGGCGAGCGGCTACCTCGTCGTCGACTGCGGCGCGATGGTATGCATCTGCGAGCTGAACTGCGCGCTGAGCCAGGCGTGCACTCTCAGGGTCATCGGCGATGTACAGATCACCCGCGAGCATCCGCTCGCGATTACTGCGATTGTCTCCAGCGAAGTAGTCAACGGCCATGTGTACGAGCGTACATTCGGTGGCATGAGCGATATGAACTGGAACGCGGGCACCTGGACGACCGCCCCCGCGCACGTGCAGGTGTCCGACGACGGAATGCGTGTCACGGCGGTCGAGGAGAGCGACGCCTGGCGGACTACCTCGTACGGCTTCGTGCACGACACCGAGCACGCCCTTCTCGCGCCGTTCGCCCAGGACACCGCGATGGAGGTGTCGTTCCACCTGGACTTCTCCACCCAGTTCGACCAGGCCGGCATCTTCGTCAAGGTCGACGACAGCACGTGGACCAAGGCCGGCGTCGAACGCAGCGACGACCAGGACAGCCTCGGCGCCGTCGTCACCCGCGGCGTCTCCGACTGGTCGCTCTCGCCCGTGGCGGAGTGGCACGGGCGCCTGGTCACGATCCGCGCCAGCCGCTCCGGCGATGCCCTGACCGTCCGAGCCCGGGTCGATGACGAGCCGTGGCGTCTGGTTCGCGTGGCGCCCCTGGACCCGGACGCCGAGGTCGGTGCCGGGCCAATGTGCTGCGCGCCCTCGCGGGACGACCTGACCGTGCACTTCACCGCCTGGCGGACCGGGCCGGCCGACGCCAGCCTGCACCCAGAAGACTGACCCGGTCAGACGCACTGATGGTTCCCGTTGTCAGGGTCACCGTCGCGCTCGACAGTCAGTCCCTGATCGCAGGGCATTCGCTTGTCTGGTCGGAAGGTCCCCTGCTTACCCGAAGCGGAGGTGGTCGTTCTTCAGTGCGCTGACCCCGTCACGGGCAAAGCTTGTCCAGGTGCTCTGGACTTCTTCTCGCAGACCGGAGGGGACGGCTTGGCCGTCCAGCATGGGAGCGTCGCTCCAGTCGCCGTCGAAGAGGAACGCCAGGTCGATGCAGTGTGTGGCGCCGAAGGGGCCACCACCTTCGGGGTGCCAGTCGAATCGATACGTGGCGACCGTTCCGCCCGCGTTTCGCCAGAGGTCCGCGATGGCGGTGACGTCGAAGATCATCTTGGTCTCGGCTTCGGTTGCCTCGCGGATGGCTGCAGGGCGCTCCGCCTCTGGTAGGCCTGTGATCGCGGGGTTGCCCAGGACGAAGGGAGCTGCCTCATCGTGGGTGCAGCCGATGAACAGTTCGACATCGGGCGCGACCTTCTTCCATTGCTCCTCAACGGAGTCCGGCATCGGATCGGTGCCGACGTAGGGGGCGTAGGCGAGGTCAGCCGCCAGGCCAAACGGCTGCGCAGCAGCCTGGGCTGCTCGCTGGGCAGCGAGAACTTCGCTGACAGGTGCTGTGGCAGGGTCGGTGGAGAACGCTGCGGTGAACGCGGGCCGCATGGCTTCCACCATCGGAGCCCGCTGACCGACGAGGTCCGTGTTTCCGAAGCGAACACCAATGGGGGCACTCTGGGAGATGGCGCGGCGGAAGAGACCTCGAGCGGCCGGAGCGGCGAGAAGACACAGCACCGAATCGGCACCCGCGGACTGGCCGAAGATTGTGACCTGCTTCGCATCTCCGCCGAACCCAACGATGTTGGCTTGCACCCACCGGAGCGCTGCGAGCTGATCGAGCAGTCCGAGGTTTCCAACTCCGAGTCCTTCGGGGTGGAGGTAGCCCAGCGCCCCGAGCCGGTAGGAAACGTTCACGACGACCACTCCCCTGCGTGCAAGGCTGTCGGGGTCGTACTTCGGGGCTTCGCCGGTACCCGAAACGTATGCGCCGCCGTGGAACCACACCATCACCGGCAGCCCGTCCGCATCCGTGGGCGCGACAACGGAGAGCACCAGGCAATCCTCCTGCTGAGCAATCCCGTCCAACAGTGGCCCGTTCACGTCGTCCAGGCGGGATGGGTCCTGCGGAGCGGCCGGCCCTCGGGCCGCTCCAGCACGTGCAACATCAGGAGTGTTGATCAGAGTTGGTTTCTGGAACCGCTCAGCGGTGGCATATGGGATTCCCCGCGAGTGTGTGAGTCCGTCCTGCTCGAACGTGTCTACGAGCCCGGAAGTGGTCTTGACCATCGGCAGATCCTTTCATGTCAAACTGTTTGACTTGGGTAGGATACGCCTGGAGGTTCACATTGCAAGACGTCATCGACACCGCCCTGACCGAGTGGCGAGCTCGGTTCCCGGGAGCAGACCTAGCGGTCCTTGAGCTGTCCGGTCGGCTCGCGCTCGCGCAGCGCATCATGTCCTCGAGGAGCGCCGAAGTACTCGCCGATCACGACCTGGAGCTGTGGGAATGGGATGTGTTGGCAGCGTTGTGGCGGTCGAGTGACCAGGAACTCACCATGGGTGAGATCGGCGCGCAAACGTTCATCACTGCTGGGTCAGTGACGCACCGAGTCGGCCGCCTCGAACGACGTGGGCTGGTTGAGCGTCGGCAGGACCCAGCTAGTCGGCGCCGTGTCCTCGTGCGTCTCACCCTGCGCGGTGAAGAGACGGCTGAAGTGATTGCGCCGAGCGTCGCGCAAGCCGCTTTGGGTGACGCGAAGCATCTCACCCGCCTGGATCTCACGCGCCTGAACCAGGACCTCACCATTCTGACGCAACTCATGGCAGGTAGGGCTTCAGGCGGAGACCGGTAGCCAGTCGCCCACCGGACTGGCTCCCGCTGCCTGGTCGCATGCGATGCGGGGCGCTCCGGTCAGTCGTCCCGTCCACGCCCCCTACGGTGACGCGGAGCGACTCCTATCCGGGTCGAGCATGCTGCCACGCGGTGCCGCACAATGCTGGCTCCTGCCTCGCGGACGACCAGCAGACCGCGGGCTAGAACACGTTGCTGAACCCAGATACCGACTCCGCCCTCGCTGACGACACAGTCGGGGGGCCCAAGTACGCCTGCCCAGACGCGAGCCAGTGCACATGCTGACATGAGGCGGGACACTCGCAGGAACGCCCGCTGGGCCATCGCCGGCGGAGCCACCCACTTCGGCACCCTGATCACCCTGATCACCATCACCCACCGGACCATCTGGCTCGACGAGACCGCGACCATCGCAGCATCCACCCGATCATGGGATGCGCTACAGGACCTGACCGGCCGGATCGACATGGTGCACGCCGCGTACTACGTCGGCATGCACCTCTGGTTCGACCTCGTCGGGTGCCGCCCCTTCACCCTCCGCTTCCTCTCCGCTCGGTCGCGTCGTTGCTGGGCTGCGCGCGGTCCGGCGGGCATCAGGCATCTGCCGCCGGTGCGGGCTTGAGCAGGCCCAGGAACAGGAGGTCGTTCGCCACCTTCGTAATGAGAGCATGGTCGAGCGATGGGATCTCCGACGTGCCGAGCGGGCGGACCGAGCGAACGGCCTCGCGGAACACCTCGGCGGGGATCGCTGAGCCGGCATGCGGTTCCTCGGGTGCGGCGAACGCATGCATCAGCGGCAGTACCGACCGGGCGCGGTCCTCGTCGGGTAGCGCCCCCAACGCCTCGTGGAACCGATCGACCCACTCCGCGTGGTCAGGGACACGCTCGATGTGGTGTCCGTCCTCGAGGAGCCAGTCGACGAATGTGTCGAGCGAGACACCGTCGTCGTGGGGGTTCACGACGTTAAAGGCGTGATAACCCTCGGTGACCGAAGCACCGATTGCATCGATCGCTGCGGCCGTGAAGTCCGCTGGCAGCCCGTCGTAGTGGGAGCGCAACCGTTCGCCATCCGTGCCGCGCCGGACGAATGATGCCGGGGCGAGTCCGGTGGTGAGCACGCTCCAGACCAGTCGGGTGAACACGTCGGGGAGGTTCACCTGGCCGCGCCAGCGTGGATGCGCGAGGACCATGTCGGAGCGAAAAACGGCTACGGGGACACCATGGCGGTCGTGTGCCTCGCGGAGCAGTACCTCGCTCGCCCACTTGCTCGCACCGTACCCATTGGCGTACTCGTCACCAACGGGCCACTCGGGGATCGTGGCTCGGATATCGGCGTTCTCATCGAGTGCAGTCGGCGCGGACGGGTCCGCGTCGGCTGCTGCGCTTGGGCGCGCACCACCAGCGACGGCAACGCTCGAAACGAAGGTGAGGGGCACGCTGCCTGCAGCGATCACCAGGCGGAGAACCTCGGCGGTGCCGACAACGTTCGGACCGAACAATGCTGGATACGGGAGAACATGGTTCACGAGGGCTGCGGCATGCGCGACGAGATCAACCCGGGCGGCCAGATCCTGCCACCGCTGTTCCTCGAGTCCGAGGTGGTGCTCGCTGACGTCCCCGGCCAGTACCTCGAGCGAATCCGCCAACTCGGCGAAACGCTCGGCGAACGCAGGGTCAGCAGCGAACGCGGCTTCGAGGCGGTGCCGGGCGTCCGCGTCGTCAGCACCACGCACAAGACACACCAAGGTGCCATCGACCGGGGCGAGGCGTTCGAGCCAGTCGAGGGCCATGAACCGGCCGAGATAGCCGTTGGCGCCGGTGAGCAGGACGGTGCGCGGACGTGCCTGGGCTGCTGCGGCACGGGGTGCCGGCTCCGGGGTGCCTCCGAGTATCCGGTCGAGACGCAGGTCGCTGGCGCGGAGTATGGACGCATCGGCTCCGTGGACACGGGTAACGGTTGGCCGGTTGGCCGAGGCGGAGCGCTCGACGAACGCGGCGACGGCGGCGAGATCGTTTGTCGGGTCGGTGATGACGCCGACGGGCACTTCGGCGTCGAACACGTCCTCGAGGATCCCGGAGAACGTCAACGCGGACAGCGAGTCTCCGCCGAGGTCCGAAAACCGGGCCTTCGCGGCGGCCGCCGAGGACACCTCGGCCCCGAGGAACTCGCGTGCCGCGCGGACGACGGTGTCGACTGTCGACTCGTCGTCGGCACGTTCACGCAGCTTGGCCGTCAGGATGCCGCTCTGCTGCGCGTCGACCGAATCGTAGAGGGCCGCGAAGCGTTCGCCGTACCGTTCGGTGAGGCGCGGGCGCAGGAGCTTGCGGGCGTCGGACAGCAGGCCGTTCTCGACCGTGAAGGGCTGGGGCTCGACGATCACACCGCGGGGCACCTCGTAGGGGGCGAGGCCGTGCTCGCGTGCGGTGCGCTGGAGCGCGGCAAGGAGGTCGCGCTCTGATGTCCCAGCGACCGCCGGCACGATGACCGCGACGAGGAACGCGTGGCGGCTATCGCCGTGCAGGGCGATCTGGTGCACCTCGGACGTCCCACCGTACGTCGCCTCGAGCGCCGCCACCGCGACGAACTCGCCTTGCGACAGCTTGATGACGTTGTTCCGACGGTCGAGGTATTCGTAGGTGTCCGCTCCGGTTTGCGCCATGACGTCGCCGGTCCTGTAGAAACCATCCTCGTCGAAGACCGCGGCAGTGACCTCCGGCCGGTGGAAGTACCCCGCGATCACGGCAGTGCTCTTCACGAGTAGTTCCCCCCTCGGGTACGGCCGGTCGGTGATGCGGTACCCGAGTTCGGGAACGTCAACGAGTTTGTGGTCGGTCACGGGCGGCTGCTGGATGACCCCGTCACGGAGGATGCTGCCCGCCTCGGTTGACCCGTACAGATCGTGCAGCGTGATACCGAGGCAATCCTCGATGTACGTGCGGAGCTCCGTGGTCAACGGAGCACTGGCGCAGATCGCCTGCTCAACACGTCCACCGAACGCACGCACCCGCAGGTCGGCCTGGACAGCGGACCGGACGGCCCCCCGGTCCGTGCTGCCGGCCGCGATCCTCCGCTGTTCCTCGCGCGCGCCCTCCTGCCGGACCATTTCCGCAACCCGTGGAACGAAAACGAATTCAGTCGGCGCGAATGCTCGGAGGTCGTCGAAGAGCGTCGACAGGTCCGTCGAGGTCGCGAGCGCCACTGTCCCGCCACGTCCGAGTGTGGCGAGCATCGCCGCGCGGCCGGTGAGGTGACTCATCGGGAGGTACGCGTACCCGACGATGCCGGTGTCTGCATCCTCGACGCTCACGGCGGAGTCAGTGCGCTGTGAGTGCCACAGACGCTCCACCATAGAGCGCGTGTACATCGCACCCTTCGGGGTGCCGGTGCTGCCTGACGTGTAGAGCAGGAGTGCGAGGGGGTCCTCACCGAGTGCAGGATGCCACGGGTCCAGGCGCGGCAGACCAGCCCCTCGGACAACGAGTTCGTCGAGTGTCAGATCAGTCTCGGCGTCGGCGTCGGCGTCGGCGTCGAGCCACATCGTCCGCACGTCGCTCTCGGACGTTTCGGCGACCGCCAGGGCAGTCGCGGACTGCTCGACGGCGGCCGCGATCCAGACCGGCGCCGTCTCTTCGACGATCTCGCGCAGGGCCGCAACGGGTGCGCTCGACTGAAGCGGGACAGACACCGCGCCGAGGATCCACGACGCGAGGTCGAGCGTGACGACGTCAGCAGTCGCGGCACCGAGCACAGCAATCCGGTCGCCGGCAGACACGGTGTCCCCGAGCGCTGCTGCCAGCGCACTCGCCCGGTCCCACAACTCACGGAAGCTCGTGTCGATGATGTCCGCTCCGGACCGCTGCCGCAGTGCCGGACGGTCTGCGTGCTGTTCGAACACTGCCTCAATCGACGTGTCGTAGTGCAGCTGCCCCATACTCTTCGTCCTTTCCTCGATCGTGTCGGCGTGCATTTACACCCCGGCTTCAGCGCGCGGCGAGCGTTATGCCCGCCAACGCCATCCCGCCACCTACCGCCCATCTACCGGTTCCTGCGAACGTCGGCCCGCGGCGCGCACTGGCGACGAAAGTGCCATCCGGGTGGAGCGCAACGTCTGCGCCGTCGACGCCATACCAGCCGCTGTGCGCCGAGGTCCGTGCTTTCGCGACGGCCTCGGCGGCAGCGAAGAGCACACTGTCCGGACTCTCAACCCCGCATCGCCCGAGTGCCTCGAGACCTGCGGCCACGGGCGCCCTGCCGAGGTCCGCCACGTATGCGAGCACCCCTTGCGGCAACGGGCGGGCGGGCGTGACATCGATGCCGATCCCGGCGTGCTCGTCACAACGCCCTACAGCGCACGCGCGGAGCCCGGCGGAGTGCGTGATAGTGCCAACGACCCCGGCCGGCCACACCGGCGCTCCGCTCCGCGCAACAGGGATCGGCACCCACTGGATGCCCAACACAGCAAGGGCCTGACGCCCGAGCACACGCCCGGTCACGAACTCCGCACGCCGTTCCGGGAGCGCCATCGCGATCGCGTCGCGCTCGTCGTCGGCGAGGTTCCCGTCCAGATCGCGCTCGGCGGTTGCGACGACCACCGAAGCAGGGAGGAGGGCCGCCCAGGGAGACCGCACTCGAAGTTGCACAATGCAATTATGCTCCCGCGCCTTCGAACGTCTGAAGGGCACGCTCAGCCTCGAGCGACCAAAGGGCCAGAACAGCTCCTCAACGACGACTCGTCAGGTCGATGGACGTTCAGAAGCTGCGCACCAGTTCTCGCTTGAGCAAGCTCGCGCTACCGGGTGCTATCTGAGACGAACGTCCCAGGGCGCCCGATGACCACCCGGATTACGGAGGGACGAGACCGAGGGTCACCCGCGATGCGCCTCGCGTCGTCGGATTGGGGTAGACGCGCCATTGGCCACGTGCCGATCGGGCACAGCGCCGACTCACTCCGTCCGCGACGCGCGGATCCCGTCCATCCGAACCCCGTAGTCAGTGTCCACAGTGCGATGACCACGGGGTGCGAGCTCAGCGAGCGGGGTCGATTTGTCAGCTCCGAACATGCCAATGACCAGAAGCCTACCCATGCGATGACGGTAGCTACGTGGCTCCACGTTCACCGCTCACCGCTCGTCTCGATATCCGATCATTGGGTTCGGGCCGTCGCGGATTCGAGGAGAGTTAGCGCGCGCTCTCCTGTGGCCGTGAGCCGGACCGCTCTCCCGGTCGGCGGGCGCAGTATCCAGCCCTGTGCGTCCATCGTGCGGAGGACCTGTGTCCCGAGCTGGCCAGCGACATGCGCTCGGCGTCCGGTCCAGTCGAGGCAGCCGCGAACCCAGGGGCGCCGCCCCGATGGCGGGACGATGCCCAGCGCCGCGACGACCGGCCCCTGCGGGAACGGCTCCAATGGTTCAGCCGGCTCACCGATCCGCGGGGCCCCCACGGCCCCCGCACCGACGAGCAAGTCCGTCATCCGCAGCCCGAGATCACCGGCGAGGTGGTCGTAGCAGGTGCGACCCGCGCGGAGTTCCCGAGAGATTCGATGCGCCCGGAGCGACTGGATCTCCGCCAGCGGCGCGATGCCCTGCAGCGCTTCGACCGCCCGTGACACCTCGCTGCTCGCGAGTCTGTAGAGGCGGTTCCGGCCGCGCTGCTCGACGTGGACGAGGCGCGCGTCGAGCAGGGTGCGCAGGTGCTCGCTCGCGGTGGACGCCGACACTCCCGCCTCTCGGGCGAGGTCCCCGGCCGGCATGGCCCGGTCCCCCAGCAGAGCCGCAACCATGCGCGCCCGGGCAAGATCGCCGAGCGCCCGTCCGGGGACGGAGATATCGGGTTCGCCGCTCATGCTCGGGGTCTGGCCTCCAGTGCCTTCCGCGCCGTCGGGACGTCGGGACGTCGTCGACGATCAAGACCTTGTGGTTGTCGTGGTCACTGTACTGACCGAGCAGCAGCACCCCTGCGTCCGTGAGCAGGTGCATCATCCGTCCCAGCGCTCCCGGCACATCGGCATCGAGCTCCGCGACGACCACCTCGCGCACGACAACCGCGTCGAAGCCCGCCGCTATGAGCGCGGTCCGCGCGGTTTCCGCGTCCGCGACCAGGTAGTGAGCGACGCCCGACCACACGCCGCCTCCTTCCAGACCGACGCCCGCGTCCCCCAGGGCGCACCCGATGAGGGCCAGGGAGCCGGCACCACCCGTTGTGGGGACCTCGATGTCGAACATCAGACCACCTCGATCGAGGGCTCGAGCGTGATTGACGTGGTCAGGCTATTCGCGATGTAGCACTGCTCGTGCGCCTTCCGCAGCAACCGGTCGACGCGCTCTGGCGTCGCTCCCGTCACAACGATCCGCGGGCGCAGACAGATCGAGGTGAGGCGCATTGGCCGGACGGTGTCGTCCATGACGCCTACCGCGGCATCGCGGTACTCCCGCACCTCCAGGCCGCCGAGCGCCGCGACCGCGAGGAACGACAGCAGCTGACACGAGCTCGCTGCAGCCACCACCAGCTGCTCCGGATTGGGCAACGTGCCATCTCCACGGAAGGCCGCGTCCGCGCTCACTGCGACGGAGGTCGCGCCCAACTTCATGTCGTGCCGCCGGTCGTAGCCGTCGTATTCGGCCGTCCGGCCGGACCAGGTGAGGCCCGTCGCGTACTGGTATGAGGTCATGCCCCGACGCTAGGGGCCGCTCGTTTCGGCCACGGTCGAAGGATCGGCGGCTCCGCGCCAGACGGAGCATCTCGTCAAAGGATTGCTATACGGTCCGCTCGGCGTGGCAGCCTGTCGAGGTGTCGTCGCTGATGCGTTCGTCGTCCGCATGATCCTGGTGCCCGCGACGCTTGCACTGCTCGGGGATGCGGCGTGGTGTGTGCCAAAGGGTTGGACCGGATCCTGCCGCAACTCGACACGGAGGGTCTGCCGCTAGACCGCGACGATTGGCCCACACAGGATCGGACCGAACCGTCCGTGCCGATGAGAGCATCAACATCGCGCTGAACGCATCGCAATGGCGGAGGCGCTTCGTACCAGGCCTGTGCGAAACGTCTCCGTTCCCATCAAGGATGAGCCGTCGCCCTCGAAGATTGAGAGAGTCCGGTCCCGGCGCTCTCCGCCTGGCCGGTCCACGGCGTCCTCGAGCGGTGTCTGCGTGTGGGCCCAGCGGGCAGAGCAGGAGTGTGGCTCGGCTCGGCTCGGCTCGGCTCGGCTCAGAACGGATATGCGCTCGGTCGACGAGGTCCGCTGAGCCTCCTCCGACATCTTCTATCGGATCGACCGACCTGCTGCCCTCCTGCTCGGGCCTCTCCTCGTGCTCGGAGTGTTGATTACCTCACCGAACCTCGGTCTGCGGCCCTTTACGACGGATGGACGGCTGGCCTCTCTCAAGGAGCCCGGTCGATTCCCGTGGGACCACCATGGCAGTAGGTTCACGCAACGGGCTGAGCTCATCGGCGCGAAGAGCAGCCAAGGCAACCGAAGCCAAGTACTCACCGACGCGGGCATTGTCGACACGGACCGTGCTGAGCGAAGGGAGGGTCAGAGCCGCAAATGGATCATCATCATGGCCGACGATCGAGAGCTGCTCTGGAACGAGCATCCCCCGCATTCGAGCAGTCCGGACCACACCAGCTGCGACCTGGTCGTTGTAGGCCGCGATCGCCGTCACCCCGGACACACGCCAAACATCGAAGTCTTCCTCGGCACCAGGAATCACGAGGGGTGGGAGTTCGAGTTCATGTGCCGTTCGTTGCGCAAGCTCGATGCGTTCCTCGAGGAGCGAGCGCAGTCGCGGGTCAGCCGTCACCGCATACCCAAGGCGTCGATGCCCAAGCGATGCGAGGTAACGAACCTGCAGCGACGGCCCCTGACCGAACGAGGTGGACTCAGGCGCCGGAGCAGTCGATCCGGGTGACGGGACAATATGGCTAACTCCCGCACGTCGCATTGAAGCAATGTCCGCTGGAGCGAAGGGGCTTGTGGCGATGACGACGTCGGGTGAGAGCGTCTCCCAGAGGGGACGTGTTCGCCCGGAAGAGTGCGCGGTCCAAGTCACCAGCGTGTACCCGGCCGCGTCAAGTGCAGCCGAAGCAGCCTCAAGGTGCGCCCGCATGCTGTAATCCAACGGCCAGTCCGGGAGGACGTACAGCACGATCATCGTCTTGCCCCGCGCGAGCGCCCGGGCACCCGGATGTGGCTGATACCCAAGAGCAGTAGCTGCGTCATGGACCCGCCGCTGCGTCTCTGCGGAGATGGTCTGCCCCGGAGTGCGATTCAGGACGAACCCCACCGTCGCTCGGGAGACCCCCGCCTCCCGCGCGATATCGGCAGCCGTCACTCGCCGAGCAGTCATCGATCACCCCTCCCTCCAAAGCCTAACGGACAACTTGCGCGCGCTAGCCGTGACGGTTACGGTGATCGTCACTAGAGCGGTCTAGTTCCCAACGACGACGGAGTCGCCATGCAACGACGCATCAACCCCTCGAATCCCAAACCCACAGTCCCGGTTCCCCCGGTTCCTGGCGCCGACCCAACCTTGCCGTTGCGTGACGAGGCGGAGTCGCCAGTCACCGTCTCCACGGCAACCGTGCTCGAGGACGTCAGTGGACGCGTCAGTGCCAAATGGATCTGGCTCATGGTCGTCGCCCAGTTCGGCGTGTTCGTTGCGTTCATCACTCCGCTCGCGATCTCGCTCTCGATCCGCCTGCAGGCGATCGCACCGGGACATGCGGAGTACCTCGGCTACATCACGGGCGCGGGCGCTGCGTGGGTGGTGCTCACCGGTCCCTTCCTCGGCATCCTGAGCGACCGTACTCGAACGCGAATCGGTCGACGCAGGCCCTTCATGATCGCGGGCATGATCGTCGGCATGGTCGCCTTGTTCGTCATGGCCACTGCCCCGACGACGCTCCTGCTTGGCGTCGGCTGGGTCCTTGCTCAAGCAGGATGGGGGTCGGTCCTTGCGGGCCTTCAGGTCCGAACGGCAGACCGCCTCCCGGAGGAACAGCGAGGCAAAGTCGCGGGGCTCACTGGTTTCGCCACGCAGATCGCTCCGGTTCTCGGAGTGTCCGTTGCCGGAGTGTTCGCTGGGGATGCGCTCCTGTTGTTTGTCGTTCCCGGTATCGTCGGCGCGATCCTGGTGCTGCTGTTCGTGATCTTCGTCCACGAGCCCGACAGCAGACGCATGAAGCTGCCGGCGCTGAACGTTGGCGCAGCACTACGCAAGCTTGTGTTCAATCCCCGCCGCTACCCGGACTACAGCTGGAACTGGCTCGGACGGTTCTTCTTCTACTTCGGGCTGTCCCTGAATACGACTTTCACATCGTTCTTTTTCGCCCAACGCCTCGACGTCACCGTGACCGCGGTGGCCGGCATCATCGCGACCGTTTCCCTCGGCGGTATCCTCACCACCACGCTCGGAGCACTCGGAGGTGGATTCCTGTCGGACAAGATCCGGCGTCGACGTCCGTTCGTCTTCGCGTCCGGGATACTGTTCGCCATCGGTGCGGTCATCATGGCGTTTTCCACGAGCCTGCCGCTGCTGATCGCAGGGTCACTCGTGAGCAGCATCGGTATCGGCATGTTCTCCGCGGTCGATCAAGCGCTTCTGCTTGACGTCCTCCCTGAGCGTGACACAGACGCTGGCCGATTCATGGGTATCACCGGATTCGCCACCAGTATCCCTCAGGCAGTGGCGCCCCTCGTCGCCCCGATCTTCCTCGCCATTGGGGCCACCAGCGGCGACAAGAACTACACCCTCGTCTACGTCCTCGCCGGTCTTTGCACCATCGCCGGTGGCGCTGTCGCCATGCGCATCCGCTCCGTTCGTTGACGCTCGCCTCACCGCCGAAAGGACAATCGTGACCCTCGACTGGCACGCCGCCTTCATCACTCCGCAGCTGAACTTTGCCGGCGAAACACGCTCCGCGGCGTCCTACTTCCGCCGTGACTTCACCGCGCCACACAACCTGACGAAGGCGGTCCTTCGAATCACCGCCATCGGTGTCGTCGAGCCGTGGCTGAACGGCGAACGGGTGGGCGATGAAGTACTCGCGCCGGGTTGGACGTCCTATAAGCACCGACTTGTCGTGTCCACGTACGACGTGACGAATCACGTTCGGGTCGGGGCGAACACTCTCGGTGCAGTTGTCGCGGATGGCTGGGCGCTTGGGCGGCTCGGGTGGGAGGACAAGCGCAACCACTTCGCAGAACGACGGGCACTATCAGCACAGCTCGAGCTGCACACGACCACATCCGTCGAGTACGTCACCACCGACGGTGAGTGGCATGCCGGGACCGGTGGAACGCGCGCAGCGTCGATCTACGACGGCGAAACGTTTGACGCTCGCCTCGAGCCAGCCGGCTGGGCCGAACCGACGTTCGACGGAGCTGCTTGGCAGCGGGTTGAGAATTTCGACTGGCCAACAACCGCTCTCATCGAGCCAGAATCCGAACCCATCCGTCGTATTGAAGAACTTGCTCCCGTGGCCGTTCTCACCACGCCGAGCGGAAGAACCGTCGTCGACTTTGGGCAAGAGATCAGCGGTTGGGTCAGGTTCACCGCTTCAGTCCCTTCCGGAGCGACGGTCACGATCCGGCACGCGGAATGGCTTACCGACGGCGAGATCGACGTCGAAACACTCCGATCTGCCCGCGCCACCGACACATACATTGGAGACGGGAACGGTCCGGCGACCTGGGAGCCACGCTTCACCTTCCACGGCTTCCGGTACGCAGAGATCACCGGCTGGCCGGGTGCCATCACCGCGGACGCAGTACGCGCGATCGTCGTGCACACCGACATGCGCCGCACCGGATGGCTCACCACCTCCAACCCGCTACTTAATCGGCTGCACGACAATGTTGTCTGGTCAATGCGCGGCAACTTCGTCGGGGTGCCTACCGACTGCCCGCAGCGCGACGAACGGCTCGGTTGGACCGGCGACATCAACGCCTTCGCTCCGACCGCCGCATTCCTGCACGACGTCCGAGGGGTGCTGGGGTCCTGGCTTGCCGATCTCGCAGCGGAGCACACCGCGAAGGGCTTCGTTCCCTGGGTCGTACCGGACGTTCTCTCCACCCCATCCGCGCCCACCGCGCTGTGGTCCGACGTCGCTGTCAGCCTCCCTTGGACGCTCTACCGCGAGTACGGCGACGCCGCCATCCTCGAGCGCTCCTACCCGTCCGCAGCACGATTCGTCCGCGATGTCGCCGGCCGCCTCAACGACCATGGTGTCTGGGCTTCCGGCTACCAGTTCGGCGACTGGCTCGACCCGGACGCACCAGACGACAACCCCGCCGGTGGGAAAACCGACCGCTACCTCGTCGCGACCGCGTACTTCGCCAAGGTGGCACGCGAGATGTCGAGCACCGCCGCCGTGCTCGGGCGATCCGACGACGAGAGAGAATTCCGGGCGCTGGCAGCCCGTGTCAAGGATGCCTTCCAGCACGAATTCGTGACCCCAGCGGGCCGGCTCACGAACGAGACGGCAACCGCATACGCACTGGCGATCGTGTTCGATCTGCTCACCGCTGACCAGCGGGCACACGCCGGCGGCCGGCTGGCCGACGTTGTCGCCCGCTCCGGATACACCATCTCGACAGGATTCGCAGGCACGCCTCTGGTGACCGACGCGCTGAGCAGCACCGGTCACCTGCAGGAGGCGTATCTGCTGCTCATGCAGGAGCAGTGCCCATCCTTCTTGTACCCCGTGACGATGGGCGCCACAACGATTTGGGAGCGGTGGGACTCCGTCAGCCCAGACGGCACCATCAACCCCTCCGGTATGACCTCTCTGAACCACTACGCCCTCGGAGCAGTCGCCGACTGGATGCACCGCACCATCGGTGGGCTCACCGCTACTGAACCGGGCTACCGGCGAATGCGCATCGAACCGCAGCCCGGCGGCGGTCTCACGCACGCCACGTTGCGGCACGACACCGTCCATGGTCAGGTCGAAGTGAGTTGGAACGTCGAGGGTGGTCACGGCAAGGTCTCGGTCTCCGTTCCCCCTGGCGCACGTGCAGAAGTAGTCCTCCCGCTCCACGCGGACGGACTCGTCGAGGAAGTCGAAGCCGGCACGCACACATGGAGCTACGAACTCGACGCCACTAGGACCGCGCCCCGCGAGTACTCCATGGACACTTCCCTCGCCGATCTCGGCAAGGACCCGTCGGTGTGGGCTCCGTTGGCGGCAGTGTTCGCCACCTACCTCCCGGGTATCCCGATCGACCCGACGTCACCGGAAGCGTCCGGAATGTCGCTGAACACGATGCTCGAGTACATCCCCGGCGACCTACCAGAGCTGCGCGCCGCGCTCTTCACCGCCGTCACCGCAACCAGCACGACCACAACCCAGGAGAACTCCGCATGAGCACCGACCTCCAATCTCTCACCCTCGAGGAGCAGGCCTCCCTCCTGTCAGGACGAGACTTCTGGACCACGAAGCCACTCCCCCAGCATGGCGTGCCCGCAATCGTCCTCACCGACGGACCCCACGGGGTCCGCCTCCAGGGCGGCAACGCCGATCACCTCGGCATCAACGACAGTGTGCACGCAACCTGCTTCCCGCCTGCCGTTGCAATCGGGTCGAGCTGGAATCCCGACGCATCATCGCGAATGGGCGCTGCGGTCGCAGCCGAAGCCCGGGCGCTCGGCGTGAACGTCGTGCTGGGCCCCGGTGTGAACATCAAGCGCTCACCCCTGTGCGGCCGGAACTTCGAGTACTACAGCGAAGACCCGTATCTCTCGGGCGTCCTCGGTGCCGACTTCGTGAAGGCCCTACAGTCCGCCGGCGTCGGCGCCTCCGTCAAACACTTCGCCGCGAACAACCAGGAAACCGACCGCATGCGAGTCAGTGCAGACGTCGACGAACGGACGCTGCGGGAGATCTACCTCCCGGCGTTCGAGCGTGTCGTTAAGGAGGCGGCGCCGGCAACGGTGATGTGCTCGTACAACAAAATCAACGGCGTTTACTCGTCCGAGAACCCCTGGCTGCTCACCGACCTTCTTCGCTCCGAATGGGGCTATCAGGGTGCCGTCGTGTCCGACTGGGGCGCTGTCAGCAACCGGGTTGCGGCGCTCCGAGCTGGGATGGATCTGGAGATGCCGGGAAGCGGCGGCGATACCGATCAGCAGATCATCGACGCCGTGCGCCGAGGGGAACTGGACCCTAACACCGTGACTGAGGCAGCGCGTCGCGTGCTGCAGCTCACCGAGCTCCACACGGCACCAGCCGGAGAACTCAACATCGACGCAAGCCACGATCTCGCCAGAGAGCTCGCCGAGGAAAGCGCTGTGCTCCTCCGCAACGAGGACGACGCGCTTCCGCTGCAGACCAACGCGCGGGTCGCGGTCATCGGCGGGTTCGCCACCACGCCCCGCTTCCAGGGCGGCGGCAGCTCGCACATCAATCCGACCAAGATCGATGTGCCACTGGAAGCTCTACGCTCACACCCCGATGCAAGGCAGGTCGAGTTCGCTGAGGGGTTCCCTGTCTCCGGTGACGGCACTGTCGATGACGTGCTGCTCATGGAGGCAGTCTCCGTCGCTCGCGGCTCTGACGTTGCTGTCATCTTCGCCGGACTTGCAGAAGCGGACGAATCCGAAGGATTTGACCGGGAAAACCTGAACCTCCCCGCCGACCAGATTGCGGTCATTCAAGCGGTGTCCGCAGCCGCGCCTCAGACCGTCGTTGTGCTGTCCCACGGTGGCGTTGTATCGCTCGAGCCCTGGCACGACGGGGTGGACGCGATTCTGGACGGCTTCCTCCTCGGGCAGGCCGGCGGATCAGCGCTTGCGAACCTGCTCTACGGTTCCACGAATCCATCCGGTCACCTCGCGGAAACCATTCCGCTGCGCCTGGCAGACATCCCCAGCTATCTCAACTTCCCTGGAGAGCAGGGTCATGTGCGGTACGGCGAGGGCGTCATGGTCGGCTACCGACACCACACCACACTGAACAGCCCCGTCCGGTACCCGTTCGGGCACGGTCTGAGCTACACCACCTTCAGCACTGATCATGTCGAGGTCACGGTTCTTGACGATGTGACCGCCGAGGTCGCCGTGACGATCACAAACACTGGCACGCGTGCTGGAAGGCACGTCGTGCAGGTTTACGTCGCGACCGAGACCGGGCCAGTACGCCGACCTGCACGCGAACTCCGCGCGTTCGCAAAAATCGGCCTCGACAGCGGTGAATCAACGACCATCACCTTGCAGCTCGACCGTCGCTCGTTCGCGTACTGGGACATCACCGAACACGATTGGGTTGTTGCGCCCGGAGACTACACCGTTCAGATTGGCGCGAGCGCACACACGGTCGTAGCGGAGCAGACGATAACGCTCCTCGGCGAGGAGCGAATGCAGCCGCTGACACTCGACTCAACGGTCGGTGAGTGGTTCTCTCACCCGGCAGTTGGTCCCGCGATCATGCAGGGCATGGCCGCATCCATGACCGAGGAGCAGCAGGCTCAAGCTGCGCAGCAGCAGGACCAACTGCGGATGGTCGAGTCGATGCCGATGCGTCAATTCCTCTCCTTCACTGGCGACATGTTTCCCTCCAGTGCACTTGAGTCCCTCATGGAACTCAGCCGAGCGAATCTGTCGGTCCCCGCATGACGGGCAGCGTGGCGGTGCCGGATCCTGGCATCGTCTCGAGGGTCACGGTGGATGGCCGTCGATTCGTCGACGTCGCGGGCAGAGAAGTGATCCTGCATGGCATCAACGTGGTGTGCAAGGACCCGACGACCGGCCACATGTACCCGGATATGGACACGTTGCTCCCGCGCTTGGCCGGCCTGGGCTTCAATTTCCTCCGCCTGGGGGTCTTCTGGGCGAGCGTTGAACCTGCCCCGGGCAACTACGACAACGACTACATCGGCAGGGTCAGCGCCGTGATTGAGCAGGCCGGCACTCTCGGACTGCATGTGCTCATTGACCTACACCAAGACCTCTATGGTTCAGCGGTCGGCGGGGAGGGCGCCCCGCCCTGGGCGACCCTGCACGGTAACCTGCCTGTCCTCCCCGGCGACACCATGTGGTATCAGGCTTACATCACCAGCCCCGCGCTGATGCGCGCGGCCGACGCGTTCTGGGCAGACGAACCCGCCGCGGACGGCGTCGGGATTCAAACTCGGTACATCGCCATGCTGAGGCATCTCGCCAACCGGCTCACGCCCCAGCAGAATGTCATCGGCATCGAGCCGATGAACGAGCCCTACATGGGCAGCATCGCAGGCACCGCATTCCGTGATGCCACCGCCGCCGCGACAGCAGCCGACCCGATGTTCGACCTCAGCAAGCCGGACACCATCAGCCCTGCAGCCCGCTCGGCGATGAGCGACATCCTCAACGATCGTTTTACGGCGTTCGATCGGGACACCCTCACGCCATTCTTCGAGCGTGCCAGCGATGCCATCGCTGCCAGCGGCCCGGCACTGTTCACCGGCGGAAACATCTACAGCAGCTCGTTCATCGACACCGCTATCGGCAGGCTTCCAGAGGGCGCTCAGGCGTACGCGCCACACGTGTACGACGCGGTCACCGACGCCGCCTCTTACGAGGGGTACGACCCAAAGAACCTCGAAGCACTCGCCCACCAAAAGCACGGCACTCAGGACCTGCTGCGCCTTCCAACCGTCGTCGGCGAATGGGGCGCGTTCCCGTCCGAGCCATCAACTCCCGAGCGGCTCCGCCACATGTTCGGCCTCATTGAAGAGTACCGATGGGGCAGCGCCTATTGGTGCTACCAGCCCGGGATGCTCGACGACCCGGAGTTCACGCCGCTCGTTCGTGGGTACCCCCTCGCTATCGGCGGAACCCTCCGTAGCTACCGCTGGGATTACGACACCCACACCCTCACCGTCGACTGGCATGCCGAGCACGACACCAGCACGGTGCTGTACGTGCCCAGCCTAGGAGCGGTCACACATCTCCAGGTGGCCGGCGTGCCCGCAGACACCGTCGCCATCGATGCTGACTCGTTCGGCTCGGGCGCGCTCATCACGGTCACTCCCCACGCTGAGGGCCCCCAGCAGATCAGCGTGCAGGCGCCGAGCCGCAGCTGAGCACGATCCGCGCAGACCATCGGTGCTGCGCACCGCAATACATCGACGAAAGGGAACCATGCTCACTCGATTCCATGGGCGCCGCGCGCTGATAAGTGGAGGAGGATCTGGCATTGGACAAGCGACGGTGCTACGACTGCTGGAAGAAGGCGGCACCGTTGTCGCAGCGGACATCAGCGAAGCAGGCCTCGCAGACACCCGGATGAAGGCTGGCGACGCCGCAAATCGCCTTCACGCGATTCACGTCAACATCGGCGATGAAGGCTCGGTCCGCAACGGAGTGACCGAGTCGATCGCTTTACTGGGTGGTCTCGACGTGCTCGTGAACGCAGCGGGCATTCTTCGGTCATCGCACACGGACGCGACAAGCCTGACCGACTTCGAGCAGGTCATCCGTGTCAATCTCGTCGGCACCTTCCTCATGATCCGTGAAGCGATTCCCGCGCTGCTCGAAGGCAACGCTCCTGCCGTGGTGAACTTCAGCTCGACCTCCGCCGGCTTCGCACACCCGTACATGGCCGCGTACGCAGCCAGCAAGGGCGGAATCCAGTCCATGACTCATGCACTAGCGGCGGAGTACTCCCAGCAAGGTATCCGCTTCACTGCTGTACAGCCGGGTTCTATCTCCTCGGGTATGACGGATGGGTCAGGAGCGAGCAAACAGTCCGTCGGCCCCGGACTGCCTGACGATGCGAACCTGATGCTGATGCACAAGTTGCAGCCCGGTCTTGGCCCAGGTTTTGCTGGTCCAGAAACCGTTGCCGGTGTAGTGGCGATGCTCGCCAGTGACGACGGTCGATTCATAACGGGCACGGAGATCCGCATCGACGGCGGTACCCACTACTAGTAGTGCTACTGCCTGCGAACAGCCCCGCCTAGTCAACAGTGCGGGGCTGTTCTTTCAGCAACATGCATGTCAAGGAGGCTCCGACGACGGCCATGCCGTACGCGACATTCCCTGGACACGAGGGGCACGGCGAGAGCTTTGGCGAGCTGGTCGAGTAAAGATGACGATCCCGATGAAGGAGCCTGATCGCACTTCGCTCTCCGGGCGTAGCGGGCACGGCGTTCGAGCATCGCGTTCTGCCGTTATTCGCGTACGTTTCCCGACCGTCCTGCAAGCGAGCCCGGAAGCCCGTGTCCGCGATGTGCGACAGGTGTGCGCAGGTCTAGAGGTGATGCAGCACATCACGCAGCCGGCTGCCTGCGTCCGAATGACCGCGAGCTAGACCAGGCCGAGGCCCGGGGCGATGACCGGCACCCAAGCGCGCTGTGCGGAGTCGGGTGTGGCGTTTTCGTATGCTGGCGACGAGGTCGTCGAACTCGTCGAGAACTTCTTTTGCGGCTAGGCGTGGCCGCGTACGCGCTCGGTGACGGCTTCGACGATGCCGCGCTGTCCCGGGGCCGCAGCTTGCCGATTGCTACTGGGATGCGATCGAGACTGTTGACTCGGAAAACGACGGCACGGATTGCTTCAGACGGCTGACCGGAGCAGTTCGCGCACGTAGTCCTCGTAGGAGCGGGGAGCGTGCCCGAGGACCGCGCTGAGATGAGCGAGGGCTTCCGGGGTTCCGATGAGACCGGTCCGTTGGAAGCCGGAGTACATGGCTTCGTAGTCGTACACCAGCCATGCCGGCATGGACTCTAGGGAGGACTCGCGCCACGCCGCCAGGTCGTCTCCCCCGTACGTGACAGTCTTCCCCAGGGCGCCGGACAACACCGCTGCCGTTGCCGCACCGGTCCACGCGGTCGGGCCGAACACGTCGATCGGTCCCGCGAGCTCCGTCCCCGGCGTCAGAGCACTCACCGCGACCTCGGCGATGTCACGCACATCGACTCGGGAGACACCCGTTCCGCCGATCGGCTGCGGGTACACACCGTCGTTGATGGCATCGAGGTACCAGACGTCGTTCTGGTAGAAGTTGTTGACCCGGAGGAAGCAAACCTCGACGTCACTCCGTTCGAGGAGCGCCTCCACCGCGAGCTTCGCGGCGTTGTGGGGAACCCGGGGCGCCCGGTCGAGGTCCTGGACGGACAGGTACACGACCCGGCGGACCCCTGCCGCCACGGCGTGGTTCACCGCGACGGTCGTTTCGTACAGCTCGGTGGGCGTTCCGGTCAGGGCCAGGAACACCTGCTCGACGCCCTCGAACGCCGGCATCGCGTCGAAGGGATCGCCCAGATCACCCACGACACCCTCGACGCCATCGGGAAGATCCGTCAGCCGCTGTGCGTCGCGGCTCAGGACCCGCAGTCCGGTCATTCCCCGTCGAAGCGCCTCGGCGATGACGGCCGATCCGACCGTTCCGGTTCCGCCGATGATCAGAGTTGTTGCCTTGCCCACGGTACTTCTCCTTGCTTGTTTCGTCAGTGCGTGCAGCAGAGTCAGCCGGTCGTTCGCGAAGGAAGCTCATTGCCGGCAGACACGTCACAGCAGCGATGACCTGCTCGAGTACCGACGCCGGGGCGAGCACCGCTCCACGGCTCGTTTGACTCAATGCAAGGCTACGCCGCGGAAGTACCAGCGATCCGCTCCCCCAGCAAGGCTCGCCCATCGCCACGAGAACTTGTGCATGCGGGTTGCGGCCGAACCATGGGGCTTCGCCGGCGCCCAACCACTCCGACCCCCGCGTCGTGGACTGGACTCGTCCAAGCAGTGCTGACAGTTCCGCTTCAGACTGTGCTTAGCCGGTGAAGGACAGTCCAGTTCCCGTCGGGAAGCTCGAAGGCTCACCATCCGGTCCGCGTGGGGTCATCGTTGCGGGAGGGGTCTCCGGACCTGACGGCCTCGCTCCGGGTGGGGTTGGTGTGCTGGATGAGTTGGACTCGTTGATCGCCAGAGGGAAAGCAACTACCACTGCAGATTGCTGACCAGCAAGGAGGATTCTTGCGGGACCCGGTTTGAGGTTGGAGGGAAAGGCCACCGTCGCGTGAACCTCACCGTTTGTGTCGGCGACGTATCCTCGTGTCGCGTTGCTCCGCGTGCCGCTGTCGTCAACGAGAGTTGCCGCCACAGGTTCTCCAGGACGGAAGCCGCTCGCTGTGATCTCCACACCCTCGCCGTGCAGAAGCGCGGGCGTGACAGTGCCTGCCGCGGTGAGCTCACCAGCTGGTCGGGGCGTGAAATAGGCGCGCTGCGGTCCGAACGTGATGTCCGAGAGGGTTGCTCGCTCGGAATCGTCTGTCCCGACCCCGTACGCGCTGAGTGTGGCGGCCGGTGAGGACACCGTGAGCTGCTCCTGCAGTTCTGCCAACGTTCTGGGCGTGTTCGGCGGAATCGCGCCGATCGTGACGTCCGTTGTCCAAGTTCCGTCAACGGCAGATGGCGTGGTCCCTGTCGAGTAGAGCACCACCAGGTCCTGATCCGAATCGCTGCCTGCGCGGTTGATCAGGAGGACGTAGTGGGCCGGACCGGACGCCTCGTAGATGAACGGGGTTCCGCTCGTTTCACCCGCGGTCCCACCATGGATGCGGCCGAGATCGCTGGGTACGGTCCCATCGACGCCTCGCAGCAGGAGCTCACCGCCTGTGAGCTGAAGACCGTTCGCGTCCTCTACCGGCGGTGGATTCGATACTGCCCAGCCGGTCGGTACCGCCTGGGTGATCGCGGAGATGTCGGATGCCGCTACCCATGTGGTTGTGCCGTCCGTTACTGGTACCCCGCCGACCTTGGTCGTCGCCGCATCGGCAGGCAACGCCGCCACGAGTGCCGCGCCGAGCAGGGCACTGAGAACGAGACCAGACGCCGTCAGCCGCTTCTTCATCGTGCTTGGTCTCCTCGTCGTCCGCGTGTGCATGCCGGTGCGTCCGGAGGACGCACCGGCATCGTACGACCGAACGCGGCATCGCGTCGATCATGGGAGACCTCTCAGTGCGCGCGAGTGCTGACCGGTCACGATTGATCCGAGATGATGCGTATGCGGCCTCGGAGGACCAGCTGGACGCCGGTGCACCTGACAGAGATAGACCACGCCGGATGGGGGCGCTTGTCTTCGGAGCGCAACGAAAAATCACGCGGATCTGATGCCGCCCTTTGACCCCTCAGCGCTGATCGTGAGCGCTGAGCGCTGACGCGTGTTCGTCTTTTTCATGGCATTGCGAACATGGCTTTCGACCGTCCGCACACTCACCCCGAGCTGCGCTGCGATTTCTCGGTTCGAGAGCCGCGCGGCCAGCAGACTCACTTCCCGTTCTCGACGGGTGAGAATGCCCGGAGCCGTTGTAGCGCCTCGGATCACGGTGGGAGTTGCTGAGCTGTCGGTTCCTCCCGCCGTGAGGAATCGCTCTACTCGTTCTCGTGTGCCCGGATGCCAGCCGGCGTCTTGCTGCAACCTCGCCCGAAGAGCAGGCTCCAGAAGCGGGTTGCGCACCCAGGTCGATATCCCCGACACGGCCCGGGAGAACGCTTCGTCCGATGCAAACGTCGCAGCGACGACGTTGACCCAGTCCGGAGTCGGCAGGACACGGCCACTCGGCAAGGTTCGGCACTGCGTGAGCGCGTCGAGTGTCTGGATTTCAGGCCGGATGCTGAGGGTGAACTCGAGCGTGGCCACCGCCGCGAACAGCTCACCTTCCGTTGCGATGTCGGCTGAGACTTCGCGTGAGATAGCGACCGCAGTGGCGATATCGCCGTCGATGTACGCTTCCAGTGCCTCCGCGAGGGCGGCCTGCATGAACGGCAGAGGTGGTGTCGATGTTTCGAAGGAGCGCGCTTCGTCAAGGAACGCTCGGGCGACGTTCTCAGAGCCAGCGCCGGCATGGAGAAACGAGCCGAGGAACAACAGGGCTCGGTACAACGAAGTTGTGCCGCCACCCGGCGTGCCGAACGCGAGTGCCTGGTCGATGAACGCAAGCGCGCGGCTGTGATCGCCGTTGAACGTTGATACCATCGCGCACACGTAGCTATGGATCATGATTTGGCGATAGTCGGCGCTCTCTATGGCTTGTAGCAATTCGTTTTGCGAAACACTGAAGGCTTCCGGCAGCCGCCCCTGAACGAGTCGGACAAGTGGGTCGACGAATGTCTGGAAGCGGGCAGCGCTGTGCATGGGAAACGTTGGGACGCGGAGATCACGCAGGACGCGAGATGTGCGCCCTTCGCCGAGTTGGGCGTAGGCGTCGAGCGCGACGATCACGGTGGAAATGGGATCGACCGCGGCCTCCGATCGGGCAGCCGACACCTCGCCGGCGGGTACCGACCGATTTTTGCGGAAGTAGCTGAGGATTTGGAACACGTGTGCCCACTGGGGATCAGTGCTTACGAAGTCTTTCACTATAGAAGCAGCTCTCGGGCTGGTACCTCTGTCCTCGCGTAGCACGTCGTAGAGGACGAAGTCGAGTACATCATCCGCATTGTTGGCCATGGACAGTTGCGTGCGGTCGAATACTTCTTGGATAGCGCGATCGTTGCGGGGTGAGCTCGACAAGGTGGTCAGGTAGGGCAGCGCATTCGCCGGGGTCGGCACTGCGAGCCAGACCTCTCGCTGCTGAAGGACGCGGGCTTCCGCCTTCTCGCGTGCGAGCCGCACGACCCGAGCGGTTTCCATCACACTGATGGATCCCATGTCTTGCCGCGTACGGCGCTGGCGCAGATCCGGTGCGACGCTTTTCGCTTTGAGATAGGTCGCAAGCGCTGGCGGTGTCGGAACGACCGCGTCAGGTGTGTGGCGGGAACGCGTCAGTAGACCGCTGCGGATCAGGCCGTCAATCACCTCGGTGTCGCTGTCCAGGCCGGCTGGGAGCGAGACGAGTACTTGCACCTGTTCGTAGGACAGTGACGTCAGCGCGGCGTCGAACCAGGCGTCTACCGTGGCGGACCAGAGATCGTGTGCTGCGAGCTCCCAACGGTCGTCGTGCAGAGCGATCCGCCCGGCGGCTCGCGCGCCTCGCAGAATAGCGAGGGAGAGCCCGGTGATGCCACCGGACTTCGCGAAGATCCGCGAGACGACCTCTGACGACAGCGGCGCGCCGAGATCGCCGTGGAGCAGGCTGGCGGTGTCGACATAGCCCAGCGCGTGCAAGGTGACCACAGCGTCGGGGGTGGGAACCCATCGCACTCCCGAACGGCGAAGGCTCAGATAGTCGAGCGCCCGACCCTCAACCACGGGTCGCTTCGCTCGGGCGAGGGCTGTCTGCACCACGCGGAGCGATTCCGCGTCGATCGAGCGCACATCATCGATCATCACGACGGTCCGGGTTGAAGCGTTGAGCGCACCCGTGAGTTCATCGATCAGGTCGCCAGCGGGCCGAGCGAGACGTTGCGCTTGCGCTCCCAGGCCGGCCGACTGGAGTGCGAAGTAGGCCGCTTGGTCGCTTCCGAGGACTGAACGGAATCGGAACACCGTGTGTCCTTCCTCGGACAGCAGCGCCTCGAGCTGGTTCAGCGTCGTCGTGAGCCCAAGACCTGGGTACGGCGAACGAACCTGGACGCTCCAGCCAGAACGCACGATCGACGCAGCGGCGGAGACTTCCTTCGCGAACATGAACATTTCCTCGCCTCCTCGGCGTCAGTAGTCCTACGTGCAAGCCGTGAACAGTACGCAGGTTCCACTGAGGAACACCTCCGTCACCGTCGAGGTTCGGACCGCACCCCACTGAGCGAGGTCGTCTTCGGGCGATGGTACTGGCCGACCCAATGTCCTAGGGAGGATCAGTGGTAACAACGTCAGCGCCTCGCGTCGCCGTCCTGTTCGGAACACGCCCAGAGATCATCAAGCTTGCGCCCGTCGTGGATGAGCTCGGCCCCACGGCCGTGCTCATCCACAGCAGGCAGCACTACGACCCGTCGCTCTCCGACGACTTCTTCACTGAACTCGGGCTGCCGGCACCGGCCTTCTCTCTCGACGGAGTTGGTGGCGCCGATCGCGCAACGCAGATCGGCATCATGGTCAGCTCACTTGGCGCCCTGTTCCGCGACCACCGGTTCGACGCCCTCGTGGTGCAAGGTGACACAAACACCGTGCTGGCTGGCGCGATGGCAGCCAACATCACCGGAATCCCTGTCATCCACGTCGAGGCTGGCCTTCGTTCCAACGATCGATCGATGCCAGAGGAGATCAACCGCCGGTTGACCGCGGTACTCGCCGACGTCCACTGTGCGCCCACGAACTGGTCCCGCGCCAACCTCATCGCCGAGTCCGTTCCGCCACACGCGATTCACGTCACCGGTAACACTGTCGTCGAAGTGTGCAGACGAACCCTCGCGGCGCTGTCCGAGACATCCCACCCGGCTACTGCAGGGCTCGGTCCGTACATCGTCGCCACAGTGCACCGACCGGAAAACACCGATAACGCGGACGCGCTCCGCCGAGCACTGTCCGCGCTCGCACAGGCCGACCTCCCCGTCGTCTTCGTGGCACATCCACGCACCATCGCTGCTGCAAAGCGTTTCGGCATGGAGTCGCTGCTCCGGGAGATCAGAACGATCGAGCCACTCGGGTACGAGAGTTTTCTCCTACTCGCCCGAGACGCTGCACTCATCGTGAGCGACTCCGGGGGCTTACAAGAGGAAACGACAGTCCTGCAGAAACCGCTCCTCCTCGTGCGACGGAACACCGAACGCCCCGAAGCTCTCTCCAGCGGCGCTGTTCGCCTCGTTCAGCCAGCCGATTCGCTGTCTGCCAGCATGCGCGACGCCATCAAGGACACGTCGTGGGAGCAACGGCTGACCGGCATGGGATCGCCGTTTGGCGACGGACATGCGAGTGCACGAATCGCCGCCCTCGCTACAGAGATCGCCAACTCCCGCCGCAGCGCGGGCGTGGCGTGATGGCACCAACACCTGTCGTCGGTGTGACGAGCACCCCGCGGCCGAACCGCAAGCATCTCCGCACGCAACAGCGGCAGCAACACCGACGACGACGAGCCGTGCCGTTCTTCGCCGGAACCGCACTTCTCCTGATTCTTTGGATGTTGCACGATCAGGTGAACCTCCGCGACGTCGAAGCGAAAACCACAGCACTCATCAGCGCACGGCTACTCGGTGTTCCCGTCTCAGCATTCGGGGACAAAATTACCGTGCAGTCCACCCACGGCGACTGGTTGCGATTCGTGATCACCCCGGAATGCTCGACGGTACTCCTGCTCGTGCCGTTTCTCGCGTTTTGCGCCCTCATCGTCACAGTGAGCCTTCCGAAGCTGACCAGAGGTGCCGTTATGGTCGTCGTCGGCTCTTGCGCGCTCTGTCTCGTCAATGTCGCGCGCCTGACCCTCGTCGTCGCCGGCACCCGCGCCGGAACGCTTGCCATTTATCCTCTTTTGCATTCGGGCATCGGGACGGTCATCGTCCTCGTCGGCGCAGGGGCAACAATCCTGCTGGCCCTTCGCATCTGCTTTCCGAAGCAACTCGGGGGTCGATGAACTATGTGGCAGACGATCTACGCGGCAGTGACGCTCACTGCAGTTCTCTCCTTCGCCTGTTACGCGGCACTCATCGCAACGTCATTCCTGAGCCGTAGGGAATACGCCGACGCGGACGCCAGCTACTTTGAGTGGCATCTCTTCGTTCCCTGCCGCGACGAAGAAACTGTCATCGGACGGACGATCAACGATGCGCGCACCAACTTTCCTGAGGCTCATCTCTGGATCATCGATGACGCGAGTGTCGACTCAACCGCCGAAATCGTCGAAAGATCTATGAGCGAGGACTCAAACGTGCACTTGGTCCGGCGGGTGCTCCCCGAGGCGCGCCAGGGCAAGGGTGCGGCACTCAACGCGGCGTATCAGAGCCTCGTGGCGTGGCGTCAACGAAACAGTGTCCAGGCTTCATCCGATCGCGTGATCGTCGGGATCGTTGATGCGGACGGGCGGCTCGCACCGAACGCGCTTAGCGCGATCGCGGGAGCGGGGGCATTCGCCCGGACCGATGTCGGTGCCGCCCAGATCACTGTGCACATGCACAATCGGCACGAACGCTACTTGCACCTCTCACGCGTTCGACGAGCGTGGCGACGGTTCCTCGTCATCATGCAAGACCTCGAATTCCGCACCATTGTGGCCGGCATGCAGAGCCTGCGCGCACGCACCGGGACAGTCGGGATGGGAGGGAACGGTCAGTTCTCCCGGCTGCGCGTGTTGGAAGAGCTCCACCACGAATTCGGGAGCCCCTGGCACGGCTCTCTTCTCGAGGACTACGAGATGGGCGTTCACGTGCTGCTTCGTGGCTGGCAATCGGCGCACGTCCATTCCACCCACGTCACTCAGGAGGCTGTGGAGGATCTGCCCCGGCTACTCACGCAACGAACCCGGTGGGCTCAGGGGAACATTCAATGCCTCCTGTACCTGCGACGTATGCGCAACTCAGTGCACATCAGCCCTCCCGGTGTACTCGAAACGGCTTACTACCTGCTTCTGCCGTACACACAGATCGTCGTGATCGCTTTTTGGGGCACACAGCTCTGCATGACCGTTCTGCAGATGATCGGACAGGGAATCGACGTCACGATCGCGCCCAGCGAGTGGGCAACGAAGGGCGCATTGATCCTGCTTGGGCTTGTTCCGTTTGCCATGTGGGGGCCCATCTACCGCAAGGAATGCGAACCTGGGATGAGTTTCGCTGCATCGATCGTGTTGGGGGGGCTGGTTTTCATCTACACCTTGTACGTCATGATCACGACCCCCCGAGCAATGGTCCGAGCGGCGCGTCGAAAGACCACCTGGTCGAAAACTAGGCGGAATGCAGAGAATCTCACGGTTGGAGGAACCGCACACGAACTCTAGAAGTCAAATCCACAAGACACTTTCATGAAAGGCACCAATGAATTTCCGCACCAATGCAATTGTCGCCGCCGGGACGATTCTTCTCTCCTGCGTCGCAGTCATCGCCCCAACAGCCTCCGCCAGCGCACTCGGCACAAGCAAACCCTTGTCGACCCCCGTCACGATCAAGTCCGGCACGACCGTCCAGCCGAGTTTGAAGATGCTCGGGTGGTTGAACACAACGAGTGAGACCGCCGTTTCGGACAGTGAGTTCCGCGCCGACCTCGCAGTCACCATGCGCCCCGGAGACGCGATCAAGGATGTGTCCTATCAGTACGACCTGACGAAGCTGCCAGAGGCTCCGTTCATCACCGCTTCCCGAGTCGGTGACTCGCAGGACAGCATCGACCAGGTGTACAGCGTCGCGAAGACTCAAACCGGGCGTGGGACGAAGATCGTCTACATTGCCGCACGTGGCGATTCCTGGGCAACGTCGAAGACTGAGAAGGTTGCTCCCAAGATTCGGGTGACGCTCGAGAGCGGGACGGTGCTGTACGGGGAAATGCCGATGCAGGTCGTTTCGACGAGCGGCGACGAGGAGTCCCGCCGACCGGTCATCAACGTTCCATGGGACAACGTCCTCTCCGGGCAGCCCGGTTCCGTGGGCAAGAACTCGCAGTACGCCTGGGGCAACGTTGTCGACGATGCCACGACAACACTGCCCGGTGGACGTTTCTACGTGGACGCCCTCAGCAGCCGCCGTTCCGCAGCAGCCGGATGCGACATCACTGATCAGGTCACCTATCAGTGGGTCGATTCTCAGAACAACCCCGTGACCTCGCAGAAGCAGATCGGCTTCAAGTCACACGAGTCGGGATGGATCAACTCGTTCCTCCCTGGATCGGTGAAGTTCGAGAAGCCGGGCTACTACAAGCTGCTCGCGTGGGCGAATGCACGGAGCTCGGCCGGATCAGCTGACTGCTCCGGCGTCGCCATGGATCCCACCAAGATGTCCGACGCGGCACAGATCGGGTCAGTGTTCTGGGACCTTCCGGACGCGATCGGGCCGGATACGGGCGCCACCGGCAAGTCCACGCTCGCCGTCGATTCCAAGGCCTCCGTGCCCGCGGACGGTGCCACGGCACACCGCGTCACCGCCACAGTGCGCGACAGCAGCGGAGATCCACTCCCCGGGGTGACGGTGAAGTTCTCCGCACCGAGCGGGAAGCTCAGCGCAGACGAGGCCACGACGAATGCTTCGGGCGTTGCATCCGTGGAGCTCACGAGCGACAAGGTAGGCACTGTCACTGTCACCGGAACCGTTGACGGTGCACCCCTCAACCCAACTTCGGTGCAGGCAGAGTTCGCGGAGATCCACGATCTGCCGACGCCGCTCGTGGACCCCCGCGTTGCAGTCGCGGTCCTCATCGTCGCAGCCAGCGGCCTGTGGCTTGCGGTACTTGGCCGACGCCGCAAGCAGCTGACGAAGAAGACAAGGAACTAGCGAGGACAACCCTCGACGGCGGTGCGATCCGCTTCGCCTGTCGGACCGCCTCCCAAATCTTCCTCGGTCGAGCGAGGAAGGCGAGCCCTCGGGCTCGTGCTCCGTCCCTGCGGAGCGCGGGGCGAGACGGATACTCCCTGCCGTCTCGCCCCGCATCGCCCATATCGCGAACATCGGACGCATCCGCGAAAATCCCTGGATCTTCGAAGCGCGCCCAGGGTTCGCACCACCTGACGAAACGTCAACCCAGCTGCGTCACCTCCGCCGAAGGACCGACGGCTTGACGCACTCGATGGCGAGACTTCGCCACGAACAACTGCCACTCGAAAGCACAATACGCCGTGACCCTTTGCGCCGTGACCCCACGTCGTAGACGTGCAACGGCTCGGGAGATGATCGCCGACAATTCGGACGCGATCTCGGTGGCACCCACTGACATGATCTAGGAAGCGACAGAATGACAACAGGCAAGCGAGGCACCACGCCGTCCGGATGGACAAGGGTGAATGCTGACAGGATAGTTGGACTCGATCTTGCCCGCCTCCTGGCAATTCTCGGAATGATGACAGATCATCTCCTCGCGGGTCAGGGGCCGAACGCCCTGCAGGTGGCTGTCACAGGCTTCCCATCGACGCTCTTCGCGGTACTGGGCGGCGTGAGCGCCGTACTGGCAACAGGCCGCCTCACCGTTTCAGGGCATCCGATGAGAGCAACCCTGTCGTTGATGCTCCGCGCAATCGTCATCATCGCTATTGGTGGCCTGATCGGCGTCTTCCAGTCACCGATCATCATCGTCCTCGTGTACTACGGGGTGGCGCTGATACTCACGGCACTACTTTTCCGGCTCCCCACGGCGGCCATCCTGTGCATCGTGGCCGCACTCGCCGTCGGCGGACCGCAACTGAATGTCTGGGTTCGCGCGACTTCAAATCTTCTGACAATAGGTGAACTGTCCTATGACGATCCCGCAGCGTTCGCACGGTCCGCCTTGTTCACAGGCACCTACCCAGCCGTGACTTGGTTGGCCTACATGCTCTCTGGAGTATTGATCGGCCGCCTGCTCGTCGACCGACCGAACCGGCCGCGCGCTCTCGTCACGCTCGGCAGCGTGGGCGCGGCTCTCTTCGCAGTGGGGGCAGCAGTACAGATCGCAAGTCAAGGCGCGGTCATGAACGTTTTGGAAGGCAAGGGCCTCTCACACGAGGCAGCGGAAGCAGTCGCGACCGGACAAGGCTTCGGCGCGCCAATCCAGGGCGGCTGGTTCGCAGTACTGAACGCTGCACCGCACACCGGCTCTACCGGCGACATCATCAAAACCATGGGTGCCGCGATGATCGTCATCACCGTGTTCGTTGCACTGACGAACCGAATGCGGGATGTGCCGGTGATTCTGCAGCCGTTGCAGCGAGCTGGCGGCGCCCCACTGACGGTTTACACGCTACACGTCCTCGCAACGGCCGCTGCAACGATGTACATCACAACACGAGATACGGACGACACGCTGCCCCCATGGGCATTCGGTCCCGGCGCTCTTGCACTTCAAGTCTTTGGAGTTCTGCTACTCGGCACGATTCTGACGCTGGTGAAACGTCGAGGTCCACTTGAGGCGTTGAACAGTGCGATTGCATCGCTTCCTAGCCGCAGTACGAAACGGGGCTCGCACACGGAGCGCGCTCGAGCCGCGACACCCGAATCCACTGCGGAATGACGCAGGCGCGGACCAACACCGTACGCACGACCTCGGACTCCCGTCAGTCGCATTCGGGGCCCCGAGAGGTCGGCTCAGACTCCGATGGTCGCGATCGTAATGTTGACGCGTGTGCACGGCAAATCATTGCCGCGAAGGAAGCGACGGACGACCTCGTGGACTTCGTGCGCGACGTCGCGGGCGATGCTGCCGGGTGCGGTACCGATCGTGACCGTGACCACACCCTCGCGCATCATCACGCGAGAGTTGCCGGCCCCGTCCCGCCGCACAAGTTCCGCCAACGAGGCGAAGATGCTATTGGGATAGAGGCGAGATACGCCCTCGATTGCGGCGACTTCCTCTTCGAGCTTCTTGGTCATACAGGTGGCTGGTTCTGCCATGTCGGCCTCCTTCGAGCTGATTCGTGAATTCCTTGTGTTCGTGAAGAAGGTGCGGTGGCGAGGGTGCATGTCGAATGGCCGCCGAGAACCCCGTGCACGTTGGGTTGCTCCTGGTCACTGCAGGCAGTTAAACGATGTGACGCCGAAGAGTGTGGAGGTGGTCCAGTTCACCGGGATCGCGGTCGCGCCGCGCCAGGAGGTCCCCACCAGGTGACTCCGCACCTGCGTCGTGATCCGGTTCAGGCTGAGCCAGTTCAGGCCGAGGAGGTTCGCGAACGTGCCGGAGGTGACGACGTAGCTCTGTTGCGCGCCGGAGCCGCCGGTGTGCGTCACGGTGGCGGTGTTCAGGATTCGGTTGGCGTTGTTCCTGTCGAGGAACTCGAGCTGGTACTCGTACGCCGAGAGCGGTGGCGAACCGGCCGTGGGAGCGACTCCGCCCCAGTTGATGGTCATGCTGCTGCTGAAGAGCCCGTTGTTCGCGGTGCAGGTCGACGCTGGAGGCAGTGCTGCGGGCGATGGAAGCGTTGCGGCGGTGATGGTCCCGCTGGTTGCCGGCGCGGAGTCGGTGTACGCGGCGGCTGTTCCGGCACCGGAAGGCATGGCCAGTGCCAGCGCGAGCAGGAGCGTGGGGAGGCCGAACCGTCGCTGTGGACGACTCACGAGGTCACCTGTGCGGCGCTGACGTCGATGCGGAGGACTCCCGACTTGCCTTGGTCGCTGTTCGGTGCGGCTGTGACCATCGCCACGACGGCACACAGGGTCCGTGACCCTCCCGCTGAGAGGGGCTGGGTCGGGGCGATGGTGGTGTTGCCGGTGCCGACGGGTTGCGCGGCGGTCAGGGCGGTTCCCGAGCAGGTCTGTTGGACGGGGTAGGTGGTGTCGGACTTGTCCGGGGTCCCGGTGAAGAGTTGGAGGGTGATGGATCCGTCCGCGAAGCCCCAGGCGCGGCTGGTGCTGCGGGTAACGGTGGCGGAGTAGGTGAAGTTGGCGTCTCCGACGTTCTTGACGGTGATCGGGAACGCTCGAGATTCCGCCGGAGTGATGGCTGTGACGGCGATGTCGCTCGCGTCGTACGCGGTGCCGAGCCCCTGCGCTCCGGTGGGGTTCGTCGTCTGCAGCTGCAGGTCCATGGCGCCCGAGGTGATCGCGCCGGTCGTCGCCGCGGAGGTGTCCGTCCAGAACGCTGATGTTGCCCCCGAGGAGAGTGCGACGACGCCGACCGCTGCGGCAGCCACTGCGAGCATCGCCCCGTGGCGGGCGGGTCGCGTCCGGCGACGGGGTGTCGTGTGGTCCTTCATGGTCGTGCTCCGTTTCTGCGGGTGGCGATTCTTCGGGCGGAGGCTCGGCGAATGAGCGTCGCGAGACCGATGGCGAGCGTGGTGAGCCCCACGACGAGGAGCGTCCAGAGTTGTTCACTGCCCGTGTAGGCGAGGAGGCCGGTGCGTGGCATCGGATCGGCATCGCTGGCTGGACGGCCGTCGCTCACCTGTCCGGCAGCGCTGGTCGCGTTGGTGGCGCCAGTCGGGATACCGGCGAGGTCGACGACGACGCTGAAGCGGAGGAGTTTGCGCATCGTCGCGTTGGACGCAGTCCCGTGGAACACCGCCGCGACGTCGACTCGTTCGGAGGATCCTCGTGCCAACCTGCCGAGAGTCGTGGGAGGTGCGATTCCTGGCCGATGCGGAGTGCTCACGGTGAGGTCGATGGCGTTGCCTGCGATGAGGCCGTTTGGGTCCTCGGCGCGGATGGTGACGGCGAGGTCAGCGTCGGCCTCGCCGTCGTTCCGGACGAAGAAGGATGCGTGTCGGCGGTCGCCCGGCACCCAACGAGTGCCGGGGTCGAACAGCGGCGAGGTGATGTCGGGTGCCCACACGCTCCCGTTCGAGCTGAGGGAGACTCCGGGGCTCGGGCGGGGTGGCGTTTCCGCGAGGGCGGGCGACGTCGACGTCAGTCCAGCCGTGAGGACGAGCGCGGTGACCGCTGCGATCGTTCCGGCGCGTCGGTGCCAGCTCATGGTGTGCCTTCCTGCTTCTGTGGTGCTCGGCGTCGGTTCCGACGCCCGTGGATGCTGCCGATGAGCATCCAGAGGGCGTAGACGAACAGCGCTGCAGCGATCGCGAGTCGACCGATGCCGCGCTCCTGTGGCGAGAGCAGGGAGTTGACCCATCCGAGGTGGGGGATGGAGTACCACTCCTCGCCCTTGATCTGCACGGTTCGGACGGGGCGTGGGTCGTCGGAGCCGTTGGCGTCACCTCTGGTGGTGAAGAGCCGGTGACCGTGGCCGTCGAAGGACACTCCGACGATCCGGTGCGTCACCACGGCGGGTTTGCCCGACTCGATCTGGTAGGTCACGACGTCGCCGATCCGGAGGGTGCTCGGTTCGGCCGGCCGGATCACGAGCAATGTGCCCGGAGGCATACCCGGGCGCATCGAGCCGGTGAGGACCGTCAGCGCCGTGCCGCCGGCCAGCGTCGGGATGACCACCGCGACGAGGAGGACTGCTGCCGCGGCGACGATGACCGTCCATGCGGCGCCCCGGCCGACGAGACGTCTGATCTCGCGGCCGAGGCTCCGGCGACGGTGCCGGGCCGGTGATGTGCGAGCCCGGCTGGTCATCTCAGGCGTTGGGGTTCGCGCCTGAGGACTGGTCCTGCGTCAGTCCGACGGTGATGTCGTCGAGTTGGCCGACGACGCTCTGGGTGTCGTTGGCGTTGATGGTGGTCGCGGTGCCGTAAGGGAAGGTCACGGTGATCGCCGCCTGCAGGGTCTCCGGGCCGTCGACGGCGAAGGAGGCACCGTTGGCGAGGGCGACTCCATCGCGGACGTAGGAGGCGCTGGCGGTCACACCGAGTGTGGTGGGGGTGCCCTTCGTGGTCGTGACCGAGAGCGCCTCGGGGGCGGTCAGGTTGACGGTGAGGTGGTCTCCGACGCCGTTGATGGTGAAGGTGCAGTCCCGTGTGATCGCGTCGCCGGGCACGATCGCCGTGACCGGGTTGCCCGCGTCGGTGCCGGTGGCGTACACCCAGCCGTCGTCGCAGGTGCCGTCGGAGAGCGACGCGGACCCCGTGGTGATCGTGCCGCCGGCGACCGTGCCGCTGTCGCTCCAGAACGCGAGGGAGCCGGCGCCTCCGAGGAGGAGCACGGCGGCACCGCCGGCGGCGATGGCGGCCTTGGTTGTCTTCTTCATCGGGTGCTGCTTTCTCTGGAGTGTCGGGACGAACGAAGAGCAGATGACCTGCTCTCACCTAGAGGGAGTCGGGGCTGCATCGTTCGTCACGCAACAACGGCGGAACATGCCTCGCGTTCGATTCCGACGCTCGTCCCAGAGCCAGGCGCGCAGCCACCGGCGGAGCCGATGGAAGCCTGCGGCGGGTCTAGCGGGCACCGGTCGATGCGCGAAACGCTCTTCAACGGTGCGATGGACCAGGTCGTGCGGGGTGAGCTGAGCGTTGGCGGCGGCGTTCGTGATCACCGCCCAGGTCGACGGTGTGCAGGTGATGACGATGGTCCGTTCGTCGTCGTGCCGGTGCCAGCGCGTATCGCGCACACGGGGCGAGTTCAACGGGGCGTCGCCGGCAAGGATGTCCTGGTGCTGTGCAGGAACGACGTACTCGGCACCACCGAGCCGCACCACCTGCATCCGGCCCGTGTCCTGCTGCTGCGTGAGCTCTTGGAACGCTGCCAGCGGCATCAGGGCGGGGAGCGTCGCGATGTACTGCTGCGCGACCATGCGACGGAAGTCGGCTTCCGTCGTACTGGGGGATGTGTGGACGACCATGTCTGTTCGTGCCCTCCTGACGACTCACGGTTCAGGCGCGACACTCGTCGATGAGCACGCGCACTCGTCAGGAGGGAGTCGAGATGGGCGCGGACGTCACGCGACTCGAGCCGAAGAGACCGATCGATCCTCAGCCGATGGTCACCTGGATGGTGGTCCGCGGCGCTGACGACAGCGGAGCGATGCCCGCGATGTAGGAGACACCCAGCTCGTACGAGCCGGGTGCCAGGCTGCTGCCGTCACCGGTTCCGACGAGACCCCGTGCCGTACCGGCCGCATCGAGGCTCAGTGCGCCGAGGGGCCGTCCGCCGAGCCACACGGTCACCGAGCTGCCCGGCCACCCCTGGATCCCCACCGGGATGGGTTCCTCAGGCAGGACCGCGTCAGGTGTCGGCGCCGTGAACGTCGGCCGGAACGCGAACGCGGGGCTGGTCGTCTTCTCCGAGGTGTTCCCGACTGCGTCCGTCGCCGTGAACTCGAGGCGATCCGTGGTCGGTGGCAACGTCAGGAGCCTGAGCTGCCACGTGCCGTCGGCCTGGGTAATGGTCGATGCCGAGACGGCACCGTCGCTCGTGCGCGCCTCGACACGCGAAAGCGGCTCGGCCGTCCCTTCGAACACGGGTGGCGTCACCGCTGTGTCTGCCCAGGACACGATCAACGTCGGCGGGGCAGGGGCCTGCGTGTCCACGAGTACCCGGACGACGGCTGCACGCGACGAGGCTCGTCCGGCAGCGACCGCAGTGAGTTGCACTTTGTGGAGGCCGTCGGCGGCGAATTCCATCGTCACGCTCCACCGGCCGTCTGCGTCGACCTCGGTTTCGACGGACGGTGCAGCCTGCGTGGCTATCGCGGTGACCGTTGTACCGGCCTCCCCTCGCCCGGACAGGGGCACGATGCGACGTGCGCTTGCCTCGTGCTCGTTGTCCGGAACTGGTGCTGCCAACGGCTGAGCCACGGGGATGGGATCCGGATCCGGGTCTGGCCGCGGGCGCGAATGTGGGTCGGGCGTTGGTCCCGGTCGCGCTCCCGGGGCGTCCTGGTCGCCGTTCGCGTCGGGTGGTTCGCTGCGGACCGATCGCGACGGACCTCCTGGAGCAGTAGGCAGTGCATCCGGGAGGTCGCTGTGGCGTCGCGGCAGAAGCGGCGTCGTTGTCGCGGGCGGCGACGCCTGAGGAGCAGACCGTTCCGCGGGGCGCGAGGCACCGCCGCGGCTTTCGGTTTCGGTGCGGGGCTGGTTGGGGGCTGTGCCTGCGGAAGGTGTCGAATCAGCGGCGAGGGGTTGCACGTCACTGGTCGTCGACATCGTGCTCGCAAAGGCCGCAGCGCCGAGGACAGCGACGCCTGCCGCGGCTGCTACGACCGTGCTCGTGCGACGGCCGTGCCGTACCGTGGTTCGCACGCCGGCCGCGTTCGCGGCCGCTGTCCCCGAGGCGGAACTGTAGACCAGGTGGGCAGCGGTTGTTCCCGCGATGAGAGGTAATAAGACCGCTGCGATGCTGGTGACCTCGCGACGGGACTGCGCGAGGAAGTCCGGGCACGATTCGCAGTCGCGAACATGCTGCTCGAAGCGTCGCCGGGCGCTCGTGGACAGGGTGCCGGCCTCGTACGCGCCGAAGTCCGCCAACACCGGTCGACACTCGGCCGGCACCGCATCGAGATCGATATGCTCCTGCACCCACGCACCCCGGAGCGCACGTCGCGCCCGGTATGCAAGTGATGACACCGCTCCCGCGTTCAACCCGACGAGCGGAGCCACCTCCCGCGGCTTCATCGCCTCGACCTCGAGGTACCAGAGGACCGCCTGCCAACGCTCCGGAAGCGCGGTGAACGCACGCCCAAGGATGTGACGGTTCAGCTCCCGAGCGACCGTGTCGGCAGGATCGGCCTCATCGTCAGTCTCGAGCTGGTCGAAGTCCGTATCCGCGTCGGTGAACCGAGTATCTCGCTGCTGCTCTCGAACCGTGAGGTTCTTGATCACCGTATACAGATACGGCCGAAACAGCTCCGTTGGACCCGCTCCCCCGCGGAGGGTCTTGATGATCCGAGTGAAGGCCTCCGACACGAGGTCATCCGCATCAGAGGCACTCGACTGACGACGCGCAAGACGCAGCGCCGCGGGTGCGTGGCGTTTCCAGAGGACGCCGATCGCGTCATTGTCGCCGTCTCTTGCCGCCGCAATGAGCGCCGCGTCGCTCCGCTGCACAGTGACCTCCCGCAGGTTTCTGGCACACCAGAGGAGGCCTAGACATAGGCCTGCCCAAGGGACGAGTCGCTCACTCGGGTTTCATCACGCGGATTTTCCAAATCCACAGGAAGACGTTCGCGCCTGGTCGCGCGAGCAGCTCACGATGCTCACAACGAACGCTGATCCTTGATGTGCAGCACAACAACACGTACCGTCACACGGTAGCGCATATGTCACTAAGTGACAGCCTTTCGCAGCTGCCTCTGCTACCCGACGCTGGTAACGCTGGCCATCGCCCGGTCGAGGTGCTCGCGGAAGTGCTCAGCCGGATCGGAAACGAGCCAAGAGGACCGGGCCGCGTACAGACAGGCAAAGGCCGCTCCGACGATCGCGGCGGCGCGGGGATCAGCACTTGCGACCCCTTGGGCCGCCAGACGACTTCGGACGGGACCAACCAGGGCCTGCTGCTGCATCTGGATCTTCTCCAAGAACCGAGCCGTCAGCTGGGGCGTGGAGTGCACGATCTGCTCCAGGGCTCGCCCTCGTGTGCGGTCCTGCACGGCCGCTTCCTGCGAAGCCATCAGGGTGAAGATCGCCCACAGCGAGTCCCACACGGGCTCCGTGGCGGGCCGCTGATCAAGCCCGGCCGCGAGGCGGTCGCCGTACCGCTCGTAGCTGCCCACGACGATGTCTTCCTTCGACGCGAAGTACCGGAACAACGTGCGCTTGGATACGCCCGCAACCTCAGCGATCTGATCCACCGTTACCTGGTCAAAGCCTCGGTCGAGGAAGAGGTCCTGAGCAACCATGGTGAGCTCGTCCCGCATCGCGCGGCGCGAACGTTCCCTAATCGTCGGCGCCTCGGGTTCGTTCACGCGCTGACGATACCCGCCCCGCGAGACAAGACGGCCGCGTTATCCGCTCGCGGCAGTCGAGAAGCGCGCGCAGTGCCCGTGGGTGAAGCTCCACCTTGGGCATCCAGTCACGTGAAGGCCCGCGTGCGAACCGAACAGGTCCCTGGCGCCCCGACAAACGCCCAGATCAGGAGGCATAGTGCTGACGCGGTGTGAGCGCTCCCTCACAAAATGTCGACCATTGGGACTACTCGGGATGGGCCGCGAACCGGAGATCGTGATCACCACCCCGCGAGCCTGTCGGTCCCGGCCGCAAGCTGCTAGTGGGGCTCGTCGTCGTCCGGCAGAGGCGCGAGCAGGTCGTCGATCGCGAGGCCCAGCCGATGTGCCTCTACAAGCACCTCAGCGGATCGCGCGAACGCTGCAGCGGCCTTTGCTTCGAGTAGGCCGGCGGCTCGGTACGTGGCGGCTGCACTGAGGCTGTCCAAGTGGGTCGGGTTCCGGGTGTGCGGGCCGATATATGCCTGTACCGAAGTCTCCGACCAGCCAGGGTCCCCGCCGTCTCCTCCGTGACCTCGTCTACGAGCCTCCAAAGGTGACCTCGTCTACGAGCCTCCAAAGACCTGACCTGTGAACAGCTTCGCTCGATGTCGTTGTTCTCGCTTCTCTCCGTGTCGTGTTCGCGCACGCTGACCTTGTCTATCGAGATGACAGTCAATCGGTTGCGAGATGCTCGAGGACCCGGAGGAGCGTCGCCTGATCGATGCCCTCGGTTCGTTGAAGGAGGTGCTTGCGAACCGCGGCAGCGTGGATCGGTCGGGCCACGCGCACGAGGCCTGCCCCCTTATCCGTGACTCGGACAAGGACGCCGCCGTCGACCGTGCTGCGACTGACGAGTCCGCGGGTTTCCATCCGCGTAATTTGATGAGAGAGGCGGGTGCGATCCCACTGCAACGAAGCCCCGAGGTCGTTCTGCCGAAGCTCGCCGCCGCCCAGCTCGACCAGTCGGGTCACGATCCCGAAGTCCTGATCCGACAACCCTGAGCCGGCCTTGATGTCTTCCGCCACTCGTTGTCGGACGTGGTCGGCTGCGATCTTCCAAGCGTGCCAAAGGCGTTGTTCCTGCTCAGTCAGTGGCGCTGTCATGCGAACAAGCTATCGCACTTGATGTTGACACATCAACAGGCTCGGGTGCATGCTGTTGACATGACAACACGAATCGTTAACCCAAAAGTCGCTCTCGTCACCGGTGGGAACAAGGGCATCGGAATCGCAATCGTTCGCGGCCTCGCCCGCGAGGGCTTTACAGTTCTCCTAGGGGCCCGCAGTGTCGAGGTCGGCCAGAAGGCCGCCGACACGATCGACGGCGACGTGCGCCCGGTGATCCTCGACGTGACGAACCAGGAACAGATCGACGCCCTCGTGGCGGAGGTCGCAGCCGACTTCGGTCACCTCGACGTCCTGGTGAACAACGCGGGCGTGAACACAATCACGTTCCGGCCGCTCGAGAACTTGCCGAAGCCGACGGAAGAGAACGTCGACGACTTCAAGAACGTCTACGAGGTCAACGTTTTCGGCGTCGTGCGGATGATCAATGCGTTCCTGCCGCTGCTGACGAAGGCCGACGCGCCCCGGATCGTGAACGTGACGAGCAAGCGTGGTTCGATCGGCGAGGAAGGCGCCTGGGTGGGCCAGCCCTCGATGGTGTACTCGAGCTCGAAGACCGCTCTCAACTCCCTCACTGTCCACTACGCCCGCGAGTTCGCAGACACCCCGCTGAAGATCAACGGAGCAGCCCCCGGCCACGTGGCCACGGAGTTCAACAACTTCCGCGGCACCCGCACCCCCGACGAGGGCGCCGCGGTCGCCGTGCGCCTCGCGACCCTCCCCGCCGACGGCCCCACCGGCGCGGTCTTTGAAGACGACACGCAGCTCGCATGGTGACCGCAAACCGCCGCACGATCCTCGTCACCGGCGCAACCCGCGGTATCGGCTACGCGGCCGTCGAGGGTCTTGCAGCCCTCGGACACACCGTCCTCCTTGGCGCGAGGAATCTCCAACGAGGACAGGCATTAGCAGCCGGCATCGCCGGGAACGTTGAAGCAGTCGAGATCGACGTCACCGACCACGACTTCATCCACGCGGCGGCGGCGTTGGTCGCGGAACGATTCGGCCGGCTCGACGGACTAGTCAATAACGCCGGCATCAACGTCGGGTACCTCGACAAGCCGTCGGAGTCGCACTTGGACGACTTTCGAGCGGTGTTCGCCACCGACTTGTTCGGAGTCGTCGACGTCACAATGGCGTTCCTGCCTCTGCTGAGTCGGTCGGACGTCCCCCGCATCGTGAACGTGAGCAGCTACCGCGGCTCGCTTGCATCGAAGGACAGCTGGGTCGGGCCGTGGTCCACGGCGTACGGCACCGCCAAGACCTCCCTCAACGCGATCACGGTGCACCTGGGCAGAGAGCTCGGCGAACAGGGCTACGCAGTCTCGGCCGTATCGCCCGGACACGTCGCCACGGATCTCACTGAGGGAAATGCGCCGCTCACGCCCGCCGAGGGAGCAGCGACGATCATCAGCCTCGTAACCGCCGACACTGCAGCTGCCAACGGCTTGTTCCTCGACGAGGACGGCAACGTCATCCCCTGGTGACCCCGGCACTCGTCGCCGACCATCCATCACTCTCGAGGTGTCTTGATAGTCCATTGGCCGGTACACCAGCCATCGCAACGTCGCGGAAGCGGGCGGTGTCGCGGCAAAATGGCGACAAGATGTTCGATCAAGTTGGGCGCCCCACACGTCGAACGCCGATCCCCTGGGTCGAGGCTGCCGACAAGTAGAGAGTTCGACGACACCGCGTGTCGTCGCGCATGCAACTTGTCTCCTTCGCCTTCAACTTGCCCCCGAACGCCTACGCGTGGAGGTTCCGGTCCACGACACGACGAGAGGGTCCGTCGCTCGCACGTAGCGCCTGCACTGCGAAAGGTCGTGGACCACGTACCCGGTGAGACGAGGACGACGATGCAACGATCTCGGTCGTGGTCGTCGAACATCGCGAAAAAAGCTCTTGTGCGTTGGTTTCGGTTCGGAATACTCTGCCACTGTCCCTCGATCGGGGGTGCAGACGAACGACAGGAGCAGGCAATGCCCAACTTGAACGTGACCTACGGCGAGATGCAGGATGCCGCGACTCGGCTGGTGAACGGTGAGCAGGACATCACCTCGAAGCTGCGTGAGCTGAAGTCCCTCGTCGACTCGCTCATCTCGGGCGGCTATGTGACGGACCAGTCATCGGTTGCGTTCGGGAGCTCGTACCAGGAGTTCAACGACGGTGCGACGAAGACGATCGAGGGCCTCGAGGGCATGTCGATGTACCTGAACAAGGCGTCCGAGGCGCTCCAGCAGACCGACCAGGAACTCGCGAACGCCATCAAGTAGCGACCGCGAATCGGTCCCGGTCCTCGTCATGACGACGAGCACCGGGGCCGATCCGGTTCCGATCCCGTTCACCGACCAGGAGCAGTCATGGCAGACCTCATCATCACGAAGGAAGTCCTCGAGGACTCGACCACCAAGCTGCAGCACATCTCGGACGAGCTGGAGCACCAGAAGTCCGACGACCGCGCGCTCGACCAGGTCTACGGCCAGCACGACGTGTACAAGGCCATGAACGACTTCTCCGGCGACTGGAAGATCCACCGCAACAAGATGAAGGGCGCCATCGCCGGTTTGCGGGACAAGATGCAGAAGGTCACTCAGAACTGGACGGACCTTGAGCACGACCTCAGCGAGAAGCTCACCACCGAGACGACGGACGCGGGGAACGCCTGATGCCGGTGCGCGAGGGCAACTGGGGTTTGCTCGGCGAGTCCACCGACCCGGTGATCGCGGACACCGGCGTGATGCAGGAGCTCATCACCTACTACAAGGACATGGCGTCGGAGATCACCTCCGAGGCGGCTGTCCTGAAGAGCATCGGCGACGGCGACGACAGCAAGTTCAAGGGCGAGACCGCTGACGCCGTCCGGAAGAAGAGCAAGGAGGTCGCGGAGTCCCTGCAGAAGATGTCAGGCCGGTACGACGCCATCCGGGATGCGCTGACGGGGTACCTGCCGGCGCTCGAGGACGGGCTCAGCGAGTCGGCCGCGGCACTGCAGGCAGCGGAGACCGCACAGCAGTCGGGTGCGAGTGCGTCGGCGATGCCGGACCCGTCCGAGAACCGCGCCGACGACGCTCCCCCGCTCACCGACGACGAGCAGGGGCAGATCGACGCGAAGCACGCGGCGACGACCAGGTCGAACGACGCGATGGACGCGGCGAAGACCAAGTTGCGGAACGCGTTGTCGGCGCTCGACGGTGCGGGCAAGGCGGCGGCGTCGACGATCCGGGCGGCATGGGACGACGGCCTGCACGACACCCTGGGCGACAAGATCAAGGCGTTCTTCTCGAAGCTGCTGAAGCTGATCGTCAAGATCTTCACGTACATCGGCATAGCCCTGGCTGCGCTGGCGATCCTGATCCCCGGCGTCGGTGTGCTGGCCATCATGGGCGCCGTCGCGGCCGGGGTCAGTCTCGTCGCGCAGATCGGGTTGACCGCGCTCGGTGAGGGGAACGTGTTCGACCTGGTCATGGCGGTCGTCGGCGTGGTCACGCTCGGGGTCGGTGCCGGGATCACGAAGGCGACCTCCGTCGCGGTCGGCAAGGGCGTCACCGCCGGCAAGACTGCGATCCAGAACGCCACGAAGGTCGACCTCGGGAAGATCTCGAAGATCCGGGACGCCGCCATCAAGGACTGGACGAGCGCTGGGTCGGCAACCAAGGTGCGGTACGCCAACCAGCTGGGCAACGAGGTCAGGACTAACGGGTTGAACAAGCTGGACGACTTCGCCGGCAAGTTCAAGGACAACCCGAACTGGTGGAACATCCCGAAGGTCGGCACGACGATCAAGAACGACTGGGCCACGATCTCGAAACAGTTCGGTGCCGACCGGTTCACCAGGCAGGGCTTCACGAGCTGGGCGGAACGGATCGGCGGCGTCGACTTCCAGCTACTGCGGAACGACCTCGGCAAATTCGGCGGCGCCAACGGGCTCGGCACGCTGGTCGGGAACGCCCCGAAGTGGCACACCTACGTCAACGGCGGGATGGCCGTGTGGGGCAAGAACTACTCCATCGCCGGGCTCGTCATCAACCCGATCGGCGACGGCGCGGACAAGAAGCGTCCGTGGACCGACGACTGGAACGCGATCAAGCACCCGATCGCCGTCTGAGAGCAGCGCAATGACCACAGCAGCACCCGCCGTCACGTCGAGCATCGACGTCGAGTCCCCGCAGTGGCTCGTCATCCCGGACGTCGCCGACGCGACCCCCGAGTGGCGTGCCGAGGTGCTGCGGTTGTTCGAGGCGATCGTGCACGTGGACGGCGAGGCCGAGGGCGAGCAGCGGATCTTCGACGATGGGCGGGAGGTCGACCCGCAGACGGCACTCGACACCCTGCTCGAGTTCCGCGCTTCGCTCTACGGCGGCGACCGGCTCGTCGCGGGTCTCGGTGTCCCGAACCGGTGGCCGCTCCCCGTCGTGGTCTCGGTCGGGGTCACCGACGGAGACGACGCACGCGGCACCCGCGCGCTCCTCGAGCTCGCCGGTGCCGATGGTGGGCTCCCGGTGGAGCAGCCCGCGGTCGACGAGCTTCCCGAGCACGTCGGGGGCGAGGGGCCGGTCGTCACCCGGTACGACCTCGACGACGACGGCGCGATCTGGGCGACGGTGTGTGCGGTCCGGCGGGAAGGCGGTAGAGACGGCCCCGCCGTCGACACCCGCGTCCTCTGGCGCACCAGGGACCTCGACGTTGTCCCGGTGTTCGGACCAGAGGTCGTCGACCTGCTCGCTGCGATCCGGAACGAGGTGGCCGCATGACCGAACCGACCGCGTCCTTCTTCATGGTCGTCCCGCCGGGGTGGGCTCGGCTCCCCGCAGACGTGCCCCATCGCGAAGAACTCGGTGAGATCGTCCGGCAGGTGATCGCCAACGCGCTCCCGGGCGACCTGCCCCGCGACCGTGCCGAACCGCTGCGGCAGGAGATGCGGAAGCGCCTGACCGCGACCGTGGTCGAGGCCGGCGACAACGGCGCGACGGCGGTGTACCTGCCCGTGCAGCCCGTCGACAGCTTCACGCCCCCGGTGTCCGTCATCGAGACTGAGGTGGACGACGAGTCCGACGAGGCCCCGGAGCAGGTGATCGCGCAGATCCTCGCCGATGCCCTGCCTGACCGTCGGGAGCAGGACGACCCCGGCATCCGCGAGGTGGACGGCGGCATCGCCGCTCGCACGGAGACGGTGGTCCGTCGCGCCGACCCCGGCGCCGAGCTCCCCAGCATCGGCGAGGACCTGCCCGTCGTGGACGACCGCCAGGTCGTGTACACGATCCCGGTCCCGCATCGGCCCGGCCGATGGGTCGTGATGTCCTTCTCGGCGATCTGCCTCCCGGGCACCGACGAGCGGCTCACCGATGCGCTCGTCTCGCTCTTCGACGCGATCATGACCACGTTCCGGTGGACCGACGTCCCCGGAGCCGAACCGACCACCCTCGAACGCCGTCTGGCCGAGCTCGGAGGAGCCGCGTGACCTGGTCCTTCGCCCACCCCGAGTCGCACCTGCTCCTGACGATGTCGGTCGTGCTGTTCCTCGGGACCCTGGCCTTCGTGATCCCGACGATCATCACCGTCCGTCGGCGCACGGCGACCGACGCGCTCGCGTGGGCCGATCAGGTCCGCCGTGACCCGGCCGCGCCGTGGGGCATCGACCGGGTCCTCCGCGCGGTGGACGCCTCGTGCGCAGCCGCCGGGGTCGTCTTCCCCGGCGCGGTCCGCATCCTGGTCGGCACGACCGTGCGGCTCGACCTCGCTTCCCCGACTATCGCACCGCCGCAGCCGTGGGCCGCGACCCCGGACGGCCGTTCGTGGTCGGCCCCGATGTGGGCGCTGCAGGCCGTGCCGCTCACCGCACCGGCCCCGAGCGAATTCGCCACGGTGGTCTCCCTAGGCACCGATGGTGACGAGAACGTCCTCGTCGACCTGCGTCGTGTGCGCGGGATCGTCGCGCTCCGGGGTGAGCAGGCCGCACGGGACGCGGTGCTCCGCCGCGTGGTCGACCAGGTTCGCACCGCTCCGTGGGCCACGGGGACCGCTTCGCTCAGCGTGGGTACCGGCTCCGCGTTCGGTGTGGCCGTGTCGGTGCACGACGCGATCGCGGCCGTCGCGGCGGACGCAACCCCGGGCCTCCTGGTCGTGGCGAAGGTGCCGTCCGGGGAGGACGGTCGCGAGCTCGCCCGGCTCCTCGAGCGGCCGGGTGGCCGGTGGGCCTGTGTCGCGGCCGCGCCGCACCCGCTCGCCCGGTGGACGGTCGAGGCCCGCCGCGACGGTACACACGTCTCGGACGTCCTCGGGACGGTCCGGTGGATGGACGTCGGCCTGTCCAGGCCCCTTGCGGCATCAACGCAGCTCGATCCGACAGTGCTCCCGATGGAGGCGGACGCCTGATGCGCGTCGTCGTCACCGTCGTCGACGACGTCACAGGCGATTCTTCCGACGTGCTCGTCGACGCACCGGGCCAGACCCCGATGCGCAGTGTCGTCGACGCGCTCGCTCGCCGCACCGGCGGCGCAGCGATGCCGCAGGACGCACCCGACGGCGACGTCCCCTTCGCCAGGAGCGGGTTGGTCGACGGTGCGGTGCTGCACGTCGGCGGACCGGACCGCCCCGAGACGGAGCGAGGGGTCGTCCACCTGCTGGTCGTCGGTGGTGTCGACGCAGGCCGGACGCGTCGGCTCTCGCCGGGCACGTTCCGGATCGCAGCCGCTGACGACGGGTCGCCGACGGTCGGCGCGGACGCTGCGGACCACCCCGGACTGGAGGCCCGGATCGCCTTCGACGGGAGCGTGACGGTCCGGCAGGCACCGACGGACGAGCCGGTAATCGGTTCAGCCGGTTCGGTCACGATCGAGCAGGACGAGATCGGCGACGAGTGGATGGCTTGGGTCCCCGACGCGCTCGTGCGCCTCGGTTCGACCGTCCTCACGGTGCGCCCGGTCGAGGTCGTGGATCGCATGCTGCTCCGGCCGCCGGACTCGGGACAGCTGGACTTCAACCGGCCTCCCCGGTTACTGCCCCCGTTTCTGACGACGCAGTTCCGGATCCCGAAGCCGCCCGTGCCGCCGCAGCGGTCCGCGATCCCGTGGATCATGGTGTTCGTCCCGGCGATGTTCGGCATCGTCATGGCGACGGTGTTCCACTCGCCGTTCTACCTGCTGTTCGCCGCGATGACGCCGATCATGGTCATCGGGCAGACCGTCACCGCCAGACGGACGGGCAAGAAGAGCCACCGGAAGCAGACCGCAGAGCACCGGGAGCGGGTCTCGGCGCTCGAGCGTGCGATCGACGCCGCGGTGCTCGCCGAGCGGGACGAGCGCAGGTCGTCATCGTCCGACGCCGGGTCGCTGCGCGTCGTCGCGACGACCCCGGGGCGTCGACTCTGGGAGCGGCGCCCCTCGGACGCCGACCACCTGCACGTCCGGATCGGCATCGGTGACCTGCCCTCGACGGTCACCGTCGAGGACGACCGCGACCTCGACGGCCTCGCGCACGAGGACCGGATCACCAGGGGCGTCCCAGTAACCGTGCCGCTCGCCGAGGTCGGCGTGCTCGGCATCGCCGGGGCCGGAGCGTCGCCGCGCGAACTCGGCCGGTGGGTGCTCGGGCAGCTCGCCGTGACGCAGAGTCCGCGCGAGGTGCAGTTCGTCGTGCTCACCGCCCAGCAGCACGTTCCGCAGTGGGCATGGACGCTCTGGCTCCCCCACATGCGGCCGACCGGCGGGCAGGACGCTCTCGCCCTCATCGGCGCGGACGGCGAGACCATCGGTCGTCGACTGGCCGAGTTGACCCAGGTGCTCGCCGAGCGCCGGGCCGAGCGGACCAAGAACGGCTCGATGCGCGCGCGCTTCTTGCCGGAGATCGTCGTCGTGCTCGACGGCGCCCGTCGGCTGCGTGCGATGCCGGGCGTCGTGGGACTGCTCCGCGACGGGCCGGCGTGTGGCATCCGACTGGTGTGCATCGACGAGGAGGAGTGGCAGCTCCCCGAGGAGTGCGTCGCGACCGTCACGCACCGGACCGAGACCGAGCTGGTCCTGCGGCGGCAGCTCTCCGCGCCCGTGGAGCTCGTGCTCGCCGACCGCGTCGAGGACGACTGGTTCGACGACGTCGCCCGTGCCGTGTCCCCGCTGCGGGACACGAGCGGCTCGGACGGGGACGGCCTGGTGCCCGACGCTGCGCGGCTGCTCGACGTGGTCGACCTGCCGCAGCCGTCCGGGGCGATCGTCGCGGAGCGGTGGCAGCGCGGCCCAGCGACGACGTCGGCGGTTGTGGGCGTGGGGATCGACGGGGCGTTCGCGCTCGACCTCGTGAAGGACGGCCCACACGGTCTCGTCGCAGGAACGACCGGTTCGGGCAAGTCCGAGTTCCTGCAGACCCTAGTCGCGTCGCTCGCGCTCGGCAACCGACCCGACCAGATGACCTTCGTCCTCGTCGATTACAAGGGCGGGGCCGCCTTCAGCGTGGCGTCCGACCTGCCGCACACCGTCGGGCTGGTCACCGACCTCGACCAGCACCTGGTCGAACGTGCACTCCGGTCGCTGCGCGCGGAACTCACCCGACGCGAGCACATCCTGGCCGCATCCGGTGTCAAGGACATCGAGGACCACCAGGCCCATCTCGCCCGCGGCGGCACCGGCGAGGCGATGCCACGGCTCGTGCTCGTGATCGACGAGTTCGCGGCGATGGCCACCGAGTTGCCCGACTTCGTCTCCGGGCTGATCGGCATCGCGCAGCGTGGCCGCTCGCTCGGTGTACACCTCATCCTCGCGACGCAGCGGCCCGGCGGCGTGGTCGGGCCGGACATCCGCGCGAACACGAACCTGCGCGTCGCCCTCCGCATGACCGATTCCGGGGAGAGCACCGACGTCATCGACATCGCCGACGCCGCACGCATCCAGAAGAGCGTGCCAGGGCGCGCGTTCGCGCGCCTCGGGCACTCCTCCGTGGTGCCCTTCCAGTCCGCGCGCGTGGGCGGGAAGTGGGCCGGCGACGAGGACCCAGCCACAAGCCTCCCGTTCGTCCGCGTGCTCAACTGGCGCGACTTCGCGACCGCACCACCCGCCCGCCCCGTCCGAAGCGACCGCGCGACCGCCGCGACCGACCTATCGGTCCTCGTCGGCGCGATGACCGACGCCCGCGACCGACTCGGCATCGGCCACCTGCACAGTCCGTGGCTGCCGCCGCTGCCCGAACTGCTCCCGCTCGACGACGTCGGCACGACAGCCGTCGGGGCCGGACGGACCCACGCCGCGGTCGACGGAGCGCTCCGCTTCCCCTACGGCACCGAGGACCTGCCGGACACCCAGGAGCAGCGCGCCGCCGAGATCGACCTCGACCGCTTCAACCACCTCTACGTCGTCGGCGCACCAGGGTCCGGACGGTCGCTGGCGCTGCGGACCATCGCGGCGTCCGCTGCCGCGTCGATTCCGTCGACCGACCTGCACCTGTACGCGATCGACTGCGGCAACGGCGCTCTGGCATCGTTGCAGACGCTGCCGCACTGCGGCGGGGTGGTGCAGCGCACCCAGGTGGAGCGCGCGACGCGGCTCATCGACCGGCTCAGCCGCGAGACCGCCCGTCGGCACGACGTCATCGCCGCCGCGAGCGCGTCCGACATCACCGAGCAGCGGCTCCTCGCCGAGCCGGGCGAACGCCTGCCGCACGTACTGCTCCTCGTCGACCGGTGGGAGAACTTCGCCACATCGCTCGGTGAGGTCGACGGCGGTGCACTCACCGACGCGCTGCAGGCGTTGCTGCGTGACGGTGCCGCGGCCGGCATCCACGTCGTTGTGTCCGGCGACCGGACGTTGCTGTCGTCACGGATGTCGACGCTCACCGACGACAAGATCGTGCTGCGTCTGACCGACCGGCTCGACTACTCGCTCGGCGGCATCAACCACCGCAAGCTCCCCGCGACGATCCCGGCGGGACGAGGCTTCCGGGCGGACTCCGGCATCGAGGTGCAGTTCGCCTCGCTCGGGTCCGATGTCTCCGGAGCGGGACAGACCGCCGCCGTCCGAGACCTCGCGTCATCGCTGCGTGCCGATGGTGTCGTGCCGCCGTCTCCGCGACCGTTCCGCGTCGACGCCCTGCCGAAGGACCTGGACCTCGACGGGGCACTCGCGCTCGAGTCGGCACCGTCGCTGTCGCCGATGGTCGCCGTGACCGGGATCGGCGGCGACGACATGGAGCTGCAGACCGTCGACCTGTCGACCGGTGGCGGGACCTTCATCGTCGCCGGGCCGTCGCGGTCTGGACGGTCGACGATGCTCGCCTCGATGGCGCGGTCGCTGCTCGCTAGCGGGACGGAACTCGTGGTACTCGCACCACGCCAGGGGGCGGTCCGCGACCTCGACGGGCTGCCCGGGGTCCGCGCGGTTTTTTCCGGCGACGACGTCACTGTGGAGGACCTGGCCTCCGTCCTCGCGCCATCCGGGAGGCCGACGGTCCTCGTCGTCGACGACGGCGAGCTCCTCATCGACTGCTCCGCCGCGAAGTGGCTGCGCGAGTGGGGCCGAGCCGCCGCGGACAACCGTCAGGGGCTCCTGCTCGGCGGGAACACCACGGGCCTCGCAGTCGGGTTCGGCGGGTGGCAGGTCGACGCCAAGAAGAACCGTCGCGGTGCGCTCCTGTCCCCGCAGGACACGCTCGCCGGTGACCTCATCGGCGTCCGGATCTCGCGGTCGTCGATCTCCAACCGCATCGAGCCAGGCACTGCCCTCGTCCACCTCGGCACGGGGCTCGCCTCGACACTGCAGGTGCCGTCCGTCACGTCGAACACGAGGACCGGGAGTGAGACGGTCGCGCTGTCGGAGCGCTGACGCACCCGGCATCCGTGGAATGTGTTGTCTGCACCTTCATCACGCCTGGGGTGCGCGAAGCAGTGTCCGACCTTGGCATCGAACGACGTGAATGAAACCACAGCAGCACCCTCTCGTGCTCATGGTGCCTATGAAGTCGGTCGTCTTCGACGCCGCTCGATGGGCGTCTCAGAGCCCAGGAACGCGAGCCCGGTGACACCGTGAATTCGGCAGACCCAGCAGGTACGGGCCTGTCAGGTCATTGATATGTCGAGGACTCGAGGAGGTTCTGGTCTGGGTCTCGGACGTAGATGCTGGTCAGTGGTCCGAGTGCACCGGAGCGTTCCTCGGGGCCCTCTTCGATCGGGATCCCAGCGCTGCTGATGGCCGCGTGGATAGTTGTTGGGGTGGCGTCGACGATGAAGCAGAGATCTCCGCTGCCGGGCGTGGGTGCGCGGCCGCCGGCGGGAACGCGTGGCCGTGTTGGTGCAAGTTGATCTTTCTCTGCCCGAACCGGAGTGCGTGCCGACTGTCCTTGACGACGTGTTCAAAACCGAGCCGTTCGTAGAACACGACTGTCGAATCGATCGACGCGACAGTGAGGACGAGGTGGTCGAGGTGGTCGAGGTGGTCGATTTGAATCATCCGATCCTTCGATTGCCGGTCGGTCGTTGGTTCAGGTGTCGTGGCGTCGGAGCCAATCAAGAGTGAGCTGCCGGCTTGACATTGCGGCAGCAGTGAGCGTTCCGTTCGCATCTCCGGCACCATGTTCCAGGCCGGGATACTCGACGTAGCGGTGTGTGACATGACGTTTGGTGAGGATGTCGGCGAAGTGGCGTGCACGGTCTGCGAAGACGAGGTGATCACGTGCCCCCTGGTAGACCAGAGTCGGAGGCGTGTGGGCACTGATGTGGGTGGCTGAGTCCGTGAAACGGTAACGATCCGGGTACTGAGCGGGCGTGCCCCCGACGTACCACTGCTCAACGAGACGGCCGATCGCGCTGCGGTTCCCGATGCCGCTGAGGTCGACGGCCGGATAGCCCGCGATCACAGCCCGCACCCTGGGCATGGGAGCGCCCGACGATTCACAACTCGAGGTGAGGTTGTGGTTCGCGGACATGTAGGCCGCGTTGACGGCGAGGTTTCCGCCGGAGGACAACCCCAGCGTCGCGATCCTGCTCGGATCGAGCTGCTCCTTGACGCCAGCTTTGCCGATCCAGGCGAGTGAGCAGCCGATGTCCGTGACTTGTGTCTTCCATGGGTGGTAGTTCGCGGAGGCGAGGCGGTAGTCGACGTCGAGGACGGCATAGCCGTGCTCTGGCAGGAATCCCGTGTACGCGTTCGGTCCCCGGGTGCCGGTGGAGAATCCGCCGCCGTGGATGGAGAGCACGACGGGCCATCCCGCTTTCGGTGCGGTCCCGTGGGGGAGGTAGAGGTCCGCCAGGAGCGGGGTGTGCCCGGCTGTGCCCACCGTCACGGTCCTGGTTGGGGTGCTGTTCAGTCCGGTGAACGGCAGCTTCGGCAGCAACGGGTCTGAGGAGACGCCGAGCGAGGCGATCGACACCGCGAGGACGGTCGTCATCGTGATCGCGCTGAGGGTTCCGACTGACCCGGTCAGCAGCAGGACCAGCGGGAAGCGGCGGCGCGACCGTTCCGTCCGTTCAGGTCGGTCGCGTCCGCGATGTGCCGAAGGTGCGCGCCAGAGTGTAGCGGCGCAAGCGACGCCGGCGATCCCGACGACCACGTTCCAGACGCCGAGCGCATCGCGCAGCGTCCCGAGGAGGATGATCAGGAATTGAGAGACATCCCACTGCAGCAGGGGCCTCGTCCACGACACCGGCACGATGACGAGCAGCTGTGCGAGCAGGGTGTACGTGGTCGCGACGATGGCCGCCACTGCTAATGCGACTCTGGCGAGCGAGTTCGAGCTCTGCGCGCTGGACGTCATCGAAGTACCTCGGGTTGATGCGCTGCCTTGAGGACCGCGGCACCGGTTTCTGCCCCGTGGACGAAATTCGCTTTGAACGCGTCGGCGACGGCTGCGAAATCCGCTGACACGGCGCCGTGCACGTCAGCGGCCATCGGGCTGTTGCTGGTGTTCCGATACGTGTTGCGCCTCCTCGGGCGCGCCAGCGGGAGCCGTGACCAGAGCCCCCGTCTCAAGACCCGCGGCATGCATGAACTCGCCGAAGATCCGCGGCGCGTCGATCCGCTCGTCAAGAAGCCACTGCAACTGCAGTCCATCCATCACGGCAGCAATCAGCACCGCCGCGTCGTCCGGGCCGATCCGCGGCGACCACCCTTCGTCCTCCGCCCGGCGGAGCTCGTCCGCGAACTGACGTCGGACCCGTTCATACCGAGTCGTGAAGAACTCGTGTGCCGGGTGATCCCGCGCCACCGCCTCGGCGGAGAGCGTCGTGAACACCTCCGTGATCGACGGCTCACCGAGCGACTGCATGAGCAGACGCGTCAAGTCGCGGACGTACGCCGTCCCGTGAAGCTTCCGCTGTTGGGCCTGGTGCTCCTGATCGCGGTGCTCGAGAACCGCGATCAGGAGTTCGTCTTTCGTCGGGAAGTGGTGGCGCAAGCCAGCGAACGTCATACCGGCCTCATCCGCGATGCCACGCATCGACGACCCGCTGTACCCGAACCTGGCAAAGCTTCGCCGCGCCGCCGCAAGGATGTTCTCCCGCTGCGCTGCAGTCTTCGCGTACGGTCCGCGCCGTTTTCCGTTCGTCACGAAGCGAGCGTACCGCTCTCCGAAACAAAAACCTTGCAGTTGAGCCGTTTTTATGGTTACTCTTCCGACGCCCCGACAACGATGCGGAAGGACCGGGTGATGCGGGTGTGGTTCGCCCAGCAACTCGGCACCGGCACACGCACTGGCACTGGCACTGGCACTGGCGCCCCCGATGCGCCCCAGCCCAGCTGAGGATCCCGCGCCCCACTCAGCAGCTTCCAAAAAGAACTTTTGACGAACCGCGTGACGTTTCGTGGCGTCGACACTCATCCTGCGTAGCACCGAAGCCCAACATCGCGATCTAGTGGAACCGCGCTCGCATGGTGCTGCGAGCACATCCATCAGAAACCCGAGAATCCCAATGCACCATCACACTGCTGCCCAGCGTCGCCGACGCGGGGCACTCACCATCGCGACCGCGATGGCTGCCGCCGCCGCCGTTGCCGGAGGCGTCGCTGCCGGGTTGCCGGCATCGGCAGCCGACGGCTACACCACGAACGCATCCATCGACGAGCTGCACTTCACATCCGAGACCGTGACCTCGGGCAGCTCCGCTGAACTGTCCGGAACGTGGTCCCTGCCGGACGACCCGGCGACACCAGCGGGCTTCGTCATCGATCTGCCCGAAGCACTCCAGGGCCGCTCAGACGGCTTCCCCCTGCTGGCCCCGGACGGGTCGGCGATGGGACGGTGCACGGTGTCGACGACGCAGCTGAACTGCGCAGTCGACAGCGACTACATCGCAGCACATCCGAACGATCTGCACGGATCGTTCTCGTTCTGGGTCACGGTGCAGACCCAGACCGACGCGGCGACGTCGACGACCTACGAGGTCGGTGGACAAGCGGTGACAATCAATGTCGAGCCCGCGCCGTCGAACCCGGGTACCGGCGTGTGCACCGTGGGCTGCGACTTCACCGGCCGCACCAGCGGCAAGTGGGGGAACTACGACGCCGCGAACGGCGTGATCGAGTGGACCGTCGTGGTCGGCTCCGGCGCCGACGGCATGACCGGTGGACAACGGGTCACCGTCACCGACGAGCCGGGGGCGAACCAGGAGTTCGTGACGGAGTTCCGCGGCTACGATTTCCCAGCCCTGTGGGAGACGAATCAGAAGACGACCGGTTCCGACGGACACGAGAACATCACCGGCATGCGCCCAGCGCCACGCGATGCCTTCGCGAGCGCTGGGGGCACGGTCACGTTCACCACGCGGCAGGGCTACTTTTACGACGTCCACTTCGCGACAAAGGTCACTGACGGCGGCCTCGCCGGCACGTACAGGAACCGAGCGACGATCACCATCGACGGTGGTGACTCCACCCCGGTCACCAGCACCGTGGTGCACCAGGGCGGCGGCGGCAACGGATCAGGAACCGCACCTGTGAGTACTCCGACTCCAACGCCGACGGTGACCCCGACCCCGACCCCGAGCCAACCGCCCGTTCCGACCAAGACGCCGGCCCCCTCGATCACCCCGAAGCCATCCGCGACTGCAACGCCTCCCGCTTCCACTGCGCCAACCGGATCGCCGACGCCTTCCACGGCGCCGATCGGTGCTGCAGTCGAAACCGGGGGCACCGTTGTTGACGACGGGTTGCCGTGGCCGTCGATCGCGTTGGTCGGCGCCGGCGGCTTGACACTGCTCATCCTGCTGGCTGGCTGGGTGTCCCAAGCAAGGCGGGCCCGCCGCTGATCCGGCGCCCCGCCCCAGACGGCTCTGCTCCGTATCCCTGAACCCGGAGTAGAGCGCCTGGCCGGTCTGTGGTCCCTAGCCAACAGGCCGTCCAGTGAGCCGGTGGGTGCGCTCAGCGCATCCACCGGTACCCCCGGATGACGTTGCTCCCAGACCCGAACAGGAGCAAAGCCATCCATGCCGATCTGTCGACCCGAACGAACAGGTCAGCTCGTGAGCCGGTGTATAGCACCCGAAGCGTGCACCGGCTCACCTATCCGCAACGCACTCGTATCTGGAGGTTCGAACATGCGCGCTGCCGGACCTCGTCGACGGCGCTGGTCACCCGTGCTGGCGATGGCCGCTGCCGCAGCGGCCACGGGAATCCTCGTAGTGGGACTGACCGGAATCGTGCACGGCACCGAGTCGGACACCTCGAGTCCCGTCCAAGACATGCACGGCAGTCCGGTACGTCTTGAAACGTCTGAGAACCCGATCCCCAACGCTCATGCGACGCCGAATGGCGCCGGCCAACTGCGCGTGAGATCCGTCGGGCTCGACGTTCCGATCGGCTCGCTGGATGCTGTCGGCGGGAGGATCACACCACCCGGCTTCACATCCGCCTACCTTGTACGGAACATGGGTGTCGGTCCCGAGGATGCAGCGGACGGAACCGTGGTCGTTGTCATGCACTCGCTGCGCGGGGGTGGCGTAGCCCCTGGCAACTACCTCGCGGATGTCGATCATGCGCGGAGCCGCGTGCCAGCCGGCGCGGTCGTTTCAGTTGCCGGCGTCGACTACACCGTGTCGAATTCGACCCTTGTGGCAAAGGACAAGATCGACCACGACGAGCGTGTGTGGCACGATGCGCCGAACCGGCTGTTGCTGATCACGTGCTTGGAGCGACCAGACGGATCACCCTCAACCCAGAATCTCATCATCGAAGCCACACGCGCCTGAGCTGGTGGCTCTGGCGAAGCCTCGCAACATGGTCATCACAATCGCGTGATGAAACCGCGGGCGGGCACTCGTAGTCAGGAGTCGGTGTGTTCGGTCTGGGGGACACGCTGGCGCGACACGTTCCTGGACGCGAGGAGGTCGAGACGTGCCTGTTGTCCATGAGGTGAGCGGTGACGCCGCGCTCATCAGTTCGACCCGGACGGGCGACCAGTCGGCGGTCGCAGCGCTCTGGCGCCGCCACCACCGCTCAGCGGTGCTGCACGCCCGCACGCTCGTCGGCGCATCTGACGCTGAAGATGTCGCTTCGGATGCGTTCACGAGTGTCATCGGCGCCATCACCCGCGGCGCGGGGCCGGATGAGCTGTTCCGACCGTACTTGTATACCGTGATCCGAAATCTCGCGGGGGACGAGTTCCGGAGGCGTGCTCGCAACACCGACCGCGAGATCGACTTCGACACGTTGGAGGATGACGCCGTCGACGCGTCAGCCCAGATGGCGCAAGCCGCGGACCGCTCGACGCTGGGCCGGGCGTTCCGATCCTTACCAGAACGATGGCAGAGCGTGCTCTGGTACCTCGACGTCGAACAGATGCGACCCAGACACATCGCCCCGTTGGTCGGCCTGAAACCAGGAGCCGTGTCGTCCCTGGCGTACCGAGCGCGACAGGCACTCCGCGCGGCATGGGTCCAGGAACACTTGGCGCTGCAGAACTTGCCCGAGGAGTGCCGTCAGCACCTCGCGGGATTCGGCGCGTACGAAGCGGGAACGCTCGCCGCCCGAGACCGACGCCGCCTCGAAACACACATCCAGGGGTGCGCGAACTGCCCGCCGGTTGTGGAGGACGCCAGACGCCTCGCCGCGAGGATCGCCGCCGCCATCCTCCCAACCGTCGGCGGTCTCGCCGCCGCGCGAGCAGCGTCCACTACCCCACCGACCTCCGCAGCATCCGCCGCCCCCGCACGCGGACCCACCGGCCCCCGACGAGCCGGAGCAGTGGTCACGATCGTGGCCGGCGGCACGGCCGTCGCCGTGTCCATCGCGGTCGCCGTCACCGCTCCACTGCTGGACGACCAGCGTCCCGACCCGACCACATCGCACGCTGCTGCTCTCGACGCCCCCACTGCTCCCGAGGCGCCAACCGTTCCACGGTCTGTCCCGGCGACGCCGCCACACCTCGCGCTCCCCCGACCCATCACACCGGCACCGGCACCGGCACCTGGCGGACGGTCTCACACGGCCATGGATCCGACCCCCGACGAGCAGGCACATTCCGATGTGCAGGCAGCCGCGGCGAGTCCCCTGACGCCAACGCCGGTGCCGGTACCGACGGTCGAATCCCCTCCCGCCGGAACGCCCACCGACCCGAGCACTCCCACGCCCCGTTCCGCATCCCCCGTGCCGACGAATAGCACCTTCCTCGTCGCAAACCTCGTCGTCGATGTCTCCGGGACCGCGAGTCCGGACAGTCGCATTGTGCTGCAGACCGGTGGCGGAACAGTCGACACCGCCACGGACGCGGCCGGACGGTGGAGCACCCAGCTGCAGTTCGCAACCGACGGCGTCCACCGGGTCACGGTCACCGCGACCGCTCCCGGCCACACCGTGTCCGCTCCCGCGACGATGTGGATCACCGTCGACACGACTGCGCCGGCAGCACCGACGATCGCCACCACCTGGCGCGACACCGACACCGCTGCGCCGGAGTTCACCGGTACAGCAGAACCCGGCAGCACGATCGCGATCTCCGCCACCGGACAACCGCTCGAGGCAGAGACCATCACCGGAGCAGACGGAACGTGGCGGGCAACACTGCCGGGTCTCCCGCCGACGGCGTCGGGCGTGCAAGCCATAGCGACCGATACCGCCGGCAATACGTCCGCGTTGACCGCCAGCAGCCCCTTCGCGTTCGTCCCCACCATCACCGATCCGGCCGATGGCGACATCGTGCCGTGGGGACCGATCCCCGTCACGATCCGGGGATGGGCGGGAAGCACCGTCGCCGTCAGCGTCGACGACATCCTGCTCCGCACGATCACGATCGGCAGCGATCAGCAGTTCAGCGGCCACATCCGCACCGGCATTCAGGGCGGGCTCCCTTCCGGAACCCACACACTCACCGTCGCCTACGGCAACGGCGCCAGCACGACGGTAACGATCACCGTCGCCAACTGAACCAGCGCCGAACAGCCAGGTTGTGCAGGATCCGCACTGCCGGCTCTTTCACACGCCCATCCAACGCGTATCGCTCCAGCACCTCGGCGGTGTACTCATCAACCGAGACACCAGCGCGACCAGCCTCGAAGACGAACACTTCCAGCGCCGGCCCCGACACCACTGGCCGCACGATTCCTGGCCCACGCGCGAACGCGGGGCACGACGTCGATCGCGGACATCGAAGCACACCCCGCTCCAACAACAGCGCCCGCAACAGCCCAGGGAACACATACCGGCGTCCGGCCACCATCACCGGCCGCAACCGCCCTTGCCGTTCCCACAGCGCGGCGTCAGCAGGCGCGGCCGCCACGAGCTCCTGGAACTGCTCAACCGTCATCGCAACCGGCAACGCACCGACTGCTTCATCGACGATCGCATCGCGCAGCGCGCGGTCGAACTCCCTGCTCTTACTCTTGCGCATCGGTGACCAACAGCAGCCGAGGGGCGCCCGCGTCGGCACCCCTCGCCTCGACCACCGCGTCCCACACAGATGCCGCTTCCACGATGGTCTGGCAAACCACGCCATCAACCTCGAGAACAACCTTCCACCGAAACCGTTCGCTACTCACACCCGTAGAGAGACCAGAAAGCACGCTTCATCACGCGGTCGAGCGTGCGCGGAGCCTGAGAACAGCTTGCAATCTGCGACGCATGGGCATCCCTGGCCTCCCCGCTTCTCGTGTCCGTGGGCGTCGACACGATGGGAGGTGATGCCATGAGGAATCATGACCGGCATCGCGGACGTCGAGTCGACTGGGGGCAGTGATCACCATGGTGTGCACTGTCGTACTGGTCGTCCTCGAGGCTCTCCCCGGCCTGATCTAGATCAGGCCGGACGCCCCGCCTGCTTCGGTCGGCGGGGCGTCATCTTTCACCAGCCATCGTCGTCGTCGGGCATCGGCACCAACAGGTCGTCGATCGCCAGGCCGAGCCGGTGGGCCTCCGCGAGCACCTCGGCGGATCGTGCGAACGCTGCGGCCGCCCGCACCTCGAGCTCGCCGGCCTCCTTGTAGGTCTCGGCGGCGCTCAGAGCGTCGAAACGGCTCGGCTTCCGAGTGTGCGGCCCGACGTCCTCAACGAACCCGGACGAGCTACGCCTGGCCGGGACGATGGACGTGACCGACCGCTTCGACAGCGGCACGTCCGTCCTGGCCCAGCCGTAGGTGTCGAGCGACAGCAGCATCTTGACCGCACGGCGCCACGGCTCGGTGACGGGGCGGCCGCAGTCGTGCTCGGAGAGATCAGCCTTCGTCGAGTCCAGGAGCGCCCGGGTCTCGTGCTGATGGCCGAGGTAGGCGTTCCCGACCACCCGGAGCCAGCGTGTGACGGCGCAAGCCAGGCACGTGACCGGGTCGTCGCTGCTGGGGATGACGCGGCCGTGGATCTTCACGATGCTGCCGAGCTCGATCAGCCCGGGCGAGATGTTCCGGGCCTCCTGGCGACTCAGCTGCAGGAACCCGACGAGGACCACGAGGAAGGCGTCACGCCGGCCCCGGAGGCCGACAGGGTGTCGGTACTTCGGAATCTCCGCCAGCGCCCGTTCGACGTCCGCGACTGACGCCTCTCCCTTCCAGACACGATCCGACGGCGGCACGATGATCGGGGACGGCTCCCCCGCGGCGAGGTGCTGGACGGCGATCGCCCGGCGTCGGATGCGCTGCTGCGTCTTCGACCCGGGGAACAGCACGAGGAACTCCTCGACTGTCTCAGGCGTCGCCGGGAGGGCGTCCCGCCCCGACGCCGTGCACCAGGCCTCGAAGCGTGCCCAGTGCCGCTCGAGCTGCGGCGTCCCGGTCACAGCTTGATCCGGGTCGAGGCGTTGCGCACCAGCGGCGCGTACTCGCGGTCGTAGATCCGCAGCGTCGCTGCAGAGTTGTGGCCGGTCTGGTTCATGATCTCGTCGTCGGTCGCGCCGGCGTTGCGCGCCTCGGTGATGAAACCGGCGCGCATCGAGTGTCCGCTGAAGCCGGCGGCGTTCAGGCCGGCCTTCCAGATCCGGGACTGGACGACCTTGCCGACGGCAGTCGGGGTGAGCCGGGTCTCGCGGAAGAAGCCCCACTTGCTCACCGCTGGGAAGAACGGCGCGGCGGGGTCGAGACGTTCCTCGTGCGGTGGCAGTCCCTCGTCGCAGATGTGGACGTCGGTCGCGACGTCCTTGAGCACAGCGAACATCCCAGCCTCTCCGCGCTGATGCTGCTCGACCTGTAGCCGATACAACCGCACGAACGCGCAGGGCCCGCACGTCAGCGGGTTCGAGCCGAAGCGGATGACCTTCGGCGGTCCGTCGCCCTCCTGCCGGGTCTTCGATCGACGCATCCGGATGCGGACGCCCTCGTCGGGCACGAGGCGGTAGTCGCTGACGTCGGTTGCGACGAGCTCGCTCTCACGGAACGCACCGACGAAGCCGAACAGGATCAGGGCGTAGTCGCGGGTGTTGATGGCGCCACGCTGGAAGTCGGTGAGGTCGATCGCTCGCAGGGTGCGCTGCAGGAGCTTCAGCGTCAGCGGAGCGGCACGCTCGACGGGTGGTGGGTCATCGCGACGGATGCCCCGCATGGTGTCGCGGACGCGCGGGTGCTTCCCGGGCGGATCGAAGTGGCGGCGCTCGTGCTCCCAGTTGATCGCGGCGAGGTACCGCGCGATCGTCGACGGCACATAGCGGCGGACCCCTGGCGACACCTCCGAGGCAGCCTTGGCCGCCAGGAAGTCAGCAACCTCCTTGGGCGTCCGCGGCGCTGTGCGCACGCCGGCGATGTCGGCTGGATCATGCACTTCGTCGTCCTCGAAGCCAGCGAGCCAGCGCGCGAACTGACGGAGATCACTCTGGTAGGCGCGCACCGTGCTCTCGGACTTCGCCTCGAGGGCGAACTGCTCAGCCGTCTTCGCCACGACAGGCGGCCGCGGCCCCCGTGCTGCAGCACGACGAACGGCAGCCGCGGTGCGACTGCGCTCGGCGGCCGCGCGCTGCTCGGCGGTCAGCGCCTTGCCCGACACTGCCCGCAGCGGCCGGCGTGTCAGCCGGTCGTCAGCGATGAGCTCTGGGACGAGATCGTCGCGCGCGTCGCTGGCTAGGACGACTTCCTCCCCCGGCTCGCCGTTCACCGGTGCGCCTCGGACTTCGTGTGCACAGCTCTCCCTTCGGCGTGACGGCTCGGCGTCGCCTCGCTGCCAATTGCGTGTTCAGAACGGGCCTGTGCCTCTGACTATCTCAGTTCCGATAATAGTCATTCTCGGATCATCTTGGCGGGGGTAGAAGCGACCAGACACCTCTGTCGCCGTGCGAATAACGTGTCTCCTTCGCACGCAACTTGTCGCCGTGTGCGCGGGCGGGTGTCGCCACGGTCCTGCCCCGCAAGGTCAGGACCGGGCAGCTCGCGTGACACGTCCGCATGACGCACCTTCAGTGCGAAAGGTCGCGGACCAGCTATGTGAGACGGAGACTGCCGGAAGCCAGCGCGCGTAGGAGGGTCTCAGCGATGCAGTGACCTCGGTCGTAGCCAGCGACCCGCGTGCGCGACGCTGCCGAGTCCGGTAGCGGATCGGCTATTGAGACATCTCAGTTCGGGGAAAGTAGGACGACTCGCTTGTTGATGCGGTGGTCGAACTCAGAGCCTTGAGGCGCCGCGGCAACGTGCTCGAGTCCGTCGTAGGTCTTGGACACGACGATGTTCATCGTGCCGCGCTGATAGCGGTGAGGAAGCGCTCAAGGGCGGGCGACGACGGGGAGCTCATGGAAGCATGCGCGCGAAGCCTTGACCGTCAACCCTGTTCGGACCGTCAGTCGCGCTGCGTTGCTCGCTGGGAAATGGAGGCGACGTCTGGGTGAATCCTTGGCGGCTTGCTCTGAAGGTGGTTTTCGGAGGTGGTTCTCTTGGGTGTGTGGGTTGTCCTCGCAGTGGTCATCGTGTCGCTGTTGGTGGTCGTCGGGTCGGTCGGGGCTGCGCTGCTCGCGGTGGCGTCAGAAGTGGAGCAGGAAACGTTCCTTGACGACTGAGGCGCGAAGTTAGGCCGGGGTGCCGAGCCGATACCCGACGCCGCGGATGGTGTTGATGAGGTCTCGGTCGGTTTTCCGCCGGATGTAGTGCACGTACGTGTCGACCGTGCCGAGCTGCTCACCGTTGTCGAACACCGCGGACAGCAGATGCTGCCGTGTGAACGCACGTGACGGGTCGTTCGCGAGGAGCCGAAGCAGCGCGGTCTCCTTCTCGGTCAACATCACGCGGCCGGTGTACGGAGACGTGATGCTGTGATCGTCGGGGTAGAACGCCCACCCGCCGATGTCGATGCTGGTGCCGACGCCGGTGTAGTCGCGGGTGAGGGCCCGGAGTCGGGCGGCGAGCTCGTCGAAGTCGAACGGCTTCACGAGGTAGTCGTTGGCGCCGGCATCCAGCCCGGAGACACGGTCGTGGACTTCACCGAGGGCGGTGAGCATCAGCACGGGCGTGCTGATGCGTTGCTGGCGGAGAGTCGCGACGACGGTGGTGCCGTCGATACCCGGGAGCCGACGGTCGATGACCATGACGTCGAAGTACTCCGCGGCGGCAGTCTCGAGCGCCGATTCCCCGTCAGCGCAAAGCGTCACGCTCCACCGCTCACCTAGCTCATCGGCGACGAGCGGGCCGAGGCGGGGGTCGTCCTCGACGAGGAGGAGTCGGGGCATCATGCGCGGGCCTTCCGATCGTGATCCGGTGCGCTGTCAGCGGCAATCGGGAGGTGCAACGCGAACACGGTCCCACTGCTGTCGGTGCGTTCGACGACCGCGTCGCCGCCGGCTCGCACGGCGATGTCGCGGACCAACGCTAACCCGATGCCATATCCGGTACGGGTGCTCGTCGTCGTCCCTGTTGCTTCGACTGGGGTGCCGTGGGCGAAGCGATCGAACACCCTTGCCGGTTCAATGCCGCCGATGCCGGGTCCGTTGTCTGTGACGCGGATCGTGACGCGGTTTCCGGTCGTCGTCGCGGTGACGTGGACTTGGCCACCAGGGCGTGTGTGGCCGATGGCGTTGTCGGTCAGTGCGACGAGACAGCGGTGGAGCTGCGTCTCCGAGACGCGCACGTGGACGCCGATCGGATCGACGTCGAGATGAACGTCCCGGTCGGCGGCGAGGACGCGCATGTCACGGTGCACCGCCTCCATCGCCGCCCGCAGGTCGACGCTGCCCTCGGCGTCCACTGTTCCGGCGGCGGCTTCGAGGAGGTCGTTGACGATGTCGATCAAGATCTGTGTGTCCCCGCGGAGCTCGTCAACCACGGCGCGCCGTCGGTCGTCTGCCGGGGTCATGCGTTGCAGGCGTTGCACGCGGGCGTTGAGCACCGTCAGCGGGGTGCGCAGCTCGTGGCTGGCGTCAGCGACGAAGGTGCGTTGCATCCGTGCGGCGTCGGCAATCGGCCGGACTGCGCGGCGGGCAATCAGCCACGCGGCGATACCGGCGAGCACGATCGCGAGACCGCCGACCCCGATTACCGCGATGCTGAGGTCGACGGTGTCGAGGTAGATGTGGATATCTGTCGGCCCGGGGCGCTCGTGCAGCTGGTTCGGTGTCAGCTGCCACAGCACGTACGCCACGACGAGGACGATGATCGCGATGACGAGCGCGGCCGAGACGATCGCGACGCGGAGCGCAATGCCGATCACTGACCGGCGGTACGCCAACCGGTCCGGGTCGGCTTCCGAACTGGACCGGAACGACCACCTGGTCACCGTGTCTGCGATTGCTGACCGCCATCCAACTGACATCTGATCCCTTCCGTACAAGTGACGCCGGAACGCGAGGGGGGATGCGTTCCGGCGTCACCGTGTTGGCTCGATCCTGCCTCGCTCAGAGCAGCATCGGGCGAATCGATCTTCACCGCAGCCAGCCAAGGAACCGCCAAGAAAGTACCAGCCCGAGTCCCAGACGCGATTCTTGGTGAAGTCTTGCGCGCACCTTCCTACCGTCGGTGCATCGCCGGTTCCGCGAATCCCGCGGCTCGGCCCGTCCCGACGAGGAGAACACCATGTCCCACTCGCCCGCAGTGCCGCTGCCGACCCGGACACGCGCCAACAAGGTGCCGGACCCGACCGCATCGTTCTGGATCATCAAGGTCCTCGCCACCACCGTCGGGGAAACCGCCGCTGACCTCCTTAGCGACACCGTCGGACTGGGGCTGCCCCTGACGACGCTGATCATGGCAGTCGCGCTGGCCGTCTTCCTGGTCCTGCAGTTCCGGGCCCGCGCCTACCGGCCACCGCTGTACTGGGTCACCGTGGTGCTGATCAGCATCGTCGGGACCTGCGTCACCGACAACCTCACCGACGGCCTCGGCGTCCCCCTCGCCGTCAGCACCGCCGTGTTCGGTGTCGCACTGCTCGCCGTGTTCACCATCTGGTACCGCACCGAGGGCACCCTCTCGATCCACAGCATCGACACCGTCCGCCGCGAAGCGTTCTACTGGCTCGCGATCCTGTTCACCTTCGCCCTCGGTACCGCCGCCGGCGACCTCATCGCCGAACAGACTGGGCTGGGCTACTTCCCGTCCCTGCTGCTCTTCGCCGGAGCCATCGCGCTGACTGCCGCCGTCTGGTTCATCGGCCGCCGCGGACCGGTCCTCTGCTTCTGGATCGCCTACATCCTCACCCGTCCGCTCGGAGCATCCACCGGCGACCTGCTGTCGGCGTCGACGAAGGACGGCGGCCTGGGCATCGGGACGATCACGACCAGCGTCGTGTTCTTCGTCGTCATCGCCGCGATCATCAGCTACCTCGTGATCCGCCTCCGCCGCGACGCCTCTGCGCAGAACGTCCGCCTCACCGTCTGACCCTCCGGCTAGTGCCGCCGCCGAGGCGGCGGCACTAGCGCTGCCGTGAAAGGCTCCTTGTGCTGCACACCCTTCCGCTCGCCGTCAGCTTGTTCGACGCCGCGTCCGTCCTCCACGCTCTCGGCCCGTATGTCCTCGCCGGCATCGCCGTACTGATCTTCATCGAGTCCGGCGTGCTGTTCCCCTTCCTGCCCGGCGATTCCCTCCTCGTCACCGCCGCGATCATCAGCAGCACGCTCGGCGTCACACCGTGGCAGGTCGCCGTCGTCGCATCGATCGCCGCGATTGCGGGCGACCAAGTCGGGTACTGGATCGGCAAACGCTACGGTCGGCGGCTGTTCAAGGACGACGCCCGCGTCCTCACCACCGCCCGCCTTGACGAGGCGGAAGCGTTCTTCACGAAGTGGGGTGGCCTCAGCCTGGTGCTGGGCCGCTTCGTTCCGATCGTCCGAACGTACGTGCCACTCGCGGCGGGCACCGCGCAGATGCACTACCGACGCTTCCTGCTGTTCAACCTCATCGGCGCGATCTCCTGGGCCTGTGGGCTGACGGTCGTCGGCGTGCTCCTCGGCGGTATCCCGCTCATCGCGCACAACATCGACGCGCTGATGATCGTCATCATCCTGGTCTCGGTCCTCCCCATCGTCATCGGCGCGCTTCGCAAACGCCACGTCACCCGGAAGCACCGGGAAGCATCCGCTGCCCCCGCCGAGCGGACGGACCGAGAGCGTTGAGCAGCACGATGGCCCAGCAGAATCGCGTTCCCGAACCGACGACGTCGTTCTGGCTGATCAAGGTCCTCACCACGGGGATGGGGGAAGCGCTCTCCGACTTCCTCGTCACCCGGTTCGACCCCGCCCCGACGGTGCTGATCACGGCGGCGCTCTTCGCCATCATCCTCACCGCACAGCTCCGAGCAGACCGGTACCGGCCCTGGCTCTACTGGGGCACCGTGTCCATGGTGGGCGTGTTCGGCACCATGGTCGCCGACGTCACCCACGTCGCACTCGGCGTCCCCTACCTCGTGTCGACACCCGTCTTCCTCGCTGCACTGATCGTCGTGTTCGTCCTCTGGCGACAGGTTGAGGGCACCGTCGACGTGCACACCATCACCAGCACCCGTCGGCAACTGTTCTACTGGGCCGCCGTCATCGCGACGTTCGCGATGGGAACCGCTGCCGGGGACCTCGCTGCCAGCACCCTTCACCTCGGCTACTTCGGCGGCGGAGCACTCTTCGTTGGGCTCATGGTTCTCGTCGTCCTCGGCCGGCTCGGCGGTGTGCTCGGTCCGGTGGCTGCGTTCTGGACGGCCTACGTCCTCACACGACCCGTCGGCGCCTCCTTTGCCGACTGGGTCGCCGTCTCCCCCAGCCGCGGCGGACTCGATGTCGGCACTGGGCTGGTGAGCGCGCTCCTCGTCGCCGCGATCGTTGTTGTGGTGGGATGGGTGAGCGCGACACACACCCGTCAGCAGTTCGCTAGCACCGCGGGCTGAACCCGAATAGCACCTGGGCCCGCGGCGCCGCGCGCCCTCCTTGGCTCGCGAGACGTCAGGTGCTTGGTCTCGAGCATGACTGCCCCGATACGTTTGGAGCTCGAGACGACGGCTCTACGCCCGGGCAGGGACGCCGTGCCCGCCTCGTCAGCGGTCGAGCTGGTACTCGGTTACGGTGCTGCGGTGCTCGTGGAACGTGCGAACAGGCTTGTATCCGAGCCGCGCGAGGTCGGCAGCGCCGTACGTGTCGGCTCGCCCCTTGATGGCGTACTCCGCCAGCCACACCCGAGTGACCCCACCGAACCGGCCCCGTGCTGCCGCTTCCGCCGGCGTGTACGCCGAGTCGCGCCACGTGTCCCGTCGCCAGTACGGGGTCTCGAGCGTCACATCCCGGACGTTGCGGAATCCGGCCGGGTAGGTGTGCAGCGCGAGCCGCGGATTCCGTGAGGGCCTGGTGGATTCGTCGAACACGACCGCATCGCCGGCGCTCGCGTGCGAACCGATCGTCTGGCTGATGTCCGCCCAGTCGCTGTCGTTCTTCGCGTGCGGTCCTCGCTGCTGCAACCAGACGGGTGCGGCGACTCCCGTGATCACGACCGCACCGACGATCGCAACTACCACCGGACGGCGAACGAGTTGGCCCAGACGGTCCAGTCCGAGGGCCATGAGGATCGCGGCGGCCGGCGCCGATGAGGTCATGTACCGGCCGGAGAACACCGGGTGCACCAGATTCGCGAGGACCAGCAGCGTGACCGGGACGAGCAGCCACGCCGCCGCGACCACGGTCAGCGACACCGGGGGCAGGGCCCGTGCAGTGGACCGTCCCGGCGTGCCAGCTGGAATCGATCGGGGTCGGTGATGCAGGACTCCGGCGATCGCCCCAACGAGGGCGAGGACGATCAGCGCCCACGCGAGGGACGCGTACGAGGCGCTGCTCAACCAGAGGCCGACGGTCAGCGAGGTGAACGTCACGGTCGTACGGTGCGCGAGGAAAGCGATCTGGCTGCTCTCCGTCGCACCCGCGACCGCGATCGGACTGACGAGCACCATGGTGATGAGGACGGCACCGCCCCATCGGCGGATGAACCGCCGTTGGGGGCGCACCGAAGCGATGATGACGGCGTGGACCGCGAGGAGCAGGGCTGAGAACAGGAACACCCAGATGCTGACCGTCAGCAGCGCAACGTACGTGACCCACCACCGACATCCCGAAGCCTGCCCGGTGAGAAGCCGGATGAGCACCCACAACGTCCAACCTGCGAGGGCGGCGCTGAACGCGTAGGAACGCGCTTCCTCACCGGCGTACGTGATCCGCGGCAAGGTGCAGCATACGATGCCGGCGAGCAGGGCGAGGCGAGTGCCGGCGAGTTCACGCACGATCAGGACGACCGCTGCCGTGGCAACACCCGTAGCGACCGCGGACGGGAACCGCACTGAGAACGCGGACGCCCCAAAGATGTCGACCCAGAGGTGCAGGCCGGCGTAGTACACCCCGTGCACCGCATCCACGTGTTGCGTCATCCGTAACAAGCTCGACCAGGAGCGCTGTGCGGACAGCACACTGGTGCCCTCGTCCCCCCACAACGACGGCACCCACGATCCGGTCGCGGCCACGAGCATGGTGATGATGCCGAGCAGGGTGGGGATGAACCACGGGCGATTGGTGGCTGCTAGGCGATTCACGAGGCACCCCTGACGACGTCCACCGTCCGCATGATCTGCTGCGGAGTGTCCGCTCCGCTCCACGAGAGCCGAGCGTGCGCCGGAGCTGACCCGACGAGCCCGCTCCAGAACGTCGACGTCCCGGATGCATCGACCACGACGTCGAACCAGGTGTCGGCGACCATCCGGTGCCACTCGCCGCGACTCGTGGGTGCGGCGGACTTAACCAGCCGCCGCACCCACGATGGGAGAGCGGACCCGTTCCGAGACCCTTGGCGAGCGAACTGGCGGATCCGCGGATCGAGCCGCCGTTGCGCGTCGAGGTACCACTCGGACCGTGCGTCCGACAGCAACACGGACACGTCAACCCGCGTGAGATCGAGACCGTTGATCCCTCCCACAATGTCCTCCACCAGCGGGGCACCCGCGGCGGCTGGGACAACGACGAGCACGGAGGGCGGGGGTGCCGGGAGACTGCTGGTCGCTGCGTCGGTGTGGAACACCGCGGTGATCAGCCGGTCGGTGGCGTGACCGTCGTCCCAGGGGTTCATTCGCGCTCGCATCGCCTCGGCCCGGGCATCGACGTCGGCCCGATCACCGACATCGACCCGAGTGCTGATCGCCTCAGCGACCTGTTCCGGTGTCGAGACCAGCGGCCCGGGCCATTCACTGGTGGGGATGGACAGACCTCGGTAGGAGGCGTACTCGTCGAGGTCTGGTGTGAAGAACACGATGGGCCGGCTGAGCGGGAGGAAGTCGAAGAAGATGCTCGAGTAGTCCGTCACGAGCGTGTCCACCACACCGAGCAGCAGATTCGTCGGGATGTCGTTCGGCACCAGCACTCCGGTGGCGGCGGGGTTCTGAGTGGCGAAGCGATGCACCACTTGGTGGGTCTTCAGCAGCACAACGAACCGATTCGGGTCGAGTGCGGCCTGCACCTGCCCGAGCTGCAAGAGGAGGAGGTCGGCGTCGTCGCGGGGGCGGACAAACGAGGTGCCGCGCCACGTGGGCGCCCACAGCACGATCCGCCGGTCACCGACGGCCAGCCCGCGCTGCTCCAAGGCAGCGCGCACGTCCTCGCGGCCGACGTCGTCCAGGAACTCCCGGTCGATCCGCGGCAGACCGGTCGCGAGGACGGGCCGTTCTACGATCCCGTCCAAGCGGTGTGCGCGACGGTAGAGAGACTCGGTGGTGTGCTCGTTCGGGGTCACGAGGACGTCGGCGTGCAGGAAGTTCCGGATGACGTTCGCAACACGGAACGCCGGATCACCGATGTCGAAGCCCATGTGCTTCAGCGGGGTGCCGTGCCACGTGTTGACGTACACCTGGCCTGGACGCTTGTCGAACTGCCGGTCGAACGTGGCGTTGTTGATGAGCCACCCGGCGGTGGCCTGCCCGCGCAGGTACGAAGCCGATCCCGGTGCAACGAACCGGACACGTGGATGCCCCGCGAACTCCGCACGGATCAACCGGTTGTCGTTCTCGTCGGAGAGCGACCACACATGCTGCGTCGTCTGGTGCCGCGGATCATCAAGGAGCGCGCGGAACACCGCTTCCGGACTGTCCAGCACCCCGTTGCCGTTGAACGACTCGTACAGGACAAGATCGGCATCGATTGATCGGGTGGACCAGAAGGCGCGGACCTCGGCAGACCAACGTCTGCCCATCCGGCGCCGCAACCGGCGAATCTGGGAACGGATGGTCATGGTGTCCCCCGTCGTTGATCCTGCGTCCCGTATTCACGATGATCCTCCGGCCGTCCCGGGAGGACGGTGCGTACGAACGCGGCTGTGGCTGCTTCGTTGTACGCCGTGGCATCCAACGAAGTCGACGCCACTGTGCCTCGGATGAACGCTCGGAGACCGTCAGCCAGGCTGTCATCGGAAAGTGCGGTGACGTGGGCGCCACCGTCGGGGAGTGCGTCGGTGACCGAGATGAACCCGGTTGTCACGATCGGCTTCCCGAGGACCGCTGCCTCGAGGATCACCATCGGTTGCCCTTCGTGGTCGCTGGACACCACGAGGCAGTCTGCCGCGGCGACGAGCGGGAACGGGTTCTCCGTCACATCCGTGAACACGACGGCGTCACTGACCGCGAGCGAGTCGGCCAGCTCCCGAAGGCTCGGCAGCAGGAACCCCCCACCGACGATCAGCAGACGGGTCTCCGGCTGCTCTGCGTGCACGATCGCGAACGCGCGTAGGAGGCGGGCGTGGTTCTTCTCGGGTGAGAGCCGCCCGACCGTGACGAACCAGATGCTGCCGTCTGCCCGGTCGACGAGCGACGTTCGCCACGGCGACGCCTCGATCGGAGCCTCCGCCATGGCACGGATGCGGTCAGCGTCGATCACGTTCGAGACCGCGACGTACGTCGCGGGCGCGATGCCCTGCAACGCCTGCTTGTTGTGGGCCGCAAGCGTCGGAGACACCGAGACTGCTCGGTCGTATTGCGGGTACAGGCCAGCGACGAATCGTAGTGATCGGCGCATGGTGGGCTTGCCGTCGACCTCGCGGTCGAATTCGGCGCGCATGTCGTTGTGCAGCCAGATCGATCGTCGTACCGGGTCGGGGGCATGGAGGAGCAGTTCCGCCCAGAACGGGGAGTAGCCGCTGAAGTCCACGACGGCGTCGAAGTGCGCGTCGCCGAAGCAGCGTCGCCACTCCGCGTCCCAGAGCCCGCGCAGCCCGGGTGACGTTGCGTGTGCCCAGGTCGAGGCGCGTCGTTCCGTAACCCGACGATGCAAGTGCAGCAGCTTCGACCCGTTCATGCCGCCGACGCGCTGGAGCTGGCGGATACGTGGGTCGAGGCGACGGCGGTTCACCACGCCGGGGCCACGGCTGGTCTGGTTGTACGTCACAGTCACGTCGATGCCAGCATCCACCAGCCGCGGGAGCACGTTGACCGCGGCGCTCGTGATCCCGTTCGAGCGCAGCGTGCCGACGTGGATCAGTAGCGTCGGGCGCTCGTCGCTGCGCAGCGATCGGATGCTGCCACGGACAGGAGCTTGGTCGCGGAAGAGCACGTCGACGACTCGCTGCGCCGCGTGCCCGTCGTCGAACGGCACCAGTCGGTGCTGCATCTCGGTGTACGCGTCGTGATCCGCGTCGGCGACACCGCTGCGGAGCGCGTCGGCGACGGCGCCGGCAACCTCAGTCGCGGTCGTACAGCGCGGTCCCGGCCACCCCGCAGACAGATAGAGCCCACGGGTGGACTCGTACTCGTGGTCCGCGTCCGCGGCGAACACCACCGGCTTCCCGGTCGCCAGCCAGTCGACAACGATCGAGGAGTAGTCCGACACGAGCACTGCGGCTTCGCCCAACATGAGGTTGACCGGCACATCCTCGGGGACAAGCCGTCCCGTCAGTCGAGGCTCTGCTCGTGCGTACTTCGCAACGACCTGATGCGGCTTGACGAGAATCGTGCCGGCGATGCCCCGCCGGCGGAGGAACGCTTCGACGTGATCCACCAGAAGCGCCATCTCGGCCGATCGGTCCTCAGGAGCAGTGAACCGATCGCCCCGCCACGTCGGTGCATACAGCACGATCGGTTCCGTTCCGACCTGGACCCCGGCATCTCTCAACCACCGACGCAGCCTGGCTGAGTCCTGACCAAGCTGACGATCGACGCGCGGATACCCCACCTCGAGCACGTCCGCCGTAGCGATAGCACCCAAGCGGTACGCACGCTCGTACATCTGCTCCGTCATCCACTCGCTCTGTGAGAGCAAGTGCGTGGCTTGGAGGAAGTTGCGGATCGTGTTCGCCGAGGCTGTCGCACCGTCGGGCTCGTCGAACCCCATCCGCTTCAGCGGGGTGCCGTGCCATGTGTTGAGGTACCGCTGCCCGGACCGGCGTGAGAACGAAGCGGGAAACGTCGCGTTGTTGATCAGGGTGCCCGCGGTGGCCAGGTACCGCAGGTACTCGCTGGAGTCGCGCAGCACGACTTTTGTCCGTGGGCTGCGGCGAAGCGCTGGACCGATGGAGCGGATCGCACCTGCATCAAGCGCCCACACGTGACGGAGATGGTGTAAGTCATCAGCAGCCAGCAACTCCCTCCAGATCGCCTCCGGGTTGCATGAGGCACCGTTACCGGCGAACGACTCGTACAACACCACGTCGGGGTCGACGGGGCGCGACCTCCAGTACGCATCGATCTCAGCGCGTACAGCACCCTGCATACGGCGGACAGGAACCGCTCCCATTCGAGCCTTCGTCAACGTCAGCTTCACGTTTTAAGGCTCACGGAACGGCACTCAGATTCCGCTAAGCAATAAGCCTGTGTCGATTCTTAGTGGCGGTGAGATGCGGTGAGCTCATGACTGGCCAGATCATTCACCACGAACGCGTCGATCGATCAGGGATCCTGCGACAGGAGCAGCGCCCTGGCCGGACGGTTCTCATCGCAGCGGCCGTCGTGGTGATGATCACAGTTCTGGGGTTCCTCCTCCGCAGTCACCCCGTCGACGCGTCACTCACCACATGGTTGAACAGTGCACATGTCGGGGTCATCGCTGCGATCAGTAACGGCGTGTACGCCGCGTTCTCACCAGCGCCCGCGATCGTGATCACCATCGTGATCACGGCGCTGGTGTGGTTGCGGTCTCGCCGGCTGCAGGCGGCGGCTGCGTTCGCGGGGACCGTCGCGATCACATGGATCCCGTCCGACGTGATCAAACTCCTCGTGGATCGACCTCGCCCTGACGTAGCCACCCTCTCGCACCCGTTCACCCCCGCCCAGGTGGACCCATCGTTCCCGAGCGGACATGCCGCGTTCGTCACTGCGCTTGTCGTCGCACTGCTATTTCTCGCCGGCAACAACGCCCATCGGCGAGCGGTACTCGCTGGCGGCGTTCTCCTCGTCGCGTTGGTCGCGATCGCTCTGAGCATCGATGCTGTGCACTACCCGACCGACGTGCTCGCATCGATCGCGTGGTCGGCTGCAGTTGCGCCTGCCGCCCGATTCCTTGCAGCAAACGTCATCCTGCCGCGAGTTCCGGGGCTCCGACCGCTCAAGGATTGAGAGAACCGCGGACCAGCCGTGTAGGGGCGCTCCCCCACCAGCGAGCATCATGCCAGGCCACCCGTCCGACTTGGCCTCGACTTGCGTCCACCTGAAGTGATAACAGGCAAGCGCTCAGCGATGCCGACCGGGCTGCAACTTCAGCTTGCAAGGAAGCACGTCGGATCCGTTATCGGACGGGGCAGGGGGTATCGGCAGGAGCCGTCCGTGATCGTTACGTTCCCCAGAGCACTCGTCGCAGCGGTGGCTGCGATGTGAGCTTTGTTGATGGTGTCACGCCGATGGATCCGTAACTGGGTCGATCGGCGCCAAGCCGAAGATGCGGAGCCACATAGCGTGGTAGTTCGCTGACGCGTGGCGTGCACCACGGAGGTTGCCCGCCTGGACGATCGCGGGATAGCTCGATATCAGTCCGTCCCACCCGTTTTGAGCGGCAGTCCGAGCGATGATCGGGAGCTCATCAGCGAGCGCGGCGCCCTTGGCCGTGTTGCACATCGCGTGCAGGGTCGTGAGGTTTTCGAGTTCGCCGGCGCCGCCGCGCGCGTGAGCGAGCGTGTGGTCGGCTTCGGGCGCGAGTGCCCAGAATGCCGGGTGCATCATGCCCCGCTTGTAGTGCGCTTGGTAGCCGAATCGGGGAAACGCGTCACTGATTGCGACGAGAACGCAGCGCGGTACGGCTCGGCCGCCGCAGTAGGTGCACCGAAACCGATCGCGGAGGAACACCGCGGCCCGCAACCGGTCAGGGACGTCGCGGTGGGTCACGGAGCGGGCTGCATATTCCTGGGTCGGCGCCATCTTGACGCTGCCGAGCCACCGGTCATCCACGATCGGTTCCAGCTGCGCCTCAGCGCCGTCGACGTCGCCGGCGGTAAAGGACTCGGCGACTCTCTTGAGGACGTCGGCGTAGCGATCGGCTGTCGCCGTGTCGAGGACAGTCACGTCGGTCATGCAGTTCACGCTACGGCTTCGGAACTATGCGCACCTCGCCCTGTTGCGGCATCACGTTCGGTAGCCGGAGCGGTTTGAAACACTTGCTGCGTCCCTCCTCGGGCGGTTGCGACAAGTGGGCCCTCTCGCAGACTGGTCTTCCGGACGCGCTCGCCACTGTCCGGGACGCCATCGGCTACCGAAACAAGCGGTCTCCGAGTGCTTTGGCCCCCGGGCGAGGTTCGATTCGGTTGCCGGGGCGCTATGCGGGGGCGGCTACAGGCCTTTGCGCCGGTTCGTCTCCCAGTAGTCGAACACTACTTCGTCCTCAGGTTCCAGCTCAGGTCGAACCAACTGAAGGAGGCGACGGCCTTGGCGCTCGTGGGAGCGCGCGGCGACCTCGGTCGGCCAGCCGGCTTCGACCGAGTAGTTAGTATTGAAGTCATTTGTCCACGCCAGTACTTCGTCGATGAGCCGCGGCGGTAGCGACGGGACACCCTGATTGCAGGGCCCGTCCTCGCTCCAGAATGGCCAATCGACGCCATACTCGTTCATCAGGCCGTAGCGTACGCGGAGAGCATCGCATGCCCACGGCAATCGCGTCCGGAACCCGATCGCCTGCCGGACGCCCTTGGGACGGGCCCCAGGGTTTCCCGCTTGAAAGACTGCGACCCTTGTCACCGCATCGAACTGTCCCCGGGCTGCTGAACGAAGGCCGCTCGAGCGTCCTTCAGGCTGGTGAAGGTGAAGCGCGATCCGAGGACGATTGTGAAGATGACCTGGTAGTCGCGACCTGCTTCGATGACCATGCCCAACAGTGCAGCGTCCTCGTCGGCGGTTCGATCGAGTACTCGCCATACGCCGGGAACGACTGGGTCGAGTTCGACGTCAGCGAGCTTCAGGGCGGTGTGCGGCAGTCGACGCGTCGGGCGGGGTGTGTCGTGCGGGTCCACATGACACCTCTGCGCTGACTGGTCCGAACACCGGTGTGTGCCGGCTGGAACTCGAACCGTGCAAGCTCTGCCCCGAGCGTACGTCCGACGGAACGACATGACTCAGATCGCACCACTGCCGTCACGTTGGGACGCGTCGCGCGACAGAGCGCGACGTTGTCACTCGGCTTCGAGGTCCTCCAACGGCGGCCCGTCGGGAAGCAGGATCGTCGGATGCCCAGGACTCGTAGTCGCGGCCGTGACCTCGTGAGCAGCCTCGGAAGCAAGGACAGCCCCGTCGTCAGCGTCGATCGGTAGCGGGACCTGGACCATCAGCCACTCCTTCGGATCGAGCTCACACGCTTACCAGCTGAGGGTAAGACAGCCAAGGGGCTTCCTGCCAGACGGTCCTCCGCCAGCCTCAAGCGCCATCGGGCTACAAGTGGCGCAACCGCTTCCCGGACGCGATCACATTCCAACGGGTTCGTTCACCGTTCGACGTATGCTCGTGATCTCCGAAGTGACCGGCTTCACGCCGAAACCTCCACCGGTCGAAGGTACTGGCACACTGCTCGGTCATCAAACAGCAGAATAGGACACTCCCCCGTCCCGCTGATCGATGTCTATCGAGACAGCTTCGTAGAGGGGAGGTGCGGCCAAATTAGGCTGGCGAGATGAGTTTTACCGCGCTGCACCGAACGACGGGCGCTGCCCCTGGGCCCATCACTGACGAGCTGCTGAACGATGCCGTCGCCGCGGGTGTTCGTGAGACACGGGACCTTGACTGGAAGTCAGAGCTACCGCCGCGTAAGAACATCACACAGACAGACTTCCCGAAGGACGTCGCTGCGATGGCCAACAGCGGCGGCGGCGTGATCGTGTACGGGGTGCGCGAGGCGCAGAAGGCCGCAACCGAGCGCGTGCACATCGTCGAGTTCGATGAGGGGTACGAGCGAGCCCTGCGCAGTGCGGCGGTAACGGCGATTTCCCCACCGGTATTCGCGTTGGGTGTGCATGTCCTTGTTGGCGATGACGCACTGGCGGTGGTCGTCGAGGTGCCGGCGAGCGTCGACGGGCCGCACTTGATCTACCGCAACGACTACTTCGGCGCACCTGCGCGGAACGACGCCGATACGGTCTGGATGAAGGAGCGCGAGGTCGCGAACGCCTACCGTGCTCGTTTTGATGAGCAGCGGCACGCTCGAGAAGCCCTGACCAACCTGTATGCACAGGTGAGTGCTGGGCGGGCGACGGTTCCGCACGCATGGCTCTATGCGGTGGCGTCGCCACGTGTTCCGAACGTGACATCCGGGATGGACCGTGATGACGCGCGCAACGTCTTCGAGGCGGCATTCACCCTCGCGCAGGGCTGGACGAACGGGATCGGCGTGCGCCCGCTGACGGCCGTTGAGCGGTACAACCCTCGACCGGGCCTGCGTAGCTGGATAGCGCCGAATCGCAGCCAGGGCGCGCAAGCATGGAATGAAGCCTGGGCGAGTGTCTATCGGTCTGGCGCCGCCGGGTTGGCGTGCGCGGTTGGTGGGCACCGAAAGTCCATCGACGGCTACTTCGAGCCGACGCAGGTCGAATCGACCGCTATCGAGAATGCAGTGGCTGACCTCCTCGCTCTTGTTCGTGTGCTCGCCCAGCGTGGGAGCGGGTCCGAGTACGACGTGATGGTCGGTATTGAGTGGGCCGGTACCGGTCCTCTGGAGATCCTGACCAGGGACGGCTTCGGGCAGACGTATGACGGTGTTTCAACTCCAGTGCATCGCTACGTGCCCGTGGAGGTCACCATCGACGCGGGCGCGGACGAGGACGCGTTTCGGAGCCAGATGCGTGACCTAGCGCTGGACTGCATCAACCAGGGCGGGGTGTCGTACCTGCAGGCGATCTTGGGGGAATGAGACGAGGCACCGTGTGCGTCCGCTCGCCAACGGTCGGTAGCCGATCGGCTATCGGACGGTTCGAGCGGCGGTCCACTTGTGAGCATGGCGTACTGGTAGCCGTCGACCCAGCCCAGGTCAGCGTGCCAGGAATCCTCGATGCCGTGCTGCTCGCGTCGCATGCCGTTCTTCTCGAGAACGCGAGCTGAGGCGATGTTGTCGGCGTTACAGCTCGCGGTGACGCGTCGAAGCGGGAGCGCGTCGAACGCTGCGCAACGGCTCGCTGCGTGACTCCAGGGCTGAACCGACCGCGGACCTCTGAGCCGCTGCCCGCGTCTCGCGCTCGAACGCGGCTCGTGGCGGAGCGATTGGAACTCCGCCAGATTCGGCCTCAGCGACGGACGGGTGCGAGCCGCTGGAGCTGCTTGACGTGGCCCGGCTCAAGCTCGTCGAGTGTGGCCACGCCGAGGAGGCGCATGGTGCGCTCGATCTGCTCCGACAGGATCTGGATCATCCGGTCGACACCGGCCTCACCGCCTGCCATGAGGCCGTAGAGGTAGGCGCGCCCGACCATCGTGAACCGGGCACCAAGCGCGACCGAGGCGACGATGTCGGCACCAGACATGATGCCCGTGTCGAGGTGCACCTCGGTGTCCTTCCCGACCTCCTTGACTACCTCGGGGAGCAGGCGGAATGGGACGGGAGCGCGGTCCAGCTGGCGGCCGCCGTGGTTCGACAGGGTGATGCCGTCGACGCCCATCGCAGCCAGGCGCTTCGCATCCGCAAGGGACTGCACTCCCTTGACGACCACCTTGCCGGGCCACTGGTCGCGGATCCACTCGAGGTCCTCGTACGTGACCGTCGGGTCGAACATGTGGTCGAGCAACTCCCCAACGGTCCCCGACCACCGGTCGAGCGACGCGAACGCGAGAGGTTCGGTGGTCAGGAAATCGAACCACCACCAGGGACGCGGGATCGCGTTGACGATGGTCTTCATGCCGAGCTGCGGCGGGATCGAGAACCCGTTGCGCTTGTCCCGCAGGCGGGCGCCCGCAACCGGGACGTCGACCGTGACGAGCAGCGTGTCGAAGCCGGCACGCGCGGCTCGGTCGACGAGCGCCATCGACTTGTCGCGGTCCTTCCACATGTAGAGCTGAAACCAGTTCCGGCCGTGTGGGTTGGCGTCGCGGACATCCTCGATCGCCGTCGTACCCATCGTCGACAGCGAGAACGGGATGCCTGCCCGCCCAGCAGCCCGGGCGCCGGCGCGTTCACCTTCGGTCTGCATCATCCGAGTGAAGCCGGTGGGGGCGATCCCGAAGGGCAGCGCGGTGGGCGCGCCGAGCACGTCACGGGACGTATCGACCTTCGATACGTCGCGGAGAATCGCCGGGGTGAACTCGATGTCCTCGAACGCCTGCCGTGCGCGGGCGAGCGAGATCTCCGCCTCTGCTGCACCCTCGGTGTAGTCGAATGCGGCCTTCGGGGTGCGTCGGGCGGCGATCGCGCGGAGGTCCCAGATCGTCAACGCCGACTCGAGGCGCTGCCGTCGACCCGGCAGCGAGGGCTTCTTGAACTGCATGAGCGGTGCGAGGTCGCGGACGCTCGGCAGCTGGCGCTGCACCCGGACGCGGGCGCTCGAGGCGGGGCCGGTGGAGGCAGCGGGGACGCCGGTCGCGGGGTCGACGCGGTGCTCGTCGTCGGTGGTGGTCATACGTGGCTCCTGACGGTGGTGTGGAAGGGTCGGGCGGCCGAGCCCGGAGCGGGTGTGTAGCGCACAGGTTCGGTGGTCCGGGCGACGACGTCGCGGAGTGCCTCCAACGAGGCTCCGGCGAGTCCGGCGAATCCGTGAGCACGAGCCTGGACGAGGACGTTGCCGAGCGCGGTCGCCTCGACAGGTCCGGCGAGGACGGGCAGTCCGGTGCGGTCGGCGGTGAGCTGGCAGAGCAGGCGGTTCTGCGATCCACCGCCGACGACGTGCACGACCCGGACGTCCTTGCCGGTGACATCGAGGATGGTGCGGAGGGTCTCGGCGTAGGCGACCGCGAGGGACTCGAGGATCGACCGGACGATCTCGGTGCACGAGCCGGGCACTGCCAGTCCGTGCGAGGCGCACCACGCGGCGATGCGCGCCGGCATGTCGCCGGGCGCCGCGAACACGTCGTCGGCCACGTCGAACACGGGGACCGCGGTGGTGACGTCGGCGGCGGAGGCGAGCAGTGCCTCCAGGTCGATGCGTTCGCCGTCCCGTTCCCAGGTGCGGACGCTCTCGGAAAGCAGCCACAGCCCGGAGACGTTCTTGAGGAACCGGATGCGGCCGTCGACGCCGCCCTCGTTCGTGCAGTTCGCCTCGCGCGCGGCGTTGGTGACGACGGGCGCGTCGAGTTCGACGCCGACCAGCGACCACGTGCCGGAGGAGATGTAGGCGAAGTCGGGCTCCGTCGCGGGTACCGCGACGACGGCCGAGGCGGTGTCGTGCGAGCCGACCAGCGTGATCGGGGTGGACGGCCCGGCTCCGACCGCGTCGGCCACGGCGGGCAGGAGCCCGCCGATCGCGTCGCCGGGCTGCCCGAGCTCCGGGAAGATGCCCGAGGGAAGCCCGAGCGACCACCGCAGGTCGTCGGACCACCGCCCGGTGGTGATGTCGAGCAGTCCCGTCGTCGAAGCGTTTGTCCGTTCCGCCACCTGTGCTCCGGTCAGCCAGTACCCGAGCAGGTCCGGGATCAGCAGGGCCCGGTCACCGCTCTGCAGGAGCCCGTCGCGGAGGTCGGCATGCAGTTGGAACACCGTGTTGAACGACAGGTGCTGCAGGCCGTTGCGCCGGAACAGCGCCTCCTTGCCGATCTTCCGCAACATCGATCGCGACGCCGCATCGTTCCGCTCGTCGCGGTAGTGGTACGGCTGGTGCGTGATGCGCCCGGCCCGGACGATGCCGTAGTCGACCGCCCACGAGTCGATCCCGATGCTGGCGACGCCGTGGTGTCGGGCGAGTGCGTCGCGGAGCCCCAGCCGCACCTGCCGGTACAGCTCGAGGGCGTCCCAGTGCAGAGCCTCGCGCTCGCCCTCCCACACCGGCACGGGCCCGTTCGCGAACCGGGCGACGTGCTCCATCCGCACGCCTCCCCCGCCCACGTGCCCGATGATGACCCGACCGCTGGTCGCACCGAGGTCGACTGCGGCGACGCTGCCGCTGGTGTGCATCGCGCTACCTCAGGAAGGCCGCGGCGACACCGGCGTCCACCGGCACGTGCAGACCCGTCGTGTGGGAGAAGTCCGCGGTGCAGATGGCGTAGACGGCGTTGGCGACGTTCTCGGGCACGACCTCGCGCTTGAGGATCGTGCGCTGGGCGTAGAACTTGCCGAGGTCCTGCTCGTCGATCCCGTAGGTCTTCGCCCGGTTCGCACCCCAGCCGCTCGCGAAGATGCCCGAGCCACGGACGACCCCGTCGGGGTTGATGCCGTTGACGCGGACGCCGTGTTCGCCGAGCTCAGCCGCGAGGAGCCGGACCTGGTGCGCCTGGTCGGCCTTCGTGGCGGAGTAGGCGATGTTGTTCGGCCCGGCGAAGACGGAGTTCTTCGAGGAGATGTAGACGATGTCTCCGCCGAGGCCCTGCTCGATGAAGACCTTCGCAGCCGCCTTCGACACCAGGAACGACCCCTTCGCCATGACGTCGTGCTGCAGGTCCCAGTCCTGTTCGGTGGTCTCGAGGAGGCTCTTGCTCAGCGAGAGCCCGGCGTTGTTGACGACGAGGTCGAGACCGCCGAAGTGCAGCAGTGCCGCCTGGATCGCCTGGTCGATGGCGTCCGCGCTCGTCACATTCGCGACGACACCGATGGCCTGGTCCGGGCCGCCGATCTCTGCTGCCGCTTCCTGCGCCTTGGTGAGGTCGAGGTCGGCGATGACGACGGCGGCACCTTCGGCGGCGAGGCGCTTCGCGATTGCCTTGCCGATGCCGCTCGCCGCACCGGTGACCAGCGCGATGCGGGTCACCAGCTGCTTGGGCTTCGGCATGCGCTGGAGCTTCGCCTCTTCGAGCGCCCAATACTCGATGCGGAACTTCTCGGCCTCGTCGATGGGGGCGTAGGTGCTCAGGGCTTCGGCGCCGCGCATGACGTTGATCGCGTTGACGTAGAACTCCCCCGCGACCCGGGCGGTCTGGGCGTCCTTGCCGTAGGAGAACATGCCGACGCCCGGGACGAGCACGATGAGCGGGTCGGCACCGCGGATGGCCGGGCTGTCCGCGGTGGCGTGGCGGTCGTAGTACGCCTGGTAGTCGACGCGGTACTGTTCGTGCAGTTCGTGCAGGCGCGCGGTCTGCTCGTCGGCACTCGCCGAGGCCGGCAGGTCGAGGATGAGCGGCTTGACCTTGGTGCGCAGGAAGTGGTCAGGGCAGCTGGTGCCGAGCGCCGCGAGTTCTTCGGCGCGCTCGCTCGCGAGGAAGTCGAGCACGACGTCGCTGTCGGTGAAGTGCCCGACGACCGGCTTGTCGTGCCCGGCGATGCCTCGGATCGTCGGGGCGAGGGCGGCGGCGCGTGCGCGACGCTCGTCGGTCGGCAGTGCTTCGAACCCCGCTTGGACGCTGCCGAACGGGTCCGCCTTGCCGTGCTCCGCGAGGTACCGCTCGGCGGTGTCGATGATCCAGCGCGAGTTCGCCTCGGCCTCGTCGCTCGTGTCCCCCCACGCGGTGATGCCGTGGCCGCCGAGGATCGTGCCGATCGCCTGCGGGTGGTCACGCTTGACGCCTGCGATGTCGAGCCCGAGCTGGAACCCGGGCCGGCGCCAGGGCACCCAGACGACCCGGTCGCCGAAGATCCACTCGGTCAGGGCCGGACCGTCCGCCGCGGTGGCGATCGCGATGCCGGCGTCGGGGTGCAGGTGGTCGACGTGCGCGGCGTCGACGAGGGCGTGCATCGCGGTGTCGATCGACGGCGCTGCTCCGCCCTTGCCGTGCAGCGTGTAGTCGAAGGCGGCGACCATCTCGTCCTCGCGCTCCACCCCGGGGTAGACGTCCTGGAGGGCACGGACGCGATCGACGCGCAGGACCGCGAGGCCCGCCGGGGTAAGGGTGCCGAGGTCGCCCCCGGAGCCCTTCACCCAGAGCAGCTCGACCGGCTCGCCCGTGACGGGGTCGGTGTCTGTTCCCTTGGCGGAGGTGTTCCCGCCCGCGTAGTTCGTGATCCGCGGATCCGAGCCGAGCGCGTTCGAGCGCGCGACCAGCGCCCTGATCGTGGTGTCTGCGTCCTTGCCGTGCGCCTCGGGGTCCACCCGTGCCTCCACTGTGTTCGTCATGTTCCTACGCGCCCCAGCCGGCCTGGACGCCGCCGACACGGTCCGCCGCGATCGACTGCTGGTACCCGGACTCCAGGTAGGCGCGCATCGGGTTCGCCGGCAGCCCGCGGGACTCGCGCCACTCGGCCAGGTCCTTCCGGACGTCGGCCTGGTACGCGTCCATGAAGACCTCGTTCGCGCCGAGGACGTCGTGCGCCTCCTGTGCGGCGGTCAGTGCGACGCGGTCGAGGAGAAGCGCGCGGGCCGTCATCTCCTGCACGTTGAGCACCGAGCGGATCTGGCCGGGGATCTTGTCCTCGACGTTGTGGCACTGGTCGAGCATGAACGCGACGTCGGGGTTGTCGTAGCCGCCGCCACGGATCACCTCGACCAGGATCCGGAACAGCTGGAACGGGTCCGCTGCGCCGACGATCAGGTCGTCGTCGGCGTAGAAGCGCGAATTGAAGTCGAAGGAACCGAGCTTCCCGAGGCGCAGGAGCTGCATCACGATGAACTCGATGTTCGTCCCGGGGGCGTGGTGCCCGGTGTCCAGGCAGACCATCGCCTTCGGCCCGAGTGCCGCCGTCTGCACGTAGCTCGTGCCCCAGTCGGGGACGTCCGTGTGGTAGAACGACGGCTCGAAGAACTTGTACTCGAGCACGAGCCGCTGGTCGGCACCGAGGTGGTCGTAGATCGTCGAGAGCGACTCGTGCAGGCGGTCCTGGCGGGAGCGCATGTCCTCCTGCCCCGGGTAGTTCGAGCCCTCGGCGAGCCATATCTTCAGGTCGCGGCTGCCGGTGGCGTCCATCACGTCGATGCAGCGCAGGTGGTGGTCGATCGCCTTCTGCCGGATCGTCTCGTCGACGTGGGTCAGGGCGCCGAACTTGAAGTCGTCGTCCTGGAACGTGTTCGAGTTGACGGTGCCGAGCGAGACCCCGTGCTCCTCGGCGTGGCGCTTGAGGTCGGCGAAGTCGTCGACCAGGTCCCAGGGGATGTGCAGCGCGACGGTGGGGGCCAGGCCGGTGTACTGGTGCACCTGGGCGGCGTCGGCGATCTTCTCGTAGGGGTCGCGCGGGGTGCCCGGCGTGCTGAACACTTTGAAGCGGGTGCCGGAGTTGCCGAAGGCCCAGCTGGGCAGCTCGATCTGCTGTCGTGCCAGCTGGTCGGCGATGCCGGCGAAGCTCGGGGTCGATGTCATCGTGTCACTTCCTCGTGAGATTGAATCGTTTCAAACATAGTGGCGTTACCGACGGAACTACAAGACGTCAGCGGGTCCGTGCGTGCACGACGGAGCTAGAGCAATGCCAGGATGGCGTCATGGCAGTGAGCGTGCGGGAAGTCGCAGCGCGCGCAGGTGTGTCGCTTGGCACGGTTTCAAATGTGCTGAACCGGCCCGACAAAGTCGCACCGAGCACCGTGGAGCGCGTGCAGTCCGCGATCGAGGAACTCGGCTTCGTCCGGAACGACTCGGCCCGTCAGCTCCGAGCCGGTCGAAGTTCAACCGTTGGCTTCGTCGTCCTCGACGGCGGCAACCCCTTCTTCACGGACGTTGCCCGCGGCGCCGAAGACGCGGCGGCGGCCGCGGGCCTCGCCGTCCTGATCGGCAACTCAGACGAATCCGCGGACCGCGAGCGGACGTACGTCGACCTGTTCGAGGAACGCCGAGTCGCCGGGCTGCTCATCTCCCCAGCGGGAGAGGACCTGTCGCGTCTGGCCCGCCTTCGCGACCAGGGCACGGCCGTGGTCCTGGTCGACCGTCGTGCCGACGAAGAGCACTTCGCGTCCGTATCGGTCGACGATGTCGCCGGGGGGAGGATAGCCGTCGAGCACCTCGCGGCTATCGGCCGCAGGCATATCGCGTTCATCGGCGGCCCGTTGAGTATCCGGCAGGTCTCCGACCGGCTCACGGGTGCTCGCGCTGCGGCATGCGAGGCAGGCATCAAGCTCGAGGTCCTCGCGACCCGGTCGCTGTCCGTACTCGAGGGGCGCCGCGTCGGTGAAGCGCTGCTTGAACGCCCAGTCGACCAGCGGCCGGACGCCGCCTTCGCGGCCAACGACCTCCTCGCAGTCGGCCTTGAGCAAGCATTCGTAATGCGTGGGACGATCGCAATTCCGGAGGACATCGCGATCGTCGGCTACGACGACATCGCCTTCGCCGAGGCCGCAGTTGTCCCGCTCACCTCGGTTCGGCAGCCAGCGCAGGACATCGGCCGCCGTGCCATCGAGCTGCTCGTGGCGCAGGTCGAGCACGGACAGGACATCGACCTTCAGCGGGTCGAGTTCACTCCGGAGCTCGTCGTTCGGCAGTCAAGCACCGACAAGGGCTGAACCACGCACCACCCGCCTGCCTCGTGCTGCCGGAGCACCTCGAACTGTCACACAGTTTGTCGCCGTGAACGAAAGCGACACGGGACCGCCGCAGAACTGTCAGCACGGCAACAAGATGTTTGGTCGAATCGAGAGACACGGGCGTCGTCGCCGAGACGTGTGAGCCGGGGTGGCGACAAGTTCTGAGTCCGTCGAAACGAGGCCGGGAATCGATCCGTCCGCACCCCCTCGGACCTGCTCGAACCGATGCCGGATTGTTACACTCCCATTCTTAGTCTGGTAAACGAGCAAATTCGACATCTTGACTCGTAATCGGCGCCGACAACCGGAGTCGCAGGTATGTAGCGTTGCTAGAATGAGCATTCCGAACAGCACCGAGGACGGCCCACGCCCGGGGCAAAAGAACGCACTGACCACGACCGCAGTGGAGGAGCAACTGCTACTTGCCTTCCGGGCTCTGGGAGCTGAAGGCGACTACCTTGTTCGCGGCCTCACGACGCTGATCAAGAGCATGCCGCCCGTGCTTCCGCAAGCAGCCCAATCTGAACACAGCATGAGTCTCGTAGAGGCTGGGGTGATGACAGCCGAAGACGTGGCTGCTGCCGAAGACGAGCTTGCGCAGGGTGCACTACCGCTAGTCGAGTCGGGCGGTTGGCTCTCGAGCGCCTGGGAGACGGTATCGCTGGACTCAGCGTCCGCGTTTCTGCATCGGACGCCTCAAGACATCGTCAGTGCCGCGGAACGAGGCGAGCTCTTGATGGTCGAGATCAGCGGCGAAAGACGTATCCCGACTTGGCAATTCACAACCAGGCCAGTCGGTCATCTCCTGCCACACCTGGCCGAACTGCTGCCTGAGCTCCTCGAGCGGTGGCATCCGCTTTCGATCGGTCGCTTTTTCACCACACGTCAGGAGGACCTGATCGATGAGGGCATGAAGACCCCTGCGGCTTGGCTCGAGGACGGCGGCGCCCCTTGTGAGGTACTCGACCTCATCAGCGCGGGGCTCTATCGATGACCGCTAACGGCATCGTGGTAAGGGCCGCCCAACTCACACTCCTCTCAGCTCATCGCCACTCCTGCGTAGGAATCGATGACGCCTCGTGAACGAGACCCCCACGAATTCCGACTGGAGGACCCAGGCAGACGCCTTTCGTCAGATCCTGATCCGGGAGACCGCTCGCACCGTCGTGACACGACTGAGCGTGTCGCCGTGGTTCGATCACAGGCACTGGGAGGATCTCAGCCGCGAGGAACAAGACAACATCCTCGGGTGGGTTGAACTCGTCTCCATCGCACAGATCGAGGCGTACGGCTCTGCGCTGAAACTTGCAGGTCTAGATGTCGACGATGACTGAGCGCCGCGAGGCATGGTGGCCAAGCCGACAAGCTCCGCCTCCAGCGAGCTGGGCCTAAGTAATTGAAGACCTACTTGCGCCCGACCGTTCGCGGGAGTGGGCACGGGCCGCAGCCCTCTTCATCGAGGTGCACACGAAGCAACGGGGTCACGGACCGACGTTCAATGAGCTGTTCATACATCTCTTACCGGAGAGGAACGGAGTTCCGTCACTGCGCCCGGAAGGCGTGAACTCGCGAGACCACTACCACGCCAGGAGCTACTTCCGGCTCTACGTCATGCGCGAATGGCGCAAGCACGACCTATTCGTTTGGAGAACAGGAGTGCATCGGAGCCTCAACGTTCCGGGGAAGTTTGCAAAGAGGCTGCGTCAGCTCGAGCGAGCAGACACAGAGCGATCTTGAGCCATGCACTCACGCGCGGCGCGACGCCGTCGAGGCGCGAGGAAGCCGGACGACGGGACCGCGTCGCTTAGACGAGCCGCTGCGCAGTGGATACACCATCGCGCACAAGCCCGTCGCGAGGTTGTGCACGTCGCTGGGCGGGAGTGCAGCCCGAAAAATCGCGCCGAATGGCGGCGCTCGGCCGAAATGACGGTGCACAAGCTCGTGATGAGACTCAAGTTCTCAGTGAGCGGCCGCGCGGCGGTTCCGTCGGGCTCCCGAGCCATCGATGCACAACCGTGCACGTTCTTGTGCTTAAGAGCCGCGCAGCCAAACAGTGGGGCGTAGTCCGGTACCGGTACAACCGGTACGCCGTCAGCGGGCTCTCGCGCCTCGCACTGGGGCTCGCACCCGGACAACCGGTCTGGCTGGATGAATGCCATGGGGACGAACGACACCACCGGCGCCGGCGCATCCGCGCAGCGCGATTACGACCGCCGAGGGCACGCGACGAAACGAAGATCCGCGAGACGTGGGGCGAGGGTCGCATCGGCAAGATCGCCGTCGCGCTCTCGAGTGAGCGGCAGAGCACCGTCGCATGGAAGTCCGGGGCAGCCGGCGAGGCTGTCGTCGGCCAGGCGCTTGAGGCAATCGCCTCCGAGGAAATCGTCGTGCTCCACGACCGTCGCATCCCCAGGACGCGAGCGAACATCGACCACATCGTGATCACTCGCGCCGGCGTTTGGGTCATCGACGCGAAGCGATACTGCGGCAAGCGGCCCGTGCTGCAGGTCGAGGGCGGGCTGTTCCGGCCGCGCATCGAGAAGCTCATCGTCGGCGGCGACCGCACGAAGCTCGTCGACAGCGTCCTCCGCCAGGCGGCACTCGTGCACGAGGTCGTCGACCCGGTCAGCGTGCACGGCGCGCTCTGCTTCGTCGACGCGGACTGGCCGCTCTTCGGCGGCTCGTTCGCCACCCGTGGCATCGAGGTCTGCTGGCCGAAGAGGCCCGCGAAGCAGCTTGCCTCGCTCGATGGTCAGGTCGACGTCACCGCGGTCGCGGCCACGATCGCAGCGCACTTCCCGCCCGCCTGATTCGACGCACCGCGAGCCGCGCCCTCCATGGCGGCAACCTCGTCGCTATTGCCACATTTGCAGAATAAGTGACACTATCGACATGGCCATTGACGGGAAGGGTGCGCGATGACGAACTGGCCAGCACACACGAAGCGCGTCGTCCCGTGGACGAGCACGAGCCGCCGCGGCACACGCGACGACCGCATGCTCACCGAGGTGACCGCGTCCATCCCGCCCCGCGTCGCTGATCTCGACGTGCCCGTCATCGCCGAGCGGGAGCTGTTCCGCGCACGCGACGAAGCTGCCGACCTCGAGCGCGTGGCCGACGGCGTGCTCAACCCCCTCGCCGGTTTCCTCATCCGCATGGAGTCGGTGGCCTCCAGCCGCATCGAGCACCTCGAGGCGTCTCCGGTCGCGTTCGCGCGCGCCATCGGCGGGTTGAAGGAGAACGCCTCCGCCATGTCGATGGTGGCCGCTGGCGCTGCGATCACGAAGCTCATCGACGCCTCGGGCACGACGATCACGCTCGACGAGATCCTCGCCGCACACAAGGCGCTTATGCAGGACGACCCGGACGTCGCCGAGCGCCCCTACGCCGGCCGCATCCGCGATGTGCAGAACTGGATCGGCGGGTCCCAGCACTCGCCCCGTGGCGCGCTCTACGTCCCGCCTCCGCCGGAGGAGGTCCCGGCGCTCCTTGAGGACCTGCTCGCGTTCGCCAACCGTGACGACGTCGAGCCGGTCACTCAGGCAGCGATCGCGCACGCCCAGTTTGAGAGCATCCACCCGTTCACCGACGGCAACGGCCGCATCGGCAGAGCGCTCATCGGCGCGATCCTGCGCCGCCGAGGCGTGACCCCGCACACGGTGCTTCCGGTCGCCAGCGCCCTCGCCGCGGACACGACGCACTACTTCTCGCTCCTCGGCGCGTACCGCACCGGTGACGCGGAGCCGATCGTCACTGACCTGGCGCTCTGCGTCGAAACGGCGGCCCGAGAGGCCCGCGGCACGGCGCGCGCCTTCGCGCAGTACGAGGATGCCTGGCGCGAGCAGGCATCCCCGCGCGCTGGCAGCGCCGCCGACCAGATCCTGCCGGTCCTGCTGTCGCTGCCGGTGTTCACCATCGAGCAGCTCGTTGACGAGCTCAGGGACGTCCCGGAGCGAAGCGTCTACCGCGGCGTGCAGGCCCTCGAGGAGGCGCATGTCGTCGAAGCCGTCACCGAGCGAGTCCGCGGGCGCGCGTTTGCCGCGATAGACGTGCTCGACGAGTTCGAGGATCTCGACACCCGCATCCGGGAGCGCATCACCAGGCTCCGCGGAGCCTGACGCCCGTCACGACGACCGCGGCACGTTCGCGCGCACGTCGTCGGCCTGCGCCTCGTCGAGTACCCAGAATCCGGTGTGCTCCGGGTAACGCTCCCGCAGGTAGGCCCGCACGGCCCGCCCCGGACGAGACTCGTTCGTGTAGCCGAGCTCGACTGCCAGCTCTCTCGGTGTGTACGTCGTCATCGGTTGCTCTCCCTCTCAGCCGCGCCCGCGCAGCCGCCGAAGCCAGCCGGAGCGCGTAGTGGTCTCGCTACTCGCCTGGGGTGGTGACTCCCCCGCCGCCGGCACGGGCCGAGTCATGGGCGCCGGCGCGCCGATCGTGATGGTCAGCTCGCGCTCCGCAGGGTCCGGGATCGGCGTCATCGGCCAGTCCGACGGCTCGTAGTTGTCCGGAACGACGTACCCGCCGCAGTCGACGACCTCGCCGGCGGTGTTCACCGTGACGTGGTGCACGTACAGCGTCCCGTCGTCGAAGTCGTAGGGGCTGGGCCCGTCCGGGACGAAGGCCGTCTGTTCGCGAAGCCCCTTCGACCAGGAGAGCCGGCCGACGGTGCCTTCGTCCGACGTCGCCCACCAGTGGGTCCCTCGCCACTCGACGTGGAGCTCGTCGCCGACGCGGACTGATCCGATGTGCTCGGTGACCGTCGAGTGGTACAGGCTCGACAGCATCGGCGTTCCTCGGCCGGCGAGGACGCTCGAGTGGAGCCCGGCGATGCCGAACCGGCGGTCACCGTTCTTGTGCACGGAGCCGAGCTGTGGATGCCCGTCCGCCGCTGCTGGTGAAGTCATGGCCGGCATCCTGGGTCGTCGTCATCGCCGGGACTCGCAAACCGCCGTGTCCGGGAACACACCGCAGGCGATCTCGAGGTCCTGATCGCCGGTGGCGCGCGTCATGCCGAGGAGGCTCGGGTGCTTCGCGAACGCCTTATTCCAGTCATCGGCGTCCCGGCACATGTCGAGGCTCCGCTCGACGTAGAAGTCCGCGTTGTAGTCCGCGTCCGAAGCTTGCCGCTCGGCTTGTTCCATCGCCATCGTGCAGTTCGCGGTCGGTCCGATGGCCGTGCCGACTTTCACCGCGCCGATGATGCCGCCGAGCACAGCGAGCGTCGGCATGGGCAGCAAGATTGCGCTCCCCAACGGCAGCAGCTGCTTCCGCTTCACGACCGGTCGGGCTTCCGGCGCAGCCTCGCCGTCCTTGAGCCATCGCCGACCCGTCCAGTACCGGTAGGTGTCCAGGCGCCACGGGTGGAGATGCCACCCGATGCGCCGGCCCGACTGCCGAGGATCTGTCATGGCGCGATTCTCGCAGAGATCGACTGCCTCAGCGGCTGCGTGCATCCGCAGACAGACGCAGCATCAGGTCACTTCAAGGGGTGCGACTCACACCGACGGTAATGGCACTTAACGCAACTTTTCGGCGCAGGGGTCAGTTACGTGCACCGACACAGAGCGGAGATGAGGGCTACCGACGAGTTCTTCGCCGGCATCGAATGGCGCGCGAACCTAAGCACTCCGGAGAAGCGCTACGCCTTCGGCCGACGAGCACGGTTAGTGGACGGGTTCCGGCGCACTTTTCGGAGCCGCCACCTTCGTGCTCGGTGTCCTGCAGCCGAACGCGTCAGGCGATCCGTCCGGGCTGACGATTCTCGGCAGCGCGATCTTCACACTCGGAATCGCCTTCACCCTGCTCTTCAACGCGGCGGTCCAGGCGACGAAGGAGCTGCAGCGACCCTCTCGGTGATGCTGACTCGTTCGTCGGTCGGTCGTCGGGCGCGCCGGACCAACGGAGCCCCGCACCTGATCGCGTTGCGGGGCTTCGTCACGTACTAGGTGAAGGGGATCAGCCGAAGTCGATGACCGGTCGGAGGGTGACGCCGTCGCGGCCCCCCGGGGTCCCACGCCCCGGGCCCCGCCCCCACTGCGCGGCGATGTCGTGGTACTCCGAGGTGTCCCCGGACGGCTCGATGCCGTGATCCGGCCAGTGCCCCGGTCCAAGAGCGACCCCATCAGTGACGGAGAACCTTTCGACGTTATAGAGCCCTACTGCGCAGCTCGGAACAGAGATCTCCGCTAGGCGCTTCTCGAAGTGCAGAGTCGCCAGGGCGCTCAGCAGTCGGCCGACGACGTCGTCCAGGAGCTCGGCATTGTTGTTCAGTTCGTGGAAGATCGGTCCCTCGGTCGGGCTGCCCGATTCATCCCAGACGCGTTCGAGCACGTCGACTGCGCTGCGGAATTGACCGAAGAGCTCGCGCTCCTCACGGATGATGCCGAGCACTTCCTTGATCTGCATCTGGTTGAGCTCATGCGACTCCGCGGAGACCTCCTTGTCGAACTCCGCCACCCAGTCCTCAGGGGTGTCGGTGTCTCGCACAGACTTGCTGATCAGGCGGCCGCGGGCCCAGAGGCTCCATCCGAGCACGGCGATCGCATCCCGATCCTCGGGATCCTCGAACCGGATGCTCGCACGGTAGAGGTCGCGTAGGAAGTGCAGCGGGTCGAGAAGCGCCCACGAGCCGGCGCTGACCAGCGCGACGTCAACGTCTTCGGGGCGACGACCCTTCAGATCGACGTACACCCAGAGCACGCTCTCCGGGTCGATCGTGAAGTCGTCGTTGGTGCTCCACCACTCCCAGGCAAGGTACGCGTCGAGCTGAGGCACGGCGTCGTGGTCAACCTGGTCCGAGCCCTGCTTCCGAGACCGACGCGGGTCGGCGTCATTCGCGAGGTGGATCGCAGCAGCAGCCTCGCCGCGTGCGCGGGGCAGATTGTCGACCGTCATCCGGAACGTGCGGTTGCCGTTGGCCCCAACCTTCCACTCGAAGGCCGCGACGGCCTCCTTGGTGTCCGATCGCACCAGCACGAGGTCCGGAGCGAAGTTCGGACCAGGAACCGCGGCGAACAGGGTGTGCTCGCCTCGGAGCGCGGGCGCCAGGACGCGCTCGGCGTCCGCTCGGTGCTCGTCCCCGACGCGCGCGATGATCGATGTCAGCGCAGCGTTCGCGACGGCGGGTCGCTCCTCGAGGAACAGGCCGCGCATGTGCCGCACGATCATCTCCTCGAGTGGGATGTCACGCGCTCCGCGCCCCAAGGGCTCGTCGATCCATGCCTCGTCCTTCATGCGGCCATCCTTCCGTGAGGCACCATCATCTCGAAACGCCCCACAGCACGGGCCACGACGGCCCTCCTCGCATAAGACCCGCACCCTGCTCCTCGGGCGCGACCAGGGTGGCCAACCTCGAGCGCCAGCTCGGCGGCGTATGGGCCGGCACCGGACGGGTCGTTCCTCGCGATCAGCTGAGCTCTGGAGCGGTCCGATGACGCGGATACTCACACCTGCCACGAGAAGCTCCGTTACCGCCTGGTTACCGGCACAGGAGCCGGGGCAAAGCGAAAGAGCCCCAGATGCCCGTCTTTACGGGAATCTGGGGCTCTTTGCGTTGGCGGTACCGGTGGGATTTGAACCCACGGTGGAGTTGCCCCCACACATGTTTTCGAGACATGATCCTTCGGCCGCTCGGACACGGTACCGGGAAAGAGTTTACACGATCCGGGAGGCCCGTGATGACACCCCGGGTCGGCTCCCCCTCCACAGGCGGTCACCTGCAGGGCTCTCCCCACACCCACAGGTCCTCCTCGTCTCCGGCAAGACCGGCGGGCGTACCGTCCACGGCATGAGATCCCGCACGCTCATCGCACTCCTCACCTCCGTCGTCGGCAGCCTCGGCGTCGTCGGTGCCGCAGCCGTCGGCGCCCGCGCCGGCGTGAAGGGCCAACGGGCAGCGGCGCAACGGGTCGTCGACATGCTCCCGATCCACGCCGACTGGTGGCGGGAACGACAGCAGCACGAGGGGCAGCTGCTCTACGTGGCGATCGGTGACTCGGCAGCGCAGGGCGTCGGTGCGACCGCACCCGGGCGTGGCTACGTGGGGCTGCTCGCACGGCGCATCCGGCACCGTTCCCACATGTCGGTGCGCGTGGTGAACCTCAGCGTCTCCGGCTCGACCACGTGGGGCGCGAAGCGTGATCAGCTGCCGAAGCTCCGGCACTACGCGCCCGACGTCTGCACGGTGTCGATCGGGGCGAACGACATCGCCGACTTCGATCCGGACAAGTTCGAGCGGAACATCCGGGCGATCTACGGCGCGGTGCCGTCGCACGCCGTGGTGGCCGAGCTGCCGTGCATGTTCGTGCCGGACCGGGAGCGCAAGGTGGCGGTGGCGAACGAGATCGTGCACCGGGTGGCCGACGAGTTCGGGCTGACGGTGGCGCCGCTGCACACCATCACGAAGCGGGTCGGGCTCCGCCGCACCTTCTTCAACAGCTACGGCGACCTGTTCCACCCGAACGACCGCGGTTACGAGATCTGGGCGAGCGCGTTCGAGCCCGCGGTCGACGCGCGCGTCGACACCGTGGCGGCGATCCGGCACTACCTGTCCGTGCGCGAGGCCGAGAACCTCGGTCGTGAAGCCGGGGCCGTGGCGAACGCCCGCGCCGAGCAGGACACCGACGGCGCCGAAGCGCTCGACCATGCCTCGCGCCAGGGTCCGGGGCCGGTCGAGCGCCTGCGCCACCGGATGACCGGGTCGATCGCGGTGCCCGACGAACGAGACCGGTCGGACGGACGAAGCGGACCAGACGAGCCGGGCGACGACGCCGGTGATGTCGGCCGTACGGCCTAGCCTCGACGACATGGCGCGCCCGCAGTCCCTCTACCGTTGCACCGAGTGCGGCTGGACCAGCATCAAGTGGGTCGGCCGGTGCGGTGAGTGCCAGACCTGGGGCACCGTCGAAGACAGTTCTGCGGCGTCGGCGAGCACCCGCGGCACGTCGGCGGTCGCCGTCACCGGCGCCCGGGCCGCGCGACCGATCACCGAAGCCCGCGGCACCTCCGTGCAGCGCTGGCAGACCGGCATCGGCGAGTTCGACCGCGTCCTCGGCGGCGGCGTGGTGCCGGGTGCCGCGGTCCTGCTGAGCGGCGAGCCCGGCGTCGGCAAGTCGACCCTGCTGCTCGAGGTCGCCTCCCGAGCCGCAGCCTCGGGCAAGCGCGTCCTCTACGTCAGCGCCGAAGAGTCCGTCGACCAGGTCCGACTCCGTGCCGAACGCACCGGGGCGATGCACGACGACCTGTACCTGGCGAGCGAGGTCGACCTCGGCGTCATCATCGGCCAGATCGACCAGGTCCAGCCCGACCTGCTGATCGCCGACTCCGTGCAGACCATCTCGTCGAGCTCGATCGACGGCATCGCGGGCGGCACGTCCCAGGTGCGCGAGGTCGCCTCGACCCTGATCCGCATCGCGAAGGACCGCGCCCTGCCCGTCCTCATCGTCGGCCACGTCACGAAGGACGGCACGATCGCCGGCCCGCGGCTCCTGGAGCACCTGGTCGACGTCGTCTGCCACTTCGAGGGCGACCGGCAGACCGCGCTGCGCTTCGTCCGGGCGCTCAAGAACCGCTTCGGCCCCACCGACGAGGTCGGGTGCTTCGACATGGGTGGCGACGGCATCCACGAGGTCCCCGACCCGAGCGGCCTCTTCATGTCGAAGAACGCCACCCCGGTGTCCGGCACGTGCGTCACCGTCGCACTCGAGGGGCGCCGAGCGCTGCCGGTCGAGGTGCAGGCCCTCATCGTCCCGAGCTCGGCGCCGCAGCCACGCCGGGTCGTGAACGGTGTCGACGCCTCACGCGTGGCGATGCTGCTCGCGGTGCTCGAACGCCGCGCCGGCCTCAAGCTGTCCGATGCCGACGTCTACGTGTCCACGGTGGGCGGCATGAAGCTCACGGAGCCCGGCGCCGACCTGGCGATCGCACTGGCGCTCGCGAGCGCCGCACGAGACCGTCCGTACCCGCACACGCTCGCAGCCGTCGGCGAGATCAGCCTCGCCGGCGAGATCCGTCCGGCCACGGGCACGAAGCAGCGCGTGAACGAGGCCACCCGCCTCGGGTTCACGACGGTGCTCGGCTCGGACTCCGGGCACCTGCGCGAGGCCCTGCGTGTGGCGTTCTCGATGACGCAGTCGCCGCGCGAACGCGAGCTCGACCGCGCGTTCTGAGGCGCTACGCGCGCAAAGCGGCCAGCAGGTCCGCCGGCGCGGCCTGCATGGTGTGCGGGCCGGCGATGTCGAAGAAAACGCCCTCGAGCATGTCGAGGTGGGCGGCCAGGAACTCCTCGAGCCGCGGCCCGTCGTAGACCATGACCTGCCGGATCTTCTCGTCCGGCACCATCGCCGTGTAGGCGTCCGCCGACGAGAACAGCAGCAGGATGCGCTTGTCCGACCCCTCACGGCCGAACACCCGCACCTGCATGTCCTTCTTGCCGGTGACGAGTCGGGGGACGATCACGATGTCGTGGCGGAGCGCGAACGCCACCGCAGCGACGTCCTGCTTCGCGAGGGCTTCCTCGAGCTGTTCGCTCCGGAAGCGCTGTTCCTTGTCTGCCATCAGCTCAATTCCACCAGATTTTCGTCGTTCCGTGACGCACGGGTAGCCAGTCGGCCCAGAGCACGCTAGCCTGATGGAACCGCTTCGGCGGCGCTCAACGTCCGGGCGAGGTGGTTTGCCCCTCAACCCGGGCCCCAGGGTCACTGGCCGACAGGCCTGGCCCCGAACCCGTCCCGCCGGCACCTGCCCGCGTGGCGCATTACCCCCGTCGACGTACGTCGGGGTCTCCGTCGGTGCATCTGCACCTTGGCGGAAGCAAGAAAGCTAAGGAAACGCCATCATGGCATCTACCGGTACCGTCAAGTGGTTCAACAACGAAAAGGGCTTCGGCTTCATCGCCCCGGACGACGGCAGCGCTGACGTCTTCGCGCACTTCTCTGCGATTGCTGGCAACGGCTACAAGTCGCTCGAGGAGAACCAGAAGGTGGAGTTCGACATCACCGAGGGCCGCAAGGGCCCGCAGGCGGAGAACATCACCGTCCTCGGCTGATCACATCAGCTTGAACAGGCCCCGTCGTCTTCGGACGACGGGGCCTGTTGCTGTTCCCGGCGCCCTGCTCGGCATCTCGCACAACCAAAGCCACGCCGAACCACGCGAGCGCCTGGCGCGAATGCACTTCGGTTGTGCGGAACGGATCGGAACCGCGTACCGCGAACCCGCCGCCGCCGCCTACTGCAGGATGAACTGCACCGAGGTCTTCGACTCGAGGTTCCCGACGGCGACCTGCAGGTGGTAGCTCGCGCCTCCCGCGGTGACCGCCGGCCGTGACGAGTCACACGTCGACGTGGACGAGCGGGTCCGGTCCCAGGCGATCGCCGGGGTCGTGAGCGTCTGACCGGACTTGATCGTGACGTCCTGGTTCGTGCCGCCGGTCTGGCAGTCCTTCGACGACCAGTACTGCTCCTGGCCGGAGCTGATCGTCAGCACCTGCTGCGCCGATCCGAGGTCCAGGTGGCAGGAGTTCGTGCCGGAGTTCTTGATCGACATCGCGATCTTCGGGTCCTCGGTGGGGCCGTAGGCCGACTTGTCGAGCACCGGGGTCAGGACGATCTGGTCCTTCGTGCAGGTCGAGCCGTCGGCGTCAGCGGGCTTCGACGCAGAAGCCGAGGCGGAAGCCGACGGCTTCGGCGCAGCAGACCGCGAGGACCCGGAACCGGCCGCAGACCCGTCGGACGATGCACCGGCAGCAGACCCTGCACCAGCAGAGGCCGACGCACTCGGCGCCGCCGACGTGGCCCCGCTCCCCCGCCCGACGACGATGAGCACCACCACCAGGACGACGACCAGCAGCGCCCCGAGCACGAGCGCCCGGCGGCGCCAGTAGACGACCGGCTTCTCGGGCCCGACGGGGTGACGCAACGACGACATGCGCACAGGGTAGACAACGGCGCGTGCCGCACCCGGCCACCCCGCCGGGCGGCACGGGAAAGCGTCAGAGGTTCTTCAGCATGCGGGTGTTGCCGAGGGTGTTCGGCTTGACCCGTGCGAGGTCGAGGAACTCGGCGACCCCTTCGTCCGACGAGCGGACCAGTTCGGCGTAGACGTCCGGTGAGACGACGCTCTCGCCGATCTCCAGGTACCCGTGCTTCGCGAAGAAGTCGACCTCGAAGGTCAGGCAGAAGATCCGGGCGACGCCGAGTTCACGGGCGTCGTGCTCGAGCGCTTCGAGCATCCGGTGCCCGACGCGCTTGTGGATCCACTGCTCGTCGAGGGCGAGCGTGCGCACCTCGGCGATGTCGTCCCAGAAGACGGCGAGCGCGCCGCACCCGATCGGGGTGCCGTCGGGCCCTTCGGCGATCCGGAACTGCTGGATCGAGCCGTACAGGGCGACGTTCTCCTTGCCGAGCAGGATGCGCCGGTCGACGTAGGGGGCGATGAGCCGCTGGATGTGCGGGACGTCCGAGGCGAGCGCCGGACGCACGAGGATCCCGTGGTCGTCGCGCACGTGGAACGCGTGCTTGCCGTGCTCTGTCATCCGCCTCACACTACCGGGGTCGCAGGGGGACAGCCCTGCTGAGTGCCGCCCAGGTCGATCGGCCTACCGTCCGGTGCATGCCTCAGATCATCGAAACCGTCGACGTCAACGTCCCCGTCCGCCAGGCCTACGACCAGTGGACCCGCTTCGAGGAGTTCCCGCACTTCCTCGACGAGGTCGAGAAGATCGTCCAGGTGGACGACAAGACCACCGACTGGACCGTGAAGATCGCCGGCCAGGAGCGCGAGTTCCGGGCTCTCATCACGGAGCAGCACCCCGACGAGCGTGTCGCCTGGACCGTGAAGGACGGCGAGACCGACCACGCCGGTGTCGTCACCTTCCACAAGCTCTCCGACGCCGAGACCCGCGTCACCGTGCAGATCGACTGGGAGCCCTCCGGCATCCTCGAGAAGCTCGGCTCCGCCGTGGGCGTCGGCGGCCACGCCGTCAAGAAGGACCTGCAGAACTACAAGGAGCGCGTCGAGAACGCACCGACCCAGCCGGGCTGGCGCGGCGACGTGCAGGCGTAGTCCGCACCACACGACGGACGGGAGGCGCGGTGCCAGCTGGCACCGCGCCTCCCGTTCGTTCGTCCCCCGTTCGGCATCCCCCCATCGAAATGCCGACCTGACGAGCGAGCGCGAGCCTGGCAGAGTGGTGACACTGGCCGACGCGCTGGATCAGTTTTATCATGTCTGAGACAGATGTGAGAGTGGGGACACGTGATCGAGTACAACGACGACGACGCACACCGTCGGGAACTGTCGCGCAAACTGCAGCTCCTGATGGACGTCGTCGAGGCCAACTCGGGCCAGCGACCCCCGTACAAGGAGATCGCCGCCGAGATCGAGGCGCAGGGTGCGTCGATGAGTCGACCGCGCTGGGGCTACATGCTCGGCGGCAACGGTCCGGCCGTCCGCGACCAACGACTCCTGGCGGCCCTGGCGACCTACTTCGGCGTCCCGGCGGAGTACCTGACCGACGCGGCCGGCAACACCGACGTGCCGGAGCGGGTGCAGGCGCAGCTGGAGCTCGTGCTCGAACTCCGCAAGCGCGAGGTCGTCGCGTTCGCCACCCGGCGTCTGGGCGAGTTCGCCTCGGCGGACGAGATCCGCGACTTCACCGACCACCTGCGTCGCCTGGACGAATCGGGCGGCACCCCGTGAGCGGGTACCGCGACCGCTTCGACGCCCTGCGTCGGCAGACCGAGGCCCGTCGCCGCGTGCAGCGCCTCGGGCTCCCCCGTCGGCTGTCCCTGCCGGAGCTGACCTCCCGCGCCGAGGCGGCGCTCGGCAAGCCGATCCACGTGCGCACCACGGAGCTGCCGGGCGACCTGTCCGCGCGGCTCATCCAGCGCACCGACCACGCCCTGCTCGAGACCCGCCCCGGGCTGTCCGAGCGCTCCCGGGTGGCGTGCGTGCTGCACGAGCTCGCCCACGTGTTCATGGACGACACCGGCTGCGACCACCAGGCGTACACGGGGCTGCTCAGCGGCCGGACGGCGTTCACACGGTCGTTGGACACCCCGCACGAGCAGGCCGTCGAGCTGGTCGCCGACCAGCTCGCGCTGCGGATCGGGCTGCTCGACCCCGAGGGCCAGCCCGGGATCTTCCGGTGACGCTGTGACGTTGCACGTCTGGGGGTCGATCCCGGTCTGGCTGATCCTGGCGGTGCTGGTCGCCCGGCTGCTCCTGGTGCGCACCCAGTCGGCCAGCGTCACCTGGCTGATGGTCTGCTGCAGCTGCGTCGCCGTCGGACTCACGATCAACCAGCCCGACGTCACGACGTTCCTCGCCGGTGTGACGCACGTGCCCAACATCGCCGACCTGATCGGCCGCTGCCTGATGGTGTGCGGCATGTTCGCCCTCGCGCAGTCGGTCGAGGCCGCCGCGCGCTCCGCCAAGCTCCTGCGCGCCAGCCGCATCATCGGCTGCGTACTCGTGCTCGTCGCCCTCGTCATGCTGTTCAGCTTCATCGACGCACCGATGCCCACGGCGCAGTTCATGGTGGCCTACGGCGACCAGCTACCGACCGCGCTCTACTCGGCGGTCGAGATGACCTACATCGCCATCGTGATCGCCCGGTCGGCCGTCGCCGTGCTGCGCGGATTCCGGAGCGGCGACGGGCTCGGCCGCCTGTACTGGCTCTTCGTCGTCGGTGCCGCCGGCCTCGTGCTGCTCGCCGGCATCGCGATCGCCCTCGACGCCGTGCACGTCGCCGGCGCGGACAGTGCGGTCGGGGTCCTGTCGAAGCTCTACACCCCGGTGTTCCTCGGCTCGATGGTCCTGCTCGCGATCGGCGCGGCCGGTGGCGTCCTGCCCGACGCCGCACGGGAGTTCCGCGACTGGCGGGCCGCCCGACGCCGGTTCCACGTGCTCGAACCGGAACTCCGGCGGCTCGAGACGGCATCGGGCAACACCGGGCTCTACTTCACGATCGTGTGGCAGCGTCGCCAGTGGCGGAGTCGACAGCACCGACTGTCCGTCGAGATCGAAGACCGCGCGCGTGAGGCCGGGCAGGACGTTCCGGCCGCTGCGACGCTCACCACGGCACGACTCAGGGAGATCACATGACCGGCGCACGCATCACGGCACTCGGCACCGCGGCAGGAGCGGTCGGCACGCTCGGACTCGGCGCCTTCGTCGCACGACGGCTGCTGTTCCCGACGCCGTACACGGCGACCGCCACGGTCCGCAGCGCCACCGACACCGAGGTCGAGCTGACCGCCACCCGCGACACCCGCCTGCCGGGCACCTACGACCTGCAGCGCGACGACACCCGGGTGCAGGTCGGCGCGATCACCACCGCGAGCACGGAGACCGGTGCCGGCAGCGACGGTGACACCGTGCGCCGCAGCGTCACCGCCCCCGTGGCGACCGGTGAGTGGGCCTGGGACGCCCTGCGGTACGACGGACCGGACAACGTGCCCGGCACCGAGCCCGAGGGCGCCACGACCCACGTGGTCCACGTGCACGGGCAGTCCCTCGGCCCGCGCCAGGTCCTGCGCGGTGTCGGGGTCTGGCGTTCGCTCGGCGCCTCGTCCGAGGTCGTCGACACCACCGACCTGCCGCTCCGCTCCCTCGACGCCGGTGCAGCGGACCGCATCGTCGCCGCCGTCCGCGCCGCCCGAGCCCGTGGTGCTCAGCGCGTCGTGCTGCAGGGCTGGTCCGCCGGCGCGCTCGCCTGCTCCGTCGCCGCCGCACGCGTCGACGTCGACGGCATCGTGGCGGTCTCACCCCTGCTCGACGTCGCCTCGGCGCTCCGCGGGGCCGTCCGCGGCGCGCACCTGCCCGCGTTCGTCGGCACGGTCGCCGCCCGCATCGCGACCACGAACGTGCTGTCACGGCTCGCCGGGGCCCCGACCCCCGTGACGACGACCACGTGGCAGGACTCGTCGACGCCGACGCTGCTGATCCACTCCGAGGCCGATGCCCTGGTCGCGGCCGACGACGTCGCCGCGCGGCAGGGCGCCACCACGGTCGCGTTCCGCACGGCGCCGCACACGCTCGAGTGGAATGAGGACCCGGAGCGCTGGGAGCGCGCCGTCCGCGACTTCGCCGCACAGCTGCCCGACGCCGCCTGACGCCGCGGACACCCGTCCGCACGGATCGGCACCACCCCCCCGGACGTGCAACGGCCCCGGTCTGCGAACAGACCGGGGCCGGCTGCGTCTCGATCCGTTGGGGGGAACCGATCGAGCGCGACGCGCGAGGAGTTGGGGGGAACGTCTCGCGCGTTGTCATCACAGTACCCCCGGACGGGGGTCCGTGGCCGGAAGGACGCGCAGATCGGCGATGCGGGATCTGAACGCGACCCGAGAACGGACAGGAGGCCCGGTGCCAGCTGGCACCGAGCCTCCTGTCCGTGGGGTGTCAGGTCCTAGGACTCGATCTCGCCCTGGGGCGTGTCGGTCGCGGCCTCGACCGCGGCTGCACCGGCGAGGACCTCTTCGCGGCCCGGCTGACGCCCGGTCTCGAAGTGGAACGCACCGTCGACGAAGTCGACCTTCACGTGGTCACCGGCGTTGAGCTCACCCTGCAGGATGTGCTCGGACAGCTGGTCCTCGACCTCGTGCTGCATCGCGCGACGCAGGGGCCGTGCACCGAGGGACGGGTCGAACCCGACCTTGATGAGCTGCTCCTTGGCCGGCAGCGTGAGCTCGACGGTCATGTCACGGTCGAGCAGGCGGTCGGCCAGACGCTTCACGAACAGGTCCACGATCTGCAGCAGCTCGGGCTGCGACAGCTGCGGGAACACGATCGTGTCGTCGACACGGTTCAGGAACTCGGGCTTGAAGTGCTTCTTGAGCTCCTCGTTGACCTTGCCGCGCATGCGGTCGTAGCCGACGGCCGAGTCACCCTCGACCTGGAAGCCCACCGGGCCACCGGCGATGCCCTGCGAACCGAGGTTCGTGGTCATGATGATGACGGTGTTCTTGAAGTCGACCACGCGGCCCTGACCGTCGGTGAGACGGCCTTCCTCGAGCACCTGCAGCAGCGAGTTGAAGATGTCCGGGTGGGCCTTCTCGATCTCGTCGAACAGGACCACGGAGAACGGCTTGCGGCGCACCTTCTCGGTGAGCTGGCCGCCCTCCTCGAACCCGACGAACCCGGGAGGGGCACCGAACAGGCGGGACACGGTGTGCTTCTCACCGAACTCCGACATGTCGAGGGAGATCAGCGCACCCTCGTCGTCGAACAGGAACTCGGCGAGGGCCTTGGCGAGCTCGGTCTTCCCGACGCCGGTGGGGCCGGCGAAGATGAACGAGCCGGAGGGACGGTTCGGGTCCTTCAGGCCGGCACGGGTACGCCGGATGGTCTTGGACAGGGCCGAGATGGCCTCTTCCTGACCGATGACGCGCTCGTGCAGTGCCTTCTCCATGAAGACGAGACGCGAGGTCTCCTCTTCGGTGAGCTTGAACACCGGGATGCCCGTGGCCTGGGCCAGGACCTCGGCGATGATGCCCTCGTCGACGGTGCCGGACGCGGCGACGTCGCCCGCACGCCACTGCTTCTCGAGGCGGAGACGCTCGCCGAGGAGCTTCTTCTCCTCGTCGCGCAGGCTCGCGGCCTTCTCGAAGTCCTGCTCCTCGATGGCGGCTTCCTTCGACCCGCGGACCGTCGAGATCTTCTCGTCGAACTCGCGGAGCTCCGGCGGCGCCGACAGGATCGACAGACGCAGGCGAGCGCCGGCCTCGTCGATCAGGTCGATGGCCTTGTCCGGCAGGAAGCGGTCCTGCACGTAGCGGTCCGCCAGGTTCGCCGCGGCGACGATCGCACCGTCGGTGATGGACACCTTGTGGAACGCCTCGTACTTGTCGCGCAGACCCTTGAGGATGTTGATTGCGTGGGGCAGCGACGGCTCGTTGACCTGCACCGGCTGGAAGCGACGCTCGAGTGCGGCGTCCTTCTCGAAGTGCTTGCGGTACTCGTCGAGCGTGGTGGCACCGATGGTCTGGAGCTCACCGCGGGCGAGGAGCGGCTTGAGGATCGAGGCCGCGTCGATAGCGCCCTCGGCTGCACCGGCACCGACGAGCGTGTGGATCTCGTCGATGAAGACGATGATGTCGCCGCGGGTGCGGATCTCCTTCGTGACCTTCTTCAGGCGCTCCTCGAAGTCACCACGGTAGCGGGACCCGGCGATGAGCGATCCGAGGTCGAGCGAGTAGAGCTGCTTGTCCTTCAGTGTCTCGGGCACGTCGCCCTTGACGATCGCCTGGGCGAGGCCCTCGACCACGGCGGTCTTGCCGACGCCGGGCTCACCGATCAGGACGGGGTTGTTCTTGGAGCGGCGGGAGAGGATCTGCATGACCCGCTCCATCTCCTTCTCGCGCCCGATGACGGGGTCGAGCTTGCCGTCACGCGCGGCCTGGGTGAGGTTCCGACCGAACTGGTCGAGGACCTGCGAACCCTGCTGCGCGTTCTGCTGCTGCTCGCCGCCGACGGCGACCGCTTCCTTGCCCTGGTAACCGGACAGGAGCTGGATGACCTGCTGGCGCACCCGGTTCAGGTCGGCGCCGAGCTTCACGAGGACCTGGGCTGCGACACCCTCGCCCTCGCGGATCAGGCCGAGCAGGATGTGCTCCGTGCCGATGTAGTTGTGGCCGAGCTGCAGCGCCTCGCGCAGGGACAGCTCGAGCACCTTCTTGGCGCGCGGCGTGAACGGGATGTGCCCGGTCGGCTGCTGCTGGCCCTGCCCGATGATGTCCTGGACCTGCTCGCGCACGGCGTCGAGCGAGATGCCCAGCGACTCCAGCGCCTTGGCGGCGACGCCCTCGCCCTCGTGGATGAGGCCGAGGAGGATGTGCTCGGTGCCGATGTAGTTGTGGTTGAGCATCTTCGCTTCTTCTTGAGCGAGGACGACAACACGACGGGCCCGGTCGGTGAATCTCTCGAACATGTGCTCTCCCTTGGCCCCTGATGAGCGGAGCCGACGCTGTGCCGGTCTCGTGTGAGTCCGGCCAAGTACTTCGAGAGTAACCAGCGCTCCCCCCGGGGGCTGCCCCTGTTCGCCGTGGGCGTGACCAGGGTGCGTCTTGTGCGCAGTGAGCGAACGACGAGACGGACTGGAGGGCCGTGGCGGGATCGCCACGGGCCTCCAGTCCGTTTGTCGGTCGCGCTGGGTCAGGAGCGCCGCACCGCGCGACGCAGGTCGCGTCGGAAGCGGCGCGCGTCGACGCCCAGGGCGTCGAGGACGTCGTGCCCGGATCCGGCGAGCGGATCGTCGACCGAGTCGAGCACGGCGAGGACGACGTGCGGCGGTCGGATGCGCTCCGAACGGCCGGCGATCGTCGCGGCACGGGCGAGCACGCGCATCGCAGCCGGCGTGCACGCGACGCGGTCGTGTTCGCCGGGGCAGGTGCTGTGTGCGCCGACGAAGGCGCGGATGCCGGAGCGGACGGCGTCGGGGGTGATCCGGTGGGCGTCGAGGACGGGCCGGAAGCGGGGCATGCCGGCGCAGAGCGTGACGGCTGCCAGCAGCAGGTGTTCGGCGTCGACGAAGCCGAAGCCGGACTCGTGGGATTCGAGGTCGGCGAGCAGCACGATCTCGCGGCCGTGCCGGACGGAAGGGAGGGCGACGGAGAGTTGAGCGGTCTGCATGTATTCAGAATATCGCATACCTACGCGAACGACCAGCCCGCATCGGAGGTCGGCTCGGTACGATCCGCTCATGGAGCAGCCCGTCGTCGGCCTCGTCGTCCACCCGACCAAGAACGTGCAGGAGTCCGTGACGACCCTGCAGCGCTGGAACGCGTCCGGCCAGGGAGAGCTGCTCGCCCGGCGCGCGGACGCCCAGCGCATCGGCGGCGGGGTCGACGTGGTCGACGACGACGACTTCACCGACCGCGTCGACCTGGTCGTGGCCCTCGGCGGCGACGGCACCATGCTCGGCGCGATGCGGCTCGTGGCGAAGCGCCCGGTGCCCGTCCTCGGCGTGAACTACGGCAACGTCGGGTTCCTGGTCGAGATCGAGCCGCCCGAGCTCGAGAGCGCACTGGAACGGCTGTCCGCCGGCGAGTACCAGCTCGAGCCGCACCACGCGCTCGAGGCCCGGTTGTCCTGGGGCGGCGCCCGCACCGACTACCTGGCGTTCAACGACCTGACCATCGTGCGGCGGCCCGGTGCCGGGCAGGTGTCGGCCGACCTCAGCGTCGGGGGCCTCGGTTACGGGTACTACCGGGCCGACGCCATCGTGGCCGCGACCCCGGCCGGCTCCACCGCGTACAACTACGCCGCCGGTGGGCCGGTGCTCTCCCCCGCGCTGTCCGGCTCCGTGGTGACGCCGGTCGCACCGATGGCCGGGATCGACCGCTCCGTGGTGCTCGCCGCGCGGGAGCGCTACCGGTTCGACATCGCCGAGGGCACCAGGAGCGCAGCGCTCGAGGTCGACGGGCTCGTGGTCGGCGAGGTGGCCACCGGGGCGCAGATCGACATGCGGCTCCGCAAGGACGCCGGCAGCGTGGTGCGCCTGGACGCCGAGCGGCACGGGCGGACCGGGCGCGTGAAGCTCAGCCTGCTCGATCTGCCGGTGCGGCCCGACCAGCTGGTCGAGCTCATCCCGAGCGACCTGCGGCAGAAGCTCCGGCGCGAGATCGACGACTGACGCCGCGTCGGTGCCGGCCCTGCACCGGGCCTAGCCCCGGTCCTGGCCCCGGGAACGTGAATGGCCCGCTCGAGCAGTGCTCGAGCGGGCCGTCCCATCACCCCACCGGATCGTCTTCCCACAGAACGAACCGGTTTCCCCGCGCCGGCACGGGTGAACGCGCCGGCCGAAGTCCACTGACCTAGTCGGTCAGGTACAGCTGCATGTCCTGCGAGACCGCCTTGGCGAACAGACGCAGCTTGGCGCGCGACTCCACCCGGCTGACGGCCTGGCGGGTCGTGTGCACGATCTTCGAGATCTCGTCGAGGGTCATCGGCTTGTCGTCGTCCAGGCCGTAGCGCATGCGGATGACGTTCGCCTCGTCGCTGGGCAGCTCGGCGACGATGGAGCGGATGTCGCGGTGCAGCAGCGTCGTCTCGGTGAGCTCGTTCGGGCTCGCGGCGTCCTCGTCCTCGATGAAGTCACCGAGCTCGCTGTCGTCGGAGTCGCCGACCACGGTGTGGATCGAGACCGGCTCGTGCGAGCGGCCCTTGAGGTCGACGAGTTCCTCGACGCTCATGCTCAGCTCGGCGGCGACCTCCTCCGGCATCGGCGCACGGCCGAGGTCGACGGTCAGGTCACGCTCGGTGCGCGAGATCTTGTTGATGAGCTCGACGGTGTGCACCGGGATGCGGATCGTGCGTGCCTTGTCGGCGAGACCACGCGAGATGGCCTGGCGGATCCACCAGGTGGCGTAGGTCGAGAACTTGTAGCCCTGCGTGAAGTCGAACTTCTCGACCGCACGGACCAGGCCGAGGTTGCCTTCCTGGATGACGTCCATGAAGGGCAGGCCGCGCTGCGAGTACCGCTTGGCGATGCTCACGACGAGGCGGAGGTTCGAGGTGATCATGCGCTCCTTGGCGCGCTCACCGTCACGGACGAGCCAGCGGAGTTCACGCTGCAGGGTCTTCGCGAGACCCTTCTCGGTGGCGAGCTTCTCTTCGGCGAAGAGCCCGACCTCGATGCGGCGTGCGATCTGCGCTTCTTCCTCGGCGGTGAGGAGCGAGAGACGGCCGATGTGACGGAGGTAGTCGCCGACCTGGTCGACCGAGGCACCGCGGACACCGGCGAGCTGCTCGTCGGCCTCGACCTCGGTGTCGAGGGAGGTGGTGGCGGACTCGGCGGTCGCGGTCTTCGATGCCGATGCCTTCTTGGTGGCGGTGCGGCGGGTGGTGCTGGGTGCAGCCGTTGCGATCGTCATGGTGTTTCTCCCTGCGTTCGACGGTGATGGCTTCGTGGGGCGTTGCCGGGGGGTGCTGATGAGTAAAGCGGCCCGGAGGTGTACCCCACAAATCGTTCGGAGCGATTCTCAGGGTTCTCCGTGCTTCGTCATCGAAAGCGTCCCCCGCGGGGTACAGCCCACCGCCAGTCTGGTCCCCCAATCGGCCCTGGATCAAGCGGATAACGCCGTGTTTCCGGCGTTGCAGGCGTGTTTCACCAGCGCTTCCGATCGTGTACCCCAGGCGACTGCGTACTCCGGACATGCAAAAGGGGTACGTCCGACCGGATCAGTGCGATCTGGTCGTCGTACCCCGAATACCGAATGGGTGGGGGTCACCAGGAGGGTTCGAGCCACCCGTCCCGGCGCTTGGAGACCTCGAGGTCTGCGTCTCGGTCGAACTCGTCGTACTCGCTCTCGATGTCACCGACGAGGCTGCGGCCCGTGAAGGGATGTGCGGTGGTTGCCATGCGGACGATGCTCACCCCGGCACGCGTCGGCGAGGTGAACGGTGCGTGACGGTCCGTCGGCGCTCAGACGTCGAGGTCGTCGACGTCGCCCTCGTCGTCGAGGGGTGCGCCGTCGGCTCCGCGGTCGGTTCGATCGGCACCGTCGGGCAGGCCGGACGTACCGGACACCGGGTGCCCGAAGGCGTCCTCCACGTCGAGGTCGTCGAGGTCCTCGACGGGTTCCGGAAAGGTCGGCATGCGCGACAGCGTCACACCGCGCGGTGAACGCCGGGTGAAGTCAGCGAAAGGACGTGCGCGCCGGTCAGCGCGCGGGGTGCAGGGTGCTGCGGCTACTCGGCTGACGTCGGAGCCGGCGCGGAACGACCGTGCTCACGTTCGAAGCGGGCGCGCTCTTCGGCCTCGACCTTGGCGTACGCGGCACGCTCGGTCCGGTCGGCACGCATGATCGCGCGCATCACGAACCAGAAGATCAGGCCGACGACGATGGTCGGCGTCAGGGCGAAGACGATCCCGCTTACGACTCCTTCAGGCACCCGAGCATCGTACCCCGGTGGACCGGGAGCTATTTGACCAGCGGGAACAGGATCGTCTCGCGGATGCCCAGGCCCGTGATGGCCATGAGCAGGCGGTCGATCCCCATGCCCATGCCGCCCGACGGGGGCATCGCGTGCTCCAGGGCCCGCAGGAAGTCCTCGTCGACGCGCATCGCCTCGAGGTCACCGCCGGCCGCGAGCTTCGCCTGCTCGACGAACCGCTCCCGCTGCACGACCGGGTCGACGAGCTCGGAGTACGCCGTGCCGAGCTCGAAGCCGCGGACGTACAGGTCCCACTTCTCGACGACGCCCGGACGGGTTCGGTGCTGCCGGGTGAGCGGCGAGGTGTCGACCGGGAAGTTCATCACGAAGGTCGGGCGGTCGAGCGAGTCGATGACGAAGTGCTCCCAGAGCTCCTCGACGTACTTGCCGTGCGTGGCGTGGGCGACCTCGACGCCCTCGGCCTCGGCGAGCGCCTGCAGCTCGGACAGCGGGGTCTCCGGGGTGATCTCGCGCCCCGCGGCCTCGGACAGCGAGCCGTACATGTCGATGCGCGGCCACTCGCCACCCAGGTCGTAGGTGCTGCCGTCGGGCAGGGTGACCTCGAGCGCTCCACCGGTGACCGCGCGGGTCGCGTTCTGCACGAGCTCCTGCGTCAGGTCGGCCATCTGCTCGTAGTTGCCGTACGCCTGGTACGCCTCGACCATCGCGAACTCGGGCGAGTGCGACGAGTCGGCGCCCTCGTTCCGGAAGTTCCGGTTGATCTCGAACACCCGGTCGATGCCACCGACGACAGCGCGCTTCAGGAACAGCTCGGGTGCGATGCGCAGGAACAGCTCGGTGTCGAAGGCGTTCGAGTGCGTCACGAACGGTCGGGCCGAGGCGCCGCCGTGCTGGGTCTGGAGCATCGGGGTCTCGACCTCGAGGTACTCGTGCGCGGTGAAGGTCTGACGGAGCGAGGCCATCACGGCAGCGCGAGCACGCACGGTGGCGCGGGCCTCGTCGCGGACGATGAGGTCGAGGTAGCGCTGGCGGACCCGCGTCTCCTCGTTGAGCTCGTTGTGCAGGTTCGGCAGCGGCAGGATCGCCTTCGCCGCGATCGCCCAGTCGTCGACCATGATCGACAGCTCGCCGCGGCGCGAGGAGATCACCCGGCCGTGCACGAACACGTGGTCGCCCAGGTCGACGAACTCCTTCCAGCGGGCGAGGGACTCGTCGCCCACCTCGGCCAGGGAGACCATCGCCTGGACGCGCGAGCCGTCGCCCGACTGCAGGGACGCGAAGCAGAGCTTGCCGGTGTTGCGCGAGAACACCACACGACCCGCGATGCCCACGACGTCCTGGGTCTCCTCGCCGGTCTCCAGGTGCGCGTACTGCTCGCGCACGGCCGGGATCGTCGAGGTGATGGGGAGCTCGGCGGGGTACGCCTCGATGCCCGACTCCAGCAGCTTCGCCCGCTTGTCGAGCCGGACCTGTCGCTGCTCGCTGGTCTCCTGCTCGGCCAGTGCGGCGGCGTCGGCGATCGCGGTGTCGGGGGTGACGGTCTCGTCGGTCATGCGGGTGCGGCTCCGATGGTCGTGGGGGTCGGGGGAAATGCTACCCGCGCCGCGGTCCCGCCCCCGAACCGCGCCCGCCCGGCCGACAGTTCCCGCCTCCTCGGCAGAACTGAGCGGTGGGTCCCGACCACCACGGGCTGCCGGGCGGCCAGGCTGCCGGAGCCGAGACCGCGGTCACAACACCCCGGCCGCACCACGCCCACCGGTCACGATCTGTCGGTTCGAGCACGCGCAACCGACAGGTCGTGACCACTCGGGCGAACTGAGCGGGGAGTCGTGACCACCCGGAGTCGCCGAGCTCGCCGAAACAGGAGCCGAGACCGCGGTCACAACACCCCGCCCGCACCACGCCCACCGGTCACAACCCGTCGGCTCGAGCGCGCGCAACCGACAGGTCGTGACCGCTCGGCGGAACTGAGCGGGGAGTCGTGACCACTCGAGCGCCCGGCCCCGACTTCCACCCGGCCCCGACGTCCTCCCCGCGCCGCGGTCCCGCCCCCGAACCGCTAGAGCGTCGACTGCCCATCGGCGGCGGTCAGCGCGTTGTCGACGGCGGAGCGGACGAGCGCACCGAGGACACGACCCGGGTGTTCGACGCCGATGCCGGACAGGGTGCCCGCCGACTGGTCGACGATCGCGGTCGAGAAGCTCACGGCGGCCCGCACCGCATCGGCGTAGGCGGGCCGGTCACCCTCGGCCACGACGAACGGTTCGGCGCCCATCTCGACCACGAGCGCCTGCGCGATCGGCAGGACGGGCGCCGGGGCGGTCACCGCGCAGTACGCGTCGCGCAGCCGGGACAGGTCGACGCTCGTGCCCGTGAAGGCCATCGCGGGGTGGATCGCCAACGGGATCGCACCGGCTGCCATCGCCGGGGCGAGGATGCCGACGCCGTGGTCCGGGCTGGTGTGCACGACGAGCTGCCCCGGCTGCCAGATCCCGGCGTCCGCCAGACCCTGCACGAGCGAGGCGAGCTGGTCGTCCGGCACCGCGAGCAGCACGAGTTCGCTCCGCTCGACCAGGTCCGGCGTCGCGAGCACCGGGGCGCCCGGCAGCATGGCCTCGGCGCGGTCACGGCTCTCGTCGGACACGGCGGTCACCCCGACGACGGCGTGCTCCGCGTTCGCCAGGGCCGCTCCGAGGACGGGTCCGACCCGTCCGGCGCCGACGATGCCGACCCCGAGGCGCCCGGCCCTCATCGTGCGGCTCCGGTCGGGGGGACGTCGCCCCAGCCGGCGGGGACGGCGCCCGGCCGGTGGTCCGCCGTCGGTCCGGCAGGGGCTCCGGACCCGGGCACGGTGTCGGCCGCAGCGTGCGTGGCGGCCGCGGGACGGGCCTCCCGTTCGCGCCAGCGGTGCGTCGTGTCGACCGCGGCCGCCTCGACGGCACGCTGCGTCGTCTCCGACCACAGGCGCTGCGCGTCACGCGCGTCGAGCGCACCGACGCGGGCCGAGACCGAACCGGCCACGGTGTGGACGTGGACGGCTGCGAGCCGCAGGGCACGCTCGAGGGGACCCTGCTCGACCTTGACGCTCTGCACCCGGGGCAGCGGCACGATGACGAGCGACCGCCACACGGCACCGAGCCGCAGCAGCACCGCGCCCTGCACGAACCGGTAGCCGTTGCGCCGGAACGCGAACGGACGGAGCCAGGCGCCGCGTCGTGGGGAGTGCACGAAGCCGCCACGGTCGCCCGAGGTGGTGAGGCTGTCGTCGACGACGTCCACGGCTTCGGCAGCCCCTTCGCGCAGGGCTTCCTGCGACGCCTCGGGGCCGGCGACGACGGTGCCGACGAGCCCGGGCAGGATGATGTCGAGGACCTCGCGGACGTCCGCCGTGGTGCCCACGGGCAGCACGATCGAGGACACCTGCTGGTTGCTCGACGCTCCGTTGCCGGCGCTCGTCGCACGGTTGATGCGGATGTCCCACCAGCCGAACGGACGCCACAGCAGCGGCTGGGCGACGCTGACGGCGTGGATGCGGCCGGGCGGCAGCGTCTCGTTCGACGTCGAGACCAGCCCGAAGCCGATCCGGATGCCGTCGCGGGTCTCGGCGATCGTGTACTGCAACGAACGGGAGAACTTGCGGACGTAGTAGCCACCGGCACCGAGCACGGCGGGGAACAGCCCGAACAGCACCGCGAACTCGCCGGTGAGGGCGACGCTGACGATCATGCCGGCGATGACGAGCAGCAGGAACAGCGTCGTGCCGGACAGCAGCATCGACGCGATGAGCCGACCGGGGCGCACCTTGACGATGCGGGTCGCGTGCACGGCTGCCGGGTCGAGCTCGGGCGAGAACATCTTCTCGTCGACGCGGTCCTGCAGCGCCCCGTGCGACTGCCGCGACGGGCCACCGTGGCCGTCGTCGTCCTTCGCGCCGGACGCGAGCACCAGGATCCGCTGCCGCAGGTCGTCGGCGGCGCGGGCCCCGAGGTAGGCGAGCTGCACGTTGGCGTCGTTGCCGGCCTGCGCGATCTCGAGCTTGGCGGTGCCGAACACCCGGGGCACGAGCGGCCGCTGGATGTTGATGCCCTGGATCCGGTCGAGCCGGGCCTTGCGGTGGTTCCGGAACAGCACGCCCGAGCGCACCTCGACGATCTCGCCGGTGACGCGGAACTCGTGCATGCGCCAGGACAGGTAGAACAACCCGATCAGCACCACGAGCAGCACCACGATGCCGAGCAGGACCCAGCCGACGACGCCGTGCTCGTACACGTACCGGACCGGGTCACCGTCCTCCTGCTGCTCGCCCGGGATGAAGAACTCGACGAGCTGGTCACGCAGGCTGTTGAGCACGTAACCGAGGATGACGATGAGGAAGATCCCGCCCTTGAGCAGCGGGGTGAGCGGGTGCAGGCGGTGCCACTCGCCGTCGGTCAGGGGTGCCGCGGCGGCCGCGTTGCCCCGGGTGGGCGGCGCGGGTGGAGCGGGTGGCGGGGTGCCCGGTCGGAAGGTCACGGACGACCCCTACAGTCCGGCGCGACGGGACTCGGCGAGCTCGACGAGGCGGTCGCGCAGCTCGTCGGCGTCCGCTGCCGGGACACCCGGGATCCGGACGTTCGTCGCGGCCGCGGCGGTGACGAACTTCAGCTCGCTCATGCCGAGCACCCGGTCGAGCGGGCCCCGGGCGACGTCGACGAGCTGCATCCGGCCGTACGGGACCGCCGTGAACCGCTGCCACATGAGGCCACGGCGCACGACCAGGTCGTCGTCGCGGAGCGCGTAGCCGATGGCCCGGACCCGTCGGGGCGTCAGCGCGGCGGTGATCGCCGTGGTGACCGCGACGACGATGCCGATGGTGAGCCACACGGTGCCGGCCCCGGATCCGAAGCCGTCGGTGACGATCCCGATGAGCACGCATCCGGCGGTGAGCACGACACCGATCACGAGCGTGGTGATGAGTTCGGTCCACACGAGCTTCGCGGACACCCGCTGCCAGGCGATCCCACCGAGGCCGAGGCCGGGCTCGTCGAGTCGTTCACGCGGCATCGCGGGCCTCCTGGGGTTGCTCGGTCAGTTCACCGTCGTCGAACCGTTGCGGGGATCGTCACGGTCGTCGTCGTCACCCGGAGGTGCGATGCACATGCGCTCCGCCACGAGTGCGCAGACCGTCAGGACGATCCCGCCCCCGACGGCGATCACGTTCGGCAGGGTCGAGCCTAGCGAAGGCGTCGCGGAACGGGTCAGCAGGTACAGCACGAGGCCGAGGGCGAACCCGCCGAGCAGCGTGCCGCAGATGCTGGACGCCTTCGCGAGCACGACGACCCGCGTCGCGTAGAGCGGGTCGACCGGCCGCTGGCGTCCGGCGCCGTCGCGCGCGTGCCGGCGCACCGGTCGCGCCATGAGCACGACGGCGACGCCGATGAAGGCGAGCGTGATGCCGAGCGGGATCGAGAACAGGAAGGTCGGCAGCTGGCGCGACGCCAGGACGGCGTCGACCGCGAAACCGGCGACCACCGTCACGACGGCGATGCTGATCAGCGTGGAGGCACGGGTGGGCTTCATGCGCTGGTCGCGCTCCCCGCCGGCCGGGAGGCCCGTGCCGGTTCCGCGAACAGGCGCGGCTCGTCGACGCGCTCGGTGTCGTCCCCCACGGCGGTGAGCAGGTCGGCCACCGGTCCGGCACCGGGCAGGACGGCCTCGGGGTCGGCGTCGAGCCACGGGGCGAGCACGAACGCGCGCTCCGCTGCCCGGGGGTGCGGCACCACCAGGGTGTCCGTGGCGATCCGCAGGTCGTCCACCGCGACGACGTCGAGGTCCAGGGTGCGGTCGCCCCACCGGACCTCGCGCGTGCGGCCGTGGGCGTCCTCGATGCCGTGCAGGGCGTCGAGGAAGGCCTGTGGCTCGAGGTCTGTGTCGACGACCACGACGGCGTTCCGGTAGCGGGGCTTCGACGTGTCGAGGCCGTCGAGGGTCACGGCGACCGACTCGACCTCGCGGCTCGAGGCCACGGGCTCGACCCCGGGCAGGGCGGCGATCGCGGTGGCGGCGGCGCGGAGCGTGCTCCCCCGGTCGCCGAGGTTCGCTCCGAGGGCGACGACGACCCGGTGGGTCATTCTTCTTCCTCGTCCGGCACCGTGGCGCCGCGGGTGCGCCGGATGGTGATCGAGACGTCGGTGAACGGCACGGTGATCGGGGCCTGCGGCTTGTGCACCGTGACCTCCGTCGCCAAGGCGGCACGGTGGGTGAGCACGGCCGCGGCGATGCGTTCGGCCAGCGTCTCGATCAGGTCGACCGGGTCGCGTTCGATCTCGGCCACGACCTGCTCGGCGAGGACGCCGTAGTGCACGGTGGCGTCGAGGTCGTCGCTGCCCGAGGCGGCACGGGCGTCGAGCTCCACGGCGACGTCGACGACGAAGTCCTGGCCGTCCTCGCGCTCGTGGTCGAAGACGCCGTGGTGTCCGCGGGCGCGGACCCCGGTGAGTCGGATGGTGTCGTTCACGATCGAGCTGCCCTCCAGGCGTCCCAGACGTCGAGCACGGCACGGGTCGGTGCCGGGTCGTGCACGCGCACACCCCACGCGCCGCGTTCGGCGGCGAGCAGGCTGATGGCGGCGGTGGCGAGGTCGCGCTCCCTGGGTGGAGCGCCCTCGGGGCTCCCGACACCGTCGAGGAACCGCTTGCGTGAGGCGGCGACGAGCACCGGCAGACCGATCGAGGCGAAGCGCTCGTAGCCGGCCAGGATCTCCCAGTTCTGCACGCCGTGCTTGGCGAAGCCGAGGCCCGGGTCGATCACGACCTGCTCCTGCCGGACGCCGAGCACGATGAGTTCGGCGACCCGGAGTTCGACCTCGCGCCGGACCTCTTCGACCGCGTGGGTGTACTCGGCGTTGCGGTACATCCGGTCGCTGTGGCCGCGCCAGTGCATGACGACGAAGCCGACCCCCGTCGACGCCACGACCCGGGCCATGTCCGGGTCAGCGAGCCCGCCCGAGACGTCGTTGACGATCGCGGCACCGAGGTCGACGGCACGTTCGGCCGTCGCGGCGTTCATGGTGTCGACGCTGACCGGGATGCCCTCGGCGACGAGCTGCTGCACGACCGGCAGCACACGCTCCTGCTCGACCGGCACGGGCACGCGCTCGGAACCGGGGCGGGTGGACTCCCCACCGACGTCGATGACGTCCGCACCGGCGGCGACGAGGTCACGTGCGTGCTGCACGGCGGCGTCGTAGGCCTGGTGCAGCCCGCCGTCGCTGAACGAGTCGGGGGTGACGTTGAGGATGCCGAGCACCCGGGTGCGTTCCTCGGCCGGGCCACCGCGGTCACGGCGACGGCCGGTCACGACCTCCGGCACCGGCTGGGGTGCACGGAGGTCGATCGCGACCGTCGCCGGTTCGGCGGCGGCGGCGCGAGCACGACTCACCTCGGCGAGTCGACGCTCTCGTCGCGTCGGCAGCTCGGTCATGCCGGCCTACGCGGGGGCGATACCCGGGTTGCCGAACGGGCGACGACGGGTCTTCGAGGTCGACTCGGAGTCCGACGGGTCCGCTGCGGTCGAGGCGGCCTTGCCGGGCACGTCGATCGCGGGCAGGTTGCTGACCGGGCGCTTGTCGCTGGAGAGCCACTGGGGGCGCTCCGGCAGCTTGCGGACGTCCTTGAAGATCTCCACGAGCTCCGGGGCGTCGAGCGTCTCCTTCTCGAGGAGCTCGCCGGCCAGGCGGTCGAGGATGTCGCGGTTGTCGTTCAGCACCTGGTAGGCCTCGTCGTGCGCGGCCTCGAGCAGGGCGCGGGTCTCGGCGTCGACCGTCTGGGCGATGGTCTCCGAGTAGTCGCGACCGGTGCCACCGCTCATGTCACGGCCGACGAACGGCTCGCTCGAGCCGGACCCGAGCTTGACGGACCCGACGGCCTGGCTCATGCCGTACTCGGTGACCATCTTGCGGGCGGTGCCGGTGGCCTTCTCGATGTCGTTCGAGGCGCCCGTGGTCGGGTCGTGGAACACGATCTCCTCGGCGACGCGACCACCCATGGCGTAGGTGAGCTGGTCGAGGAGCTCGTTGCGGGTGACCGAGTACTTGTCCTCGAGCGGGAGCACCATCGTGTAGCCGAGAGCACGGCCGCGGGGCAGGATCGTGATCTTCGTGACCGGGTCGGTGTGCCGCATCGCCGCTGCCGCCAGGGCGTGGCCACCCTCGTGGTACGCGGTGATCAGGCGTTCCTGGTCGGACATGATCCGGGTCCGGCGCTGCGGGCCGGCCATCACGCGGTCGACGGCCTCGTCGAGGGCACGGTTGTCGATGAGCTGCGCGTTCGAGCGGGCGGTCAGCAGGGCCGCCTCGTTCAGGACGTTCGCCAGGTCGGCACCGGTGAAGCCCGGCGTCTTGCGGGCGAGCAGCTCGAGGTCGACGCTCGCGGCGAGCGGCTTGCCCTTCGCGTGCACCTCGAGGATCTGCTTGCGGCCGGCGAGACCCGGAGCGTCGACGCCGATCTGGCGGTCGAAGCGGCCGGGGCGCAGGAGCGCGGGGTCGAGCACGTCGGGACGGTTCGTCGCGGCGATGAGGATGACGTTCGTCTTGCCGTCGAAGCCGTCCATCTCGACCAGGAGCTGGTTCAGCGTCTGCTCGCGCTCGTCGTTGCCACCGCCGATACCGGCACCACGGTGACGACCCACGGCGTCGATCTCGTCGATGAAGACGATGGCCGGCGAGTTCGCCTTCGCCTGCTCGAAGAGGTCGCGGACACGGCTCGCACCGACACCGACGAACATCTCGACGAAGTCCGAACCGGAGATCGAGTAGAACGGCACGCCGGCTTCACCCGCGACGGCGCGGGCGAGCAGGGTCTTGCCGGTTCCGGGAGGGCCGTAGAGCAGCACGCCCTTCGGGATCTTCGCCCCGACGGCCTGGAACTTCGCGGGCTCCTTGAGGAACTCCTTGATCTCGTGCAGTTCCTCGATCGCCTCGTCGGCACCCGCGACGTCGGCGAACGACACCTGCGGGTTCTCCTTGTTGTTGATCTTGGCCTTCGACTTGCCGAACTGCATGACCTTCGAGCCGCCGCCCTGGGCGCTCGAGAGCAGGAACCAGAACAGGGCACCGATGATCAGGAACGGCAGCAGGATGCCGAGCAGCGACAGGAACCAGTTGCCCTGGGCGACACGGTCGTTGTAGCCGTCGGGCAGGTTGGCGTCGTTGACCGCCTGCACCACTTCTTCGCCGCGGGGCGTGGAGTAGTAGAACTGCTCCTGCTTGTCGCCGTCCTTCAGGACGAGGTCGACCCGCTGCTCGGTGGAGTTGATGGTCGCGGACGAGACCTTGTCATCGGAGAGCTGCTCGAGACCCTTCTGGGTGTCGATCTCTTGCGTGCTGCCCTGGCTGATGACGCTCCAGCCGATGAAGATGCCCGCCAGCGCGATCAGCACGTAGAGGTACGGGCCGCGGAAGATGCGCTTGAAGTTCATGTGATCCGGGCGCGAGTGCCCGACACCTTTCTCTGCCGAAGTTGCGTGCAGGTCAGCATACGGCCGCGATTCTGTGGCGAGAATGGGTGTCCTCTGCGGGCGAACTCACCCCCGGGCCAGAGTCGGCCGAGTGCGACCCGAGCGCGGCGGGCCGCCCGTCAGGAGTAGACGTGCGGAGCGAGGACGCCGACACCGCGCAGGTTGCGGTAGCGCTCGTCGTAGTCCAGGCCGTACCCGACCACGAAGGCGTCGGGGATGTCGAAGCCCACGTACTTCACGTCGACCTCGACCTTGGCGGCCTCGGGCTTGCGCAGCAGGGCGACGATCTCGACGCTCGCGGCACCGCGGGACTGCAGGTTCTGCTTGAGCCACGACAGGGTCAGACCGGAGTCGATGATGTCCTCGACGATCAGGACGTCGCGCCCGTGCAGGTCGGTGTCGAGGTCCTTGAGGATCCGCACCACACCGGACGACTTCGTGCCGGAGCCGTACGACGACACCGCCATCCAGTCCATCCGCGCCTGCATCTTGAGGTGGCGCGAGAAGTCCGCCATCACCATGACGGCACCCTTGAGCACCCCGACGAGCAGCGGGTCGCGGCCCGCGTAGTCGGCGTCGACGACCGCCGCGAGCTCGGCGAGCTTCTCGTCGATCTGCTCGGGGGTGAAGAGCACTTCGGACAGGTCTGCCTGGACGTCGGAGAGTTCCACCACGCCAGCCTAACCGGCGCTGAACTCGATGCGGTCGCCGGTCCGCGTGGCACGGACGCCTGGCAGGTCGATCGGGCCCTGTCCGCTCCAGTCCGTGACCAGCCGGCAGACCTCGAGCGTCTGCACGCGCGACAGCGTCACCCCGAACTCGCTCTCCACCGCCAGGCGCACGAGTCGCTGCCGGAGCGCCGGCGGGTTCGCCCCGAGCGCCCGCACCGACAGCGAGATGCCGGCCTCGGAGTGCTCGGCGATGTCCTCGGCGATCTCCTCGGCGAAGTGGTCGAGGGCCGCGGAGTCCTCGCGCAGCTGGTCGGCCGTGCGGGCCAGGGCCTCGGGCACCCCGGCACCGAGCTCCCGTTCGAGCACCGGCAGCAGGGTGTTCCGCACCCGCACCCGTGCGTACGCGGGGTCGTCGTTCTGCGGGTCGTGCCACGGCGCCAGCCCCGCCGCGGCACACGCCTGCCGTGTCGCGTGGCGCCGGACCGACAGGAGCGGCCGGCCGTACGCCGGGCCACCGTCGCGTCGGGCGAGCGGCTGCATGCCGGACAGGCTGTCCGGCCCGCTGCCGCGCAGCAGGCCGAGCAGCACCGTCTCGGCCTGGTCGTCCAGGGTGTGGCCCAGCAGCACCAGGGGTGACCCGGTGGCGGCCGCGACCTCGGCGATCGACGCGTGGCGGGCCTCCCGGGCGGCGCCTTCCGGGCCACCGTCGGAGCCGACCGTGACCCTGCGGACCGTCACCGGGTCGAGTCCCAGCTCGGATGCCTGCCGGGAGGCGCGGCTCGCGACCGCCTCGGAGCCCGCCTGGAGCGCGTGGTCGACGACCACTGCCCCGGCCCGCAGACCCTGCTTGCCCGCTTCGAACGCGGTGGCTGCCGCCAGGGCGAGGGAGTCCGGTCCGCCGCTCAGTGCGACGAGGACCAGGTCGCCTGCGGCGACCACACCGTCGTCGACGGCTGCGGCGAGCAGGTCACGGACCGCCAGGCGGGTCTCGGCGACGGCGGGGTCGAGCCGGGGACGCGGAGAGTTCACCCGGTAACGTTAGCCGCGCTTTCGCAACACACGACAGTCCCCGAAGCAGACACAGGAGCGCAACATGGCCGCGTACGACGTCGTCGTCGAGATCCCCAAGGGCAGCCGCAACAAGTACGAGGTGGACCACGAGACCGGTCGCGTCTACCTCGACCGCGTGCTGTTCACCTCGTTCGTCTACCCCACCGACTACGGGTTCTTCGAGAAGACCCTGGCCGACGACGGTGACCCCGTGGACGCGCTGCTGCTGCTCGAGTTCCCGACGTTCCCCGGCGTCGGCGTCAAGGTCCGCCCCGTCGGCGTCTTCAAGATGAGCGACGAGGCCGGCAACGACGAGAAGGTCCTCGTCGTCCCTGCCAAGGACCCGCGCTGGGCACACATCCAGGACATCTCGGACGTGCCGGAGCAGACGAAGGCCGAGATCGCGCACTTCTTCGAGCGCTACAAGGACCTCGAGCCGAACAAGTGGGTCAAGGCCGAGGGCTGGGGCGACGCCGCCGAAGCCGAGCGCATCGTGCAGGCCGGTCAGGCCGCGTACGTGCCCGGCTCGCACTGACGATCCCCTGACGACGAACGGCGCCCGCTCTCCTTCCGGAGGGCGGGCGCCGTTCTGTGTGCGTGGTGGGCTGCTGCCGGGCGAACGAGGCATGGGCGGGGGGCGCACCTGGTGGAAACGGGCGTACCTGGTGCGTTGATCCGTGCAGGTACGCCCGATCTCGCTCGTTACTGCAGCCGCTCTGGGAAAGAACGGGCAGACCGGGAGCGGGCTACAGGGAACCGCTCGGGCGGGCGACGTACGGCATGAGCTGGTTCGGCAGCCAGATGGCGCGCTCGACGACGCCGACGCCGGGGCGCGCGGCCTCGACCATGGTGCCGTAGCTCGTCACGATCGAGTCGTGGTACGCCCCCGAGGCGGTGCCGTTCGACGAGTAGAACAGGATGTCGCCGGGCTGGCGCTGGGACAGCGGGACGAGGCGACCGATCGACTTGAAGTAGTTGTACTGCCAGACGACGTTGTGTCCACCGGTCGCGATGCCCTGCGAGCTGTAGGCCATCATCACGAGGCCGGAGCAGTCCCAGGTGGTCGGGCCGGCGCCGCCGAGGACGTACGCCTCGCCGAGCTGCCCTCGGGCGTAGGAGATCGCGCCGGCGGCCTTCGAGGGACTGCTCGGGGCCGGTGCGGGGGCGGGTGCCGGAGCAGGGGCCGGGGCGGGAGCAGGAGCGGGTGCCGGCTTGCTCGGCGTGCTGGGAGTGCTCGGCTTGCTCGGGGTGCTCGGCTTCGCGGGCGTGCCGGGGTTCGACGGGGTGCTCGACTTGGACGGCGTGCTCGGGACGGCCGGAGTGGAGGTCCCGCCACCGGTGCTGCCGGTGCCGCCCGTGTTGCCGGTGTCGCTGCCGCTCGTGCCCCCGCCGGTGGCGTTCCCGGTACCGGCGTCGCCCGTCTGCTTGGCGATGGCGGCCGCGGCGGCCTTCGCCTGCTGCGCGCTCCAGTACGCGGTCTCCGTCGCGACGCTCGTGCCCTTCAGGTACGCGAGCTGGCGCAGGACCTCGGCCTGCTGGTCCTGTTCCTTCTGCACCCGCGCCTGGGCGCCTGCGGCCACGTCGTTGGCCGTCGCGAAGGTGGTCTTCGTCGCCTCGGTCGCCTTGCTCAGTGCCTTCTCGGCGGCGGACTGCTGGGCCGCCAGGGACTCGACGGTCTTCTGGTCGGCGCGTGCCTCGGCCAGGACGGTCGCGGAGCGCTCGGACAGGTGCGACATCGTGCCGACGCGGTAGAGCAGGTCCTTCGAGTCCGACGAGTCCATGAGCATCGTCGTCGACAGGTCACCGCCGCCCGTGCGGGACAGCTCGACCACGAGCCCGGCGACCTGGCCGGCCGAGTCGTCCGCCCGGTCCTTCGCACGCTTCGACTGCGCGGACAGGTCGGCGAGGGTGTCCTCGGCCTCCTGCTGCTGCGACGCCGCCAGGGCGTACGCCTGTCCGGCCTGCTGTTCGGCGACACCGGCCTGGTCGGCGGCGTCCTGCAGCGTGCCGAGCCGGTCGCTCAGCTCGTCGACCGTCTGCTGGGCGTCGGCCGCGTCGGACTTGGCGGCCTTGACGTCGTCCCAGGACGGACCCGAGGGCGCGGCCTGGGCCGGTCCGGCGATGACGACCGACAGGCCGATGCCGAGCACGGCGATGGTCGCGATCCCGCAGGAGAACGAGCGAGCGGAGGTGGTCATGACGTGGAAGGACTCGTTCCGGTGGCGCTGATGCTCATACCGAGATCCCCCGCGCTGCCATGAAGGGGACCGGGTCGACGGCAGCGCCGTTGACCCGGGTCTCGAAGTGGAGGTGGCACCCGGTCGACCAGCCGGTCGAGCCGATCTTGGCGATCTGCTGTCCCGCGGTGACGTGCTGGCCGGCGGTGACCATGATCCCGCCGTCGACGACGTGGCCGTACGCGGTGGAGATGCCGCCGCCGTTGTCCAGGATGACCTCGTTGCCGTACCCGCCACCGTTGCCGGCGAAGGTGACGGTGCCGTCGTGTGCCGCGTAGATCGGGGCGTAGCAGGCCGGGGCCAGGTCGACGCCGGCGTGCAGGGCGCTGACGTGCGTGTAGGGGTCGACGCGGTAGCCGTAGGGACTGGTCTGGTACCCGCCGGCGGGTCGGACCCAGCCGGACGCGTTCGCGGTGCCGCCGCCCGTGCCGCCCTGGCTCGTGGCTGCGGCCTTCGCGGCTGCCCTGGCCGCAGCGGCCGCGATCTGTGCCTGCCGCTTCTTCTCCGCGGCGACGCCCTTGCGGTAGTCCGCCTCGACGCCCTGCTGCTTGGTGGTGAGGGCGGTCAGCTGCGCCTCGAGCCGGGACTCGTTGTCGTTCTGGGCGTCCACCGCGGTCTGTGCGGCGTCGGCGGCGCCCTGGGCCTGCTGCATCTTCGCCTGTGCGGCGTCGGCGAGGTCGCCCAGGGCTGCTTTTGCAGTGTCCGCCTTGTCGGCCTGGGCCTGGGCGGTGCCGCGGTCCTGCGAGGCCTGCGAGTAGATCCCGTCGGCCTGCTCGCTGAGCTTCGACATGGCACCGAGCTCGTAGAGCAGGTCACCGGAGTCCGAGGGGTGCGTGAGGATGTCGGTCGTCACGTCGTTGGCGCTGGCCCGACCGAGCTGCGCGGCGAGCTGACCGGCCTGCGCTTCGGACCGCGCGGCGGTCTGCTCGGCCTCGTCGGCCTGGGACTGCAGCGACTTCTGCTTGAGCGTCGCCTCGTCGTACTTGCTCTGCGCGGCCTGGTACGCCTCGCCCGCGGCCTGGGCTGTCTTCTGCTTGGCAGCCGCCTCGCTCTTCAGCGACGAGATGAGCGACTTGATCTCGCTGACCTTGGCCTGCTGGGCGCTGGTCGACGACTTCGCCTGCTGCACCTCGTCCCAGCTGGGGTAGCTCGCAGCGCTGGCGGACGACGTCGGGGCAAGGGCCGCGAGCGTGCCGGCCGTGAGCGCGACGGCGACCGCGGCGGCGATCAGGCGGCTGCGGGTGCGGAGGGAGAAGGGAGTGGAGGTCGACATGTATCTCGATTTCGTAACAGCGCGGCAAGGCTCACGCACGTAACACTGTTAACAGGTGCAACAGTAACAACACGGGTCGCAGGCTCGACAGCCCCTCGGACGAGGGGTGCGGCCGCCGACGATGCTCGCACCGACAGCATCGGAGACCCGTGCGCTGACGCCGCGACACGCCGGGGATGCACGGTTGGTGGGGCCGGATTTGTGAAACCCGGGGGGCATCCGTATGCTTGTCCATCGGTAGCGCGATGCACTGCTTGCGGCCCTATCGTTTAGTGGCCTAGGACACCGCCCTTTCACGGCGGCAGCACGGGTTCGAATCCCGTTGGGGTCACTCCTTGAGTGAGCGAGCAAGTAGTACTGAACAACACCACAGCAATTCAATATGGCCCTGTAGCGCAGCTGGTTAGCGTGCCGCCCTGTCACGGCGGAGGTCGCGGGTTCAAGTCCCGTCAGGGTCGCCACGGCTGGATAGCTCAGTTGGTAGAGCGTTCGACTGAAAATCGAAAGGTCCACGGATCGATGCCGTGTCCAGCCACCGGTGAAGGCCCCCTGCTTCGGCAGGGGGCCTTTTCCGTTGTCTGAGCGGTGTGACGTCGCTCGCCGCGTACAACCAGAGTCACCCCGAACCACGCAGCAGCGCAGTTCGGGGTGACTCCGTTTGTGCGGCTCGCGATCGCGCCGGTTCGCCGACGGCCTGGAGGCGCGGGTCGCCTCCGCACGTCGGCTTCGGCGGCTAGGCCTCGCGCGCCTTCGGGCTGCTGTCGTTCGTCTTCGCGGGGTCGCGCTCGACCACGGTGCCCAGGGCATCGTCGATCCGCGACATGAGCTCCGCGGGGATCGTGACGCCGGCAGCGCCTGCGTTGTCGTGCACCTGCTCCGGACGCGAGGCCCCGATGATCGCGCTCGCGACGTTGTCGTTCTGCAGGACCCACGCGACGGCGAGCTGCGCCATCGACAGGTTGAGCTCGTCGGCGACCGGCTGCAGCTCCTGCACCGAGGACAGCACCTCGTCGCGCATGAACCGCTTGATCATGTCCGCGCCGCCCTTGTCGTCGGTCGCGCGGGACCCCTCGGGTAGCGGCTGACCCGGCTTGTACTTGCCGGTGAGCACCCCCTGGGCGATCGGGGACCAGACGATCTGCGAGATGCCGAGTTCCTTCGAGGTGGGGACGACCTCGTCCTCGATGACCCGCCACAGCGCCGAGTACTGCGGCTGGTTCGAGATGAGCTGGAAGCCGAGGTCCTTCGCGAGCGCAGCACCCGCACGCAGCTGGTCCGCGGTCCACTCGCTGACGCCGACGTACAGGACCTTGCCCTGGCGCACGATGTCCGCGAAGGCCTGCATCGTCTCTTCGAGCGGGGTCTCGTGGTCGTAGCGGTGTGCCTGGTACAGGTCGACGTAGTCCGTCTGCAGCCGCTGCAGCGAGCCGTCGATCGACCCGAGGATGTGCTTGCGGGACAGCCCGGTGTCGTTGTGGCCCTTCGGACCGGTCGGCCCGAACACCTTCGTGGCGATCTCGAGGGACTGGCGCCGCTCCCCCTTGAGCGCTTCGCCGAGGACCGTCTCCGCGCCGGTGTTGGCGTAGACGTCGGCGGTGTCGAACGTCGAGATGCCGACCTCGAGGGCGGCCTTGACGCAGGCGATCGCCGCGTCGTTCTCGACCTGGGATGCGTGGGTGAGCCAGTTGCCGTAGGTGATCTCGGAGACCTTGAGGCCCGAGTTGCCGAGGTAGCGGTACTCCATGTGCGTGTCACTCCTGTCGTGGGCGCGTCGGTGCGACCCGAACCGTGACGGTAGTCGCGTCGCCCCCAGGAGCACTCGGCCTGCGAGTGCACACCTGTACGCTGATGTTTCAGAGACGATCGGGAAAGACGAAACCCCGGCGATGTGGCCTGAGCCAGGGATCGTTCCGGGGTCTTCGTGAACAACGGTAGCAGGCGAGGCGGGATGCAGGAAGACGAGCTCGAGCGGCTCATCACAGCCGAACGGCTCCGTTCGTACGCAGGGCGGACCGGGTCGTCGACTGAAGCACTGCGGCTCTACGAGTGGAACATGCGAGCCGCGGCGGCGGTCATGGAGCTCACCGGCGTCGTCGAGGTGTTCGCTCGCAATGCGCTCGACCGTGAACTCTGCGCGTGGGCATCGAGCCGCGCCGGGCCACCCTGGTTCGACATGGCACCACTCGACAGCCGCGGGCGTGCCGACCTCGCCAAGGCACGGGCACGGGCGAGTCGAGAAGGTCGTCGTCCCGAAGTGCACGGACGGGTCATCGCGGAACTCAGCTTCGGGTTCTGGCGGTACCTCGTGGAATCGCGTTACCACACGTCGCTCTGGGTTCCTGGCCTGCATCGAGCCTTTCCGCACGGGCAGGACAACCTGCGGATCCGACGGAGCGAGGTGGCGCGACGGCTCCAGCAGCTGCACTTCGTGCGGAACCGCGCCGCGCACCACGAACCCATCCACGCGCGGAACCTGCAGCGGGACCACGACTTCGCACTCGAACTGCTCAGCTGGATCAGTCCACACGCGGCATCCTGGGCTGAGGGCACCACGTCGATCGAAGCCGTGCTCCGTGCCCGCCCCGACGGGTAGGTGCAGGATCGAAAGGGTTGCGGCACGGAGCGGTGCCGCCGGAAGCGAGGGAGCATCCATGACCGGAGCGAGCGTGTTGTTCATCGGCGGGAGCGGCGTCATCAGCGCCGCCTGCGTCCGGGAAGCCGTCGAGCAGGGGTTCGACGTCACCGTGCTCAACCGGGGGACCACCGGGGGCAGGCCGATGCCGGAGGGTGTGACGCGCCTCCAGGCCGACGTGTCGGACCGCAGCGCACTGGCGGACGCACTCGGCGACCAGCGCTTCGACGTGGTCGTGAACTGGATCGCCTTCACGCCGGACCAGGTGCAGGCCGACGTCGACTTCTTCGCCGGGCGGACGCGGCAGTACGTGTTCATCAGCTCGGCCTCGGCGTACCAGACGCCGGCGACGCACCTGCCGATCACGGAGTCGACACCGCTCAAGAACCCGTACTGGCAGTACTCGCGCGACAAGATCGCGTGCGAGGAGCTGCTGATGCAGGCGTACCGGGAGCAGGACTTCCCGGTGACGATCGTGCGGCCGTCGCACACCTACGACGAGACGAAGCTGCCGCTGACCGGTGGCTGGACCGCGGTCGCTCGGATGCGTGCCGGCAAGCCGGTCATCATCACCGGCGACGGCACCTCGCTGTGGACCCTGACGCACAGTCGCGACTTCGCGGTCGGGTTCACGGGGCTGCTCGACCGGGCCGAGGCGATCGGTGAGCCCTTCACGATCACGAGCGACGAGGCGCCGACGTGGAACGCCATCGCGCACGAGATCGCGGCGGCGGCCGGAGTCGAGGACCTGCGGATCGTGCACGTGCCGGCGGACGCGATCAACGCCGTCGACCCCGAGTGGGGCGCGGCGCTGCTCGGCGACAAGGCGAACAGCTCGGTGTTCGACAACAGCAAGGTCCGGTCGCTCGTGCCGTGGTACCGGCCGCGCACGACCTACCGGCAGGGTGTGCGCGAGGTCATCGCCTGGTACGAGGCGCACCCCGAGGAGCAGGTCGTCGACGAGCAGCTCGATGCCCTGATGGACGAGCTGGCGGCGCGCTGGGCCGTGTGAGCCGCACTGGTTGACGCGCGTCGGCGCACGCAAGACACCGGTGTTCGCGCTCCACACCGCGGGATGCGGGGGTTCAACGCGCGAACACCGGTGTTTTGCGGATCAGGTCAGGCGCGCGCCGTCAGGACGTCGGACAGGGTTCCGATCGCGAAGCGCACCTCGTCGTCGGTGACGACCAGGGGCGGCGCGAAGCGGATCGTCGACCCGTGGGTGTCCTTCACCAGGAGCCCGCGGTCGGCGAGGTCCTTCGAGATCGCCTTGCCGGTGCCGAGCGCGGGGTCGATGTCGATCCCCGCCCACAGTCCGGCCACGCGGTGCGAGACGACACCCTTGCCGAGCAGGTCGTCGAGCAGGCCGCGCAACAGCGGTTCGCCGTCGAGGGCCCGCTGCTGGAAGGTGCCCTCTCCGAGCATCGCCACGACCTCGGCGCCGACGGCCGCGGCGAGCGGGTTGCCGCCGAAGGTGGACCCGTGCTCGCCGGGGCGCAGGACGCCGAGGACCGCTGCCGAACCGACGACCGCCGACACCGGCACGATGCCGCCGCCGAGGGCCTTGCCGAGCGTGATGAGGTCGGGGCGGACCCCGACGCGCTGCACCGCGAGCGTGTGTCCGGTGCGACCGAGGCCGGACTGGATCTCGTCGGCGATGAACAGCGCGCCGAACTCGTCGCAGACCGCGCGGACGTCAGGGAGGTACGACTCCGGCGGGATGACCACGCCGCCCTCGCCCTGGATCGGCTCGAGCAACACGGCGACGACGGTCTCGTCCATCGCCTCGCGCAGCGCCGCAGCGTCGCCGTACGGCACCGTGCGGAAGCCCGGCGTGAACGGCCCGAAGTCATCGTGGGCCGAGGGGTCGTCCGAGAACGAGATGATCGTCGTGGTGCGGCCGTGGAAGTTCCCGGACGCGACGATGATCGTCGCCCGCTCGGCCGGCACGCCCTTGACGCGGTAGCCCCAGGCGCGGGACACCTTGATCGCGGACTCGACGGCCTCGGCACCGGTGTTCATCGGCAGGACCATCTCGGTCTCCGTCAACGCCGCCAGTGCTGCGGCGAACGGCCCGAGCTGGTCGTTGACGAACGCGCGGCTCGTGAGCGTCACGCGGTCGAGCTGCGCCCGTGCGGCGTCGAGCAGCCGCGGGTTGCCGTGGCCGAAGTTCACCGCCGAGTACGCGGCGAGCCCGTCCAGGTACTGCTTGCCGTCGACGTCGGTGACGGTCGCTCCGGCACCCGACGCGATGACGACGGGCAGCGGGCTGTAGTTGTGCGCGAGGGCGCGGTCCTCGACGGCGAGCGCCGCCGCGGTGTTGACCCCGAGCGACGCTGCCGCCGACATCAGCTGACCCCGAGCGAACGCGCGACCGAGGTGCCGGTGCCGACCGGGTGCAGATCGAGGGTGCAGCACTTCACGCCGCCGCCGCCGAGCAGCAGCTCGGACAGGTCGACGCCGATCGGGTTGTAGCCCTTCTCCCGCAGCTGCTCGGCGAACCGGACAGCCCGGGCGGCGATCACGACGTTGTACCCGTCGGAGTACGAGTTCAAACCGAGGATCGCGGCGTCTTCCTCGGTGGCGATGATCGCGTCGGGGAAGCGCTCGCGCAGGATCGCCAGCGACGGCTCGTCGAAGGCGCTCTCCAGGTACGCGATGTTGCTCGTCCCGTCGACGGAGGGCTCGGGGTCGAGCACGGCGATCGCGGTGTCGAGGTGGTAGAAGCTCGGGTTGATGAGCTTGAGGGTGACGACCTCGCGGCCGTAGATCTTCGCGAGCTCGTCGTGCGAGGTGCTGTCCGACCGGAAGCCGGTGCCGGCGAAGATGGTGTCCCCGATGAGCAGGAAGTCACCCTCGCCCTCGTTGGTCTGCTCCGGCTCGGCGACGGTCAGACCGGCCTGGCCGAACCAGTCCATGTACGCGGGGCCCTCGGGCTGGCGCTCGGGGTACTGGAACTTCGCGCCGTACGCGATGCCGTCGAGGACGAACCCGCCGTTGGCCGCGTAGACCATGTCCGGCAGGCCGTCGATCGGGTCGATGTACGAGATGTCGAAGCCGAGCTCCTCGTAGACGGCGACGAGCGACTCCCACTGCTCGACGGCCTTCGACGTGTCGGTCGGCTCCTCCGGGTGCATCCACGGGTTGATCCGGTAGCTCACGGTGTAGAAGTCCGGCTTGCACATCAGGATCGTGCGCTTGGTGGCGACACGGGCCGAGGTGGCGACGGACTCGGGGGCGGGTGCGGTGTTCGACATCAGTCCTCCTGGAAGGGACCGGGGCCCGAGCCTGCCAGGAACCGAAACGGAACGAGGAGAAGAGCTCCGGTGAGATGCAGGCTCACTCACCGCAGCGGACCAGGTCGACGCCGAGTCGATCCTTCCACAGACTCACCGCAGCGGAACAGTGACACTCAAGCATCGACGCCACTCAGAGGTCTGGCATGAACCGTCCGACGAGTGCAGTCCCCCGCCTGCGGGACCGTGACACCCGTTCGGGTGACGCACGTTTCGTGCGCCAGACCCACCAGCTTCGCAACAAGTCCGCGTACGATGGGGACAAATGGATACGCTCGACCACCGCATCCTGGATCAGCTCCGGGACAACGCCCGCGCCGGCTACGGCGACATCGGGTCGGTGGTCGGACTCTCGGCCTCGGCCGTCAAGCGCCGCGTCGACCGGCTGGTCAGTGACGGCGTCATCCAGGGCTTCACGATCAAGGTCGACCCCGCCGTCGAGGACCGCGGCACCGAGGCCTGGGTCGAGCTCTACTGTCGCGGCACCGTCTCGCCCGACGAGCTGCGTGCCCTGCTCGACACCGTCCCCGAGGTCATCGACGCCGGCACGGTCACCGGCAGCGCCGACGCCGTCGTGCACATGCGCTCGAAGGACCTGTCCGCGCTCGAAGAGGCGCTCGACAAGGTCCGCCTCGCACCCCAGGTCGACCACACCCGCTCCGCGATCGTGCTCTCCAAGCTCGTCAGTCGAGAGACCGCGTAACGTCCCACGCATGGGACGGAAGACGGTCTGGAGGCGCGGCTCGGCACCCACGGGATCGCGCCCGGCCCGGCAGCTGGTCACCGCTGCGAGCGTCGCCTACGTCGCGAACTGCCTGTGGGGCACCGCGGTCGCCGTGCGGCTGATACGCACGAAGAAGCTCCGCGTCGTGCACCACGGCCTGTTCGTCGTGACCGCGACCCTGACCGGCGTCGCGGCGACCACACCCGCGTGGACGCGCGACCGCACCGCACTGTTCCTGCTGCCGGCACTCGTGCCGCTGGCGGTCGCTCCACGCACGAACCCGCGCTCCGGAGCACACTGGAGGGTCGCGGTCGCCGCCGCACCGTCCTACCTGGGGGCCGTGCTCGCACGCAGGCGATCAGAGAGGTGAGCAGTGGAGCTGTTCGAGGCCATCCGACGACGACGCACGACGAACGGGCCGTTCCTGCCCGATCCGGTGTCGGACGAGCACCAGCGGCTTCTCATGGAGCTCGCCGGCCGGGCGCCGTCGCAGCTCAACAGCCAGCCGTGGCGCTTCGTGCTGATCGAGGAACGCCAGACGATCGACCGCGTCGCCGAGATCAGCGGCAGCTCGATGACCCGCACCATGGCCGAGGGCACGTTCTTCGAGCGGTACAAGCCGTACTTCCGGTTCTCCAAGGCCGAGATGGACGAGCGGCGGGACGGCATGCTGTTCGACAAGCTCCCCGGGCCGCTGCGGCCGTTCACGAAGCAGGTGTTCACGAAGCGCGGGCAGCTGCTCATGAACACGCTCCGGGTGCCGCAGACCCTGGGTGAGGAGAACCGGAAGCTCGTCGCCGGGTCACCGCTGCTGCTCGGCGTGATGCTCGACCGCCACGAGTACCGGAAGGAGGAGCTCTCCGGCTTCTACTCCGTGTTCAGCATGGGCGCGGCGATGGAGAACATCTGGCTCGCGACGACCGAGCTCGGTCTGGGGATCCAGTTCGTGTCCTTCCCGATGGAGACCCCCGGCGCGTGGGAGGAGATCGAGGGACTGCTCCGCGTGCCCGAGTCGCTCGAGCTGATGGCCGTCTACCGGATCGGGTACCTGCCCCCGGAACGACGACGGCCGGCCATCGACTGGACGTCGAGCGAGCGGAAGCGTCCCTCGCAGTACGTGTTCCGCGGCACCTGCGACACCCCGCAGCGCGGGTGGGACGACGCACCCGTCGCAGCCCACATCGAACCGGAGGCGACCACATCGTGACCGACACCCGACCCACCCAGAGCACCCCGGGCCTCCAGGCCGTCGCCCCCGGCCTGCCGGGCCGCCCCTGGATCTCGCAGGACTGGCTCGACGTCGTCTTCGTGCACTGGCGCGTCGACGTGTCGGCGGTGGCCCCGCTGCTGCCGGCCGGCACGCGGCCCGACACGATGGCGCTCGACGGCACCGACGACGGGGTGACCACCTGGGTGGGCCTCATCGCGTTCCGGTTCGAGGACACCCGGTTCCCGCCGTTCTCGACCGGGAGCATCGGCGACTTCGTCGAGCTGAACGTCCGCGTCTACACGGTCGACGAGCAGGGGCAGCGCGGGGTCGTGTTCCTGTCGCTCGACGCCGGCAAGCTCCTGCCGACCATCGGTGCACGCGTCGCGACCGGACTGCCGTACCGGTGGGCGATCGCGGAGTCACGCAGCGGTGACGCCCGCGTGGGGTACGCGATGCGGCGGCACGGCACCCACCTGCGGTCGATGCTCGACGTCCGTGTGGGCGAGGTGCTCGACGAGCCGGGGCCGCTCGAGACGTTCCTGACGGCGCGGTGGGGCATGCACGTGCACCGGGCCGGACGGACGCGGTTCTGGCCGAACGAGCACGAGTCGTGGCCGTTGCACCGGGCCTCGGTCGTGTCGCTGCGGGACGACCTGGTCGGAGCTGCCGGGCTGCCTTTCGGGCTGACCGAACTCGAGCCGGACTCGGTGCTCTACTCGCCGGGGGTCACGACGCGGTTCGGTCGGGGGCGCTGAGGGCGGGACTCCGGCTGGTCTCGCGGGCCCGGGCCGCTGCCCGGAACTGGTGGACAGCCAGCAGCGCCGAGAGCAGTGCCGTGACGCCGCCGGCGATCCAGGCGGCCCGCAGGTACTCCGGCACGCTCTCCACCGTGAGCCCGGTAACGGCGAGTGCCGCGCACGCGACGGCGACGACCGCTGCAGCCCACGCGGCCACGATGTGGTCGAGCCGGGGTACCGCGCGTGCGGTCGTGTACAGCATCACCGCAGCGCCCGCCCCGACCAAGATGCCGATCCGGGACCCGACCAGGGTGGTCGTCAGGGCGACGACGGTGGCGGCCGATGCGCCGACGAGCACACGCGTGACGTGGGACCGCCACGAGGCGTCGCGGCTCTGCTCGTCGTACGCGTGCCGACCCGTCACGAACAGAGCAACGGCACCGACGGTCGTCACCACCGCGGCGGACACCCCGACGACGAGCGCCAACGCACCACCGAAGGCGATGCCGAGGGCGACGTGTGCGGCGGCGAGGAGCAGGGTGAGGACCGGGTACAGCCAGACCTCGAGCGGCCGGGTCGGTGTGTTGAGCACCCAACCGGGCGGCGCCTCCTCTGCGGGGTCGTCGGTATCGGGGACTCGGGTCTCCACCTGGCCATGATGTCCGATCGGTGCGTGCGTCGTTCGGTACGGCAACTTCGGGGGACAGCGGCTGAGTGGTGCACGGCCGGCCGCAGGTACAAGGGAGCCATGACTCGAGTGGCAGTGGTGACCGGTGGATCCGCAGGACTGGGACGGGCGACCGTCCGGGAGCTCGCCGCACGGGGGTGGGACGTGGCCGTCCTGGCCCGCGGGCAGGAGGGCGTCGACGCCGCCGTCGCCGAGGTCGAGGCAGCCGGGCGACGCGGGTTGGCCCTGGTCGCCGACGTCTCCGACCGCGACGCCGTCGAGGCCGCGGCCGACCGGGTCGAGCGGGAGCTCGGACCGATCGACCTTTGGGTGAACGGCGTGATGGTCGGAGTGTTCGGGAAGTTCCTCGACACCGCCCCGGAGGACTTCGAGCGAGCGCTGCACGTGACCTACCTCGGCTTCGTGAACGGCACCCGGTCGGCGCTGTCGCGGATGGTCCCCCGCGGTCGTGGGCACGTGATCCAGGTCGGTTCGGCGCTCGGGTTCCGCGGGATCCCGCTGCAGGCCGCGTACTGCGGCGCGAAGCACGCGATCGTCGGGTTCACCGAGTCCGTCGTCTCCGAGCTGCGCGAACAGGGCAGCAAGGTCAAGGTGTCCCGCGTGGACATGCCGGCCCTCAACACGATCCAGTTCCAGTGGGTGAAGTCGAAGTTGCCGCACCACCCGCAGCCGGTCGCCCCGATCTACCAGCCCGAGGTCGGCGCCCGCGCCATCGCCGCCGTGGCCGAACGACCGCGCAGCCGCACCTGGGTGGGCGAGTCGACGGTCTACACGATCCTCGGCAACCGGATCAGCGGACGCTTCGCCGACTGGTACGCCGCCAAGACCCTGGTCGACGGGCAGCAGGCACCGGACAAGGACGGCCTCGAGATGCGGGACAACCTGTACGAGCCGGTTCCGGGCGACCACGGCGCGCACGGGGTCTTCGACGAGTCAGCGCATGCCTGGTCGCCGCAGACCTGGTGGGTGGAGCACCGCCGGGTCGGCAACGGCATCATCGGGGCGGTGCTCGGTGCGGCCGGTGCCGCTGCACTCGTCGCGGGACGCCGACGATGAGCCGCCGGTCGTCCGCCGGTAACGGGGCAGCCGTCGTCGAGCTGGCGCGTGCCGGGCTCGGCCTGTGGCACCTGAGCCGTGCGGCCCGAGGGTCGGACCAGGCCGTGCTGCACGGCGTGCTCGGGGTCCGTCAGCTCGCACAGGCTGCGCTCGTCGCGCGGGCTGGTTCCGGCAACGCGCACACCCTGAGCGCCGTCGTGGACGCCCTGCACGGCGCGACGATGGTGCCGTTGGCCGTCGCCGACCCCCGTCGACGCCGGTTCGCGCTCGACCAGTTCTGGATCGCCGCGGTGCTCGCGGGCGCCGAGGCAACGGTCGTCGGTCGCGGCGGTCGGCGCTGACTCCTGTCGGGGGTGCTCGGTAGCGTCGCCGGCATGAGCACGATCTACTCCGTCGCGTCCTCGCTGGACGGCTTCGTCGCTGCGCCCGACGACGACCTCGACTGGCTGCTGCAGTTCGGGTTCGAGCCGTTCCAGGAGCACCACGACCGGTTCTTCGCCGGCGTCGGCGCGATCGCGATGGGCTCGACGACGTACGAGTGGCTGCTCGAGCACGACGACACGTGGGCGTACCCGGACCTGGCGACGTGGGTGTTCACGACCCGAGACCTTCCGGTGCCCGACGGTGCCGACGTGCGTTTCGTCTCGGGCGAGGTCGGCGACCACCAGGCCGACCTCGAGCGCGAGGCCGCCGGGCGTGACGTCTGGGTCGTCGGCGGCGGACTGCTCGCAGCGCAGTACCAGCAGGCGGGCATCCTCGACGAGCTGCGGGTCACCGTGATGCCGGTCGCGCTCGGCGGCGGAGCGCCCCTGCTGCCGGTCGCCGCACCGACCCCGGTGTTCGAGCTCGTCGGCACCACGCAGTTCGACGGCGGGGCGGTCGAGCTCCACTACCGTTCCGCAGCAACCGCGGCGTAGCGTCCGGAGCATGAGCGACAACGAGCAGACCGAGCCCGTCATGGACGGTGCCACCGATGCCACGAACCACGAGAAGCTGCAGGGCCTGATCGAGCAGGTCGACCACGACCACGCCGGTGAGGGCGCCGGCGCGATGGCGGACCACCTGCGCGACCGCATGGACGAGACCGGTGTCGAGGACGAAGACGCGGGTGACGCCGAGGACTGATCCTCGGGTCACTTCGTGAGCAGAAGAGGTCGGGTCCCGTCTGGGAACCCGACCTCTTCTGCTCACGAAGCGCAATACCCGACGCGCGACGCGCGACGCGCCTAGACGCGCAGCTCGGAGAAGTCGCTGTCGACGTCGCCGAACCGGTGCGCGGTGATCGACACCGACTGCTCGCGCAGGTACGGCAGCATCTCGATCACGCCGGCCTCGACGACGGGGGCATCGTGGATCGCGACGTCGATGCTCGCACCCAGGGCTTCTTCGAGGGCGAGCGGGTCACCGCCGAGCAACCGGATCCGGGCACCGGGACCACCGAACGCCGTGTGGGCCGGCCGGTCCTGGCCCTGCGACAAGACGGCCTCGAGCGCGTCGACCGGCTGGTCGTCCTGGTCGGTGGACCAGTCCGCCTGGAACACGGCTCCCGACGACGCGCGGGCGTGGAACTCCTGGTCGGACTCGACCAGGTGGTCGACGACGTCGAGCGGGGACCGGTTCGACGCGAGCAGCTGCGTGAGCGGGCCCGGCAGCGGCCGAGCCGTGCTGAGCAGGATGTGCGCGCGTGCCGAGGTCGCGGCGACGAGCGTCCGGACGAGGTCCACGGTCGAGGCGTCCTCGGCCTGGCGCACGATGACGGACTGGGGTCGGTGGCGCAGCACGTTCCGCTGCACCACGAGCCCGGACAGGTCCCGCGACCGGAAGAGCGTCTCTCGTGCATGCACGTCGCTCAGGGCTCCGGCGCGGACACGGTCGAACTCCTCGAACGACAACCCGCTGCGCGCGGCCTCGATCACCGCGGTGACGCGTGGGGGCAGGCCGTGCAGCTGGATGCTCTTGTGCACGGTCCGGGGTGTGGGCTGCCAGCGGCCGAGGGTCGCGACGTACATCGGGCCGCCGGCCTTGGTGCCGGTGCCGACCGAGGAACCCTTCCAGCCACCGAACGGCTGGCGCCCCACGACGGCACCGGTGATGCCGCGGTTGACGGACAGGTTGCCGGCGTGGACCCGGGCCAGCCACTCGGACACCTCGTCGACGTCGAGCGAATGGATGCCCGCCGTCAGCCCGAAGTCGGTGCCGTTCTGGATGGCGATCGCCTGCTCGAGGGTCTCGGCGCGCATGATGCCGAGCACCGGGCCGGAGTACACGGTCTGGTGGAAGTCGCTGCCGGGTCGGACGCCGTCCCGGATGCCCGGCGACCAGAGCCGGCCGGAGTCGTCGACCGCCTCGGGCTGCACGAGCCACGACTCCCCCGGCCCGAGCTCGGTCAGACCCTGGCGGAGCGTGCCCTGCGGTTCGGCGACGAGCGGGCCGACCTGCGCCGTGGGGTCGTCCGGCCACGCGACCCGGAGCGTGCGGGTGGCGTCGACGAGCTGCCGCTGGAAGCGCTCGCTCTCACCCACGGACCCGACCAGGATCACGAGGGACGCCGCCGAGCACTGCTGTCCGGCGTGCCCGAAGGCAGACTGCACGATGTCCTGCACCGCCAGGTCGAGGTCGGCGCTCGGCGTGACGACGATGGCGTTCTTGCCGCTCGTCTCGGCGGTGAGCGGCAGTCCGGCACGCCACCAGCGGAACGAGCGGGCGGTGTCGGACGAGCCGGTCAGGATGATGCGGTCGACCGTGGGGTGGCCGATGAGGTCGCGGCCGAGTTCGTCCTCGGCCAGGTCGACGAGCTGCAGCAGCGAGTGCGGCACCCCGGCGTCCCAGAGCACGTCGGCGAGCACGGCACCGGAACGCTTCGCCTCGGGCGCGGGCTTGAGCACGACACCGCTGCCCGCGGCGAGCGCCGCCAGCACGCCACCGGCGGGGATCGCGACCGGGGAGCTCCACGGCGGCACGACGACGGTCAGCCGCGGCGGCACGTACTGCGCGCCCTCGACGTCACCGAGGCGCCGGGCGCTCTCGGCGTAGTAGTGGGCGGCGTCGACGGCCTCGGTCACCTCGGCGTCGGCCTCGGCGAAGGTCTTGCCCGTCTCGGCGGCCATCACCTCGATCAGGTCGGCGCGGCGGGTCTCGAGTTCGTGCCCGATGAGGTCGAGGAGCTCGGCGCGGTCGGACGGGTCCTGCCGCCCCCAGTTCACGCCGGCCTGGGCGGTCCGCGCCATGATCCGCTCGAGCTTGGACCGGTCGGCGACCTTCGCGCCGCGGATCGTCTGTGCGCCGAGCTGCGAGCGCGGCACCCGGCGCAGGACGTCGAGCGCCCAGGCCCGGTTCGCGGCGACGGACGGGTCGGTGTCGGGGGCGTTGCGGAACGCGTCGCGCAGGACGGGTTCACCGAGGGCACGGTGGCGGTCCTGCGTGCGGTGGGTGGCGGGGACGGGCTCGTCGAGTGCGGCGACGGACGCCAGGAACCGGCTGTGCTCCCGCTCGAAGACGCTGGCGTCGTGGTCGATGTCGGCTGCGGCGGCGATGAAGTTCTCGGGGCTCGCGCTCTCCTGCAGGCGACGGGCGAGGTACGCGATGGCCGAGTCGAACTCGTCCGGCTGCACGACGGGCGTGTAGAGCAGGATCTGGCCGACGTCGGCCCGGACGGCCTGGGCGTGGGTGGACGCCATGCCGAGCAGCATCTCGACGTCGACGGCGTCGGTGACCCCGCGGCGCTGCGCGAGCACCCACGCGGTGGCGAGGTCGAACAGGTTGTGCCCGGCGACCCCGATCCGCACGGCGTCGGTGCGCTCCGGCGTCAGTGCGGTGTCGAGGATCCGGAGGTAGGCGGTGTCGGTCTCGCGCTTGCTGCCCCAGGTGGCGAGGGGCCACCCGTGCAGGATCGCGTCGACGTGCTCCATGGCGAGGTTCGCGCCCTTGACGAGCCGCACCGTGATCGGGGCACCGCCGCGCGCCCGGCGTTCCTGTGCCCACTCGGTCAGCGCGTCGAGCGCTCCCGCGGCGTCGGGCAGGTAGGCCTGCAGCACGATGCCGGCCTGCAGGTCGGCGAACTCGTCACGGTCGAGCAGCGCCCGGAACACGGCCAGGGTGACGTCGAGGTCGCGGTACTCCTCGATGTCGAGGTTGATGAACTTGGCCGGGCGTCCGGCGGCCGTCGGCGCCGCGGCCAGGCGGTAGAGCGGGACGAGCCGGTCGACGACGCGCTCGACCGTCTGGTCGAAGGCCCACGGCGAGGTCTGCGGCACGACGGAGCTCACCTTGATCGACACGTGGTCGACGTCGTCGCGGGCGAGCAGGTCCATGGTGCCCTGCAGGCGTCGGTCGCTCTCGGCGCTGCCGAGGACGGCTTCGCCGAGCAGGTTCACGTTCAGTCGGGTGCCCGGACCGCGGACCTTGGCGAGGGCCGGGCCGAGCTTGCTCGTGCTCGCGTCGATGACCAGGTGCCCGGTCATCCGGCGCAGGATCCGGCGTGCGGTCGGGATCACGGCCCACGGTGCCATGGTGGCGAACCCACCGCCGAGCGTCACCGCCCCGCGCAGGTACCAGGCGAGGAAGTCGGGGACGTCACGGCTCAGCTGCTCGAGGTTCCGTGCCGCCACGCGGGGGTCTTCGGGGCGGACGACCTTGTCCACGAAACCCCGGGTGAAGTCGAGGCCCTGCTCGTCGCGCAGGACCTCGGCCAGACGGACCGCACCCGGGTCGGGCTTCACCCCGGCGGACGCCGCCAGCCACCGGCGCACGAGCACGACGGCGTCATCGGTGGTGTCCTGGAGGCGAGCACTCGGCATCCCCCGATCGTATGCCGCACGTCCGACGCGACCTCGGAGCACGCCGTACGTCGGCCAGGAGTCATCCGAGCGGATGAAAGGGGTCGCTGGGCGGACCGACCGTCCGCCCGGTGGATACGCTGGTCGGCATGTCGACGGAGGGCAACGGTGGCCACGACTGGGTCACCTGGGACGCGTACCACGACGCCTGGCGACGACTCGACCGGGCGCTCGACCGAGCCGTCCAGGCGGGCGCCGGCATCTCCGTCCCCGAGTTCGAGATCCTGATCGGCCTGCACCGCGACCCCGACCACCGTCTGCGCGTCCGGGACATCGCCGCGGGGATCGGCTGGGAGAAGTCGCGCGTCAGCCACCAGGTCACGCGGATGGTCTCCCGCGGCCTGGTCGAGCGGGCGGACTGCCCGAGCGACGCCCGCGGCAGCTGGGTGGTGATGACCGCGGACGGCCGTCGCGCGGTGCTCGCCGGCATCCGCGCACACACCGGCGCGCTCGAGGACCTGTTCTGGAGGCCCGTGGGGACCGACGCCGAGACGCTGCGGTCCGTCAGTGCGCGCGTCCAGGACGCCATCGGCCCCGACGACGCCTCGGACGAGGCCGACGTCGGCTAGAGCGTGACGACGGCGAGCGCGCCGCGCTCACCGCGCAGCCGGACCTGCACGCTCTCGATCTCGTCCCGCGGGATGTCCGTCGACGCCGACAGCCCTCGTGCGTCCGCGCCGGCAGCAGTCCACGACCCCACGGTCTGCGTCGTGCCGTCGGTCCGGACGACCACCAGGTCGTAGAGGATCGACCCGTCCGGCGACCACTCCTTGCCGCCGTACGAGCACCCCCAGTCGAAGCGGGTGCCCCACTGCTCGCCGCTGATGGCGAGCTGGACGTCGAGTCCCTGCACCCCGGTCATGTCGTAGCGGTCGGCGGTGGCAGCTGCCGTCGGAGCGGCACCGGCCTGCACCGTGGTGCGCTCCCCCGCGGCACCGACCGCGAGCCCGCCCAGGACGGCGGCGACCACCGCGAGCCCCGCGGTGGCGGCGACCCAGACCCGGCGACGGCGGCGACGGTGTCGGACGCGGTGCGCGACGGAGGCGAGGTCGCTCTCGGAACGGGTGTCGGGCCTCCCGTCCGGTTCTGCGATCTCGATCGCCTGGTCGGCCGGCAGCTTGCCGAGCAGCCCCGGCAGACCGACCAGCTCGGCGACGGCGGCCGCACAGCGGTCGCACGTCTCGAGGTGCCGCTCGTACTCCAGTCGTTCACCGGCCGGGAGCGACCCCAGGACGTACGCCGCATCCCACTCCGCGTACTTGTCGTCGCTCATCGGGTCACTCCTCGTTCCTGCAGTGCGAGCCGGAGGGCTCGCAGCCCGTAGTGCAACCGCGACTTGGCGGTGCCCTCCGGGATGTCGTGTCGCCGCGCGATCTCCGGCACCGTGTGGCCGAGCCAGTACGCGTCCACCACCACGCGGCGGTGGTCCGGGGTCAGCGACGCGAGTGCGTCGGCGACCACGATCCGGTCCAGCACGGCGTCCGTGCTGTCCGACTCGAACCGTTCGACCTGGTGCTCGGTGCCGTGCTCGCGGCGGTTGCGCGCCGACCGCGCGTCGTCGACCACCAGGTTGCGCGCCACCGTGAACAGCCACGCGCGTGCGCTGTCGGGTGCCCGTTCGAGCACGGCCGGACGCTGCCAGGCGCGGACCATCGTCTCCTGCACGACGTCCTCGACCGTCGAGCCGTCCCGCGTGAGGTGCCGGACGTACCGCGTGAGCGCGTCACCGTGCTCGCGGTACAGCGTCGCGAGCAGCTCGTCCGCGGAACGACTCGTCACGGTCACTTCCCGAGGTCGAGGGAGAACTCGACGGAGCCCTTCCCGTCCACGGTGACGAAGCCGAGCGAGGGGGCCTTCACGCCGTAGTCGGCGAAGGTGATCGGCACGGTGCCGGCGACCTGGACGGTCCCGCCCTTGCCGACCGCGACCTGCGCGTCGGCCGTGACCGGCTTCTCGACGCCGTGCAGGTCCATCGTGCCGGTCAGGGTGACGTCCTGCGTGGAGCCGTCGAGCGCCTTCGTGACGTCGACGGGCTTCGTCAGCTCGAACGTGGCAGTGGGGTACTTGTCGGTCTGCAGCGCGGTGGAGCGGAAGTACTCGTCGCGGGCCGCTTCGGGGGTGCTGATCTTGCCGACCTGGACGGTGACGGTCGCCTTGGTGAGGGAGCCGCCGTCGACGACGGCGGTGCCCTTGACGTCCTTCGTGCGACCGACCACGTTCACATCATTCCCCTGCAGGACCTCGTGCACCCGGTACCCGGCGTACGAGCTGCTCGTGCTGGTCCAGGTGCCGTCGGCGTCCTTCGCGTCGAGGGTGCCGGACGAGGACGCCGACAGCGAGGGTGCTGCGGCGGCCTGGCCGTTGACGGTGTTCGCGTAGATGACCGGGCCGGCGATGACGGCTGCTGCCGCCACGACGACGACGCCGGCGGAGATCCCGATGATGACCTTGGTGCGTTTGCGGAGTGCCATACCCTGAACGACGAGGCAGCAGGGCAGATCGTTCAAACGGGTTTCAGTCGGAGGTGCGGGCCCGGTCCTGGTCGGCTCGGTCCTGGTCGGCTCGGTCCTGGTCCGCCCGGTCGTCGTCCGCGGCTGTGTCGTCCGCGGTCACGGCGTCGGCGGCCGGGGTCTCGCCGCGCATCCGGACGAGGCTCGCCAGCGTCGACACGGCCATCGCGGCGACGATCACCAGCAGGGACACCCACGTGTTGATCTCCGGCGCCCACTCGATGTGGTGGCCGCCGTTCAGGAACGGCAGCTCGTTGTCGTGCAGCGCGTGCAGGACGAGCTTCACGCCGATGAAGGCCAGGATCACGGCGATGCCGTACTTCAGGTAGACCAGACGCTCGAGCAGTCCGCCCAGCAGGAAGTAGAGCTGGCGCAGACCCATCAGCGCGAAGACGTTCGCGGTGAACACGATGAAGGGGCTCTCGGTGATGCCGAAGATCGCCGGGATCGAGTCGAGCGCGAACAGCAGGTCGGTGGTGCCGATCGCGATGAGCACGATGAGCAGCGGCGTGAAGTGCCGGACACCGTCGTGGTGGGTGCGGAACTTCATGCCGTCGTACGTGTCGGTGAGACGGACCCGACGGCGGAGCAGCCGGACGATGAAGGTGTCCTTCTGCTCGTCCTCGTCCTCGCCGCGGAGCTGCTGGATCGCCGTCCAGATCAGCCAGGCACCGAAGATGTAGAAGATCCACGAGAAGTTCTCGATGAGCTGCGCGCCGACCAGGATGAAGATCCCGCGGAGCACGAGCGCGATGATGATGCCGAGCAGCAGCACCTCCTGCTGGATCTTCTTCGGCACCGAGAAGCGCGCCATGATGATGACGAACACGAACAGGTTGTCGATGCTCAGGCTGTACTCGGTCAACCAGCCCGCCAGGAACTGCCCGGCGGAGTCGCCACCGGCGAAGACCAGCATGAGCACCGCGAAGATCAGTGCGAGCCCGACGTAGATGCCCACCCAGATGCCGGATTCGCGCAGCGTCGGCACGTGCGGGCGACGCGCGACGATGAGCAGGTCGGCGAGCAGGATCGCGACCAGGGCGATCATCGAGCCGACTTCGAACACGACGGGGAGCTCGGGCATGCGGAGCCTTCCTTGCTGGTGGTGGGGCGGGCGGCTTCGTGAGCGACCCGCACCAGTCTCCGGCATGATCCGGGCGGTGGCGAACCCCGGGGCTGCGTGCGGCGGACAGAGCCGTGCAGCTCCCGGCCGTTCCCGCTGGTCGAACGGGCCGTAGCCTGGGCGCGTGCCGACTCCGCGAGCGATCTGCTTCGATCTGGACGGGACGCTGTTCGACCACCGCGGGTCCGCTCGCGTGGGCGTGACCCGGTTCCTCCAGGGTTTGGGCGTCGAGGTCACGGAGGCAGCGATCGGCACCTGGTTCACCGCCGAGGACGAGCAGTTCGAGCGCTGGCGATCAGGGGTGATCGGCTTCCAGGATCAGCGACGCGCACGGCTCCGCACGGTCCTGCCGCAACTGGGCGTCGCGGTCCCCGGGGACGATGCCGGCCTGGACGCCGTGTTCGACGACTACCTGCACGCGTACCGCGAGGCCTGGCGGCTCTTCCCCGAGAGCCTGCCGCTGCTCCACGAGCTGCGCGCAAACGGACACCGCCTCGGTCTCTTGACGAACGGCACGGAGAGCCAGCAGGTCGACAAGCTCGCTCGGACCGGCCTGGCCGACGCGTTCGACGTCGTCTGCGTCTCGGAACGCATCGGGTTCCAGAAGCCGGACGTCCGCGCCTTCCACGCCCTGGCAACACAGCTCGACGTCGACCCGGCGGACTGTCTCTTCGTGGGTGACGACCCCGAGCGCGACGTGGCCGGTGCCCGGGCAGCCGGGATGCTGGCGGTGCTGGTCGACCACGCGCAGCCGGAGGCCCCTGGTCTCCGGGCGCTCGTGCTGTCAGCGCTCTGACGTCACCGCGTCCGCGACGGCCCGGGCGACCTCGGTGGCGGGAGCCTCGGTCGCGTCGATGACCTCGGCCTCGGCGTGCAGCCAGCCGCGCGCCGCCTCGGCGTAGGCGTCGACGTACGCGAACCGGAACGTCGACGGCCCCACGATCTGATCGTTCTGGATCCGGTCGCGGAGCGTCGACTCGTCGACGTGCAGCACGAAGTGCCGGATCGGTATCCCGTGGTCCGCGAGCCCCGCGGCGATCTCACGCCAGTACGCCTCGACCAGGACCGTCATCGGCATGATGAGCGGCCCGCCCACGTAGTCGTGCACCCGACGAGCGGTCTCGACCACGAGCGGCCGCCACGGGTCCCAGTGCTGGAAGTTGTCGTTGGCCGGCAGCCCCGGTGTGACGTCCATCAGCACCTCGCCGACCTTCTCGGCGTCGAGGATCCGCGAACCGGGCAGCAGCGGCTGGAGCAGTCGGCTCGTCGTCGTCTTCCCCGCCCCGTGGGTTCCGTTCAGCCAGACGATCACACCAGGACCCTAGCCGCCGACCACCCCGTGGGGCGGTCGGCGGCTGGTCGGGCGGTCAGTCAGCGGTTCGGCCCGCCGGCAAGTCGGTCAGCGACCGCTGAGGTCGTACGGACGCACCGTCGAGTCGACCGTCGTCAGGTACCCGCCCCCGGCGAGCGCCGTCGGCAGCGTGATGGTGCGGAGCACGGAGGGCTTCGCACCGGTGGTGTCGATCTGGGTGATCTCCCCCTCGTCACCCCGCGTCACGAACACACTGCGGCCGTCGTCGGTCGCCGCGGCGAACCGCACCGAGGCCCCGGCGGCGGACTGTCCGGCGACGGGACCCTTGCGCAACGGCGTGAGCGGGACCGATGTCGTCCGGCCGGAGTAGACACCGTCGGTCTGCTTCCGCACCAGGACGAGCGAGTCCCCGGTGCCCGACGTCAGCGCGACGGCGGCGAACCGGACGGTGACGGCGACCCGGGTGAAGGACCCGGTGCCGAGGTCGACGCTGCGGATCCTGCTCGAGGACGTCGACGAGGTGGTCAGGTACGCGGGGACGGCGTTCCACGGGGTGCCCGCAGCCGCGCTGCCGGCCTGCGTGCCGACCACGGTCGTCCCGTCCGGCGCCATGCGGGGGCGGTAGCTCTGCACGCTCGGCTTCGGGTACGCGACGGACCGGGATCCCGTGAAGCCGGTCCGCGTCACCCGGACGGTCTGCACGCCGGCGGCCAGGTCGGAACCGATCACGGTCCCGGTGGCGTTCACGATCGGGCCGTGCGGGTAGGCACCGAGGGGCGTGGTCGCGACGGGGCGCGGGTGCGTCGCGCCGCGCATGATCGCGGACACGGAGTAGGCGTCGAGGCGTCCGCCCGCGGTGACGACCAGGCGCAGGGGGCTGCCGACCAGGAACGTCTCGACCTCTTCGGTGCCGCGCTTGCCCGTGGTCGCGAGTTGCACCGCCGAGGTGTCGATCTGTGCGGTGCGCTCCGTCTTCCGTCGGAGGTCGATGACGGTGACCCGCTGCCGCTCGGAGCCGTCGAAGTCGGAGCCGACCGCCAGGTGCCGGCGCGCGGTGTCGGTCGACAGCCAGCCGGCACGCTCCCAGCGCTTGTCGGCGTTCGAGATCGCGTAGTGCTGCGCGATCCGCGCGGTGCCGCGGGGGCCGATGGCGAGGACGTCGAGCTGCGGCTTCGACTCGTCCATGAACGCGATCTGCCCATGGCCGAGCTGCACGGAGCCCGCGTGGGTCCCGAACTCGATCCCGCTCAGGGTGGCGGTCCGCCTGCCCGTGACGGCGTCGTTGACGTACACGCGCTTCGCCGTCGGGTCAGCCGTGACGAGCCAGCTGTGGTGGGCGGTCCGGGTCACGGCGGGAGCGGCCGAGGCGGGGACGGCGATCGCGGTGCCGACGAGCGGGACGAGCCCGGCCAGGACGAGCGCGGGGAGGAGACGCAGGGATCGAGGGGACATGGAACTCCTGTCGAGAAGACCGGACGGTGATCATCCAGTTGAGAACCATTATCACCAAGCTCCCCGCCTTCCACCATGAGACCGTGCCAAGGTCGAGCCGTGCAGAACTCCACGACAGTCGTCATCGCCGGTTGCGGCGACCTCGGGACCGAAGCCGGCCTGCGCTTCGCCGACCTCGGTCACCACGTGATCGGGCTTCGCCGCCGTGCCGAGCTGATCCCCGCACCGATCACCGGCCGGAGCGCCGACCTGCGCCACGAGGTCCCCGAGATCCCGGCCGACACGAGCGTCGTCGTCGTGGCCTTCGCCGCCGGCAGCCGCGACGTCGACGAGTACCGCGCCACCTACGTCGACGGCCTGCGCAACGTGCTCGACGGCATCGACGCATCGGAGGCCGATCCCCGGGTGCTCGTCGTGTCCTCGACCGCCGTGTACGACGTCTCGGACGGCAGCGAGGTCACCGAGGAGACACCCGCGCGCGGTGCGACCCCGACCGCCGAGGTCCTGGTCGAGGCCGAGGTCCTGCTGCGCGAGCGCGCTCCCGGCGCCGTGCTGGTCCGGCTGTCGGGCGTCTACGGTCCGGGCCGCGAGCGGCTCATCGACCAGGTCCGGTCCGGTGCCGCACGGCTGGCGCCGGGGACCTCACCGCACACGAACCGCATCCACCGCGACGACGCCGCAGCAGCGCTCGTGCACCTGGCGGCGCTGCCGGACCCGGCACCGCTCTACCTGGGCACCGACGACGAGCCGAGTCGGCTGGACGACGTGCTGCGGTTCCTGGCCGAGGAACTCCACGTCGCCGAGCCGTCGACGGGCGACGGTGACGCGCGGCAGGCCGGCGGCGACAAGCGCCTGTCGAACGCGCTGCTCCGGTCGACGGGATGGACACCGCGGTACCCGACGTTCCGCGAGGGCTACCGCGCCGTGCTGGCGGGCGAGGGCACCCGCCACCCCTGACGCCCTGCGGGACACCGGTGTTCGCACTCCGAACACCCACGTGCCGGTGTGCAAAGCGCGAACACCGGTGTTCCGCGGACCCACACACCCGCCCGACAGACGTGCTCAGTGCCCCCGGTGGTCCTGTATCGTGATCCGCGGCCCGAACGACGGCTTCCGGAAGCCGGAGCCGCCGATCAACCGCACGACCCGCTCCCGGTGCCCGCGCCAGGGTTCGAGCAGCTCGAGCATCCCGTCGTCGTCCACGGGGGCACCGGTCAGTGCCCACCCGACGAGCGCCGGCACGTGGAAGTCCCCCACGCTCGGCGAGTCCGGGTCGCCGTGGGAGCGCTGCGCGGTCTCGGCGGCGGTCCACCGACCCACCCCGGGGATCGACCGCAGCTTGGCGGACACGACCTCGCCGCCGCGGCCGTGCACCAGGGTCCGTTCGAGTGCCGGCGCGAGCTTCACGGCGCGCATCACGGTGGCCGAGCGCCCCGGTTCGATGCCCGCCCGGTGCCACTCCCAGCTCGGGATCCGCGCCCACGTCGGAGCGTCCGGCGGCACCATCATGCCCGCGGGTGCCGGACCGGGCGCCGGGGTGCCGTGCCGACGGAGCAGGTACCGCCACGCGCCCCACGCCTGGCGCGAGGTCACCTTCTGCTCCATGATCGCCGGCACGAGCATCGCGACCACGGTGTTCGTGCGGAGCAGCCGGAGCCCGGGCTGCCGGTGTCGTGCCGCGGCGAGGAACTCGTTGCCGGAGACGTCGAACGACGACCAGTCGTCGCCGCGTCCGAGCAGATCGGGGGCGTGCTCGACCGCCCACGGGGCTCCGCTGCCCCACGCCGACACCGCGATGGTGTCGCCGGCCCGCCGGATCGCCACGGAAGCGGGACCGGAGGGCGTGCGCAGCGCGAGCCACACGACGCCGCCGACCACCTGGAAGGCCGGATCGCCGGAGCCGCGCTGCAGGGGCCGCAGGGTCGACGCGACGTCCACCGCGCCTCCAGGCCGGTACACCGTGTCGACGCGAGACGCGTCACCGGACGCACCAGCGGCGTCGACGGCGGCGGCGGAAGCGAGCAGGGACACACGGGGATGGTAATGCGGAACCACCGTCAGTCATGATGGGCACTGATCCCCACCACCCGACGACGGAGTTCACCATGCGCATCGGCATCCTCACCTCCGGAGGCGACTGCCCCGGCCTGAACGCGGTCATCCGCGCGATCGTCCTCAAGGGCATCGCCATCTACGGACACGACTTCGTCGGGTTCCGCGACGGGTGGCGCGGGGTGGTCGACGGCGACATCGTCCCGCTCGGCCGCAAGGACATCCAGGGCATCGCGAAGCAGGGCGGCACGATCCTCGGCACCAGCCGCACCAACCCGTTCGAGGGCCCCAACGGCGGGGTCGAGAACATCTCCGCGACCCTGCAGCGGCACGGGATCGACGCGATCGTCGCGATCGGCGGCGAGGGCACCCTGGCCGCCGCGAAGCGCCTGACCGACGCCGGCCTGAAGATCGTCGGCGTCCCGAAGACGGTCGACAACGACCTGGGCGCGACCGACTACACCTTCGGCTTCGACACCGCCGTCGCCATCGCGACCGAGGCCATGGACCGCCTGCGCACCACCGGTGAGTCGCACTCGCGCTGCATGGTCGCCGAGGTGATGGGTCGGCACGTGGGCTGGATCGCGCTGCACTCCGGCATGGCCGCGGGCGCGCACGCGATCCTCATCCCCGAGCAGAAGACGAGCATGGAACAGATCGCGAAGTGGGTGCGGGCCGCGTACGACCGCGGTCGCGCACCGCTCGTGGTGGTGGCCGAGGGCTTCGTCCCCGACCACGAGGACACGGCGCACACCGAGCGCGGACTCGACGCCTTCGGGCGCCCGCGACTCGGTGGCATCGGCGAGCGCCTCGCGCCCCTCATCGAGGAGATGACGGGCATCGAGACGCGGGCCACGACCCTGGGGCACATCCAGCGCGGTGGCACGCCGACCGCGTACGACCGGGTGCTGTCGACCCGGCTCGGGCTGGCGGCGATCGACTCGGTCGTCGAGGAGCGCTGGGGCCGGATGGTGGCGCTCCGGGGTACCGAGATCGAGCACGTCTCGTTCGAGGAGGCGCTCGGCGAGCTCAAGACCGTGCCGCAGGCGCGGTTCGACGAGGCCGCCATCATGTTCGGCTGAGTGGGGCGGGGTCGGGGCGGGGCTGGGCTGGGCTGGGCTGGGCTGGGCTGGGCTGGGCGGTTTCGGGCGTACCGGGTCGAATCGGGCGTACCTGGTCGGATGTTCTGACCCGGTACGCCCGAATCCACCAGGCATCGCACGCGTTCTGGGAAAGAACGGACAGGGCACGGCGCCCGCCGACTCTGCGCCGAGTCAGATCGGGCGTACCTGGTCGAATCGGGCGTACCTGGTCGGTTGTTCCGCCCCGGTACGCCCGAATCCACCAGGCATCGCACGCGTTCTGGGAAAGAACGGGCAGGCCGCCGGGAGGCCCGGGGTAGCGTCCGGCGCATGACCCGCGCCGTCCTCGTGTCCAGTACAGCCCCGCCCACCGTCACCGACGTCGACCTGCCGGATCCGGCCGAGGGCGAGGCCCTCGTCGACGTCACGTACTCGAGCGTCAACTACAAGGACGGCCTGGCCCTCGCGCGGAACCCCGGCGTCGCCCGGCTCGACCCACTCGTGCCGGGGATCGACGTCGTCGGGACGGTGTCGGGGCTCGGGCCGGGCGTGCACGAGGTCGCGATCGGTGACCGCGTGGTGTTGAACGGCGCTGGCCTGGGTGAGACCCGGCACGGGGGCTGGGCAACGCACGCCGTGGTGCCGTCCGGGTCGCTCGTCGTGCTGCCCGAGGCGATCGACGACTCGTTCGCGGCGGCCATCGGCACCGCGGGGTTCACGGCGATGCTCAGTGTGCTGGCGCTCGAGCGCTTCGTCGCACCGGACGACGGGCCGGTGCTGGTGACCGGGGCATCCGGCGGCGTCGGCACCGTGGCGATCGCACTGCTGGCGGCCCGCGGGTACCGGGTCACGGCGTCGACCGGTCGCGCCGCCAACACGGACTCGCTCCGCCGACTCGGGGCAACCGAGGTGATCGACCGCGGCACCCTGTCCGAGCCGGGCAAGCCGATGCAGCGCGCCACCTGGGCCGGAGCGGCGGACAGCGTCGGCGGGGCCACGCTTGCGAACGTCCTGGCCTCGATCCGGTGGGGCGGTGCGGTGAGCGCGTGCGGGCTGGCGCAGGACGCAGCGCTGCCGACGACCGTGCTGCCGTTCATCCTGCGGTCGGTCTCGCTGCTCGGGATCAACTCCGTCGATGCCCCGCTCGAGCTCCGACGTCGAGCGTGGGACCGGCTCGCGACCGACCTCGACGCGGCGCTCCTGGCCGACGTCACCCGCACGGTCACGCCCGAGCAGGCCATCGCGGTGGGAGCCGAGGTCGTCGCAGGCCGTGTGCACGGCCGGACGGTCGTCGCCGTGGCGGGCTGATCCGGAAAGCTTCTCCAGCGGTTGATTTAGCAAACGTTTGCATATTGGCACGCTAGGATTTCGAGTGTCGATTTCGTCCTCGAGGAGATGACATGCCGGTCCCCAAGTCCACCGTGGAGAGTTCTCCCCGGAAGCTCCTGCGCGACGTCGTCTACGACAAGATGCTCGCGGCCCTGCGCGACGGCACACTGCAGCACGGCGAGCGCCTGAACGACGACGAGCTGGTCCAGTGGCTGGGTGTGAGTCGCACCCCGATCCGCGAGGCGATCGCGAAGCTCGTCGACATCGGCCTGGTCGAGATGGAGGCAAACCGGTACACCCGCGTCGCCACCCCGACGTTCGAGGACTGGGTCATCGCGACCCGCGCGACCGCCGGGTTCTTCGAGCTCAGCCTGCGCTGGGGCGTCCCCGAGTACAGCGACGAGGACGTCGAAGCCCTCACCGACCTGCTCGACAAGGCCGACCGCATGCGCAAGGTGCGGGACTACGGCTTCAGCGGCGCCCTCACCGAGATCATCGAGTTCGCCGTCGAGCACTCCGGCAACCCCCTGGTGCAGAACGCGGCCGTCGGCGCCATGGAGCGGGTCCGCTTCACGCTCAACCCCACGCCGGCGTTCGAGCAGTACGGGTCCGAGGCGTTCTTCTCGATCCTGCGTGAAGCGCTCACCGAGCGCGACGGCGAAGGCGCTGCCGAGGCCGGACGAGCCCTCACCCGCAACTTCGAACAGCACATCGAGGCGGTCCGCGCCGACCGCGGCTGACCCATGGTCGTCGGCGAGTGGGGTGACGCCGACCCGTGGGCGGCGTCGAACGACGACGCGTACGAGGCGCTGCTCGCCCATGTCCGCGCCGGGCCCCGCGGACCCGTCGCCGTCGACCTCGACGCGATGCGCTGGGCATGGGCCGTCCCGCGCGGCCACGTGCGGGGTGCGGCCGCACGTCTGGAGGACCTGGGGCTACTGACCCGACGTCCGGACGACACGTGGCTGTACGAGGAACTGTCCGACGCCGACCTGTCGGATGCGCTCGACGACTGGATCGCGTTGATCGGCCCGGCGCTCCGGACCACGATCCCGACGCTCACCGCCGAGCAGCGCGGCGAGTACGAGCGCTTGGTCGCACGTGCCGCACTGACCGCGGCCCTGCGGCTGCCGGAGCGCCCCACGGCTTTCTCCGCCACCTGCCAGTTCTGGTTCGACCACTGCCCGAACGCCCTGGTCCGCGACCTCGGCCATCGGGCGTTCGAGCGGTTGCGCTGGGCCCGCGTGCCGACCCGGGCTTGGTCGGTCCACGACGTCGACGCCTGGTTCACCACGTCCACCCGGGCGCTGGACACCGGCGACCCGGCCGACGCCACCGCGGCAGCCGAGGTACTGGACGAACTGTTCGACGTCCACCGCCGGAACATCGGGGTCCCCCGGACCAGTCGACCGGCCGACGACGCCTCCGAACGGCGCGCGGGTGCCGTGCACCGCGCGCTCCTCCGCGACGTGCGTTCGGGTTCGCTGCCAGCGGGCTCGACGCACTCGCTCGAGGGCCTGGTGGTCCGGACAGGAGCCCCGCCCCAGGCGGTGCTCGAAGCGGTCCGGTGGCTGCACGACCTCGGCCTGGTCGAGGGCGGCGGCGGTGGGTACCGTGTCGTCGAGCCGTCGCTCACCACCTGGCGCGACACGATGGAGCTGATCAGCGGGGTGTTCGCCCACGCGACCGTCCGCGTCCTGCCCGGCCTCGACGGTCCGGCGCTCGACGAGTTCCACCGGCTGGTGGAACGCGCCCGCGCCGACGGCCAGGTCCGCGACCACCGCTACACCGAGAGCGCCTTCGCCGTCACCCGGTTCCTGTCCGAGCAGTCCGGCAACCGCTGGACGCGTGCGGCGCTGCGCCTCGTGATGTCCAGGCTCGCGTACGCACTGCCCGAGGCTCCGGCGTTCCGGCAGTGGGACGCGGAGGCACTCTGGCTCTCGCTCGACGCCACCGCCGGCAGCGGTGCCGTCGGGACCGCTCGGCTCGCAGCTCGCTTGTTCGTCGACGTCGCACGGGCGCACGTGGACGACGTCACGGCGCGGTGGGGCACGATGGGGTCATGACCGACGCGCACGACGACGTCCTGATCCACGCCACCGGGGTCCGCGTCACGCGCTCCGGCCGCGACCTGCTGCACGACGTCGACCTGACCGTCCGGCGCGGGGAGCACTGGGCGCTGCTCGGACCGAACGGTGCCGGGAAGTCCACGCTGCTCGCCGTCCTCGGCGCGACCGGACACCCCACCGCCGGCACGGTCGAGGTCCTGGGCCGCCGCCTCGGACGCGTCGACGTCCGCGAACTCCGGGAGCACATCGGCCACGTCGATCCTCGGCACCGGATGCTGTCGCCGCTCACGGTGCTCGAGACGGTGCTCACCGGGCTGACCGGCACGACGGACCTCATGATGCGGTGGGAGCCCTCGGCTGAGCAGGTCGCGCTGGCCGAGCAGCACATCGCCGACGTCGGACTCAGCGCACGACGGGACGCCCGCTGGCCGGTGCTGTCGCAGGGCGAGCGGGGACGCGCCCTCATCGCCCGTGCCCTGATGTCCGAACCCCAGCTGCTGCTGCTCGACGAGCCGGCGACCGGCCTCGACGTCGCCGCACGGGAGCACCTGCTCGAGACCGTCGACACGCTGCGGCACCGGCACCCCGAGCTGGGCAGCGTCATGGTGACCCACCACCTGGAGGACCTGCCGGCCTCGACGTCGCACGCGATGCTGCTCCGTGACGGCGCCGTCGTTGCCCAGGGCACCTCGGACGAGGTCATCACGTCGTCGGCGGTGTCGCACGCGTTCGACTTCCCGCTCGCGATCCTGCGGTCGGAAGGGCGCTGGGCGGCACGCCGATCCGCCTGACGCGTGCTTGAATGGCCGTTCAGTGTCCGCGGCCCGTGTCGGGGAGGGACCCCGGCACCGCACCACGGTGTCACGCCGCGGACCGTCACCAGGGGGAACCATGACGAACACGCCGCCGCCCTACCCGGGGTCCGAGCCGCAGCCGAACGACGGGCAGCCGAACACGGGCCAGCCGACCGGCCAGCAGTACCCGCAGCAGCCCGCCGGCCAGCCCCAGCAGCAGCCCGCCGGCCAGCCGTACGCGCAGCAGCAGCAGCCCGCCGGCCAGCCGTACGCGCAGCAGCAGCAGCCGCCCGCCGGCCAGCCCTACCAGGCCCCGGCCGGAGCCGCTCCCTACGCACCCCCGCCCAAGTCGTCGTCCCGCGGCAAGCGCGTCCTGATCTCGGTGCTCGGCGTCGTCGTCGCCGTGGTGGTGGCGTTCCTCGTCCGTCAGGGCCTCAACGCGGCCTTCAGCGACTCCACGGAAGAGAAGGTCTCGAAGGCCGTCGAGCAGATCCGCGAGCAGAGCGACCTGCCCAAGCAGGTCGACTCCGTCACGACGTGGACCGGGATCGAGGCCGAGGGCGCAGCGATCCACTACGACTACACGGTGTCGGCGAACGTCGACCCGGCCTCGATCACCGAGGGGGCCATCCGCGACGCCGTCGGGCCGAACCTCTGCTCGAACAGCGAGACGAAGAAGCTCCTCGACGAGGACGTCGACATGCGGTACACCTACAAGTTCGAGGGCTCGTCGAAGACCGTCGACACGACCTTCACGAAGGCCGACTGCTCCTGAGCCCCGACGCCCGTCACGCGGTCGCGGCGGCAGCAGCCTCCGCGCCCGTCACGCGGTCGCGGCGGCAGCAGCCCTCGCGGCCGCGGGCAGGGCGTCGAGGATCCGTCCGACCGCGCGGTCGTCGTGCGCGGCCGTGACGAACCACGCCTCGAAGACGCTCGGCGGCAGGGTCACCCCGGCGTCGAGCATCGCGTGGAAGAACGGCGCGTAGCGGAACACGTCCTGCGCCCGCACGTCGTCGTAGTTCCGCGGCGCCTGCTCGGTGAACGCGAACGAGAACAGGTTGCCGGCGCGCTGCACGGTGTGGGCGACGCCCTCGGCAGACAGGGCGTCCGACGTGGCCGCGGAGATGACCGCAGCCGTGCGATTGAGCGACTCGTACACGGACGGCGTCGCGGCCCGCAGCGTGGCGATGCCGGCGGCGACGGCCAACGGGTTCCCCGACAGGGTTCCCGCCTGGTACACCGGCCCGAGCGGGGCGAGGAAGTCCATGACCTCGCGCCGACCGCCGAGTGCGGCGAGGGGCATACCACCGCCGATGACCTTGCCGAACGTGATGAGGTCGGGCTTCCACCCGGCACCGTCCGGCACGACCTTCGACGCCTCGAGGCCCCACCAGCCGGCCGCTCCGACGCGGAACCCGGTCAGGACCTCGTCGACGATGAGCAGCGCCCCGTGCGACCGGGTGATCTGCGCCAGGGCACGGTTGAAGCCGCGCTCCGGTGCCAGGACGCCCATGTTCGCCGCGGCGGACTCGACGATGACGGCGGCGATGCGCTCGGAGTGCTCGTCGAAGGCCCGGCGGACGGCATCGAGGTCGTTGTACGGCAGCACGAGGGTCTGCGCGGCGGTCTCGGCGGTGATGCCCGCACTGCCCGGCATGGCCAGGGTCGCGACGCCGGAGCCGGCCTCGGCCAGCAGGGAGTCCGAGTGCCCGTGGTAGTGCCCGGCGAACTTCACGAGCAGGTCGCGACCGGTGTAGCCGCGGGCCAGCCGGATCGCCGTCATCGTGGCTTCGGTGCCGGTCGACACCATCCGGAGCTTCTCGATGGGGCCGTCGCCGTCCACCGACACCCGCTGCTTCACGAGTTCGGCAAGCTCGGTCTCACCGGGGGTCGACGCCCCGAACGACAGCCCGCGCGCGGCGGCCTGCTGCACGGCCTCGACCGTGCCGGGGTGCGCGTGCCCGAGGATCGCGGGGCCCCACGACGCGACGAGGTCGACGTACTCGCGACCCTCGGCGTCGGTGACGTAGGCGCCCTTCGCGGACACCAGGAACCGCGGGGTGCCACCGACCGACCCGTAGGCGCGGACCGGGGAGTTCACACCACCCGGGATCGCGTTCTTGGCACGGCCGAACAGCTGGTCGTTCGTGGTCATTCGGGGGCCTTCCCGGTCGAGGCGATGCCGGCGACGTCCGCGGTGCTGCCCGAGGTGCGGAGGCCCGCTTCCTCGTTGAGCTTCCGCGCGATGTCGACGGCGAAGTAGGTCAGGATCGCGTCGGCACCGGCGCGCTTGATGCCGACGAGCGACTCCATCGCGGCGGCGTCGCGGTCGATCCACCCGTTCTGCGCTGCTGCGGTGATCATCGCGTACTCGCCGGAGATCTGGTACGCCCAGACCGGGACCGGCGAGGTGGCCGCGGTCTCGGCGAGCACGTCGAGGTAGCTCATCGCGGGCTTCACCATCACGATGTCGGCGCCCTCGTCGACGTCGAGCTCGACCTCGCGGAGCCCCTGCCGACCGTTCGCGGCGTCGATCTGGTACGTGCGGCGGTCGCCGACGAGCGACGACGACACGGCCTCGCGGAAGGGTCCGTAGAACGCCGAGGCGTACTTGGCGGCGTAGGCGAGCAGCGCGGTGCCGCTGTGCCCGGCGCCGTCGAGGGCGTCACGTGCGGCGGCGATCTGGCCGTCCATCATGCCGCTCATGCAGACGAGCTCGGCACCGGCTTCGGCCTGCGCGACCGCCATGTCGCGGTAGCGCAGCAGGGTGGCGTCGTTGTCGACGGAGCCGTCGGCTGCCAGCACACCGCAGTGTCCGTGGTCGGTGAACTCGTCGAGGCACAGGTCGGACTGCACCACGAGGGCATCCCCCACCTCCTCGCGAGCGACGCGGATCGCCACGTTGAGGATGCCGTCCGGGTCGGTCGCGCCGGAGCCCTCGGCGTCCTTCGTGGTCGGCACGCCGAACAGGTTCACGCCACCCACACCGACCGACGCGGCGTCGACCAGCGCGCGGCGGAACGAGTCGAGGGAGTGCTGCTGCACCCCCGGCATGCTCGAGATGTCCACGGCGTCGGTCGCGCCTTCGCGGATGAACATCGGCAGCACGAGCTCGGCCGGGTGGAGCCGGGTCTCGGCCACGAGTCGTCGCATCGCGGGGGTGGCGCGGAGCCGACGGGGGCGGACCTGGGGGAAGCGTCCAGTCACGGGTGACCTTCCTGGTGGGGGGTGGTTGGGTTCAGTGCCTCGACGACGGCGTCGAGCAGGGCTTCTGCGGACCGGGTGCGTCCGACGGCGTGCACGGGCAGTCCGGCCGCACGGGCGTCGGTCGCGGTCCCGGGGCCGATGCAGGCCACGATGGTGCGGGGGTCGAGCGGGGTCATCCGGCGGGCGATCTCGCGGGCGACGCTGCCGCTCGTCACGAGCACCGCAGCGGGCGCCGTCTCGAGGGTGATCGGCTCGTCGCCGGTCCCCACGGTACGGTACGCGACCACGTCGTCCACGTCGATGCCGCGGGCACGGAGGCCGTCGACGAGCGTCGGTGCCGCGATCTCGGAGCGGGGGAACAGCACGGTGCCGTCGGTGTCCGGCAACTCCTGCACCAGGCCGGCTGCGGACGTCTCGGTCGGCACCAGGTCGACGACCCAGCCCGCAGCGCGCGCGGCACGGGCGGTCGGCTCGCCGACCGCAGCGACGCGCACCCCGGCCGGGAGGCCCGCCACGCGTTCCGACAGGACCGTCACGGCCGTCGCACTGGTCACCACCACCCATGCGTAACCAGCCACAGGGGTTCGGTCACCGACGGAATTCGGTGATCCGTTCCTCCCGACCGCACCGGAGGCGACCAGGCGGCGGACCGCAGCGTCGAGTGCGGAGGGATCGGACGGCGGAGCGTCCGTGATGAGGGGGACGACGACGGGCGCGAGCCCTCGGGCCCGCGCCGCTTCGGCGACCCGGTCCCCCCACGCACCGCCACGCGGGACGAGGACGACCGGGGGTCGCGCCTCGTCCGTCGCGGTGGTGGAGGGTTCCGTGGTGACCGCCTACTCGGCCGGCGTCGCGAGGCCGGGACCCGCTGTGTACGGCCCGTCCGTGGTGTCCTCGGCGACGGTGGTCGCCAGGTCGGCGAGGTCGGCAGCGCCGTTCTCGAGCAGCTCGGTCGCCACGCGGCCGCCGACTGCGAGCGCCTCGTCGAGACGCTCCTGCGCCGACCCGTCGAGCACGGCCGCGTGCGACGCGGTGCGGTACTCGGTGCCGTCGGGGCGGTAGACGGTCGCGGACACGAGCAGCAGTTCGGCGTCCACGACGGCCGTCGCACCGATCGGGGCGGAGCAGCCGGCCTCGAGCTTGGCGAGGACCTCGCGCTCGGCCGTCACCGTCAGGCGGGTGGGGGCGTGCTCGATCTTGCGGAGTGCGGCGAGCAGCCCACGGTCGGTCTCGTCCGAGCGGATCTCCACCGCGAGCGCGCCCTGTCCGGGAGCACTGGGCCAGAAGCCGAGGTCGAGCAGTTCCGTGGCGGCCGAGAGGCGGTCGATGCGCCCGAGGCCGGCGGCGGCGAGCACCACGGCGTCGAGGTCGTCGTCCACCCGGCCGAGGCGGGTGTCGATGTTGCCGCGGATGTCGACCACGTCGAGGTCGGGGCGCTGCGCACGGAGCTGCGCGGCACGGCGAGGCGAACCCGTGCCGACCTTCGCACCCTCGGGCAGGGTGTCGACGGTGGCGCCGTTCCGGGCGACGAGGACGTCACGGGCGTCCGCACGCTTCGGCACGGCACCGATCGTCAGGCCCGGGTACGGCGCGGTCGGCAGGTCCTTGAGCGAGTGCACGAGCACGTCGACCTCGCCCGCGACGAGCGCTTCACGCAGGGCGCTGGCGAAGACACCGGTGCCGCCGAGCGACGCCAGGGAGGCACGGTTCGTGTCGCCCTCGCTCGTGACGGTGACGAGTTCGACGGGGCGACCGGCCGCCTTCGCCAGGCGGTCGGCGACGTCCTGCGACTGCGCGACCGCGAGCCGGCTGGCACGGGTGCCGAGCCGGATCGGGGTCGGGCCGTCGGGCCCGGTGGCGCTGGGGTCGTTCACGGTCTTGTCGGTCACGGAGCGACGCCCGCGGCGGCGGGCTTGAACCCCGCTCGCACGTTCTCGCAGCACCCCGGACGGCACACGTCGTACCAGGGGCCGATGTCGGTCATGTGCGGGCGCTCGGCCTTGGGCGTGCCGTTGACCCGCTCGAGCACCAGGTCGACGAGACCGGACACGTAGGCCGGGTCGATGCCGGGGGTCTGCGTGCGGAGCGACCAGAAGCCGAGCTCACCGGCGGTCTCGGTGGCTTCCTCGTCGAGGTCCCACATGACCTCCATGTGGTCGCTGACGAAGCCGAGCGGGACGATCAGCACGGCACGCGTCGGGCCGCCCTTGAGGTCCTCGTTCATGTAGTCGTTGATGTCGGGCTCGAGCCACGGCTGCGTCGGGGGGCCGGAGCGCGACTGGTAGACCAGCTTCCAGGCGGGCTTCGACGTGCCCTGCAGGTGGGCGTGCTCGGGCTGCTCGAGGAGCTCGGCCCAGGCCTGGTCGAGGACGACCTCGCCGACGGCCAGGTGCTGCGCCTCGTACGCGCCGTGCTCGTCGAACCCGCGGTAGTCGGGGCCCGAGCGGGCGGCGTCGGTCGAGGGGATGGAGTGCGTCGAGAAGAGCACCTGCAGCTCGGTCGCGACGTCGAGGCCCTCGTTCTCGGCGATCGCGCGGGCCATGCCGTCACGGACGCCGTCGATGAACGGGCGGACGAAGCCCGGGTGGTCGAAGAACTGGCGGATCTTGTCGATCTGGATGGTGTCGATCAGACCGGTCTCGTTGAGCACGCGGGCGTAGTCCTCGCGGTACTGCCGGCAGCTCGAGAACGACGAGTACGCGCTCGTGGCGATGGCGACGAGCTTCGTGTAGCCCTTGTCCGCCGCCTCGGTGAAGGCTTCTTCGAGGTAGGGCTCCCAGTTGCGGTTGCCCCAGAGGACCGGCATGTCGATGCCGCGCGACGCCAGCTCGGCCTCGAGCGCGGCCTTGAGCGCACGGTTCTGCGCGTTGATCGGGCTCACGCCGCCGAAGTGGCGGTAGTGGTGCGCCACCTCTTCGAGACGCTCGTCCGGGATCCCACGGCCGCGGGTGACGTTGCGCAGGAAGGGGATGACGTCGTCCTGGCCCTCGGGGCCACCGAAACCGGCGAGCAGGATCGCGTCGTAGGCGGTCGGGGTCTCGACGTGCTCGGGACCGGACGCCGCCGCGGGGGTGGCGGCGAGGACCTGGCCGTTCGTGATCATGCTGGTGTCGGTCATGACAGCACCTCCGGGAGTTCGGCGGTCGTCACGCGACGACCCGTGAAGAAGGGGACCTCTTCGCGCACGTGCATGCGCGCTTCGGTGTAGCGGAGATCGCGCATCAGGTCGACCAGGTCGACGAGGTCCGGGCTCTCGAGCGGCAGGATCCACTCGTAGTCGCTCAGGGCGAAGGTCGCGATGGTGTTCGTGAGCACGCGGCGGTACTTCGCGCCGGCGACGCCGTGGTCGCGGAGCATCTTCGAGCGCTCCTCTTCCGGCAGCAGGTACCACTCGTAGGAGCGGACGAACGGGTACACCGTGATCCACGCCTCGGGGTCCTTGCCGCGCAGGAACGCGGGGGTGTGCCGCTTGTTGAACTCGGCCTCGCGGTGCATGGCCATCACGTGCCAGACCGGCTCGGCGTCCTGGAACAGGCCGGTGCGACGGATCTCGCGCAGCACGGCTTGGATGGCCTGCGCGTCGTCGCCGTGCAACCAGACCATGACATCGGCGTCGGCGCGAAAGGCCGAGACGTCGTAGAAGCCACGGATCGTGACCCCGCGCTCGGCGGCGCTGGCGATCACGGTGTCGAGTTCGGCCACGGCGTCGTCGCCGACGCGGTGGACCGGACCGAGGGGCCGGCGGAACACTGCCCAGAGGGCGTAGGCCGTCAGCAGGTTCGGGTCGATCCCGGAGTCCGGGTGACCGGTCTCGGCGGGTTCCGTGTGGGGGTGGTCGTGCGCGGGCACGAGCCCGGTGTTCGTGGGCGCGTCGGAGCTCATGGATCCATTGTCCTATCGGTTGCCAGGGTGTTGGCCGCCCCGCCCCCGGTGGACCGCGCTCGGGCGGTCTACCGCCGTCGGAGCACCATCACGACGATACCCCCGACCACCGCCACGCCGGCTGCGAGACCGGCCAGGTAGGGCACCGGCTTCTCGTCGAGACCGCGCTTGAACTTCGACGCCGCGATCCCGATCTGCTTCGGGACGTTGAGCTTGTCCTCGATCGCGTCGAGGGTGTCGAACAGCTGGGCGCGGGTCGCGGCGACGCGAGCAGCGAGATCGTCGTGCGGGTCGGTCACGGTTCCTCCGTCGGTGGTGCGGCTGTCGGGGCTGTCGGCGCTCAGGAGCGGCCGTCGACGTCCGGCTTGCGGCTGCCGTACTGCGTCGGCGGGGTCGGCTTCTTGCCGAGGCCCTTCACCGCGTTGATGTCGTCCTTGACGCTGGCGATCGTGCGCTTCGGCATGATCGGCAGGCCCTTCTTCAGGCGCTTCCAGCCGATCAGGCCGAGGATCGCGGCGATGATCAGCATCACCACGGCCACCACCAGTGCGGCCAGCCACGCCGGCATCACGGTCGCGAGGCCCATCACGGCTGCGGTCAGCAGGACGCCGATCGCGTAGAGCACGACGACGAGCGCACCGACCAGCAGACCGGCTGCGAGGCCGAAGATCTTCGCCTTCGCGAGCATCTCGGCCTTGAGCAGGTCGATCTCGCCCTTGACCAGGCCCTTGACGAGCTTCGGGACGTCGCCGACCAGGCCGAACAGCGAACGCGACTTGCGATCGCGGGTGTCGGTCATGAGGTGGTGGTGTCCTTCTTCTGGCCGACCTTGCGGACGGCCTTCTTGGTCGTCTCACCGATGAACTCGGCGACGTCCGGGGTCTTGTCGGCGATGAAGTCCTCGGCGACGTGCACGCCCTTCTGGACGCCGTTGCTGTTCCAGACCTTGCCGCTGACGGTCTTGATCTGCTCGTACCGCGCCCGTCCGGCTCGCGATCCCAGGACGTACCCGAGTGCGGCGCCGGCGACGAACAGGAGCTTTCCGCGCATGTGCGATTCCTCCGTGCATTGGTTGTGCGGTGGTCATGCACCGAACGGAATACGTCCGGCGGTCTCACCAACAGTAGCCCTCAGGGGCTGCGCGGTCCGCTCAGGAACCGAGGATCTCGTCGGCTGCCGTCCGAGCGGCGGCGATGATGCCCGCCAGGCCCCGTCCGGTCGAGGCCTCACCGATGCCGACGACGCCCTCGGCCAACCCGGCCGCGGCCAGGTCCGGTCCGTACCAGCCGACGCGTGCGGCGCCGCTGACGCGGTCGGCCGTGATCGGCACACCGAGCAGCGTGGACGCGTCCTGCAGCGCGCGGCTGCCGACGGGGTCGGTCGGGTCGACCGGGAGGCTCGTGGCGACGCCCGCAGGGTCCGTCCCGGTGGTCGCGTAGCTGAGCCGCAGGACGTGGCGTCCGTCCGCCACGTCGGCCAGCCACGGCCACTTCACGGTCGCGTGCGTGAGGGCCTTCGCCGCCACCGCCTGGGCGTCGGGGTGCACGAGCATCCCGGTGCCGCGCGGGGCGGCATCGAGCTCCGGCTGGTCGACGACGAGCGTGACGAGCTGGATGCCCGTCCGGTCGGGGGCTGCGGTGCGCTCCGGGTCGGCAACGGAGGACAGGGTGTGCTGGGCCGGCAGCCGTTCGGTGGAGCCGTCGGCGCTGACGACCTCGACCGCGTGCGCCTCGATGCGGGTTGCCCGGGTGTGCAGCCGGACGTCGACCCCGTAGGTCTCCATGTCGGCGACGAGCTCGTCCACCAGGCGCACCGTCCCACCGCGGATCCCCTGCACCGGGGTGCCGGCGGCCGCGCGCGCCCGCAGCGACAGCACGGCCCGGGCGAGTGAGCCCTCGCGGAGCAGTGCGGCACGCAGGCCCGGAGCCACCCGGTCGGGGTCGAGCTGGTCGGGGTGCGTGGAGTGCACGCCACCGGCGATCGGCACCACGAGGTCGTCGAGCACCCGCTCCCCCATGCGCCGGCGGACGAGTTCGCCGAGCGACGAGGCCTTGGCGCCCACCGGTGCGGGCAGCAGCGAGTCCATCTGGGCGCGCAGGCTGCCCTTCTGGCCGACCACAGCCAGCACGTCGGCGGCCATCGGGGTGCTCGGGATGCCGAGGAGCCCGGTCGTCGGGATCGGGGAGGTCCGGCCGTCGCGGGTCATCAGCCAGGCGCCGCGCGGGTCAGGGGCGACGACATCGTTGCCGAGCCCGAGCTCGATCGCCAGGCGGCCGACGGCGTCCGTGCGGGTGGCGAAGGAGTCCGCCGCCATGTCCAGGTCGATCCCGCCGACGGTGTGCCGACGGATCATGCCGCCGAGCCCGCCCGAGGACTCGACGAGCACCACGTGGGCGCCGCCCTTGGCGAGGTCACGGGCGGTGACGAGCCCGGCGACCCCGCCGCCGACCACGACGACGTCGGTCACGCGTCGGCTCCGGCCTGCGCTGCACCGTCGTCCGCGCGGCCGTCGCCGAGCGAGTGGACCAGTTCGACCACCCGGGTCAGGACGGCCGGGTCGGTCTCGGGCGGGACCCCGTGGCCGAGGTTCACGACGTGGGCCCGTGCGGCACCGCCCCGACGGACGACGTCGCGGACGTGCGCTTCGAGGACATCCCACGGCGCCGAGAGCATCGCCGGGTCGATGTTGCCCTGCACGCTGACGCCGGTGCCGACGCGCTGGACCGCCTGGTCGAGCGGCAGACGCCAGTCGACACCGACCGCGTCGACGCCGACGGTGTCCGTGCCGAAGGTCGTCATGTCGGCCAGGACCTCGCCGCTGCCGACGCCGAAGTGGATCCGAGGCACCCCGAGCTCGGCGACGTGCGACATCGCCTGGGCGGAGTGCGGTGCGACGGACCGGACGTAGTCGGCGCGGGAGAGCGACCCGACCCACGAGTCGAAGAGCTGCGCGGCCGAGGCCCCGGCGAGCACCTGTGCCCGGAGGAACATCCCGGACACCTCGGCGGCCCAGGCGAGCAGCCGCGACCAGGTCTCGGGGTCGGCGTGCATGAGCGTGCGGGCGCGGATGTGGTCCTTGGACGGGCCACCCTCGACCAGGTAGGCGGCGAGGGTGAACGGCGCCCCCGCGAAGCCGATCAGCGGGGTGTCGCCGAGCTGCTCGACCGTGCGTCGGACGGCCTGCTCGATCGGGGCGAGGGCCGCGGGGTCGAGCTGCTCGAGGGCGTCGACGTCGGCGGGGGTGCGGATCGGCGACGAGAGCACCGGTCCACGACCGGGCACGATCTCGACGTCCACACCGGCGAGCTTGATCGGCACGACGATGTCGCTGAAGAAGATGCCCGCGTCGACCCCGTGCCGGCGGACCGGCTGCAGGGTGATCTCCGACGCCATCTCCGGGTCGAGGCACGCGTCGAGCATGGCTGTGCCGATCCGAAGCTCCCGGTACTCCGGAAGGGACCGTCCGGCCTGCCGCATGAACCACACCGGGAGCGTCTCCGGACGGTCACCCCGCAGGGCCCGTACCAGGCGGGAACCACTCGTCCGCCCTGATGCCAGGGGGTGGGAGTCGGGGAGGGATGTGGTCGTCGCTTCGGTCACCGGATGATTCTCCCATCGAGCGCGTTACCATTGACTACGTGCTCATCTGTCTCACGGCGTCGCATCGCAACGCCAGCTTCGATCTCCTGGAGCGACTGAGCATCGGTGCACCCGCGGCAGCCAGCCGACTCGTCACGGATGCCGGCGTCCTGGACGGTGCCGTGGTGCTCGCCACCTGCAACCGTTTCGAGGCGTACCTCGACATCGCGGGCGACGAGAGCGACTCCGCCGTCTCTGCCACCGTGCAGGCCGTGGCCGCCGCGAGCGACCTGGACGCCACCGAGGTCCTGGACTCCGTCAACGTGCTGGACGGCAAGGACGTCGTGCAGCACCTGTTCGCCGTGTCGAGCGGACTCGAGTCCGTCGTCGTCGGCGAGACCGAGATCTCCGGGCAGGTCCGTCGCTCGCTCGAGGACGCCCGGTCGAACGGCACCACCACCTCGGACCTCGAGCGCCTGTTCCAAGAGGCCGCGCACACCTCACGCGGCGTCAAGACCCGCACCCGCATCGGCGCCGCCGGCCGGTCGCTCGTGCGCCTCGGCCTCGAACTCGCCTCGTCGCGGGTCACCGACTGGGCCCGCACCCGCGTGCTGCTCGTCGGCACCGGCAGCTACGCGGCCACCACCATCGCCGCACTGCGTGACCGCGGCGCCACGAACATCCAGGTGTTCTCGCCCTCGGGCCGGGCACCCTGGTTCGCCGCCAAGCACGACCTCGTCGCCGCCCGCGACCTGCGCCAGGCCATCGGCGAGAGCGACGTCCTGATCACCTGCACCTCGAGCGAGGTCCCGGTCGTCGCACCGGCCGACCTCGACGACGGGGTCCGCCGCATCGTCATCGACCTCGGGCTCCCCCGCAACGTCGACCCCGCGGCCGCCGGCGTCGACGGCGTCGAACTGCTCGACCTCGAGACGATCAGCATCCACGCCCCGATCTCCGAGCTGAACGCCGAGTCCGAGGCCCGCGCGATGGTCGACGACGCCGTGTCCCGGTTCCGCGCCCAGGCGATGGAGCAGTCGACGACCCCGGCGCTCGTGGCGTTCCGCAAGCACGTGTTCGACATCCTCGACGACGAGATCGAGCGGGCCAAGCGCCGCGCGGACGCCGACGGCGAGTCCGTCGAGCACACCGAGCGGGCGCTCCGGCACCTGGTCGGCGTCCTGCTGCACCGTCCCTCGGTCCGCGCTCGTGAGCTCGGTCGCGCCGGTCGCGGCGAGGAGTTCGTCGGGGCGATCGACTCCCTGTACGGAGTCCGGCCCGCGGCCGAGCCGGAGCTGCCGTCGCCCGTCGTCCCGCTGGCCGACCGCACGGCACTGGACCCGACCGCCTCGGATCGCGACGACCAGGCGGACGCGAGCTGAGCCTCCAGACCGCTCCGCAACCACCCACGCTGCGCGTGAGTGCGCTCCTGCTGGTGCGTGACCGACGCGTCCTGATGGTGCGCGCCCGGGCGCGCGACGTGCTCTACCTGCCCGGCGGCAAGGCGGAGCCGCACGAGACCGACGTCCAGGCCGCCGTGCGCGAGGCGTACGAGGAGACCGGCCTGCGGCTCACCGCCGACGACGTCGACCCGTTCGGCGTCGTGCTCGAGCCCGCCCACGGGCAGGCTCCGGGGACCATGGTCGCGATGACGCTGTTCCTGGTCCGGCCGGGAGGCCCGCTGGACTCCGCCACGCCCGTCGCCTCCGCCGAGGTGGACGAGGTCGAGTGGGTCACCTCCGCCGACGCGGACCGCTGCCCGCCCGCGGGCGTGGAGACGCTCCGCCGCCTGGTGGCGGCGGAGCTCATCGACTGACCGTCAGGCGCGGAGCGACAACGCAGAGGAGCCCATGCTCAAGGATGAGTACTCATCCTTGAGCATGGGCTCGCTTCCGCTCGGGTTCGTCAGACCTTGTCGGTGTCGGTGTACTCGCCGACCTCGCCGTTCTGGGCCGGCTCGGCCTCGCCGGGGATGTCCGAATCGACGTACTCGCCGTCGGGTCCGGCTCCGGTCGGACGCGTCTCACCGGGGATGTCGCTCGAGACGAACTCGCCGACGGGCTCCGTCGACTCGACGTGCTCCTCGCCCGGGATCTCGCTGTCCGTGAAGGCTCCGGCGCGGGGTTCGACCCCGTCCGCGCGACCTTCGTCGCCTCGTGCCTGTTCGTGCTTGCCCGTCATGTCCGACCTCCGCTGCTCGGGTTGCTTGCCTCGGAGTGTGCCCGTGGTCCCTGGACGCCGACCGAGCCGGATGCGGCGTTCGGTGGCTGTCGGCACCCGATCGACGCTCCTGCTCGTCGTGACCGGGTTGGTCACCGTCCAGACCGCGTGTGCAGGACGGCAACCCGTTGAGGGTTCTCCAGGCGATCGCGCTGGCCGAGGCGAGGACGACACGCGGCGCACAAGATCATCCGATGGTCGGAACTTCACGAGGTCGTCAAGCATGCGGGACAACCGGCCTCACGGTTTTGTTTGCGCGCGATTAGCGTCTTCTTCTATGTTTCGCAATACACCAACGTGATGAGATGCACGTGACGCTGCTCTGTACGTTTGCAGCGCTTCGCAAGTCTGCGGTGCAATCACGAGGGGGAACACCATGAGCATCGTTTCGAACGTCCGGTCCAGAGGCATGGCACTGGCACTGGCAGGCGTCATCGCGGCTTCTGCGGCAGTCACCGTTCCGGTCGTTGCCGCGCCGGCGCCCGCCCACGCGATCGACAGCTTGGAATCGCTGTGCGCTGGTCTGTACCAGCCGTCAAAGGGGAAGAACCAGCCGCAGAGCTACAAGGACTGCATCGTCACGCTCGCGAAATCCAAGACACCAGGCAAGGCCGAGCTTGCGTGTTACAAGGGGGCCGGCATCGGGATCGCGAAGTACCTGACGAAGGGCAAGCTCAGTAAGGGGAACGCCAAGAAGGTGGCGATCCAGGTCGTCAAGGCTGGCGCTTGGGGCTGCGTGAAGGGCCTCATCAACGTGTAGCCTGCTTCCGCTGCAACCGAGCCGACGCAACCAGAACGATCAATCGCGAGCCTGACCAGGAGGATGCAATGACGACAGGATCAAGTGCACCCGCGCACCAGAAGACCCCGGCGCTCTCCGTTGTCGGCTTCATCTTGGCGATCGTCACTCCTGTGGTCGGCCTCGTCGTCAGCATCGTCGCACTTGTACAGGTGAAGCGCTCGGGCAATCCGAACGATGGCCTTGCCCTCGGTGGTGTGGTCATCGGAGCACTTCTCACGGTCGGACTCGCGTTCGTCGTCGCGGTCGGTGTCAAGACCGGTCTCACCTACCAGTAAGGCACCATCAGTTCCGCCCGAATGGGGCCCGCCGCACCATCGGTGGGCCCCGTTCGAGTTCCCGCTGCCTCGCGACCGCACGTCTCGGGCACGATGATCGCCGCAACAGGGGTCCTCGTCGCACCGTCCACGCAGTGGTTCCACGCGTGGGGATCCATCGGCACCTCGCTGCAGTCCGGGCAGGCGTTCGTGCCGGAGGAGCAGGCGACCTCGTAGCGGTCGGACGTTCAACGACGACTGTCGGGCAGAGCGGCGAGCCCTTCGTCGAGGGCTGGCAGCTGTTCGACGGCGATGAGGGCGGCGGGTTCCACATCCTCGCGGCGCCGCAGTCGACCTCGCGGATCGAGGGTTTCCCCCCGACCTGATCACGTCGATGTGGGGAACGAACGCGGCGTGGTCGCGACTCGCCGGGCGCGCGCATCCCCCTGAGCTCGGGCACGATGGGCACCGTGACCACCACGATCAGCGACGAACGCCCGGACACCGATGAGCTGGTGGCGCTGTACGACGCCGTCGGGTGGACCGCGTACACGCGGGACCCCGCAGTCCTCACCGCGGCGATCGCCGGCTCGCACACCGTGCTGACCGCCCGCGACGGCGACGGACACCTGCTCGGCCTGCTCCGCACGGTCTCCGACGGGGTGACGATCATGTACGTGCAGGACGTCCTGGTCCTGCCGTCCGCGCATCGGTCCGGCATCGGCGGCGCACTGCTCGACGCCGTCCTGCAGCGGTACGCCGGCGTTCGCCAAACGATCCTGCTCACCGACGACGAGCCGGGCCAGCGGGCGTTCTACGAGTCACGTGGCTTCGTGGAGGCCCACGACATCGGACCGCAGCCGCTGCGCTCCTTCGTGCTCCTGCGCTGAGCACTGATGGGTCTCGCGACCGATTCCGTGCGGCACGACGCCCTTCCTGGACTCGGACGCATGGGGGCTCGCGCACGGACACGTTCAGCGGCAGCCGTGGCGACCGCGCTCGGCGGCGCCCCCTGACCACACGCGGTCAGGACTCGGGGTCGTCCATGATCTCGCGCACCTCTTGCGCACAGCGGCAGGCCTCGGCGATTCGGGCGGCCCAGGCCAGTGCATCTGCCCGGCTCTCGACCTCGATCACCGAGAAACCCCCGATGAAGGTGTCCTTACCGGGGCGTGTGGCGGGATCGCGGACGGTGCCGTCGGTCTCGACGACCGCGCCGCCCGACGCTTCCAGCATCCCGCCGCCGAACACCCACACACCGGCGGACTTCGCCTGTCGGACGACGGCGTGCGACGCCTCGGAGACGGCCGGTAGGTCGGCCATGGGGAACACCATCGTGCCCTCGTCGAAGGAAATCAGGTACCGGGTCATGCCCAGAATCATGCTCCTCAGCGACGAGCCGGGGCGTGCACCGCCTCGAGCACCTCGGTGCCCATGGTCCGCAGCGCCTCGACGACGGCCAACCGCCGCTGCAACGAGGCGTCGTCGAACGTGACGGTCACGGCGTAGCTGACCGACGACCCGGGCCCCCGCAGGATCCCCGCCTCGGCCCGCACACCGGTGCTCGACCCGGTGACTGCGACGACCTGCAGCCCGTGGTCGAGCGCACGGTGTGCCAGGGGATCGAGCCCGAAGGACCCGGCGACCAGGTTCAGGTCACTCGCCAGGGACAACCATCCGAGCACCCGGTTCGACACCGCCTCGTCGACGACCTCGCCGAGCGCCAGTCCGCGCATCACCCACGACAGCTCGCCGGTCGGTGCGACGGAGGCGTCGGGGGCGTCGTCCGGTCCGCGGCGGTCCCGCACACGGTCGATCAACGCCGTGCGCTCGATGCCCAGGGACTCCGCACGCTCGCGGACGGCGTCGATGCCCACGGTCGACAGCAGTGCGTTCATGGCCCAGGCGTCGGCGGTGGCCCCGACCAGGGTCGCCAGGTCGGGCACCTGCATGGTCGGCTCCTGCAGGAACTGCCACAGGCCGGCACCGGTCGCGGTGTCACGGGCCATGCGCTGCAGTCGGTCACCGTGCAGGCGGCCGTCCTCGAGCTGGGCGGCGACCTCGATGAGCAGCAGGACGCGGCCCAGGCTCGCGACCGGCTGCACCAGGGTGTCGTCGATCGCGAGCAGGGCCTTGCCGCTGGAGGTGTCGATCACCGAGGCGCTGACCCCGGCGCCCTCGAGCGCGAGGGTGCCGAGGGCCTCGGTGGTGGCGGTGAAGCGGTCGTCGGACCGGCCGCTGTGCCGCCCACGACCGCGGCCGCCACCGGCTGGGCGGTCGTCCGGTCGCCGGCGGCGCGACGACCGGGCCGCGTCCGGCTCCGTCATCACCAGATCGCGACGCGCTCGGCGGGGTCGAGGTACATCGCGTCCTGCTCGGTCACGCCGAAGGTGTCGTACCAGACGTCGATGTTCCGCACGACCTGGTTGCAGCGGAACTCGTTGGGCGAGTGCGGGTCGATGCTCAGCAGACGAGCCGCCTCTTCCGGGCGGATCGCCATGCGCCAGGCCTGTGCCCAGCTCAGGAAGAAGCGCTCGGCACCGGTGAGGCCGTCGACGACCGGGGGCTCCTGGCCGTCGAGCGACAGCAGGTACGCCTTCCACGCGATCGACAGGCCACCGAGGTCACCGATGTTCTCGCCGATCGTCAGGGCACCGTTCACGTGGCTGTCGGGCACCTCGGTCGGCACCAGGGCGTCGTACTGGGCGATGAGGGCCTTCGTGCGCTCCTCGAACGCTGCGCGGTCGGCCTCGGTCCACCAGTTCTCGAGCTTGCCGTCGCCGTCGTACTGCGACCCCTGGTCGTCGAAGCCGTGGCCGATCTCGTGCCCGATGACGGCACCGATCGCGCCGTAGTTCGCGGCGGCGTCGCGGTTCGCGTCGAAGAACGGGAACTGCAGGATGGCGGCCGGGAACACGATCTCGTTGAAGCCGGGGTTGTAGTACGCGTTGATCGTCTGCGGGGTCATGAACCACTCGTCGCGGTCGATCGGCTTGCCGATCTTGCCGAGCTCGCGGTCGACCTGGAACGAGGCGACCGCGCGGACGTTCGCGACCAGGTCGTCGGCCCGGACGGGCAGCGCCGAGTAGTCGCGCCACTTCACCGGGTAGCCGATCTTCGGCGTGAACTTGTCGAGCTTGTCGAGCGCACGGGCACGGGTCTCGTCGGTCATCCAGTCGAGCGCGGTGATGCTCTGCCGGTACGCCTCGACCAGGTTGGCGACGAGGTCGTCCATCTTGGCCTTCGAGGTCTCGTCGAAGTGCTCCTGCACGTAGATGCGGCCGACGGCCTCGCCCATCGCGCCCTCGACCAGCGAGACGCCGCGCTTCCAGCGGTCGCGCTGCTTGGGCGCGCCGGTGAGTGCGGTGCCGTAGAACGAGAAGTTCGTGGCCGAGAACGCGCTCGTCAGGTACGCGGCGGAGCCACGGATGACCTGCCAGCGCAGCCAGTCCTTCCAGACCTCGAGCGGCTGGTCGTTCAGCAGGTCGGCCAGGCCGGTGATGAACGAGGGCTCGCGCACCACGACGGTCTCGAACGCGCCGGCCGGGGCGTCGATGGCCTGCCACCAGGTCTGCAGGTCGACGCCCTTCGCGAGCGCGGCGACCTCGGCCCAGGGCAGCTTGTTGTAGGTCTTCTGGCTGTCGCGGGTCGTGACGTTGTCCCAGTGCTGGGCGGCGAGCGCCGTCTCGAGCGCGATGACGTGCTCGGTGCGGGCACCGCCGTCGTCGAGGCCGGCGAGCGGGAACATCGCCGCGACGAACTCGCGGTACTTCTCGCGGATGTCGGCGAAGCGCTCTTCGCGGTAGTACGACTCGTCGGGCAGCCCGAGGCCGGACTGCTCCAGGAACACGACGTAGGACTCGGGGTCGCCCGGGTCGTTGTCGACGAAGAGCTGCAGGAAGCTCGGCAGGCCGACGCGCTCGAAGCGGCCGACGGCGGCGATGACCTCGGGCACGGACTGGATCTCGGTGATCTCGGCGAGCAGGTGCTCGATCGGTGCGGTGCCGAGCTCCTCGAGTCGGGCTTCGTCGGTGAACGAGGTGAAGAGGTCACCGACCTTGCGCTCCTCGGTGCCGGGGGCGGCCTGCTGCGAGCGCTCGATGATGTCGCGCACGGCGATCTCGGCGGCTTCGGCCAGCACCGTGAAGGAGCCGTACCGGGCCTTGTCGTCGGGGATCGGCGTCGCCTCGATCCAGGTCCCGTTCACGTGGCGGTACAGGTCGTCCTGGGGGCGCACCGCGGGGTCGAGTTCGTCAGTGTGGATGCCGGAGGCACGTGCGACGTCGGTCATGCGGTCCACGATAGCCACCGACCCCATGGGGCAGGTCGATCCGGGTCGTCACCGGCGCATGGCTGCCGGTACGGTCATCGCATGGGACTTCCGTGGAAGCTGCACGGAGACGGCAAGACCGTCTCCGCGACGACGATCGTGGCACCCGACGAACGGCTCACCTGGCCCCGGACGATCGGCCTCGGGGTGCAGCACGTCGTCGCGATGTTCGGCGCCACGTTCCTGGTGCCGCTGCTGACCGGGTTCCCGCCGTCGACGACGCTGCTGTTCAGCGGTATCGGCACGATCCTGTTCCTGCTCATCACTGGCAACCGCCTGCCGAGCTACCTCGGCTCGTCGTTCGCGTTCATCGCCCCGATCGGTGCGGCGACCAAGATCGGCGGCATCCCGCTCGCCCTGTCCGGCATCATCGTCGTCGGTGCGCTGCTCGCGATCGTCGGGCTCGTCGTCCACCTGGCCGGCGCCGGGTGGATCGACCGGCTGATGCCCCCGGTGGTCTCCGGCGCGATCGTCGCCCTGATCGGCTTCAACCTGGCTCCGGCGGCCCGCGACAACTTCACGGCGGCCCCGGTCATCGCGCTCATCACCCTGGCGGCGATCATCCTGGTCACGGTCCTGTTCAAGGGCCTGATCGGCCGCCTGTCGATCGTCATCGGTGTGCTCGTCGGCTACGTCGCGGCGCTCATCGGCGGCCAGGTCGACTTCTCGAAGGTCGACGCAGCACCGTGGATCGGTCTGCCGGAGTTCACCGCTCCCGCGTTCGACCCCTCGCAGCTCGCGATCTACCTGGCGTTCGTGCCGGTCGTCCTGGCACTGGTCGCCGAGAACGTCGGCCACGTCAAGGGCGTCGGGCAGCTGACCGGCCGTGACCTCACGCCGCTCACCGGTCGCGCGCTCTTCGCCGACGGCATCTCGACCGTGCTGGCGGGCGTCGGCGGCGGCTCCGCCACCACCACCTACGGCGAGAACATCGGCGTCATGGCCGCCACTCGCGTCTTCTCGACCGCCGCCTACTGGGTCGCCGCCATCGCGGCCGTCCTGCTCGGTCTGTCGCCGAAGATCGGCGCCGTCATCTCCTCGGTGCCGGCCGGCGTGCTCGGCGGCGCCACCACCGCGCTCTACGGCCTGATCGGCGTCATCGGCATCCGCATCTGGGTCGAGAACCGCGTCGACTTCTCGAAGCCGAAGAACCAGCTGACGGCCGGCATCGCCCTGATCATCGGCATCGCCGACTTCACGTTCCGCTTCGGCCAGGCGAGCTTCGGCGGCATCATCGTCGGCACGATCGCCGCGATCGTCGTCTACCACGTGATGGACGTCATCGGCCGGGTCCGTGGCACCGACGAGCCGTCGACCGAGGTCGCCGACCCCGCACACGCCGCCACCGGCGCCGTCCCCGCGGAACCGCGCGCCGACTGACGCGAGTGGTCGGCCGGAACGCGCGTCCGGGCTGACGACGTGGGACCACCGGACTGGAGGCCCGTGGCGGCGCCGCCACGGGCCTCCAGTCCGTCGTGGCGCACGTCGACGACGTGGGCCTGCCTTGGCGCCCACGCCCAGTCATGCGGTCACGACCGTGACGGGGCTAGCTTCGGACCGTGACCGACTTCGTCCGCTACCAGAGCGCGGTGCCCAACCGGCGTGGTCGTTTCCCCGGGATCTTCGCGCTGGCCAACGGTCTGCGCGCGGCCGGAGCTCTCTCCGACACCGACGACCGCTGGCTGGTCGCCGCGAACCAGCGAGCAGAGGGGCTGTACGTGGACCCCTCGACCGTGGAGACGCGGCTCTTCGACGAGGCACGCAATCCAGGAGCGCGATCCTGGTTCCGGACGAGTGCCACGGCCCTGCTCACGATGAGCGCGGACTACCTCGACCTGCTCGACCGGTACGGAGTCGCGTGGGTGGAGCTGCGGACCAACAGCCCTGGACGGATCGCCTACCAAGACGACGTGCAGATCGTGGCAGTGCCGCTGACCCACCCGTCGGACTGGCCGTTCTGAGCCGGTGTGCTGAGATTGCACGATGAGCACGCACCTCGAGCGCACGCGCACCTTCACCGCGATGCACGTCCCCGGGGCACCGGTCGTCCTGCCGAACGTGTGGGATATCGCGTCCGCACGCATTGTCCTCTCGGCCGGAGCGCGTGCGATCGCGACGACGAGCGCCGGTGTCGCCTGGTCACGCGGTCACCGGGACGGCAACGATCTGACCCGGGACGGCGCGCTGGACGCCGTGCGGCCGATCGCGGCGGCAGTCGACGTCCCGTTCACCGCCGACATCGAGCGCGGGTACGGCGAGACACCGGGCGACGTCGCCTCGACCGTGTCCGCGTTCCTCGGGCTGGGCGTCTCCGGCGTGAACATCGAGGATTCTCTCCGTCCGGTGGCGGAACAGGAGGACCGCATCCGCGCAGCCCGCCAGGCTGCGGATGACGCCGGCATCCCACTCTTCGTCAACGCTCGGATCGACACGCACCTGCTGGGCGCGCCCGGCAGCGACGGCTGGGCGGAGGCGACGCTCACCCGTGCGACCGCCTACGCCAGTGCCGGCGCCAGTGGCGTCTTCGTGCTCGGAGCGCTGTCGGCCGCCACGATCTCGATGCTCGTGGACGCGATCGAGCTGCCCCTCAACGTCGCGTTCGGGCCCGGGACCCTGTCGGTCGGTGACCTCGCACGGGCGGGGGCGAGCCGGGTCCGCGCGGGATCGGCCATCGCCGAAGCCGCGTACAGCGTCGCCGGCGACTGGGCTGCACAGATGTTCGGTGCGCCGGGTGCTGTCGTCTCGGTACCGCCGACGCTCGGCTGGGCCGCGATCAACGAGGTCGTCCGCGACTGAACCCCGGAACCGGTGCCGGGCGTCTGGAACGCGCAGGTTCCGTCCGCCGGGTCCTCCTCGAGGAGGAGGTTCGCCGACGTCATACCTCGTGTCCGGGGAGGACGCGGCGGTGTGGTCGCGCTCCCTACCGTTGTCTCGTCGGGATGCGCCCGACGTGGTGGAGGGTGATGATGACGATGACGAACACGCCGGCAACTGTGGATCGCCGTGGGGTGGTTTGGTTCACGTTGGCAGGAGCGCTGACGATCGCAGTGGTCGTCTGGCCGGCGGCGATCGCCGGTTGGGCCTCGGGGACACACCTGTCCGTCGCGGCGCTTCCCGGAGCCGTGGCCTCGGGGTTCGCGAAGTGGGTGGGGTCCGGGCGGACGTCGAGTTCGCCGTTGGCCGGCGCGGTGTCGTACTGGACCGTGTTCCACATCGTGAAGGCGATCGTCGCGGTCGCCCTGCTGGTCGTCTTGGTCCCGGTCGGGCAACGTGCCTGGACCGCGTTCGCACGGGCACGATCGCGGAGGCGTTGCTTCGGGCTGTTCCTGGTCGGTGTCCTGGGCGCTCCGATCGCCCCGGTCGTGCTGCTGGTCGTGATGGCGAACGTGCAGGGTGCAGTGGCGCCGCTGTCATCTGTGCTGACCTTCCTCCCGATGGACGGCGCCTCGGTGCTCCAGGTCCGCAGTGAGCTCGCGTCCGGGACGATGACCCCGCCGTTGGCCGCGCTCATCGAGGACTTCCGCCGCTACCACGCGGCGCTCGTCGTGACCGCGGTTGCCGCGATCGTCGTGGTCGTCGCCGGGACAGCGGCGATCTGGGTGCAGCGGGCCCGGACCCCGAAGGCCGATCGGCGTCTCCGCCGGGTGCTCGCCGGCGGTGGGATCCTGCTCCCCGGGATGCTGTTGTTCCTCGGGATCGTGCTCCTGGCGAACCTGTCGACTGTCGCGAACACGGCACCCGCCCTGGCCGCGTTCTTCGACGGCAGCGGAATGTGATGGTCCTCGGTCACGACCGCACGGTGCGGCAGTGGTGGCGGGCGCACCCTGTCGTCGCGGATACCGTCATCGCCGGTGCTCTCGCCGTCGCGGTGACACCGCAGCTCGTCTTCCACGCCCGGGCCGGTGACCCGCTGCTCGTGGCGTACGTCACGCTGTCGCTGGCGATGATCGCGCCGCTGAGTGTGCGTCGACGATGGCCGATGGCTGTCTTCCTCGGCATCAGCGTCGTCGCTGCCGTGCAGTGGTCGATCGGGGTGCAGCTCGCTGCGGACGCTAGCGTGCTGGTGGCGCTGGCGACGGTCGCCGCCCACCGCCCGGTGCGGGACACCGCGGTCGCGGTCGGGATCGCCGAGGTGGGTGCGGTGGCCGCGTCCGTCACGTGGCCGCACGGGCTCCACGTCACCGAGATGCTGACCGTCCTCACCGTGTTCGTCCTCGCGGCGACCGCCTGCGGTGCCTCGGTCCGCAACCACCGCCGCGTGGTCGCGGTTCTGCAGGAGCAGAGCGCTCGGGCACAGCGTGAACGTGAACAGCAGACGCTGCTCGCGGTCGCCGACGAGCGCGACCGGATCGCGCGGGACATGCACGACGTCATCGCCCACGGCCTCGCCGTGATCGTCACCCTCGCGGCGGCCAGCACCGGCAGGGCGACTCGGCAACCAGAGCGCGTGGACGAGGCCGTCGAGTTGATCGAACGCACCGCCCGCACGGCCCTTGCCGACACCCGTCACGCGGTCGGGACGATCCGAGCGAACGATGGACTGTTGCCCACGCCAAGCATCGACGGGGTACCGGCGCTGCTCGAACTCGTCACCGCAGCCGGGCTGCGCGCCACACTGCAGACCCACGGCGCCGTCGACCGAGTTCCGGCAGCGATCGGGGTCGCCGTCTACCGGGTGACCCAGGAGGCCATCACGAACACCCTCAAGCACGCGAGTGCGACCACGTTCACCGTGACCATCACGGGCTCGCGAGACGAGCTCGTCCTCAGCATCGAGGACGACGGCACCGGAGGCACGCTCGAGACCCAAGCCGGAGGCTTCGGGCTGGTCGGGATGGAAGAACGCGTCACCCAGCTCGGCGGCATCCTCGATGCGGGACCCGATGGCACCCGCGGATGGCGGATCGCTGCTTCGATCCCCCTCGCCGTCCAGCCAGGAAGAGCACGAGCATGACCATCCGCGTGCTCCTGGTCGACGACCAGGCCCTCATCCGGATGGGGTTCCGGCTCATCCTCGACGACACAGAGGACATCACGGTCGTCGGCGAGGCCCCGGACGGGCTGACCGCCATCCGTCGGGCGAACGCACTTCGCCCGGACGTGATCCTCCTCGACATCAGGATGCCCGGCATGGACGGCCTCGAAGCCACCGGACGACTCCTCGTCGATGACCCCGACGCGAAGATCCTGATCCTCACCACCTTCGACCTCGACGAGTACGCCTACCGGGCGCTCCGTGCCGGTGCCAGCGGATTCCTGTTGAAGGACGCGCCGGTCGCCGAGCTCCTCGCGGGCGTCCGCGCCGTCGCTGCCGGCCATGCCGTGACCGCGCCCCGCATCACGCGGCTCCTTCTCGACCGCTTCGCACCGCAACTCCCCACCGGGCCGCTGCAGGCACCGGACGGGCGCGCACTCCCGAACCTCACCCAGCGTGAGAACGAGGTGCTCCTCCTCGTCGCGAAGGGCCAGTCGAACGCCGAGATCGCCGCGGGGCTCGGCATCGGCGAGGTCACTGTCAAGACCCACGTCGCCGGAGTCCTCACCAAGCTCGGCCTCCGCAACCGCATCGCCGCAGCGATCTACGCCCACGAACACCACCTCACCTGAACCTGATCGCCAGCGAGGCGCGCATCGTCCGACACACTCAATCCGGTGGGCGGGACGCCTGCTCAGCCGAGGCCGAGGCAGAACGCCATGACGGCTTGCTGCACCGGCAGGAGTCCGGCCTTGAAGTCGTGTCCGACGAATGCGGCGTGTTCCACAGCGTCGACGCTGACCTCACGGCCGCGCAGGAACGGCGGGCACGGGTTGAAGCGGACTCCCGGCGGCGCGAGGTCGAGGAGAGCCGCCGTGATCCGATACTGCTCGAGAGCGTCAGCGTGCGCACCGGGACCGTCGGTGAGGACCACGTCCGCTGACCGCACAGCTGCCTCGAGGTCGTCGGTCCACGCAGCCCCCGCGGTCGCGAGTTCGGCCGGGCAGCACTGGATGAGGTCGAGTTGCAAGACGCGAGCGGCTTCCTGCCACGCCCTGGCGATGTTGCTGTCCGCGCCCACGAAGAGGAAGCGCATCGCGGTGATGTCGCCCCGCTGCTGCAAGGCGTGGAGGTCGGACAGCACCTCGCACGGATGGTTGTCGTCCGTCATCGCGTTCACGACTGGCAGCGCGTGAGCCGCAGCCAAGGCGTCGACCACGGCGAGGTCCTGGTGGCGCACCACGACGATGTCGACCCAGTTCTCGAGGTAGCGAGCGACATCTGACAGCGCCTCCGGCTTGTCGAGTGTCGTGTCCGGGAACACGATCGGTTCGAGCCCCATGAGCGAAGCGCCCCGCTCGAACGTGGCCCTGGTGCGCAGACTCGTCGGCGGGAAGAACATGACCGCCGCGCCCTCCGTCACGGGCCCCCGGCCCGCACGGAATGCGTCAGCCAGGTCGAAGACCGCATCGACGTCAGATGCAGACCAGTCATCGAGCTTGACGAGAGAACGCATCCGAACAGCGTAGGAGCCGGGACACCGAGCCATCCCGCAAGACCGGCCAAGTCGACGACGGCGACCATCACCGGGTGTGCGGACGACGCCCGTACCGCACCCCCGCCAGAATGGCCTGGTGCCCCGAACGATGACAGCCGCAGTGATTGCCGAGCGGCGCGCGGTCGACCGCGACATCGTGCGGCTGGCGGTGCCCGCGCTCGGAGCGCTCGTGGTCGAGCCGCTGTTCCTGCTGACCGACACCGCGCTCGTCGGGCACCTCGGCGCGACGCCGCTGGCGGCCGTCGGGCTCGCGAGCGCCGTGCTGTCGACGGTGACCGGGCTGCTGGTGTTCCTGGCGTACTCGACGACCCCGGCCGTGGCACGGGCGCTCGGTGGTGGCGACCGTCGCGGAGCCGTGCACGCGGGCATCGACGGGATGTGGCTCGCGCTCGTGCTGGGGGTGGTGCTGGCGCTGGTCGGGTGGCCGCTCGCCGGACCGCTCGTCGACCTGTTCGGCGCCTCGGCCGAGGTGTCGGCCGCCGCGACCGCGTACCTGACCATCTCGCTGGTCGGGCTGCCCGGCATCCTGGTCGTGACGGCCTCGACCGGACTGCTGCGTGGGCTGCAGGACACGAAGACCCCGCTCGTCGTCGCGACCATCGGGTTCGTCGCGAACGGGCTGCTCAACGCCGTCCTGATCTACGGCGCCGGCTGGGGTGTCGAGGGATCCGCCGCCGGCACCGTCATCGTGCAGTGGGCGATGGCCGTCGTCTACGTGCGCATCGCGGTGCGGGCCGCTCGGTCGTCGGGGGCGCCGCTGCGACCCGGCGCCTCGGGCGTCGCCCGGGCCCTGCGGTCGGGGGCGTGGCTGTTCCTGCGGACCGCGTCGCTGCGGATCGCGATGCTCGCGACCGTCGGGGCAGCCGCCGGGCTGGGGACCACCGGGCTGGCGACGACGCAGGTCGGGCTGACCGTCTTCTCGACGCTGGCGTTCGCACTCGACGCCCTGGCGATCGCCGGGCAGGCGCTCGTCGGACACGGACTCGGCGGACGCGACCCGGAGCGGGTGCGACTGGTGACGCGACGGCTCGTGCTGCTCGGGATCGCCGGTGGAGTGGTGCTCGGGGTGCTGACCCTGGCCGTGAGCGAGGTGCTCGGGCCGGTGTTCTCGGACTCGCAGGCGGTGCGGGACGCCCTGCCCGTCGTGCTGGTGCTCATCGCCGTCGGGATGCCCGTCGCCGGGTACGTCTTCGTGCTCGACGGGGTGCTGATCGGCGCCGGGGACGCGCGGTACCTGGCCATCGCCGGAGGCCTGAACCTCGTCGTGTACCTGCCGCTGCTCTGGTGGGCCGGTGGGACGCTCGCGGGGTTGTGGGCGGCCTTCGCCCTCGGGTACATCGGGGTCCGGGCGGTGACGCTCGGGGTGCGGGCGCACCGGCGCGGCTGGGTGGAACAGGCGTTGGCGCGGTGAGCGGGTCTTCTCCGGCTGGGCCCGCTTCGTCCGCCGGGCCTGATTCTCCTGCAGCACCGTCGTCCTCGGTGGCTTCGTCGGCCGTGCTCGCCACGGTCGGCATCGGGGTGCAGGGCGTCGCGAAGCTGCTCGTGACCGTCGTCGTCGGGCGGGTGTTCGGGACCGAGACCCTCGGGCAGACCACCGCGCTGCTGTCGCTCTCGGTGTTCGTCGCCCTGCTCTGGCCGAACGCCGCGGGCAACACCGCGTCACGGTTCCTGGCCATCGCACTGCGGGGTCGGCGGTCCGATGCCTCCGTGAACCGGCTGCTCGGGGTGTCCATGCTGGTTTCGAGCGTGGTGCTCGCGGCGGTCACCGTGCCGATCGCGCTGGCCTGGGGCAACGGCCCCGGGATGCTGCTCGGTGGTGCCGCGGTCGTCGTCGGCTACGGCCTCTACTGCTACGCCCGCGGCGCGCAGCTCGGCTACGACCGCGCGCCCCGCGTCGCGCTCTGGGACTCCGTGACGAGCGTGCTGGCGCTCGGGCTGCTCGTGGTGGCCTGCGTCGCCCGCCTCGAGCCCTTCGTGCTGCTGCCCCTGGCCATCGGGTACACGGTGTTCGCGATCGCGTGCTGGCCGCGGGGCAACGGCTTCTCGCCGGCTTCGCGCGAACCCGCCGCCGGGGTGCTCGGGTTCGCGGCGTGGAACGTGCTGGCGGTGGTGACCTCGAACGGGTTGCTGCAGTTGACGATGATCTCGGCGCAGGTGACGTCGTCGGCACACGATGCCGGTGTCTACGCCGCTGCGTTCACCCTGGCGACGCCGGCGTCGATGCTCGGGCAGGCGTTGGGGCAGGTGCTCGTGCCGGCGTTCGCGCACCGGACCGATGGTGGATCGCTGCGCTCCCGCGGGGCGCTGCTGCTCGTCGTCGGGTTCGCTGCTGCTTCCGCCGTCGTGTTCGGCCTGGTCGCCCTGCTCGCCGGGTGGTTCCTGCCGATCGTCTACCCCGCCGAGGGCGCCGCTGCCGTCGCGGACCTGCGGTACCTGATGGTCGCGGTGTGGGTGTTCACCGTCGGGCTCGTGCCGGCGGCGTTGCTGCTCGCCGCCGGACGCTCGCGCCAGGTCGCCCTCGCCTCGGTCGCCGGGTTCGTCGTCGGGGCGGTGCTCATGGCTGTGCTCGGGCCGGTCGCGGGAGTCGCGGGTGGGACGACGGGGTTCTTGGTCGGGAGCGTGGTGAACCTGGTTGCGGTGGTGGGGCTCGGGGTGCGCATCAGCGCCGTGCCTCGACAATCCGTAGGGAATGTCGCATGAAGCTCGCACGGAACCACTCGCGGACCCCGCTGCTCACGAGCATCGGGATCGTCGCCGCGGTCGCGTTGGCCGGCTGCTCCGGACACAACGTCCCGACCGATGTCGGAGGCGAACCCTCCGACGCCTCGGAGACCGCCGCGAGACAGGCAGCGGTCGAGGGTCTCGAGGAGCACGACGAACACCGCTTCGTGTCGGCGGTGGGACAGGATCAGCGTACCGGCGCGGTCACGGCGTGGAAGGTCTGCGAACCGCTCCTGACACCGGGTGCGAAGGTCACCTCGAACGACGCGGTGGTGACGACCATCGTCGGCGTCTTCGTGCACCCTGCCGACAAGCGGGCGAAGGACTGCTGGGTCACGCTGTCGTGGACAGAAGGTCAAGGGTGGAGCATGGCGGCTGAACTGTCCGCCGACGACGACTAGGCCGCACCCGCTTCGTGCGCGGGAGCCCGTGGACGTGGTGCGGCGAGCTCCCTCGACCCCGCCGGTCATGGGGTCGCTGCTGCGCCGCTACGGGACCAGTTCGAGCACGCCGTCACGTTCCCGGATCGAACCGTGCTCGGGCCTGTCCAGAGGAGCAGGAGATCGTGCAGTCCGACACGACCGCGCACGATACTGAAGCCGCTAACTGTGATGAGGGCCACCGCAAACCACTACAACCACGCTGTGCGCCGCCGGTAGGCGCGGACCCGGTACACATCATCCTGAACGCCGCACTCGTCGCTGCGATCAGCGACTGGCATCGGATACCTCCACAGCGATCCGGGCGAACGTGCCGTGACCGCCACGCATCAGCGCACTCGGATCAACCGTTCCCCCGGCAAGTAGCGACGCTGCAGCGTCCGGGCTGGTCGCGATCAGCAGCACCTCACCGTCGAACTGCGTCACCGCGGACTCCCACGCGGCAAAGCTCGACGCGTCGGCAGAGGGCTCGGTGAACACCGGCGCACCATCCACCGTGACGGTGACCGTGCCACCGCTCTCGTCGAACCGGAGGGAGGTGGCGGTCTCGGTGAACTCGGCACCACTGCCGGCAACCCACCCGGCACGACGCAACTGCTCCGCGACCCCCGAAACAATGGGCGTCAACAGCAGCAATACCGGCAGCGGTACCGGCAGCTCCGGCGGATCAGCCGGCAGCAAGAACCGAACAAACATCGATGTCCCTCCTACCGGCCCGCGTACGTGTTGGGTGCAACGGTGTCCGCGATACCGTCCGCGCGGAGACGCGCGATCGCTGCGAGCTGGGCGTCGAAGTATTTCGACTTCGGATACGCGCACAACAGTGCGTCCTCCCCGCCACGCTCCAGCACCCGTTTGATCGGGAACGCGAACGAGCTGTAATCGGCGTCGAGCCAAGAAACATCACGGCCCAGCACGTCATCACGCCGCACGATTGCGTGCAGCTCGGGGTTGATGATCATGCGCGCGGCACGGTAACCGCGGACTTCGAAGTTGCCCCGCGCGTCGGAGATGTCGATCGAGAAGACACGGCTGTCCCGATCATGTTGCAAGGTGGCTTCACGGTAGATCTCGTTGAGATCCCCACCGATCAGCAGGGACGGATCGAAGATTGTGGTGCCGCAATCCCCGCTGAACGCCACACGGTCGTAGGTGCACCCTGTGAAGAACATCGAGGAATCGTCCTTGCGGATGTTGTGCACCCGGATGTCGGTTAGGACACTCGCGTCTGCGGGGCTCCACTCCAGCTTCACGTCGGTGAACGTCAACCGTTCCAACCGTGGGCGCAGTGCAAGGTCCGCGGACCGGCGGGCGTGGATCTTGTGGAACGTGGTCTTGGCCCACTCCCGGTCCTGGATCACCGTTCCAGGCTCCAGCCAGACGTCACGGATCACGTTTCGTGCTGCAGGCATCTGTTGACCCTACTTTCCGAACAGCTGCGCCAGGTACCTGGCGAAGCGGCGCATCGAGTACGTGGCGATCCGTGTCGCATCGACACCGGGACGGGCGAGATGGCGGGCAAGGGTGCTGGGAGTGTCGGTGGTCATCTCATAACCGAGACCGTCGGACCGGCCGATGAAGTCCACCGGTGAATTTCCCCCGATGTGCTCGAAGTGCTCAGCGACGTCCGCGTCTCGCTTGACTGCACGTTCCATCGCCTTGCCGACGTTCACCCGTCCGAGGAACGGTCGACGCGCCACAGCGCCCATCTCTTCGCTACTCAGCCCCTCTTCGATCGCGGAAGGATCCCCGCTGAGGCGTTCGGATTCGCGGGTGACGATGCGTTGGAGCAGTTGAGTGAGGGTTTCGCAGCCGACAGAGGTTTGCACCTGGCCGGGCTGGCAGCCGCCGTTGTCGGCTGAGCTGGTGCCGCCGCTGGTCGCGGGCGCTTGCGTTCCTGCTTGTGCTGCGGCTTGCAGCACCGTGGTGCTCTGCTGCGCCTCAGGCAGGACCGCGGTGGTGAGAGTCGGCGCGGCAGCGACCGGCGAGCAGGATGTCAGCCCGCTGCCGCCGATGCCAGCACACGTTCCAGCGACGGCGGTCCCGACCGGGACCACGCCGGTCCGCACCCACGCGGGCGGGCCCTTCTCGATCTTCGCCTGATACGCCGCGAACTGCGTCATCGAGACGTTCAACGCGGCCATCGAAGTGGTGAGCGCTGCCATTGATTTCTGCAGCTGCGGCATGTACGCGTCGAAGTTCGCCGACCAGGCCGTCAGGCCTGACAGGTCGATGTTGATGTTGATCGGAGCGATCGTGGGGATGTTGATCGGGCCGATCTTCGGAATGTTGATCGGTCCCATTTTCGGGATGTTGACCGCTCCGATGCTGCCCCAGCTGCCGTGGGAGGCGACCGGCAGGTCCGGCAGGTTGAGGTGCATGGTGACACCGCGCGCCCCGGACCCGTACTGGAACGTGTCCTTTGTCCACTTGCTGACGGCGCTGGTGCAGGCGGTCATCGTCGCGCACCGGACACCCGCGCCCAACGCGATCCCTCCGACCGCAGCGCCAAGGGCGCCACCGATGATTGTCCCGCCGCCAGGCTCGACCGCCGTACCGACCTCAGCGCCGATGGCTCCTCCGGCGCAGACGACCGCGACGGGGCCCACGCAAGTGCCGTTCGGGTCAGCGTTGGTGATCGGGTTCGCCGCACCGTAGCTGTATCTGGATTGTTGGTTGAGCGGCACGGCGCCGGTGTCGCGGGTGAGGAAACCGCCGGTGCTGCTGTCGTACCAACGGGAACCCATGTGGGTTGCGGTGCCGGAGGTGACCTGCGACTGGAAACCGATCGCGGTGCTCATCGTGCCGCTGGTGCTCGTGACAGTCCCGAATGGGTCGTAACTGCTGCTGCCGGTCAGCGTCGCGCCGGTGAGTTCGGCGGTGAGGTCGCCGTGACTGTTCGTGATCGCTTCGGCACCGTCGATGAACGCGAGCGCACCTTGCGTGGTGCGGTGCAGCGCTGTCTTCCCGACCGTTGCGGGTTCCGTGCTGGTTCCGGCGTAGGTGAGGTCGTCGCTACCGGATGCCGTGAGGCGGCCAAGTGCGTCGTAACTGTAGGTGCTGCTGCCGTCGCCGGTGAGCTGCCCGAACTCGTCGTAGCTGTAGTTCGTGGTGGTATCACCGTCGGCGCTTGCGGTCAGCGCGCCAGCGTTGGAGTACGTGTAGGTACGGGTGCCGGCGGTGAGCAGCTGGCCTTGCCCGTTGTAGGTGCGTGCCTCGTCGCCGACTTGTGTCGGGCGGCCGGCCCCATCCCATGTGATCTGCTGCTGCGGCTTGCCGGGAGCGGTCCAGGAGGTGAGCTGCTCGTCTGCGCCGTACGTGTATGCCGTGGTGCCGGCTCCCGCAGACGTGTCCGGGCTGACGGTCGCAGCGGTGAGGTTGCCGGCGGCATCCCATGTGTTGCTCTGCCCGTACACGGTGGCACCGGATGCGTTCTTCACCGTGTCTGTGAGGAGCTGCCCGAGCGGGTCGTATCCAATAGTGCGTTGCGTGGCCGTCCCGGCCGTGATGGTGCGGGTACGGCCGGCGGCATCGTAGGCGTAGGTGAGCTTGCTGCTCACCCCCGCGACGGTGAGCGTCTTGATTCGTCCGGCCGGCGTGTAGGTGCTGGTGGAGTTGCCGGACGGGTCGGCGCGGCTGGTTTCGTTGCCGTCCGGGTCGTATCCGAACGTGGCGTCGCCGGCGGGCCCGGATGCTTGGGTGACGGCCCCGGAGTCGTCGTAGCTGAGCGTCTCGTTGCCGGCACCGGTGCTGAAGGTGATCATCCGGTTGTCGGCGTCGTACCCGAAGGAGCGGTTCCCGGTCGCAGACCCGTGGGTTGCCTTTTCGGCGGTGAGGTTCCCGGCGGTGTCGTACGTGTTCGTCAGGTGCACGTCACCGGGCTCGTCGGTGCTCGTTTGCCGTCCGTCCGCGTCGTAGCCGTAGCTGCGGGTGCGTGCTGCGGGGTCGGGCTGTTGCGGGGTTGCCGGCGCGGTGAGGGTCGCCAGGTCGCCGGCGGGCGTGTAGGTGGCGGTGGTCGCCGCGCCGGTGGGGTCGGTGTACCCGGTCTGCTGCCCGACGAGGTCATACGTGGCCGTTGCCGCAGGCAGGCCGGGATCGGTGATGCTGGTCAGGTTCCCGACCGCGTCGTACCCGAGGTCGGTGGTGTTTCCGCGGGGATCGGTGACCGATGTTTGGTTCCCGGCGTTGTCGTACCCGAATGCTCCGGTGCGCAGCACCGTGCCATCAGCCGCCGCAACTGAGGTTGCGGTGACTTCGCCGCGAGGGTTGTAGCTGCGCGTTTCGGTGGTACCGACACTATCCGATGCGGTGGTCTGGTTCCCGAGCAGGTCGTAGCCGTATGTGGTGGCAACCTTGTCCGCGTCGGCGACGGATACCAGCTGTCCGAATGCGTCGGAGAGCTCGGTGGTGCTCCCACCGCCGGGTGCGGTGGTGGTGCGGCCGTACCCGGCGTCGAAGTAGTCGACGCTGGTGGTGCGGTCGTCGGTGCCGAACGGCACCCGGACGTGCAGGGTGCTCGACGTGAGCCGGCCCAACGTGTCGTAGGTAGCGGTGGTGTTCACACCGGCGGCGCTGGTGCTGCTGGTCAGGTTTCTGGCGGCGTCGTATTCGGCCGTTGTGACACGGGAGTCACCACCTTCAGCAAACGCAGGCGCAGTGGTGCGCACCCGGTTGCCGGCGGAGTCGTACTCGTACGTTGTCGTCGCTCCGGCCGGGTCGGTGACGGCGGTGACGTCACCCGCAGCGTCGTATGTCGCCGTCGTGATTGCGGGCTTGCCGTCCACGTCGTGGGATGGGTCGGCCTGGGTGAGGACGTTGCCGTTCTTGTCGAACGTGACCGTTGTGATCGCACCCGCGGGATCCTGCAGCGCGTTCTGGCGCCCGTAGCCGTCGTATCCGATCGTTGTCGTCGCCGAGCCCGCAGCAGTTGCGGGGCCGGCCTGTCGGACCGGGAGGTCATCTGCTGCGTACGTGTAGGTCGTGGTGTGCGCGGTGTCACCGGCAGCAGCGCCGTTCGGGTCCGTGACACCGGTGAGGCGACCGGCGCCATCCCGCTGATACCAGGTGGTTGTCGCGTCGGTGCTCGTCGCCGTGCTGCGGACTGTGTCGCTGGTCAGCGCGCCCGCAGGGTCGTACGCGAACTGTTCCACCCGAACAGCCGCCCTGGATCCGTCGAGGTCGGTCGCGGTGAGCCGATTCCCGAGCGCATCGTAGGTGTACGCGGTGTCGCGGATGATCGCGCCCGGACCCTGTGCTTGGGAGGCATCCTTGACCTCCGTGACCTGTTGGAACTGGTCGTAGGTCATCGTGACGACATGCTTGGCGTCGTCCATCGACGCTTCCGCGATCAGCCCGTATTCGTCATACAGGTACGAGGCGACGGTGAGGTCTTCCCGGGTTCCGTTACCGGCGGGGACGTTCTTCGCGGTGATCGTCGCGACCAAGTTGTCGGTCCGGTACGTGTACGCGTATGTCTGCCCGGCCGCATCCACGCGAGTCGAGAGCTGCCCGGACGGTGCGTACGTGTTCGTTTCCAACGTTCGGGTGGTCGACCCAAACCCGGTGGGCGAGTGGTAGTCAGCGGTCGTGGTGAGTCGGTGCCCGGCGGGATCGTATGTGAACCGGTTCGTGGTACCGCGAGCGTCGGTGTCCGTGGCGAGGTTGCCGGACGTGTCGTAGGTGAACGTGTGCGTCAGGGTGCCGCTGGGTCCGGTGACCGTCAACGGCCGGCCGTGCGTGTCGTACGTGTACGTGGTGGTGTGCGTGTTTCCAACGGCAGTGACGTCGGTGCTGGTCAGCACGTTGCCGTCATCGTCGTACGTGTACTGCTGTGTGAGCTGCCGGGTGTCACCGGAGACCACATCCACGGAAGCGGGTCCAGTCGCAGACGCGAGGCGACCGTCGGCGCCGTATCGGTAGGTGCTGGTCTGGTACGGGCTGCTCGCGCCCGGCATCGTCACCGTGCTCCCGGACAGGTTGCCGAGGCCGTCATACCCAAAGATGCGGACCAGTCCCCGCAGATCGGTCTCGGTGGTGAGCTGCCCGAGCTTGTCGTACCCAAACGATTGGGTCTTTCCGGCAGCGTTCGTGGTGCTCAACGTCAACCCTGCCGGGACGGTCCCGCCCCCGACTGCCGCCTCTTTCCCGGTCGTGTACGCATACTTCGTGGTGCGTTGCGTAGAGCCGGCAGCGCCGGCAACGATCGCGGTAATCCGCCCCGACGCGTCGTACTGATAAGCCTGCCCGGGGACGGAGCCCGTCAAAAATCCACGCAGCGACGCGGTCGCGAGTTTGCCCGCTCCGTTGCCCGAAGCGACGTACGTGTACGACTGCGACCCAAGCGCATCCCGGTGCTGTATGACGCGACCTGCGATGTCGTATTCCACATACAGGGAGCTTGAGTCGGACTTCATCGACGTCATCTGCCCGGCGAGGTTGTACTCCCAGTTCGTCGCCGCACCCAAGCTGGTGCGCAGTCCGACGGGCTCGCCGAAGAGGTTGGTCGTATATGTGTCAACCTCGCCGCTCTGCTTGGTGACAGTGACCCTGTCCCCCTTGGAGCCAGTGGTCGCCGCGAAACGGGTTGACCCGCCTTCATCTGCGACCACGTTCACCGATCCGCTGGAGTAGCCGATCTGGGTCTGTACCGCGCCGGCGGTGTTCCGGGTCGATGTCAGCAGCGGTGTCGCGTCGGTGCTGTACCCGTACGAGCGGCATCCGCCGTGTGTGCCCGACCGGCACGCCTTCGTCAGCGTGTTTCCGGAGTATGTATACGTCCACGACGCAGCCGGTGCCGTGATCGTAGGCACCGCGCTCGGCGCCGCCGTGATCGCTGTCGCACTCGTGAACGCCGCGGCCACGTGGGCTCCACTCCACACCAACCCAACAGAGCGACCTGAGGTTCGATCCGTCAGCGCGAACACCTTGCCGGAGGCCTGCTTCACGTCGGTGACCAGGCCCTGCGCGTTCGTCATCGCCGTCAGGACGTTGGCTGTGAACGTGTACCTGTTACCGGCGACGTCCGTGAGGACAAAATTCCCGCCCGAGCCGGTCAACGTCATTCCGGCGTTCCGGGAGTCGACACCGAACGAGCCATCCGGGTTCAATCCAAACGCGACTTCATGCCCGTCACCCATGCGGACGGTCTCGCCCACACTGTTCGCGGCGATGGTCATGTTCACAACGCTCGACCAGCCGGTCCCAAAAGCGGTCGCCGTCGGGTTGGAAGAACTGTACGTCCGGACCAGTGCCAGGTTCCCACCGGGAGCGGTCACCGACGCATCAGTCTCTGCCGTGCTGTAGTGGCGGTCGCCAAGATCCACACCGTCGATCGCCGTCGTCGCCGACGACGATCCATAATTAGTGCCCGTCGGCAGCGGAACGATTTCACCGAACGCCCAATGCTGACGCCCGGTCTCGGAGACGTACGGGTTGTTGCGCATGTCCATCGACCAGACGTAGTTCACGCCTCGCCGCAGCACCTTCGCCGGAATCGTGTACGACCCAGCGCTCAACCAACCTGAGTCAGCGACCTGCGTCCCGTCCGCGCACGATGCCGCAGACGCACACGTGAAGACCTTGAAGTTGTACTGGTAGTCCTGCGTCATCGCCATCGTGGCGTGACCGGTCAGCTTCGGCGTCAACGACGTCGTCGTGGAACCGTTCGACGGGCCGATCAGCTCGGTCATGAAGTCCGCCGAGTCAGGGTTCTGACGCGTCGCTCCCGCCGACATCACCTTCGCGACCGTGCCAGACACAAGCAGAGGCGTATCGCCGGCATCCTTCACCGAAACGGTCCAGCTGTAGGTGTGGTTCGCCGCCATCTTCCCCGGCGGCACCTTCCACGACTTCGCCGAAATCCACCCGGAATCGGCAATCGTGGTCTTGCCGCACGACACACTGAAGAAAAAACTGACGTCGTACGCCTGGCACACCAAGAACCGATACATCGGAGCGTCGAACTGATCGGTACCCGACGACGACGCCGTCAACGTCGGCGTCGTCCCCACATTGAGCGAACCGTCCCCGGGAGTGTTCGGAACCGCGTCCGCCTTCGCGGGCACCATGTTCGCCTGCACCGACTGCATGACGGTCTGCGTCGAACCATCCGCCTCCACCACCATCGGCACATCAGCGATAGCCATCCGGCCATCTGGCTTTACTGCAGCCGCCATCGCCGGGACGTCCGATCGCTGCGTCCGCGCACTCCCCCGAGATGCTGCCCCCCACGGAACCACGCCGCGCTGCGGCTCGGACAGATGCGTGGTGTGCTGCTGCTGCACCGGAGCGGGCTTCACCCGCGTACCGGCATGCGCAGTTCGATCAGTGGCCCGGGGCGGCGGCGAACTAGCGGTCGACGTAACCGGCGCCGCCATGGTCGCGTCAGGTGCCGCGGGCATTGCGCTGGGAGTCGGTACGGCTGGCGGTGACGGGACCGGTGCCGTCGGGGTCGCCGGTGCCGTCGGCGTCGCCGGAGCTGTCGGCGTTGCGGATGCCGTGGGCGTCGCCGTCGCGGCGATGCCGCCAACCTCAGGGGTCGGCGTTGAGACGGCTAGCGCTGGTGGGGCGACGAGGCCGCTTGCAGCGAGCACCACCCCGATAACGACAGCAGACAACGACGCATAGGTGTGACGACCCACCAGATCCCCTTACAGACTGCCCATACCTGGTTCATGGGCAATCTGAAAGTAATGCCTGTTGCGGTCACCAACTTGTCGTCAACGGCGAGTCTGAGCCGTTCCTCAGACCTTGGAGTGGCGAAGCGATCGGGTAAGCGCGTGCTTGCCATGATTGACGAGGTAGCAGACTGCGTCGTGGTCCCCAGCAGGCCACGCGTCGACAGATGGATACAAGTAGGAGTACCCGACTGCGGAGTGATCGAAGTCACGTCCAACGTACGGCTCGAACGCCGCCAAGCACTGCTTCGACGCGTCCAATTGGAGATGGTCATCATCCGGCCTCGTCGACGCCTCCCCCAGAGACAGCCGCGCGTAGACCTCATTCTGGTGCCCCGACGAGCACGACCGCACCGCGCTCTTCGCGCGCGATTTCAGCGCGGCCGCGTCGAAGCAATCCCCCACAGCAAGCTGGCGCGCTTCAGCATCCCCGTTCAACACCGCTTCAGACGGCGTCGCCGTCGGTAACGGATCCGGAGACTGTGAGCATCCCGCCAACAGTGCCGCACACGCCATCGCCACGACGCCTAAACCGACCGTTGCCACCTTGACGCGCATACTCATCCTTCGTTGTTCATCGAGCGCCCGGACGGTATCACGGCGCTACCCGCTGCGACTGACCTGGTTCGTTCAGCCGATCGGCTACCGCACACGTACGGCCGTTTCTGTAGCCCGCCAGGATCCGGGAATCTCGGTGTCTCAGCAGACCCGCCCGACGGTTTTCTCAGTGAGACACGGCGGGGGCTTTTGGTGGCACGTGCCCCTGGTCAGGACTGGAGGGTGTCGGTCTCCGTAGCAAGTGCGGCTGCGAGGTCGACTTCCGAAGGCAAAGCCGCTCGGACCTCGGGCGGGAGGAGGTCGTAGCTGGCGACACTGATCGGGGTCTGCTGTTCCGCGAGGGAGTACCGGACGACGGCGTCGTTCTTGTCCGCGACGAGCAGCAGGCCGACCGTGTCGGCGTGCTGGGGTCGGCGGAGCTTGTCGTCGACGAGGGCGACGTAGAAGCCGAGCTGGGCGAGGTACTCCGGCTTGAACTTCCCGTCTCGAGCTCGATCACAACGCACCGGAGCTGCTCGACATGGAAGAACAGCAGGTCGACGGAGAAGTCGTCCCCGTCAACGTCGAAGTGCACCTGTCGGCCGACGAACTCGAACCCTTCTCCGAGTTCGCGGAGGGTGTCGATGATCCGGTCGACGAGTGCCTGCTCGAGGTGGCGTTCCTTCGCGTCCCCGTCGAGGGCGAGGAAGTCCAGCAAGTAGGGGTCCTTCGTGATCTGCTGCGCCAGATCCGAGTCCCCCGGCGGGAGGACCTCGGCGAAGTTCGTCGGCGCCGCCCGCAGCCGGGTGTGCGGTGCGGTACGGATCTGGTGCTCGAGCACGTTCCGCGACCATCCGTGCGCGGCGGCCCGTCCGGCGTACCAGTCGCGGAGGTCGTGGTCATCGAGCCGGTCAAGGAGGACCGTGATGTGGCCCCAGGGCAGTTGTGCAACCGCGAAGATCCGCGACTGGGCGAACGCGAACGGCCATGAGGTTTCCTCCCGAGGCCGCATCAGCCAGGCTGTCCGCGACGCGTACGACGCCGCACACTGACGCCACTCCCCCAACGAAAGCAGCCGGCCCCCCTCGGGTTGCCGGCTGTTCTCGTTCACGCCGATACGGCGCTCTTATGTCAGCTCAGGTTCACCGGCCAAATCGGAAGCTTTGAGAGCAGCGCGGGCCCCACCGATGAGGTCGTCGAACGTAATGACCTGTACGCGCGACAGATGACTATTGTAGGTCCGGAGTGTAGTAGACACATCTTTGCGGGAGGCCTCGCCAGCGACAAAGTCGCTGTGCCCGATCACGACCGTCGCTGACGATCGCCTCACATCAACTCCGAAATCCTGCAAAATCAGCGGGGCGCTCTCATCAAAGGAGCGAAGATAGTTCATTGCCTGCCCAACGGCGTCATGAACTTCGGACCCGACATATAATGATTTCTGTATTTTTTGATGAGGGCGGGTATCTGCGCCCTCTTGAGCTCTACGACGTGAAGCGATCCGTCGGCGCGGAGCAGAGGAATATCGAGTTGGTCTAGCACGTGAAAGGAGCGCCGGCCAGCCTCACCAATGTACTGCCCGCCGAACAACCACCATTGACCCTCTAAAGCCTTTTGCAAGTCGTTCTCGATACTTGTTGGATCGAGGGCGACTGCCTCCAATCGGTCCAGCGCCGCTGACCTACTCTGATGGGTCAAAAGCGCCGTGGCGGAAGACACCGCATCGCTCCCGACCAGTGCAGCGCGAACTGCGGGCTTTTGCAGCAACTCACTCACCACCGCAACCGCGGTATCACCTTCACTGGCCAAGGTTCGCGCAAGCAACGCGGAAGCTCGATTGGGAGTGAAGTAGAACGTTCCGTCGTGGGGTAACTCAGCCGTGATTAGAGCTAGAACTGCCTCAATCTCAGCGCCTTCGCAAGTCCAAGTATATTTGGGCTGCTCCTCGAAGTGATAACTATCGTTGTCCGCCTTGCGGGTCCAGGTTTTAACAGTGAGCTTTTCGTTAGTGATCTCACCCGTGTCACCATCGCCATAGCGGAACAACGATGCCGTCTTCCAAGCTCTAGGGCCGCGTTTGACCTGAACATGTGTAACACTCAGCACGCCTTGCTGGTCGATATCACTATTGAGTTGGAGCGCCAGCACTGGGTCTTCGTAAGGCGAATCGGTCATGACTCATACCGGGCCACGGTAGCTCGAATATATTCCGCGTTTAGGTAAATATCATCCACGTTCTCAATGGGGTGCTTCGTCTCGACCTTGTTCTCGTCGAACAGGCCGAGGTACTTCTGCTTCTTGCCGTTGAACCAGAGGCGCGCGATGGGCTTGCGGTTGTTGTCGTCGAGCAGGACGGCGAAGTACGACTTCTGGTCGCGGTGGGCGATGCGGTCTGGCTTGACCTCGCTGCAGGCGATCGCCTTGACGATCTGGTAGCCCTCGAGTTCCTCGAGCGTGGTCTCGATTTCGGTGTCGCGATCAAGGTCGTCCTCAGCCACCGCCGCGCTCGTCATGGCCTCAGCCGGGGCTTCGGCGCCGACCGGAGCACTGTACGAAGCGCCGAGGGCGGTCTTCAACCGATCGTTGACCTGCTCGTTCAAGAACTGCTTCGATGCCTTCGCGACCAGCGTCGTGAACTGGGTACGGGCCTCCTGGGTGAAGCGACCGTCGTAGACGCGAGTTGTGAAGAGGCGCACGAAGTCCTCTTCCGGCTCACGGAACTGCGCAGCGATGGCGCGCTTGATGGACCCGACGTACTTCAGCTCCTCGGCGGCGCTGATGACCGAGTCCAGGTCGAAGACGTCCTTCGTCAGCTTGCTGAGCTCCGGCAGCAACGTCTCGTCGATGTCGGCGAGATCGAGGACGAGGAAAGGACGGTCGTCCATTTTGTTCGGCGCATCGAGGTCCGTGTAGAAGTTGTAGACCTCGCCGTTCGTGAGCACCGCGATGCGGGCGTTCGTGACGGAGAAGTACCGGAACAGCTGCGACGCGTGCTCGATCTTCAGCGGCTCGGTCGACTTCTTGCACTCGATGAGGATCTGCACCTCACCGTCGCGCATGATCGCGTAGTCGACCTTCTCGCCGCGCTTCACGCCCACGTCCGCCGTGAACTCGGGCACTACCTCCAGCGGGTTGAACACGTCGTATCCGAGGATCGTCGAGATGAACGGCATGACGAACGCGTTCTTCGTCGCTTCTTCGGTCTGGATGGCCTCGCGCTGGTTCTGCACCTTCGTCGCCAGCGCTGCGAGACGCTCTTCGAACTCCACTGTTCCTCCTCTGTCTAGACAGACGCTATTGCAGATGAAGCCCTCTCAGGTTCATTTGACGTCTCCACTTTGCGGGACGAGGAGTCACTCGCGGCTGTCGCACCGCCCATGTAGCTCTGGGGTATACCTCAACACCACGGCGTCAGAAGCCCTGACGCGTGTTGTTCTGGGCTACGTCACACCGCTTTCGCCACAGAAGCGTGCAAGGGTCCAGACCCGCTGCCACACGCACCCAGGCAGGATGCCTGCGTTAGTCGGTACCTGAAGCTGGCGGCGCCCCCGTCGTGTCCCCCACCCGCAACTCCGACGTGAACGACGCCGGCTGCGGCTCCGCACCCTCGAGCATGGCAAGGGCGGCACGGGCTGCGGCTTGGCCCTTCTGCACGAACGGCTGCACCAGGGTGGTCAGGTGCCGGATCGGAGTGCGGTGGAGCAGGCTGTCGTCGACCGTGATGCCGTCGAACCCGACGACGCTGACGTCCTCGGGTACGCGGAGTCCGGCATCGAGCGCGGCCGAGATCACCCCGACGGCGATCAGGTCGCTCTGCGCGATGACGGCGGTGGGGCGGGGGCCGTCCGGCGCGAAGAGCTCCGTGCCGGCGAGACGTCCCTCTTCCACCGAGCTGCCGGCGGTCTCGATCGCGACGGCGCCCGGGTAGACCTGGCGCACACCACGCAGACGTTCGAGCGTGGTGAAGGCGATGCCCTCGGCCTGCCGGGCTGCGTCGATCGGGCCACGGCGGCGCGCGGCATCGAGGGGCAGGGTCACGACGGTCACGTCCCGGTGGCCGAGCCCCTGCAGGTACTCCGCAGCACGGCGTGAGGCATCGCGGTTGTCGAGCTGGACGGGGACAGCACCCTCGATCTCGTCCGCCTCGATCGCGACGACGGGGATCTGCCGACGCCGCAGCACCGCGACGGCCGGGTCGATCCGGACGTTGCACCCGACGAGCACGACGGCGTCCATCGGCGCATCCACCAGCGGGCCGGCGCCCTGCTCGTCGTCGAGCGGACTCCGGACGAGCAGCAGTGAGGCACCTGCGGCGCCGGCGACCTCGGCGATGCCGTCGAGCGTCAGGACGTTGACCGGGTCACGGAAGGCGTCGCTCAGGCGCTCGTCCATCACGACGCCGATGACACCGGAACGACCGCGGCGCAGCGAACGGGCACGGGGATCGGGGCCGCCGTAACCCAGGTCGGCGGCGGCGGCGAGCACGCGGGCCTTGGCGTCCTCGGACACCGGGCCGAGACCACTGAAGGCGAGCGAGGCCGTCGACGGCGCGACACCGGCAGCACGGGCGACCGCTGCCAGCGTCGGGCGCGACGGACGGGTGGCGCCGCCGCGGGAAGGCGACGCGCCGGGTCCTGTTGCCGGTTCGTCCATCGCCCGTTAGCGTAGCCGGAACGAGCAGTCGAATCGATTCGACAGCCGCAAGACCAGCACCGACACGCACCAGAACGCGCAGCACCGCGCGCGCCGCAGCACGATGGGAACCACCATGACGACGCCGTCCACCCGCACCCTCCCGACCACCAAGGCCTGGATCATCGCGGTGTTCGTGGTGTTCACCCTGTCCGGGCTCGACATCGCGACGTGGCTGGGGCGAATCCCGAGCGTCCGCGACTCCCTCGGGGCGAGCACGTTCGAGATGGGTCTGCTCGTGCTCGGCATGGCCGTCGGCTCCATCGGCGGTCTGACGTTCGCCGGGCACATCGTCGCGAAGCTCGGTGCCCGTCGGGGCGTGCAGGTGGCTGCGGCGTGCCTGGCGGTCGGGATGATCTTCGCCGGCGTCGCGGTCACGCTCGGGTGGGGCTTCGCCGCCATCTGGATCGCGCTCATCGCGTTCGGATTCGGCAACGGCCTGTGCGACGTGTCGATGAACGTCTCCGGTGCCGCCGCCGAGAAGGCCGGCGGACGCACGATCATGCCGCTGTTCCACGCCGCGTTCAGCCTCGGCACGCTCGCCGGTGCAGGCCTCGGTGCGCTGGCCGAGAAGCTCGAGATCCCGGTGTCGTGGCACTTCATCGTGCTCGTCGTCATCACGAGCGCCGCCATGCTCGTCGCCGTCACGAAGTTCCAGGACGAGCACCGCTTCGAGCAGCCGGTGTCGACCGACACCAGCCCGGTCGCGACCCCGCTCACCCGCTGGCAGGTCTGGGCACAGCCCCACACCCTGCTCATCGGCGTGATCGTTCTCGGCATGGCGCTGGCCGAGGGGTCCGCGAACGACTGGCTGCCCCTCGCGATGATCGACGGCCACGGGCTCGACAACGCCGGCGGTGCTGCCGTGCTGACGGTGTTCCTCGCCGCGATGACCGCCGGCCGCGTCGCCGGCAGCCCGCTGATCGACAAGTTCGGCCGCGTGCCGATCCTGCGCATCAGCGCCGCCGTCGCGGTGGTCGGCCTCGGGATGCTCATCTTCATCGACAACGTGCCGCTCGCGATCGTGGGCGTCGTGCTCTGGGGCCTCGGTGCCAGCCTCGGCTTCCCGATGGGCATGTCCGCCGCGGCCGACGACCCCCGCACCGCGGCCGCCAAGGTCAGCGCGGTCGCGACGATCGGCTACGTGGCGTTCCTGGCCGGGCCGCCGCTGATCGGGTTCCTCGGTGAGGAGATCGGCCTGCTCGGCGCGCTGCTGATCGTCTTCGTGTTCATCATCGCGGCCGGCCTGGCCTCGGGTGCGGCGCGCGAGACCGGCGCCGCCGCCCGGCCCGCCCGCGGGACAGCCAAGACGAGCGGGACAACGAAGCGCGAGACCGAGAAGGCCAGCCAGACCGACAAGACGAGCGAGACCAGCCGCAGCTGACGCAACCCGCCCTCAGCCGCCGTCGCCCGCCCGCGCCCGCGTCGCCAAGTGCAGGGCGAGCCGGGTCTCCGGGTCGGACAGGTCCACCCCGAGCAGCCGCTCCACCCGCGCGATGCGGTCGGACACGGTGTTCCGGTGGACCCCGAGCACCGCGGCGGTCTCGGCGATCGACGACTCCGCGTCCAGGTAGGCAGCGAGCGTCGTCAGGAGCGCGCCGCCACCGCGCTCGAGCGGTGCGAGCAACTGCCGTGAGGCCGGCAGGAACGTGTCCGTCTGCGTCCACGCGAGCAGCAGCTGCGCGAGCCCGAGCCGGTCGACGTGCACGAAGTGCCCGGACTCCGGACGGCTCGCGGCCAGACGGGCGGCGTCGCCCGCCTCGCCGAGCGTCCGGACCAGCCCGGCAGGGCCCGCCTGCAGACTGCCGACACCCACGTTGGTCTCCACGGTGGTGCGGAGCGTGTTCTGCGCGCGCCGCAGCCGACCCGCGATGTCGGCCACTGCCTCCCGGCCGGGTTCGTCGGGTTCCGACAGCCACAGCACCCAGCCGTCCGCCTGTTCGACGACGACCGCGTCGAGTCCCTCGGCGCGCACCGCGGCGTCGACCTGCTGGCGGAGCGCGACCAGGTCGACGCCCTGCCGCGCGACCACGCGCGCACCGACGTGCCAGGCGTCCAGCCGCCACCCGGCGGCGATCGTCCGCTGCACGAGCTGCGGGGCGGGCGCCCCGTCGGCCGCACGGAGTTCGTCGAGCATCGCCATCCGGTAGCGGGCGTCACGCTCGTCGTCGAGCCGGGTGAGCAGCAGCCGGTGCCCGACGGCGACGGCGGCCACCTGCAGGGCACTCGCGACCACCTGCTGTTCGGCGGCGATCGGGACGGGCAGGCCGATTGCCAGCCAGGCGCGCGGTCCGATGCCGGTGCCGACCGGGATCGCCACGAGCGTCTCGTCGACGCCCTCGGCGGTCAGCACGTCGCTCGTGCCGGCGCGGCGGACGAGCACGGCGCGGGCCGCGTCGTCGACGGCGGCTCCGCGGAGCGCCAGGCCCGAGGCGTCGAGGAACCGCACCGGGTGGCCGAGCGAGCGGTCGAGCCGGGCGAACAGGTCGTCGAGTTCGGGGCCGGCGTCGAGCGCGACGCGGGAGGCGTCGAGGGCTGCCCGGGCCGCCGGACCCATCCCGGTGCCGATGAGTTCGTGCAGGCGGACCGAGGTCGCCCACGGGTCCGGGGTGGCGAGCACGGCGACACCGAGCCGGTCGGCGAGCGTCGTGGTGCCGGGGCCGAGTTCCAGTGCCCCGTCGACGACGAGCAGGGTGGTGCCGGCCGCGGACGCCCGGCGCAGCAGCACGTCGAAGCGCGCGTCCGCGCGGTCGACGGGGGTGAGCAGCACGACGACGTCGTCGCCCTGCGACAGGGACCGGCCGACCTGGTCGGGGGTCCCCACCACCCCGCGGACGCTCCGGACCGCGGTGCTGCCGGCGCCGACGAGCAGGCGGGTGCCGGGCGGCAGGAGCGGGAGCAGGTCGCCGACGGCGTTCACGCGAGCACCTGGCCCACGGCCTCGGGGACGACGTCCGCGTCGATGCCGAACGCCCTCGGTCCCATGCGCGCGGTGCGGTCGGGGTCCGCCCACCACCACGGCGCCGACGGCAGCACGAGCACGGCGAGCTCGTTGCCGACCCGCGTGCGGTCGGTCGCCACCGGCGCGAGCGAGCGTGCGTCGACGACGGTGATGACGCTCGGGGTGCTGGCGACCGGCAGGCCGTCGACCAGGCAGTGCACGTACTCGCTGCCCGCCTCGACCCGGGCGACCGCACCGGTGCCGGCGTCGCGGATGGCCAGGCTGCTGCGGACGAACGCGAGCGCGTCCCCCTCGCGCTGGACGTCGATGACCCGGCCCTGCGCGACGACCCGGCCGCCGATGAGCGCGGCGAGTTCCGCCGCGTCGCGTGCGCCACCCGCTGCGCGTCCGATCCGGAGGGCGCGCTGCACGCTGCCGACGACGGCCCGCTCGCGCAGCAGGGGCACCGGGACCGGGCCGATCGCGAAGGCCGCCCAGCCGCCGCTGTGCGAGACGGCTTCGCGCCAGACGGTCTCGACGTCGTGGGGGTGCCGGGCGTCGACGACGATTCGCAGGCCGCTCGTGGTGGCCGCCGCTGCCGTGACCGTCGTGGTCGGGCCGACGAAGACCGACAGCTGGTCGATGCGCGGGACCGCGCGGCCGACCAGGTCCGCGTCGACGAGCGGCAGTCCGGCGGCGTGTGCGGTGAGGGCGGCGGCCGGTCCGGTCACGCCGCCGATCTGCGCGGCGACGACGGCGTCGGCACGGGTGCCCGTCCAGCGTTCGACCGCCGCGAGCGCGGCCGGCAGCTCCTCACCGCTCGGCATCTTCTCCTCGAGCACGGTGGTCGAGCCGATCAGCCCGACGGCCACCACCGATCCGAGCGCGGGGTCGTCGAGGTCGACGACCGGCACGCTGTGGTCGCCGAGCGCGAAGCGGAGTGCGCTGACCATGTGGTCGACGCGGCCGCCACCGCCGCAGCCGAGCAGGGCGGTGCCGCGTCCGAAGACGGTCGCGTCGTCGGCCTGGAGGCCCGCCACACCGCCGCCCCGCCGCTCACCCTGGTCCATGGGTCCATTCTGCTGCCGTGGTCGCGTCTCGGGGCCGGGGGCCGGGGGTCGGGTGCACGGGCCGGGCGCCGGGGTCGGCGCGCGGCCCGCTCGTCAGCCGGCCGCCGGGGCGGCCGGGCGGACGTGCTCGTGCAGGTCCTCGACCGGGACGAACGGTTCGTCGAGCCCGAAGCACGACGGCCCGAACACGGCGAGCGCCTCCGGGGTCCGCATCAGGTCGGGCGTCGAGATGCCGATGACCCGGACGCGCTGCCCGAACCGCAGGCGCTCGGTGGTGATCGGCTCGGCGGTCTCGGCGTCGAGGACGCAGATCAGGTCGGGCACGACGGCGACGAGGCGGCCGTCCCGCCGGGCGACCAGGTTCTCGTTCTGGAACCGGAGTTCGAGCTCGGAGCCGTCGGTCCCCTGCACGGTGGCACGACCGCGGGCGAACCCGTCGACCGTGCGGCGCTCGACGTCGACGACCTTGCCGTCGAACAGCTCGCGCAGGTGCGTGTAGATCGTCGTGCCGAGGGCCTCGGCGAGCGCGTCGATGGGGTCGCGGTGGGCTTCGCGGGCGAGCCGGATGGCCCGACCGACGGCGAGTGCCAGGGAGAGCGTGCGCGGGACGGCGGTCTCCTGCACCTGGCGGCCGGACATGGCGTACTCGGCGATGTAGGCGACGCCGCCGAGCCGGATGGTGACCCCGCGGGCGAGCCACTCCATCTTCTTGTTGTCCGTGCCGGTCTCGATGATGACGCCGTGGCCGTTCTCGTCGCTGATCGCGAGCGGACTGCCGGGGACCCCGTAGACCGAGAACGTCTCCATCTGCAGCTCGGGGAACGCGCGGCCCATGCCGTCCGCGTCGACCACGGGCAGGCCGCCGGTGGCACCGACGAGCAGCGGGATCATCGAGTTGATGCCGCCGCACTCGATGGGCATCGTGGCGGTCGCCGTCCGGCCCAGGTGGGCCTCGAGCCGACGGAGGGCGCCGAGCGGTTCCGGTCCGGCCGGGATGCGTTCGAGCACCACGGTCGGTGCGCCCATCTGCGCGGTGGGGATGACGAGGGCGTCGTCGGGCACCTCGGACGGGTCGAGGATCGTGACGGGGCCGTGCTGTTCGATCGCGGCACGGACCAGGAGCATCCCGATGGTGGGGTCGCCTCCGCCGCCGGTGCCGAGCAGCGCGGCGCCGCGGGCCAGGTCGGGCAGGTCGTCGACGTCGAGGATCCAGCTCATCGGTTCTCTCCCGTGCTCGTTCCACCCGTGCTCGGTTCCCCCGCGCTCGTGGTGCCGTCGTGGCGGACCGCGGGGGTGTCGTAGCCGAAGTACCGCGGGCCGGCCAGGCGCAGGCCGTCCGGGGAGTGCCAACGCTCGTCGGCCGGTGCCGTGACGATCCGGATGCGGGCGCCGAACCGCAGGGCCTCGGTGGTGATCGGCTCGCCGGTCTCGGCGTCCAAGGTGATGATGAGGTCGGGAGCCGTGGTGCGGACCTGGCCGGCCACCTCGACCAGCAGGTGCTCGTTCTGGAACCGGAGCACCGCCTCCAGGCCGGTGTCGCTGCCGGAACCGGTGATGCGGGCCGTGCCACGGGCGAACCCGGTGACGGTCTTGCGCTCGATGTCGGCGACCTTGCCCTCGAACACGACCGTGCCGCCGAGCACCTCGGTGACCGCCGTGACGGGGTCGGCGTTCTCGCTGCGTGCGCGCACCAGCGTCTCGCCGAGCCGGACGCTCAGCGACAGGCTGCCGCGGACGAACGACTCCTTCACCTGCGCGCCGGACATGGCGTACTGCGCCGTGATCGCGGAGCAGCCCATCTCGACCGTCGCCGTGCGGGCGAGCCGTTCCGCCCACCGGTTGTCGACCGTGTCGAAGACGACGGTGTTTCCCTTCTCGTCGGCCAGGGCCATCGGTGTCGCGCTGACCCCGGACAGGGTCGGCAGCACCATCTGCACCTCGGGGAAGGCGCGCCCCATGCCGTCGCCGTCGACCAGGGGCAGGCCGAGCTCGGCAGCGGCGACGATCGGGGTCGTCGAGTTCACGCCGCCGACCTCGATGCAGGCCAGGTGGGTCGGGGTCACGTTGAGGAACGCCGACAGGCTGCGGATGGCCTCGGCGAACTGGCCGGCGGACGGCAGCTTCTCGACCATCACCGTGGGAGCGCCGATCATCGCGACCGAGAGCACCACGGCGTCGTCGGGCAGGTCCTCGACCTGGACGATCTCGACCGGGCCGTGGGCGCGGACGGCGGCCTCGGCGAGCAGGCGCCCGATGTAGGGGTCACCGCCGCCGCCGGTGCCGAGGATCGCTGCGCCGCGGGCGAGGGCGGAGCAGTCGGCGCCGATGGCGGTGAGGAGGGGAGCTGTGGGCGCGGCTTGCGCGGCTGCGGCGGCGGCTTGCGCGGCTGCGGCGCGGGGCGCGGCTTGCGTGGCGCTCATCGGACCAGCGCCCCGAGTGCCAGGTCGCCGACGGCCTTGGCGCGGATCCGTGTCGCGTTGCCCGGCAGGTACGGGATCGGGACCTCGTCGAAGTCGACGATGTCCACCGAGCCGGGGTCGGCGCCGGCCGCGATGGCACGGTCGACGGCCTCTTGCCGGGCCTCGTCGACCACGGCTGACCGGCGGCCGTCGCTGATCGCGTAGACCTTGTCGACCTCGCCGCTGACCTGCGCGATCGCCGCACCGATGGCGTTGGCGACCGAGTAGTGCTCCGGGCGGTGCACGGTGCCGAGTCCGGGCAGGGTGTCGGGCAGCAGCACCGAGCCGCCGCCGACCGCCACGACGGGCAGCGGGTCGGACGATGTGCGCATCCGCTCGACGATGTCGGCGACGCGCTCCGCGATGACGTCGAGCGCGCGGGCGGCGACCTCGGCCGGCACCCCGGCGACGAGCGACGGGTCCCCGATCGCGCCGCGGCCACGGCGGACGGCCACGTCGGTGGCGGTCAGGGTGGTACCGCCGAAGACCAGGCCCTCCTCGGTCAGGCGGTACCCGACGGAGTCCGGCCCGACGACGCTGCCGTCCTCGCGGATGCGGGAGCCGCCGCCGATGCCGACGGACAGGACGTCGGGCATCCGGAAGTTCGTGCGGATGCCGGCGACGGCGACCTCGCCCGTGGCCTCACGCGGGAAGCCCGCGGTCAGGACGCCGACGTCGCTCGTCGTGCCGCCGACGTCGACGACCGCACAGGTGTCGAAGCCGGACAGCACGGCTGCACCACGCATCGAGTTCGTCGGGCCCGAGGCGAACGTCGCGACCGGGTAGCGACGGGCGTACTCGACGTCCATCAGGGTGCCGTCGTTCTGGCTCAGGAAGAGCGGTGCGTCGATGCCGCTGCCCGTGACCGACCCGGACAGGCCGTCCACGATGCGGTCGGCGAGCTCACGGAGCGCCGCGTTGATGATCGTCGCGTTCTCGCGCTCGAGCAGGCCGATGCGACCGATCTCGGACGACAGCGAGAACGCCACGTCCGGCCCGAGCTCCGCAGCCATGATCTCCTGCGCGCGCTGCTCGAACTCGTCGTTGATCGGGGAGAACACCGACGAGATCGCGACGGAACGGATGCCCGCGGCCGCGATGGCACCGGCGTGCCGCTTGAGTTCCTCGGGGTCGAGCTCGGAGATGACGCGGCCGTCGAACTCGTGGCCGCCGTGCGCCAGGAACGGCTGGGCGTGCACGGCCGACACCAGGTGCCCGGGCCAGTCCGTGAACGGGGGCAGTGACGCCGTCGCCGGCAGGCCCAGGCGGACCGCGGCGGTCGGGGCGAGGCCGCGTGCCTCGACCAGGGCGTTGATGAAGTGGGTGGTGCCGATCATCACGCCGTCGATGTCCGTGGGGCCGAAGGCGTGCTGCTCGCGCAGGCTGTCGAGTGCGGCGACGATGCCCGAGGTGACGTCGGGGGTGGTGGACCGCTTGACCGCCGCACGGACGGTGCTGCCGTCCATCAGGACGGCGTCCGTGTTGGTGCCGCCGACGTCGATGCCGATGCGCATGGGGGTTCCCTTCGGTGGTGCGGGTGCGGGGTGCGGTGGTGCGGTGTTCGCGGGGTGGTGCTTGGTCGTGAGGTGGTGCTTGTTCGTGGGGACCGGCCGCGCCGTCGCGCGGATCAGGGGTGCGGCGACGCGACCGGCCGTTCGGGGAGCGCCCGGGTCAGGCGGCCGGGGTGGCCGGGGCGGCGGGCGCTGCGGCGACCGGGGCGGACGATGCAGCCGGCACGGCCTCGGTCCGACTGACACCGACGCCGCGGATCAGCCCGACCTTGCCGGCGACCACGTAGAGCACGAAGGCGATGACCACGGAGTTGATCGACGGGATGCCGACGGCGACGAAGTACCCGATGAGCGATGCGATCGCCCAGATGACCAGGGTGGCCGGCACCCAGGTGGGCGAGGTCGCCGGGATGTTCTCGGCGTCGCTCAGCTCGCGGCGCCAGCGCTTCACGACGAAGTACTCCGCCACCATGATCCCGGCGATGGGCGGGAAGACGACCCCGAGCACCGACAGGAACGGTGTGAGGGCCCCGAGGAACCCGACCGCGGCGAGCACCGAGCCGACGACGCCCATCACGAGCGTCACGAGCCCGCGGTTCACCTGCTTGCCGAACACCGCGTCGATGAAGTTCGTGACGCCGAGGCTCGAGCTGTAGATGTTCCAGTCGTTGATCTTGAACGTGCCGAGCAGGATCACGAGGATGCCGACCCAGCCGACGCTCGACGTGATCACGCGGGTGATGTCCGCGGAGCCGACGGCGTGGGCGAGCAGGACACCGGCCAGGCCGATGACGTACTCGCCGAGCGTCACGCCGAGCAGCGTCTGCTTCACGACGTCGCCGACCGACCGGTTGAAGCGGGTCATGTCCGGCGTGATCACGGCACCGACGATGAACCCGCCGGCCACCAGGGTGGTGCCGGCCACGAAGCTCAGCTCCGGACCGGCCGGGGCACGCGCCGCGAGCTCGGCGATCGAGTGCCGGCTCAGCTCGACGATGACCGCCCAGCCGACGAGCACCAGGAACAGCGGCACGGTCACGTTCGCCAGCCACTGCATCGAGTGGAACCCGCGCAGGACGATGGCGGTGACGAGCAGCCCGAACACGAGCGACCACGCCCAGGCGGGCAGGATCGGCAGGATCGAGACGAGGCCGGCCGCCGAGACACCCGACTGGATGCCGAACCAGCCGATCAGGCTCAGCCCGATCGCCAGCCCGACCAGCGCCGAGCCGGCCTTGCCGAAGCCCGTCCAGCGGGCGATGACCGAGGTGTTCAGGCCCTCCTTGACGCCGATGACGCCGACGAGCACCGAGACGATCTCCAGGATCACGGCGCCCAGGGTGATCGCCCAGAAGGCGTCCCAGAAGCTCATGCCGAAGCCGAGCGTCGCACCGAGCAGGAACTGGGACAGGGCCGAGATCTGCCCGAAGCGCTGCACGGCGACCTGGAACCAGCCGTAGCGTGCGGACATCGGGACTCGGCTGAGCGAGTAGTCGTCGACGGCGACCGACTCGGAACGGGGGGTTCGTGGTGCTGACACTGCGGTCTCGCTGGCCATCGTGGCTCCTCGGGGAGGGGTGTCGGCGTGGGCCGATCGGGGTGTCAGCCACGGTAGGACGGCATCGGTTTGCGGTACATGTGCAGAACGTCGTTACAGCCATGTGAATCCGTGCACGCTGCACGGGCCGCGCGCCTCGTCCGGTCGACGACACCACGCCGGTTAGGCTTCCGGGGTGCGTCTCGTCATCGCCCGGTGCTCCGTCGACTACGCGGGCCGGCTCTCAGCCCACCTGCCGCTCGCGACCCGCCTGCTCATGCTCAAGGCGGACGGCTCCCTGCTCGTGCACTCCGACGGCGGCAGCTACAAGCCGCTGAACTGGATGAGCCCGCCCTGCTCGATCGAGATCACCGAGCCGGACGACGAGCAGTCGAGCGCCGGCATCACGCAGGTGTGGACGGTGACGCAGAAGAAGACGCAGGACAAGCTCATCGTCTCCCTGTACGAGGTCGTGTCCGACGAGACCCACGACCTGGGCGTCGACCCGGGCCTGGTGAAGGACGGGGTCGAGGCGCACCTGCAGCAGCTCCTGGCCGAGCAGATCGAGCTCCTCGGTGACGGCCACACCCTGGTCCGCCGCGAGTACATGACGGCGATCGGGCCGGTCGACATCCTGGCCCGCGACGACGCAGGGGCGAGCGTCGCGGTCGAGATGAAGCGCAACGCCAACATCGACGCGGTCGAGCAGCTCACCCGGTACCTCGAGCTCATGAACCGCGACCCGCACCTGCGTCCGGTGCAGGGCGTGCTGGCGGCGCAGACGGTGGCACCGCAGGCACGAACCCTCGCCGAGGACCGCGGTATCCGCGTCCTCGTGCTCGACTACGACGCGATGCGCGGCATCGAGGGCGGCCACACCCGCCTGTTCTGAGCCGCGGCGGACCGTCCGGCCTGGAGGCACGGCACACCCCCGCCCCGCCGCCGACGGATCCCGGATGGTCGCCGCCACGGCCCGGCTAGGGTGGACAGGACATGACCAGCCCGTTCTCCGCCATCCTGTTCGACCTCGACGGCACCATCAGCGACTCCGCGCCGGGCATCCTCGAGAGCCTGACGCACACCTTCCGCACCGTCGGCGTCCCGGTGCCGGACCACGACACCCTGATGTCGTTCGTGGGCCCGCCGATCATGGACACGTTCCGGGTCGCGATGGGCATGGACGAGGAGCTCGCCGACCGCACCCTCGCCGTCTACCGCGAGCACTACTTCTCGCACGGGGCGCTCGACTCCGAGATGTTCCCGGACATCGACGTCGTGCTGCGCACCCTGCACCAGGCGGGGCTGCCGATCTCGACGGCGACGAGCAAGCCGGAGACCCCGGCGACCTACATCCTCGAGCACTACGGGCTCACCGGGGACATCGACATCATCACGGGCGCGAGCGACGACGAGGTGCGGTCGAGCAAGGCCGACGTCGTCGAAGAGGCACTGCGACGACTCGAGGCCCACGGCTTCGACACCAGCCGCCCGGTGCTGATCGGCGACCGGAAGCACGACGTCGAGGGCGCGACCGTGCACGGCGTCCCGGTCGTCTTCGCCGAGTGGGGCTACGGCTCCCCCGACGAGGCCGAGGGCACCATCGCCCGCGCCGCCACCCCGCTCGACCTGCTGCCGATCCTGCTGCCGTCCGCGACGCCGTCCGCATGAGCGGCGACGTCGTCCGGCGGGGGCTCCGCGGTGCCGCCTGGCTGCTGCCGGCGGCCATCGTCCTGATCGCACTGAACTTCCGCGGCCCGATCGTCGCGACCGCCCCGGTCATCAGCGACGTCCGCGCCGACCTCGGCCTGACCGCGACGATCGCCGGGCTGCTGACGACGATCCCGGTGCTGTGCTTCGCCCTCGCGACGCCGTTCGCCAGCTGGGTCATCGCGAAGGCGGACCCCGAGCGCGCCGTGTCCCTGTCGCTCGTCATCGTGCTCGCCGGCACCGTGGTGCGCTCGATGCCCTCGTCGGCGGCGCTGCTGATCGGCACCGCGGTCATCGGCATCGGCATCACGATCGGCAACGTGGTGATCCCGGTGGTCATCCGGCGGGACACCTCGCCGGAACGCGTCGGCCTGGTCACCGGCGTGTACACGTCGGCGCTCAACGTCGGGTCGATGATCACGTCGCTCGGCACCGCTCCCCTGGCCGCCCTGTGGGGCTGGCCGGTCGCGATCGCGATCTGGGCGGTCTTCGCACTCATCGCCGCCGCTGCCTGGACCTACGCGGTCGGCGCTCGGGACGCCTGGCGTCGCCCGCTGCCGTCCGAGCGGGACGAACCGCTGCCCGTCACCGGCCCCATCGACCAGGTGCTCGACACCGGGGCGATCCGGACCGCCCGCGCCGCCGAGGCCGCACGGGTCGCCGCCGCCGAGCCCATCCGACCGGCACGACGGCTCATCACCTGGGGCCTGACGTTCGCCTTCGGCGGTCAGGCGTTCTCGTACTACGCCCTCACCGCGTGGATCCCGACGCTGCTGCACGACGAGATCGGCTTCTCGAAGGCGTCGTCGGGCGCGAGCTCGTCGGTGTTCCAGATCCTGGCCGTCGTGGGGGCGCTCGGTGTCCCGCTGCTCGCGACCCGGTGGCGTCCGGCGGCGATCATCGCCCTGGTCGGCACGCTGTGGCTGGCGATGCCGCTCGGGCTGCTGTTCGCCCCGGAGCTCTGGTTGCTGTGGTCGGTGCTCGGCGGTGCGGCCCAGGGTGGCGGCATCACCGTGATCTTCATCGTGATCGTGCGGATCGTCTCGAGCGACGCCGACGCCCGCCGGATGTCCGCGTTCGTGCAGGGCGGCGGGTACCTGCTCGGGTCGGCCGGGCCGCTCGTCGCCGGTGCCCTGCACGGTGCGACGGGGACCTGGACGGCACCGCTGCTCGTCGTGCTCGTCGCGGTGCTCACCCTCGGCGTCGTCGGGACGTTCGCCGCGCGACGGGTGTCCTGACCGAGGACGTCGGCACGGGCGCCGCGCGCGCGGATCAGCCCGCGGCGAGCACCTCGCGCAGGGACATCGGCGGACGGCCGGTGATGCGTTCGACGTCGCCGGACACGTGCGCGAGCGCCCCCTCGGCGATGGCCGTGTAGGTGCTCACCCAGGCGTCGGCCTGCCACGGCTCCGGGTTCCACCGCGCACGTGATGCGTACGCCTCGTCCAGGGTCTCCGGGTGGTAGCTGACCGTGCGGCCGCGGACCTCGGACACGATCGCCGCCGCCTGGGCGAGGGTGATCGCCTCGGGGCCGGTCAGCTCGTACGTCTGGTCGCGGTGGGCGTCCGGGTCGTGCAGCACCGCGGTCGCGACACGGGCGACGTCGGCGCGGGCGACCGCGGCCATGGCACCGTCGCCGGCCGGGCCGCGGATCACGCCGTCCTCGCCGACCAGGTCCTCGACGAAGTCCAGGTAGAAGCTGTCGCGCAGGAACGTGAACGCCATCCCGCTCTCGCGGATCGCCTGCTCCGTCGCCCAGTGGTCGCGTCCGAGCGTGAAGGTCGCGTCGGGAGCCGCGCCGAGGAACGACGTGTAGACGACGTGCCGCACGCCCGCGTCGGCCGCCGCGGCGACGAACGCCCGGTGCTGGTCGAGGCGGTCCTGGGCCTCGGCCGCTGAGACCATGAGCAGCACCTCGACGCCCTGCAGCGCCGCTCGACTTGCGTCGGCGTCGGCGAAGGTCGCGACGGCGACCTCGGTGCCCGGAAGCTCCGGCGCACGCGAGGCGTCGCGCACGAGCATCCGGAACGGCACGGCGTCCGCGGCGAGTGCCGCGCTCACGGCGCCCCCGATGTTGCCGGTCGCTCCGGTGATGGCGATGGTCATGGTCGCTCCTCGTGTCGTGTCGCGTGGTGGTGGTCGGTGGTCACGTCCACACCGTCCTGGAGGCCCGGATCACCGTGGGCGCGACCCTCGCGGCGTTCACGCCGTCCACCTCCACCGCCCACGCGCGGGCGGCGTCGTGGTCGCGGCCGTGCCGCATGTGCCGGCCGACCAGGCGGTCGAGCCGCACGTCGTCGGCGACGGCGCAGAACCAGGTCTCGGTGAAGAGCGCCGGCAGCGCCGACCACGGAGCGGTGTCGTCGAGCAGGTAGTTGCCCTCGGACACCACGAGTCGGGCTGCGCGGGGCACCGCGATGCTGCCGGCGACGGGTTCGTCCACGCGACGGTCGAAGTCCGGTGCCCACACCACGTCCTCGGCGGCGGCGACGAGTCGGCGGACGAGCGCGACGTACCCGTCGGCGTCGAAGGTGTCCGCCGCGCCCTTGCGGTCGTGCCGGCCGAGGGCGTCGAGCGCCGCGTTCGACAGGTGGAAGCCGTCCATCGGGACCTGCACCGCGGTGCCCGCACCCAGGCGGTCGTCGACGGCGGTGACGATGCGGCGGGCGAGCGTGGACTTGCCGGCGCCCGGTGCTCCGGCGATCCCGAGCACGGTGCGGTGGCTCGAACGGGCCAGTTCGACGGCGCGCTCGACGGCCTGGTCGACGGTCGTGCCGGAGTCGCTCACGGCTTCATCCTCGCAGAGCGCACCGACGCCGGACCGCAGTGGTTCACTTGCCGCATGGTCGATGCGACGAAGGCGTTCAGCGGGTTCTCGGTGCGCGACGTGTCCGAGGCGAAGGCGTTCTACGAGGACGTCCTGGGGGTCGAGGTCACCGAGGACCACGGCATGCTCTTCCTGCAGCTCGGCGGCGGACACCAGGTGCTCGTCTACCCGAAGGGGCCGGGTCACGAACCGGCGGCCTTCACGGTGCTGAACTTCCCGGTGCCGGACATCGACGCCGCGGTCGACGAACTCACCGCGAAGGGCGTCGTGTTCCTGCAGTACGAGGGGATGACCGACGACCGGGGTGTGAACCGGAAGGGCGGCCCGCTCATCGCCTGGTTCACCGACCCGTCGGGCAACGTCCTCAGCGTCATCGAGGAGTGAACATGTTGTATTCCGAAAGCTCGCGTCGGCGCTGCTGATCGTCCTACCGTCCTCTCACCGACGAGAGGACGGCCATGACGAAGGTGCTGGGACGGCAATGGACCCGCGAGGAACTCCTCGCCGAGCACGAACGCGTCCGCGCAGAGTGGAACCTGGACGAGCGGGAGTTCGCGCCGACCGAGCAGTGGCGCGACCTGTTCACCGACGAGTACCTCACGCAGAACTGGCTTGACAGCATCTCCGCCCTGCTGGGTGAGCGATGAACGATCAGGCCGAGTCGGCGGCGCAGCAACCGGCCGACGTCCCATCGCAGTTCGCCGTCCTGACGGCCGGGTGATGCGATCAGCGGGACAGGGCACCCGCCCAGCCGAGGGCGATCGGCACGAGCAGGCCGTGGCGGTGGTGCGGGAGCTCGGCGACGGGGATCCACCGTGACTCGTCGGTCGAGCCGTCGAGCTCGTGCCGCAGGGCTCCCCCGGTGATGGTCGCCCGGAACACCACCTGCACGGCCTTCATCGGCCGGCCGTTGGCGTGGATGCGGCGTTCCGCGGGGACGATGTGGTGCCGGACCCCGAGCAGGGCACCGGCCTGGGCCTCGTACCCGGTCTCCTCGCGGATCTCCCGCACGACGGCCTGCTCGACGGTCTCGTCGAACTCGACCCCGCCGCCCGGCAGCGTCCACGTGCCCGCATCGGGGTGGCGCAGCTTCGCCAGGAGCACACGGTCACCGTCCGTGATCACGCCGTAGGCGGCGAGCCGGGTGTCGTAGTCCGTGTACTCCATGGGCCGACCATGCCAGGTGGGTGCACCGACGTCTGCCAGCCGCGCCGGGCCTCCAGGCCGTGGACCGGGGTGGGGCGGACGCTCCACCAGCCCGCCGACCGGTCACGACCCCCGCGTCCCGCACGCCGAGCGGTCACCGACCGTCGGCCCCGCCGCCCGCGAACGACGGAACGTGACCACGCGAGGCAGCCCGCGCGGTGTGTCGCGACCACCCCGCGGGCCGGGAGGCGCGAGTCGCCGCCGCCACGGGCCTCCCGGCCGTCCGGCGTGCCACCGGGACGTCCACGCCGACGCGCGGTCAGGACACCCCGATGGCTGCCCGCCGAGCGGTCACGAACCGTTGCTTGCGGCACCGCCAGACGCCGCAACACGACCACGCGACGCTGCACGCGCGGGGAGTCGTGACCGCTCGCCGCTCGAGGCCCCGGGCCCGCATGGTGCCGACCGGACCCGACGTGGTCGCCCGACCCGGATCAGGCGTCGACGCGTGCCGCCGCCCAGCCCACGCGCATCCGGGCGACCGCCCGGTCGAAGGCGCTGAGCGGTTCCCCGTCGTCCCGGATGACGGACTGCAGCTGGAGCCCCTCGTACAGCGCCATGAGCTGCTCGGCGGCGTGCCGGGGCGAGGCGCCACGGGACTCCCGGCCAGCGACGACGTCACGGACCAGGGCGAGGGTGACGTCCTCGAACGCCCGCGTGTACTGCGCGCGGAACCACCCGGCGGCGGGGTGGTCGGGGTTCGAGGCGGCGCTGAGCACCGCGACCCGGAGCCGCACGAGGGCCGGGTCCTCGACGCCCGCGGCGAGCCGGGCTCGCAGGTAGGCGACCGTGCCGTCCCGCTCCGCGATCGGCCAGAGCTGGCGCCGGCTGCCGTTGTTCCACTTGTCCATGACCGCGACCACCAGGAGTTCCCACGTCGGGTACGCCCGATGGAACTCGTCGGCGGTGACCCCGGCGTGCTCGGCGACCTCGTCGGGCCCGACACGGTGGAAGTCCCCGGCTCGGTAGGCACTGATCGCCCCGGCGACGATGCGTGCGCGGAGGTCGACGTCGGTCGTGGGCATGCTGACGATTGTGCGGGGCCGGTCAGCGGCCCGCGACCGCCAGTTCAGGGGGCGCGGCCACCGTCACCCGCTCTGGGTCAGCCGCGGTCGAACGTCAGCGTTTCGTCGTCGGGGGCCCGGACCTCGCCGGTGCGGGCGAAGTCGACCCAGATCGCCCGGAAGGCCCGGCCGCGGCGCTCGACCTCGGGCCAGTCGCGTTCGGGGACGAACCGGGTGCCGGCCCAGGCCTCGCGGCCACCGAGCAGCAGCGGCAGGTCGCTCATGTGCACGGCTCCGGTCGGGGCGCTCGTGACACCGCGGTGCAGTCGGTACGAGGTCGCGCGGCCGCCGGCGCGTCGGTGCCGTTCGGTGAACCGTCGGGCGTCGCGTCCGTAGATGACGTCGGACAGCGGACGGACGACCCACCACCGCAGGGCCGACCGCAGCACCCGCGACCGGGTGACCCGACGCAGGCCGGGCACGAGCGGCACGTACATGCCGGCCTCGTCCGAACCGGACCCGATCAGGACGTCGACGTCGGGCGCGACCCGGCTCCACGCGGCGTCGAGGTCACGCTCGGCGGGCAGCGGCGCGAACCCGTACTGGGTGCCGAACGGCATGCCGGCGGCGAGTCCGTACGGCGCGGCGGCCCGGGTACCGAGTGCCTGCCGGTCGAGCAGGTCTTCGAGCGGGGTGTCGGCGTGCACGGTGCCGACCGCCCGGACCATCGCGCGGTTCATCCGGGCCCGACGACGGGACAGCCCGAGCGGCGCGCTCTGGATGATCGCGCGGCGGAAGAGCCCTTCGGCACCGGCACTGATCATCAGGTGCGCGGCCGCGTCCCCGCCGGCCGACTGCCCGAAGACGGTGACCAGGTCGGGGTCGCCGCCGAACGGCGCGATGTTCGCGCGCACCCAGCGGAGCGACTCGACCAGATCGAGGAGCCCGAGGTTGGCCGGGATCTTCTCGCCGTCACCGAGGAACCCGAGCACGCCGAGCCGGAACGTGACCGACACCACGATGACGCGCTGCTCGGTCACCAGGTCGCGCGCGTCGTAGATCGGCAGGTCGCCGCCGCCGATGACGTACGAGCCGCCGTGGATCCAGACCATCACGGGCAGCTGTTCGCCCGGCCGGACGTCGGCGGGCAGCGTGATCGAGAGTCGCTGGCAGTGCTCGTCGACCTCGATGCCCTGGATCGGGTTGAGCAGCAGGTCGACGAACTCCTCGTGCGGCTGCGGTGCGACCGGCGACGGGGTGGACGCGTGCAGCTCTCCCGCGAACGGTGGCATCGGTTGCGGCGGAGCGAACCGTTCGGCCTGCGCGTACGGGATCCCGAGCACCCGCACCACGTCGCCGTCGACCGTCCCGACGATGCGGCCGGCGGGGGTGTCGAACGGGGCAGGCGTGGCGTCGAGCATGTGGGTCACGCTATCGGGGCCCGCTGACGCAACCAGGCAGACGGACGGGAGGCCCGTGGCGGCGTCGCCACGGGCCTCCAGTCCGTCTCCTGGTCGCGTTGCGCGACGGGCGCTACCGCACCCGCTTGATGGGGATCACGACGAGTGCGCCGATGATGGCGATCGCGCCGGCGGCCCAGCACATGAGCGTGTAGTTGTCGGCGGCGTCCCCGGACCCGATCTTCAGGAAGAACAGGGCGACGGCCGGGGCGAGCGACTGCGGCAGCGCGTTGGCGATGTTGATGACGCCGAGGTCCTTGCCGGGACGGTCCGCGTTCGGCAGGACGTCGACGACGAGTGCGGTGTCGATCGCGGAGTAGATGCCGTAGGCGAAGCCCATGATGACCTCGGCGACGTAGAAGCCGTTGACCGTGTCGGCGTGCGCCAGCACGATGAGTCCGACCGCGAACATCGCCGTGGAGCCACCGACGAACACCTTGCGGCGACCGAGCTTGTCCGAGGCCCAGCCGGACAGCGCCGCACTGACCAGCAGCGCGATCGTGTAGAGCAGGACACCGAAGGCGACGGCGGCCGTCGCCTCCTTCGCGCTCTCGATGCCGAGGTGCTGCTCCATGTAGAGCAGGCGGTACGTCGTGAACATGAAGGTCGCGAAGATGATGAGGAAGCGCGACCACCACGCGAACGCGAAGTCCGGGTTCTTGACCGGGTTCGTCCAGAACGACGCGATGAGGTTCAGGAACGTGAACTTCTTGAGCTTGTAGGTGGGCAGGTCGTCCCGCGCGACGACGGCGTACACGGCGACCAGGATGATCGCCAGGATGCCGGGCGCGATGAACAGCACGGGCAGGTTCGCGACGAAGAAGACCGACAGGTAGGTGCCGGCGAGCACGGCGATGTTCTGCGCGAGCGCGATGATGCTCGAGGACCGGCCACGCTGCAGCTGCGGCACGTTGTCGGCGAAGCTCGCGAGCAGGGTGGCGAGCGTGGCGTTCGCGGCGAGCTGGGCGAGCAGCCAGGCCAGCGTCAGGTTGAGGACGTCCGGCGAGTAGGCGATCCAGGCGAGGGCGATCGCGAAGACCACGACACCGCTGAGCAGCCAGGGGCGACGACGGCCCCAGCGCGTGCGGGTGCGGTCGGACAGGGCACCCGCGAGGGGGTTCATGATGAGCGCACCGAACGCGCCGATCGGCAGCACCGAGCCGATGACGTTCGCAGCGTCGTCGCCGACCAGGGCCTGCGCCTTGAGCTGCATGCTCACGTAGACGGGCGCCATGAGCGCGACGAAGAGGCCGAACTGCCCGAGGAACAGGGCGATCTGGTAGCCGATGCCCACCTTGACCGTGCTGACGGGCTGGGTGATGCCCTCTTCCGGGTTGAGCAGTGCCGGGCTGCCGGGTTCGGGTGTGCTCATGACGCCTCCTTGAGTCGATGAAAACCTTGCCTGACAAGGTTTTTCCGACGCGAGCATACATCGACACGTGTTGTCTGCAACACCGGTCGCGTCGCAGGCCGTGATGCGCGGGCCATCCAGGCCGCGTCACACGGGGCAGCAAAAACTACACACCGGGTGGTTTTTGGGGTAGCGTCGTCATCGATCTCGCCGCGGAGCATCGCTCCTCGACGGGCCGCGACACCCAGACAGGATCGAAGGAGCCTCTGCAATGCCCACCACTTCTGTGCAGCTGTACTCGCTGCGCGACGCCATCGCCGAAGACCTCGACAAGGCCATCGCCCGTGTCGCCGAGATCGGGTACGAGAACGTCGAGCCCTACGCGTTCGTCGAGCGCGCCACCGACCTCGAGCGTGCGTTCGCGGCCACCGGCCTCAAGGCTCCGTCCGGCCACGTCGCCGTGATCGACGCCGAGGACACCGCGCCGATCTGGGACGCCGCCGAGCGCCTCGGCATCCGCACCGTCATCGACCCGTTCATCCCGACCGACCGCTGGCAGACCGCCGACGACGTCGCGAAGATCGCCGAGCGCGTCAACGAGCTGACCGCCGAGGCCGCCGGCCGTGGCCTGCAGTTCGGGTACCACAACCACCAGTGGGAGTTCACGAACAAGGTCGACGGCCGCACCGTCTACGACCTGTTCGTGTCACAGCTGTCGCCGGAGACCGTCCTCGAGGTCGACACCTTCTGGGCGACCGTCGGTGGCGCCGACGCCCCCGCCGTGCTCAAGGGCCTGGGCGACCGTGTCGTCGCGATCCACGTCAAGGACGGCAAGGTCGACGGTGACATCCGCACCGCGCTGCCCTCGTCCGAGAGCGCCCTCATCGTGCCCGAGGCGCTGCAGCGCGCCTTCGAGAACCAGACGCCGGCCGGTCAGGGCGACGTCGACGTGACCGCGATCCTCGCCGCCGCACCGCAGGCGATCCGTGTGGTCGAGTTCGACGCGTACAAGGGCGACGTCTTCGAGGGCATCACCGAGTCCCTCGCCTGGCTCAAGGACAACGACAAGTGAGCCGTGTCGGGATCGGCATCATCGGTGCCGGCAACATCTCCACCCAGTACCTCGAGAACCTGACCAAGTTCGCCGACGTCGAGGTCCGCTTCGTCGCCGACGTGCTGCTCGAGCGTGCCGCCGAGCAGGCGGCGGCGTACGGCGTCGCCTCGTCGGGATCGGTCGAGGAGCTCCTCGCCCGCGACGACATCTCGATCGTGATCAACCTGACGATCCCGGCCGCACACGCCGAGGTCGACCAGCAGATCATCGACGCCGGCAAGCACGTCTGGAGCGAGAAGCCGATCGCGACCGACCACGCGTCGGCCGCCGCGGTGCTCGAGTCGGCGAAGGCCAAGGGCCTGCGTGTCGCGACCGCTCCGGACACCGTGCTCGGCGCGGGCATCCAGACGGCGCTCCGGGCCATCGCCCGCGGTGACATCGGCGAGCCGCTGTCCGCGACGACGCTGTTCCACGTCCCCGGACCCGAGGCGTGGCACCCGAACCCGGACTTCCTGTTCGCCACCGGTGCCGGCCCCCTGTTCGACATGGGCCCGTACTACGTGACGACCCTGGTGCACGCGTTCGGCACCGCCTCGCGCGTGCAGGCCGTCTCGTCGAAGTCGCTCGACCGTCGCACGATCGCGTCCGGCCCCCGCGCCGGCGAGACGTTCCCGGTCGAGGTCCCGACGCACCACGCGGCCCTGATCGAGTTCGCCGGCGGGCAGTCCGCCCAGTCGACGTTCTCGTTCCAGCACGCCCTGCCGCGCATGGGCTTCGTCGAGATCAACGGCACGCTCGGCACGATCTCGCTGCCGGACCCGAACACGTTCGAGGGCTCGTCGCAGCTCTGGCGCTACGGGCAGGACGAGCCCGAGACGCTCGAGGCCGTCGGCTCCACCTGGGGTCGTGGCACCGGTGTCGTCGAGCTCGCCCGCGCCATCGCCGAGGACCGCCCCGAGCGTGCCTCCGGCGCCGTCGCGCTGCACGTGCTCGACGTGCTGCTCGGCATCCGTGACGCCGCCGAGTCGGGTTCCGCCGTCGACATCACGTCGACCGTGGACGCGATCCCGCCGCTCCCCGAGGACTTCGACCCCGCGGCAGCCGTGCTGACCGCGGGCGCGAACGCCTAGGAGCACCCAGGAGCGCCGCGCGCACCACTTCGTGAGCAGCAATGGTCGGGTCCCGAACGGGGACCCGACCATTGCTGCTCACCAAGCGAAGACCACGACACGAGCGACGATCACGACGCCCCCGCGCGAACGAACGCGCCCGTCAGACCAGCGCGGTGAAGGACGCGTCGCGCACGAGCAGCGTCGCCGCGTCGCCCACCACGGCCTGGTCGGGGTCGCTCGACAGCCCGAGGGACCAGCTGCCCCCACCCGGACGCTCCGGCAGCGTGAACTCGACCGTGGTGTCCGACGCGTTCAGCAGCACGGCCACGGTGTCGTCGCCCTGGTGCAGCACGAGCGTCACGGCCCGGTTGCCGCCGTCCGCCCAGTCGCTGTCCTCGAACCCGGCGGCGTCGGCACGGAGCACGGTCACCGTCGACTCCGAGTCACCCGGCGCGGTGCGGAACCACTCCGGGCGCAGGGCCTGGTGCCGCCGACGGAACGCGATGGCCGCCGTGGTGAAGGCGAGCAGGTCCTGGTCGGCGGCGGCCCAGTCGAACCACGAGATCTCGTCGTCCTGGCAGTACGCGTTGTTGTTGCCGCCCTGTGACCGGGCGAGCTCGTCACCACCCAGGATCATCGGCACGCCGGCGGAGAGCAGCAGGGTGCCGAGGAAGTTGCGGCGCTGCCGGTCGCGGTAGTCGTTCACCGCGCCGTCGTCGGTCGGCCCCTCGATGCCGCCGTTGAACGAGGTGTTGTCGCTCTCGCCGTCGTTGTTGTCCTCGCCGTTCGCCTCGTTGTGCTTGTCGGCGTACATCGTCAGGTCGGCCAGGGTGAAACCGTCGTGGGCGGTCACGAAGTCGATCGAGCACAGCGGGGAGCGCCGCGAGCCCTCGTAGACGTCCGGGCTGCCCAGGACCCGCTGCACGGCGTCGCCGAGGGCGCCCTCGTCGCCGCGCCAGAAAGCCCGCAGGTCGTCGCGGTACTTGCCGTTCCACTCGGACCAGTCGGCCGGGAACCCGCCGACCTGGTAGCCGGCGGTGTCCCACGGCTCGGCGATCATCTTGACCTCGCGCAGCACGGGGTCCTGGTGGATGATGTCGAGGAACGCGGAGTGCTTCTCGGCCTCGCCGTCCTGGCGGGTGAGCGTCGTGGCCAGGTCGAACCGGAAGCCGTCGACGTGCATCTCCTCGACCCAGTAGCGGAGCGAGTCCATGATGAGTCCGAGGGCCGCCGGGTGCCCGACGTTCAGGCTGTTGCCGGTGCCGGTGGTGTCGAAGTAGTTCGCCTCGTCACCCTCGACCAGCCGGTAGTACGACTGGTTGTCGATCCCCTTGAAGGACAGCGTCGGGCCCATGTGGTTGCCCTCGGCGGTGTGGTTGTAGACGACGTCCATGATGACCTCGAGCCCCGCGGCGTGCAGGGCCTTCACCATCTCCTTGAACTCGGCGACCTGCTGCCCGGCGGTGCCTGCGGACGAGTACTCGTCGTGCGGCGCGAAGAAGCCGATGCTGTTGTAGCCCCAGTAGTTGCGGAGGCCCTTGTCGAGGAGCGTCGAGTCCTGCACGAACTGGTGCGTCGGCAGCAGCTCCACCGCGGTGACGCCGAGGTCGGTGAGGTGCTTGATCGCTGCCGGGTGGGCCATGCCGGCGTAGGTGCCGCGGATCTCCTCGGGGACGTCCGGGTGCTGCTTCGTGAAGCCCTTGACGTGCACCTCGTACACGACGGTGTCGGCGAGCGGGGTCCGCAGCAGGGTGTCACCGTCCCAGTCGAAGGATCGGTCGGCGACGACCGACTTGGGCATCGCGCTGGCCGAGTCGGTCTCGTCGATCTGCTCGGGCTCGTCCATGTCGTGACCGAAGAGCGCCTGGCCCCACTCGTAGGTGCCGTCGACGGCGGTGGCGTAGGGGTCGAGCAGGAGCTTCGCGCCGTTGTGGCGGAGGCCGTTCGCCGGGTCCCACGCGCCGTGCACACGGAAGCCGTAGCGGGTGCCGACCCTCACGCCGGGGACGACGTCGTGGAAGGTGTAGCCGGTGCGGTTGCGGAGCTCGGTGCGGTGCTCGGTGCCGTCGTCGTCGAAGGTGCAGAACTCGACCCGCTCGGCGGTGCTCGAGAACAGGGCGACGTTGGCGCCCCCGTCGACGAGCGTGACGCCGAGCGGGGTGCGCGTGGAAGTGGTCATGCTGCCCTTCTACCGGCCGGTCGCTGTGCCACCGGCGGTCTGGGCGTACCCCGTGGCCGCTCAGCGCACCGGCGGGACCAGTTGCTCGAGCAGCCGCAGCACCCGCTCGCCGTCGACGGCGTCCGGGTCGAGCAGCCACTGGACCTGCAGCCCGTCGGATGCCGCGATGCTCAGGCTCGCCAGGTCGACCGGGTCCAGGTCGGCGCGGATCCGGCCACTCGCCTGGTCCGCCTCGATCAGTTCGGCGAGTTCGGCGCGCAGCCGGGCGAAGCGTTCACGCATGAAGTCGCGTGTGGCCGGGTGGCCCTCCTGCACGGCGTCGGCCGCGAGGGTCGTGTACAGCTGCACCAGCCCCGGCACGGCCCGGTTGCGCGATGCGCTCTCGCGCATGTCGCCGATCGCCGACTTCATCCGGTCGGGCGCGCCCTGCTCGCGGACCTCGTGCTCCCGGTAGACGGCGAGCAGCAGTTCGTCGCGGCTCGGGAAGTAGTGGCGGAGTGCCGCGTGCGTGATCCCGAGGGCCTCGGCCACCGAGCGGAGCGACGACGCGTCGACCCCCTGCTCCGCGACCATGCGGATCATCTCGTCGAGGATCTGCGTGCGCCGCTCAGCGCCCTTGCGGTACCCGCCGCGGCGCGGCTGGGCCGCGTCGGCGTCGTCCGCGGGGTGGGTCATGCACCCAACTTACCGCTGGAAGGTTTTCTCGCCACCGTCCGGACTGGAGGCCCGTGGCGGGCGCACCACGGGCCTCCCGTCCGTATCGGGGTCGCGTCACACCCGCCGGGTCGCGTCAGCCGGGCGCGCTCGCGTCAGTCCTGGTCGTCGACCGTGTACTCGTCGACCGGCGCGGGCGTGCCCGCAGCGAGCGCGTCGACGATCTTCGTGAGCGAGTCGGCGAGGACGGCGTTGTCCGCGTCGGGGAGTTGCTCGAGCACGTCGACGACGGCCGCGTGGAAGCGCGCGTACGAGGCGTCGATCTTCTCGGCGGCTTGGGCGGTCGGGGCGAGTACCTGCGCACGACGGTCGGTGGGGTGCGCCGTGCGCGACAGCAGGCCCTTCTGCACGAGCCCGTCGACGATCTTGGTGACCGAGGCGTTCGAGACGGCGAGCATCACGGCGAGGTCCTTCGGGCCCATCGTCCGGCCGTCCCGGTGCGCCTGGAGCATGTACCGGACGGCGAGGAACTCGTTCTTCGACAGGCCGCTCTCGATGCGGGCGGACTCGATCTGCTGGTCCTCGGCGTGCTGCAGGCGCAGCAGCGCGTCGACGGCGGTCTTCGCGACCCCGGACTCGGGTTCGCGGGCGTAGAGGTGGACGTGCTCTCGACGGACGACGGTCAACGGCATGGGGTCATGCGCTCCTTGCTAAACGGCAGGCGTGCTGAAGAAGTCCGCGTAGGACGGTTCGGGACGACCGGCGAGCAGCGAGGGGTCCTGGATGCGCCGCTCGACGTACGCGTCGATGATCGCCGGGTCGGTGAGACCGACGCGCGTGTGGCTGCCACCGATCCGTGCCGTCCGAGGCATCCCGGAGTACGTGCTGTGCATGTCCTGTCCCGCCCTTCTTGCTTGCCGTGTGTCCCCTGCGGACGCCTGAACTCTTTCACGAAGTGAACGATCAGTTCAACGAACCATTCGCACTGTGTACGTTTTGCGCGCCGAACGGTTCGGCGGCATCCGTCAGGGTCGTCAGGAGCTGCAGGAGCGCCGCCCGTCGCGGCTCGTCGAGGGGTGCGAACAGGGAGTCGAGCACCCCCTCGGCGATGCGGTGCCCCTCGTCGAGCACCCGCCGCCCGTCCTCGGTGACGGTGTGCTCGATCCGGCGGCCGCGTCCGGCGGTCCGGGTGATGAGACCACGGTCGAGCATCCGGTTCGCGAGGGTGCCGAAGGCCTGGTCGCTCTGGAACGTCGCGACGGCGAGGTCGTGCCCGGAGGCGCGGGGCATCCGGTCGATCGCGCGCAGGGCGTCCCACTGCACGAGCGTCACGCCGAGGTCGCGCAGGGCGGCGTCCATCGTGCGGTGGTTGCGGTACTGCGCCCGCTTGACGGCGTGGCCCAGGGCTTCGAGGTCGGTCGGCATGGTGCTACGGTATCAACACTCGTACATAAACATGTTGATACGGAGAACCCATGACCGACACCCGAACCCACACCGCGCTCGTCCTGCACGGCGGCGGCGGCCCCCGGACCGTCGCGCCGATCGTCGCGCACCTCGCACCCGCCTTCCACGTCGTCGCCCCCACGCACCCCGGGTGGGACGGCACCCCGCGCCCCGATGGGATCGACTCCGTCCCGGCCCTGGCGACCGCGTACCTCGAGCAGCTCGTCGCCACCGGGGAGCAGGACGTCGTGGTGGTCGGGTCCTCCATCGGCGGCTGGATCGCCCTCGAGATGGCCGTGCAGGCAGCTGCCGACGACCGGTTCGCCGGGGTCGTCGGCACCGTCCTCGACATCGACGGCGTGGGTGCGGTGGTCGAGGGCGAACCGATCGCCGACTTCTTCGCCCTCGATGCCCGCGGGCTGGCCGAGGTCGCCTGGCACGATCCCGAGCGGGGGTACCAGGACCCGGCGTCCGTCACAGAGGAACAGCGCGCGGTGCAGCGGTCGAACGGGCAGACCATGGCGGTCGTCGCCGGCCGCTCGATGAGCGACCCGACGCTGCTCGGTCGGCTCGGTGCCGTGCGGGTGCCGACGCTCGTGGTGTTCGGCGCGAGCGACCGGGTCGTGACCCCGGCGTACGGTCGCGCGGTGGCGGCGGCCGTGCCGGGTGCGGTGTTCGCCGAGGTCCCGGCGGCCGGGCACCTGCCCCACCTCGAGGCCCCCGACGCGACGTGGGCGGTCATCGACCCGTTCCTGGCGCGCTGAGCAGGACGGACCGCCACCGGCACGCGGCACCCGGCGACCGGCGAGCGCCTCAGACCATCGCCGCGGACATCACCGCGACCGCGACACCCATCGCCAGGGTCTCGACCAGCGGCAGCGCACGTGATCGTCGCCGGACGCCGTCACGGAGCATGTGGACAGTGAGCACCAGGTACCCGAGGGTCAACCCGCCGAGCACCACCTGCCACGTCACCGCGACCACCCCGAGGTGCTGGTGCATCCCCGCGGCGCCGGCGTCGTGCGCCATGCCGACTCCCGTCGCACCCATCACCAGCAGGCCCAGGGCAGCGTGCAGCCGCCCGTACCGGCCGTGCGCCGAGGCCGCGCCGGGCGGCTGAGCCGACCCGCGCCTCCAGGCGGACGTGGACTGCAACCGGTGCACCCCGGCGACCACCACGGCGAGGAACGCGAGCACCAGGAACCACAGGACACCCGGCAGGACCCGGGGTCCGAACGCTCCGTCGACCATCGCCGCCACCATCGCGACCGCGGCGACGACGTCGACCGCACGGCCGGGGCGCCAGGCCCCGACCGTGCAGCAGGCCCCGGCCGACGCCGGCACGATGGCCGCGAGCCCGAGCAGGTCGGTCACGTCAGTGCCCGTCCCCGTGGTCGTGCCCGTGGTCGTGCTGGTGCTCGGCTGCGTCGTGTGCGGCCTCGACGGCGCCGGAGACGTGGTGCGAGCAGTGCGACCCGGCCGACGCCCCGATCGACGCCGGCACGTTCAGGGCCGGGTTCCGCGGGAAGAACCCGTACGGCTTGAGCGTGAACTTGGCGTAGTCGACGGGCATGACGGGCCAGTCCTCGGGCCGGGGGAAGTGCGTGGGACCGAAGGTGTGCCACAGCACGATGTCCTCGCCGTCGAGCGGACGGTCCCCCTGCACGTACCGGGCGACGCCGTCCCCGCCGGGGTTCTGGTGCACGAAGTCACCGGCGGCGAAGCGCTCGGCCGGGTCGTACTGCGTCACGTACAGGTGCTTCCGCGCGAACTCGGCGCGTGCGGCCACCGACGACGAGTCGTCCGCGAGCAGCACCGGAGCGTCCTGCGGGTACAGCACGTACCCGGTCGGGCGGTCGAGGTGGTTGCGCTCCTCGGTGTTCGAGATGAACCACGTCCGGGCCTTCGACGCGTCGGCGAGACGGCCGGAGGTGGACTCGGACGACAGACGGGTGACCGACTTCGTGAACGCGTTGCCGTGCTCGTTGCCCGGGCCGACCGGGACCCGGACGGCGTCGACCTCGTCCACCGCGTTCGACAGCCCGTCGACCATCATGTCCAGCCGTGCCGAGAACAGGTGCTGGTGGTACGGGGCGCCGAGGCCGGGCGCGACCTCGGAGGCGTACGGGTAGTCCGCACCGGACTCCGTCCGACCCGGGTACGACGAGGTGAAGAGGACTCCGGTGAGCTTCGCCTCGCACTCGATCGTGCCGTCGAGGTACAGGTACCAGTAGAACCCGTAGTCGTAGTTGCCGACGGTGGTGAAGAACGAGATCACCAGCCGACGGGAGCGCCGGACCTCCTGCGACCCGGTGTAGATGTCCCCGTGCTTCCACAGCGTGCCGAAGTCCTCCTCGTGCATGCAGATGCCGTTCCGGATGGTCTGCGGGTTGCCGAGCTCGTCCGCCAGGACGGCGTCGAAGTACTTGATCTCGCCGACGCAGTCGCAACCGAGCTCGAGCGAGTTGGTGAAGCGTCCGAACAGGTACTCGCCGGTGTCGAAGTAGTTCTGCCAGAACCGCACCGGCGACGGGTCGCCGTAGGGCACGAGCATCTCGTCGATCGAGGCCCGGTAGACGATCGGCCGCAGCCGCGCACCGTCCTGCCACGACAGCTGCCGGAGCACGAGCCCCTCTCGGGCGTCGAACCCGACCTGGAACCGCCAGTTCGCCCACTCGACGAACTCGCCGTCGACCGAGAACGACGGCCCCTCGGGCTGCGTGATGACGATCGGCTTGAGGTCGAGCGGTTCGCCCTGCACCGCCGGGTCGTCGAAGTTGCCGGACGTGGCGGGCACGGGCATCTCCGCGACGTCCACGATGCGGGTCACCGCGCGGTTGGCGGCGTCGACGTACACGGACAGGCCGTCCACGGGGTGCGCCCAGACGTGGTCGGCGGGGTGGTCCTGGCGGAAGGCGAGCACGCGGAGGATCCGGCGCCCCTCCTCCTCGGGGTAGTCGTAGTACCCGGCCGACAGCGGGACGCACTTCACCTCGTCCGGCGTCAGGCCGCGCTTCGCCAGGGCGGCGACCCAGCGCTCGTCCGCGTTCGCGATCTCGCCGACGGCGTCGAACTCCTCGATGAGGACGGGCAGCTGTCCACGGGACCCGTCGAGCACGTCGGTGGACAGGACGATCCGGTCGGTGATCGAGACGACGCCGTCGGTGGAGCGTCCGGTCGCCATGTCGAGGAGCATCACGCGGGCACGGCGGTCCGGCAGGGGACCGTCGCCGGCCTGCCAGGCCAGGACCTGCTGCTTGTGCGGCTCGTCGAGGCCGACGTAGACGAAGCGCGTGGTGTCGGTCCAGTCCGGCTGCGCCGTGACGACGTCGCGGACGGCGGTGAACTCGTCGGGGCTCAGGTTCGCGAGCGGGTGGGTGGTGGCGGTGACGGGATCGGTGAGGGTCATGCTGGTGGTTCCTTCGGTTCGGTCTGGAGGCGCGGGTCGGGTGGGTCGGTCAGCCGTCGCTGGCGAGACGGTCGAGCATCTGGTCGTAGCGGCGGCGGTCGCGCCGTCGCAGCACCACGGCCTGCAGCACGCCGACGGCGGGCACGACCACGACGAGGCCGGTGAGCACGGTGCTGACGACACCGAAGACGCTCGCTCCGGAACCGTCGACGTCACCGACGAGCGTCGGGAAGTTCGCCCAGATCAGGACGGCCGAGGCGACGAGCCCGACGAACCCCAGGACCGGGGCGATGACGGTGTTCCAGATGCGGCGGTCGGCGCGGTTCCGGCGGAAGTAGACGATGACGGCGAGGCTCGTCGCGGCCATCAGGATCGCCACGCCCAGGGTGGCGACCCCGGCGAACCAGCTGAAGACCTGCAGGACCGGGTCGAGGCCGAGGACGGCGAACAGGACCATGAGCACGGCGGCGGTGACGGTCTGCACGACGCTCGAGGTGTGCGGCGACTCGTGCTTGCGGTGCACGGTGCCGAGACGACCGGGCAGGAGCGAGGCGTTCGCCATCGAGTGCTGGTACCGGGTGATGACGTTGTGGAAGGACAGGACGCAGGCGAACATGCTCGTGAGCAGCAGCACGTTCATCACGGCCTCGCCCGCGGTGCCGATGTACCGCGCCGCCGTGGTGAGGATGAGCGCGCCCGGGTCCTTCGCGGCCTCGGCGAGCACGCCGTCCGGACCCCAGGCCATCACGAGTCCCCACGACGCCAGCGTGTAGAACACCCCGATGCCGATGACGGCGGTGTAGGTGGCCCGTGGGATCGTGCGCTCCGGGTCCTTCGCCTCGTCGCGGAAGATCGCGGTGGCCTCGAACCCGATGAACGCCGCGATCGCGAACATGAGGCCGACGCCGGGTGAGCCGGACATGACGTGGGTCGGTTCGAACGGCGCGAGCGAGAGCCCGTCGGCACCGCCGCGGAACACGATCGCGGCGACCAGGACGAGCACGATCCCGACCTCGCCGACGAGCAGGACGCCGAGGACCTTGCTCGACAGGTCGATGTGCCGGTAGCCGAGCACCCCGACGAGCGCCACGACGACCAGGGACCACACGTACCAGGGGATGTCCGGCCCACCGAGGCCCGTGACGGTCACCCCGAGCAGGTACCCGATGTAGCCGTGCACGCTGACCTGGATCGTCGTGTAGGTCAGCAGCGCCAGGGTGGCCGCTCCCGCACCGGCCGGACGACCGAGCCCGTGGCCCACGAACGTGAAGAAGGCGCCGGGTCGTGGCAGGTGCCGGGTCATCGCCGCCAGACCCACCGAGAACAGCAGCAGGATCACGGCGGACGCGGCGTAGAGCGACGGGAACCCGACGCCGTTGCCGAGCAGCATGCCCAGCGGGGCGGCACCGCCGACGACGGTGAGCGGGGCGGCGGCCGCGACGACCATGAACACGATCGCGGTGACGCCGAGCGAGCCGCGCATGGTCCGCTGCGGTGCGGGTACGGCTCCGAGTGACGCGGGGTCCTTCGTGATGCTGGACATCGTGGCCTTCCGGTTCGGGTGACTGGGTCGGGGTGGGACCACGGTCCCGCGCTGGGGTTGCGCCCCCGTTCCACGGGTGTGAAACCCGCACGCACCCGAATGGGACGGCCCGGGCGAGGCGTCTCATTTGCCCGAGACCACCGCGAAACACGACCGAGACACCGGGGCAACGCAGCCCCCGTACCGTTGCCGCATGACCGCGCTCGACCGTGCCATCGCCGACCCGCCACGGGTGCCGGGCATCGGCACGCGCTCCCCCGTCGACGGGCTGTCCCGGCGGAGCATCGGCCCGGTCGACGTGCTGGCGCAGTCGGTGTCCGCGGTCGCACCGTCGGCGGCGGCCACCACGATCCCGGTGCTGGTCGCGACCGTCGCCGGGCAGGGCGCGACGTGGTCCCTGCTCGCCGCGATGGCGCTGTCGTTCCTGGTCGGACGCACCGTGAACCAGTTCGTCCGACGCGTGGCGGGCACCGGCTCGCTCTACACCTACGTCTCGCTCGGCCTGGGGCCGGCGGCCGGTGTGGTCGCGGGCGCCGCACTGCTGCTCGGCTACGGGTTCATCGCGATGTTCTCGCTCACCGGCAGCGGCTACTACCTCGACTACCTGCTGTCCCGGTTCGTCCCGACGGCCGGCACCGGCTCCCTGGTCACGGTCGTGGTGATCACCGCCATGGGTGCCGCGGTGTTCGCCGTCATCGCCCTCGGGGTCCGGTTGTCCACGCGCCTCACCCTGCTCGTCGAGACCCTGTCCGTCGCCGTCATCGTCGTGCTGATCGTCGCCCTGGTCGCACGGCTGCAGCCCGTCGACACGTCCGCCCTCGCACTCGGCCCGACCGCACCGGCGCCCTTCGCGGTGGGCACGGCGCTCGCGGTCACCGCCTTCGTCGGGTTCGAGAGCGCGTCGGTGCTCGGTGTGGAGGCCCGGCGTCCGTTCCAGGCGATCCCCCGCGCGATCTCGTGGACCGTCCTGGTCGCGGGCGTGCTCTACGTCGTGAGCGCTGCCGCCCAGCAGACCGGGTTCGCCGCGATCGGCGCCGACCTCGCCACGAGCGCGTCGCCGGTCAACGAGCTCGCCACGGCCTTCGGCATGCAGTGGGTCGGGTGGGCGCTCGACCTCGGGATCGCCGCCTCGTTCGCCGCGTGCGCGATCGCCTCGACGACGGCGCTCGTCCGGGTGCTGTTCGCGATGGGCCGTGAAGGGGTGCTGCCGGCCGCCCTCGGGCGGGCGTCGCCCCGGTTCCGGACACCCTTCGTCGCGGGGGTGCTGGCATGCTCGGTGCTGACCGCGCTGCCGGTCCTCGGGCTCCTCACCGGCATCCCGACCTGGTCCCTGATGGAGGCCGAACTCGTCGTCGCGGCACTCGGGTACCTGACGGCGTACGCGATGACGTGCTTCGCGGCTCCGGTGTTCCTGCGACGCATCGGCGAGCTGACGACCGGGGTGGCGACCACCGCGGTGACGACCGGTGTCCTGCTCACCGCCGTGCTGCTCACCTACGCCGGGGTCGAGGCCGCATCGCCCCGGTGGCCGGCCGTCGTCCTCGCCGTCGGGGCGGTCACCGCGGTCGTCGTCGCGTTCCTGGTGGCGACCCGTCGGCGACCCTGGCGACGGGGTCGGAGCCGGGCGGTGTACGACGTGCCGGTCGAGGCGGACCTGCTGGGCGCCTCCCGGTCGTCCGCCGGACCCGGCCACGGGACGGGGGTGCGGTGAGCGAACCCGGTCTCCGCGCGCGGCAGCCGAAGGCGATCCAGAACGCCCTCGCGGTGCTCGAGGCGGTCGCGCACGCCGGGCCCGGCGTCACCGCCCAGCAGATCTCGGACGCGCTCGGGATGCCGCGGGCGACCACCTACCGGCTCATCACGCTGCTCGTGGAGGACGAGTACCTGGTGCGGCTGCCGGACCTGCGTGGCTTCGCACTGGGGCACAAGGTCTCGGAGCTCGCCGGTGTCGCCCCGGCCGCGGCCCCGTTTGTCCCACCACTCCCCCGCGCCGTCCGGTCCGTGCTGTCCGACGTGCGCTCGGCAGTCCGCGCCGGGGTGCACCTGGCCCGGTACGACGCCGACGGGATCTGCGACGTCGACGTCGACCCGGACTTCCCGCTCCTCGACGCGACCGCCCTGCGATCGGCACCCGGGTCGAGCGCGATGGGGCGGCTGCACGCGGCCGGCGGCGCCTCGGCGTCGCAGGTCGGTGCCTTCGTGCGGGGTTTCGGGTGCCTGGCACTGCCCGTCCGCGGCGAGCGCGGTGAGCTCGTGGCGGGGCTGACGTTGTCCGCGCCCGCGGCCCGGGTGGAGTCGCCCGGCGAGGCCCTGGTGCACCTGCGGACGGCGGTCGCGCGGCTCGAGCCCCTGCTCGGCTGAGTTCTCGGCGTCCTCCGAGCGATCTCTTGGCACTCATCAGGGTCGAGTGCTAAAACGGTGGCAGTTGAGTCGAGGGGACTCAACGAGAACCACGAAGGAGTTGATTTCGATGACGATGAACTTCGACCCGTTCCGCGAGCTCGACCGACTCGCGGGTTCGCTCCTCGGCACCGCAGCCGGTCCGCGCTCGATGCCGATGGACCTGTACCGCACCGGGGACCACTACGTCCTCGACGTCGACCTGCCCGGCATCGACCCGGGCTCCGTCGACATCGACGTGGACGGCTCCGTCCTGACCATCCGCGCCGAGCGCACCCTGGGCGCCCCCGAGGGCTCGCAGTGGCTCACGCGCGAGCGCCAGCCCGGCACGTTCGTCCGGCAGCTGACGCTCGGCGACGGCCTCGACGCCGAGCGCATCACCGCCGGGTACGACAACGGCGTGCTGAGCGTCACGATCCCCGTCAAGGAGTCCGCGAAGCCGCGCAAGATCGCCGTCACCGTCGGTGGCGCGTCCGAGCAGCTCGCGGTCGGTTCCGGCGCCGCCGCCGAGTGAGGAGCTGAGCGATGACGTCCGTCCTGCTGAACGCGGTGGTCGCGGTCCTCGTCGTCACCGCGGCGCTCGCGCTGACGAGCCTGGACCGGCGCACCGCCGTGCTCCTCGGGGCGACCGGCAGCCTGACCGGCACGTTCCTGACCTGGGTCGCCGTGCCCCGGCTGTTCGAGCAGTCGCTCCTGGCGCCCTGGGTCGCGGCGGTCCTCGGCACGGCCCTGCTGATCGCGGGGTGGAGCGCGGTCCGCGCCTACTCGGGCATCTTCGAGGCACCCCGCGACGAAGAACCCGAGACGGGGGCGCTGATGACCGTGGGCGGGCCCGCCCCGTCGGTGCGGTGACCACCTGACGGACAGGAGGCCCGGTGCACGTCGTGCGCCGGGCCTCCTGTCATCCGTGGGTCGCGTGGGCGACCGTCGGGACTACTCCTTGTTCAGCTTGTCCTGCACCAGGCCTGCCGTCTTCTCGACGACGTTCGGCAGCTCGGTGGTGCCGTAGAGCCGGACGTCGGGGTGCGTGGGCGGGGGCATCGGGACCGAGGTGGTCGGGCCGTCGTGGTACGAGTACTCGCCCTTGCCGTCGAACGAGGGGCCGCTCGCCCACGGGCCGTTCTTCGCCTCGGCACCGTCGGAGAAGTTGAGGTACTGGTAGTTGACCTCCTGGTTCTCCTTCGACTGCGGGAAGTTGCTCGGCACGGGGAAGCCCTCGACGCCCTTCTCGCGCAGCTCGGCGGCAGCGGTCGCCCACATGTTCTGGTGCATGGTGTCGCGGGCGATGAGGAAGGACAGCAGGTCCCGCACGCCGTGGTCGTCGGTCATGTGGTAGAGCCGGGCGGCCTGCACACGACCCTGCATCTCGGCGTTCTCGTTCGCCGTGAAGTCGGCGAGCAGGTTGCCGCTGGCGGTGATGTACGAGCCCTGCCAGGGGTTGCCGTTGCTGTCCACCGGACGGGCGCCCGCACCGGCGACGATCGCGTGCTGGACGTCGGTGCCGCCGACGATCGCGGCGACCGTGGGGTCGTCCTGCAGCGCGTCCTCGGTGATGCCGAGCGGGGACTTCTCGAGCAGCTGCGCGATCATCGTCGCGAGCATCTCGACGTGGCCCATCTCCTCGGCGCCGATGCCGAACACCATGTCGCGGTACTTGCCGGGGATGTGCATGTTCCACGCCTGGAACTGGTACTGCAGCGCGACGGAGATCTCTCCGTACTGGCCGCCGAGCACCTCCTGCAGCTTGCGGGCGTAGATCGCGTCGGGCTTGTCGGGCGTTGCCGTGAACTGGAGTTCCTGCTTGTGGAAGTACAAATCGTGCTCCTTCGTGTCGATCGAGCGATTGCACGGCCGATGGTTCGCCGGGGGCACTGAGCAGCCGTCCAAGGTGGCCGGATCACGCAGAGGGTGTCCCGGATGCGCCGTTCGACGGATCGGGGTCCACCGTCGGCTTCACCCGGCAGGACGAGTCCCTTCGGTCGACCGCCCGATGCCCTCGGCCGTCCGGTTGCGCAGGCTGGGAGCATGCAGACCTCGACCAAGCACACGATCGCCACCCTGCTGCTCTGCGCGGCGATCGTGGTCACCACCGTCATCGCACTCATGGCCATGACCCCGCCCGCGTGACGCCGGTACGGCATGGGAGGATCGCTCTCGTGACCGAACGGGGCAGGTTCCTCCGGCCGCTCGCCACCCGGTCGATCGCCGTCGACGTGGCCTGGGCGGCCCTGGCGGCGTTCGTCTTCCTGCTGCCCATCGACCTCGAGCTCGAGCACGCGAGCCTCGCCGCGGTGCTGTCGGCCTCGGTGGCGATCGCCCTGCGTCGCATCTCCCCGTCCGCCGCGATGGCCATGGTCGTCGTCCTCGGGGTGATCCAGGTCGGCGGCGGCGAGCGCCCGTCGCTGGTGGACCTCGCGCTCTTCGTCGTGATCGGCACCGCCGCCGTCGTGGGCACCCGCACCGAGGTCGTCGTCTCCGGCGTGCTCGCGGTCGTCGCCGGGGCCGGTGCGACGGTCTACCTGGCGTCGACCGGCTTCCGGTTCCTCGTGCTCATCAACGGCCCGCGCGACCAGGCCTTCCTGGCGATGGCCGCCCCGGTGACCGCGCTGCTCGGGGTCTGGGCGGGCGGGGTCGCCGTCCGGGCCTTCCGCTCCCGCGACCGCGAGTCGGAGCGCCGTGCCGACGCCGAGGCCGCAGCATCACGTGCCGAGGCCGTCGCCACCGAGGCCGAGGCCACCGCCACCCGCGCCATCGACGTCGCCGAGTCCGAACGCATCCGCGCGGACATCGCCCGCGACGTGCACGACGTCGTCGGCCACTCACTCGCGGTCATCATCGCGCAGGCCGACTCGGTGCCGTTCCTCGACGACGAGGCGCGCATCCGAGCGGTCAGCGCCACCATCGCGAGCACCGCCCGGAGCTCCCTGGTCGAAGTCCGACAGGTCCTCGGGCACATCGACGGCTCCGCCGAGGCGACCGGCCCGGGCTCGCTCGAGGAGATCGTGCAGGGCATCCGCGACGCCGGGGTCGACGTCGACCGCACGGTGCGCGGGGTCCCGCTGGCCTTGCGCCCGGACACCGGCACCGCCGCCCGCCGCGTGCTGCAGGAGATGCTCACGAACGCCCTGCGCCACGGCGCCCCCGGCAACCCGGTCGTCGTGCGGGAGACCTGGCGGCACGCCGACCTGGTGCTCGAGGTCGAGAACGTCGCCGGAGACGGCACCACCGCCGGCTCGGGCCGCGGGATCGACGGCATGGACTCGCGCCTCGGCGCCCTCGGTGGGTCGTTCGACGCCGCCGTGCTGGACGACGTGTTCACGGCACGCGCCCGCATCCCGTTCGACGTCCAAGGGGGACCCGTCCGATGACCGAACCGATCAGGATCCTGCTCACCGACGACCAGGCGCTGTTCCGCGCCGGGCTCCGGGTGGTGCTCGACGCCCAGGACGACATGCGCGTGGTCGGTGAGGCCTCCGACGGCGCCGAAGCGCTCGCGCTCATCCCCGAGGTGCGCCCCGACGTGGTGCTGCTCGACATGCGGATGGCCGGCATGGACGGCGTGGAGACCGTCCGGCAGCTCTACTCCGGCGCCGTCCCGGGCCCACTGCCCCGCATCGTCGTGCTCACCACCTTCGGGCTCGACCCGGCGGCGGCGACCGCGATCCGGCTCGGCGCCAGCGGGTTCCTGCTCAAGGACACCACGCCGCCGTTCCTGTTCGCCGCGGTGCGGGCCGTGCACGAGGGCAGCTCGGTCATCGCACCGAACGACCTCGCGCAGCTGTTCGGCACCGACGTGGCGCGGGCCCCCGCACCGCAGCCGCCGGAGTTCGCGACCCTGACCGAGCGGGAGCGCGTCGTGTTCGGGTGGGCGTCCCGCGGCCTGTCGAACGCCGAGATCGCCACCAGGGAGTACGTGACCGAGTCGACGGTGAAGACCCAGATCTCGAGCATCCTGGGCAAGTTGTCGCTGCGCGACCGGGTGCAGCTCGTCGTCTACGCACACGACCACGGGCTGGCGGGCGCCCGCGAGGACTAGTCCGCGGCGATCCGGTCGAGCCACTCCGCGAGCATCGTCCGCTCGGCTGCCGACAGTCGATCGAGCCGGGGCGCTGCGGCACGGAGCGTGATCGCGGCGCTCGCCACGGCGTCGGTCCCCCGACCGCGACCACCTGGGGCCGCGCCACCGTCGTCCGTCGTCGGCCCGCTCGGCACGAGGATCCGCCCGAGCACCGCGTCGAGGACGTCATCGGCGAGTGACGGGTCCCGCTCGTCCGCCGGAGCTGCCAGGATCGCGAGCACCGCACCGGTGCCTGCCGCGTGCACGAGCTCGACCGCGCGGTGTTCCGGCACGGCCAGTCGTCCGGCCTCGGCCACCCGCCGGATGCGTTCGGCGAGCAGCGCGGTACCGGCGCGGGCGGCTGCCGACCGACGGCCGCGCTCCGGGTCGCTCAACAGCACGAACAGGTCGGGGTTCGCCAGCCCGAAGCCGATCGTCATCGACCACCCGGTGCGCAGGTCCTCGACGGGGTCGGTCGCCTCGTCACGAGCAGCCCGGACGGCGTCGGCCTTCATCGCCGAGAACGTCGCCATCGCGTGCTCGGCGACCGCTTCGAGCAGACCGTCCTTGTCGCCGAACAGCCGGTAGATGGTCGGTGCCTGGACGCCTGCGCCGTCCGCAACCGCCCGCGTGGTCACGGCCGCGGCACCGCGTTCGCGCAGCATGGTGCCGGCGACCTCGACGATGCGCGCACGCGTCTCGTCGCGCTGGCTTCCCTGCTCGATCACGGAACAACGATAACGGATCTGTGCTATCACTGTGTTACCAGCGCTACCAGCACACTGTTTCCACCGATACGGAGAAGTCATGATCGTCATCACCGGGGCCACCGGAGCCCTCAACGGCGCCACCGCCGACCACCTGCTCGAGCACCTCGCGCCGTCCGACCTGGCGGTGGTGACCCGTGATCCGGCCCGAGCACAGCGGTTCGCCGACCGCGGCGTCGAGGTCCGCCGCGGCGACTACGCCGAACCGGAGACCCTGCCGGCAGCCTTCGCGGGCGCCGATCAGCTCCTGCTCGTCTCGTCGAGCGACCCGGCCGCCGACGCCGTCGCGCTGCACCGCGCCGCGGTCGACGCAGCCGTCGACGCCGGCGTCGGCCGGGTCCTGTACACGAGCCACCAGGGCGCCGCGCACGGTTCGCCCTTCGTGCCCGCAGCGCACCACGCCGCCACCGAGGACCTGCTCCGCGACTCCGGGCTGCCGTGGACGAGCCTGCGGAACGGCTTCTACGCGCACAGCGCCGCCTGGATGACGGGCCCGTGGCAGGAGACCGGCACGGTGTCCGTCCCCGTCGACGGCCCGGTGTCGTGGACCGCCCGCGAGGACGCCGCCGAGGCAGCCGCCGCGATCCTGCTCGCCGACCAGCCGTTCGACGGGCCGGTGACGCTCACCGCTCCGGACGCGCCGACCTTCGCCGACCTGGCTCGGCAGGCGTCCGAGGTGTCCGGTCGGAAAATCGGGTTCGAGGCCCTGGGCGAGGACGAGTGGCGTGCCCGTGCGCTGGCAGCGGGGCAGGACCCGCACATGGTCGCGTTCCTGCTCGGCATGTACCAGGCCGCCGAGCGGGGCCTGTTCGCCGGCACCGATCCGCTGCTCGGCGAACTGCTCGGTCGCGCCCCACGGCCGGTCCGCGACCAGCTCAGCTGAGCGCCGCGACCTCGTCGAGGATGGCCCGGACCGCTGCGGGGTCGTGGGCGAACCGTCCGAGGAACAACCCGCCGATCCGGCCCTGCCCCCGGGTCAGCAGGCCTGGTCCGGCACTGCCGCCGTAGAGGACGGTGCTGCCGTGCAACTCGGGCCGGGTGGCGAGGTGCTGCTCGATCCCGGCGAGCACCGCCACGATGTGGTCGTCCGGTGCGGGTGCCGGTGCGCCGATCGCCCACACCGGTTCGTAGGCGACGGTCAGGGGTCCGGCGAGACCGTCCGCGACGGCGGTGGAGACGGCCCGGTCGAGCTGCGCGGTCACCGCCGCCACCGCTTCCGTCGGATCGGAGGCCCGGTCCGGCTCCCCGACGCAGACCAGCGGACGCAGGTGGTTGCGGAAGGCCGCGTGCACCTTCCCCGCGATCGTCGCGTCGTCCTCGTGGAACAGGGAGCGCCGTTCGGCGTGCCCGATCTCGACCAGGTCGACACCGATCTCCCGCAGTTCGGCGCCCGAGACCTCGCCGGTGAACGCGCCCGCGTCGGCCCACGACAGGTCCTGCGCGGCGAGCTGCACACCGGTGCCGGTCAGCAGCTCACGCACCGGGACGAGGGCCGGGAACGTCGGCGCCACGAAGAGCGACGCCGCACCCGAGCGCACCGCGGGGTGTCGCCGGGCGATGTCGGCGACCTCGGCCGCCCACGACAGCGTCCGGGCGTGCGAGAAGTACGTCTTCAGCGACACCCCGACGGTGATCACGGGGCGACCGTCTCCACGACGAGGGCGAAGGACAGCGCACCGGGGTCGGCGGTGCCGACGGCCTGGTCGGCATGGGTGCGCGCCCGGCCCATCCTCGGCACCAGGGACTCGGTGGCGTCGGCGGCTTCGCGAGCGGCACGGACGGCGTCGACCCAGGCCTCGGCGAGCGCCGCCCCGGCCTCGAGCCGGGTGCGGAGCACCTCGTCGAACGGCACCAGGGCGTCCACCATCGTCTTGTCACCGACGGTGGCGCCGAACGCGAGCACGGCCTCGGTGGCCGCGCGGACCCCCTGCGCGACGGTGGCACCCGACGGACGCGACTCGTCCCCGACCACGCGACCCAGTGCCTCCAGGGCGGCACCCCAGATCGCACCGGACGTGCCGCCGGCCTTGTCGGACCAGGCATCCGCGGCGACCAGCAGGACGGTGCCGGCACCGGCACCGCGGGTGACCGCGTCGGCGGCTGCGACGTCGGCGGCGTGCGATCCGCGCTGCATCCCGATGCCGTGGTCGCCGTCACCGGCCACGGCGTCGATGCGCCCGAGTTCGTCGGCGTGCTCGTCGAGGACGGCGCGGACCGCGGCGAAGCCGGCGGCGACCTGCTCGGCGACCGCACGGGACTCGTCGGTCGCCGGGCCGATGCCGACGCCCTCGGCGTCCGCCGCCACGGTGGACGGGTCGACCCGCTGTTCGGCGACCGCACCGCCCTTGCGGTAGGCGGGCGTGTCCGCGGGTGCTGCCCAGAGTTCCTCGAGCTCGTCGTCGAGCCAGAACAGCGTCAGGGAGACCCCGGCCATGTCGAAGCTCGTGACGAGTTCGCCGACCTCGGGCTCCACGATGACGACCCCGGCGTCCGCCAGGCGCCGCTGCACCGAGCGGTAGACGACGAAGAGCTCCTCGTACTTGACCGAGCCCAGGCCGTTCAGGATCGGGACCACACGCTGGCCCTCGAGTGCCACGCCGTCGGGCAGTTCGTCGAGCAGACGGGACACCAGCAGCTCGGCCAGCCCGTCGGCGGTGGGCACGTCCGTCTCGTCGATGCCACGCTCGCCGTGGATGCCCATGCCGACCGCCATCCGGCCCTCGGGCACCGTGAACAGGGGTTCCTCGGCGCCGGGCAGGGAGCACCCGGAGAACGCGACGCCGAAGCTGCGCGTCCGGTCGTTCGCCCGTTCGGCGACGGCGGTGACCGTGTCGAGGTCGTCCCCGCGCTCGGCGGCGGCGCCGGCCACCTTGAAGACGCAGAGGTCACCCGCGATGCCGCGGCGCTTCGCGCGGTCGTCAGCCGGGGCGCTCTTCACGTCGTCGGTGACGCGGACCGTCCGGACCGGGATGCCGTCGGCCTCGAGCGTGCGGGCCGCGGCGTCGAAGTTCAGGACGTCACCGGCGTAGTTGCCGTAGCTGAGCAGCACCCCGCCACCGTGCTCCACGGCCTTCGCGACCCCGGTGACCTGCTGCGCGCTGGGGCTGGCGAACAGGTTGCCCATCGCGGCACCGGCGGCCAGGCCGTGTCCGACCAGCCCGCCGAACGCGGGGTAGTGCCCCGAGCCGCCGCCGATCACGACCGCGACCGTGCCGTCGGGGCTCGTGGTGGAACGGGCGACCCCGCCGTGCACCCCGCGCACCCACCGCTCGTTCGCGGCGACGAAGCCGTCGGTCGCCTCGTCGGCGAAGTCCGCCGGGTCGTTGAACAGTCTGGTCATCGCTTGCTGCCCTTCGGGTCGGTGGTGCGGACGTGCGAGGTGTCGAGCAGTTCGTCGGCCTTGGCCCCGCGGAAGAACTTGGTGCAGAAGATCATCACCGCGGCGACGAACGCCAGGACGCCGAGCGAGACGATGCCGAACGCACCGCTGTCGGTGGGCACCACCTCGTTGATCGCGGTGCGCATGATCGGGGCGACGAACCCGCCGAGGTTTCCGAGCGAGTTGATCAGGCCGATGCCCGCGGCGGCTGCGGCACCGGTCAGGAACGCCGTCGGGTACGCCCAGGTGATCGGGCCGACGGCCAGGAAGCTCGCGACGGCCAGGGTGATGAACAGGATGCCGAGCACGGGCTGCCCGTTCGCACCCGCCCACGCCGAGCCGAGGATCGACAGGCCGGTCGTGACGTAGAACAGGGTGCCCCAGCGACGACGGCGACCGACGGAGTCCGCACGCGACCCGATCAGGTAGCAGGCGACGAGCCCGACGAGCCACGGGATCGCGGACACCAGACCGACCTGCCAGCCGACGTCCTGCCCGAGCAGCGAGGACACCTGCTGCGGCAGGTAGAACGTCGTGCCGTAGACGGCGACCTGCAGGCAGAAGTAGATGATCGTGAAGTACCAGACGCGCCCGCTCGCCATCGCGCGCCAGATGCCCTTCGGGCCGTCCTCGCTGCGGGCGGTGTCCTCGCGCTCCATGGCCGCGGTGAGCGACGCCTTCTCGCCCGGTTCGAGCCACTTCGCCTGCTGCGGGCTGTTCGTCAGGAACACCAGGGCCGCGATGCCCGCCAGCACCGCGAGGATCCCCTCGCCGGCGAACATGACCTGCCAGCCGTGGAACGGCGTGACCTGGTCACCGACGCTGATGAGGCCGCCGGACAGCGGGGCGCCGATCATCTGCGAGAACGGCTGCGCCAGGTAGAAGATCGCGAACATGCGCACGCGCACCTTGTTCGGGAACCACTCGGACAGGTACATGATCACGCCCGGGAACAGCCCGGCCTCGGTCACACCCAGGATGAAGCGCAGGATGATGAACATCGTGTCGTTCGTCGTGAAGGCGAACAGTGCGGCGACGATGCCCCACGTGACGGCGATGCGGGCGAGCCAGAAGCGCGCACCGAACCGCTTGAGCAGCAGGTTCGACGGGATCTCGAAGATCGCGTAGCCGATGAAGAAGATGCCGGCGCCCAGGGCGAAGGCGGCGTCCGAGATGCCACGGTCGACGCGCAGGGCCTCTTCGGCGAAGCCGACGTTCGTGCGGTCGAGGAACGCGACGAAGTACAGGATGACGAGCATCGGCATGAGGTGCTTCGTCGCCTTGCCGATGGCGGACTTCAGGCCGGGGTCGTTCGTCGACCCGAGCGCGGGGGCAGGGGGTAGTGACACGGGTTCGCTCCTTTGCGAGCACGGTGCGGTCGTTCTGGCGTCCGGCGGTCGTTTCGGTCGTCCGGATGGGAGGCTCGGATCGCGTCGCCCGGTCGGCGCGCGTTCCGTGGGCGGCTGGCCCTAGTGCATGTACAGGCCGCCGTCGACGTTGAGCGTCTGGCCCGTGACGAACCCGGCGTCCTCGCTGATCAGGTACGCGACGGCGGCGGCGATGTCCCGCGGGGTGCCGATGCGCGGCAGCACGCCGTCGGCGGCCATCTCGGCCTTCCGCTCCTCGGACAGGGTGCCGCCCATGATGTCGGTGTCGATCGGACCGGGGGCGATCGCGTTGACCGTGACGCCGCGCGGGCCGAACTCGCGCGCCAGGCCACGGGTCAGGCCGATCACGCCGGCCTTCGCCACCGTGTACGGGGTCTTGCTGAAGGTGCCGCCGCCGCGCTGGGCGGAGACCGACGACAGGTTCACGATGCGCCCGTAGCCGGACCGCACCATCGACTCGGCCGCCCGCAGGCTGGCGAAGTGCACACCGTCGAGGTTGATCGACAGCACCCGGTGCCACTCCCCCTCGGGCAGGTCGAGGTAGGCGTGCGCGGACGAGACCCCGGCCAGGTTCACGAGTGCGGTGATCGGCCGGAGTTCGGCCTCGATCGTGTCGAAGGCCGCACGGACGGCGGACTCGTCGGCGACGTTCGCCCCGACGCCGACGGCCCGCACGCCGTGCTGTTCGCGGATCTCGGCGGCGACCTGCTCGCTCGCCGTCTGGTCGAGGTCGATGATCCCGACGTCCCACCCGGCCTCGGCCAGGTGGTGGGCGGTGGCGCGGCCGATGCCCCGTGGTGAGGCGGCCCCGGTGAGGACGACGGTGCGGTCCCGGTGCTGGCCGGCTGACTGGTTCTGGTCGCTCATGGTGTCCCTCCCGCCTCAGTGGATCGGTGCCGGGCCGAGCTCGTCGAGGAGCTTCTGCATCGCCACGTACGCCTTGTTCCGGTAGGCGACGAGCTCGGGCGTGCGGTCGGCGGGGACCTCGAGGTACCCGGCGCCGGACTTCGTGCCGAGCTCACCGGCGTCCACGTGCTGCTGCAGCGACGGCGGGGTGGCGAAGCGCTCGGGCCAGCGGGTCTGCAGCGACTCGAAGCAGAACGCGTAGACGTCGAGCCCTGCCATGTCGGCGATCGCGAACGGGCCGAAGAACGGCAGGCGGAACCCGAACGTGGTCCGCACGATGGTGTCGATGTCGTCGGGGCTCGCGATGCCCTCGTCGGCGATCTTCGTGGCCTCCTCGAACAGCGCGTACTGCAGGCGGTTCAGGACGAACCCGGTCGAGTCCTTCACCCGCGCCGACTGCTTGCCGGTCGCGGCGACGACGGTTTCGCCGACCTCGATCGCGTGCTCGTTCGTGGTCGGGTGCGGGATGAGCTCGACGCCGGGGATGAACGGTGCCGGGTTCGAGAAGTGCACGCCGAGGAACCGCTCCGGGCCCACGACCGCCTCGGCCAGCGACTCGATCAGGATCGTCGAGGTGTTCGAGCCGATCACGGCGTCGGGGCGGGCGGCCTCGCTGATGCGGCGGAGCGTCGCGTGCTTGATCTCGAGCTTCTCCGGCACGGCCTCCTCGATGAAGTCCGCGTCGGCGACGGCGGCCTCGATCGACTCGGCGGCGCTCAGGTGTGCGCGGACCCGTTCGACGGCGTCCTCGGGGAACAGTCCGTCGGCGACGAACTGTGCGGTCTCGGTGAGCAGTCGCTCCAGGTTCTGCTGGGCGATCTCGGCCGAGACGTCGGCGATCCGGACGGTGTGGCCGGCGAGGGCGAGGACCTGGGCGATCCCACCGCCCATGTAGCCGGACCCGACGACGGCGATGTCGAGGGTGCTCATCGGATTGCTCCTTCGGTGCTGGTTGCTGCAGTCGGGGTCGCCGTCGCGTCGAGCTTCGTCGTCGCGAGGACCGATCGGATGTACTGCTGGTTGGTGGCGCAGACGCCGAGGCTGTCCCCGCCGTACTGCTCGGTCATGACGATCCCGCGGAACCCTTCGGCGACGGCGTCGCGCAGGACCTGGCGGTAGTTGATGAGGCCCGTCTCCATGGTGCTCGGCGCACTCGTCGCCCAGCTGCCGTCGCCGGCCTCGTCACGCGTGTAGTTCTTCACGTGCAGGTAGTTCGTGTACGGCATCGTCTTCGCGAAGAGCTCCCGCCAGTCCTCGACCGGACGGTGCAGACGGATGAGGTTCGCGACGTCCGCGTTCAACCCGACGTTGTCGAGACCGATCTCCTCGACCAGGCGGACCGCGCTGTCGGCGGTGCCGAGGTAGGTGTCCTCGTACAGCTCGAGCGCCATCGGCAGCCCGACGCTCGCAGCGTGCTCGCCGAGCTCCCGCAGTCGCTTGACCGCGGCGGCCCAGACCTCGGGGTCGTCGGGGTCCTTCGGGCCCGGTGCCGTCCAGAACCACAGCGCGCGCTTCTGCGCGTCCGTGAACGGCTGGTGCAGCCCCGTCGAGAAGACCTGCATGCCCCACTCGGCCGCCGCGTCGATGGTGCGGTGGGCGTAGGCCAGGTTCTCGTCCTCGTGCCCGGGCTGGATGACGCTCTTGCGCTGCAGGTGCACGGACGGGATCCCGACGCCGTGCGACTTCGCGACGGCGAACAGCTCGTCGCGGCGCGAGGCTTCGAGGTCTGCGGGGCGGATGTGGCTGTCGGCGAGTTCGGCGAGCGAGAAGCCGACGGCCTCGATCTGCCCGAACACCTCGTCCCACACCTCGGCGGGGGCGTCGTGGAAGGCCGTCCCGTCGCGGGTGACCTGCGCGAACCCGTGCAGGCACGCGGCGATCGGCCAGGTCTCCGACGTCCAGGTGGTGGGGTCCCAATCCTGGTCGACCCAGTCCTGTGGAGTGGTCACGGAATGCTCCCTTGCATGTCGTGGTGGTTCAGTTTTGAACCTCTTTCCTATAGGAAAGATACTCGCACGTCGCTGGAACGCAACCCCGCTTCCTCAGCTCGTGTGCGACGCGTCCGCGCGCGAACGCAACCGGACGGCGTCGATGTGCAGCCGCATCGCGGCGACGGCCGACGTCGGGTCCGCAGCCAGCGCCTCCAGGATGGCCCGGTGTTCCTGCACGGCGCGATCCGTGTCGTCCCCACCACCCTCGACGATCTGGCGCATGCGGTGCACGCGCGTCGTGATGATCTCGGACATCTCCTCGAGGAACGGGTTCCGCGTCGCGTCGAAGATCAGCTGGTGGAACTGCCAGTCGCTGCGGAAGAAGCGGGCCATCAGCTCCTCCGGGGCGTGCGCAGCCCCGACGGACGCGACCTCTACGGCCACCGCAGCCTGCTCGTCGAGCGCTGCCGCGAGTCGCTCGCGCAGGCCGTCGACGTCACCGCGGGCCGCGAGCTCGACGGCGCCGCTCTCCACGATGAGCCGGGCGTCGAACAGGGCCTCGAGCTGGTCGCCGGCCAGGGGCGGGGAGACCCGGTACCCCTTGTTCGCCTCACGGGTGACGAGGCCGGTGCGTTCGAGTTGCACCAGCGCCTCGCGCACCGGGGTCGGCGAGACCCCGAGGGAGCGAGCGAGGCCGTCGATCGACAGCCGCATGCCCGGTTCGACGTCGTGGCCCATCAGGACCTCGAGCACCCGGTCGTAGACGCGGTCACGCAGACCGAGCTGCGTGATGCGCTCCGTCCCGAAGCCGGGCATGGTCGTGGACATGGGTCGATCCTAGAGAATCCACGAAGGCGCCCCGATCAGTAGATCGCGTCGATCCCCAGCAGGTCGCCGAGGCCGAGGCCGCGCTGACTCGTCTCGCACGTCGACACCGACGGCTTCATCACCAGGCCGCTGTTCGCGGCCGTGTGCCCGAGCCCGTAGGCGTGACCCCACTCGTGCGTGGCGACACCACGCAGGTCGAACCGTGCCCCGGAGCAGGTCGCGGCGGCGGACCAGTTGACCGACGTCGAGTACCGCTGGTCCGTCTCGACGGCCGTGCCGGAGCGCGACCACACGCAGGTCACGCCGAGGGTGTCCTTCGGCAGCGACCCCCACCCGACCACGCTCGACGCGTTCGCGGCTCCGCAGCCACCGGTCGCGGTGACGCCCATCGCCTGCTTGAGCACCCCGAGGTGCTTCTGGTCGGCGGTCGACGTGATCGTCCGGCCGCACGACGAGACCGGCCCGGTCCAGGCGTCGGCTCCGGCCCCGATCGCCGACGGACCGGTGACCTTCTGGTTGTTCGGGTTGTAGCTCCAGTTCACCGGGCCCGCCCAGCGGAAACCGAGCCGGGTGTACGAGGTGTTGGTGCAGCTCGTGGCCGCCTTCGTGGCCGACGTGGTTGCCGCTCCGCGTGACACGACCGCGGCGGCCACCCGGTCGCGCAGCGCCTGGCGTTCCTGCCGGACGGCGGCCGCCGACCCGGACCAGGCATCGTCGACGCGCACCGCGACACCCGCACGGCCGGTGTTCGTGATCGACACGTCCCCGCCGTCGTCGACGCCCGACGCGGCCACCGGTAACGCGGAGACCGTCGTGCCCGGTTCCGGCACGACGAACTGCCGGCCGTCGGGCAGCACGATCGTCGGCGTGGCCACGGCGCACCCGCTCGCGAGCTGCTCGAGGGTGACACGGTCCCCGTTGCACGCCGGCGCTGCGACCGCCGGCGAACCCGGGCCGGTCGAGACGACGACCGCGGCCAGCGCGATACCGAGGGTGACCGCACCTGCGGTCCACGACGACGTCCTCACGATGATGGTTCTCCTGTCATGACGCGCCGAGGTCCCCCGGCGACCAAGACAGTGTGCGGAGCGCCACTCGGGGCAGTCAACCCCCCGAACTGCCGCTCCCGGCCGGCCGATCGCTCCCGTCCGGCACCCGCACGAACCGCGGCGCCCCACGGTCCCGCAGGCGGAACCCCAGGTGCTGGTACAGCCCGATCGCCCCGGTGTTGCCGGCGGCCGCGTGCATCAGAGGGATCTCCCCACGCTCCCGGATCCCGTGCGCGACGGCGAGCACCAACCGACGCCCGAACCCCTGCCCCCGGTACGCCTCGTCCGTGCACACCGCGCTGATCTCGGTCCACCCCGGCGGGTGCAACCGCTCCCCCGCCATGGCGACGAGCCGCCCGTCCCGCCGGATGCCCAGGTACGTGCCGAGCTCGATCGTGCGCGGCAGGAACGGCCCCGGCTTCGTCCGCTCCACCAGGGCGGTCATCTCCGGCACGTCGTCGGGCGTCAGCACGACGGCTTCGTCGTCCGGCGCACCGTCGATCGCCTCACCGGTCAGCTGCACGCCGCCGGCACCCTCGACGAGCTCCCACCCCTCGGGCAGGACGGCAGCCGCACCGACGCCGAGCAACCCGCCCGACCCGAGCAGCGCCCGGACGTCCTCCCAGTCCTGCGCGGTGGGTCGCTCGGGGATCCCCGTCCACACCGACACGTCGGTCTGGTAGCGGACCACGTCGCCGCGCCGCTCGGCGAACCGCGCGTGGTGGCTGTTCAGTGCGGCCATCGCGGGTGCGTCGAGCATGCGCGTCGGGGTTCCGTCGTCGGCGATCGTCAGGTCGAGGGTCCGGAGCGCCTCGCCGCGGGCATCACCACCACGGAACCCGAGGTCCTCGATCCGCCGACGATCGCCGTCCGCCCACCCGGCGGTGTCCGCGACGACGCCGGAGGCGTACTGGTTCGTGGCACGGTGGACGACCTGCTCGACCTCCGCTGCCGAGGCCACGAGGACCTCTCCCGGTCGGGGCAGCGCGGTCGAGGTCGGCGCAGTCGTCGTCATGCCACCATTCTCCGCCCGCGGCGAGCGCCGCCGACGCATCGTTGCACCCGGTGACGCCGAGCCGGGGCTCGCACGGTGCGAGGGGGCCCACGGCCCGTGCGAGGTTCCGTACTCGGTGCGAGGGCACGTGCGCCGCACGGAGTACGGAACCTCGCACCAGACCGAGCGCCAGACCGAGCGCCCCGCCCCGCCAGGCCTCACCCCAGCCGCGCCGCCACGAACTCCACCATCCGCCGCACGAGCAGCGCCTGCGACGACGCCCGCCGGTACTCGTGCCCTTCACCCTCGATCTCCAGGTACTCCACGTCGTGCGCCCGCTCCCGCAGCGCCGCGACGACCTGGTGCGCCTCACCGATCGGCACGTTCGTGTCGAGCTCACCGTGCACGACGAGCAGCGGCGCCGTGACGTCGTCGATCGCGCGCATCGGCGACAGTGCCGCGAGCAGGGCCTCGTCCTCGACGGGGTGGCCGTACTTCGTGGCGGCAGCGGCCGCGATCCACGGTTCGGTGTCCCGGTAGAAGGTCGCGAAGTCGCTCATCCCGCACACCGCGACCCCGGCCGCGAACACGTCGGGCGTGAAGGCCAACGACGCGAGCGTCGCGTACCCGCCGTACGAGCGTCCCTCGACGGCGACCCGGGAACGCTCGGCGTACCCGTTGGTCACCAGGAACCGAGCGCAGTCGACGACGTCGGCGAGCGCGTTCCACCGCAGCGCCAGGTCGTCGGCGTGCACGAACTCGTGGCCGTACCCGGAGGACCCGCGGATGTTCGGTGCGAACACGGTCACCCCGGCGGCGGCGAGCGCCTGGTGCTGCGGCGAGAACGTGGGTCGTTCCTGCGACTCCGGTCCGCCGTGCAGGTGGACGAGCGCTGCGCGGCCGGGAGGCACGGCACCAGCACCAGGGTCGGCGTCCGCCCCCGACGCGGTCGGCTCCACGGCCCGGTACAGCCACCCGGTCAGCTCCAGTCCGTCGCGGGCGGCGAACCGCTCGAGCGTCGGCTCGACCAGCTGCACGTCCGGCAGCACCGGTACGTCGGTGACCCGGCTCCAGGTCAGCGCGTTCGTGTCGAGTCGCCACAGTTCGCGCGGCCGGGTCGGTCCCTCGACGGCGAGCAGCACGCTCCGGCCGTCACGGCTGAGCACGGGGTCGGTGACGACGTACCCGGGCAGGTCCGGCACGGGGGTGCGCGAGGCGTCGTGGGTGTTGATGAGGTCGAGCTCACTGCGGCCGTCGACGTTCCAGACGAGCAGCAGCGTGCGGCCGGCGTCGTCGGCGTCCAGGTACTCGAGCTCGGCGTCGTCGCGCTCGACGATCCGCCGCGGTGTGCCGCGCCAGCCGTGCGGGCCGACCGGCTGCGCGACGAGTCCGCGGCGGGGCAGTCCGGCCTCGGTGGCGACGTAGGCGACGAGCGGACTGGTCTCGCTCGCGGGCGAGGGTCGCAGGAACGCGATCTCGGCGGACCCGTCGGGGTCGTCGGCGAACAGGGCGTGGCTCTCGTCCGTCAGCCGGTCGACGACCACGACGAACTCCTGGCCGCGCTGGCCGTCGCTCAGCACGACGAGCCGTTCCTCCACCGACAGGTCGAGGATGTGGATGAGCTCCCCCACGGCCAGGTCGTCGCGATCACCGGTGACCGGGTCGACCAGGTACGCACGGGCCGGCTGCTCGGGCTCGGTCGAGGGCAGGGTGATGACGACCCGGTGTCCGCTGCGGCTCCACGGTCCGAGTTCGGCGTGCTGGTACCGCGAGCCGGCGATCTGCGCGGCGCCGGAGCCGTCCGGCCGCACCACCCAGACCTGCTGCTTCACGCCGCCGTCGGTCGCGATGGCGACGGCGAGCCACTCCCCGTCGGACGACCACGACACCCGGATCACCGGGTCGTCGGACAGCGCGATCCGCACCGGTTCCGGCAACTCGCCGTCGACGACGACGTCCTGCACGAAGACCTCGGGGGTGCCGTGCCGGTCGCTCACGAACGCCACCCGCCGGGCGTTCCGGGTCATGGTCGGTCCCCACGACCCCCAGGCGGCGGTGAGGCGCGCACCCAGGTCGGCCGCGGCCCTGGTGGTGACCGACGGCTCGACGGTGGCCGACGACGCGACGCCCTGCGCGCCTCCAGTCCGGACGGAACCCACGGTCACCGCACCCCCTGCTGCTGCAGCCACATCTCGATCAGGCCGAGCTGCCAGAGTGCGTTCGCGCCGATCGCGGTCCTGGTGCTGTTCGGGTCCTGCAGCATCCGCTCGACGGTGGCGGGGTCGAAGAGCCCGCGCTCCCGCGCCTCGGGTGCGTGCAGCGCGTCGCGGACGCGCTCCAGGTACGGGCCCTCGAGCTGCCGGATGGCGGGGACCGGGAACGAGCCCTTGCTGCGGTCGATGACGGCGTCGGGCACGATCCCGCGCGAGGCGCGCTTCATCACGCCCTTGCCGCCGTCGGTGAGCTTCATCGACGGCGGGATCGCAGCGGCGAGCTCGACGAACTCGTGGTCCAGGAACGGCACGCGGGCCTCGAGCCCCCATGCCATCGTCATGTTGTCGACGCGCTTCACCGGGTCGTCGACGAGCATGATCGTGGTGTCGCTGCGGAGCGCGGCATCGACGCTCGTCTCCGCGCCCGGCCGTGCGAACTGGCGGTCCACGAACGCCGACGGGGTGTCGTCGTCGCTCTTCCACCGCTCCCCGAGCAGGCCCTGCACCGCCGGCCACCGGCGGTCCATGAAGACGGAGCGGTACGCCTCGGCGGCCTGGTCGCGCGGGACGTCGGCGAGCGGCGGGTACCAGTCGTAGCCGGCGAGCACCTCGTCGGCGCCCTGGCCGGACTGCACCACCTTGACGTGCTGCGAGACCTCCTGCGACAGCAGGTAGAAGGCGACGCAGTCGTGGCTGACCATCGGCTCGCTCATCGCGGCGACCGCACCGTCGATGCCGTCGAGCAGGCGCGACGAGGGGATGTGGATGCGGTGGTGGTCGGTGCCGAAGTGCGCAGCGACCTGGTCGGAGTACTCGAACTCGTCGCCGGACTCGCCGCCCGCCGCCTCGAACCCGATGCTGAACGTGGCGAGGTCCTGCTGCCCGGCCTCGGCGAGCAGCCCGACCACGAGCGAGGAGTCGATCCCGCCGGAGAGCAGCACCCCGACGGGGACGTCGGCCACCATCCGGCGCTCGACGGCGGTGCGGAGCGAGCCGATGAACGCCTGCTCCCAGTCCCGCTCGGACCAGTCGGCCCGGGCGGGGTCACGCTCGAAACGGGGCTCCCAGTAGACGGTGTCGTGCGCGGTGCCGTCGGGCTCGATCACCCGGACGGTCGCCGGCGGGAGCTTGCCGACGCCGGCCAGGATCGTGCGGGGCGCGGGGACGATCGAGTGGAAGCTCATGTACGACGCGAAGGCGACGGAGTCGATGGACGTGTCGACTTCCTTGGTGCCGGTGCCGCTCGCGCCGCCGTCCCCCGCCAGGATCGCGGGCAGGGAGCTCGCGAACCGGAGGCCGCCCGGGACGGGTGCGACGTAGAGCGGCTTGATGCCGAGCCGGTCCCGCGCCAGCACGAGTCGGCCGCTGCCGTGCTCCCAGATGGCGATGGCGAACATCCCGATCAGGTGGTCGACGAACGCGGTGCCCCACTCGGCGTACGCCAGGGCGATGACCTCGGTGTCCGACGTCGACGCGAACCGGTGCCCCTTGCCGTGCAGCTCGTCGCGGAGCTGCCGGTAGTTGTAGACCATCCCGTTGTAGGCGATCGTCAGCCCGGCCTCGGCCAGCACCATCGGCTGCGCGCCCGCGGTGGACAGGTCGACGATGGACAGCCGTCGGTGCCCGAGCGCGACCGGGCCGCGAGCCCACAGACCGTCGCCGTCCGGGCCGCGGTGCGTCATGCAGCCGGTCATCCGGGCGACCGCCCCGACGTCCGGCGCTCGGCCGTCGAACCGGATCTCGCCCGCGAGTCCACACATCAGCGCTCTCCCTCGGTGTCCGCCGGGGCGTTCCCCACGATCCACGTGTCCTTCGCGCCGCCGCCCTGCGACGAGTTGACGACCATGCTGCCCTCGGGCGCGACGCGCGTCAGGGCGACGTCGGCCAGGTGCACGTCGTCCGGTCCGGTCCCCGTCGCGTAGACGAAGGCCCGCAGGTCGACGTGCCGCGGGTCGAGACCTGCGGGTCCGATCGTCGGGTGCGAGGACAGCTGCACCACCTCCTGCCCCACCCACCCGGCGGGGTCCGCGGCGATCTCGCGCCGTCGCTCGGCCACCTCGGGGGCGCTCGCGCTCGGTCCGATCAGGACCCCGCGTCCGCCCTCGCCGTCGACCGGCTTCGTGACGAGTTCCCCGACGCGGTCCAGGACCGACAGCCGTTCGACCTCGATGCTCGTGCGGTAGGTCGGCACCGATGCCAGCAGGGGTTTCTCGTCCAGGTAGTACCAGATCAGGTCCGGCACGGTGACGTACATCGCCTTGTCGTCGACCAGCGCGTTGCCCGGCGCGTTCGCCAGGTAGACGCGTCCTGCCTCCGCCGCGTCGAGGATCCGCGCGCCGAGGTCGGGAGCGTGCTCCGCGGTCAGCGCGCTGACGTCGCGGTCGATCCGCAGGTACAGCCCGTCGAGCACGTCGCCCGTCGTCGCGTCGACCACGCGTCCGTCACGGACGTCCAGGTCGGACCCGGCCAGGAGGCGCAACCCGGCCCCGTCGGCCAGCCTGCGGTGCTCGAACCACGCGCCGGCGGCGGGGCCGTCGCTGACCAGCGCGATCACGGGGTCGGTCGCGCCCGTCACCGCGGAGGTGTTCGCGCAGAGGGTCCGGCGGAGGCGGTCGGTCACGCCGTGCGGGTCGCGCAGGTGCGCCGGCCGCGGGGCGTCCGGCACGACGTCGTCCATCAGCTCGCGCAGGGCGATGCCGTACGCGACGCCCGAGGGCGAGCGGACGTTGTCCTCGAGCACCCGCCAGCCGCCGAACTCGTTGCGCACCAGGTCGAACCCGAGCACCGGCGCACGGACGGCGGTCGCCGGCAGCCGGGTGGCGTCCGGGTCCCAGCCCTTCGCGCCGACGAAGTGGTCCGCGTCCAGCACGCCGTCGGCCACGATCCGCCGCTCGCCGTACGCGTCACGCAGGAACAGCTCGATCGCGCGGGCACGCTGCCCCAGGCCACGCTCGAGCTGCGACCACTCGTACGCGCTGATCGTCCGGGGCACCAGGTCGCAGCCGAACGCCTGCGCCCCGCCGTCCACCACGAAGCCGACGTGGTGCTCGCGGGTCCAGACGTCGCGGGCGGTGCAGCGCTCGATCGCGGTCTCGGCGTCCCAGCCGTCGAAGAACGCCGCCAGGTCACGGAACGCCGGACGAGGGCGTGCCCCGGGGCCGACCGCCTCGTCGCCGGCGCGGACGCGGTACCCGTGGATCGGGACCACGGGGTCCTCGTCGCGTCCGGACGGGAGCCCCGCGGTGTCCTCCACCACCAGGGCGACGACGTCGTCCATCTCTCCGCGCTCGGCGTACGCGGTGCGCTGCCGGTCGGTGGAGTTGCCACGGGCCAGGGTCGCGTCGAGCAGCTCCGTCACCGTCCCCCAGTCACCGAGCTCCTCGAGCTCCGGCCGCAGGCGGGACACGAGCTGGCGGACCGCGACCTCGGCGGGCAGGCGTTCGGGGTGCTGTCCGAGGCCGACGAGTTCCCCGCTCAACCCGGAGCGGGCGGCCTGCCACATCGCCGCACGGTGCAGGGGTTCGCTGCGCGGATGCCACTCGGCGCCCGACACGACCGACTTCTCGGCCTTGCGCACGGCGGCGCGGAAGAGTCCGGCGATGAGCACGGCGTCGTCCACCACCGGGGTCGCGTCGCAGACCCGGAGTTCCAGCGTCGGTGCGTGCGAGGACGGCCGCACGTCGAAGTAGGCCATCTTCTTGTCGGCGATCACGCCCGAGGCGATCAGGTCGTCGAGCACCCGGTCGTACTCGGCGGCGTCCTCGACCGGACCGAAGCTGCCGGCCGACGGCCACCGCTGCCAGATGATGCTGCGGAACGAGGCGTACCCGGTGTCCTGCCCGTTCCAGAACGGACTCGACGCGCTCAGGGCGAGCAGGACCGGGAGCACCGGCGCCACCCGCTGGGCGATCAGCACCGCCAGGTCGCGGTCGCTCACCCCGACGTGCACCTGCAGGCCGCAGATGAGCTGTTCGTCGACGAGCATCCGGTACTGCTCCTGCATCCGGCCGTACCGACCGCCGGAGCTCAGTTCGAAGTCGGCGTACTCCGACCTCGGCGCGGTGCCGACGGCCGCGATGGTGACGCCGGCCGGGGCGATCGCGGCGCTGAGCTCACTGCGCAGGTCGACGATCACCCGCCGCAGGTCGTCGAGGGTCCGCACCACCGGGGTGTTCGTCTCGATCGTCGTGCGCTGCAGCTCGGCGCCGAAGCGGTCGGTGGGCAGTTTGGGCAGAAGGCGCGGGGCCTTCGCGGAAAGTCGGCCGGACTCGAGGTCGATGAGGTGCAGCTCTTCCTCGGCGCCGAGCGTCAGCTCTGCACTCATGGCTGGAACCTACGCGTGCGCCCTGTGGCGTGTCCGCCGCCGCTCCGCCCGACTCACGCTCGTAACATATGTCATATATTGGTCGGATGACCTCTCTGATCTCCGCCGTCGGGTTGACCCGCTCCTTCCGCGGCCCCGGCGGGCGAGCAGCCACGGTCCTCGACGACATCACGGTGTCCGTCCCCCGTGGGGAGTTCGTCACCATCGTCGGACCCAGCGGGTCGGGCAAGTCCACCCTGCTGCAGTGCCTGTCCGGACTGGACTCCCCCAGCTCCGGCTCGGTCCACATCGACGGCACCGACCTGGCGACGCTCCGCGGGGACGCCCTTGCACGGTTCCGCCGCGACCACCTCGGTTTCGTGTTCCAGTCGTACAACCTCATCCCGGCACTGACGGCGTTCGACAACGTCGCCCTGCCGCTGCGCCTGGCGTCCGGCTCACTCGACCGGTCGGCCGTCCACGACGCCCTCGCCGCCGTCGGCCTGTCCGACGTGGCCCGGCAGCGACCGGGGCAGCTCTCCGGCGGGCAGCAGCAGCGGGTGGCGATCGCGCGCACGATCGTCACGGCCCCCGACGTGGTCTTCGCCGACGAGCCGACCGGTGCCCTCGACTCCGAGTCCGGCGCGAGGGTGCTCGCCTTGCTGCAGGGCGCGGCCACGGGATCCCGCTCCGTGGTGATGGTCACGCACGACCTCGAGGCGGCGGCCCGTGGCGACCGGGTGCTCGTCCTGCGTGACGGACGCCTGCACCGCGAACTCGTCGCACCGACCGCGGCCGACGTGCTGCAGGCGGTGTCCCGGTGATCGCCCGACTCGTCCTCTCCGAGGTGGCGCGGTCGTGGCGTCTGTGGACCGCGGCCTTCGTCGTGATGGTGCTCGCGGCCCTCGTCGCCCTGGTCTGCGCCGGGGACGTCTCGACCGCCGCCGCCGTCACCGACCCCGTCGACGCAGCCGGACTCCGGAACCACGCTCTGGTGTTCGGGGCGATGAACGCGATCGTGGTGATCGGTGCCCTGAACGTGCTCGTCGGCTTCTCGATCCGGACGCAGCGTCAGGACCACGCACGCTGGCAGCTGGTGGGGATCGGTCCCGGACTGGTCGAGCGCGTGGTGCTCGCCCAGGCCGCGACACTGGCCCTCGCCGCGTTCGCCACGGCCCTCGCACTCGTGCCGCTCGTGCTCGGCGCCCTGATGGCGTTCCTGTCGGCACCGCTGCGGAACCCGGGTGCAGCGGCACTCCAGCCGCGACTCGGGGGCGTCGAGACCATGGTCGCGCTCGTGGTGTTCGTCCTCGTGGTCCTGCTGAGCGCCATCGGGGCGGCACGCGCGGCCTCGAGGACCCCCGCACTCCTCGCCGTCCGGGAGCCCGAGCTTGAGCCGACGCGCCCCGGTCGCGCTCGACTCGTCACCGCGTACGCCCTCGGCGGCATCTCCCTGGTGATGTACGCCTCGACGCTGCTCGGCGAACGCGGGGTGTCCATGCTCTTCCTCGTCCCGGCGATGGGCCTGGTCATCGCGTCGGCACCGTGGTCGTGCCACCGGCTGGTCTCGGCCTGGACCGCAGCGGTGCCCGGGTCACCGGTCGCCTGGTTCCTCGCCCGCGAATCACTGCGCTTCCACGCCGCACGGAGCCACGCGGCGGTCGCACTGCTCGCCGTGGCCGTGATGCTCGCCGCGCTCACCGGTCTGGCCGGCGTCTGGGACTCCCCGGCGTACTACCTCGGTGGCCTGGCGATCTTCGGCGGGCCGGTCCTGATCGTCCTGTTCACCGGGGCCGCGACCGTCGTGATGACCACGTCGGGTCGGCGGCGCGATGTCGCCCTGCTCGTCGTCGCCGGCGGGACATTCCGCACCGCACTCGTCGGGGCCGTCCTCGAGGCAGTCGCCCTCGTCGTGACCTCGGTGCTCATCGCCCTGCCGTTCGCACTCGCGAGCATCCCCGCAGCCCTGACGAGCTGGACCGCCCCACTCCGGCCGGTGCCGTTCGTCATCGCGATCGGCCTGCTGATCATGCTCGTCGCGACCGTCAACCCCGTGCTGCAGGCCCGACGCCGGTCACTCGGCCCGCAGCTCGCCGACACTGCGTCCTGATCACCCGGCCTCGTCATCCCGTGCGAGGTTCCGTGCTCGGTGCGACGCGCGCGGGCTCGCACCGAGGACGGAACCTCGCACCAGAGCACCAGCGCGCGCAGCCCTACCCCCGCGTGCGCGCCAGCCGCCGGTTGAGCGCCCCGTTCAGCAGCGCGACGAGCAGCCCCACCGCGAACACCAGCGTCCCGAAGCACAGCACCTGCGGCGGCATCCCGGCCTTCGCGGCGCCGTAGACGAACAGCGGGAAGGTCACCGCGGGCCCGGCGACGAACGAGGTGATCACGTAGTCGTCGATCGACATCGCCAGCGCCAGCAGCCCGGCGGCGAGCATGCCCGGCGCCAGCAGCGGCAGGGTGACGAGCCGGAAGGCCTGGAACGGTGTCGCCCCGAGGTCACCCGCGGCCTCTTCGAGCGCCCGCGAGGTCCCCGCGATCCGAGCCCGCAGCACCACGACCACGTAGGCGACGTCGAAGGCCACGTGCGTGATGAGCACGGTCAGGAACCCGGTGCCGAGCCCCACCGACAGGAAGAACGAGAGCGACGCGGAACCGACGACGATCGACGGCGCAGCGATGTCGGCGAACACGACGGTGTTCACGACTCCGCGACCCGGGAACCGGTACCGCTCCAGCGCCAGCGCGAGGGGCAGCCCGATCGCGACGGAGATGATGGCGGCGAGGAACGCGACGAGCACCGAGGTGACGAACGCCGCCCCGAGCCCGGACACGTTCACCAGGTTCGCGTACCAGTAGGTCGTGAAACCGTTCCAGGCGAACGACAGCCGGTTGGTGGGGGCGTCGTTGAACGAGTACACGATCATGTAGACGATCGGCACCAGGGTGATCGCGATCGTCACCCAGTACACGATGGCGAGCCAGGGCCCACGACGGTTCACGCCGTGGCGACGCGGACGGCCGGCGACGGAACCGGTCACGGGCGAGGCCGGAGCGGCGGCGGATCGGGACGGTGCGACGGCGGTCATACGAGGTCCTCGAGGTCGTCGGTGCCGGAGACGCGGGCGTAGATGAACAGGATGATGCCGAGCACGACCATGAGCACGGTCGACAGGGCTGCGGCGACGTTGTACTGCTGGTTGCCGGAGTAGGCGTCCTGGATCGCCTGACCGATCGTGTACGTGTTCGTGCCGCCGAGCAGGGCCGAGTTCACCGGGTCGCCGACGCTGTCGATGAAGACGAGCAGCACCCCGGCGAAGATGCCCGAGCGGGACAGCGGCAGCGTGGTGTGCCAGAACGCCCGGAACTTGCCGGCGTACAGGTCGTTCGCGGCCTCGCCGAGTCGTGGGTCGATGCGCTCGAGGGCGGCGTAGATCGGTAGCACCATGAAGGCCAGGTCGTTGTAGGCGTCGCCGAAGATCACCGCGCCGCCGGTGCCGAGGATGTGGAAGTCCTTGCCGGCCAGCCCGAGCGCCTGCAGCGTCGTGACGACCGGGCCCTGCGACGCGAGCACGAACGCCCACATGTCGGTCCGGATGATGAACGACACCAGGAAGCTGATGAACGCGAGCATGAGCAGCGGGTTCTTCCACCGCGGGGACACCCGGAACGCGATGAAGTACGCCACCGGGTACCCGACGACGATGCAGGCGATCGTGGCGGCGGCGCCGTACCAGAGCGACCGGAGCAGGAACGTCAGGTAGGGCACCTGCGGGTCGACGAACAGCGAGCCGTAGATGCCGAAGTTCCAGGTGAACGTGTAGCCGTCGTCCGGGTTGCCGGTCATGAGCGAGACGATCAGCCCGGACACCAGCGGGATGACGAAGAACACGCAGAGGTACGCGGTGCCGACGAGCGCCAGGAAGAACGGTGTGCTCCGACGGCGTCCCCGCCGCACCGGCGCCGGGCCGGCGGAACCACCGGGAGCGAGCCCCGGCGCCACTCCGACCGCGCTCACGACTGCACCACCGCGTTGAAGATGCCGTTCCACTCCGAGTACTCGTCGTAGTTCTGGAACACCCGGAACTCGTGCGACTGCTCCAACACTTCCGCAGAGGGGAACACGAGCGGGCTGTCCGCCACGGTGGCGTCGTCGAGTTGGTCCCGCACGTAGTCCTCGGCCGCGGGCACCGGGCAGACGTAGTTGACCCAGTCCTCGACGATCCCGGCGACCTTCGGCGTGTAGTAGAAGTTCATCCACTCGAGCGCCGACACCGGGTTCGCGGCCTGCCGTGGGATGAGCATGTTGTCGTGCCAGGTCATCTGCCCCTCTTCCGGCGTGACGAACTCCAGGTCGGGGAACCCGGACTGCTGCGCCTGGAACACGTCGCCCGACCACGCCTGGGTGATCCAGGTGTCGCCGTTCTCCAACCGGTTGATGTAGCTCTGGTCGTAGAAGCCCGTGACGCTCGGCCGCAGTTCGCGCAGCCAGGCCTGGGCCTTCCGCCAGTCGGCGGGCGTCGAGGTCTCCGGGTCGATGCCGAGCGCGAGCAGTCCGAGCGACCCGAGTTCGGTGTTGTCGCTCATCAGTCCGATGCGGCCCGTGAAGGCCGGGTCCTGCAGGTCCTTGAGCGAGGTGATCTTCCGCCCGGTGTACTTCGGGTTGTAGGCGAGCCCGGTGAACCCGGTCTGCCAGACGACGGAGTGCTTGTTGCCCGGGTCGTAGATGGGGTCCTTGACGGAGTCCGAGGCGTTCGCGGCGAAGTTCGGCAGCCGCGAGTGGTCGAGCTCGCACACGAACCCGTTCTTGATCATCTGGGTCAGCTCGAACCCGTTCGTCATGACGACGAGGTCGTAGCCGGTCGCACCGTGCGCCCGCAGGATCGGTGAGACGGTCGCGTAGAAGGTCGCGTTGTCCTGGATCACCGCCTGGTAGTCGACCGCGATGCCGGTCTCCTGCTTGAACAGCGCCAGGGACTCGGACTTGCCGTGGTCGGAGTCGATGTACAGCGGCCAGTTCGCGAAGTTCAGGGTGCCGGTCGCCTTCGCGTCCTTCCAGAACGCCGCCCAGTCGACGGTGTCCTCGGCGCCGGCGGCGGCGGAGCCCTTGATGCTGCAGCCGGTGAGCAGGGCGGCCAGCGCGGCGGCCCCGCCGCCGGCCAGCAGGCCGCGTCGGCTCACGCGGGCCGACGTCAGCCCGCGCAGCAGGTCCGGACCGGGCACCGCGCCGGTCACGCGAGCGATCCTGCCGTGGCGGGGACGGCCTGGAGGCCCGGGTCGTCCTGGGTGGTGACGGTCGCGTCGGACGCGGGGTGCGCCTCCAGGCCGAAACCGTGGTCGACGCCCCACGTGAGCCAGACCTCGGTGCCGGTCGCGATCCGCGGCCCGCCCTTCGAGTTCTGCGCGAACACCGAGACGCGCCCGGCGCCCGGCACATCGACCAGGTACTGGGTGCTGACGCCGGAGAACGAGACGTCCACGACCCGACCGGGGCCGAGGATGTTCCGTCCGGCCTCGGGGGTCGGTTCGGCGGTGCGGATCTTGAGCTTCTCGGGCCGGACGCCGACGACGACGCGACCGGTCGTGGCGACGGCTCGGTCGGCCGGCACCGCGATGGAGCCGGCCGCGGTGGCGACGACGAGCAGGCCGGCATCGGTGCCGCGGACCTCGCCCTCGAGCAGGTTCGACTGGCCGAGGAAGTTCGCGACGAACGCGGTGCGCGGCAGCTCGTACAGGTCCTGCGGGCTGCCCATCTGCTCGATCCGGCCGCCGTTCATGACGGCGACCGTGTCGGCCATCGTCATCGCCTCTTCCTGGTCGTGCGTGACGTGCAGGAACGTGAGTCCGACCTCGGCCTGGATCGTCTTCAGCTCGAGCTGCATCTGGTGGCGGAGCTTCAAGTCGAGGGCACCGAGGGGCTCGTCGAGCAGCAGCAGAGCCGGCCGGTTCACGATCGCGCGGGCCAGGGCGACGCGCTGCTGCATGCCGCCGGAGAGCTGGGCGGGCCGCTTCGACGCCGATCCCTCGAGCTCGACGAGCCGCAGCGCTTCCGTGGCCTTCGTCATCGGGTCCGGGATCCGGCGGCGCTTCAGCCCGAACGCGACGTTGTCGAGCACGCTCATGTGGGGGAACAGCGCGTAGTTCTGGAACACCGTGTTGACGGGCCGTTGGTACGGCTTCGTGTCGGTGACGTCCTGGCCGCCGATGGTGATGGTGCCGCTCGTGGGTTCCTCGAGCCCGGCGACGAGCCGCAGGGTCGTCGTCTTGCCGCAGCCCGACGGGCCGAGCAACGCGAAGAACGAGCCGGCGGGCACCGTCAGGTCGAGGCTGTCCACCGCGGTGTGGCCGGGGAAGGACTTCGTGATCTGGTCGAGCCGGAGATCGGCTCCCGATTCGGCGAACGTTCCGGTCATTGCCATGGTGCCTCCAGGGGGTGGTCGGCCTCAGCCGATGTAGGACATGACGTGCTTGATGCGGGTGTAGTCGTCGAAGCCGTACTGGGACAGGTCCTTGCCGTAGCCGGAGTGCTTGAACCCGCCGTGCGGCATCTCGGCGACGATCGGGATGTGCGTGTTGATCCACACGCAGCCGAAGTCCAGGTCGCGGGCGAAGCGCATCGCACGCGCGTGGTCGGTCGTCCACACCGAACCCGCCAGGCCGTACTCGACGCCGTTCGCCCACGTCAGGGCCTGCTGTTCCGTCGAGAACCGCTGCACGGTCTGCACGGGGCCGAAGATCTCCTGCTGCACGGCACGGTCGTCCTGGCGCAGGCCGGCGACGATCGTGGCCTCGTGGAAGTACCCGCGGTCGCCCTGTCGTGCGCCGCCGAGCTCGATCGTCGCGTGGTCGGGCAGCGTGTCCAGGAACGACTGCACGTGCGCGAGCTGGTTCGCGTTGTTGACGGGACCGTAGTGACCGTCCGACCCGGTTCTCGCGTTGACGCGTGCCTCTGCTGCGAGCGCTGCGACGAACTCGTCGTGGATGCCCTGTTGCACGAGCAGCCGGGTGGCGGCGGTGCAGTCCTGTCCGGCGTTGAAGAACCCGGCGGCGACGATCCCGGCCACCGCCGAGGGGATGTCCGCGTCGTCGAACACGATCACGGGTGCCTTGCCGCCGAGCTCCAGGTGCGTGCGCTTGAGGTCACCGGCGGCGGCACGGGCGACTTCCATGCCGGCACGGACGGACCCGGTGATGGAGACGAGCTGCGGGGTGGGGTGGTCGATCATCGCGGCGCCCGTGGTGCGGTCCCCCACGACGACGTTCAGGACCCCCGGCGGCAGGAACTCGGCGGCGACCTCGGCGAGCAGCAGGGTCGACAGGGGTGTCGTGTCGCTCGGCTTGAGCACGGTGGTGTTCCCCGCGGCGAGCGCCGGCGCGGCCTTCCACACCGCCATGTTGAGCGGGTAGTTCCACGGGGTGACCTGGGCGACGACACCGATGGGTTCACGCCGGACGAACGAGGTGTGGTCGGCCAGGTACTCGCCGGCGCTCCGGCCCTCGAGGTTCCGGGCGGCCCCGGCGAAGAAGCGGATCTGGTCGACGGAGAGCAGGATCTCGTCCTCGACCAGGGTGGCGCGGGGCTTCCCGGTGTCGAGCGACTCGAGGTCGGCGAACTCCGACGCCCGCTGCTCCATCGCGTCGGCGATCCGGAACAGGGCGAGCTGCCGTTCGCCGGGGGTGGTGCGGCGCCAGGTCTCGAACGCGGACGCGGCCGCGCCGAAGGCGGCGTCGACGTCGGCGGGGGTGGACACCGGGGACGTGCCGTAGACGTGCTCGTCGGTCGGGTCGACCAGGTCGAACGTGGTGTCGGCGGTCGACTCGACCGAGGCACCCCCGACGAAGTTCCGCAGGACCCGGGTGTCGGTGTCCGCCGTCGCCGTGCTCTGTGCGTCCAGCATGGCGGTGATACTGACACGGATTCCGGCCGCGCGGAAGAAGGATCCGGAGGTTGTGGAGAACCGTAACAACGGAAATCGTCGCGAAACACGGTGTTCACAACGGAATCCCTTGCGCACCCCGGACCTCGCTGCCATGCTGTCCGGCATGGCGGCAGCACCACGACGTCCGGGACCGATCGACGACACCTCGAAACGGATCATCGAACAACTCCAGGCGGACGGGCGCCGCCCGTACGGCGAGATCGGCAAGGCCGTCGGTCTCAGTGAAGCGGCGGTCCGACAGCGCGTGCAGAAGCTGACCGAGACCGGCGTCATGCAGATCGTCGCGGTCACCGACCCGATGCAACTGGGCTTCCACCGCCAGGCGATGATCGGCATCCGGGTCAGCGGCGACACCCGAACCGTCGCCGATGCCCTGGAACAACTGCCGGCGGTCGACTACCTCGTGATGACCGCCGGCAGCTTCGACCTGATGGTCGAGGTCGTGTGCGAGGACGACGACGACCTGATCGAACTGCTCAACGGCACCATCCGGGCCATCCCGGGCGTCGCCGGCACCGAGACCTTCGTCTACCTGCAACTCCGCAAACAGCTCTACGACTGGGGAACGCGATGACCATCTCCGACCAGAAGACCGAACAGTCCACCCGCCTCGGCTCGTACGACCCGTTCGCACCGGTCGACGACGCCGACCTGCAGCGGAAGTCCCGGGACCACCTGTGGATGCACTTCGCCCGGCACGGTGCGAACCAGGCCGGCGCCGACGTGCCGATCATGGTGCGCGGTGAGGGCCACCACGTCTACGACAGCCACGGCAAGGAGTACATCGACGGGCTGTCCGGCCTGTTCGTCGTCGCCGCCGGGCACGGGCGGAAGCGCCTGGCCGAGATGGCCGCGAAGCAGGCGGAGACGCTGAGCTTCTTCCCGATCTGGTCGTACGCGCACCCCGCGGCGATCGAGCTCGCCGACCGGCTGGCCGAGCACGCCCCCGGTGACCTCAACAAGGTCTTCTACTCCACCGGCGGCGGCGAGGCGGTGGAGACCGCCTTCAAGCTCGCGAAGTACTACTGGAAGCTCCAGGGCAAGCCGATGAAGCACAAGGTGATCTCCCGGGCGGTCGCCTACCACGGCACCCCGCAGGGCGCCCTGGCGATCACCGGCATCCCGGCGATGAAGGAGATGTTCGAGCCCCTGACCCCCGGTGGCTTCCGGGTACCGAACACGAACTCGTACCGCGCCGAGGAGATGGGCTTCCCCGGGGGCACCGAGGAGCAGTTCGGCTTCTGGGCGGCGGAGCGGATCCGCGAGATGATCGAGTTCGAGGGCCCCGACACCGTCGCCGCGGTGTTCCTCGAGCCGGTGCAGAACTCCGGCGGCTGCTTCACCCCGCCGCCCGGGTACTTCCAGCGGGTGCGCGAGATCTGCGACGAGTACGACGTGCTGCTCGTCTCGGACGAGGTCATCTGCGCCTTCGGCCGGATCGGCACGATGTTCGCCTGCGACACCTACGGCTTCGTGCCGGACATGATCACGTGCGCCAAGGCGATGACCTCCGGGTACTCCCCGATCGGCGCGACGATCATCAGCGATCGCCTGTTCGAGCCGTTCTCCAAGGGGGACACGACCTTCTACCACGGCTACACGTTCGGCGGGCACCCGGTGTCGGCCGCCGTCGCGATGGAGAACCTCGACATCTTCGAGGAAGAGGGGCTGCTCGCCAACGTGCAGCAGAACGCCCCGCTCTTCCGCGCCGAGCTCGACACCCTGCTCGACCTGCCGATCGTCGGGGACGTCCGCGGTGACGGCTACTTCTACGGCATCGAGCTCGTCAAGGACAAGGCCACCAAGACGACCTTCGACGACGACGAGTCCGAGCGGCTGCTGCGCGGGTTCCTGTCGAAGGCGCTGTTCGACGCGGGGCTGTACTGCCGGGCCGACGACCGCGGTGACCCCGTCGTGCAGCTCGCACCGCCGCTGACCATCGGGCAGCCGGAGTTCCGCGAGATGACGTCGATCCTGCGGAGCGTCCTGTCCGAGGCCTGGACGAAGATCTGACCGTGGGCGGCTACCGGGGCGTCTCGTTCTGGCTCGACCAGCTCGCGTCCACCGGACGCGACGACCTGACGCCCCGGCCGCCGCTCGACGGCGACACGACGGCCGACGTCGTGATCGTGGGCGGTGGACTGACGGGTCTCTGGACCGCGTGGTACCTGCACCGGTCCGACCCGGGCCTCCGGATCGTCGTCCTGGAACGCGAGATCGCCGGCTTCGGCGCGTCCGGTCGGAACGGCGGCTGGTGCTCGGCGCTGTTCCCACGGTCCGCCTCCGCGATCGCCGAGGAGCACGGGCGCGACGCCGCGCTGGCGCTGCGGGCCGCCATGCGCGACACCGTCGACGAGGTCGGCCGCGCCGCGGCCGAAGCCGAGGTCGACTGCGACTACGTGAAGGGCGGGACCGTCCTGTACGCACGCTCCGCCGTGCAGGAACGTGCCGCCCACGGCGAGGTCGCGTCCTCCGCGGCATGGGGCGACGACATGACGTGGCGGCCCGCTCGAGCGGGCGACGCCGCCGGATCGGCGGGGGTCGCGTGGACCCCGGACTGCGCGCGCGTGCAGCCCGCCGCGTTGGTACGTGGCCTCGCGGCAGCCCTGGAGGCCCGTGGCGTCCGGATCGCGGAGCACACGCCCGTCTCGTCCTGGGATCGCGGGCGTGTGGTCACGTCGCGTGGCACCGTCACGGCGGGCGCCGTGGTGATCGCGGTCGAGGGCTACGGTGCCCAGCTGGAGCAGACGAAGCGGCGGATCCTGCCGCTGTACTCGCTCATGATCGCGACGGCCCCGCTGCCGGCGTCCGCGTGGGAGCGCATCGGGCTCGAGCACGGGCAGACGTTCTCCGACTACCGGCACCTGCTCGTGTACGGGCAGCGCACGGCCGACGACCGGCTGGCGTTCGGCGGCCGCGGAGCCCGCTACCACTGGGGGTCCTCGATCACGCCCGGGTACGACCGGGTGCCGCGAGTGTTCGAGCACCTGCGGAGGGCCCTGGTCGACCTGTTCCCCGTCGTCGCGGACGCCCCGGTCACGCACACGTGGGGCGGACCGCTCGGGGTGCCGCGTGACTGGTGCGCCTCGGTGACCTGGGACGGCCACGTCGGCAGCGCCGGCGGGTACGTCGGGGACGGCCTGTCGACGACGAACCTGGCCGGACGGACCCTCGCCGACCTCGTGCGCGGCGAGTCGACGGCACTGACCGCACTGCCGTGGGTGAACCACCGATCGCCCGACTGGGAGCCCGAGCCGTTGCGGTTCCTCGGGGCGAACGCGGGACTCGTCGCGACCGACCTGGCCGACCGCGAGGAAGCACTGACCGGGCGGCCGAGTCTGGCGGCGCGGCTGATGGCACCGCTGACCGGAGGACACTGATGGCTGATGGTCTCGACGCCGACGCCGACGTCGTGGTCGTCGGGGCGGGGATCGCCGGGCTCGCCGCCGCCCGGGCGCTCGCACTCGGCGGGCAGCGGGTCGTCGTGCTCGAGGCCCGCGACCGGATCGGCGGGCGCACCTGGACCGATTCGGCGCTCGGGGTTCCGGTCGACCTCGGCGCTTCGTGGATCCACGGGGTCGACGGCAACCCGCTCTGGGCCCTGGCGCCGGCGTTCGGCATCGACACCGTGGAGTTCACGGTCGGCAGCTTCCAGTTCGACGGCCGGCCGATCGCGTGGCACGACCCGTCCGGCGCCGCACTCTCCGCCGAGGACACGTCGGCGTTCGTCGCGGACCTGCACACCGTCGACGCGGCCCTCGACGCCGTCGTCGCGCATGCGCCCCCACCCTCGACCTACGCGGCCGCCGTCGACACCGTGCTGCGGTCGCTGCAGTGGCAGGGCGACCGGGCCGCACGGGTCCGCGAGTACACGGCCCACCGCTCCGAGGACCTCTGCGGTGCCCCCGTGACCGTCCTCGACGCGCACGGCCTCGACGAGGAGCACGTCCCCGGTGACGAGGTGGTGTTCCCCGGCGGCTACGCCCAGTACGCCCGCGCGCTGGCCGAGGGTCTCGACGTCCGGCTGTCGTCGGTCGTGCGGTCGGTGACCCAGGCCGACGACTCGGTGACGGTGGGACTCACCGACGGCACCACCGTGGTCGCCCGGCAGGTCGTCGTCACGGTGCCGCTCGGGGTGCTGCAGGCCGGCGACATGGTCTTCGACCCGCCCCTGTCCGCGCCGGTGACCGGAGCGCTCGACCGGCTCGGGATGGGCACCTACGACAAGGTGTTCCTGCGGTTCCCCTCACGGTTCTGGGGCGACTCGTGGGTGGTCCGGCAGCAGGGGCCTGCCGGGGTCGACTGGCACTCCTGGTACGACATGTCCCGGGTGACCGGTGCGCCGGTGCTCGCTGCCCTGGTCGGTGGTGCCGGAGCCCGTCGACTCGAGACCCTGCCGGACGCCATGGTCGTCGACGAGGGGGTGGTGGCGCTGCGGAGGATGTTCGGCGCGTCCGTCCCCCGGCCCGAGGCGTTCCGGATCACCCGGTGGGCCGAGGACCCGTTCTCGCGGGGCTCGTACTCGTACCTGCACGTCGGGGCGTCACCCGACGACCACGACCTGCTCGGCACCCCGTCCGGCCCGGTGCAGCTCGCCGGCGAGGCCACCTGGAGCGACGACCCGGCGACCGTGCACGGTGCGCTGCTGTCCGGGCTGCGGGCAGCCGGGCGGTTGCTCGGCACCCAGGTCGAGCCGCTCTCGCTCGCCGACCCGCTGTCCACGCCCTGAGCGCCACACCCCCGCGGGTGTCGGCCCGTGCGACACTCGCTCCGTGACCCCGACGAGGACCCGACCGAAACACGAGCACCGGGCACCGGTCGCCGTCGCGGTCCTGGTGAACCTGGCGCTGAGCCTGTTCCTGCCCGACGAGGTGCTGTTCTTCCCGTCGTGGGTGGTGCCCGTCCTGGGCGTCCTGCTGCTCGCCCCGCTCATCGTCTTCAACCCGCGGCGTCTGACGCGCGAGACCACCTGGTCACGGTGGCTGTCGTTCGCGCTGGCGGCCCTGCTCACCGTCGCCAGCCAGCTCACCGTCGTCCGGACCATCACCGAGCTGCTCGGCGGGCACGCGGACGGTGCGGCCGTGCTGCTCACCGCGCTGCAGGTCTGGGTGAGCACGATCATCGTGTTCGGGCTCGTCTACTGGGAGCTCGACCGCGGGGGTCCGGTGGCACGGCGTCGCCCCGAGCTGTGGGCGAGTGCCGAGGCGGACTTCCAGTTCCCGCAGGAGACCGACCCGAAGACCGCGGACTGGCGGCCGGTCTACCTCGACTACCTCTACATGGCGATGACGAACATGATGGCGTTCAGCCCGACGGACACGATGCCCATGACCGTCCGGGCGAAGATGATCATGGCCTACCAGGCGCTCAGCGGGTTCATCCTGCTGGCACTGGTCATCTCGCGCGCGGTCAACATCATCAGCTGAAGGCCTTGCGGTAGTTGATCGTGTGATCAACAATGGCGCATGGACGTCGTCACAGCACCCCCGCTCCCGTCGCCGCTGCACGCCGACACCGGCGCACCCCGCCGGTCCCTCCGCGTCGCCCTCGTGCAGGTGCGGTGGCTCCCCGACCCGGACGAGCACCGGGCCCAGCTCGCCGACGGCATCGCGACCGCCGCAGCGCACGGAGCCACCGCGGTGTTCCTGCCCGAACTGACGCTACGCCGCTACCCGGGCGACTCCCCGGCGAGCGGGACCCCGAAGGACCTCGCCGAGTCGCTGCAGGACGGTCCGACCGTCGCCTTCGCCCGTGCCCAGGCGATCGAGCACGGGGTGTTCGTGCACGCCTCCCTGTACGAGCGGCCGGATGACGACGACCAGCCCGACGACCCGCGCGGGTACAACACCGCCGTCCTCGTCGGGCCCGACGGCACCCTGGTCGGCCGGACCCGGAAGACCCACATCCCGATCAGCGCCGGCTACCACGAGGACACGTACTTCCGCCCGGGGACGGACGAAGACGCCTTCCCGGTGTACGAACCCGCCGGACTCGGTGCGCGCCTCGGGCTGCCGACGTGCTGGGACGAGTGGTTCCCCGAGGTCGCCCGTTCCTACGGCCTCGCCGGGTCCGAGGTGCTCGTGTACCCGACGGCGATCGGCTCCGAACCGACCTTCCCCGACTTCGACACCGCGCCGATCTGGCAGCGGGTGATCGTGGCGAACGGCATCACCGCCGGGCAGTTCATGGTCGTGCCGAACCGGTGGGGTGACGAGGGCGACATCACGTTCTACGGCTCGTCCTTCATCTCGGACCCGTTCGGCCGGGTGCTCGTCGAGGCGCCCCGTGACGCGAGCGTGGTGCTCGTCGCCGACCTCGACCTCGACGCCCGGACGGAGTGGCTCCGGCTGTTCCCCTTCTACCTGACCCGGCGACCCGACCTGTACGCCGGGCTCGTCGACCCCGTCGACGAGCAACGCCACGCGTACGGCGCACGCGACGCGATCGACGCGGCCCTGGCCGTGGAACCGGCCACCGCCGGGCGCGAGGCGCGCGCATGACGTGGGTGATGCCTCCCGAGACGGCTCCGCAGGAACGCACCTGGATGGCGTTCCCGCGCCCCGGCCTGACGCTCGGCGACGACGCGGCGAGTGCCGAGGCCGCGCGCACGGCGTGGGCGACCACGGCCAACACGATCAGCGAGCACCAGCCGGTGACCGTCGTCGTGGACCCGGTCGCACGCGCGGATGCCGGTCGCCTGCTGTCGTCCGGCGTGGACGTGCTCGAGGCGCCCCTCGACGACTTCTGGATGCGCGACATCGGTCCGACGTTCGTCGTCGACGACACCGGGCGACTCGGCGCAGTCGACTGGGTCTTCAACGGCTGGGGTGCGAACCCGTGGTCGACCTGGACGCGTGACGCCGAGGTCGCCGCGACGGTCGCCCGTGCTGCGCGAGCCTCGCGGATCCCGTCGTTGCTCGTCAACGAGGGCGGGGCGATCCACGTCGACGGCACCGGCACCGTGCTCGTGACGGAGACGGTGCAGCTCGACCCGCGCCGGAACCCGTACGCCGACCGGGAGCGCGTCGAGCTGGAGCTGGCGCGCACGATCGGCGCCACACGGGTGGTCTGGCTGCCCCGCGGTCTGACGCGCGACTACGACGGCTTCGGCACCCGGGGGCACGTCGACATGGTGGCGACCTTCGCCGACCCGAACACGGTCCTGCTGCACGCCCAGCCGGATGCGGGCCACCCGGACCACCTGGTCATGCCCCAGATCCGGCGAGCGCTCGAGCAGGCGACCGACGCGACGATCATCGAGTTGCCCGCCCCCTCGACGCTGTCGGACGACGGTGGACCGGTGGACTGGAACTACGTGAACCACGTCGTGGTGAACGGTGCCGTGATCGCCTGCGCGTTCGGCGACCCGGTCGCTGACGACCGCGCCAGGGGCATCCTCGCCGAGGCGTACCCGGGCCGATGGGTCCGCTCGATCGACGCGCGACAGGTGTTCGCACGCGGCGGCGGGCTGCACTGCATCACGCAGCAGCAACCGGTGGCCTGAACCACTGCCGCGGTGTACAGCGGGTGCCGATCACCTGTACACCGCGGCCGGTCCGCCCACTGCCGACCCGTCGGTATGGTGCTCCGAACTGATCCGGGCGACGCTGCCCGGCCCCGAAGAGCAGGGAAGTCACATGGCATCACCGATCGCGGTCACCGCGCCGGCAGCACCGGTGCGCGGCGGGTCGCTGAAGCGGAGCCTCGGGCTCTGGGCGATCGTCGGACTCGGCCTCGGCTACATGACCCCGACGGTCGTGTTCGACACCTTCGGCATCGTCTCCGGGCAGACCGACGGCGCGGTGCCGAGCGCCTACCTCATCGCACTCGTCATCATGGCGCTCACCGCGATCAGCTACGGGAAGATGGTGCGCGTCTACCCCGCGGCCGGTTCCGCGTACACGTACGTCCGGGAGTCGATGCACCCGAACCTCGGCTTCATGGTCGGCTGGGCGTCACTGCTCGACTACCTGCTGCTGCCGATGGTGAACGCCCTGATCATCCGGCTCTACCTGGAGCAGGTGTTCCCGGGGCTGCCCCCGTGGGTGACCGTCGTCGTGTACACGGTGTTCGTGACGACGGTGATCTGCCTGTCGATGCGCGGCACGTCGAACCTCAACATGGTGCTGCTCATCGGTGCGGTCCTGGCGATGATCGCGTTCGTGGTCTTCACCGTGATCGAGCTCACCCACGGTGCCGGTGCGGGCACGATCGTCAGCGCCGAACCCTTCGTCCACGACGGCGTGACGATGTCGGCCCTGCTCACCGGGGCGACGGTGGTGTGCTTCTCGTTCATCGGCTTCGACGCCGTGACGATGTACACGGAAGAGGCGAAGTCGATCCGCATCATGCCGAAGGCGATCATGCTGACGGTCCTGCTCGGCGGCGCGATCTTCCTGGTCTCCGCCTACTTCGCCCAGCTCCGCTTCCCCACCAACGCACCGTTCGGCGAGTTCACCGACGACCCGCTCCCCCAGATCGGCCTGCTCGTCGGCGGTCCGGTGTTCCAGGCGGTCCTGGTGTCGGCCGGGTTCGTCGCCGCACTCGCCTCGGGTCTCGCGTCGCACGCCAGCGTCGCCCGCATGCTCATGGTGATGGGTCGGAACAACGTGCTGCCGAAGCGGGTCTTCGGCTACGTGCACCCCCGTACGCACACCCCGGTGTTCAACGTGGTCTTCGTCGGCGCGGTCACCCTGCTGGCGATGAGCTTCTCACTCGACACGATCGCGGCCTACATCAACTTCGGCGCGCTCATCGCGTTCACCTTCGTCAACGCCACCGTGATCGTGCACTTCGCGATCCGGAACGGGCGCCGTCACACGGCGGGCGACCGCTGGCGCTACATCGTGCTGCCGGGGGTCGCGATGCTCCTGACCGGGGTGCTCTGGTCACAGCTCCATGCCGACGCCCTGATCGCAGGAGGAGTGTGGGCGGCGATCGGGTTCGTCTACCTGCTCGTCATCACGAAGGGCTTCCGGGTCGCACCGAAGGGCTTCGACGAGAACCAGCCCGTCACCGGTGTGAACAAGCAGCTGACCGACCAGGCCTGACCGCCACCACGAGAGGACGCCATGTACGCCGTCACCGACCCCACCACGGGCACGACCCTCGAGACCTACCCGACCATCACGGACGCGGAGCTGCACGACGCCGTCGCAGCCGCCGACCGCACCCACACCGAGTGGTCACGGACGACGACGGTCGCCGACCGCGCGGCCCTGCTCCACCGGGTCGCGGACCTGTACCGGGAGCGGCACGCCGAGCTCGCCGCCACGATCGTGCGCGAGATGGCGAAGCCGATCGACCAGGCCGAGGGCGAGGTCGACTTCTGCGCCGACATCTACGACTACTACGCGGACCACGCCGAGGCGTTCCTGGCCGACCAGCCGATCACCCTGGCTGACGAGTCCGAGGGGTCGGCGTTCATCCGCAAGGCCTCCATCGGCGTCGTGCTCGGCATCATGCCCTGGAACTTCCCCGCCTACCAGATCGCCCGGTTCGCCGGACCGAACCTGGTCATCGGCAACACCGTGCTGCTGAAGCACGCACCGCAGTGCCCGGAGTCCGCCCTGGCCATCGAGCGGATCTTCCACGATGCCGGCTTCCCGGACGGCGCCTACACGAACGTGTTCGCGACGAACGACCAGGTCGCCGACGTCATCGCCGACCCGCGCGTGCAGGGCGTCTCACTCACCGGTTCGGCGCGCGCCGGTGCCGCGGTCGCCGAGATCGCCGGCCGGAACCTGACGAAGGTGGTGCTCGAACTGGGCGGCTCCGACCCCTTCATCGTGCTGTCCACCGACGACCTGGACGCCGTCGTCGAGTCCGCCGTCACCACCCGGCTCGAGGGCAACGGGCAGGTCTGCAACGCCCCGAAGCGGTTCCTGGTGGTCGACGGCCTGTACGACGAGTTCCTGGCGAAGTTCACCGCGGCGATGTCGGCGGTCGAACCGACCGATCCGAGCGTGCCCGGTGCCGAACTCGGCCCGTTGTCGTCACCAGCCGCGGCCGACCGGCTGCAGGAGCAGCTCGCTGCCGCCGTCGAGCAGGGTGCGACCGTCGTCACGGGCGGCGACCGCCAGGGCAACGCCTTCCTGCCGACGATCCTGACCGACGTCACACCGGACAACGACGCCTACCGCGAGGAGTTCTTCGGCCCCGTCGCCGCCGTGTACCGCGTCGCCGACGAGGACGAGGCGATCGCCCTGGCCAACGACACCCCGTACGGCCTCGGCTCGTACCTGTTCACCACCGACGCCGACCAGGCACTCCGGGTCGCCGACCGGATCGAGGCCGGCATGGTCTACGTGAACATCGTCGGCGCGGACAGCCCGGAGCTGCCGTTCGGTGGCGTCAAGGGCAGCGGCTTCGGCCGCGAGCTCGGCCCCCTGGGGGCCGACGAGTTCGTGAACAAGAAGCTGATCCGCATCGGCTGACCGACGCGAGACGCCGGCGTCTCCGCGAGACGCCGGCGAATCCGGCGGCGTCTCGCTGACGTGACGGCGTCCGATCAAGACGCCGGTGTGTTGCAGCCGGCCCCACGACGGACGGGAGGCGCGGTGCCAGCTGGCACCGCGCCTCCCGTCCGTCCGTGGGTCGCCGCTACTGCTGCGGGTCGGCGGGCTCGCCGCCGGAGTCCGTGTCGCTGTCCTGCTGCGGGTCCTCCGTCGCGTCGCCCGTGGGCGACCCGTCCGGCAGGTCCTCGGTGTACTGCTCCTGGTCCTTGGTGGGGTCGCTCGACCCGTTCGCTGCGTCACTCATGGCCCGGACGGTACGCGTCGGCGCCTGGACGGGGCACCCAGCCGTAACCCGCCGAGGTGATTACCGTGCCGCAGTGGGCTGTGGAACGACCGCCAGGATCTCCTCGGCGACCTCGCGCCCGATGCGTACGGCACCGTCGACGTGCTGGTAGCCCTGCCCGGCCAGGTCGCTCGAGGCGAACCGGATCGGACCGACCGCGGCGCGCTGGTCGGCGCCGTAGCGGACGAGCCCGCCCAGGTCGAAGCTCGCCGCGTAGGCGCCGCGCGTCCACTCCTCGGTGCCCCAGTCGCTCTCGTAGTAGACGACGGGCGACAGGGCCTCGTCGCCGTAGTAGTGCGCCAGCGAGGCGAGCACCCGGGCCCGGCGTTCCTCGGTCGACAGCGCGAACAGGTCGTCCGCGTGCTGGTCGGAGACGAACCCGACGAGGGTCCCCTGCTCGGAACCGTGCGAGGTGTTGTCGTACGCCTCGTGCACGACCTCGTACGGGCTGAACGCGGTGCCGGACAGGCCCGCCGCACGCCAGAAGGGACGGTCGTAGACGGCGTGCACCTTGATCACGAAGCCCATCGACAGGTGCTGGTGCAGCTGGTGCTGGCGTCGGGGCAGCGGCGGCTCGTACGAGATCCGCGAGTACAGGGGCGGCGGCACCGCGACGAGTGCCTGTCGGGCGTGCACCTCGATGCCGCCGTCGGCGAGCGCGACGACCCCCTCGTCGCCCCACCGCAGCGTCCGGACCGGCGCGTTCAGGTGCACGTCGTCGCCAAGACGCTCGGCGAGCCGCTCGGACACCTGCTGCATGCCGCCGACGACCCGCTTGTCGAGGATGAAGTCGGCGTCGACCAGGTTGGTGAAGCTCCCGGCGGACGCCGCCATCAGCAGGGCCTGCAGCGCCGAGAACGCGTGCGCGGGCTTCGTGAGCATGGCACCGGCGATGAACAGCTCGACGTTGTCGGTCGCGACCCGGTCCGGGCTGAGGTCGTGCAGCCAGGCGCGGAACGAGACCTCGTCGAGGGCGGCCGCGTCCGGGGTCTCCCAGGGGCGGGCCGGGTCGACCTTCGCGACGTACTCGTCGACGACGGCGACGAGCCGTTCGATCTCGTTCGCCGTGGCCTCGGGCAGGGGGAAGATGTCGCCGGTGTACTCGGTCCGGGTGCCGTCGGCGTCGACGTAGACGCTGGAGCCCTCGCGGTACCGGTCGTACGTCTGCAGGCCGAGCTCGTCGAGGGTCTCGAGCAGTGCGGTCTGGTCGGGCGAGACCCACTGCCCGCCGATCTCCAGCGTCACCCCGTCGATGTCGTTCGTCCAGGTGCGGCCCCCCACGCGGTCGCGGGCCTCGAGCACGGCGACCCGCAGGCCGGCGGCCCGCAGGCGGTTCGCGGCGGTGAGACCGGCGACACCGGCTCCGATGACGACGACGTCCTTCTCGATCATCGAGCTGCTCCCTGTGCGGTCGTGGTGCTGTCGGCGTGCCGGAACGGGTCCGGGGTGAGCGTGTACATGGTCTCGAGGTACTCGGCGATGCCCTCGCCGCCGCCCTCGCGACCGAGGCCGGACTGCTTCACGCCGCCGAACGGGGCCGAGGCGTTCGACACGACCCCGGTGTTCAGCCCCAGCATGCCGGTCTCGAGCCGCTCCATCAGGCGCTGCCCGCGTGCCGGGTCCTCGGTGAACGCGTAGCCGACCAGACCGTACTCGGTGTCGTTCGCGGCGGCCACGGCCTCGTCCTCGGAGCGGAACGTGCGGATGGCGAGCACCGGCCCGAAGATCTCGTCGTCGAGGATCGCGCTGCCGGGTCGCACGTCGGTCAGGACGGTCGGTGCGTAGAAGGTGCCGGGCCCGTCGACCGGGTGTCCGCCGGTCCGGAGCGTCGCCCCGCGCTCGACCGCGTCGGTGACCAGGCGGTGCGCCTTGTCCACGGCTCGGGCGTCGATGAGCGGCCCGATGGCCACGCCGTCCTCGGTCCCCCGGCCGACCCGCATCGCGGCGACCCGCTCGGTGACCCGGCGGGTGAACTCGTCGGCGACGTCCTCGTGCACCAGGAACCGGTTCGCGGCGGTGCAGGCCTGGCCGGTGTTCCGGAACTTCGCGGCGAGCGCGCCCTCCACCGCCAGGTCGAGGTCGGCGTCGGCGAACACCAGGAACGGGGCGTTGCCGCCGAGTTCCATGCTCGTCCGGAGCACGTTCTGTGCCGCCTGGCCGAGCAGTGTGCGTCCGACCGGCGTGGAACCCGTGAAGGACAGCTTGCGTAGGCGGCGGTCGGCGATCACGGGCGCGGAGACGTCGGCGGCCCGGGTGGTCGGGACGACGTTGACGACGCCGGCGGGCACACCCGCCTCGACGAGCAGGTCGGCGAACAGCAGGGTGGTCAGCGGCGTCAGTTCGGCCGGCTTCACGACGACGGTGCAGCCTGCGGCGAGCGCCGGTGCGATCTTGCGGGTCGCCATCGCCAACGGGAAGTTCCACGGCGTGATCAGGAACGCGGGTCCGACGGGCTTGTGCGAGACGGTGGCGCGGCCGGTCCCCTCGGGGTTGGTGCCGTACGAACCACCGTTCCGGACCGCTTCCTCCGAGAACCAGCGGAGGAACTCGCCGCCGTACGCGACCTCGCCGCGGGCCTCGGCCAGGGGCTTGCCCATCTCCAGCGTCATCAGGAGCGCGAACTCCTCGCGTCGCTCCTGCAGCAGGTCGAAGGCGCGGCGCAGCACCTCGGCGCGCTGCCGCGGGGGCGTGGTCGCCCAGCCGTGCCGTGCGGCGACGGCAGCGTCGAGCGCCTTCCGGCCGTCCTCGGGCGAGGCGTCGGCGATGTGCAGGAGTGTTTCGCCGGTCGCAGGGTCGACGACGGCGAAGGTACCGCCGTCGGCCGCCGGCTGCCAGACACCGTCGACCAGGAGGCCCGTGGGGACGCGGTCGAGCACCGCCTGTTCGGCGGCTGGTCCGGTGGCGTCGGGGACGCTGGGCCACGCTGTGGCGGGGATCGTCGCGCTCACGACGCGGCCAGCCCGTCGAGGACGACGGTCAGGCCGTCGCGGAGCAGGTCGTCGTCGATCGACAGCGGCGGCAGGAAGCGCACGACGTTGCCGTACGTGCCGGCCGTGAGGGCGATGACGCCGTGCTCGAACGCGTGCTGCACCACCCGTCCGGTGAGCCCGGGGTCGGGATCACCGGTGGCGGGGTCGACGAGCTCCATCGCGACCATCGCACCGCGGCCGCGGACGTCGCCGATGCGGGGGTCGTCGGCCTGCGCGCTGCGCACGGCGTCGAGCAGGACCGCACCGATGGCTCCGGCGCGCTCGACGAGTCCGTCGTGCTCGAAGGCGTCGATGGCCGCGAGGGCCGCGGCGCAGGCGATCGGGTTGCCGCCGTACGTCCCGCCGAGGCCGCCGACGTGGGCGGAGTCCATGATCGCCGCACGCCCGGTCACACCGGACAACGGGAGTCCGCCGGCCATGCCCTTCGCGGTCGTGACGACGTCGGGCACGATCCCCTCGTGCTCGCTGGCGAACATCGCGCCGGTGCGGGCGAACCCGGTCTGCACCTCGTCGGCGATGAACACGACGCCGTTGGCGGTGGCCCACTCGGACAGTGCGGTGAGGAACCCAGGTGCCGGGACGACGAAGCCGCCCTCGCCCTGGATCGGTTCGATCAGGACCGCGGCGGTGTTCAGAGCCCCGACCTGCTTCTCGATCTGGCTGATCGCACGCTTCGCCGCCTCGGGCCCCGACAGCCCGTCGTGGAACGGGTACGACATCGGGACGCGGTAGACCTCGGGTGCGAACGGTCCGAAGCCGTTCTTGTAGGGCTGGTTCTTCGCGGTCAGCGCCATCGTCAGGTTCGTGCGGCCGTGGTACGCGTGGTCGAAGACGACGACAGCCTGCCGACCGGTGTGCTTCCGGGCGATCTTGACGGCGTTCTCGACGGCCTCGGCCCCGGAGTTGAACAGCGCCGTCCGCTTCTCGTGGTCGCCGGGGGTCAGACGGTTGAGTGCCTCGGCGACGGCGACGTACCCGTCGTAGGCGGCGATGGTGAAGCACGTGTGCGTGAAGGCGGCGACCTGCTCGGTGACCGCAGCGACCACACCGGGGTGGGCGTTGCCGACCGACGTCACGGCGATCCCGGACCCGAGGTCGACGAACGAGTTGCCGTCGGCGTCGACCACGACGCCGCCACCGGCCGCGACGACGGCGATGGGCACGGCGACGCCGACCCCGGCCGCGACGGCACCGGCCTTCCGGGCGAGCAGCTCCTGCGATCGCGGGCCGGGGACTGCGGTGACGAGCCGTCGTTCCTGGGGCAGCGAGGGGCCGCCGGTGGTCGCTCGGGTCGCGGACGCTGCGGTGGAGGACATGCCGCGATGGTAGGAGCCACCACCGCGCACTCGTACTGTCCACGGCGTACATCGGCCCCCGGCCAGATCGACCCGGTGGATAGGGTGACCGCATGCCCGCAACGCTGCGCTCCCTGCTGCACCGGCGTGAACTCCACCTGCGCCCGCTCACCGACGCGGACGAGCACGCCCTCGATGCCCCGCTGTCCTGGCTGCACAGCTCGGACCTCGAGGACCCGACGCCGTTCCTCGCCGAAGGACAGGGACTGCTCACGACCGGCACGCAGTTCGGCGCCGAGGCCGAGGTGCGCGACGACGTCGCCGAGGCCTACGTCCGGCGGCTCGTCGACGGCGGTGTCGTGGCGCTCGGGTTCGGCACCGAGGTGGTCCGGGCCGGCACCCCCGACGCCCTGGTCGCCGCCTGCACCCGGAACGGACTGCCGCTGTTCGAGGTGCCCTACGAGACCTCCTTCATCGCGGTCGCGCAGGCCAACGCCGAAGCGGTCGCGCGGGACGCCAACGCACGCGGTGCCTGGGCCCTCGCGGCGCAGCGGGCCATCTCGCTCGCCGCGATGCGACCGGACGGACTCGGTGCGACCATCGCCGAGCTGTCCCGGCAGCTCGACGGGTGGGTCGGCCTGTTCGACGTCTCCGGGCGGCTCGACCGCGGACACCCCGCCGACGGGCTGCCCGCTGCCGACCTCGAACTCCTGCGGACCGAGGCGCTGCGGCTGCTGCGCTCCGGGCAGCGGGCGAGCCTGCCGGTCGCCACGGACCGGGGCGTCGGGTACACCCTGCAGACGCTCGGCAGCGGCGGGCACCTGAGCGGCGTGCTCGCGATCGCGAACGGCGGAGCCCTCGACCGGGCCGGACGCGAGGTCGTCACGGCCGTGATCGCCCTGGCCGGCCTCGCCCTGCAGCAGAACCGCGAGCTCGCCCGTGCCCGCGGACTCCTGCGCACCGGACTCCTCACGATGCTGTCCGTCGGCGAACCCGAGGTGGTGCAGGCGACGTCACGCGAGGTGTGGGGGCCGCTGCCCGCCGAACCCGTCCGGATCGCGGCCGTCGACGTCCCCGACCACGACCTCGACACCGTGGTGGACCTGCTCGAACTGTGGGTGCAGGACCGTCCGGGGCACCTGTTCTTCGCGGTCGACGACGCCCTGTTCCTCTGCGTGAACGCGGACGACACCGGGATCGTCGGTGAACTCGTCGACCGCTTCGACCTGCGCGCCGGCCTGTCCGACGGCGCCGCGTACCGGTCGTTCGGGCGCGCCCGCACCGAGGCCGTGCAGGCGCTCGACCGACGCCGTGAAGGACGCCCGGGCACCACCGAGTTCGGCGACCTCGCCCGAGAGGGGGTGCTCGCCCACCTCGCCCACGTCGACGTGGACGCCGGTGCCGTCGCCCGCGCGTTCCTCGCCCCGTTGCTCGACCACGACCGCACGGCCGGCACCGAGCTCACGGGCACCGTCCGGACCTGGCTGCAGGAGAACTGCGAGTACGACCGCACCGCACGGGTCCTCGGCATCCACCGGCACACCGCCCGCGCCCGGGTGGAGCACGCCGGTCGGCTCCTCGACCGTGACCTCTCCGTCTTCTCGACCCGGGCCGACCTCTGGGCAGCCTTCGTGGTCGAGGGCGCGTGACGCGCGGATACGGTGGGACGATGCCGTCGACACCGGCCCGCCGGCGCCTGAGCCCGGCCGAACGCGGAGCCCAGATCACGGCGGCCGCCGTCGACCTGGCGCGTGCCGAGGGCCTCGCGGCGGTGACGCTCCGCGGGGTCGCCGCCGTGATCGGGGTCGCGCCCTCGCTCGTCGCCCACTACCGCCCGAGCATGGAGGACCTGGTCGGCGAGACGTTCCGCACCGTCGCGGTGGCCGAGGTCGCCGAGGTCCGCGCGATCGTCGCCGCTGCGCCCGACCCCGTCTCCGGCCTCCGCACCCTGCTCGACTGCATCGCCGATCCCGCCCGCGACGACGTCGCCACCCTGTGGGCCGACGCGTGGAGCATCGGCCGCACGAACGCGGCACTGGCGACTGCGGCACGGGACGTCATGGACGACTGGCAGCTCCTCGCGACCACGGTCGTCGGCGACGGGGTGCGCGCGGGCGTACTGCACATCGACGACCCGGACGGCGTCGGACGCCTGCTCTTCGCGCTCGTCGACGCCACCAACGGGTACGCCCTGGTCGACTACCTCGACCGGCCGACCCGCGAGGGCCTGGTCCGCACGACGATCGCGCGAGCGGTGGGCCTGGACGGGTCAGCCCTGTCGGGGTGACACCCGCCGCAGCGCCACCCACTGCAGCAGCATGATCGTCTTGCCGTCGGCGATCCGACCGTCCGCCACCATCGCGAGCGCCTCGTCGAGCTGCACCTCGAGCACCTCGATGTCCTCGCCCTCGTCCTCCACGCCGCCACCGGCCTCGACCCGGTCGGCCGGGGTGTACGCGCCGAGGTAGAAGTGGACCCGTTCGGTGACCGAACCGGGGCTCATGAACACGTCGCCCAGGTGCTCGAGCGCACCGAGCCGGATGCCGAGCTCCTCGACCGCTTCACGCCGCACCGCGGTCTCGGGGTCGTCCTCGTCGAGCAGTCCCGCCGCGGCCTCGATCAACATGCCGTCCGGGTGTCCGTTCACGTACGCCGGCCACCGGAACTGCCGCGTGAGCAGGACGGTGCCGCGCTCGGCGTCGTACGGCAGGACCGTCGCACCGTTGCCGCGGTCGTAGGTCTCGCGCTGCTGCCGGTCCCACCGACCGTCACGGCGCCGGACGTCGAGGGTCGTGCGGCGGAGCACGTGCCAGCCGTTCGACACCACCTCGACGTCCCGCACGACGACGTCGGGGTTGCGGTCGAGGGCACGGCCCACGGCGTCGAGTCCGATGCGACCGCGGTCGTCGGGGACGTCGACACCGGGACGGGGAGCGGTCGTGCGTTCGTCGGTCACCCGGTCACCGTAGCGGGGCACCTCGGCAGGACTCCGTCCGCTCGGTACGCTCGACGTGCCGCACCAGGGAGCGGCAGAGGGCGGTGCAGCATGACCAGGACGTTCATCCTCCGACGACCGGACCGACCGCAGGTGGTCACCGTGTCCTTCGTGCTGTGGCTGGTGTGGGTGGCAGCCTGCGTCGTCGCCACCGTGCTCCAGTTCTTCGCGACGGACGCCGCGGTCGGCCAGGCACCGGTCCTCGCCGGGATCGTCGCCCTGGCGCTCTGGGCCCTGGTGACGTGGGCGGTGTTCCGGATGGCCGGAGGCTCCCGCGTCGCGCGCATCGTGCTCGTCGTCGTCGCGGCCTTCCGCGCGGTCCTGAGCCTGACCGGCGGCGAACTCGCGGTCCTGACGATCGCGCTGTCGGTCGTCGCCGCGATCCTGCTCTTCCTGCCCAGCGCGCGCCCGTTCTTCGCCTCGCGGCAAGGACGGAGAGCCGACCACGGGTTCGATGGGACCGGCGTGTCGGGGCCGAGCCGTGCCTCCAGGCCGGATGCCGACCACACGACGGACGCCGACCGGGCCTGACAGCCGCGAACCGCGGACGACTCCGAGGAAACAGGAAAGGCCCCGGATTCCTCCGGGGCCTTTCCTGTTTTCGCCTGGTGCGCGAGGGGGGACTTGAACCCCCACGCCGTTTCCAGCACACGGACCTGAACCGTGCGCGTCTACCAATTCCGCCACTCGCGCCAGCCCCGAAACACTACCACGCACAGACGGGTGTCAACGCCAACCACTACCATGCAGTGGTTGACGACCGACGACACGGGAGACGCATGGGCCTGCTGGACAACTTCGAGCGAGGGTTGGAACGCGCCGTCAACGGCGCGTTCGCGAAGACCTTCCGCTCCGGGGTGCAGCCCGTCGAGATCTCGAGCGCCCTGCGGCGCGAGCTCGACACGAAGGCTGCAGTGGTCTCCCGCGAGCGCATCCTCGTGCCGAACGAGTTCACCGTGCGTCTGGCACCGCCGGACTTCACGCGCATGAACGACGTCGGTCGCCCGCTCATCGACGAACTGACCCAGATGGTGCACCAACACGCCGTCGCGCAGAACTACTCGTTCTCCGGCCCGGTCACCATCCGGGTCCAGCAGGACGGCACGCTCTCGACGGGCATCCTGCAGGTCGACTCCACCACCGTGCAGCGCGACGTGGCCTGGATCCCGGTGCTCGACATCGGCTCGCAGCGACACCGACTGCACCGCGGGCGCACGGTGATCGGGCGCGGCAGCGACGCCGACATCACCATCGCGGACACCGGGACGAGCCGGAAGCACGTCGAGGTGCTGTGGGACGGCAAGCACGCCCAGGCCACCGATCTCGGCTCCACGAACGGCTCGAAGCTGAACGGTCAGCACTTCCAGCAGGCGATCGTCGAGCCGGACTCCACCATCGAGATCGGTCGTACCCGTATGGTGTTCCGGGTGATCCCGGAGAACGACGGAGGTGCTCGATGACCACAGGCCTGACCCTGCTCGTCCTGCGCTTCGCGTTCCTCGCGGTGCTCTGGCTGTTCGTGTTCGTGATCGTGTTCGCCCTGCGCAGCGATCTCTTCGGCCAGCGCGTCCGCACGATCCCGACCGATCCCAAGTCGGCGCCGTCCGGACCGAGCACCCCCACCGTCCCGGCTGCGGCGGCCCCCGGCCCCGCCTCGAGCGGTGCGTTCACCGACGTGATCGGGCAACCCGGCGGTGCGCAACGGCCCGCCTCGCCGGCCGCGTCCCGCCTGGTCATCACCGAGGGTGCACGCGAGGGCATGGAGATGCCCCTGGGTGGCGGCCCCATCACGATCGGACGTTCGAGCGAGTCGAACGTCGTGATCCGTGACGACTACACCTCGACCAACCACGCCCGCCTCGACCTCCGCGCCGACGGCTGGCTCCTCACCGACCTCGAGTCCACGAACGGCACCTTCGTCAACGGTCAGAAGGTGAGCACTCCCGTCCTCGTGGCAGAGGGCACGCCCATCACGATCGGGACGACGACGTTCGAGCTGCGGCGGTAACCCGGCATGACCGCTCGCACGCTGAGCGCCGCTGTGTCCCACGTGGGGCGCATCCGCGCGAACAACCAGGACTCCGGCTACGCCGGGGCGCACCTGTTCGCGGTGGCGGACGGCATGGGCGGCCACGCCGGCGGTGACGTCGCCTCGGCGATCGCGATCCGGCGCATCCGCGAGGTCGACCGCGAGTTCCCGTCGGCGCACGACGCCGAGTTCGCGCTGCAGTCGGCACTCATCGCGGCGAACCAGCTGATCACCGAGACAGTGTTCGAGCACCAGGAGCTCACCGGCATGGGCACCACGGTGTCCGCGATGATCCGCGTCGGCGAACAGATCGCGATCGCGCACATCGGTGACTCCCGCATCTACCGTCACCGCGACGGCGAGCTGCAGCAGATCACGTCCGACCACACCTTCGTCCAGCGGCTCGTCGACAGCGGCCGGATCACGCCGGAGGAAGCCGCGGTCCACCCGCGTCGCTCCGTGCTGATGCGCGTGCTCGGTGACGTCGACGCCGCACCCGAGGTCGACACGGCGATCATGGACATCCAGCCGGGCGACCGCTGGCTGCTCTGCTCCGACGGCCTGTCCTCGTACCTGGCCGAAGAGCGCATCCGTCACGCCCTGGCCTCGAACATGGACGCCAACCAGGTCACGCAGCGCCTGGTGAAGGAGACGCTCGACCACGGCGCCCCCGACAACGTCACCGTCGTGGTGATGGACGTCACGGACACCGAACCCGAGGACGACGACGACGCGGCCACCACGGTCGGCTCCGCTGCGGCACCGCTCACCTTCGAGGCGTCGACCGGCCGCAAGCCGATCCGCCTCCCCACGATCCTGCTGCACCCGCTCAAGGTCACCACCGCGCCCGAGGACTCGCACTTCGAGCCCGAGTCCGACCAGTTCTTCGCCGAGCTCATCGCCGAGGACCGCCGACGCCGCATCCGCCGTCGGGTTTCCTGGACCGTCGCGCTCGTGGTCGCGGTCGCCGTGCTCGTCGGCGCGGTGTTCATCGGCTGGCGGATCACGCAGGACCACTACTACGTCGGCACCGACCGCGGCACCGTCGCGATCTACAAGGGCGTGCAGCAGTCGATCGGGCCGTTGGCCTTGTCCGACGTGTACGAGGACAGCGACATCACGGTCTCGTCGCTGCCGGACTACACCCGCGAGAACGTCCGCTCGACGATCAACGCGCAGTCACTCTCCGACGCCCGTGACATCGTCGAGCGCCTGCGCAAGGCCGCCGCGACCGGTGAGGACCAGGCCGGCACCGGTGGGGACGGCGACGCCAGCTCGTCCCCGTCGCCCTCGCCGACCCGCTCGCCGTCGCCGAGCCCCACGCGGAGCCCGCGATGAGCAACGCCACGGCCGCCCAGTCCTTCACCCAGGCGATCACGATCAAGCTCCGGGAGCCCGCACGCGCGCGGAACCTCGAGCTCTTCCTGCTCGTCATCGCGTGCGGCATCTGCGCGGGTGCGATGGTGCTCGTGCAGCTCGGCACCAAGGGCCGGCTGTTCGACCAGTCGGTGCTCTGGGTCGGCGGCGGCATCCTCGGCCTCGCGCTGGTCATGCACGTGGTGCTGCGGGTCGTCGCCAAGAACGCCGACCCGTTCATCCTGCCGATCGCGCTCGTCCTGAACGGCATCGGCATCGCCGAGATCTACCGCATCGACGTCCACAACGGCCTGTCCGGCTGGGACGCCATCGGCGTGAAGCAGATCGTCTGGACGATGCTCGCGATGGTCCTGGCGATCATCACGCTGGTCGCCGTCCGGAACCACCGATTCCTGCAGCGGTACCGCTACATCTTCATGGCGCTGACGATCGTCCTGCTGCTCCTGCCGATGCTGCCGGGCATCGGCACGAACATCGGTGGCGCGCGGGTCTGGATCAAGATCGGCCCGTTCTCGTTCCAGCCCGGTGAACTCGCGAAGATCACCATGGCGCTGTTCTTCGCCGGGTACCTCGTCACCGCCCGCGACTCGCTGTCGATCGTCGGCAAGAAGTTCCTCGGCATGACGTTCCCGCGTGCCCGTGACCTCGGTCCGATCCTGGTGATGTGGGGCGCCGCGATGGCCGTCCTCGTGTTCCAGCGCGACCTCGGCACCGCCCTGCTGTACTTCGGCCTGTTCCTCGTGATGATCTACGTCGCCACGGCACGCATCAGCTGGGTCGCGATCGGTCTCACGCTGTTCATCGGTGGTGCCCTCGTCGCGCAGAGCGTCCTGGAGTACGTGCGCGGCCGCTTCGAACAGTGGCTCGACCCGTTCAACCAAGAGGTCTTCAGCCGCGACACCCAGGCGAGCTACCAGCTCGTGCAGGGCCTGTTCGGGTTCGCGAACGGCGGGATCACCGGAACCGGGCTCGGGCAGGGCAGGCCGTACATCACGCCGGTCGCCAACGCCGACTACATCGTCGCGTCGCTCGGTGAGGAGCTCGGCCTGATCGGCGTCTTCGCGATCCTCGCCCTCTTCATCGTGTTCGCATCGCGCGGCATCCGCGTCGGGTTCATGGCGCAGGACGACTTCGGCAAGCTGCTCGGTGTCGGCTTCGGCTTCATCATCGCCCTGCAGGTGTTCGTGGTCGTCGGCGGCATCACCCGGATCATCCCGGTGACGGGCCTGACGACGCCCTTCATGGCCGCCGGTGGTTCGTCCCTCATCGCCAACTGGATCATCGCCGCGATGCTGCTGCGCCTGACCGACTCGATCCCCGCCGAACAGCGTGTCCAGCAGGGCGCGCTGCCCGCCGCGAGCGGGCGGACCAGGAAGGAGCGTCGTCGATGAACCGACAGCTCCGCGGTGTCTCGACCGTCATCGTGCTCATGTTCGTCGCACTCTTCGTGTCGACGACGTCGATCCAGTTCTTCGCAGCCGACTCGTTGCGCGCCGACTCCCGGAACTCCCGAACCATCTTGGACAGTTACTCGACGAAGCGGGGCGCGATCCTCGTCGACGGCAGCCCGATCGCCGAGTCGACCCCGGTGGACGACCAGTACCAGTACCAGCGGAAGTACACCAACGGCGACCTGTACTCGGCGGTGACCGGGTACTTCACGATCGGGCAGGGCAACACCGGCATCGAGAGCGCGGAGAACACCGTGCTGTCGGGCAACTCCGACGCCTCGTTCTTCCAGAACCTCAACTCGATCCTCACCGGCCAGGACGTCCAGGGCGACAACGTCAACCTGACCATCGACCCCGACGTGCAACAGGCCGCGTACGACGCACTCGGCACCAACAGCGGTGCCGTCGTCGCGATCCAGCCGAAGACCGGCAAGATCCTCGCGATGGTCTCGAAGCCGAGCTACGACCCGAACTCGCTCACCTCGCACGACACGGCCGAGGTCAAGCGGCAGTACGACGCCCTGCTCGGCGCCGACACCGCCCCGTTGCAGAACCGCGCCATCGGCGGTGACCTGTACACACCCGGGTCGGTGTTCAAGCTCGTGGTGGCCTCCGCGGCACTCGAGGGCGGCAAGTACAACCTCGACTCCACGTTCCCGAACCCGTCGCGACTGCAGCTGCCCGGGACGAGCTCGTACATCAACAACGCCGAGGGTGGCACCTGCGGCGGTGGCGACAAGGTCAAACTCCGCACGGCCATCCAGTACTCGTGCAACATCCCCTTCGCCGAACTCGGCCAGAAGCTCGGGTACGACGCGATCAAGAGCATGGCCGACAAGTACGGCTTCGGCGACGCGATCGAGGTCCCGATGGCTGCCACCGCGAGCCAGTACCCCGACGTCGACTCGACGGCCCAGCTCATGCTGAGCGCCTTCGGCCAGGCCAGCGTCCGGGTCTCCCCGCTGCAGATGGCGATGGTGTCGGCCGGCATCGCGAACGGCGGCAAGGTCATGCAGCCGTCGCTCATCGACTCGATCACCACGAGCGACCTGAAGACGGTCGAGTCCTTCTCCCCGAAGCAGTACAGTGATCCGCTGTCACCCTCCGAGTCCGCTGACCTCACCGAGGCCATGCAGAGCGTCGTGAACGCGGGGACCGGTACCAATGCCAAGATCGACGGTGTCGACGTCGCCGGCAAGACCGGCACGGCCGAAGGTGGCACCGGCGATCCCTACACGCTCTGGTTCACGGGGTTCGCCCCCGCGAAGGACCCGGAGGTCGCCGTGGCGGTCGTCGTCGGCAACGGCGGCGGGCTCGGGCAGTCCGGAGTCGGCAACACGGTCGCGGCCCCGGTCGCGAAGAAAGTCATGGAGGCGGTGCTGAACAAATGAGACCCACCAGCGGACTCACCTTCGGTGGGCGGTACCAGCTCTCCTCCCGGGTCGCCATCGGCGGCATGGGCGAGGTGTGGCAGGCGACCGACCTCGTCATCGGCCGAACCGTCGCACTCAAGATCCTCAAGGACGAGTACCTCGGTGACCCCGGCTTCCTCGAGCGCTTCCGCGCCGAGGCCCGGCACGCTGCCCTCGTCAACCACGAGGGCATCGCCAACGTCTTCGACTACGGCGAGGAGGACGGCAGCGCCTACCTCGTGATGGAGCTCGTCCCCGGCGAGGCCCTGTCGACCATGATCGAGCGCGAGCACACGCTCCCGGTCGACAAGGTGCTCGACATCGTCGCGCAGACCGCGAACGCCCTGCAGGCCGCGCACGCGGTCGGCCTGGTGCACCGCGACATCAAGCCCGGCAACCTGCTCATCACGCCCGACGGGCGCGTCAAGATCACCGACTTCGGCATCGCCCGCATCGCCGACCAGGTCCCGCTCACCGCGACCGGTCAGGTGATGGGCACGGTGCAGTACCTGTCGCCCGAGCAGGCGAGCGGCCACCCCGCCTCACCGTCGACCGACATCTACTCGCTCGGCATCGTCGCGTACGAGGCCCTGGCGGGTCGTCGTCCGTTCACCGGTGAGTCGCAGGTCGCGATCGCGATGGCACACATCAACGAGCAGCCGCCGCCGCTGCCCGGGGACATCCCGGAGCCCGTCTCGGCCCTGGTCATCTCGTGCATCGCGAAGAAGCCCGCCGACCGTCCCGCGACGGCCGCCAACCTCGCCCGTGCCGCACAGGCGCTCCGTCGTGGTGACGTGGCCGCAGCCACCGTGGCCGTCCCCGCGATCGCGCAGAACGGCACCGTCGCGTTCAACCCGCCGCAGGGCCAGGGGAACGACGCCGCGACCGCACTCATCGGCACCCAGGCCGGCGCGGTGGCCGGCGGCCCGGGCACCCCCGGTTCGCCCGTCTCCGACGATTCCGACGAGCCGAAGAAGAAGCGCGCCTGGATCTGGTGGGTCGTCGGTGTCGTCGTCGTGCTCGCCATCGCAGCCGTCATCGGAGCCTTCGCCCTGAACGGTGCAGGCGACCCGGAGCCCGCTCCGACGAAGAGCTCGAGTTCTCCGAAACCGAGCCGGACCCCGACGCCGACGCCGACCCCCACGCCCTCACCGAGCAGGGTGACGGTGTCCCTGGCGGACTACACCGGCGTGCAGGCGACGGAGGCCCAGGCGCGCCTGCAGCAGCTCGGGCTCGAGGCGACGATCGTCGACGGCGACCCGGCTGCCAACGCCGGTCAGGTCGGCACGGTGCAGTCACTCGACCCCACCGGCAACCTCGAACCCGGCACGCTCGTGACCATCAAGGCGTACACCGCGGTGCCGACCGTCACGACCGCACCCGATGCCCCGACCGCCGGGACGGTCTCGTCGGACGGCAAGGTGACGTTCTCGTGGAACGCCTTCACGGCGTGCCCGGCCGGCCACTCCTTGAGCGGGTACAACTACACGATCAACAACGGCACCGACGGGAAGAACCAGTCCACCGGCACCGTGACCACGACCTCGATCGAGGTCACCGGCGCCGAACCGGGCACGATCTCGCTCTCGTACACGGCGAAGTGCGGCGACCTGACCTCGCCGAGCTCGTCCACCACGAGCGCCACGTGGGAGGCCACCGACGAGCCGACCACCGACCCGACCGAGGGCAACAACCCCAGCCAGGGTCCGCAGGACCCGAACTGAACGCCCCCCGGACGGGGACTGTCGACACCGTTCGGTAACGGTTCGGTCGAGCGCGCGGTGACCAGCCTCCCACCAGGTGGGGCTGCCGTACACTAGCCCGGACCGACAGACGGAGGAGTACGTGCCAGAAGGTGTGACCGCGGGGATCACGCTCCTCGCGAATCGCTACGAGATCGGTGACGTCATCGGTCGAGGCGGCATGGCGACCGTGCACCTCGGCAACGACACCCGCCTCGGCCGGAAGGTCGCGGTGAAGCTCCTCAAGCCGAGCCTCGCGAACGACCCGGTCTTCCGCACGCGGTTCCGCCAGGAAGCCCAGGCCGCTGCGCGCATGGCACACCCGACCGTCGTCCGCGTCTACGACGCCGGCGAAGAGACGGTGTCCGAGCCGTCAGGTGCCGAGGTGCAGGTCCCCTTCATCGTGATGGAGTACGTCGAGGGGCGGCCGCTCTCCGACATCATCGCCGAGGGTGCCGTCGCCCCGGACGAGGCCGTTCGCATCACCGAGGGCATCCTCACGGCGCTCGAGTACTCGCACCGGGCGGGCGTCGTGCACCGCGACATCAAGCCGGCCAACGTGATGGTCACGCACAGCGGCCAGGTCAAGGTCATGGACTTCGGCATCGCGCGAGCCATCACCGACACCTCGGCCACGGTCGCGCAGACCACGTCGATCCTCGGTACCGCGTCGTACTTCTCCCCGGAGCAGGCCCGCGGCGAGACCGTGGACGCCCGGACCGACCTGTACTCGACCGGCGTCGTGCTCTTCGAGCTCCTCACCGGTCGCGCGCCGTTCCTCGGTGACACCCCGGTCGCGGTCGCGTACCAGCACGTCAGCGAGCAGCCCGTTGCGCCGTCCACCATCACCCCCGCGGTCTCCCCGGCGCTCGACGCGGTCACACTCCACGCCCTCGTCAAGGACCGCACCCGCCGGTTCCAGAACGCCGCCGAGTTCCGCTCGGATCTGCAGCAGGCCGCAGCCGGGCACGTCCCGGCATCGACGAAGAAGCTGCAGCAGAACGCCGCGAACGACGCCTCGACGGTGTTGTTCGGGGTCGATCCGCGCATGACCTCGAACGCCGCGTCGGCCTTCCGCGAGCTCGACGACGACACCGCCGAACACCGTCCGCAGCGCACGCAGAACCGCCCGCCCGTCGCGTGGATCTGGGTCGGTGTCCTGCTGACGGTCGCCGTCGTCGTCGGGGTCGTCTTCTTCGTGGCGAACCTGCAGCCCGGCAAGCCGCCGGTGTCGTCCTCGGTCTCGGTGCCGAACGTCGCCGGGTTGTCCTACGACGCCGCCGCCGCCGCGTTGGAGAGGCGCGACCTGAAGGCGGTCCAGGTCGAGGAGAACTCCGACGACGTCGACAAGGGGACGGTCATCCGCACCGACCCCGGCTCAGGGATCAACGTCGGACGCAGCCAGAGCGTGAACGTCATCGTGTCCTCGGGTCCGGAACCCGTTGCCATCCCCGAGCTGAGCGGCCAGTCACAGGCAGCAGCACAGCAGGCGTTGGACAGTGCGGGCTTCACGCTCGGCGCCATCACGTCCGGGTACTCGCCCGATGTCCCCTCCGGCACCGTGATGAGCTCCGACCCGGCGTCAGGCTCGATCCAGACCAAGGGCTCCGCGGTGAACCTCACGGTCTCCAACGGCAAGGTGCAGCTGCCGAACGTGACGAACCAGCCGTACACCGAAGCCAAGGCGTCCCTCGAGCAACTCGGATTGACGGTCGCTCCGGCGCCGTCGAACTCGTGCACGGGCGGCCTGGTCACCCAGCAGAGCACCCCGCAGGGCGACATCGCCCAGGGCAGCACCGTCACCTTGGCCTACTGCGCGGCACCGAACGAGCCGGCGAAGAACCCGACCCCGAGCGGCGACAAGGGCGACCGCGGCGGTGACGGTGACGGTGACGACGGACGCTGATCCGTCCGCCGCGCCCGCGACCGGTCAGACGGCAGCGCCCCGAGCGTGATCGCCAGGTCCGCGTACGGCGGACAGGTGCGTCAGGCGCGGTGCGTGGCGATGAGTGGCCCGAGGTCAGCGGCGCGCGCAGCGGCTCCGGTCAGGCCGGTGGTCTCGAGCCAGTTGCCGACCATGCGGTAGCCGCCCTGGGTCAGGACCGACTCCGGGTGGAACTGCACGCCGAACACGGGGTGCGCACGGTGCTGGACGCCCATGATGACCCCGCCCTCGGTGCGCGCGGTGACGGTGAGCTCGTCGGGGACGGTGCCGTCGACGATGGCGAGCGAGTGGTACCGCGTGGCCGTGAAGGGGTGCGGGACACCGGCGAAGAGCGCGCTGTCGTCGTGGTCGACCTCGGAGGTCTTGCCGTGCATGAGCTCCTCGGCGTGCGTCACCGTGGCGCCGAGGGCCTCAGCGATGGCCTGGTGCCCCAGGCAGACACCCAGCAGGGGGGTCTCGGCAGCGATGGCCGCGTGCACCGTGGGGATCGAGACGCCCGCAGCCGCTGGCGTTCCCGGACCCGGGGACAGGAGCACGCCGTCGTACTCGGCGATCCGGTCGGCGATCTCGGACTCGGGGAAGGCATCGTTGCGCACGACGTCGGTCTCGGCGCCGAGTTGCTGCACGTACCCGTTGAGCGTGTAGACGAAGCTGTCGTAGTTGTCGACGACGAGGATCCTGGTCATGGCGGTTCACCGTACTCGTGGGGGATGTGTGCGGCGGTCCGCGGGCCGATCCACACACGTGGTCACGGTAGGATACCGGCCATGGCCAAGGACAAGGACCGCACCAAGCCCGCCCGGACGACCCGAGCTGACTCGGTCGACACCGCGGGGGACGCCCCGAACCCGGTGTGGTTCAAGCCGGTCATGTTCGGCTTCATGCTCATCGGTCTGGTGTGGGTGATCGTCTTCTACATCTCGAACGCCACGCTGCCGGTTCCGAGCCTCGGCTCGTGGAACATCGTGATCGGCTTCGGCATCATGTTCGTCGGCTTCCTCATGACCACCCGGTGGCGCTGACCCCCGGCCCGCTGTTCTCTCGACGCCCGTCGCACCGCAAGGTGCGGCGGGCGTCGTCGTTCTCCACAAGGTCGGGCACCAGAGGAACGCAGATCCTCGATGATCCGGCCGTTCTCCACACATTTCCCCACTCTCCACACGGTCATCCACACCCGCACCCCGGAGTTATCCACAGCTGAGTCCACAGTGGGGATAATCACACTGGTGTAACTCACCGACTTCTCCACACCTGTGGATAACTTCCGGCGACGCTGTGGAGAGCTGTGGAGGAGCAGGAGCGGGTGCCCTGGGAACGACGAACGCCCCGCCGCAGTGCGACGGGGCGTTCGAGGGTGGTGCTGCCGACGTGTCAGCCGACCGTGACGGCGTACCCGACTGCAGTGAGGGCGAGGCCGAGCACCGCCGCAGCGACGATCAACGCGATCTGCAACGGACGCTTCCGGATGTTCCGCGTCTGCGCGAAGACGAAGCCCATCACGAAGCCCCCGATGATCCCGCCGACGTGCGCCTGCCACGAGATGTTGGTCCCGGGCAGGAACCCGATCACCAGGTTCAGCCCGATGATCACGAGGAGTTGCACGGCGTTGTTCCCCAGGCTGCGCTGCAGCACGAAGAACGCGGCGAAGAGACCGAAGATGGCGCCGGACGCTCCGACGACCCAGGTGCCCGGAGCGAGGAACGTCACGAGCATCGACCCGAAGATCCCGGTGATGAAGTACAGCGCCAGGAACCGCCAGGCACCGAGCATGTTCTCGAGCATCCGACCGAAAATCCACAGCGCCCACATGTTGAACAGGATGTGGAAGATGCCCGAGTGCACGAACAGGACCGTCACCACGCGCCAGGGCTGGGTCGGGAACAACAGCGAGTTGTAGGCGAACAGGTTCGAGAAGAACCCACCGCTCACCTGATCGAGCAGCCAGATGGCGACCGTGACGGCCACGATGACGACCGTGGCCTTCTGGTCGAGCATGGCGAAGCGCCGCCGAGCGACCGTGAACCCACTCGGGGCTCCGGACGCTCGGCGGTTCGCTGCGAACTGTGCGCGCTGCTCACGCACGCACTCCGGGCAGTGCACCCCGACCGCCGCCGGCGTCTGGCACTCCGGGCAGATCGTCCGCCCACAGCGCTGGCAGAGGACGAAGCTCTGCCGGTCCGGATGCCGGTAGCAGGTGTTGTTCGGGTTGTACGCCTGGTCGGTCACGTGAGGGTCAGACGCCTTCGACGTCGATGCTCTGGATGACGACGTCCTCGACGGGCTTGTCGCGACCGTCGGTCGGAACACCCTCGATCGCGTCGACGACCGCGCGGGACTCGTCGTCGGCGACCTCACCGAAGATGGTGTGCTTGCCCTGCAGCCACGGCGTCGCCACCGTGGTGATGAAGAACTGCGAGCCGTTGGTGCCGCGGCCGCCCTGGATGCCGGCGTTCGCCATGGCGAAGATGTAGGGGTTCTGGAACGTGAGCTCCGGGGAGATCTCGTCGTCGAAGCGGTAACCCGGGCCACCGATGCCCTGGCCGAGCGGGTCGCCGCCCTGGATCATGAAGTCCTTGATGATGCGGTGGAAGATCACGCCGTCGTAGAGCTTGTCGGTCGAGACCTTGCCCGTGCCGGGGTGGGTCCACTCCTGCTGGCCCGTGGCGAGGTCGACGAAGTTCTTGACGGTCTTCGGTGCGTGGTTGCCGAACAGGTTGACGCGGATGTCGCCCTTGTTGGTGTGGATCGTTGCGACAGCGGTGTGCAGAGACATGTTCCGATTCTCGCATGTACTCCTGACCGCGGACGGATTGCACAGCTGCGGTTCCGTGACCTGTCAGGCAGTGTGGTGGCAGGATGGGGGCACGCCGATCCGATGGAGGTACCAGATGACGACGATCGAGATCCCGCGAAAGCGTCGGAAGCAGATCAAGAAGCTCAAGGGCCAGACCGCCTCGCTCCTCGGCGAGCAGCGCAAGGTCCTCGAGCACGCGAACGCGATCCTGGCTGAGGCCCGGTCGAACGCCGCGGACGCAGCTCGCAAGGACATCGCACCCCGCGTGCAGAACGCGATCGACAACGGGATCCGTCCCGCGTTCGCAACCGGCGTGCACGCTGCCACCTCGGCAGCGCAGAGCGCTTCGCACAAGTTCCAGTCTGAGGTGGTCCCCGGACTCGTCTCGACCGCTGGTTCGGTGCTCAGCGTGACCGATCTCGCGAAGGACCCCCGGGTCAAGAAGATCGTGAAGAACGCGCAGAAGAAGAGCAAGAGCGCGAAGAAGGCCGCGGCGAAGTACGTCCCGTCGCAGCAGAAGAAGGGTCTCGGCTTCGGCGGAGTCGCACTCATCATCGTCGGCGTCGTCGCCGTCGCCGGTGCTGCGTACGCCGCGTACCAGACGCTCCGCGCCGACGACGACCTGTGGGTCGCCGACGACGCCGACACGGCGGAGAAGCCCGCCGCCTGACCTCCCGGTTCGTACGAAGGGCCCCGGCTGTTGCCGGGGCCCTTCGTCGTTCTCGGGCTTGGCATCCGTCCCCCACGCGCCACGCGCCCTGAGCGCGCCCAACCACCGGCCTGGAGGCCCGCGCCGGCCTGGCCCCGCGCCTCCCGTCCGCCGCGCAGTCACGCCACGCGCCCCGGGAACGCCGCCGAGAGGTCGCAACCTGTCGTCCAGACGGCCCGCAGACGACCGTTCGTGCCACCACGCCACCACGCACGCGGCAAGTCGTGACCACTCAACGAAGACGGCAGCGCATGGCGAGCCCGGCCGTCGCATGGCGGACCCAGCCATCGCGGAGCGGCGCCGAAGGCACGCAGACAAGCACGACGACCGGGCTGCCCGCGACGATCGCGCCGCAGGGGCGGCGGCGCGCACGGGCACAGAACGAAGCCCCTGGGCAGACGACGAAGTCGGCAACCAGGGGCTGATGCGAGTGGAGCCTGGGAGAATCGAACTCCCGACATCCTGCTTGCAAAGCAGGCGCTCTACCAACTGAGCTAAGGCCCCGAGTGCCACCGAGGTGCTCGGCGACGGGATGGAATTGTCGTGCTGTTCCGGAGAACTGGTGGGGCTACAAGGACTTGAACCTTGGACCTCTTCGTTATCAGCGAAGCGCTCTAACCGCCTGAGCTATAGCCCCTCAGACCGGATGAAAGCCTACCGTACGATCCCGCCGGAACGAAATCGAGCAGTGGGCCCATCCGGCCCGGGTGTGTCAGTTGTTCGTGAAGCCCACGAGCAGACCGCCCGTGATCCGCACACTGAGGTTGTAGAGCACGCTCACGATGGCGCCGAGCACGGTGCCGACGACCACGTTGAGGATGCCCACGACGATGGAGAACCCGAGGACCTGGCCCAGCGAGAACTGGTCCATGATCGAGTAACTGTTCTGCCCGGTGACGTCCTTCAACAGGGCGTCGACCTGGGTGAACACACCCGTCTGGTTCAGGATGACCCACACCAGTGCCGTGGCGACCACGATCACGATGCTGCCGGCCAGGGCGATGAGGAAGCTGAGCTTCACCATCGACCAGAAGTCGACGTAGACCAGCCGCAACCGCACCTGGCGGGTGCCGACGGGTCGCTTCGCCTTCTTCTGGAGCTTCTCGGCGACACTACTCATTGCTTGACTGGTCCTCTCCGGCCTCGTCTGCGACGGGCTCGGTGTCGATGGGATCAGTGGAATCCGGGGCCGCTTCGGCAGGGCTGACCGTCTCCACCGGGCCCGCGGGCTCGATCTCGGCGTCGTCCTGGTCGTCCAGGTTCCGCTCGGTGTTCCGGGCCACCGCGATGATCCGGTCGTTCTCCGCAAACCTCGCGAAGACGACGCCCATCGTGTCACGGCCCTTGGCAGGGACCTCGGCCACGGCAGACCTTACCACCTTGCCCGATTGCAGCACGACGAGCACCTCGTCGTCCTCGCCGACGATGAGAGCGCCCACAAGATCGCCTCGGTCGACCGCCAACTTGGCCACCTTGATGCCCAGACCACCACGGCCCTGCACGCGGTACTGGTCGACCGCGGTGCGCTTGGCGTAGCCGCCCTCGGTCATCACCCAGACGTAGCCGTCGTCGGACACGACCCGGGCGGCGAGCAGCGAGTCGCCGTCGCGGAAGGACATGCCCTTCACGCCCGAGGTCGAGCGACCCATCGGACGCAGGGTGTCGTTCGTCGCCGTGAACCGGAGCGACATGCCCTGGCGGGACACCAGGAGCAGGTCGTCGTGCTCGTCGACGAGCAGCGCCTGGCGGAGCTTGTCGCCGTCGCGCAGGTTGATGGCGATGATGCCGCCGGTGCGGTTCGTGTCGTACTCGGTGAGCGCGGTCTTCTTCACCAGGCCGTGCTCGGTCGCGAGGACCAGGTACTGCGCGACCTCGTAGTCGCGGATGTCGAGCACCTGCTGGATCTGCTCGTCGGGCTGCATCGCGAGGAGGTTCGCGACGTGCTGGCCCTTCGCGTCGCGGCCGGCTTCCTGCAGCTCGTACGCCTTCGCGCGGTAGACCCGGCCCTGGTCGGTGAGGAACAGGAGCCAGTGGTGCGTCGTCGTGACGAAGAAGTGCTCGACGATGTCGTCGGCGCGGAGCTGGGCGCCACGGACACCTCGGCCACCGCGGTGCTGCGAGCGGTACTGGTCGCTGCGCGTGCGCTTGACGTAGCCACCGCGGGTGATGGTGACGACCATCTCCTCTTCGGGGATCAGGTCTTCCATCGACATGTCGCCGTCGTAGCCGAACATGATCTCGGTACGGCGGTCGTCGCCGAAGCGGTCGACGATCTCGCTCAGCTCGTCGCGGATGATCGAGCGCTGACGGCTCTCCGACCCGAGGATGTCCTGGAAGTCGGCGATCTTGCGCTCGAGCTCTTCGGCCTCGTCGTGGATCTTCTGACGCTCGAGGGCGGCGAGACGACGGAGCTGCAGCTCGAGGATCGCGCGCGCCTGGATCTCGTCGACGGACAGCAGGTCCATCAGGCCGGTGCGGGCCTCTTCGACGTCGGGCGAGCGACGGATGAGCGCGATGACCTCGTCGAGGGCGTCGAGCGCGGCCAGGTAGCCGCGCAGGATGTGGGCGCGCTTCTCGGCCTCGCGCAGACGGAACTGCGTGCGGCGGACGATGACGTCGACCTGGTGCGCGACCCACGCCGAGATGAAGCCGTCGAGCGGCAGGGTGCGGGGCACCCCGTCGACGATCGCGAGCATGTTCGCGCCGAAGTTCTCCTGCAGCTGGGTGTGCTTGTACAGGTTGTTCAGCACGACCTTGGCGACGGCGTCGCGCTTCAGCACGATCACCAGGCGCTGCCCGGTGCGACCGGAGGTCTCGTCACGGATGTCGGCGACACCGGCGAGCTTGCCGTCCTTGACGAGCTCGGCGATCTTGATCGCCAGGTTGTCCGGGTTGACCTGGTACGGCAGCTCGGTGACGACGAGGCAGGTGCGACCCTGGATCTCCTCCACCGAGACGACGGCCCGCATCGTGATCGAGCCACGGCCGGTGCGGTAGGCGTCCTGGATGCCCTTGGTGCCGAGCACCTGCGCACCGGTCGGGAAGTCCGGGCCCTTGATGCGCTGCATGAGCGCGGCGAGCAGCTCTTCGCGGGTGGCATCGGGGTTGTCGAGCGCCCACTTGGCACCCTCGGCGACCTCGCGCAGGTTGTGCGGCGGGATGTTCGTGGCCATGCCGACCGCGATGCCGACCGAGCCGTTGACGAGCAGGTTCGGGAACCGGGCCGGCAGGATCGCCGGCTCCTGGGTGCGGCCGTCGTAGTTGTCCTGGAAGTCGACGGTGTCCTCGTCGATGTCGCGGACCATCTCGAGCGCGAGCGGTGCCATCTTCGTCTCGGTGTACCGCGGGGCAGCGGCGCCGTCGTTGCCCGGCGAACCGAAGTTGCCCTGGCCGAGCGCGAGCGGGTACCGGAGCGACCACGGCTGCACCAGGCGGACGAGGGCGTCGTAGATCGCCGAGTCACCGTGCGGGTGGAACTGGCCCATGACGTCACCGACGACGCGGGAGCACTTCGAGAACGCACGGTCCGGGCGGTAGCCGCCGTCGAACATCGCGTAGATCACACGGCGGTGCACCGGCTTGAGGCCGTCGCGGACCTCCGGCAGGGCACGACCGACGATGACCGACATCGCGTAGTCGAGGTACGAGCGCTGCATCTCGAGCTGCAGGTCGACCTGCGAGATGCGGTCACCGGAGACGACGATGTCCCCGCTGTCGCCGTGGACGATCTCGGGCAGCTCGTCGGCGCCGTTCTCGTTGTCGTCAGCCATGTGGCTTCGTTCCCTTTCTGGACAGCCTGGAGGCTGTGGTTCCGTTGGTCGCGCCGGGCGCGACCACAGGTGGTCAGGACTGGTCGACGCGGCTCACGCCGCGCCTCCTGGCCGTTAGATGTCGAGGAAGCGGACGTCCTTGGCGTTCTGCTGGATGAACTGGCGACGTGCGTCGACGTCTTCACCCATCAGCGTCGAGAAGACGCTGTCCACAGCTGCCGCGTCCTCCAGCGTGACCTGCAGGAGCGTGCGGGTGTCCGGGTTCATCGTGGTGTCCCAGAGCTCCTTGTAGTCCATCTCGCCCAGGCCCTTGTAGCGCTGGATCCCGTTGTCCTTCGGGATGCGCTTGCCGGCTGCGAGGCCCGCCTGCATCAGGGCGTCGCGCTCCCGGTCGCTGAAGACGTACTCGTGCGCCGAGTTCGACCACTTCAGGCGGTACAGCGGCGGCTGCGCGAGGTACACGTAGCCGTGCTCGATGAGCGGACGCATGTAGCGGAACAGCAGCGTGAGCAGCAGCGTGGTGATGTGCTGGCCGTCGACGTCGGCATCGGCCATCAGCACGATCTTGTGGTACCGGGCCTTGTCCGGGTCGAAGTCCTCACCGATGCCGGCACCGAACGCCGTGATCATCGACTGGATCTCCTGGTTGGCGAGGGCGCGGTCGAGCCGGGCCTTCTCGACGTTCAGGATCTTGCCGCGCAGGGGCAGGATCGCCTGGGTCATCGGGTTGCGGCCCTGCACGGCGGAACCACCGGCGGAGTCACCCTCGACCATGAAGATCTCCGACACCGTCGGGTCCTTCGACTGGCAGTCCTTGAGCTTGCCGGGCATGCCGCCCGACTCGAGCAGCCCCTTGCGGCGGGTGGTCTCGCGCGCCTTGCGGGCGGCCAGACGTGCCTGCGACGCCTGGATCGCCTTGCGGACGACGTCGCGGGCCTGCGTCGGGTTGCTCTCGAACCAGTGGGTCAGCTCGGTGCCGACGACGCGCTGCACGAACGACTTCGCCTCGGTGTTGCCGAGCTTGGTCTTCGTCTGGCCCTCGAACTGCGGCTCGCCGAGCTTCACGGAGATGACGGCCGTCAGCCCCTCGCGGATGTCGTCACCCGTGAGGTTGTCGTCCTTCTCCTTGATGATCTTCGTCTCGCGCGCGTAGCGGTTGACGAGGGTCGTGAGCGCGGCGCGGAAGCCCTCTTCGTGGGTGCCGCCCTCGTGCGTGTTGATCGTGTTCGCGAAGGTGTGGACGCTCTCCTGGTAGGAGGTGTTCCACTGCATCGCGACCTCGAGCGCGATCTTGCGCTCCGGGTCCTCGGACTCGAAGCCGATGACGTCCGGGTGAACGAGGTCGGCCTTCTTCTGCGCGTTGATGTACTCGACGTAGTCGGCGAGACCGCGCTCGTACATGAACGTGTCGTTGCGCGCCTCTTCCCCTTCTTCCGGGGTGCGCTCGTCGCGCAGGTTGATCCGCAGGCCCTTGTTGAGGAAGGCCATCTGCTGGAACCGGGTGCGCAGGGTCTCGTAGTCGAAGACGACGGACTCGAAGATCTCGGCGTTCGGCCAGAACGTGATCGTCGTGCCGGTCTCGTCCGTCGCTTCGTCCTTGGAGACGGGCGCGACGGGGACACCGTCGGTGTAGCTCTGGCGCCAGACGTGGCCCTGCCGACGGACCTCGACGTCGAGCTCGGAGCTCAGCGCGTTCACGACGGACGAACCGACGCCGTGCAGACCACCGGAGACGGCGTAGCCGCCACCGCCGAACTTGCCGCCGGCGTGCAGGACGGTGAGGACGACCTGGAGGGTCGAGACCCCTTCGGCCGCGTGGACGTCGACCGGGATGCCACGGCCGTTGTCGACGACGCGGACGCCACCGTCTTCACGGATGCTCACGTCGATGGTGTCGCAGTAGCCGGCGAGGGCTTCGTCGACGGAGTTGTCGACGATCTCCTGGACCAGGTGGTGCAGACCACGGGGCCCGGTCGAACCGATGTACATACCGGGGCGCTTGCGGACGGCCTCGAGCCCTTCGAGCACCTGAATCTGGTCTGCGCCGTAGGACGGTTCGCTCTGCGGGGTCTCCGCGCCGAGCGGGTTCTGCCGGTCGTCTTCAGATTCTGCTGCCATGTCGAGCGTGCTCCTGCCTGCGCGCGGAACGCCCGCGCACTGCACCTCCCAGTCTACCGCAGAGCCCCCTCTTTCGAGGGCTCATCTGCCCCTCAGACGGGCTTTTCTGGCACTCCAGGATGATTTCGTCGCCTCAACCGTAGGTGTCGCGAGGACCGCGCCCCTGGACCGTCCTGGGGCCGCGTTTCCACGTGGGGGCGTCCGGGCCGGAAACCCTGATCGACTCGACCCCGGCTTCGGGGTGCCGTTCCGCGATGGTCGTCGTGACCGTCGCACGCATGAGTCGGAGCTGGGTCGCCCAGGCAGTCGAGTCGCACCGGATGACCAGGGCGCCGTCCTCGATGGTGACCGGCCGGGAGTGCTTCGCCAGCTCCTCACCGACCACGCTCGGCCAGTCCACGAAGAGCTCGGAACGGGCGAGGGGTTCCGTCCAGCCGAGCTCCTGGGCGAGCGAACCGACGATGTCGGCGAGGCCCTTCGGCTCGCGGCCGCGCCCGTACGGCACGGTGTCGGCGTCGAACTCGCGGGCACGGCGGCGGCGGGCATCGGTGCCGCGCTTGGACGGGTCGCCGAACACCGCACGCAGGTGTCGGTACACCTGCGAGGGCTCGGTGGGCTTGCGGGGCTTCGGCATCAGGCGTCGGCTTCGGCGGGGGTCGGGTCGGGGGTGCCGGTGGCGTCCGCCGGGTCGGTGGCGTCCGCCGGGTCGGTGGCGTCCGCCGGGTCGGTCGGGGCCGTTGCGCCGGCGGCATCCGTCGGGTCCGTCCGGTCCGTCGCCGGACTGGAGGCCCGGGTCGCGTCCGCCTCGTCGGTCACGATCGTGCCCGCCTCGATCCGCACGGTGTGCGCCGCCAGCTTCGGGGGCACGTCGCCGAACACCGCGGCCGTGATGAGCACCTGCTCGTAGTCGGCGACGGCGTTCGCCAGTCGCTCCCGACGCGATTCGTCGAGCTCGGCGAAGACGTCGTCGAGGATGATGATCGGGTCGCCGAGGTTCGACTCCGCACGCAGGACCGAGGCGCTCGCGAGCTGGATGGCCAGCGCGAAGGACCAGGATTCGCCGTGACTGGCGTACCCCCGTGCCGGTAACCGGTTGAGCTGGAACAGAACGTCGTCCCGGTGCGGTCCCACGAGGGTGAGCCCGCGATCGAGTTCGTCCCGGCGACGTCGCTCGAGCGCGGCTGCGAAGGCCTCGGCCGCCGACGCCACCGTGACGGGCTCGTCGGGGGTCCCGAGGACGGGATCGGTGGCCGCCGCCGACTCGGGGTCGCCACCACGGATCGACAGGACACCGGTGATCGAGGCGTCGTGGTGCTCGCCGGCGACGGTCGCGTAGGCCTCGGCCACGAAGGGTGCGAGCCGCCGGGTCAGGTGGTCACGTGCCGCGACGATCTCGGCGCCGAGTCCGACGAGCCGGTCGTCCCAGACGTCGAGCGTCGACAGGGCGTTCGCCTTCGCGCCGGTGGCACGGGCTGACTTGAGCAGGGTGTTCCGCTGGCGGAGCGTGCGGTCGTAGTCGGCGAGCACGCCTTGCATCCGAGGCGCGATCTGGCCGAGCAGCTCGTCGAGCATCCGGCGCCGACCGGCCGGCTCGCCTCGGACGAGCGCCAGGTCCTCCGGCGCGAAGAGCACGCTCGTGCAGTAGCGCGGCAGCTCGCGCGGTTTGATCGCGGAGCGGTTCACCTGCGCACGGTTCGCGCCGGTGCGGTTGATCTGCACCTCGGCGAGGATGCTGCGTTCCTCGTGGGCGAGCCGTGCCCGGACGATCGCGGCGTCGCATCCCTGACGGACGAGGGCCGCGTCGGTGGGGACGCGGTGCGAGCCGAGCGTGGAGAGGTACCCGATCGCCTCGACCAGGTTGGTCTTTCCCTGTCCGTTGCGCCCGACGAACAGGTTCGGCCCGCGTGCGAGGTCGACGTCCGCCTCCCGGTAGTTCCGGAAGTCGGTCAGTTGGAGATGGTCGACGTGCACGCGGGCCGAGTCCGGGTTCCCCCGGGAAGTCCTAGGACTTCTTGACGGCGTGACCGCCGAACTGGTTGCGGAGCGCCGCGACGGCCTTCATCGTCGGCGAGGCGCTGCCCTGGCGCGAGACGAAGCGCGCGAAGATCGACGCCGAGAGCGCCGGCATCGGCACGGCGAGCTCGATGCCCTCTTCCAGCGTCCAGCGGCCCTCGCCCGAGTCCTCGACGTAGCCCTCGAGCTCGTCGAGCTTCGGGTCCTCGTTCAGCGCGAGCACCATCAGGTCGAGCAGCCAGGAACGGACGACCGTTCCGCGCTGCCAGCCGGCGAACACGGCGGGGACGTCGGTGATCAGGTCCTTGGCCTCGAGGAGCTCGTAGCCCTCGCCGTACGCCTGCATGATCGCGTACTCGATGCCGTTGTGGACCATCTTCGCGTAGTGGCCGGCGCCGATCGGGCCGGCGTGCGAGAAGCCTTCTTCGCGGGGACCCTCGGGACGCAGGGCGTCGAACACGGGCATCGCGAACTCGACGTCCGCGGCGTCACCGCCGACCATGAGGCCGTAGCCGTTGGCCTTGCCCCAGACGCCACCGGAGACGCCGACGTCCATGTAGCGGATGCCGCGCGCACCGAGCTGCTCGGCGTGCGTCGTGTCGTCAAGCCACTTCGAGTTGCCACCGTCGATGACCAGGTCGCCCTCGCCGAGGACGCCGGCCAGGTCGGTGATCACGTCGTCGGTGATCTTGCCGTGCGGGACCATGACCCACACGAGACGCTTGCCCTCCGGGAGGGCAGCGGCGAGGGCGCCGAGGTCGGCGACGTCCGAGACGGCGGGGTTGGCGTCGTACCCGGTGACCTCGATACCTGCGTTGCGGAGACGGGCACGCATGTTGTTGCCCATGCGACCAAGGCCGACAAGACCGATGTGCATGATTTCCTCTTCTGTTCGTCGTCGCGCTGATGCTGCCGGTGGTGTGCGCCAGCGCAGGTTGCCTGTTGCGCCTATCGCAGCAGCAGGTTCGGCTGCAGCAGGTACCGGTATCCATCGGTCGCTGCGGCCTCTTGCGAAGTCTGGCCGGTGATCAGCACCGGGCCCGGCTTGTTGGGGTTCTCCGTCTTGGTGAAGGAGATGCGGACGAACTCGGAGTGCACCGCGTTCAGTCCGTCCAGGAGGAAGGCGGGCTTCAACGAGACCACCGTTTCCTCGCCGGTCAACAACGCACTGATCGACTCTGACGCCTGCGCTTGTTCGGATCCGATCGCCTCGAGCGTGAGCCCGTCGACCGTGAAGGAGAACCGGAGCGCCGCTTCGCGCTCCAGGACGAGGGAGACCCGTCGGACCGCCTCGACGAGCTCCGCGGTGTTGATCACCGCGTGGTCGTTGACGGTCTCGGGGAAGAGCCGGCGGACCGGCGGGTAGTTGCCCTTGATGAGCAACGACGTCACGGTCTTGTCGTCGGCGTGGAAGGCGATGAGCTCGCGGTCGGAGTTGCCGCTGATCGACACCGACACCGTGGACGCCGAACCGAACGTGCGGCCGACCTCCTGCAGGGTGCGGGCCGGGACCAGTGCGTGCAGGGGGTCCGAGCCGACTCGGCCGGAGTCCCATGCGATGGTGCGGACGGCGACGCGGTAGCGGTCCGTGGCGATGAGGGAGAGGTCGTTGTCGCCGACCTCGAGCTGCACGCCCGTGATGACGGGGGTCACGTCGTCGCGGCTGGCGGCGACGGCGACCTGGGACACCGCTTCGGAGAACGCGTCGCCGGGGATAACACCGGTCTGCGGCCCGATCTCCGGCAGCGTCGGGTACTCCTCGACCGGCATGGACAGCAGCGTGAAGTGCGCCGAACCGCAGGAGACGGAGATCTTGGCGTCCTCGGTGGTGAACGACACCGGGGCGTTCGGCAGTCGGCTCGCGATGTCGTTCAGCAGTCGACCGGAGACCAGGACCGTGCCCGGCTCGTCGATCTGGGCCGAGATGGACGTCTGCGCCGACACCTCGTAGTCGAACGACGAGAGCGTCAGACGATCTCCGTCGGCGTGGATCAGGACGCCCGAGAGGATCGGGAGGGTCGTGCGCTGCGGGAGGAGCTTCACTGCGAAGGAGACGGCTTCGGAGAAGACGTCCCGGTTGACCTCGAACTTCACAGCTGGAACCCCTGTCGATCGGCTTGGACTGTCCGGCCGCCCCATTCTGGCACAGGCGGACGGGGGCCGGATTTCTTGTCATCCCGCCGTCCACAAGGTTGTCCCGCAGAGATTGATCGTTAACCAGGAGTAATGGTGTTAACGCCTGTGCACACTGTGGATAACCCTGTGTATCCCGCTCCGCAGTAGGGAACTACACGCTTGTCACTTGTGAGCGGCGTGTGAGCGTTAACGGGATGAATGAAACTCATCTATCCACTTCCATCCCCAGTCTCCACAGGTGACCCCCCACCTGTGTACAACCGGGCGGCGTGTCCTCCACAGTTATCCACAGGCTATCCACACTGTGAGAACTCCGGCCCATGGAACCGTCTCAGATGGTGGATGGGGCCGGGAACGGGCCGATCTCAGCGGTAGCGGCGGTCCTGCTTGATGCGGCTGGTGAGCTCGGTGACCTGGTTGTAGATCGACCGACGCTCCTTCATCAGCTCGGTGATCTTCTTGTTCGCGTACATCACGGTGGTGTGGTCGCGGTTGCCGAACAGCTGCCCGATCTTGGGCAGGGACAGGCTCGTCAGCTCGCGGCACAGGTACATCGCGATCTGTCGTGCCGTGGCGATCGCCTGCGAGCGGGACGACCCGTACAGGTCGTCGACGGAGAGCTTGAAGTACTCCGCGGTGTGGTTGATGATGTCCGTCGGCGCGACGACGTTGTCCTCGTCGAGGGTGATCAGGTCCTTGAGGACCGTCTGCACCAGGGCCATGTCCACGGCCGTCCGGTTCAGGCTCGCGAACGCGGTGACCCGGATCAGGGTGCCCTCGAGCTCGCGGATGTTGCTCGACACCTTCGACGCCATGAACTCGAGGATGTCGTCGGGCACCTGCAGGTGGTCGGACTGTGCCTTCTTGCGGAGGATCGCGATGCGCGTCTCGAGCTCGGGTGCCTGCACGTCGGTGATCAGGCCCCACTCGAAGCGCGATCGCATCCGGTCCTCGAACCCGGTCAGGTGCTTCGGCGCGACGTCGGACGTGATGACGACCTGCTTGTTGTGGTCGTGCAGCGTGTTGAAGGTGTGGAAGAAGGCCTCCTGCGTGGAGTCCTTCCCCTGCAGGAACTGGATGTCGTCGATCAGCAGGATGTCGATGTCGCGGTACCGCTGCTGGAACTGGTTCGAGCGGTTGTTCGCGATCGAGTTGATGAAGTCGTTGGTGAACTCCTCGCTCGACACGTACCGGACGCGGATCCCCGGGTAGAGGCTCTCGGCGTAGTGCCCGATGGCGTGGAGCAGGTGGGTCTTGCCCAGCCCGGAGTCCCCGTAGATGAAGAGCGGGTTGTAGGCCTTGGCCGGTGCCTCGGCGACTGCGACCGCTGCGGCGTGGGCGAACCGGTTCGACGACCCTATGACGAAGTTGTCGAAGTTGTACTTGGGGTTGAGCCGCGACTCGGGGCGCCCGCTGGTGCCGGGAGAGTCGATCTGGCTCGGCACGAACGGCGCCTCGATGTACTGGCGCGGGGCGGCACTCTGCTCGACGGCTTCCTGCACGGGCTCGGCGTACTCGGGGACGTTCGGGTCCACCCGCGGCTCCGAGGCCATGTCGGGGTTGACCGTGATCGCGAAGTTCGCGACCGAGTCGTCACCGATGCGGGCGACCGCCTCGGTGATCGGGATGCGGATGCGCTGTTCGAGCATGCCCCGGGTCAGGTCGTTCGGCACCTCGAGGTACAGGGTGCCGGCGAGCACGCCCTTCGGCTCGACGAGGTTCAGGAACCCGTGGAGCTGCGGCGTGATGCGGGGGTCCTCGGCGAGGAGTCCGAGTACGGATGACCAGAGGTCCTCGACGGGGTCGGCCGGCATCGTCATGTCGCGCTCGTCTCCAGGGGTCGTGTCGTGCGTTCGCTGCCGGACGAGGGTGCGTCCTGCGGGGTCGGACATGCCGTGGCGTCCTCGGCGACCGCACTCGGGACCAGGTCGTCGCCGGCGGATCGTCGGTGGCTCCGGGGGCTTCGTCGACGCCTCGTTGCCGCGGAGGTTCCCACAGGGTTGTCCACAGTGTTGTCCACGACCACCTCGAGCCGTCCGACAGGAGTACTTCCCTGTCGTACCAGCCATCGGGGGGGATCGATCACACCACTGTAAAGGACCGAACCGAGTCCCACCGAACGGAAGTTGTCCCCAATGTGGAGAATGGGCTCGAGGGGCACCGGACCCGGCGGCGACGGTGCGACCGCTCCGAGCGGGGTTTGACCTGCTCGCCGCTGTCACGTACCGTTAACCAGTTGACTGCGGCCCTTTGGTCGCGCCCATCTGCGTCGTTCGACACCCGGACGGCTACACATACGTGACGGCTCGCCGCGAGCAGCCGTGTGGAGAACATCATGAGCAAGCGCACCTTCCAGCCGAACAACCGCCGCCGCGCCAAGAAGCACGGCTTCCGCCTCCGCATGCGGACGCGTGCCGGCCGCGCCATCCTGTCGGCGCGTCGCGCCAAGGGCCGTACCGAGCTCTCGGCCTGATCAGGCTCATCGCCTGATCCGGTCCTCGGTCTGACCCCGGCGTCGCAGTGTTGGCCAGCGCCAACCGCATCGTGCGCGGGGATGACTACCGGAACGTCGTGCGTCGTGGTCGCAAGAGCGCCACGGCGCACGTCGTCGTGTCCGTGGTCCGCCAACCGGCGGATCGCAACGGACCGACCCGGTTCGGCTTCATCGTCGCGAAGACGGTGGGCAACGCCGTGACCCGGAACCTGATCAGGCGGCGGCTCAAGGCGATCGCGCACGACCTGCTCGTCGAGTGCCCTCAGGGCTTCGACGTGGTGGTCCGTGTACTGCCAGCCGCATCGCAGGCCGGATGGCCTACCCTGCTCGAAGACGTCACGCGCTCCTTCGCGCGCGGGGTGGAGAAGGCAGCATGAACCGCACTCTGTGGACCCGGCTTGCCTGGGTCATCGCGTTGCTCCCACGCAACGCGTGCGTCGTCGTGCTCCGGGCCTACCGTGCTGTGATCTCCCCGTTGTACGGCAACGTCTGCCGCTACCACCCGTCGTGCTCCCGGTACGCCCTCGAGGCGATCCAGCAGTACGGCGTCGTGCGCGGATCCGCCATGGGCGCCTGGCGCATCGCCCGATGCAACCCCTGGGCTGCTGGCGGCATCGACGACGTCAAGGAACGCCGTCACCCGTTCGTCGTCAACCGGTTCGGGTTCGTCCTCGCGCCGATCCCGCAGCAGCCGCACCCCGCGGTCGGAACGGTTCGGCCGGTCCTGCTCCCCCAGCGCACTCGAAAGGCGTAGCCGTCCCCATGGACATCATCGGAACGATCCTCTGGCCGCTCAAATGGGTGGTCTCGGCCATCCTCGTCGGCTTCCACTGGATCTTCGAGAACATCGGCATGGACCCGAACGAGGGCATCACGTGGGTGCTCTCGATCATCTTCCTGACGTTCGTCGTCCGCGCGGCGTTGATCCCGATCTTCGTCCGGCAGATCAAGTCGCAGCGCCGCATGCTCGAGGTCGCGCCCCAGCTGAAGAAGATCCAGGACAAGTACAAGGGCAAGAAGGACCAGTTCTCGCGTGAGGCCATGAGCCGCGAGACGATGGCGCTCTACAAGGAGACCGGGACCAACCCGCTCAGCTCCTGCCTGCCCCTGTTGCTGCAGATGCCGATCTTCTTCTCGCTGTACTCGGTGCTGCACGAGGCCCAGATCAACAAGACGGGCATCGGCCTGCTGACGAACGACCTCGCGGCGTCGTTCGGCAACGCGGCCCTGTTCGGCGCTCCCCTGCACGAGACGTTCACGAACGCGTCCGGGTGGGAGGTCCGTGCGATCGCGGGCTTCATGATCGTCGTGATGACGGCGTCGCAGTTCATCACGCAGCTGCAGCTCGTCGCCAAGAACATGTCGCCGGAGACCAAGGAGTCTCCGATGTACCGCCAGCAGAAGATGATGCTGTACATCCTCCCGCTGGTCTTCGTGATCTCGGGTCTGAGCTTCCCCCTCGGCGTCATGTTCTACTGGCTGGCCTCGAACCTCTGGACGATGGCGCAGCAGTACTTCGTCATCCGCAGCATGCCGACGCCCGGCTCCGAAGCAGCACTGGCTCGTGAAGCCCGCCTGGCCAAGAAGGCACAGCGTCGCGGGACCGCCACCCCGGTCCTCGCCGAGGCCGGTGCCGGCGCCGGTGCAACGGAGATCGAGCCCGTGCGCGTCACCACCCAGCGTCAGCAGCCGGTCGGCAAGCAGCGCCAGAAGAAGAACGGGAAGAAGTAAGTGACCGAGCAGGACACCGCAGCCGCCGTCCAGGCGACGGACACCGAGACGACGGACACCGAGATCGAGGACGCCCGCGACGAAGCGGACATCGCGGCGGACTACATCGAGGAGCTCCTCGACATCTGCGACCTCGACGGCGACATCGAGATCGAGGAACGCGCCGGTCGCGTGTACCTGTCGGTCACCGATGACGGCGAGGCACTCCGCGTGCTGTCGAAGCCCGACACCGTGACGGCACTGCAGGAGCTGACCCGGATCGCCGTGCAGGCGGAGACCGGCGAGTTCAGCCGGCTCATCCTCGACGTCGGCGGCTCGCGGGACGCCCGTGCTGACGAGCTGCAGCGGCTCGTGGACACCGCCGTCGAGCGCATCGAAGCCGGTTCGTCGTCGGCTGCACTCCCCCCGATGTCGTCCTACGAGCGCAAGCTCGTGCACGACCTGGTCGCTGAGAAGGGCTTCCACTCGGAGTCCGAGGGTGAGGGTCGGGACCGCCACACGGTCGTCACCCGATGACGGACGCACCCGTCCCGACCGAGGCCGCACCGGTGCTCGAGGCTGAGCCTGCAGCGGCCGCAGCACTCTTCGGTGACCAGATCGAGGGTGCTCGCTCGTTCACGAACGAACTTGCGCGACGGGGTGAGGAGCTGGGCCTGATCGGCCCGCTCGAGCTCCCCCGCTTGTGGACACGACACATCCTCAATTCTGCGTTGCTTGCACCGCTCCTGGAGGCCCGTGGTCGCGTTGCCGACGTCGGCTCCGGGGCAGGGTTGCCGGGTCTCGTGCTCGCGATCGCCCGTCCGGACGTCGAGTTCGTCCTCATCGAGCCGATGGAGCGTCGGACGGATTGGCTTCGTGCCGAGTCCGATCGGCTCGGCCTGCAGAACGTCACGGTGCTCCGCGGGCGTGCTGAGGACGTCGCTGACGACGTCGTCGTCGACCAGGTCACCGCACGGGCCGTGAGTGCCCTGTCGAAGCTCATCCCGCTCACCGTGCCCCTGGTGCGCTCGGGCGGGCAGCTCATCCTGATGAAGGGTGCGCGGGTCGACGAAGAGATCGAGAAGGCCCGAAAGGTCATCCTTCGGAAGCGCCTCTCTGATGTCGAGGTGCTCGAGCTCGGAGAAGGTGTGGTCGACGAGACCACCCGCGTCTTCCGGGCTACAGTTGACTGACGCTGCGGCTCGGGCCGGGACATCCGGCCGCCAGTGGCTCCGCGTTCCACGTGAAACATCGAACCGGGGAAGAGGCACTCGTTGAGTTCATCGACCGACTACGACGCGTCGACACCGCTCGCTCGCGAGATCGCCGACCTGAACCGTCGCCGGCGCGCGATCGCCACGCAGCAGTTCCCGCTGCCTTCCGAGACACGGATCATCACCGTCTCGAACCAGAAGGGTGGCGTCGGCAAGACGACGACGACGGTGAACCTGGCCGCTGGTCTCGCGCATGGCGGCGCTCGGGTGCTGGTGATCGACCTCGACCCGCAGGGCAACGCCTCGACGGCGCTCGGCGTGGACCACCAGGCGGAGGTCGCGAGCATCTACGACGTGATCGTCGATGAGGCACCGATGGCCGACACCGTGCAAGCCTCCCCCGAGTCGGACACGCTCTGGTGTGTGCCGGCCACCATCCACCTTGCGGGCGCCGAGATCGAACTCGTGTCACTGGTGGCCCGTGAGCAGCGCCTTCGGACTGCACTCGACATGTACCTGCAGTCGCTGGATGAGCCCTACCACTACGTCTTCATCGACTGCCCGCCGTCGCTGGGCCTCCTGACGATCAACGCCTTCGTTGCCGCACAAGAGGTACTCATCCCGATCCAGTGCGAGTACTACGCGCTCGAAGGACTGAGCCAGCTGCTTCGGAACATCGAACTGATCGAACGGCACCTCAACCCGAACCTCCGGGTCTCGACGATCCTGCTGACCATGTACGACAGCCGCACGAACCTGTCGAACCAGGTGGCGAACGACGTCCGTGAGCACTTCGGCGATCAGGTGCTCAAGGCCATGATCCCCCGCTCCGTCCGAGTGAGCGAAGCACCGAGCTACGGCCAGAGTGTCGTCGCCTACGACGTGAACTCCACCGGGTCGCTGTCCTACCTGGAAGCGGCCGCCGAGATCGCAGCACGAGGAGCGAAGCACTGATGGCACCGAAGCGAACCGGGCTCGGCCGAGGTATCGGCGCCCTGATCCCGACAGCGAGCGATCAGCAGGACCGTCCCGTCGACGTGTTCTTCCCGACCGGTGGCTCGCCGGCATCCGCACCGACGGCAGACGAGCTGGTTGCGGTGCCGGGAGCACGACTTGCCAACCTCAACCCGCTGGACGTGATCCCCAACGCGCAGCAGCCGCGGAAGGAGTTCCGCGAGGAGGAGCTCCAGGAACTCGTCCACTCGATCCGTGAGATCGGCGTGCTGCAGCCCATCGTCGTTCGGCCCATCCCCGGCGCGACGGGTACCGAGCCCCAGTACGAACTCATCATGGGTGAGCGTCGTCTGCGTGCCACGAAGGAACTCGGCCTGAGCACGATCCCGGCGATCGTGAAGGACACCCCCGACGACGCGATGCTGCGCGATGCACTGCTGGAGAACCTCCACCGTGCGCAGCTCAACCCGCTCGAGGAAGCCTCGGCGTACCAGCAGCTCCTCGCGGACTTCGGGATCACCCAGGAACAGCTCGGACAGCGCATCGGTCGATCGCGCCCGCAGATCACGAACACGATCCGACTCCTGCGGCTCCCCTCCCCCGTGCAGCGGCGAGTGGCCGCAGGCGTGCTCTCTGCCGGACATGCTCGTGCCATCCTCGCCGCCCCGGACGCCGAGGCGATGGAGTACCTGGCCGAGAAGATCGTCAACGAGGACCTGTCCGTCCGTGCTGCTGAGGCGATCGCCCAGCAACTCTCCGCGAAGACGCCGCCGGCGAAGCCGAAGGTCGAGCCGTCCAAGCGCCAGGCACACTTCAACGATCTCGCTGAACGGCTCGGTGATCGCCTGAACACCCGGGTGAAGATCGCAGTCGGTGCTCGCAAGAGTTCCGTCACGATCGACTTCGCGAACGGCGACGACCTCAATCGGATCCTCGGCGAGCTCGGCGTGCAGGACCTCGAGGGCTGAATCCATCGCTGCGCGGCCGTGTGCGGCGGTTTGAGCGCCTGTAACGGCCAGGCTGGGTCCGGATGAGGGTACGCGGTTTCGGCGGCTTCAGCGGCTCCGCAGCTCGCCCGGGCGCGGTTGCAACAGGGCTGACCGTGGTCTGCCTCAGGTGAGATGGTGGTGTCGTGGCCAACTGCGGCTCGCCCTTCATGCCATCGGTCCGAGGGACGTTCTACCGGGCCGTTGACCCGAGCTTCCGCGATGATCGCCCACACTCACGTCCAGCCCGAGGCGGTGGCGATCGTCTCGATCGACGTCGAAGCGTCCGGCATCGTCGACCTGCGCGATGTGAGCGCCGTGAAGGCAGTCGGCATCGACCTCGAGGACGCCTTGGCTCCTCGGCAGCGGATCGCGGAGGCCGGCGGGACTCAGCGGTTGCGGGCGGTGCGTGACCGCCTCATCGAAGTCGGTGCGAACGGCTTGATCGACCCATCGCGGAAGAACGCAGGCCTCTGGCACCCGGTGCTGTTCAGGTGGAACGTGACGGACGCGCCAAGCGCCCGTCTGCTCGACACCCAACGCCTCGGCGAGTGAAGCGACGTTCCACGTGGAACATCAAAGCTCGTCGGCCGAGCAGGCGGGACACGATGTGCGGGTGTTCCACGTGGAACATCGGCTGCGGGGTCAGGCGCGGTGGTCTCGAATCGCCTGCTCGGCGAGCTCGGCGTAGGTCCAGCCGAGATCGAAACCGGACGCCGACAGTGCCTGCGGCAGCAGTGACGTCTCGGTGAGCCCGGGGAGAACGTTCGCCTCGAGGAACCAGGGCGTCCCGGCCCCGTCGATGATCAGGTCGACGCGGGACAGGTGGCGGAGTCCCAGAGCTGCGTGCGCGGCGACCGCAGCCTCCGCGGCTGCTTCGGCAAACTCGTCCGAGAGCCGCGCGGGCGTGTAGAAGGTCGTCTCCCCCGCGTTGTAGCGAGCCTCGAACCCGTAGATGCCGTTCCGCGGCACGATCTCCACGGCGGAGAGCGCCACGGGGCCGTCTCCGGTGTCGATGATCCCTACCGCGACCTCGGTGCCGCGGATGAGCTGCTCGACCACGACGTCGTCGCAGTACGTGTACGCCGTCACCATGGCCCGGGGCAGGTCCTTGACGTCGTCGACCAGGGTGACGCCCTGTGCACTCCCGCCTCGCGCCGGCTTCACGGCGAGCGGCACCGGGTGCTCCGTCGCGATGGCCTCGAGGACACCGACGGCACCGAGCTCACGGAAGACGTCGTGGGAGAGCGTCACGGAACGAGGGGTGCGGACGCCGGCGCGGGCGACCAGCGCTGACGCCGTGGGCTTGTCCCATGCCAACCGGGCCGACGTCGAACGTGAGCCGACGAACGGGATGTCCACGGCCTCCAGGATGCCCCGCAGGGCCCCGTCTTCACCGGAGGCGCCGTGCAGTGCCGGCCACACGACGTCCGGGCGTGATTCGGCGAGAGCCGGCAGGAGCATCGCGTCAGCGTCGCGCAGGTCGACCTGCCAGCCGTAGCCGGTCAGTGAGTCGGCGACCCGACGGCCGGAGCGGAGGGAGACGTCGCGCTCGTGCGAGATGCCTCCGGCTACGACGACGACGTGACGACGGGTGAGCTCGGCCATGCGGGGTCCTCCGGTGTGGAACTGCGGTGCTGTGCGAGCAGCACTGAGGAAAAAGCGCTGATCAGGAGATGTTCGGCGGCGGTGCGCTGACCGACGACGTCTGGCGGACCACGGTGTTCGTTCGGGTCGTCGGGCCGAACGTCTCGATCAGTTCGAGTTCGTCGTTGACGACGTTGGCCAGGCGCTTGACCCCCACCCGGATCTGCTCCGGGGTGGGGTAGCAGAACGACAGACGGATGTGTCCGCCTCCGCGTCCGTCGGCGTAGAAGGCCGTCCCGGGGGTGTACGCCACGAGCTCCTTGACCGCGCGCGGCAGCATGCCCTTGGAGTCGATGGACTCGGGGAGGGTGAGCCACACGAAGAAGCCACCGTTCGGCTTGGTCCAGGACAGGTCGGGAAGGAACTCCCCCAGCGCGGACAGCATGGCGTCACGGCGCTCGGCGTAGATTCCTCGGAAGGTGTCGACCTGGCCCTTCCAGTCCGCCGCGTCGAGGTAGGCGTTCACGACGTACTGGCCGAAGGAGTTCGGCGCGAGCACGGCCGACTCGTTGGCGAGCACGAGCTTCTCGCGGATGGCGTGGGGTGCGAGGGCCCAGCCGACGCGGAAGCCCGGTGCGAGGGTCTTCGAGAAGGAGCCGAGGTACACCACGCCCTCTTCGTCGATCGATCGGATCGCCTGCGGCGCCGGCTCGTCGAACCAGAGGAGCCCGTACGGGTTGTCCTCGAGCACGAGGATGTTGTTCGACCGGCAGATGTCGAGCACCTCGATGCGGCGCTCGCGGCTCATCGTGACGCCGGCCGGGTTGTGGAAGTTCGGGATCGTGTAGAGGAACTTGATCCGCTTGCCCTGGGCGCGGAGGTTCGCGATCGCCTCGCGCAGCGCCTCGGGGACGAGACCGAGCTCGTCCGTCGTCACGTGTACCGTCTCGGCCTGGTACGACCGGAAGACGCCGATCGCGCCCACGTAGGACGGCGACTCGGCGAGCACGACGTCGCCCGGATCGATGAACAGCCGGGTGACGAGGTCGAGGGCGTGCTGCGAGCCCGTGGTGACCACGACGTCCTCGGCGCTGGCCCGGATGCCCTCGAGGCTCATGACGTCCACGATGTGCTCGCGGAGGGACCGCAGGCCCTGTCCACCGCCGTACTGGAGGGCCATGGCGGAGTGCTCGGTCATGACACGGTCCAGGGAGCCCGTGACGAGCTCTCTGGGGAGCGCGGAGACGAACGGCATGCCGCCGGCCAGCGAGACCACTTCGGGCCGCGAGGCGACGGCGAACAGGGCTCGGACCTCGGAGGCGCTCAGCCCGGCGGTGCGCTGGGCGTAGGAGTCGTACCAGGGGTCGAGGCTGTTGCCGTTCGTCATCGAGTGCTCCGTTCAGTGGGACATTCCCGCCACACTACGACATCGGCCCGGGGAACCAGGGTTCCGCGACGGGGCCGATCGTCATCCGGTGGCTCCGGACGAGAACGGCCCCGCTCTCCGGGGAGAGCGGGGCCGTTCGGGTGGGGCGACCTACGCGAGGAACTCGGCGAGGTCGGCCTCGAGCGCGGGCTTCGGCTTGGCGCCGATGACGGTCTTGACGACCTCGCCGCCCTTGAAGACCTTCATCGCCGGGATCGACGTGATCTGGTAGTTCATGGCCGACTGGGGGTTGTCGTCCACGTTGAGCTTCACGATCTCGATCTTGCCGGCGTGCTCTTCGGCGATCTGGTCGAGGATCGGCGAGACCGCACGACACGGGCCACACCACTCGGCCCAGAAGTCGACGAGGATCGTCTTGTCGGACTTGAGGACCTCGTCCGAGAAGGTGGCGTCGGTGACAGCCTTGGCGTTGGACATGTGTGCTCCTTCGAGAAGTCGTTCAGAGGGTACAACGGCGATGCCGTCGTGGTATTCCGAGGCGGGTCAGGCCCGCGCGGCGATGACGTCGACCATCGCGGGCTCGGTCGGGGCGACGCCCTCGGCCTCGTCCGTCAGTGCGTCGTCGAGCTCGGCGAGGTACTTCTCGGCGTCGAGCGCGGCGACCGTGCCCGAACCCGCAGCCGTGATGGCCTGACGGTAGGTCGGGTCGATGACGTCACCGGCGGCGAAGACACCCGGCAGGTTGGTCTTCGACGAGCGGCCCAGAACGGCGATCGTGCCCTCGGGCGCGATGTCGATCTGGCCGTGGATCAGGTGCGTGCGCGGGTCGTTGCCGATCGCGATGAACAGGCCGTCCAGCGCGAGCTCGGACTCCTCGCCCGTCACGGTGTCCTTGAGCGTGACGCCCTCGACCGCGGAGTCACCCGTGATGCCGGTGACTTCCTTGTTCCAGGCGAACTCGATCTTCGGGTCGTTCATCGCGCGGTCCTGCATGATCTTCGACGCACGCAGGGAGTCCTTGCGGTGGATGACCGTCACCTTGTCGGCGAAGCGGGTGAGGAACGTCGCCTCTTCCATCGCGGAGTCGCCGCCACCGACGACGGCGATGTTCTTCTGTCGGAAGAAGAAGCCGTCGCAGGTCGCGCACCACGAGACACCGTGGCCGGACAGGCGCTCTTCGTCGGGGAGGCCGAGGTGACGGTAGGCCGAGCCGGTGGCGTAGATCACCGCGAGGGCCTCGTACGTCTCGCCGGAGCCGACGGTGACCTTCTTGACCTTGCCGGTGAGGTCGACGGAGACGGCGTCGTCGTACAGGACCTCGGCACCGAACTTCTCGGCCTGTTCCTGCATCTTGATCATGAGGTCGGGGCCCTGGATCCCCTCGGGGAAGCCGGGGAAGTTCTCGACCTCGGTCGTCTTGGTGAGTTCACCGCCCGTCTCGACACTGGAGGCGACGATGAGCGGCTTGAGCTCTGCGCGCGCTGCGTAGATGCCGGCGGTGAACCCGGCCGGGCCGGAACCGATGATGATGAGCTGGCGCATGCCTGATTGCCCTTCCGTTGCGTCTGACCGGGTCAACCCATCGTACCGGCGTGGCATTCCACACGACCCGTGAGCGTGTGGTGCGCGGGTGGGATCAGCGGCCGAGCTTGCTGCGGAGCATCCGGACGGCGTTGCCGATCTCACCGTTCTTCGCGACGACGAGGGCTCCGAAGTACACGGCCACCATCGCGGCGCCGGTGAGGATGATCGTGATGAGGGCACCGGTGCGGTCGGACATCGCGAACCCGGCCTCTGAGAACGCGCCGAAGAAGTTCACGACGAGGAGCCCGACGACGCCCGAGATCAGCGCGGCGATCACGAACTGGACGTGCGACCGGGTGATGACCGGTCCCTCGATGCTGCCGAGCCGTTTGCGGACGAGCACGAGTGCGACGATCGTCTGCGCCGACCCCGCGATGGTGGTGCAGGCGGCGACCCCGATGCCGATGACCGAGGTGGGGAACGTCGACACCGCAAGGGCGCCGATGACGAACAGCACCGACTGGATGCACTGCATCAGGAACGGCGTCCGGTGGTCGTGCATCGCCCAGAAGACCCGCTGGATCACGAACAGCATGCTGAACAGGACGAGTCCGGGCATGTAGGCGACGAGCACGGCGCCGACCTGCAGGGCGCTCTCGAACGTGCCCTCGTACAGGCGGCCGAACGGGACGGCGACGACGATCAGCGCGACCGAGGCGAAGACGGTGAAGAGCCCGACGATGCGCAGGGACAGCGACAGGTTGCGGCGGACCGCGCCGAGGTCGCCGCGTTCGGCGTCGTGGCTCATCCGGGTGAAGTACGCCGTCGCGATGGAGACCGTGATGATCGAGTGCGGGAGCATGAAGATGAGCCACGCGTTGCCGAGCACGGCGTTGCCCGGACCGTCATCCCGTCCGAGCCACGCGACCTGTGACTGCACGATGCCGGCGATCTGGGTGACGAGGATCATCGCGAAGAGCCAGCCAGCGGCGGTCCCCGTGGACTTGAGGCCCACCCCACGCCAGCGGAAGTCGGGGCGGAACGACAGGCCGGCGCGCTTCCAGAAGAACGGGAGGAACGCAGCCTGGGCGAAGACACCGAGCGATGCGCTGCCGGCCAGGAGTGCGATCTTCGCCGGCGTCCACTGGTCGAGTTCGCTGCCGCTGGTGCCGTACAGGGCGATGAACACGATGAGCCCGGCGATGGCGATGACGTTGTTGAGCAGCGGCGCCCACGTGAACGGCCCGAAGACCTGCTTCGCGTTCAGGACCTCGCCGAGCAGGGAGTACATCGCGTAGAAGAGGATCTGCGGCAGGCACCAGAACGCGAAGGCGACGGCGAGGTCGGTGGCGGCTGGACCGGAGTCCGCCGAGTTGCTGGTGTAGAACCGCACCAGCAGCGGGGCGAGTGCCGTCGCCACGATCGTGATGACGATGAAGACGGAACCACCGAGGGTCACGATCTTGTTGACGTACGCCTGCCCGCCGTCGGTGCCGGCCTTCATCGCGCGGACGATCTGCGGGATGAGCACGGCCGACAGCAGGCCGCCCGCGATCAGTGCGTAGATGTTGTTCGGCAGCTGGTTCGCGACGGCGAACGCGTTGGCCGAGGGGCTCGCGTTCTGCCCGATCGCGTACGCCAGGACGAAGGTCTTCGCGAAACCGAGGATGCGGCTCACCATCGTGCCGGCGGCGAGCATCGCGCTCGCCCGGCCGAGGCTGCGCTCGGCGACCGGCTCGGCGTCGACGTCGGGCTGGGGCTGGCTGGCGCTGATGGTCGGCTCCTCGGGGTCGCGGTCGTCCGCGACGGTGCTGCGTGCGGCGTCGGACGGGCGGCCCGGCTCGGCTCCGGCGCGCGCGATGGCGTCCTGCAGGGGGCCCTGGTCCACGGCCGCGGGCGGCGCAGCGGCCGGCGCTGCACCCGGCGCTGCGGTCGCCACGGCTGCAGTGGACGTGACCACGCTGGGTGCGGGGGCCGCTCCGGAGGGGTGATCCGTGCCTCCAGGCCGGGTGGTGGCCGCCTGAGTGCCCCCGACCGTCGGCTGGACCGCCAGGGGGCGGTTCGGGTCGTCGTCGTCGTCCTCATCGAGCTCGCCGTTCCGGCGGCGGATGCGCTTGCGGATGCTGCGGAAGATGCCGAAGCCGAAGATGCCGATCAGGGCGATCGCGGCGACCGCGGTGATGACCGTCTCCCACTGGGCCTGCACGTTCAGCTCGACGGTCGCGGGCTGGGCCACGGCGACGCCGGTCGGGCTCGAGAGCGACATCGTCAGCTCGACCTTGCCGTTCGCGACCGACTGCACGGGGACGGTGGCGCGGGTGGAGGAGTCGGGCTGGATCTCGACGACGATGTCGTTGCGGACCACCCGCAGCGCCGAGTTGGACGGCTGCACGGACAGGTGCACCGTGACCGGGTAGTCGGAGCTGTTGCGGATGGACACCGGCAGGGATGACCGGTCGCCGAGCAGGGTGAGGCTGCTCGAGTCGACGATGCCGACCTCGGTGGTGGTCTTCGCCCAGGCGGCCGTGCGGGCCTCGACCGCGGCGGCGAGGCCCTGGTCGTCGTCGCGCCACGCGTTCGAGGCGAGCGCGAGCAGACGGAGCCGGGCCGGGGCGGTCAGCTGGTTCGGGTCGTCGAGGATCGTCGCGAACGCGGAGAGCCCCTGTTCTCCGCGCACGAGTCGCCGGAGCTTGTCGATGCGGGCCTCGCCGGTGGACGCGCTGGCGAGCGTGAGCGACCCGGCGACGGCCTTCGAAGCGGTGGAGAGGTCGGCCGGGGCGACCCAGGCGGTGCTCTCGAGGGCGTCCAGCGCCTGGCTGAGCCGCGTGGAGTCAGACGGCCACTCGCGCCCGAGGGTGAGCAGGATCGGGCCCGTGGCGGTGGCTGCACGGGCCGAGGTGGCCAGCGTCGCGGTGAGCTCGGACATCGCCGACGAGAAGGTCTGCCGGTCGGTGGCGGCCGCGGCTCGGCGGAGCATCGACGACATCGACTGGTCGGAGACGAGCACGTGGTCGTCGCCGATCTTCTCGGACGCCGTGATGGTGGTGTCCGCGCCGGCCGAGGTGTTGCCGCTCGAGACGATGGTGGTCTTCGTGCCGGCACGCTCGAGGGCGGGCAGGTCGGCGGAGGACACGGTTCCCTCGGTCGGCCAGGCGATCGAGTCCATCGAGTACGGGAAGTCGAGCAGGGACTCGGTGGTCGGCAGGGTCTCCTGCGCCTGGTCGGCGGCGTCGTCGGTCGTCGCGCCGCCGGTCGAGGTCTCGGTGGGTGCCGGGGACGAGGTCTGCCCCGGCGTGGCCGTCGGTGTCGGGGCCGGGGTCTCGGCGCCGGGGAAGTTCTCGGACTCGACGGACTGGTCGAGGGAGATCGGCGAGAGGATTCCGTCTGACCCGGCTTGGCGGAGACCGGTGACGTCAGCGTCGGCGTAGGACAGCGCGAAGGTCTCGTTGCGCAGTGCTTCGAGACGCTGCAGCCAGGTGGTCGCGCTCGAAGGGGCGTTGTCGCCGAGGAGCCGGATCGAGGCGATGATCCGCGGGTCGACGGCCACGGCGACGTTGTGGTCCTCGGCCGCGTCGAGCTGCTGCGTGAGGGTGCCGTCCACCGAGGTCGCGGCGGCCAGCACCGGGGCGGTGAGGACGCCGTCGGTCGACTTGGGCACCGTGACCGGCATCGCGACGGAGACGCTGACCGGGGCCTGTTCGAAGTCCGGGTACCAGGTGATCGCGGAGCGGTCCACGGCGAAGGCGTCACCCGCCGTGTACTCGGCAGCGATGCGGCGGGCACCGAACGAGGGGTACCCGCCGAGGGCGACGTTGCCGGAGACGATGTCCACCGAGTCGATCGAGACCGAACGGTGTGCCGGGATCGCCGGGATGCCCACGGAGTCCATCTCTGCGCCGAGGTAACCCGTTGTGGTGGTGTCGGCAAGCCAGCCGGCGAGGACGTCGCGCGTGCTCACCGACCGGAAGATCCGGAAGTCTGCGGTCCCGGCGGGCAGGGCCGCGTCGGTGTCGTTCGTGACGGTGACCGAGAGGGTGAGGTCCTGGTCGCGCTGGACGACGCCGCGGTTCGCCGGGGCGATCGAGATGGTCGCCTTGCCCGCGTCGGCGGCGGCGGGATCGGCCACGTGGCTCTTGGCGGCTGATGCCGTGGACGCCGAGGCGTGATCGGTGGTGACGGGCGCGACGACCAGGCCGAGCGCGACGAGGGTCGACGCGGCTGCGGCGAGCGTGGTGCGGAGCATCTGCATACGGGGAGCGGGCCACGGGGTCGGTTCGGGCCGAGCACGAGTGTATGAGGCGCGACCATGAACAGGTCCCGTGCGCGCGCGGCTTGTGGAGAACTCGGGGCCTCGATCTGGGAGGATGAGCACCGTCATGCAGTCCGTTGCCCAGGCCGTCGAACGACTCGACGCACTCGCCACCACCGAGCCCGTCGACCTCCTCGCTCGGGCCTTCGCCGACGCCGGACACGAACTCGCCCTCGTCGGCGGCCCCGTCCGTGACGCGTTCCTCGGCCGTCCGGTGACCGATCTGGACTTCACCACCGACGCCCGGCCGGACGACATCCTGCGGATCGTCGAGCCCATCGCGAGTGCCACGTGGGACGTCGGTCGCCAGTTCGGCACCATCGCCGCACGGGTCGCCGGTGAGCAGGTCGAGATCACCACGTACCGCAGCGACGTCTACGACGGCGAGACCCGCAAGCCCGAGGTCGCGTTCGGCGACACCATCGAGGACGACCTGCTCCGTCGCGACTTCACCGTCAACGCGATGGCCCTGCGGCTGCCGGCCCGCGAGCTCGTCGACGTGCACGGCGGCGTCGAGGACCTGCTCGCCGCACGGCTCCGGACGCCCCAGACCGCGGTCGTCTCGTTCCGCGACGACCCGCTGCGGATGATGCGCGCCGCACGGTTCACCTCCCAGCTCGGCTTCACCGTCGACGACGACGTGCGGGCCGCGATGCAGGAGCTCGTCGCGTCGATCGACATCGTGTCCGCCGAGCGGGTCCGCGACGAGCTCGTCAAGCTGCTCAACACGGACGATCCGGTCCCCGGCCTCCGGCTGCTCGTCGACACCGGACTCGCCGAGCGGTTCCTGCCGGAGCTGCCCGAGATGCGGCTCGAGGTGGACGAGCACCACCACCACAAGGACGTCTACGAGCACTCGCTCACCGTGCTCGAGCAGGCCATCGGGTACGAGGCCGAGCGGCACGCCGGGGATCCCCCGGACACCGTGCTGCGGCTCGCGGCGCTGCTGCACGACATCGGCAAGCCCGCGACGCGCAAGCTCGAGCCCGGCGGCGCCGTGAGCTTCCACCACCACGACCTGGTCGGTTCGAAGATGGCGAAGAAGCGACTCCGTGCGCTCCGCTTCGACAACGACACCATCGCCGCGGTGTCCCGCCTGATCGAGCTGCACCTGCGCTTCTTCGGGTACACCGAGGGCGCCTGGACCGACTCCGCCGTCCGCCGCTACGTCCGTGACGCCGGACCCCAGCTCGAACGGCTGCACGAGCTCACCCGTTCGGACGTCACCACCCGCAACCGCCGCAAGGCCGACCGGCTGGCGTTCGCCTACGACGACCTCGAGGACCGCATCAAGACCCTCTCCGAGCAGGAGGAACTGGAGTCGATCCGTCCGGACCTGACCGGCGACGACATCATGCGGATCCTCGACATCCCGCCGGGGCGTGCCGTGGGCGAGGCCTACCGGTTCCTGCTCGAGGCCCGGATGGACGAAGGACCCCTCGGGCCGGAGACGGCCGAGGAGCGCCTGCGCGAGTGGTGGAGCGCCCGAGGCGACGCCACCGCCTGAGACACCGGCGCCTGGGACGCGACCGCCTGACGGGCGGGACCGTTCTCCACAGGCCGGTGGCGCGCCTCCAGGCAGTCCGGTAGGCTACCCAGGTTGCCCCTCGCGCACCTGCGTGGTCTGGGGCACATGCATCAACCCTCCTGCCCCGGGAACCGCCCGGGGCCGCTGAGACCAGAGGAGGTGGGTTCCGCATGCACCAGTACGAACTGATGGCGATCCTCGACCCCGAGATCGATGAGCGCACCGTCGCTCCCAGCCTGGACAAGTTCCTGGCCGTGATCCGCAACGCGGGTGGCACCGTCGACAACGTGGACGTCTGGGGCCGTCGCCGGCTCGCTTACGAGATCGCGAAGAAGTCCGAGGGCATCTACGCCGTCGTCGACTTCACGTCGTCGCCCGAGGCCGCCAAGGAGCTCGACCGTCAGCTCGGTCTCTCCGAGGCCGTGCTCCGCACGAAGGTCCTCCGCGCTGAAGAGGGCATCGCGCAGGTCGCCGCCCAGAAGCAGCGTGACGAGGCTCGCGCGGCCCGCAAGGCCGCCAACGCCTCCGCAACCGCGACCGCGAGCGCCGAGTAACCCGTGGCCGGCGAAACCGTCATCACGGTGGTGGGCAACCTCACCGCGGACCCCGAGCTGCGGTACACGCAGAACGGGCTCGCCGTGGCGAACTTCACCATCGCGTCGACCCCTCGCACGTTCGACCGTCAGGCGAACGAGTGGAAGGACGGCGATGCGCTGTTCCTCCGCGCGAGTGTGTGGCGCGAGTTCGCCGAGCACGTGGCGGGGTCGCTGACGAAGGGCTCGCGCGTCATCGCGCAGGGTCGTCTGCGTCAGCGTTCCTACCAGGACCGTGAGGGCCAGCAGCGCACGAGCATCGAGCTCGAGGTCGACGAGATCGGCCCGTCGCTCCGCTACGCGACCGCACAGATCACCCGTGCAGCGGGTGGCAGTGGCGGCGGTCGTGGCCAGGTCGGCGGCGGCGCCAGCGCCCCCGCGGGCAACGGCGGCGGCAACTGGAACAACAACGGTGGCGGTCAGTCGGACGCGCCCTGGTCTCCCCAGGGTGGCCAGCAGGGTGGCGGCAACGCACAGTCGAACGACGTGTGGAGCACCCCCGGCGGCAACTTCGACGACGAGACCCCGTTCTGATCCTCAGCGTTCCGACGGACACACAACTTTTCTTCTAAGGACAAATCACTATGGCTGGAAAGAGCACCGGCGACCGCCGGAAGCCTCGCGGCAAGGGCGGCAAGAACGCTGCTCCCGCGAAGTCGATCAAGGTCGGCGTCATCGACTACAAGGACGTTGCGACCCTTCGCAAGTTCATCTCGGAGCGTGGAAAGATCCGCGCCCGTCGCATCACCGGCGTCTCCGTCCAGGAGCAGCGCCTCATCGCCCGTGCCGTGAAGAACGCCCGTGAGATGGCGCTCCTCCCCTACGCCGGCTCCGGCCGCTGATCGGAGGTCGACACATGTCGAAGCTCATCCTCACCCACGAGGTCTCCGGCCTCGGTTCCGCTGGTGACGTCGTCGACGTCAAGAACGGCTACGCCCGCAACTACCTCATCCCCCAGGGCTTCGCTGTCGCGTGGTCCAAGGGCGGCGAGAAGCAGGTCGAGTCGATCCGTGCCGCGCGTACCGCGCGCGAGCTCGCCACCATCGAAGAGGCACAGGACCTCAAGATGAAGCTCGAGAACGCGACCATCACCCTGTCGGTCAAGGCCGGCAAGGACGGTCGTCTGTTCGGCTCCGTCCGTCCGGGCGACGTCGCTGACGCCGTCCAGGCGCAGGGCGTCGGCTCGCTCGACAAGCGCAAGGTCGAGGTCCCCGCGACCATCAAGACCGTCGGTGACCACGAGGCCACCGTGCGCCTGCGCGAGGACATCACTGCCGTGATCTCGCTCAAGGTCGTCGCTGCCAAGTAGCACTGACGTTCCGCTCCACGACGGGCGGGTCTCCTCCGGGAGGCCCGCCCGTCGTTGCGTTCCGGGGGCGGTCGCGCGGCTTGTCCTACGGCTGTCGCCGACATGGTCACGGGCCTGGAGGCGCGGCTCGACTCGGGCTGGCTGGTTACGGTTCAGACGGGGTCACGCTGGCTGGGAACAGGCCGAGAACTCTTCCCACAGGAGGGGTGCTTGTCAAGTCGTTTTACACAGTGGAAACGTGTCAAATCGGAACCTTCAAGGGGTACTTTAACCCCACTTTTCCACACACGGTGTGCAACAGAAAACCCCAGGTCAAGTGGTCGAAAGTGTGTTCGCACGCCACTTTTTCCACAGGCTCGTCCACAGTTCTCCACACAGCGTTCCGGCGTGTTCCGCAGCCTCTCCACAGAGTTATCCACAGGGCCGTTTGTTGGGGATAACTCTGGGGCCGTAGCTTGGGCGAGCGACTCGGGGATGTCGGTCGCCGGGGGTAGAAACAGGGGTGCGGGTCCGGCCGGTGGGTGCTGTCCCGCCGGTTCAGGTCCGTGTCGTCAACAGAGGAGAGCGTGTGTCGATCGCACATCTTGAGCCCGCACCGCAGGACTACGCGGACCGCGGCATGGAACGCACCCCGCCGCACGACATGCTCGCGGAGCAGTCGACCATCGGTGGCATGCTCCTGTCGAAGGACGCCGTCGCCGACGTGATCGAGACCGCCCGCGGTGTGGACTTCTACGTCCCCAAGCACGAGGTCATCTTCGACGCGATCCTGTCGCTCTACTCGCACGGTGAACCGACCGACGTCATCGCCGTCACCGACGAGCTGACCAAGACCGGTCTGCTGTCCCGTGCCGGCGGCGCCGAGTACCTGCACAGCGTCACGAGCATGGTGCCGACCGCCGCGAACGCCGGCTACTACGCCGGCATCGTCGCCGAGAAGGCCGTGCTCCGTCGTCTGGTCGACGCCGGCACCCGCATCGTGCAGATGGGTTACGCGTCGGAGGGTGAGGTCACCGACCTCGTCAACAGCGCGCAGGCCGAGGTCTACAACGTCGCCGGTGGTGTGCAGACCGAGGACTACGTCCCGCTGACCGACGCCATCTCCGCCGCGCTCGACGAGATCGAGGCCGCCAAGGGCCGCGACGGCCAGATGACGGGCGTGCCGACCGGGTTCGCGCAGCTCGACGGCCTGACCAACGGCTTCCACCCCGGGCAGCTCATCATCGTCGCCGCGCGCCCCGCACTGGGCAAGTCAACGCTGGCGCTCGACCTGTGCCGCGCCGCCGCGATCAAGCACGACCAGACTGCCGCCTTCTTCTCGCTCGAGATGGGTCGCGCCGAGATCGCGATGCGTCTGCTGTCCGCCGAGACCAGCGTGCCGCTGCAGAACATGCGCAAGGGCACCGTGGACTCCCGCGACTGGACCACCATCGCCCAGACCCGTGGTCGCATCAACGACGCCCCGTTCTTCATCGACGACTCCCCCAACATGACGCTCGTCGAGATCCGCGCCAAGTGCCGTCGACTCAAGCAGCAGCACAACCTGAAGCTCGTGGTCATCGACTACCTGCAGCTGATGACCTCGGGCAAGAAGGTCGAGAGCCGCCAGCAAGAGGTCTCCGAGTTCTCGCGTGCCCTGAAGCTGATGGCCAAGGAGCTCCAGGTGCCCGTCATCGCCCTGTCGCAGCTGAACCGTGGTCCGGAGCAGCGTGCCGACAAGAAGCCGGCGATCTCCGACCTCCGTGAGTCCGGCTCCATCGAGCAGGACGCCGACATGGTCATCCTGCTGCACCGTGAGTCGGCGTACGAGAAGGACAACCCGCGTCAGGGTGAGGCGGACCTGATCGTGGCGAAGCACCGTAACGGACCGACGGACACCATCACCGTGGCGTTCCACGGGATGTTCTCGCGGTTCGTCGACATGCCGCAGTAGGGGGTTTTGTGCGCGCAGCTTCAAAGTGTCGCCTGAGCGCGCAAAGTGTCGCTTTGTGGCGGAGCGACAGTTTGTATGCGCACGCGACGCTTCGACGGCAGGGTGACGAAATCTGCGCCGGTCAGCACATGTACCGGAGGGGTGCTCTCTGGATCTGGCCGCTGTCGGTGGACTCGGCGATTGCTCGCGCGCATCACACTCGACGAACATCACGCGCACCACAGGGAGATGCATCGGAGCGCACGAAGGCGTCGAGCCGCCTGGCATGGGTTCGGGGGCTCTCGCGGAGCCTTGTCGACCAAGGCCCACCAGCTCGTTGACGGTAGCGGGCTACCGCTGGTGACGACGATCACGCCCGGTCAATCCGGGGACTCCCCGATGGTGATCCCGCTGCTCGGGGCACTCCGCGGCAGTCGTCCGGTTGGCCGACCACGCACCCGACTCGGACGACTCCGCGGCGACAAGGCGTACTCGTCCCGTGCAATCCGGACGCATTGGCGCAGCCGAGGCATGGATTACAGGCGCCTCTCACTAGTGATGGCGCTGGTTGACCGCGGAGGAGGGCGACCGGTCCGGGTACTTCGGGCCGATACTCGCGTGGCACAACTACCCGGAGGAAGCGGAGATCGCCGACTGCAACTGCAGTCATATCGGCGCCCCGGGGGGATCTCGACGCATGGATTCCGAAACGCTGCGAACCTCCTGCGGCCTGTTCAGCTGAGGAGCTGATGGATTGTGGTGACGAAGCCACCGCCCACGCCGAGAAGCCCGACCGCGACGACGGCGCATCCCGACTTCGCCGCCGCAGCCCCTTGCTTCTTTGCTTGCCCACGTGCAGCAGCTGGCGCGGACTTCGATGACGACTTCGGCCGTTCTGTGAGTGCGGGACGAGCGGGCCCGTTGTACGCGGGCGGGACCTGGTAGTGGCGTGCCGCGGGGACGAGCCGAGGCACGGTGACGGGGGCACCGTTCAAGTACGCATTGTCCACTTCGCTGGCCTTCGCGGCCTGCAAAACAACCTCCGCAGCGAGAGCTGAACCCTTCACATGAGCCCACGCAGCGACGGTGATGCCCTTCTCTCTGTGGTGGTCGACGAGGGCGAAGTAGTGCTTGGATGACTGCGCACTCAACTCACCAACCCGCTGGCCTTCCACTCGAACCTCAACGAACTCACGCTGCCCGCCCCGTGCCTTCTCCTCGGATCTACGGTGCAGCGTCACGATGAGGAGTGACCGGTCGGATCGGCCTGCGAACGGTGCCAGAACATCGAAGTGCTTGTCCTCACCTGTGACCTGCAACCCAGCGCCCCAGGGCAGAACCGAGTATGGCTCGCTAGGTGCATCATTGAGCGGCAGGATCAGATGGGGCTCGGGCAACGCAACACGGACGTTCGAGTTGAAGCGCGTGCCCGTTCCTTCCCAGTTGTCGCGGATGACGCCCCACACGCGGGTCCGAACGACGGCGGTGACCCCGGACGCGGCGAGCCGATGCAGAACCGGCGCGAATGCTCGGGCGTCATCTCGAGTCAGGTAGCCGACCACGCCGCCATTGATCCGCACGCTGACGGCGTTCAGATCGTATGGGTTGTCGGGCTCCGGAACGAGCGAGGCTTCCGTCAGCACCTCCCTGTCCTGGTCCTTCGCAAGACGACCGAGCAGAGCCCGGATGGTGGCTTCGTAGTTCGACTCACCGGCCACTTCGAAGTTCGGCCAGGTGGCGTTAGGGACGGAATAGGTAGTCGTAGTCACAGTGTCAACTTAGTGAGTGAAGCCCACGACTTGGCAGTCCCCCGTTCAGTGGGCTGTGGTCGCAGCGCGGGAGGTGCACACCCCCGCAAGTTGCTATAACGGCACCGAAGCTGACGGTGTTCAGTCCGAGTCGGTAGCCGCGCGACAAGGGTGTGACCAGCCCGCTTTGTGCGACTCGCCGCGACAGTTGCACCGCAGTGTTACTTCTGTGACACTTGAACCACTGCGGTGTAGCGTCCTCCCCAAGCTCCCGCATCTGCCTCACTGCGAACTACTCGAAGGCATCATGACTGCTACCACTCTCAGTGCATCCGCCGTACCCGAAAGCGAACTGACCAAGCTGGACTCCCTTCAGCGATCGCTCCCGGAGAAGTCCCCGCTGCGCTTCGCACTCGCCAAGATGACGGAAGACCTTCGTCAGGGTACGGATGTCATTCTCGCGCGCCAGGACGAACTGGTGAGTACCACTGACGCCGCCAAGGTCCTCGGGGTCAGCCGCCCGCACCTCTATAAGATCCTCGACTCTGGCGCGATCGATTACACACCCGCCGGCAGCCACCGTCGCATCAGACTTGGTGACCTGCATGCCTACCTTGCGAGGACCGACCAGATCCGCAAGGCCGACGCTCTCTATATCGCGAACCGCGGTACCGGCAACGCGCCACTGATCGACCTCATCGACTGAGCAGTCCTCGTCGAACGTCGCCTTCCTCGCTTAGGCTGCTGACGTGCCACCCGAGCGATACGTCACCCTCCGCTGCCTCACGGACGACCTCATGTCGGACTGGGACGACGCAGGGCACATGCGAGCCGTCACCCAACTGCGCGATGTCGCCGAATCAGTGGCAGCAGGCACGGGCACGGACGGGCAACTCGCGGGGCTGCTCGGCGAACTGCCGCCGCTGGCGAAGCTCAGTCATCCGATCATCCGACACTTCGACGAGTCTTTTGCAGGAAGCCCGGATGCTCGTGAGAGCATCACCGGGCTAAAGAATCCGCACTGGTGGAAGCAGAAGACCGGACGGTGGCGGGGAGCGGCGACCGACCACGTGTCGGTTGGCGATGATGAGGCTTGGCTGTGCGCGGCCGGCATCCGTGCCGCTGGCGAAAAGACTCGTGACTTCTATCAAGTGTTCATGGCCGCCATCGGGCGGGGAACCTCCTTCATCCCCACCGACGCTGACCGCGCGGTTCAACGAGTCACGGCGAAGCTCGACGTCACCAGCGCCTGGCTGCTCCAGATCCGCACAGCGGTCCTGGTGCAGGTCCACGCCGCCCACCAACACGGAGCTACGAACGAACCAATCGAGATCCCGATTCCCTCGACGAAGCTGAAGACTTCGCCCCTTGCGTCGATCGTCGTTCACCTCGACATCCTCGAAGAGGGCGAAGATCGGATCGTTGAATGCTCAGTTGTCATCTCCCCCCAGGATCACTCCCGTCAAGACCTCCTCACCGAACTCGCTGTGCAAGCACGAGCCGTACTTGCATCCGATGCTGACCGGTGGCGCGTGAGCCCGCTTCAGAACAGCGAGCTGCTCTATTCGGCCGATATCGATCAGGCCACCCTCGACCTTGCCGCACGAGTCGCGGGCGGCGAGCCAGTCTTACCGGACCCTGCGAGCGATCTCCGCATCGGCACGGTGGCCCACTATTCGAAGAAGAACAGCCTAACCGAAGCCACAGTTGAGGGACGCGCAGTTCCGGCGCTGTGTGGATACTGGTTCGTGCCCATCAACGACTTCGTAGACCTAAAGGTCTGCCCCACGTGCGCCACAGCACACGCGGAGCTCTCCTAGCCAAGGCTGACGCAAGGGCCGAATCAGGCACCCGGCCATTAACGGCGAGGGCCACGAAACTCAAATCTGCACCCTCGCCGTGAGTTCCTGACGGGCCCCAGAAGCCAGAATCGCGCCACCAGTTGACTCCCCAAGCCAAATTTGCTGACCGCCGCGACAGCACAAACCGAACGTCTGCTCGAATTGGGATTGAGAGGGAGTCAGTGATGTCAGACGCATCTACTGCGACCAGGTTCAGGCCCGCCGGACGTGCGTAGCCGATCAGCGGGTACGACGCCTAGACAAGCATCTCCGCAACTCGCCGTATCGCGTAATCCCTACGCTCCCCAGGCGACAAGTTTGGCGCTTCTCGATCATCCGTCTCGTAATTGAGTGGGCCAGCGAATGGCGGCAGATCGGCGGAACTAAATCTCGTTAGGGCATCGCCAATAGCAAACCTGAACTCGTTGGCGTAAAACGCCACTTCATAATGAATACCAGAACCGACCCACCGGTTGTAATTGACAAACAGATCAGCAAGTCGCACTAGATCATCGGCGCTGTGGACCGAATGCCCGAGAAATCCGTAATGCTTTTCCTCATCAAAGGAGTGCGCAAAGGCTGTCATCACAGCCACTTCATCTGCGTCAGAAACCGCATCCACCCCGTGGTCTGCAAGCTTCTTTACCCAGGCTGAGATGGCGTTGTCATACGGCGCGCGAACATCTTCGAAGGTCGTCCCGGAACGCCTTCGCGCAGCGTAGCCGGCACGAACCAACTGACGATATCCGAACTGATCAATAAACACAGGTGTTGTTACCACTTCGGACTGAATAGCCAGCTCCGCCTCAGGGGCCAGCCAGCGATTAAGGGCAGATATTCTATAGTCCGAATTACCGTCCACCGCAGACAACTCCGCATGCAGGTCCCAGAGAAATAGCATCATCGAACGCGTGGTGGTTGTTGCGTCCTTCCTCGCGTTTGCTGCCAGCTCGATCGCCAGCGCTCCTCGCTCGCCGTTCGCCCCCACCATGATCGCCTTCAGGCGATCCAACTCTGAAGTCTCGTGCTCATCCGACAGCAACTCGGATAGGGCAGCGTCAACCAGTCGCTCACTGACGTCGGCATCAGTGAGTGCAACCACGAAATAGCGATAGAAGTAGCGCTCGTTGTAAAGTCGCCACTTTCTTCCCGCATTTTCCGCTGCGCTTGAATGCACGAACAAGAACCGAAGCACCTGACTCACGGCCGCAATTTGTTCACGCGCGACGTAGTGCGACAAGTGCTCCATTCGAGGGTCCGGAAGATCGCCCGAATCGCTATCGATCCATCCAAGATAACGGTCAGGCCGGGTACGGACGTCGTCCCAGACCGCATGCTGGTTCAGGCGCAACCACGTCAAGGCAATGAAGTCGAGTACATCGATCTCCGCATCCGCGAACAGTGACGCAAGCCCGTCAAGCTGCTCACCAAGCCGACGAGCGCTCCTGGGTGTTTCGATTCCTTCTGCGAGGAGTCTGATCAGATCCTCTTTCTGCTCGGCGTATTCGAACTCGTTGATGTCACTCGCCACCGCTACAGTGTGCGCGTCCACGATTGCGCGACACCAACCTCGACGTGTCACCATCGGTACGGGCGGGACTTCGAACGGATGCTGAACGATTTTCTCCATGAACTCGGAGTTGGCACCGTTGGTATTTTCTGCCGTAAGTTTCTTATCTATGGTCATCTGGTCGTAAGCCAAGAGGTAATGTACGTTTTGGAATCGACCGAGAAGTCTCACCACGCGTAGCACTGCCTTGAGTTCTTCATAATCGAGGCGGTCTACGTCGTCGACGATTACAAGAACTCGCTTGTTCTGGCGTGCGACTTCGTCACTGATTGTCTTGAACGCGACATGCCACGCGGGCTGATTGGCCGCATACGTTAACGCCGCGTCAGCGATTTTTGCTACAGCAGCACCGGCGATCGGAATCGCACTCAATGCGGGGGTACCGAAACGGAGATACCCGGCAAGTGCCCTACGCAAGCTTTTTCCCTTCTTACCTGGGAATGCCCCTGACAGTGTGGCGATAAATTCACCTGTTATAGAGGTCACATCACCCGACGCCCATGGGCTGAAATCCACTACCGTCCATGCCTTGTCGTAGAGGTGACTCCGAACCTCTGCAAGCAAAGTGCTTTTGCCGGTACCCCATGCGCCAACAAGACCGAAAACAGCCGAATTCTGGTTTGGCCCCACCTGGTTTACCCGCTCGGCCAATACGAGAGCGAAGTCAGATCGGCCCGGAATGTCAGAGGCGTCGAGTGCATCGTCGTTCCAGATTGTGGCGCTAGGCATGATTACATCTAAGCGCATAGCGGCACTGAGCGAAATGCTCTCCCTGGAAGGGAGCCGCGGAATTCGTTCCAGACGCGCCTTCGCCCGCCCGGCCACCCGGGTGACCGACGATGGGTATGAGTGATATGGACGACTTGGGGGGGGGGGGGGACTGCGCTGCCGCGGTCAGGGGCGGCCTGACGGCGGCAGCGGTCGTCGTCCACAAGGTCGAACGGAAACCAGGCCGGGTACCGGCCCTTGAAGTCGGCCGCTATTCTGCCGGTACGGCGGAGGATCGGGCTCGGCTGGTAGCTGGCGGCTGCGTTGTAGATGGCACTGCCGTCGTCCCAGGTCATGTGCGGACCGACGTGTCGGGTCGCGGCCGGCAGTTCGAGGTGCACGTCTGTTTCCTCGACAGCGACGACGCGGGCTTTTGGTACGCTCCAGGACACACCGCGTCCGCTGAAGTCTTGGTCTTCCTCTACTGCACCGATGGGCTCAACCCCGAAGAGGGAAGCGCGCTCGTAGACGATGCCGGTGGTCTGGTCGACGACCTGGTGTCTTGATGCGTAGGCGCGTGCCAAGCATTGCCGCGCACACCTCCGGGTCGAGTGGCCAAGCCGTCCTGGCCAAGGAGTGAGACGGGCTGAGTAAGCCGGACTTCATCGAGAGGCTCACGCGCGAGGCGACGCAGATGTTCGCTGACTTTTCGAACCTTTCGAGTAGCTGAGGCGTGCTTTCGATTGGGCTTGACTGGCACCGGGGATATTGGTGGGTTGACCCGCTTCCGGGCACTCTCGGACGACCAGTTCGCGGAGCGCTGATCTGCTGCCCGGTCGCCGCGGGTCGGAAGGGGCAACCGTTAGCGGACTCCGCCATCTATAAGACACGCCATAGCCATAGCCATAGCCATAGCCATAGCCATAGCCATAGCAGACGCGGCGCACGCAGGCTGTAGCGGCCGATGTCCGGTCACGACGCATCGTGGTGGTCTGTCGAGATTTGCGCGCGCAGACTGAGTTCGAGCTTGCGGGGGTTGCTGAATACGAATGGGGACATGGGGAGCCGCGTCTCGACCTGCAATGTGCCGGGACCGACCGAGGTCGGTTGAACCGTCTCGAGGCTTCTCGGGTAGACGTCTGCGCCGGAAAACACGTCAGCCAGTTCCGCTTTCACGTCCACTTCGATTCTTGCTCCGAGCAGTTGGGCAGCGCGCTTGGGAGTGCAACTGAGGGTGACACGAACGACAGTTGTGGGGAGGCCCATGACCGCGGTGCGGCCCGTCGCACAGTGAATGAGGGGAACAACTATGAAGAACGAGAAGACGGTCATGGGGCTCGCCGCGGGACTTCTCGTGCTGGGAGGGCAGTTCGCGACGGCCGTTCCCCTGCGAGGCGATCCAGACTCCACGGCTGCGACTAACCCGAGAATGAGGCGAACAGCCGACTACATTACGCTCAAGTGAGGTCGTCATCATCGTTCGGACCCGTCGATACCGGCCTCGAAGCGGAGCGTGCAGTGCCCCAGTCTCAGACACCCGACCAAGCGGTCTTGCAGAGCGCGTTCGACGCCTACAGGGCGCAAGAGATGTCGGACGAGCCGCTGGGCGACGCGTTTGAACATTTCTGTGGGCAGGAACTCACGAAGCAGTTCGGCCTGAGCGCGGGCGAGGTCAAGAAGGGCATCATCGGCGGCAGCCATGACGGCGGCATCGATGGTTTCTACGTGGTGATCAACGAGTCTGAAGTGCTCGACATCGACAGTCCCCTGGTTCTCGGCGACAAGAAGGCCCTACAGTCGCTCGCCCAGAACGCGACCGTCGACGTCGTCGTGATCCAGTCGAAGTGGACCGGATCGTGGCAGAGCGATCCGCTGACACGGATGCGCGACACTCTGGAGAAGACGATCCCGTTCGACTCCGATGAGAAGGCGTTGGAACTGACGCTCAACAGCGCCACGATCGAGCGGACGGGGATCTTCCGGCGCCTCTACGAGAACACGCTCACGAAGTTCGCTCGGTTCCGTTTCCACATCTACTACTCCACCAATGGTCCGGACGAGAACCTCGTCGACAACCACGACGCTGAATCGAAACGCAAGTCGCTCGAGGACGCGGTGAAGAAGCTGCTGCCTGCGAACGCGATCGTCGAGGTGCGACTCCTCGGAGCGAAAGCGATGTGCGAGATCATCGCCACGACGCCGGCGACCACCTCGACGTTGAAGTTCAACGGCCCGTTCATCCGCGACGACAAGTCCTTCGTCGGTCTGGTCACACTGCGCGACTACTTGACCTTCATCCGTCAAGAGGACGGGCAGGAGCTTCGGCCGAACATCTTTGAGTCAAACGTCCGCGACTACGCAGGATCCAAGGTGCAGGTCAACGCCGCGATCCGTGGAACCCTCACCACCGAGGACGGTCCCACGTTCTGGTGGCTGAACAACGGCGTTACGGTGCTTTGCGACGCAGCCCAGGACGCACCCCCTCTGTCCGTGTCGCTGACGAACCCCCTCGTCGTGAACGGGTTGCAGACCTCGAACGTGCTCCATGAGGCGGACCGTGCTGGCGATGTGTCGGACGAGCGGCTGGATCAGGGCCTGCTCGTTCGCATCATCACAAGCGCGGACGAGGCGGTCCGGGACGGGGTCATTGCGTCGACGAACCGGCAGAACAGCATCCAGCCCGCGCAACTGCACGCCACCGAGAAGCAACACCGAGACATCGAGGCGTACTTCGAGACCCAGGGCTGGTACTACGAACGCCGGAAGCACCAGTACCGCGGGACGGGCAAGCACGGCGGCCGGATCGTCGCGATGACCGAACTGTCGCAGTACATGATCGCGATCGCGCTCGCGAGGCCGGATGACGCCCGCGCACGTCCGCAGAGCGTCCTCAACGACGACAAGCTCTACACGACGATCTTCGGCGACGGCGTCGACCGTGACTCCTACCTCGCTGTGGTGAAGGTGATGGCGCAGGCGGACGCGTACCTGCGGTCGGGGGACGCGACAGCGATCTTCGACGACTTCACGAACGCGCGCTTCTACGTCGCCGTCGGCTACGAGATGAAGACCTTGAAGGCGTACGCGGCGGACAAGATCCGGTGGGACGAGAACCACCGCCGGATGCCTGAGGCACCCAACACAGCCCGCTTCGCGTCCGTTCTGACCTCCCTCAAGACCGTGTACGACACGTACCAGGCGGAGAACCCGGAGTCGACCAGGGACCAGGTGTTCAAGGGCAAAGCGCTGAAGACAGCGTTCTTCACGGCGCTCAGCGGGAAATGACCTCGCAAAACGCGGTCACATCCGCGCCTGCCGGTGCCGGGCTTGCTCTGCGCGCTGGCGCCGTCATCGGTGCCATGACCGCCATGATCTGCGGCGGGTTCGTCGTGGCCGCCGTGACAATAAGCTCGGATCGTGAACACCTCGGTGTCACCGTTAACGCGGTCAGCGTTGCCGCGGCGGCGGACTCGTCGTGGCTGATTCCATTGCTGTTCGGGATCGTCCTGGCCGTGTTGGCAGTGACCGCGGGACAGAGCTTCACGGGCGTCGCCGCGGCACAGGCGGACGTCAATCGCCGCCGTTTGGCTGTCTTGTGTTGGGTCGTCGCGGGGATCGGGGTCGCTGACGCGGGGCTCGTGCTCAGCGGTGGCGGACGGGCTCACGCATGGGCGGTCGTCGTCTCGGTGACGCTCCTCGTTGTCGCGGCGCTTTGGGTCGGGACGGTCGTGTTCGGGCCGCCGGAGCAGCAGCTCCGTGTTCTGAGCCACACCCTCGATGACCTGTACGCGTCGATGGACGCTCTGCCGATGTCGGCGTTGCGCCCGCGTCCGATCCGCCTCTTGCTCCGAGCGGCGTCCTTCCTGGGGCTGTTCTCGATGGCGGTCTCGGTGGGTGTCGCCGTGTGGGTGGGTACAGGTGTGCCGTGGGTTGTGGCTTCACTCGCGTTGGCGGCGCCGTCGGCAGCCGCTGGCGGCGTGCAGGCCGCCCTGTGCGCCTACCTTCGCGACGCGCCCAAGCGCTCATGGGCAGGGATCGTGCCGGCATGGGTATACCTCGTGGCTGCCTCCGCCTCGCCCGTGGGCCTCGCCGTGTCAGGGTCACTTCCGCGAGGAGCCGCACTGGTCGTGGCCTCGGCGTACATCACACCAATGCTCGTCGCGGTCGCGACTCCGCGGTCGGTTCGGTGGAGCGTTCGAGCGGCGGTGGATGCGATTCGTGCAGACTTCCTGATCAGGCGGTCGCGCGCGGTCCGAGACGAGCAGCGGCGACTTCGAGCGCTGCTGGCGGTGGTGAGCAGCTGATGCCGGCGGTTGATTCCGCGGACATGACGCATCGACATGGCCATGAGAGCGCTTGCGTTGCCCCAACCAGACGGGCCGGAGAGCCTGTGGAAAATCGACGATGCCTCGATAGTGTTGCGCGATGGGGATGATGCTTCTCGGTCTAGCGACAGTGATGACGAAGCTGATCCTTCGCGCGTTTGACTTGTCGACCGGGGCCACGGTTGCCGGCGACATGTCCGACGCCGCTCGATTGTCCGTCGGGCTGTGGAACTCACGCTCCAGCAAGCGCGCGCTTCGCCGCGAGATTCACAAGGTTCTTCGCGAGGAATTCGCCAACCGGAATCCCGATCCCCTGCGACGGTCGGAGATGCGCGCCGTGAGCACGGGCGTCGCGACGATGCTGCAAGCCGAGTTGCAGTCCGATGACGCCCTGCTCGCCGTCGTAAGGGCCCCCGACCCGAGGATCCTGTCCCAAGGAGCGGCCGCCGCGAAACTCCGGCGCAATGCCGAGGCGTCTATTGAACCGTTCCTGGACCGCCTGATTGATGCCGCAGCGGTCGCGTTCGTCCGAGTCGCGAAGAACGCTCCAGGGCTGCAGGACGCGGTCACGGCCTACACCGTCCGGAGTCTTGACACTCTGCTGACGCAGTCCGGCGACGTACTTGCGGGCATCAACAGGTCCCTCGATGGCGTTTCGGGTCGGGCACCGGCCGAGCTTCGCTCCTCCGCGCGACGAGCGACGGACGAGGGGCGAACTGGTCTGCGACCGAGGACCCTTCGGGAGCAGAACCGGCTACCCATGCTCAGCGCGCTGTTCGCCGAATCGTCCGATGTCCGCGTGCTCCTCGGCGAGGGCGGAATGGGGAAGAGCGTCCTCGCCGGCGAAGTTGTCAGCGCGGAGAGCGGGGATCGTGTCGTGATACTCGTCAGATGTGACCAGGTCCCGACTTCGGGCGGAAACGCGGAGAATCTTGACCGCGACTTCGGTGCGGTGATCGGTAGCGACGGGTCGCTGTCGTCCAGCGTGCGCGCAATTGCGGACAACGAGCCCGTCCGTCCACTGGTGGTGCTGGACACCCTCGACATCGTCACGCGCGACGACACGGCGGCACAGATCGACCGGATCCTGCAGGCCGTCGCCGACCATGCGGACCTGTTCGTGACCTGTCGTGAGACTGAGTGGACGGAGTTGCTCGCCGCAGGCTCATTCTGCAAGTCCATCAAGCCCCGTTCGATCTATCCCCTCTCGGCGGAGGAAGCGCGCTCGTGGGCAGAGGACTACGTCCGAGACCACCTTGGGGACGATCTGACCGAGGAACTGGGAGCGAGCTTTCTCGCGAGCCTCGATTCGACGTTGCGAAGCCACGGCGGCGTCGAGGTGCTCGGAGTGCCGCTCCGCCTCGGCATGGCTTGCTCGCTGTATGCGACGGAAGGGGCCCTCCCTGCCGACCTCACCGCGTCACGGCTGTACGAGCAGTACTGGTTGGACCGGATCCACACCGACCGGCACGGGCGGATCACCCAGCTGTCGCAGGACGTCGAGATCGGAGCGTCTCGGATCGCTGAGCGCATGTGGGCGCGAAGCGTGTCGCGATTCGTTGACCAGGTCCCCGTCCCAGAGATGACGAACGACGCTCGCCGCCACCTCGAAAGCGACGGCATCGCCGAGTTCAACACGCGCACGGTCGCGTTCTTCCACCAGACATTCGCGGAGTTCGCGGTCGCCCGTCACCTCGCCACGGAAGACGCCGAGGACGATTGGCGTCGCCTCGGCGAAGGGATGGCTGTCAGACGCTCCGGCTACTGGGCGATCGCAGGACACCTCATGCGCAGAGCCGACTTGACGCCAGCGCAATTCGACAGAGCCGCCTCCGCCGTTCCCGAGGAAGCACGTGGCGGTGTCTACACGATCCTCACCGGGATACTCCAGCGGCCCCTCGATGAGATGTCCTTGAAGTGGTGGGGCACCCTCCTGCGGGAACGACGTGACGGGTTGATCGAGAGCGTCGATCTTCTGCTCGGCGCCCCCGAAGACCACGCGCCGTCGGTACTCGACGCGGCGCGAGAGCTACTGCCGTCGGCGCACGGTCATCTAACGACCATCGTCCGGATTTTTGGCGACCACGTCGGCGATGGTGACGCCGACCACGCCGTCGCGCTTCTGAATGAAGGTCTCGACGCGCTCAACATCAGACGCGGGAGAGGCGATCGGCTGGCCGAATCCGAGATCCGTCGCCTCATCGAGAATGTCCTCGCATCGGGACGTCCGCACCGTCAGCGCCTCCTTCGGGATCTCCAGAGGCGTTACCAATATCTGCCGGAGGCGGGTCGTGCGGGGATCCTCGCGACGCTTGCTCGTGGCGAACTCGGAGACGCGACTGAACTGCTTCAGGTGGCAGTCCACTTCGCGGTGCCGATGGCGGTCTTCGATGACGTCGTGGACCTTATAAGCGCGAACCGAGACGCCGGAAACTGGGACGACTGGAGCGCGATCGTGAGGGCTGACCATCCCTCGAACTGGATGACCGTGTTCGCACGTGCCATCTCGAACTCGAGCCCGACCGCGGACGACCTCTCTTCGATCACGGATGAGGTCTTCGACGAAGCCGTCACCGGCAACCATCGCCGGAACCTGACCGGCTTGCTCCGCCAGCTCGCGGGCGATCATCCTACGGAAGTAGCGGCCGCGATCCTGGCCAATGCGGCACCAACGTCCCCGGGGCTTTGGACTGAGTTCTGCCACTTGCTGTCCCGGGCAGCCCAATCCGCCGACCCAGACACCACGCGGCAAATCGCCACGGCACTCGTCCCCGCGACCGACGTGGTGCCCGCGACGGCCTGGCCGGCGATGGTCCGAGTCGCGAGCGCCGATGAAATTATGGTCGCCCAAACGATCACGCTCTTCGCCGAACGAGGGCGAGAGAGTCAGCAGTACGAGACGATCGCACACAAGGTACTTGACGCGCTCGCCACCTTCGTGCCCGCCACCACACTCGCACGCGAACGCCCAGCGATCGAGGCGCTGCTCGCGAGTTGCTGGCCCGTCCCGACCAGGACGCGCATTCGTTTGGCGGCCGCGGAGGCGTCCGCTTCGGCCGACGGCGGCGCAGCCCTCGACGGGCTCCTGAAGCACAGCCACAACAAGGATCAAGAGCACGCTGTCAAGGTCTTGCTGAAGCATCGACGCGACTGGGAGCCGGACGAGTGGAGCACGCGCGGCCTACGCTGGACGACCACGCTGCTCAAACTTCGGGCACCCGGCGCCGTGATCAGTCTCACTGAGCAGCTGCGTCAGGAGATCCTCGACCCGGGGTGGACGCCGGAAGTGACCTCGGCGGTTATAGCTCGAGCTATCGGCGCCATACGCGCCCAGCACGAACCCCAGATCACGAACACTTTGCTGTCCCTACTAGCCGATCTGTCCCACCGCTCCGCGGACGATACAGCACGCCCAACCCCGCCCCAGTGCATCTCGGTTCTCGCCGCGTTCCGCCACGCGCTCAAGGTCACCGGGAAGCTCGCCGACACCCAACGACCAGCCGTCTTCGGCCAGAACCTCACTTTCATGACGGAAGTCTGCAAGCGCATCCTTCCGCGTTCGCCGCTGCTTGAAGAGTTCGAGCGCGTCATCGGGGAGACCGACACGGACCTCATCGGAAACAGGGCCTCTCGAGTCCTGACCCTCGCTGTCGGAAGTGTCGCGCGGGCGTACCCCGAGTGGTGGGACAGCCTGGACGAAACTTGCCGACGGGCACCCGTGTCGACCAGTCTCGCGGTCGCCGAAGCCGCCCGGTGGGTCAACGATGGAGCAGCAACCAATTTCCTTCGACGCCTTGCCAGCGACACGACCACCCCGCCCGAAGTGCTCTCACTCGTACAGCAGCACTTCCAGAGTCGCCTATAGCGAAGAGCTTGGATGAACCGACTGGCTTCGTCCAAGAGCGGTTTCGCGAAGCCAGCGCCCTCTCGTCCTCCCCTAAGACGCCGTTGGCCCCCCATGACGATGCGGTTCGTGGCGGAGCGACACTTTACGCACGCAAGTGCGGCGACAGATTAGATGCGCAGCCGCCTACCCGAGCCGCTCTACGGCGACACTTTGCGACTGCGTGCACAGGTTTGTTGTGTCGTCCGCCAGCTGACTTGTCCGACTGCCAACCAACGTGTCTGAAAGACGGACATGGACACGATGTTTGGCAGTACGGATGGGCCACGCTGACTAGGGGTCGGCTCGGTCTTCGTGCGTCGCGAGGCGTCCGTATGGCGTGCGGGAAGTGAGATAGTTCGCGGACCACCTATGTGAGACGGGTTCGCCCCGGAGCAGGGCCGTAGGAGTCCGGAGCAGCCCGCGAGTACCCGTGGTCCGCTGGAGGACCGTCTATCGGGCACCAAAGAGTCAAGTGGCTGTGTAGTGGATCTCGACCTTGCCACCGAGCTCCTTAGCGAGGTGTTCGCTCAAGCGCTGGCCCTCGGCGTACCACTCCGCGTCGCGTTCGTTCGAGACCAGCCACGGCTGATTCATTCGCGCGTGGTCCAGGTAGTAGTCGGTCCAAACGCGGAGCCTTGAGGTAAGCCCGAGCGACGACGGGGTGAGCATGGCGCCGTCCCAGAGTGGCCACTGGGCTTCGTAGTCGCAGAACATGTTGATGCGACGGCGCTCCGGATCGATCATTCCGACAACGTAGCCGTGAGCGGTCACGGATCGGCTACCGCACACCTTCCGGCACCGCGATGAGGGCTCTAATCTCGGAACACATCGCGGGCTCACAGAAGGTGAACAATGATCCTCATCCTCGACGCAAACGCCGTCATCCCGAACTCAGAGCTGATCGGCGCGACATGGGCCGAGATCTCCGCAGCAATCGATGAGGACGTGCTCGAGCTCATCGTCCCAACCATCGTCATCGCCGAGATCACCGGAAAGGTGCGAGCCAACCGGCGCTCCCAACGTCCACGGACCGATGGCATACATGGCGTCCCGGCGCTCAGCCTGCGGTTGCGAGCTCGCGTGCTGCGGCAGGCAGATACGCGAAGGACTGTGGCACCGCTGGCCGGGGCTCGAACTCACCAAGCGTGAGCGGAGTAGCGAAACGCTCAGCTGAGGCCACCAAGATGGCCACTGCCGTCGGCGCGCTGCCGTAGTAGGCGAAGAACGCCTCTTCCTCGATCACGCCGAGGTGCCCGAACTGCTCCCAGATGCGAGCCGGGGTGTCGGAGACCATGTCACTAACGGTGAACTGTCCGATCACCTGACTGCTCGGGGCGGTCGCGTAGATGAGTACTGTGCGGATGTCGTCGGCCAGGCGTCGCTTGCGGAACTCGACCTGCTTGCGGCCGTCCACGATCGCTTCAGCCCATCGTTCGTGGATCGACATCAGGGCTACGCGCTCAGCTGGTTCTGCACCCATTCGATTCCTCCCGGATCCCGTACACGCACGACCGACTGTGGCCAGGACGTTATGACCTTACGTTCCACCAACTCGGTCAACGACCAAGGGGGCTCGATGAAGCGGTCGTGTCGAAACAGAATCGTCAGGACTGCCTTGCCATCCTGATGCATCCCGGCGACATCGGACGCTGAGTAGACCGTCCGTTTGAACGAGAGCTCGATCGTTTCCATCGGGTCCTCGGAACGATGGGAGCGCTCGGTGACTCCGACAGCTACGACTGCGCCATCGCCGCGCACTCCGCCCTGGCTGCGGTAGAACAGCAGCGTCGACCCTGCCGGGATCTCCTTCGTGGGACTACGGCAGAGGTACGCCTTCCTAATCGCGTTGCCATGTGCCTTCGGGGTGGTGAAGGTGTCGGCAAGCATCGTGGCGCCCGTGGTGCCGACTACGGTTGCGTCGGGGAACAGGTCTTCGTACCACTGCGGGGTGATCGGGATCACGAAGATCGGGTTGCCGCGCTGAACCGCGGGCGGGCCGTATCGGATATGGAAGTCCAAGCCGGACAACGTCGACGATGATGGAGGGTCCAGCTCCTTGAGCCAGACTTGCTCGTCTGGATCGCCGTCCTTCACCGTGACGTTCTGGAACCCGAAGTCCACAAGGAACTCAACAAGCCGCTCCTGGCGGCTGTTGACTTCCACGAACATAACCCCAGGGCGACCGGGCTCCTCTGCGGCCCACCGAAGCACGGCCTTCAACAGTAGTTCGCCGTACCGCTTGCCTCCGGCGGTGTCGCCCACCTTGAAGGTGGCGAGCTTGATCGCCGGCGCGCCCCGCTGCAACGGGTGCTCGTCTCGCATCTTCACGAGCGCGAGTGCCTCGTACTGTCCTCCTTCCCCACGGATGACCCAAGCTCGGCGGCTGACGGCTTCCTTCTTCACCTTCGTAATCCAGGAGTCGAACTTGGGGTAGTAGTCCGAGCGCAGACTGTCGAAGATCGGCTCCGAGGTATCGAGCTCGTAGGTCTGCAGCCGCTCAACCATCGGAGGTGGGGGAGGGGCCTCGGGGTGCCAAGCGGCGAGCTGAGCAGCTGCTTCACCCGATCGCAGAACTCGGTGTCCGAAGCCGAGTCGGGCGGCTCTCCTTCGGAGCCTGGCATCGTTGGTCACGAGGAAGTGCACTGCTTCTGCGTGAAGCGCGGCGAGTATGCGCGCGTCGCGTTGGTCGTTCGGGCCAGGATCCGATGGAAAGACTTCCCATACCTCGGGCGGAACAGGGAGCTCGGCCAACGCGGGGTACTTCTCGTAGGCAGCGAGGTTCTGCGCTCGTTGCGTGCATTCGCGTGTCTGTTCGAGATCCTCGCGAGTGGCCGGATGTACGAAGACGTGATGACCGTGCTGTGCAGCAAGGCGAAGGAAACTGTTGACGCCCGGCTGAGCCTCCTCGAGGCGACCGTCGTAAGGCTCAGCTGCGATCACGACGTTGGAGTCGATCAGGAACGACATGTCCGTCTGCATGTTGCTCCCTTCTTCGGAATCTGAGCATCGCACAAACCTGGCTCGTGATACCCGTGCGTCGCCTGGCGATTCTTTGCCCCGGTCACAGCGTGCCGCGAACGGTCGTTTGTGGCGCATCACGACTGGGGTGGTCGGCGAGCGGAGTCCAAGCGGCGTTTCGTGTAACGCAACTCAGTGTCGAAATCTATGCGTCACTACAGCGCCGTGGGGACGAGTTCCGCTACATTTTGCTCATGGCGGTTGAGGGTCCGATCCACTCCGCCGGTGAGTCCGACCGTTCGAGGGTCGAGCGTCGGTGATGAACCTTGCTTCTGACTTTGACTGGCTCCCTGGGCATCAGACGCACGTGCTGGAGTCCTTGGGCTACATCGACGAGCTGATGGACGACGTCGCCACGGTGCTCCAAGACGAATCCCGGATCGGGGTGTTCACCTTCGCTGAGCGGCGGCGCGGCGATGTCGAGGAACTGTTCATCGCCACGGTTCGCCCGCTACCGGCGCTGGTCCCGCGACGAGCGGCGGACATCCTCACCCAGCTGCGCGCAGTGCTGGAGCATGTGATCTTCTCGGAAGTCAGCGCCACGGTTGGGCGTGTGCTGTCAGAGTCGGAGGAACGTTCGCTCGAGATGCCGGCAAGCTCGACCGCTGGGGCGTTCGACAAGTGGGTCGCAGACAAGCGCCGTCGTGCGATCCCGGTCCTTCAGGCGGGTGCTCCGCTGTTGGAAGCGATCCGTAGGCTTCAGCCATTCTCGTGGGCAGGACCCGATGATTCTCCGCTTCGAGTCCTTGCGGACCACACCAACACCATCAAGCATCGGGCCCCAGCGATCGCAGCGTCGCACGTTGGTACGGTCGTTCCCGACTTCGAAGTCGATGGGCTCGCGGTTCCCATTCCGTCGGGGCGGCCGGCGGCCGTGGGTGACGTGATCGTGAGCTCACCAGCGGGAACCAAGGTCGGTCTGGATGTGTGGCCGGTTTACGCGATGCAGCGGCCCGGTTCGGGGAACTGGAAAGTGATCATGTCTGAGCTGGCGTACCTCGAGCAGTGGGTGCGCGAGATCGCGCTACCAGCATTGCTCGGACTCGGCACCGATCAAGAGCTACCGCCAGCGCTCAATGTCCGACAAGGACATCAGGACGTGCGTGCCGCTGCCTCGCGGGTGGTTGGCAAGCCCGGAGCAGCAGCCCGCAACTTGGATCGTCTCCAGGCAGAGGGCGTGGTTCGCCCAGGGTTTAAAGAACTGCTCCAGCCCCTATGCCAGAGCGAACCCGAACGGCAAGCCGTTGATGCCTGGGTCGACAGCCTTGCTGACCGTGACGTGATCGCTCGCTACGACCGCTTCTCGCGCGCCGCAGTTGACCAAACCACCTTGTACGAAGCGAGCCGCCAGCTGATTCGGAAGGCTGTCCGCAGCCAAGCATCGTCCTAACGTCGACAACCTCTACGCCACCGAGCATCTGACGAGCAACAGAGCCTCCGATCCGCTGTTGCGCATTCCCGCCTGAATGCGGTGAGCACACTGTCCTGACGCAAGCGCCTGCAGAGGATTTGCGCCGTCCAGTGAAGGATCGGTGCGTCATCGGCTTCGACGGGCCAGTCCGTTGCGGCGGTAGAAGGTCTCCAAGGCAGCGCGGTCCGACAGGAACACCTTCGGCCCCTCGAACTCGTCGAAGGCCTGCTGATAACGGAGCCGGTTCCTCCTGGCCGGCCCGAGCATGAAGCGCAACATCTCGACGCGGACTCGGTCACGAGTGCCTTCCAAGCGTCCAGCACGGTCGGGCTCGAAGAAGGTGCGCCGAAAGTAGCGGACGATGCCCACGGCGGTCGAGACGTCCAGCAGCACCAGACCGGTTGCTCGCCGCAACCGGGCTGGCAACCAACGCGAATAGTTGCCCTCGATGACCCACTGATCGGTGCTCATCGTTTCGTCGTGCATGTACTCGAAATCGAGGTCCGGTCGCTCGCGCCAGTTTGTTCCGGGTAGGTGTCGGTACTGGTCGAGGTGCACGACCGGCAGCGAGCGGGCTCGGCCGACAGCGGCCGCAAGGGTCGACTTGCCACTGTTGGACGGCCCGAGAATGCAGATCCGTTGACCGAGCTCGTCGAGGTCCATCGTGCGAGTCTCGCAGGCACACGCAGAGATGTCGGGTCACTCGGGAGAGGAGACCGTTGATGGACCGTTTGCCGGTCAGGCAGGCAGGTACTGACTAGGCCAGGTCACTTGGCTCGCGAAGCTCACCCCAGGCGAACGTGGTCTCTGCGAGGAAGTCCTGAAGATCACGTTGGACAGACAACACCATCTCTCGGGTGCCTTGAGCCAGCTGCAACGATCCGGAGCCCCCGTCCTCGCCAAACACCGCCCAGCGAAGCCAGGTTGAGCCGCTCTCGATGATGTCGGATTCGAAGAGCTCGTGCCCGTCGGTGATCTGCTCGACCCGTACCGTGAGCGTTTTCCGTTCACGGGGAGTGAGCATGGAGTCGAACATGGGGTCGAGTAGCCGCATCAGATCCGCCACGGACAGCAAGGTGCTCACGCGGTCACCATAACGCTGCCCATCCGGTAGCCGATCACCTACGGGGCGCCTTCATCGTTCAGGAGAGAGGGCTGAGCACGACGCAGCCGGTTCCAGCGTCGACGCGCACGACTGGCAGACCGTCTCCATGTCCCTCGGCTCGAACGACGACGTCCTTGCCTACTGCTGAACTCACCAGCCGAAACAAGCGAACAAGCCCGTTGACGGCCTCGTCATCGATCAGCTCCCGAAGGTCGAAGTCGAACTCGATGGGGGCTCCCCAGTCGAAGAAGAAATTGACCTGGACGCCGTCGGTCGGCCAGACGGAATAGCTTTCTCCTTCATCACCTCCACGGCGCTCCTCAACACGGATCCACGGCGCGCTCGTGAGGGCGTCACGCAACGTGTCGATGTCAGCCTCCAGGGAGCCGATCACCTCAGCATCAGGAAGGACCAGCGGCTCCAAGCCGTCAGCTTCACGGAACGCCTTCCGGAGAGCCTCTGCAGTGACCTCACCATTCACGACTCGAACCTCTCAGCTGAGCCCGGCGGGCACAACGTCCCTTTGAGGGATCAGCTAGTGAGACGTGCGCTTTCGTGAGCCGTCGGCGGAAGGCATCGATGCCATCGCCGCTGGCCACAGCGCATCAGCCGCGGGCCCCATGGTTCCGCCAGCATCTTGCTCTGGCGAAGCGTGCTGACCTCGATTTCTTCTGCATGATGTTCCCCTTCAGACCGATGGCTCCCCGTGAGACCAGCGCTTCGAAGCCAACCAAGGGTCAGAGGCAGGGACAGGAACCATTTGAGCGCTCGAAGCTCACGATCCGGTAGCACGCCACTCCGGCTGTGGTCACCCGCGGTCCACACGAGCGCGCGCGACCGCCAAGCCTTGCTCTGCCGACGCGAGGAGCACCGGGTCGGCTGTCCGTCGGAGTTCGACGGCACGCTGGAAGTCCTCGACTGCACGTTCCGACTCGCCGTTAGCGAGGAGGGCCTTGCCGCGGTGCTGTCGCATCACGGCCTCGCGTGCCGTGCCCACGCACTCTGCGACGAGCGCGTCGTACTCGCTCACGGCATGAGCGGTGTCCCCGAGGTCGCGGTGGCAATCGGCAGCAAGCGCCCGTACTCGTGGAGTCTGCCGGAGCACGTCGAGCACCTGAAGCGCAGCGCCGGCGTTCCCGGTCCACAGCAATTCGATCGGCTCGGCGAGGGGATCCTCAGCGAGGCCGGCTCGGAAGGCCTCCAGGTCGGTGACGACGGGGCGGAGGTCAGCAGCTCTGATGATCCAACCTGGTCCGCCAGCGACATCGTCCTCCACGTGTTCAGGGTAGGTGCCCGTTGCTCCCGCCCACTCGACACGTCGACGTGTTAGGTTGTGCACAACCTAATGGAGCACAACGTGAAACTGACCAGCTGGATCGACCTCGTCACCGGTGGCCTGCTCGCCGGGCACGGCATCAGCACGGTTCGCCGCACGCCGCTGCGCGCACGAGCCCAACAGATGCAGCGCCGGGGCTTCGAGCCGGGCGTTCCACACGCACTCGGCATCCCGGCTCTGGAACTCCTGTCCGGGCTCGGACTCGCCGCTGCAGCGTTCCGTCGTGCCCCCGGGGGCGACCTGATCGGCACCGGCGCCACCATCGCGGCGACCGCTCTCGGCGGGACCCGGCTCGTGATCGACCTCGAAGACCGGCAGGCGACGACCACGACCGGTGCTGCCGGGGCACTCGCACTCGTCGGCGCACTGCGACTGGCCGCCTCGACACGCGGCCGTCCGATCGCTCGGATCCTCACGCTCGGTGCCGCCGCTGCCGCGATCACGTTCGAGGCCGCACGCCGACGCCGAGTCCTCCGCAGCCGCTGACCTCGGCTCCCCCATTCCACCGAACCCCACCACGACCGTGAAAGGCACCACCCCGATGGCAACCCGCACCCCCGCAGTCCGCTCCACCCGCCCCCGGACCATCGTCCGCATCCTGTTCGGCGCGATGCTCACGTGGGCCGGCATCAGCCACCTGACGGTGGCGCGTGAGGAGTTCCAGGCGCAGGTGCCGAAGTTCGTGCCGCTGCCGACCGACGTCACGGTGATCGCCTCCGGCGTGGTGGAGATCTCCCTCGGAGCTGCGCTGATGCTCCTGGCTCGGCGTCAGGTGACGGTCGGTTGGGTCGTCGCGGTGTTCTTCCTGGCGGTCTTCCCCGGCAACATCGCGCAGTGGATGCACCACCGCGACGGGTTCGGTCTGGACACCGACACGAAGCGCTTCGTCCGCCTGCTGTTCCAGCCCGTGCTCATCGCCGTCTCCCTGTGGGCCACGAACGCGCTGCGCAAGCGCCGCTGAACCGGTCTGCGCGAGCGCCGCTGACCGACGCTGCACTCGCGTGGCCGTCACCATGGGGCAGAATCGGCCCCATGAGCGGGGGCGACATGGACCAGCCGCGCGTGGTCGCGGTGAGCAAGGACGGCGAGCACCGGTTCAGCAAGCCGTTGGTCGACGCGGTGACGCTCGTGGCGGGGTGGGGCATCGAGGGTGATGCCCACGCCGGCACGACCGTGCAGCACCGCTCCCGGGTCGCCCGTGACCCCTCGCAGCCGAACCGGCGACAGGTCCACCTGCTGCACGCCGAGCTGTTCGACGAGGTCGCCGAGGCCGGGTTCAGCGTTGAGCCGGGCCAGATGGGCGAGAACGTGACGACCAGCGGCGTCGATCTGCTCGGACTGCCCGAGGGGGCGGTGCTGCACCTCGGTGACGACGCCTCCGTACGGGTGACCGGCCTGCGGAACCCGTGCCAGCAGATCAACGGCTTCGAGCCCGGACTCCTGAGAGCCGTGCTGGGGCGCGCCGAGGACGGCACGGTCGAGCGCAAGGGCGGCGTGATGAGCGTCGTGCTCACGGGGGGCACGGTCCGGCCGGGCGATCGCATCCGGGTCGAGCTCCCGGACGGCGAACGACGACCCCTCCAGCCCGTCTGATGCCGCAGCGCGTGCGACCCGTCCTGGTGCTCGGCGGCACCGGTTGGCTCGGACGGACGATCGTCGACGAGCTGTTGGCCGAGGGCGCCGACGTCACCTGCCTCGCCCGGGGCGCCAACGGCAGCGTCCCCGAGGGAGCGCGCTTCGTCGAGGCGGATCGAGCCCTGGCCGGCGCGTACGATCAGGCCACCGGCGACTGGGACGAGGTCATCGAGCTCGCCCACGCCCCCGAACTCGTCGCCCCGGCGCTCGACGCCCTCGCCGACCAGGCCGCGCACTGGACCCTGGTGTCGACGGTCTCGGTGTACGCGGACAACGACGAACCGGGTGCCGACGAGTCCGCTCGGCTGGTGGAGCCGAGGGACCCGTCCGCCTACGCCGACGCGAAGGTCCTCGCCGAACGCACCACCCGGCTCCGGCTCGGGTCGCGGCTGCTCATCGCGCGACCGGGGTTGATCGTCGGGCCCGGCGACCCCAGTGACCGGTTCGGGTACTGGCCGGCACGCTTCGACCGCGGTGGGCCGGTGCTGGTGCCGACGACGGCGGAGCGTTTCGTCCAGGTGATCGACGTTGCGGACCTCGCCGCCTGGCTCGTCCGTGCCGGGCGCGACGGGTTCGTCGGCACGGTCAACGCCGTGGGCGCTCCGACGCCGATGCAGGACTTCTTCGGGTGCGTCGCCGAGGTCACCGGCTTCGACGACGAGCTGGTCACGGTCGACGACGACGTCCTGCTTGCACACGACGTGGCCTACTGGGCCGGACCGCGATCACTCCCCCTGTGGATCCCGGTGTCGGAGGCCGGGTTCGCGCAGCGCTCCGCGGTGGCGTTCACGGACGCCGGCGGGGTGACCCGACCTCTCCGGGACACCGTCGTGCGGGTGCTCGAGGACGAGCGTGCCCGCGGGACGGATCGGGAACGCCGTGCCGGCCTCACCGCGACAGCGGAACGGGCGATCCACACCAGGTAGACGCGCGGTCCGCACGAGCGAGATCAGGTCGCAGCGGCAGCCTGCTCGTACAGACTCGTCGCCAGGTCGTTGAGCACCTCGTGCAGTTCACCCTTGTGCGCCCCGTCGACGGCTCGGAGCATCGCTGCGTACCGCTCCTGGTAGTCCGACACGACGACGTGGCCCGGGGGCAGCAGCCGCAGCAGTGAGCCCCGGCGGTCGGCCGGGTTCGGTGCGCGCTCGAGCAGGCCGGCGGTGCTCATCCGGTCGATCATGTTCGTCACCGCGCCCGAGGTCAGCCCCAGGTACCCGGCGACCTCGGTCGGCGTGGAGTACCCGGTGTCACTGATGAGCACCAGGGCGCGGAGGGCGTTCTCGTGCACGCCCGCCCGGGCGCTGAGCTGGCTCACCAGGCTGGCGTTCGCACGGACGACGGCGGTGAACGCGGCCATGAGATCGGCGGCGTCGTCGTCGTTCGGTGCTGCTGCCACGAGGGCCTTCTTCCGTGTCGGGGACCGGGGGACAAGGTGCGTCCCCCTCACTGGGGTGAGTATACGAGTGGTCAACTTGGTGAATCACTGACTATCTTAACCATTGAAGTAAAACAGCCCGAAGGTCTTGCTTCCCCCGACTTCCTGAAACCACCACCGAACGAAGAGGTACCCCGTGTCCACCAAGCTCCGCACCTCCGCACTGAAGCGGATCCGCTTCGCCCCCGTGGCGCTCCTCGCGGGTATCTTCGCTGCCGTCCTGCTCTCCCTCTCGCTCACCGGCACCCTCTCCGGGTTCGCCGCGAGCATCACCAACAGCAGCAACACCGCCGGCAGCGGCACGCTGATCATGCAGGAGCAGAACGCCGGCGCGACCGTCACCTGCCTCAGCACCGACGGCGGCTCGGTCTCGACGAACTCGGCGACCTGCTCGACGATCAACAAGTTCGGCGGCAGCACGACGATGACCCCGGGCAACACGGTCAACACCGCGATCTCGATCAAGAACACCGGCACCGCGAACGCCAGCACCTTCACGCTGAACCCGGGCGCCACGTGCACCCAGTCGGCGAACGGTTCGGCCAACGGCACCGCGACCGACCTCTGCGCCAAGATGAACCTCGTCGTCACCTCCGGTTCGACCACCGTGTTCAGCGGCACCCTCGCCAGCTTCAAGGGTGCGGCGGCGTCGGCCTTCACGATGCCGCAGGCCCCGGCCGCCGGCGCGAGCGTCCCGTTCAACTTCGCGGTGACCCTGGACTCCTCGGCCGGCAACACCTACCAGGGCCTCGCCGCCTCGGTCCCGATGACCTGGACCTTCACGGCCTGATCCAGCCTGATCCGGCCTGATCCACCCCCATCACCCCTCCCCCAGACTGGCGACGCTCGGCCGACCCCCCTCCGGCCGAGCGTCGCCACCCCAGCAAGACCAGCAAGACCAGCAAGACCATCGCCCCACCCCGACCTCCCGGAGCAGAGCCCATGAGCCAGACCGCAGCGATCCCGCTCAGCGGCATGCTCGACCGCCCGGTCCTCCGCGGCCGTCAGGTCACCCGCTCCGAGACGGTCCTCGCCTGGTCGGTCGCCGCGATCGCAGCCCTGCTGCTCACCGCCGCCGTCCTGTTCCTCTCCGCCGGCGGCCGCTGGTTCGTCGTCGAGACCCCATCGATGGGCGAAGCCGCCCCGGTCGGCACCCTCGTGCTCGACCTGCCGGTGGACGTCGCCACGCTCAGCGTCGGCGACATCGTCTCGTTCGAGACCTCCGCCAACCCGGACGTCGTCTACACGCACCGCATCGTCTCGATCGACGCGGACGGCGGGATCCACACCCGCGGTGACGTCAACGGCGCGACGGACCCGTGGACGCTCACCCAGGCCGACGTGATCGGCACCCCCGCGCTCCTGGTCCCGCGCATCGGCTGGCTGCTCCGTGCCGCCCCGATCCTGCTCATCGGCACGCTGATCATCCTGACCCTGACCAGCGCGTTCACCGACCGGGTGACCCGTTCCTGCCTGCGGATCGCGGGCAGCGCCCTCACCGTCTCGTACGCGGCGTTCGTGTTCAAGCCGTTCGTCAACGTGACGACGATCACGAACACCTCGAGCCCGACCGGCGTCGAGGCCACCGTGATCTCGTCGGGGATCTTCCCGGTCCGCGTCGACGCCCACGGCGGCAACAGCGTCCACCTGGTCGACGGCGAGATGGGCCGGGTCGTCATCCACGAGCTGACGAAGAACGGGCACTACCAGCTCATGTCGAACATCGACCTCGACCCTCTGGGTTGGGTCGCCCTGATCGCCGTGTGCCTCGTGCCGCTCGTGGCGTGCCTGGCGGTCGGCCGCGTCGAGGCGGTGCGTCCCTCGTGATCCGCCGCCGCCTGCGCGACGGTCGCGTCGTCGCCGTCCTCCTCGTGGTCGCCCTGGCCGTCGTCGTCCTGCTGAACCAGTTCGCCCCGACCCGCTCGGCGTACACCGCCCGCGTGACCAACAGTGCGAACACGGCCGCCACCGCCCCGTACTTCACCTGCACGGGCGCCGTCGGTGCGGACACCGCGAACGCGTTGTTCGCCTACCGCCTGACCGAGGCTTCTGGCTCGAAGACGGCCACCGACTGGTCCGGTCGTGCTGCGAACGGCACCTACCAGGGCACCATGACCGCGACCACGCCGAGCCCGAACGCCTGCCCGCGTGACAGCGGGACCGCCTACGCGCTCAACGGCTCCACGAGCTACGTCTCCACCCCGCGCTCGTACGCCAACCCCACGACCTTCAGCGAGGAGGTCTGGTTCCGCACCACGGTCGCCGGCGGCATGCTCATCGGCTTCGGCAGCAGCCAGACCGGAGCGTCGAGCCAGCACGACCGGAAACTCTACGTGACCACCAGCGGCCAGCTCGCGTTCGGCACGTTCAGCGGCACCACGCAGGTCCTCACCTCGCCGAAGGCCTACACCGACGGCGCCTGGCACCACACCGTCGCCACGATGTCGCCCACCAACGGCATGCGCCTGTACGTCGACGGCACCCTCGTGGCGTCGAACGCGGCCTTCAAGAGCCCCGAGAACTTCACCGGGTACTTCCGCGTCGGCTACGACGTCGTCAGCGGGTGGCCGGGTTCCACGAACAACCCGTACTTCACCGGCTCGATGCGGTACGCCGCCGTCTACGGCACCGAACTGACGGCCAGCCAGGTCGCCGCGCACGCGGCCGCCGGTTCCTGACGCACCGACTGCCGGCCTGGAGGCGCACCGCGGCCCCGCCACGGGCCTCCAGTCCGTCCCCTGGTCACGTCGACGACGTGGGCCGGGTTGGCGGACCGGGCCCACCAACCCGCGGATTCGGGGCGACGAATCCCGCTGATCAGGCCTTTTCGTGCCCTGGACCGTGCCAGGATCGTCAGGTCCTGAGACGTCGGAGTCTCCATCCGACCGTCTCGAAAGGCGCCACCCCATGTCCTTCTGGGCCCTCTTCCTCATCGCGCTCGGCGTCTCCGCGGACGCCTTCGCCGTCGCCCTCGGCAAGGGCCTGCACATGAAGCGCTTCGACGTGCGGCATGCGATCGTGATCGCGCTCACGTTCGGGGTGTTCCAGGCGGTGATGCCGTTGCTCGGCTGGTTGCTCGGGTCGGCGTTCGCGCAGTACATCGCGGCCTTCGACCACTGGGTCGCGTTCGGGCTGCTCGCGCTGATCGGCGGGAAGATGCTGTGGGAGGCGTTCTCGAAGCACGAGGACACCGAGCAGGACACCGATCGTCTGCCGGTCCGCGAGCTCCTCGTGCTGGCGGTCGCGACCAGCATCGACGCCCTGGCGGTCGGCGTCACCCTGGCGTTCCTGCCCGTCTCGATCGGCGGCGCGGTGCTGCTCATCGGGATCACGACCGCGGTGCTGTCGTTCGTCGGGGTCCTGGTCGGTCGCCGTGTCGGTGCCCGCTTCGGCAAGCCGGCGGAGATCGCGGGTGGTGTCGTCCTGATCCTGATCGGTCTGAACATCGTGCTGGAGCACACCGGCGTCATCGGCTGAGGCCGCGGTCAGAACCGACACCGGACGAACGGGAGGCCCGTGGCGAGCTGCCACGGGCCTCCGGTCTGGTGCTGGTGGGCGTCAGTACCCGCCCGTGGTGCTGGTCGGGGTGTTCGCGAGGACCGTGACCACGAAGATGATCCAGAAGATGCCGAACACGAGCGACAGGGCGCTGATGATGACGCCGGCGAGGGCCAGGCCGCGGCCGCGCTCCCCGGTCTTCTTGATCTGCGAGAGCGCGATGATGGACACCACGAGGCCGGCGATGTTCACCACGAAGGCCAGGACGAACCCGACGATCGCCATGACGTTGAAGCGGTCGGACGACGGCTGCATCGGAGCGCCGTAGGGCTGCCCGCCGGCTGCGTAGGGGTTCGGGTTCTGCTGGTTGTACTGGGGCGTGCCGTCACTCATGGCGCCGCGTCCTCTCTGATCAGGGGGATGTCTACACAGGAAACGTACAGGACCAACGGGCCGCGATGTGCGGTGGGATCATCGGGGCATGGGATGGCTGCGCCGACACCTGCTGCACGGCGGCCGGTACGACGAGCGGGACCGACGTGACCAGCTCCGGCGGTACGTGGTCCGCGGCGACCGGCTGGTCGCGTTCCTCACCGAGCACGACGACCCCCACGTCGTCCGGGTGCAGGAGCGTGTGGACCATGCGCGTGGGCTGCTCGAGCGCGGATGGGACCGTGACGACCTGCTGACGGTCGCCGCCCCGGTGCGGGCACCGTGGCCGAACGGCAAGGGGCGTGATGCGGGGGAACCTGCTCCGGAGTACGCCGATCGGGCGGACGGGTTGATCGAGGACCTGAACGCCGTGGCGCTCGAGCTGCGGGCCGTCGCCGAGGTCTGATGCGGCACTGACCGGCACCCCGGCACCCGTCAGATGTCGAGCACCCCGTCCACCGCGTCCGCTCGGTCGGCGATGTGCCCGCTGTCGATGTCCTCGTCCAGGTGCACGCCGACGTACGGCCGGTCCTGCACGTGCCCGGCATCGTCGAACACCCGGTAGCGCCGACGGAGCCGCAGGTACGGCACGGCGCTGTGCTCGAACGACACCACGACCTCGGTCGCGGGCCACTCCCCCTCGACGGTGACCTCGACGGCCCGGTAGGCGCTCGCCGACCGGTGGAGCGCGGGGTGTTCGCGGGTCCACCGGATGTCGGGCTGGTCGAGTGCCTCGAACACCCCCATGAGGTCCGCGACCGGGCGCTCCCGTGCGGCAGCGTCCAGGTCGTGCAGCGGCCAGCGCGCGCCCTCGACGTCGGTCAGGTCGAACCGCTCCGTCCACGGTGCGAGGGCCGTTTGCTGTCGGTCCTGCTCGTCCTCCCACGACGTCTCGTCCTCGTCGATCGCGGGGCGGGACGGCAGGTCCCCCGTGGTCACGGTGGCGGGCAGGCCACCGGTCACGTCGAGGTCGACCTCGCGGGAGACGTAGACGACGTTCCGGAACACGGACGCGTCGGGCTCCAGTCGCGGACCGGTCGGTGCATACCGGATGGTGAGGACCGAGCCGGCACGGCGGACGTCCTCGACCAGGTGGTCGACGGCGATCGTCGTCCGGCTGCCGTCGGTCCGCACGAGCACGAGGTCGGTCGGCGGGGTCGGCAGGGGTGGCGCGGGAACGGCCGGTGCTCCCGACCGACGAGGGAAGTCGTCCTCGTCGTCGTCGGCGTCGGATCCGGCACTCCAGGAGTAGCGGGGGCCGTCGTCGTCCGCGTCGTCGTCCAGCAGCTCGGGGTCGTCGTCCTCCGGCTCCTCGCCGGCCGCCAGCGTCGCCGCCCACTCCTCCGGCGACGGCCAGAACGGCTCCGACGGCGCCCACGGCAGGGTCTCCGGGTCGACGCCGTCGAGCGGGTCGTCCGAGTCCCCGTCGTCGTCCTCCGGATCCTCGAGGCCCTCGTCCTCGGAGTCCTCGTCCTCGTCCTCTCCCATCCACATCGACGCGTCACGCGGGTCGCCGATCCACAGCCCCTCGACGTCCGCCCCGAGCACGCGTCGATCACCGAGGTCGACCGCGCACGTCACCCCGGTCGGCGTGACGTACACGGCGGTCCGGGACATCTCGTCGAGGTCGTCGCCCACTTCCTCGAGCGATCCGTAGACGACCCAGGCGCCCCCGTCGGTCGCGAGGACCCCGACCTCGTCGACCGCACCGTCCGGCAACGGGGCGTCCGGCCACGTCACCCACCGCGGCCCTGTGGCCGGCCCGTGAACAGCCGGGAGGCCCGTGGCGGGCCCGCACCGTGCCTCCCGTCCGCTCGTTCCCGGTCCACCTGCCGGGCCCGCCGCAGCCGTCGGGCGCATGATGGGCGGATGGCACGCATCCTCGTCACCGGATCCACCGACGGCCTCGGGCGGGGGACCGCCGACTCGCTGCTCCGCAGCGGACACGACGTCGTCGTCCACGCGCGCAACCGGGCCCGCGCCGAGGCGGTCGCCGACCTGGTGGAGCGCGGCGCCGAACTCGTCGTCGCCGACCTGGCGGACCGCGACGCCGTGATCGCCACCGCCCGGGAACTCGACGCCGGCACCCCGCTCGACGCGGTCGTGCACAACGCCGGGGTGATCTCCGGCCGTTCCCTGGTGCCCGTCAACGTCGTGGCGCCGTACCTGTTCACCGCGTTGCTGCGCTCGCCGGGGCGACACGTGTACCTGAGCAGCGGGATGCACCGGGGCGGCCGTCCGCGCCTGGACACCGTCGACTGGACCGGCGCTTCGGAGACGAACTCGTACTCCGACACGAAGCTGTTCGTGACGGCGCTCGCCGCCGAGGTGCCGCTCCGACGCCCGGGCGTGCTGAGCAACGCCGTCGACCCGGGCTGGGTGGCGACCAAGATGGGCGGGGCCGGCGCTCCGGACGACTTCGAGCTCGGACACCGCACGCAGGAGACGCTCGCGACCGACCCGGACCAAACCGTGACGGGTGGTTACTGGTTCCACGGGGAGTGGCAGGAGCCGCACCCGGCGGTCGCCGACCGGCGGTTCCGCACCGAACTGCTCGACGCGCTCGCGACGGCCACCGGCGTCACGCTCTGAGTCGCTGACGGACCGGCACGACCGGCCAGGTGCTCCTGCGAAGGCGTTCGTGGCGTCCGGACCAGGATGGGCTCGACGCGACGAACGGAGGACCCGGTGACCCTCGGCCTGCACAACGGATCGAGTGGGTGGCAGCGCGTGCGACGGCACGGCCTGCTCCTCGCGAACGTCGCCGTCTTCGTCGTGTGCTTCGTCGGCATGGTGTTCGCCGGGTGGCGGGTGTCCGCGGCGGACGCACTCCAGCACGGTGAGGCGGCCGTGTCGCTCTGGGGCTTCCTGACGAGCGGCGACTTCGCCGAGGCCACCTTCGAGAACTGGGAGAGCGAGTTCCTGCAGATGGGCGCGTACATCGTGTTCACGGTGTTCCTGTTCCAGAAGGGGTCGAGCGAGTCCGAGCCCCTGGATCAACAGAGCCCGCAGGACGAGGACCCCCGGGAGCACGCCGACGACCCGAAGGCCCCGTGGCCGGTGCGCCGGGGCGGGATCGTGCTCGTGCTGTACGAGAACTCCCTGCTGATCCTGTTCGCGGTGCTGTTCCTCGGCAGTGTCGTGGGGCACCTGATCGGTGGTGCGGCGGCCTACAACGAGGAGCAGCTCGAACACGGCGGCGATGTCGTCACGGCGTGGGGCTACCTGGGCACGAGCCAGTTCTGGTTCGAGTCGATGCAGAACTGGCAGTCGGAGTTCCTGGTCATCTCGGTGATGGTGATCGCCACCGTGTCCCTGCGGCAACGAGGGTCGAGCCAGTCGAAGCCCGTGGCCGCGCCGACGGAGCAGACCGGCGCCTGAGCGGACCCGGCTGACGACGATCGCGGGGTTTCCCCACCGACCACGGGGGGCAGCACCGGTGTGCGGGCGGACCCCCGCGGCGAGGCTGGTGTCGGGCAATAAGCTCGTCACCGACACGAAGAGGTCCGCATGTACACCGCCGTCGCCACCCCGGGCGCACCCACCACCGTCCCCCGGTTCCGACCGTTCCGAGCCGTCGCCGACGGCAGCACCTGGCGGGCCTTCGCGTTCCACGCCGCGCACCTGCCGATCGCGATCGCCGCGCTGGCCTGGTTCGTCGTGGTGCTGGCCGTCGGCATCCCGGTGTCGCTGACCTGGGTCGGCCTGGTCGTCGCCGCGTTCCTGCTCGGTGGGTCGCACTGGTTCGCCGCGGTCACCCGCCGGATGTCCGCCGCGCTGCTCGGGCAGGTCGTCGTCGCCCCGGCACCGCCCCGTGCGGGTTCGACGCCGCTCGGCACCGCGTTCGCCCGGCTGTCGGACGGCCCCACCTGGCGGGCGTTCGCGTACCTGCTCGCGGGGTTCGTGCTGACCACCACCACGTTCGCCGTCTCGACCGCTGTGCTCGTGAGCGGTCTGGGCGCGATGACCCACGCGGCGTGGGGGCACTTCCTGCCGGCGCAGCGGGGCGCGGACGGCGAGCTCCACAGCGGTGCGCAGTTCCTCGGCGTGTACGTCGACACCCCGCCGCTGCAGGTCGGGTTCGCGGTGCTCGGCCTGCTCATCGTGCTGTTCCTCTGGCCCGCGGTGAACCACGGGCTCGCGGCACTGCAGCGTGTGGTCATCCGCGCCCTGCTCGGTGCCACCGCCCGCGACCTGCGGCTCCGCCAGGTCACGGCCTCGCGCGACGCCGCCGTGCTCGACGCCGACACCACCCTGCGCCGCATCGAGCGGGAGCTGCACGACGGCACCCAGGCCCGGCTCGTCGGCCTGGCGATGACCCTCGGCGACGCCCGTGACCGCCTGCAGACCGGCGCCGACCCGGACGCGGTCACCGCGCTGGTCGACCGGGCGCACGCGTCGACGAAAGAGGCGCTGGTCGAGCTCCGCGCCCTGGCCCGCGGCATCCACCCGCCCGTCCTCGACGAGGGGCTCGAGGCGGCGCTGACCTCGGCGTGCTCCCGGACGCCGTTCCCCGTCGCGCTGTCGGTGGACCTGCCCGTCCGGCCGTCCCGCGTCGTCGAGGGGATCGCGTACTTCGGGGTGCTCGAGCTGCTGACGAACGTGTCGAAGCACGCCGGAGCCTCGGCCACCGCCGTCCGGGTCGGCATGCTCGGCACCGACCTGCTCGTCGAGGTCGAGGACGACGGCCACGGCGGGGCACACGTCGCGCTCGGCACCCCCGACGGTCACGGCACCGGCCTGGCAGGGGTGCTCGAACGGCTGCGCGCCGTGGACGGGGACCTGCAGGTGGACAGCCCCGCCGGCGGCCCGACCCGCATCCGGATGCGCATGCCGAGCGGAGCCGAACGGTGAGGATCGTCGTCGCCGACGACAACACGATCGTGCGCGAGGGGCTGACGTCCCTGCTGCGCGGTCGCGGGCACGAGGTCGTGCCGGTGTCGGACGGCGACGCCGCGGTGGCCGCCGTCGCGCACGGCGCGGTCGACGTCGTCGTGATGGACATCCGGATGCCGCCGACGCACACCGACGAGGGCGTCCGTGCGGCCGTGCGGGTGAAGGACGTCCGGCCCGACGTCGGGGTGCTCCTGTTCTCGCAGTACGCCGAGGCGCAGTGGGCGCGGGCGCTGCTCGACGTCGCCACCGTCGGCGTCGGGTACCTGCTGAAGGACCAGGTCGCCGAGGTCGGCACCTTCATCGACTCGCTGCACCAGGTCGCCGCGGGCAACGTCGTGCTCGACCCCGAGGTGGCTGCCGCACTGGTCCAGGCGCCGCGTGCCACGAGCGGTCCGCTCGACTCGCTCACCGCCCGCGAGACCGACGTGCTGCGCCTGATGGCCGAGGGTCGGTCGAACGCCGCGATCGCGGACACGCTGTTCCTGTCCGGCGGGACCGTCGAGAAGCACGTCACCGCGGTCTTCACCAAGCTCGGGCTCGAGGCGACGCCGAACGAGAACCGGCGGGTGCTCGCGGTCCTGCGGTTCCTGGCGGACTGAGCGGGGCCCTGGACGGGTGACCGACCGGACGGGAGGCCCGTGGCGGGCCCGCCACGGGCCTCCCGTCCGGTCCGCACCACGCTGGTGCGGTAGGTTCCTGCCGAACGCAGTCCGCACGTGAGAGGGGGCGCCCGATGGCGCAGGGGCACCGCTCTCCGCCCACGATGAGCGACGTCGCCGCCGTGGCGGGTGTCTCGAAGAAGACCGTCTCGAACGTGCTGTCCGGCTACGAACACGTCTCTGTCCGCACCCGCGACCGTGTGATGGCCGCCGTCGACGAGCTCGGCTACGAGCTCAACGTCTCGGCGCGGAACTTCCGCGCCGGACGCTCCAAGGTGCTCGGCCTCGCGGTGCCGGAACTGCGGCAGGCGTACTTCGCCGAACTCGCCGACGCCGTCATCCGCGCTGCCGGAACCGTGGGCTACACGGTGCTCATCGAGCAGACCGCGAGCGGCGTGCGCGAGGCGGACGCGATCACGCGGATGCGTGAGCACTCCATCGACGGCATCATCTACAGCCCCCTGACCGTCCGGCCGAGCGACGCCGCCGCGCTCGAGGTGAAGTTCCCCCTGGTCGTGCTCGGTGAGCCGATCCCGGAGGCCCCCGTGCCGTTCATCGCCATGTCGAACGCGGACGCGCTGCGGGACGCGACCGCGCACCTGCTCGACGCCGGTCGGCGGTCGATCGCGTTCATCGGCTCCGACCCGTCGGGCCCCGTGCGCACGGCCCAGGAGCGACTGCGGGGCTACCGCGAGGCGCTCGACGACCACGGCGTGCCGTTCGCACCCGAGCGGGTGGTGCCGACCGCGCTGTGGCACCGGGCCGAGGGGGCGGCGGCCGCACGGCAACTCCTCGACGCCGGCGTGCCGGTCGACGGGATCGTCTGCTGCAACGACGCGCTGGCGCTCGGGGCGATGAGTGCCCTGCAGCTCGCGGGCCGGACCGTGCCGGACGACGTCGCGGTCGTCGGGTTCGACGACATCGAGGAGTCGGCGTACTCGACCCCGGCGCTGACCACGGTGTCGGCCGACCTGGACCGCGTCGCGGCGACGGCGGTCGGGGTGCTCGTCGCCCAGCTCGAGGAGGGCGCCCCGGCGACACCGGGGGTGCTGCGCTCGCCGCACGCACTCGTCGTCCGGGCGTCGTCCGGACCGTTGCGCTCGGTCTCCGCCTGACCCGGTGACCACGGGTGCTCCCCGACCCCTTGACCGGGTGGTCGAGCACCGGCTACTGTCCACATTTACACCGGTGTAAATCCGGCATGGACGAGGTCCGCACACCGACGTGCCGGACGGATGGCAGGTTTTCGATGAAGAAGCACATCGCGGTCGTCGCGCTCGCAGCAGCGGCGTCGCTCTCCCTCGCCGGGTGCGCCGGCTCCCCCGGGTCGTCGGGTGACGGCGGCCACGTCGACCTGACGTTCTGGCACGGCTACACCGAGGCTGACGGCAAGGTCCTGGACGGCATCGTCAAGGACTTCAACGCCTCGCAGGACAAGGTCACCATCACGACCCAGACGAAGACCTGGGCCGTGATCGACGACACGATGCTCCCCGCCCTGTCCGCGAAGAAGGGCCCGGACCTCGTCGCGATGACCTCCGACCGGCTGCCGGTCTACGCGCAGAAGAAGGCGCTGGTCGACCTCAGCGACTTCTACGCCGACGACGCCAACAACACCGGGGACCTGAAGGAACAGGCCGTCGCGATGGAGCGGGTCGACGGCAAGGAGTACGGGGTGCCGAGCGGGTTCGTCCCGCTCTCCGTGATCTACAACAAGAAGCTGTTCGCAGCGGCCGGCATCGACTCCTTCCCGACCACCTGGGACGAGTGGATCGCCGACGCGAAGAAGCTCACGAAGGACGAGAACGGCGACGGCACCCCCGAGCAGTACGGGCTCGTGCTGCCGGACCACCAGACCGTCGGCAACGGCATCTGGCCGAGCCTGTTCGCCGGCAACGGCGGATCGATCACGAACGAGGCGGGCACGAAGTCCACCATCGACTCCGCCGCGAACGCCGAGACGCTCGAGTACTGGGCGAAGGCGGTGCGCGACGACAAGATCTCGCCGACCGGTGTCGACGGCATCGCCGCGGACAAGCTCTTCACGGCCGGAAAGACCGCCATGGAGATCGGTGGCCCCTGGATGGCCGGCGTCGCCCAGGCCTCGGACATCGACTACGGCATCGCCGCGATCCCGGCGGGCCCCGAAGCGCAGGTGGCCTCGGCCATCGGCATCTCGCTCGGTGTCACGGCCCAGACCGACGACGCGAAGCAGGCCGCGGCCGAGCGGTTCCTGCGCTACTTCAACGAGCAGTCCGTCGCGACGAAGTGGGCCCTCGGGTCCGGCTGGCCGCCGCTCCGCACCGACGTCACCGCCGCGGACGTCGACGAGAACCCGACCGTCGCGACGCTCACCGGGCTGCCGGGCACCACGATCCCGCTCCTGCCCGGCGTGGTCGACAGCGCTGACGTGCTCACCGCCGTGGACGCCGCGACCCAGAAGGCGATGGCGGGCGGGGACCCCGGATCGCTCCTCGCCACCGCCGACGCCGACGTGCAGTCGGCCTTGAAGTAGCAGCAGCGGCCTTCGGAGGACCCTCGTGACCACGCAGCAACTCGGCCGACGCCGGCGGTACCGACCACCGGGCCAGCTCGGCGGACGATCGCCCCTGAACGGCACGTTCCGCCGCCGCGCCACCATCGTCGGGTTCCTCGCACCCGCGATCGTCATCCTCGGGGCGTTCGTGCTCTGGCCGATGCTCTCGGCGCTCCGGCTGTCGTTCACCGACGCCAGCGGGTTCGGCGACCCGTCGTTCATCGGGTTCGCGAACTACGTCCGGGTCTTCACCGACCCCGACGTCCTGCGGTCCATCGGCAACACCGCGCTCTACTCGGTGCTCTTCACCCCCGTCGCGATCGTCGTCGCCCTGGTGCTCGCCCTCGTGCTGAACCACCCGGCCCTGCCGTTCCGCGGGTTCTTCCGGTCGGCGTTGTTCCTGCCGTTCATCGTGTCCCTGGCCGTCGCCGCGTTCGCGTGGTCGTACCTGCTCGACCCGCAGATCGGCCTGCTGAACCACTGGCTGCAGCTCGTCGGCATCCGGCTCGGCAACGTGCTGCAGGACCCGACGCTCGCGATGCCCACCGTGGTGCTCGTGGCCGTGTGGAAGAACTTCGGCTTCTACATGGTGATCTTCCTGGCCGGGCTGCAGGAGATCCCCACGAGCCTGTACGAGGCAGCGCAGCTCGACGGGGCGAACGGCCGCCAGCGGTTCGCGAACGTCACCTTCCCGATGCTGAGCAACACGATGGCGTTCGTCGTGATCGTCGCCCTCATCGCCGCACTGCAGGCGTTCGACCAGATCTACGTCCTGACCGGCGGTGGTCCGTACCGGTCGACCGAGACGATCGTCATGCAGATCTACCAGTCCGGTTTCAAGGACCTCGACCTCGGGTTCGCGAGCGCCCTGGCGTACGTGCTCCTCATCGCGACCCTGCTGCTCAGCCTCGTGCAGTTCCTGTTCTTCGGGAAGCGCGGAGAGGACACCGCATCATGACCGCACTCCCCCGTCCCGCGACCCTCGTCCGACGCAGCACCGTGGCCCGTCGACAGCCGTCGATGCGCTGGCTCGGCTTCGCAGCCGTGGCCGTCGTGACCCTGGCGGTCCTGCTCCCCGTGCTCGTGATCGTGTTCACCGCGTTCAAGCCGGCGAGCGAGGTCAACGCCTATCCGCCGACGCTGTTCCCGCACACCTGGACGCTCGACAACTTCCGGGCGATCTTCACGCAGCTGCCGTTCGGGCGGCTCATCCTGAACAGCTTCGCCTTCGCCGGCGGTGTGACGGTGTTCGCGCTGGCGTTCGACGCGCTCGCCGCCTACGCCCTGGCACGGCTCGACTTCCGGGGCAGCAAGGTGCTGCTCATCGTGATCGTCGCCAGCCTGATGATCCCGTTCCAGGCGACGCTCATCCCGATCTACCAACTGGTGTCCGACCTCGGGTGGGTGAACACGTTCGCGGGGCTCATTGCTCCTCGGGCGGCCGACGCCTTCGGGATCTTCTTCCTGCGGCAGTTCTTCGTGTCGCTCCCCCGCGACCTGGACAACGCGGCGCGGATCGACGGGGCATCGGAGTGGCGGATCTTCCGGAGCGTCGTCCTGCCGAACGCCGTCCCCGCCCTGCTCACCCTCGGCATCTTCACCTTCGTCAACAACTGGAACGACCTGCTCTGGCCGCTGGTGTTCACCACCGACCAGGACATGGGGACCATCACGTCCGGCCTCACCCTGCTGACCGGGCCCGGCGGGATCATCCCGCAGGGCGTGATGATGGCCGGTGCCCTGATCGCCGTGCTGCCCCTCGCCGTCATGTTCCTGCTCGTGCAACGCCGCTTCATCGAGAGCGTCGCCAGCACCGGGCTCAAGTGACGACGACACCGCACGAGCCCGGAGCGGCCGTGCCCACCACGAAACGAGACACCATGCACTGGTCCGACGACGGCAGGCTGCACTTCGCCCTGGGCATCGAGGACACCTTCGTCCCGCAGGCCCGACCGGGTGAACGGCCCATCGACGAGTACGAGCTCACCGACCACTACCGGCAGTACGCCGCCGACCTCGGGCTGGCGGTCGACGTCGGCGCCGAGCTCCTGCGCTGGGGCGTCCCCTGGTACCGCGTCGCCCCCGAGCCCGGCGTCTGGGACTGGTCGTGGGTCGACGGCGTCATGGCGCGGTTCCGCGAGACCGGCCTGCAGCCCGTGGTCGACCTGCTGCACTACGGCACACCGCTCTGGCTCGACGGGCAGTTCGCCCACCCCGACTACCCGGCGCACGTCACCGAGTACGCCGCCCGGTTCGCGGCGCGGTACGGCGACGTCGCCACCGACTACACGCCCGTCAACGAGCCCGTCATCCACGCCCTGTTCTCGGGTGAGTACGGGTACTGGCCCCCGTACCTGACCGGCGCCGAGGGGTCGGCCCGGATCGCGTCCGCCCTGGCCAAGGGGTTCGTCTCGACGCAGCACGCGATCACCCGCGAACTCGGCGACGCCGCCACCTTCGTGCACGTGGACGCCGGCATCCGGTACGTCGGCGACGTCGACGCCCCGGAACACCGCGACACGGTCGCCCGCCTGCGCGCCCAGACGTTCCTGGTCGAGGACCTGGTCACCGGGGGCGTCGACGACGCGCACCCCCTGGTCGGACGGCTCCGGTCGGGGGGCGTGACCGACGCCGATCTCGACTGGTTCCGGCAGCACGCGGTCCGGCCCGACGTGATGGGCGTCAACTACTACCCGCTGCACTCCACCGAGGTGTTCGAGGCGGGGGTGCACCACGGCGGCGGGTTCGCCGACCCGCGGCCCTACGAGGACACCGGCGTCGAGGGGCTCCGCGACGTGCTCACCACCTACGCCGAGCGCTACGGTGCCCCGGTCATGCTCACGGAGACGTGCGTCACCGGTTCGGTCGAGGAGCGCATCGGCTGGCTGGACGCGTCGGTCACGGCCGTGCGGGAGCTCCGCGACGAGGGGGTGCCGGTCGTCGGCTACACCTGGTGGCCGCTGTTCGACATGTACGAGTGGACCTGGCGGCACACGGACGCGCCTCGCCAGGAGCACCTGCTCACGATGGGCCTCTTCGACCTCGTCGAGGACGGCGCCGGCGGCCTCGACCGTCGTCGCAACCCGGTCGCCGACGCGTTCGCCGCGCACACGCGACAGGAACGGGCCGTGGCAGCGGCCCTGTCCGCGACCCCGTGACGGTCTGGAGGCGCGGGTCGGGTCGGTCCCGCGCCTCCAGTCCGCCTCCGCGCACCACCACTGCACCACCAACCGAACGGAGCACCATGTCCCTCCGCCTCGGCGCCGCTCCGGCGCCTCGTCGACGCCGAACGCTCGCGCTCGTCGTCACCGCTGCCGCCGCCGCGGCAGCCCTCGTCGCCGGCTTCGCCGGCCCCCTCCCCGCCCAGGCGGTCACGACCGGCAACGGAGCCCTCGTGTACTCGCCGGCAGCGGGTTCCTCGTTCAACCCCGAGGGCGGCCGCGCTGCCGGTACCACCTACGCGAAGAACATCGTCCTGAAGAACAGCGGATCGGCCAACGGCCAGCAGTTCGTCACCTTCGACCAGCTCGTGCTCGAGAACGGCGTGCAGGTCTACCCGATCTACCGGAGCACGGACAACGGCACCTCGTGGAGCCGCGTCGCCACGGTCAAGCCGAGCACGCAGTTCCCGACGCTCACCCGCACCGCGCAGCCCTCGCTGTACGAGACGCCGATCCAGCTCGGCACGATGCCGGCCGGCACGCTGCTGCTGAGCGGCATGATCATGCCCACCGACCGTTCGAGCAGCCGACTGGTCATGTACAAGAGCCTCGACCACGGGCTGACCTGGTCCTTCGTGAGCACCGTCGACACCGGCGGTCCGGCCACCTACGACCCGAGTCCGACCTCGACGACCTCGACGGTGTGGGAGCCGTCCGTCGCCGTCGATGCGAACGGCGGGCTGGTCACCTACTTCTCGGACGAGCGGCAGAAGGCGAACAACGTCCTGCAGGCCGTCAGCTACCGGCGCTCGACGGACGGCGGCCTGACCTGGGGCGGCCTGGTCAACGTGTCCGCACCGACCAACAAGAGCGACCGTCCGGGCATGATCACGGTGACGCGGATCCCGAACGGCAACTACGTGGCGACCTTCGAGGTCGTCAACCGGCCGAGCCAGACGAACAACACGGCACCGGTGTACTTCAAGACCTCACCGGACGGCCTGAACTGGAGCCCCGAGACGAGCATCGGCACCAAGATCGCGCTGCCGGACGGCCGTGGCGTCGGGTCGTCGCCCGAGGTGCGCTGGGTGCCGACCGCGGGCAACGCCAACGGCATGATCGTCGTCTCGTCCAAGTGGTCCCTCGACAGCGCGGGCAACATCGACGGTGGCCAGAACTTCGTCGTGAACCGCAACCAGGGCACGGGTTCGTGGGAGCAGCTCCCGTACGCGGTGACGTACGACGCGCGGGACGCCGAGGGCGGGACGTTCAGCGGCTTCGCCCAGGGCTTCGACTCGAGCGCCGACGGCAAGACGCTGTACCAGGCGACGAACGTCGAGAACCTCACCACCACGTACAACGACGTGCGGGTCGGGTCGATCCCGATCAACGCGCAGCGGTACGAGGCCGAGTCCGCGGTCCGGAACGACACGAGCACCGTCACCCAGGCCGACGCCGTCGGTGGCGCGAAGGTCGGGAACATCAACAACGCGACGAGTTCCGTGCAGTTCACGGTGCAGGCCGCGACCGCGGGGACGTACACGGTGAACGTCCGGTACGACAACGGCACGGGTGCGACGAGCACGCACGCACTCGCGGTCAACGGGACCTCGGCCGGTTCGGTCAGCTACGCGCCGACCGTCAACTGGGGCCGGTTCGGATGGGCGCAGAAGACGGTCACCCTGAAGGCCGGCGCGAACACGCTCACCTTCACCAAGGGGACCGGGTTCGCGGAGCTGGACCAGATCCAGGTGTTCCAACCCTGACGCCGCACCTGCGGCCCTGGTCGGGACCGGGAGGCGGACTGGAGGCCCGTGGCGGACCCGCCACGGGCCTCCCGTCCGTCCCGGTGTCGCGTCTCAGGCCGCGACCGGCTCCGCAGGCCGGTCACGCAGCGCCGGGCAGTGCTCGGCGGTGGGGTGCTCGGTGATCGCGATGACCTGGTCGAGCCGCCCCCGGACCGCCTCGAGCTCGGCCAGCTGCGCGGTGATCCGGTCCCGCTCCGCGATGAGCAGCGCGAACGACTCCGGCGTCGACTCCCCACGGTCGACGCAGGGCAGCAGCTGCACGATCGTGCGGCTCGCGAGCCCGGCGGCGAACAGCTGCTGCACGAGCTGGACCCGCTCGACGGCTGCGTCCGTGTAGATCCGCTGCCCGCTCGCGGTGCGCGACGCGGTGAGCAGTCCCTGCTCCTCGTAGTACCGCAGCGAGCGGACGCTGACGCCGGTCTCGGCCGCGAGGTCGCCGATGCGCATGTGTGCTCCGATCCGGGCTTGCCCCTGACATGGATGTGAGGTCTTAGCGTAGCCGAGCCGCCGCGGGAGACACCCGCGCGGCAGGAGGAGACACCATGGACATCGCTGGATCGGTCGCACTCGTCACCGGCTCGAACCGCGGCATCGGACGCCGCTTCGCCCTGGAGCTGCTGGAGCGCGGGGCGTCGAAGGTCTACGCGACCGCACGCCGCCCCGAACTCGTCGACGTCGAGGGCGTCGTCGCGCTGCCCCTCGACATCACCGACCAGGCCTCGGTCGACGCGGTGGTCGCAGCCGCGGGCGACGTGACGCTGCTCGTGAACAACGCCGGCATCTCGACGCAGGGCTCCCTGGTGACCGACGACCTGACCATCGTCCGGAAGGCCATGGACACGCACTTCTGGGGCAGCCTGTCGATGATCCGTGCCTTCGCGCCGGTGATCGAGCGGAACGGCGGCGGCGCGATCGTCAACGTGCTGTCGGCACTGTCCTGGTTCGCGGCGCCCGGCGCCGGTGGCTACGCCGCGGCGAAGGCGGCCGAGTGGAACATGACGAACGCCGTCCGCCTGGAGCTCGCCGACCGGGACATCAGCGTGCAGGGACTCCACCTCGGTGCGGCCGACACCGACATGATGGGCGACTACGACGGCCCGAAGACGGACCCGACGGACGTGGCCCGTGCGGCACTCGACGGTGTGGAGCGCGGCGCGGCCGAGGTGCTGGTCGACGACTGGAGCCGGATGGTGAAGGCGTCGCTCGCCGATGCACCGGAGCGCTTCTACGCGCAGATGGCCTGAGCGCCGCGGCGACGCGACGGACAGCTCGGGGTCGCGGCGGGAGGACCGTCGCGACCCCGTCCGTCAGTGGTCTGCCGGTCCTGGTCAGACCGCGTCGGCGCGCAGGAACTCCGCCACCGGGGTCGACCCCGTGTTGAACCGGAAGGTGTTGCCGGCCGTGCCGGGGTTCTCGACCACGTCGGCGACCACGTGCGCCACGTCACCGCGCGGCACCTGGGTGGACGAGCCGTCCCAGTCGACGGAGCCGGTCGGCTCGTCGTCGGTCAGGGTGCTCGGGGCGACGATCGTCCACTGCAGCCCCGAGTCGCGGAGCACCGCGTCGGCGATCATCTTCGACTGCGCGTACGCGAAGAAGTCCTGGTCCTGCGGGATCCCGTGGTCGAGCTGCGAGCCGGACCACGACACCATCACGTAGCGGTCGACGCCGGCCTGCTTCGCCCCCTGGATCGACAGCACCGCAGCGTCGCGGTCGATGGCCCAGGTCCGGTCGACGGAACCGCCACCGGCACCGGCCGACCACACCACGGCGTCGTGCCCGCGGACCAGTTCGGCGAAGTCGTTCAGGGACTGCTGCTGGATGTCCGCGACGTGCGGTTCGCCGCCGTGCGCCCGGATCTCGTCGGACTGGTCGGCGTTCCGGATGACGGAGGTGACCGTGTGTCCGCGCTCGGACAGGATGCGGGTGGCGAGGAGGGCGACCTTGCCGTGGCCGCCGAGGACGATGACGTTGCTCATGCGCCGGACGCTACTCGGGGAGGCTCCGTACCCGGGGAACGCCGGACGTCCGCCCGGCGATCGCCCGCGATGCTCGGAACACCCGAGGTCACCGTGCGTACCGTCGGGGGCAACACGACAGGAGTCACGATGAGCAAGCAGCACGAGCAGCACACCCTGGTCCGCACCCTGGTCCTCGGCATCATGAGCGGCGGCCGGAGCGCCACCCCGCTCGCCGTCCTCGCACTGAACCACGACCGGTCCTCGCTGAAGGGTTCGTGGCAGCAGTGGAAGGTCTTCAGCACCCCGGTCGGCCGTGGGCTGCTCGTCGCCTCCGCCGTCGGTGAGCTCATCGGCGACAAGCTGCCGAAGACCCCGAACCGCATCGCCCCCTCGGCGCTGCTCGGACGTGTCGCGTCCGGTGCCCTCGCCGGCGCCGCACTCGGCACCACGGGCAAGCGTGACCTGCGGATCGAGGGCGCGATCCTCGGTGGCGTCGGTGCCCTCGTCGGCAGCTTCGTCGGCTGGGGTGTGCGCAAGGCCCTCGGGGGCGCCGGCCTGCCCGACCCCGTCGTCGCGCTCGCCGAGGACGCCGCCACCATCGCCGGCTCCGTGAAGGTCATCACCGCCGACTGAGCGCCGGGGGCGCGCTTCGCTTGCTCGCCGCGGGCGCGCAGCGGGCGCGCTTCGCTTGCTCGCCGCGGGCGCGCTTCGTGAGCAGGAACGGTCGGGTCGCACCGCCGCACCCGACCGTTCCTGCTCACGATCCGCACGCCTCGGCCTACGGTGGCCCTCATGCACATCGTCGTCATCGGAGCCACCGGCCACATCGGCTCGTTCCTCGTCCCCCGTCTCGTCCGCTCGGGGCACCGCGTCGTCGCCGTCACGCGCGGCACGAGCACCCCGTACGCCGACGCCCCGGAGTGGCAGCAGGTCGAGCGGATCACCGCCGACCGCGAGCAGGAGGACCGTGACGGCACCTTCGGCAGCCGCATCGCCGCGCTCGGTGCCGACGCCGTCGTCGACCTCGTCTGCTTCACCGAGTCCTCGGCCGCAGCGCTGGTCGACGCGCTCCGCGGCACCGGCACGCACCTGGTGCACTGCGGTTCGATCTGGCGCGCCGGTGTCTCGCACGTGCTGCCGATCACCGAGCAGGACGCCACCCCGCCGTTCGGCGACTACGGCGTCCAGAAGGACGCCATCGCCCGGATGCTCAAGGAAGAAACCGCATCAGGCGGTTTGGTCACGACGTCGCTGCACCCCGGTCACATCAGCGGTCCGGGCTGGACGCCGATCGGTCCGCTCGGCAACCTCGACACCTCGGTGCTGACGAAGCTGTCCGCCGGCGAACCGCTCGAGGTCCCCGGTCTCGGCGCCGAGACGATGGCCCACGTGCACGCCGACGATGTCGCGCAGGCGTTCCAGCTCGCGGTCGAGCACCGCGATGCGGCGGCGGGCGAGGACTTCTTCGTCACGGCTCCGACGGCGCTCACCGTGCGCGGGTACGCCCACCTGGCAGCGTCGTGGTTCGGCCAGGAGGCCCGGCTCGACTCCGTCACCTGGGACCGGTTCCGCGAGACCACGGCTCCGGAACACGCTGACGCCAGCTGGGAGCACCTGTCCCGCAGCCAGGTCTTCAGCACCGAGAAGGTGAGTCGTCTGCTCGGCTACGCTCCGGCGTTCACCGCCGAGGAGACCGTGCTGGACGCCGTGCGCTGGCTCGTCGACCACGGCGAGCTCGAGGTCACGAACCCCCTGGTCCGCTGAGCCCCGGGGTCCGGGCCCTGCGGAACCCCTGCGGATGTTATTAGTTGCAGCTATTATGAGTTGTGGGTAATGTCAGCGCCTGGAGATCGACTGGCCGCGCGAGTTCAACGTCCAGCTCGATCGTCTCGAGGCCGACACGAGCCCGCGTGGACGGAAGCGCCTGCAGCTCCTGACGTTCATGCTGAAGCGACTCCGAGATCTCGAGGAGGCACCGGTCCAGGACACGGCGATGATCAAGCGGGTCCGCCAGTCACGGAAGCACCTCGTGTGGCGTGTCTCGCATCCCTACGTTCCCGGTGTCGCCCTGCGCGTCATCTGCTGGTTCCCGCCCACTCAGGACCGGGTCGTGGTGGCGCTGTTCTCGGGCGACAAGGCATCGATGGGCGACGTCTTCTACGACACTGTGGGTACCCGAGCCGACCGACTGATCGACCGCTGGCTCGACGAAACGAAGGAACGATGATGGGCAAGAAGGATTTCGTCCGCGGGAACGACCGCGTCGAGCGTCTCCTGAGGCAGCCGGACATCGCGGACGCTGTTGCCGCGCTCGAGACCGAGGCCGACGACCTGGACCGAGTCCACGCGATGAGCCTGGCGATGGTGCGTGAAGCGGGGAAGCGCACGCAAGCCGAGATCGCACACGAGCTCGGTATCAGTCAGGGGGCGGTGTCGCAGATGGAACGGCGCGAGGACATGTTGCTCTCCACTCTCCGGAACTACATCACCGCGACCGGTGCCGAGAACCCACGCATCATCGTCACGGTCAACGGCCGTGACGTCGAGTTGACGATCTGACTCAGGCCCGCTCCGGCTCGACCACGAGCCCGCGGTTCCGGTGCACGACCCAGACCGTCGCGGCGAACCCCGCCAGCACCGCGGCGCCGATCGTGACCGCCGTCCAGCCCCCGGCGTTCCACAGCACCGACGCCAGGGCCGAACCGATCGCGCCGCCGATGAAGTTCGAGGTGACGAACGCCGTGTTGAGCCGGCTCCGCGCGGCCGGGTCGACGGAGAAGAGCCGAGTCTGGTTGAGCACGTTCGCGGCCTGCACGGCGACGTCGAGCAGCAGCACGGCGAGCAGCACCACGACGATCGAGTGCGCACCGATCCCGGCGACGACCAGGGAGACGAGCAGGAGCACGATCGCTCCGCCGGTGACGGGTACCGACAACCCCCGGTCGTGCAGTCGCCCGACCCGCTGCGCCGCCACGGCACCCGCGAGCCCCACCAAGCCGACCAACCCGATGCTGCTGGTGGAGAAGTCGTAGGGGTCGCTGCTCAGCAGGAACGTCAGGGCGGTCCAGAACATCGTGAACACGGCGAACACCGACGAGCTGATCACCAGCGTGACCTGGACGGTCCGGTGGGTCCGGACGGCACGGAACACCGACAGGATGAGCTGCGGGTACGCCACCTTGCCGCGGGCGTCGAGCTCCGGGATGGCCCGCCGCAGCAACACGGCGAGGACGACCGCGACGACGGCGGCGAGGACGTAGATCGCGCGCCACCCGAACGCGTCCGCGACCAGGCCGCTGATCGTCCGCGACACGAGGATGCCGGTGAGCACCCCGGACGCGATCGTGCCGACGACGCGTCCGCGCTGCGCGGGGTCGGCGAGGTCCCCGGCCAGCGGGATGAGGAGCTGCCCCGCGACCGTCGTCAGCCCGACCAGCGCCAGGGCGACCAGGAGCGTCGCGAAGGTCGGTGCGATCGCGGCGAGCAGCAGCGCGACGGCGGAGGCGACGAGCACCCAGGGGATGAGGCGTCGGCGGTCGAGGACGTCCCCGAGCGGCACCACGAGCAGGATGCCGAGGGCGTAGCCGACCTGGGTCAGCGTGACGAGCAGCCCGGCGAGCGACGCCGAGGTGCCGAGCGACGATGCGATGTCGTCGAGCAGCGGCTGCGACCAGTACAGGTTGCCGACCGCTGCTCCCCCGGCGACGGCGAAGAGCAGGGTCCGGCCCCTCGACATCGAGTGGTCCGTGCTCATGCTGCGGGTGCTCCCTCGTTCACGGCGGCCAGGGCGTTCAACGTGCGCGGGTAGCCGATGAGCGGGACGAGCACGGTCAGGACGTCCAGCATCTGCTGGCGGGTGTTCCCGACGTTCAGGTTGCCGGCCACGTGCCCCTGCACCTGCGCGTCGGCCCCGCCGAGCGCCGCGAGCAGCGCGAAGGTCAGGAGTTCACGGGTGGGCAGCGACAGACCGTCCCGGCCGACGGTGTCCCCGAAGCAGTTGCCGGACAGGAACCGCTGGAAGTGCACGGCGTCCGCGGGGGCGTTCTCGTACATGGCGTCGACGCGGGCCGCACCGACGACGGAACCCTGCACCGCTCGGCCGCGCTCGAGCCGGTCCGCCGGGGTCGTCGTCGACTGCCCGGGCAACGGCAGAGCGACCCCGCGGGCGTCGAGCACGGCGTTGGTGATCGACAGGAAGTCACCGACGCGTGCGGAGCCGACGTATGCCACCGCCTGGTAGACGATCTCCTTCGCTTCGGTGGGCGAGAGCGGGCCGTCGAGCGCCGCCTCCAGCAGGTCGCGGAACGCCGTCGGTGCCCCGGCCGTGATCGTCGCACCGAGCTGGACGACCACACGGTCGTGCTCGCTGAGTGAGGCGTTCCGCAGGGTCTCGTCCACGAAGTCGGCGTGGTACCGGGCGAACTCGGGGTCGGTGTCGGCGAAGATCATGTCCTCGACGCTAGGGCCGACCGCGGGGCCGTGACAGGTGCTGTCCTCCCCCCTCAGCCGTCACCGCCGACGGAACAGCTCCCCCAGGTGCCACGGCCCGGGCGCGAGCCGCACGGCTGCCTCGGCTCGAACCCGTTCCTCGAGCTCGCGGTCACGGGTGAGCTCGTGGATCTCCTGCTCGGCGCGCAGCCGGAACCGCAGTCGGCTGACGAACCCGGTCGACGGAGCCGTGATGACGGTCTCGACGGACTCGGTCTCGTTCACGCGTCCTCCGCCGCCGCAGTGGAAGTGGAAGTGGCAGCCGACGCAGCCGCCGCACCGGTCGCACCGGTCGCACCGGTCGCGCTCGTCGCCGCGAGGTTCGCCAGCAGCTGCAGCCGTTCCTCGGACGCCGACCCGGGTTCCGTGCCGTACACGACCATGGTCAGCCCCGAGTCCGTGACGAGCTCCATCGTCTCGTAGCTCATGTCGAGATCGCCCACGTCCGGGTGGTGCACGCGCTTCACACCGCTGCGGTGCCGCATCACGTCGTGTGCGGCCCAGCGCCGCCGGAACTCGTCACTGCGGGTGGAGAGTTCCCCGATCAGGTCGGTCAGTCCCTTGTCGTACGGCGAGCGGGCCGCCTCGGCGCGCAGGGCGGCGACCACGTCGCCGGCGACCGCGTCCCAGTCACGCCAGAACTGCTGGCCGCGCGGGTCGAGGAACGCGAAGCGCGCGGTGTTCGGGGTGCCGGAGGGCGAGAGGAACAGCGGCGAGTACACCGCGCGGGCGAGTGCGTTGCCGGCGAGGAAGTCGAACCGGCCGTTGCGGACCCAGGCGGGGGCGCTGATCGAGTCGAGCACCCGCTGCACGTTCGGCCGGACCTTCGACGTCGGGATCGTCCGGCGTGAGGCACCCGAAGCGTTCTGCAGACGGGCCAGGTCGAACAGGTGCGCGTGCTCGGCATCGTCGAGACGCAGCGCACTGGACAGCGACTCGAGGACGCTCTCGGAGACCCCGGTCAGGTTCCCGCGCTCGAGGCGGACGTAGTAGTCGACGCTCATCCCCGCGACCAGTGCGAGCTCTTCGCGCCGCAGTCCCTTGACGCGGCGGACCCCACCGAAGTCGGGCAGACCGACCTGCTGCGGCGTGACCCGCTCGCGGCGTGTGCGGAGGAAGTCACGCACTTCGCTTCTGGTGTCCATGCGTCCACGGTACGGCCGGCCGGGTGCCGCAAGCAGGGGTTGCTGGTACCCGTCAGCAGGGGGTCGGCGGTCATAGCGTCGTCGGTATGGAGACAGTCACCCTGAACAACGGACTCGAGATCCCCGCCATCGGTTTCGGCGTGTTCCAGAGCGCCCCGGAGGAGACCGTGGACGCTGTCCGCACGGCCCTGGAGACCGGGTACCGCCACATCGACACCGCCGCCGCGTACGGCAACGAGCGCGAGGTCGGCGAGGGCATCCGCGCCTCGGGCGTCGACCGCGACGACATCGTGGTCGAGACCAAGATCTGGGTCTCGGACTACGGCTTCGACGAGACCCTGCACGCCTTCGACAAGGCGACCGGCAAGCTCGGCTTCGACACGATCGACGTGCTGATCCTGCACCAGCCCGCGCCGGACCGCTTCGAGCAGACCGTGCAGGCGTACCGGGCTCTCGAGCGCCTGTACGCCGACGGCCGGGTCCGCGCGATCGGTGTGAGCAACTTCATGCCGCACCACCTGCGCTCCCTGCTCGACCAGTCCGACGTCATCCCGGCGCTCAACCAGGTCGAGCTGCACCCGTACTTCACCCAGCCGGACGTCCAGCGGGCCGACGCCGAGCACGGCATCCTCGACCAGGCGTGGTCCCCCATCGGCGGCATCACGTTCTACCCGGGCTGGGGCGACGAGCGGGTCAGCGTGATGGACGACCCGACGATCGGGTCGATCGCCGAGGCGCACGGCAGGACGCCGGCGCAGGTGATGCTCCGCTGGCACGTGCAGCAGGGGCGGAACGCGATCCCGAAGTCGACGAACCCCGGTCGCATCGCCGAGAACTTCGACGTCTTCGACTTCGCGCTGACGGACAACGAGCTCGCGCGGCTCGACGCCCTGGACACCGGCCGTCGCAACGGCCCGGACCCGGACGGGACGGACACGAGCCGGTTCGACCGGGTGATCCCGGAGATCTGACGCGACCACGAGCGGACGGGAGGCGCGGTGCCCGCCCGCGCCGTCCTCCCTCGCAGGCTCGGTCGGCGCGGCCCGCATGACGCTGGCGCGTCACCGCTGAGCGGGCCGCGCCCGTCAGTGGGGTGGTCGCCACCACCGCCTCAGGCGAGCTGGCGCGCCCGTTCCGCGATGCCCTCGGTCGCCGCCCACGAGGCCAGCACCCGCAGGGCGTCGGCCGTGGGGCTGCCCGGGGTCGCCGGGTAGATGGTGAGCGCGAGCCCCGGGTCCTCGGCGAGTTCGAGCGTCTGGAAGTGGAGTTCGAGCGGCCCCACGACGCTGTGCCGGAACGACTTCACGCCGGCGTAGTGGCGTCGGACGTCGTGCGCTGCCCAGAGGCCGCGGAAGTCGTCGCTCCGCATCGACAGCTCGCCGATCAGCGCGGCGAGGTCCTTGTCGTTCGGGGTCCGGCCCGCTTCGCGGCGCAGGATCGCGACGTTCGTGTGCGCGGCCCGCTGCCAGTCCTGGTAGAAGTTCCGCGCCTGCGGGTCGAGGAAGATGAAGCGCGAGAAGTTCATCGGCCGCGCCGGTGCCGCGACCAGGTCCGAGTGCATCGCGAAGCCGAGCGCGTTCGCGGCGACGATGTCCTGCCGGTTGTTGATGATCATCGCCGGGGCGTCCGTGACCACGTCGAGCAGGTACTGCAACTCGGGTCGGACGGCAGCGACGGGCACGACACGACCGGCGCGACGCGGGGTCTCGTTCTGGTGCTGCGACAGGTCGCGCAGGTGCTCCTGCTCGGCGGGGTCGAGCTGCAGGGCCCGGCCGATGGCGTCGAGCACGCTGTCCGAGACCCCCTGCAGGTTGCCGCGCTCGAGCCGTGTGTAGTAATCGATGCTGACGCCGGCCAGGCGTGCGACCTCTTCGCGACGCAGCCCGGTGACGCGACGCCGCGTGCCGAAGGTCTCGACGCCGGCCTGCTCGGGGGTGATGCGGGCGCGACGGCTGGAGAGGAAGTCGCGCGCTTCGTCGCGGTGGTTCATGCCGTCACGGTACTTCGCCCCGTCCGGTGCGAGCGAGGGGCTGCGGGAACCCCTTTCACGTGCGCGTGAACGGGACGGAGACGATCCGGTCGTCCCCGCTCGACGGCGTCCCGCGGCCGTCGGTGTTGTTCGTGACGAACCAGAGGGTGTCCGACGGGCCCTCGAGCACCGTGCGGATGCGCCCGAAGTCACCCGCGAAGTACTCGGTCGCGGTGCCGGGGTCGTCGGCCGGGACCGACCGGAGCACCTCGCCCCGCAGGTTCGCGATGAACACCGTGTCATCGATGACGGCGACGCCGCTGGGGGACGCCTCGTCGGTGGACCACTGCTGCACGGGGTCGACGAAGCCCTGGTCCTCGCCACCGGTGCCCTCGACCTCGGGCCAGCCGTAGTTCGACCCGGGCTCGATCACGTTGAGCTCGTCGTGGGTGTTCTCACCGAACTCCGACGCGAACATCGTGCCGTCCGACGACCACCCCATGCCCTGCACGTTGCGGTGCCCGACGCTCCACACCGGCGACCCGTCGATCGGGTTGTCGGCGGGGACGTCGCCGTCCGGGGTGAGCCGCAGGATCTTGCCCGCGAGCGAGTCCTCGTCCTGCGCGTCCGTGCTCGCACCGGCGTCCCCGACGCTGGCGTAGAGCATGTCGTCGGGCCCGAACGCGATCCGGCCGCCGTCGTGGAACGTGTTCTTCGGCAGGCCGTCGATGATCGTCGTCGCGCCCCCGAGCCCCCACGATCCGGTGCCACCGGTCAGCTCGTACCGCTGGATCCGGTTGCCGTCGTCAGCCGTGGAGTACACGAACAGGTCGTCGTCGTGCAGCGCGAGCCCGAGCAGTCCGCCCTCGCCGCCGTGGCGAACACCGTCGACGGTGCCGACCTGGCGGGTGGTGCCGTCGGACCGCAGCTCGAGCACCCGGGCCGAGTCGCGCTCGCTGACCAGCGCGTCGCCGTCGTCACCCGTCAGGACCACCGACCAGGGAGCCTCCAGGCCGGTGACCACGTCGGTGGTGTCACCGTCGAGCGCCACCTGACCGGCCGACAGGTCGGCGGGCGCGGTCGCGCGCGCCGACGGCGAACCGCCCCGGTCGGATCCGTCCCGCTCTGCTCCGTCACCGCTCGTGCAGGCGGTGAGGGCCAGTGCGGCGACGGCGGCGAGGCCGGCCACCGACCAGAGGCGGCGGCTGCGGGGCGTTCCGGCGGGTGTGTCCACGATGATCCTCCCGGGGTCGTGGGTCGATCACACACGCTGCGTTCGGGAAACCGCTGAGGGGGTCTGTCGGCACCTCCCGACCGTGCGCACGGCGGCCTACCGTCGTCGGCATGCAGATCGAACCGAAGCAGCCGACCGTCAAGAACCCGCCCGAGCAGTTCACCGGCGACGTGTACCTCGACGCCATCGCCTCGCCGAAGGAGCCCGGTCAGACGATGACCGTCGCCAAGGTCCGGTTCCTGCCCGGCGCCCGCACCGCGTGGCACTCGCACGCGAAGGGCCAGACCCTGCACGTCACCGAGGGCGTCGCGCGGATGGGCACCCGGGACGGCCACGTCATCGAGGTGCAGGCTGGACAGACCGTCTACACGCCCGCCGGCGAGGAGCACTGGCACGGCGCGACCCCCACCGACTCCATGGAACACCTCGCGATGCTCGAGGCCGCCGACGATCCGGCGACGACCACCACCTGGCTCGAGCACGTGAGCGACGAGGAGTACACCGCATGACCACCATCGCCATCGTCGGGGCCGGCAAGGGCCTCGGCCTCGCCGTCGCCGAGCGCTTCGCCCGTGAGGGCTTCGCCGTCGCCCTGATCTCCCGCAACCAGGACCGGCTGGACGGCCTCGCCGCCGAACTGCGCGAGCGCGGCCACACCGCAGCCGGGTTCGCCGCGAACGTCCGTGACGGGGACTCCCTGCGCACCGCACTCGAGCGCGCCACCGAGCAGCTCGGCCCCATCGAGGTGCTGCAGTACAGCCCGCTCCCCGCCAAGGAGTACATGCGCCCGGTGCTCGAGACCACGGCGGACGACCTGGTCGGCCCGATCGAGTTCTCGGTCTACGGCTCGGTCAACGCCGTCCGCCAGGTGCTGCCCGGCATGCGCGCGATCGGCCACGGCACGATCCTGTTCGTCAACGGCGGCAGTGCGGTCCGACCAGGCGCCCGCGTCACCGGGACGTCTGTCGCCTTCGCGGCCGAGAGCGCCTACGCGCAGCTCCTGCACGACGCCGTCCGCGACGAGGACGTCCACGTCGGCCAGCTCATCATCCCGTTCGGCATCGACGACGGGCAGCCCGAGCACTCCGGGGAGTCCATCGCCGACCGCCTGTGGGCGATCCACACGGAGCGCGGCGACTTCCGCACCTACGCGGAGGCGCTGCCCGAGCTCGCGTGAGCGCGGCGCTCGCCGCTTCGTGAGCAGGAATGGTCGGGTCCGGCACAGCGACCCGACCATTCCTGCTCACCATGTGACGGACTGGAGGCCCGTGGCGACGCCGTCACGGGCCTCCCGTTGCGTCAGTGCGCCCGTCGCACCGCCACCCGCCGCCGACCCCGCGAGGTCAGCCAGGCCCCGGCCGTCACCACGAGGGGCAGACCGATCGCGAGCAGGGCCAGCACCGGCCAGTCCGGCACGAACGGCATGTGGTTCACCCCGACCGGACTCTCGGTGAACCGCAGGGTCAGGGCGCGGATCGGCAGGAGCCCGAGGAGCGTCCCGATCACCGAGCCGACCGTGGCCAGGATCGCCGCCTGCCAGGTCGACACCCCTCGGCGCAGGCGTGGTGCCGCACCGATGGCGTCGAGCACCTCGTCGTCCCGCCGGCCGTCGGACCGTGCGAGTCCGATCGCGACCGCCGTCGCACCGATGGTGACGGCCGCCGCCAGTGCGAGCACGATCGCCCGGATGATCGCCTCGTTGTCGACCGGACCGGCTTCGTAGGTGAACGACGGGCCGCTCCACCGTGCACGGTCGTCGCCGCCGAAGCTCTGCCACGCCGAGCTCAGCTCGTCCCACTGGGCCGGCTGGATGTCGTGGGGCAGCGTCGTGACGAGCATGCCGTCGACCACCGGGACGCCGTACCGTTCGGCGGTCGCCTCCGTCATGAAGACGCCGACCTGGATCCGCGGGGTCTGCACGTCGAGCACGGCGGGGATCGAGACGCTGGCCGCCGGTCGGCTCCGCTCGGTGATGGGCTCGCTCTCCCACGTCCGGTCGTGGAAGGTGTCGACGCGGACCGCGCCGTCGTGGGCGTACTCGGGCCAGAGCGACACCGCGCGACCGCCCTCGAGCGCGCTCCGGACGGCGGCGGACGGCCGGTGCCCGGTGAGCACGGCGTAGTCGTCGACGGTCCCGGTCCAGATGTGCGGACTCGACGCGCTCGCCGTGTCCAGGTAGTACGAGCAGCTCGTCGTGTCGTTCGCGGGGCAGTCGTACGCGCTCCAGCGGTGCGGGATCGTGACGGTCGAGGGGGTGTCGCCCGGCTGCCCCTGGGCGACACCGAGCACCCGGATGCGGTCCTGGTCGAAGACCCCGGACACCACCTTCGCGGCGTGCGCCGTCAGCTCCGCGTCGTGGCGACCGGTACTGCCGCCGTCCTTCGTCTCGGTCTGCACCTCGGCCGTCGCGACCCCGACCGCCGTGGAGTACTCGTAGCCACGGACGTACTGGGCCTGACTCGACGCACTCCACGTGATGACGACCGACGCCACGAACACGACGCTCATCACGCTCGCCAGCACCGGCACCGTGCGGACCGGGTTGCGGCGGGCGTCGCGGGCGGCGAGCCGTGCGGACAGCCCCGCGCGGGAAGTGAGCCGGGTGACCAGGGCGAGCAGCCACGGCGAGCAGATGGCGATCCCGAGCTGCATCAGGCACGGCCCGATCGCGACGCCGGCACCGACGACGTAGGCCCACCGGTCGTGCTGCACCGGGCGGTCGTTGAGCATGAGCACCCCGACACCGCACGCCAGCGTCATCACGGCGCCGAGGACCACGAGCAGCGGTCCCCAGATGCGCCGACGACGGCGGGCCGGACGGCTGACGGGCACCGGACGGAGCGAGCCCCGCAGCGCCGCGAGCACGTTGATCCGGGTGGCGGACCGTGCGGCGACGAGCGCGGAGACGAGTCCGGCGAGCACCCCGGCGGCGGCGATCGACAGCAGCAGGAGCGGCGGCACGTGCAACCCGGGGAACGACACCACGTTGCCGTTGTCGACCAGCCGGAACGCGAGCACGCCGATCCCGGTGCCGGCGGCGACCCCGAGGACCGCGCCGACGAGCCCCAGCACCAGGCCCGACCCGGCGACGATCGTGCGGACGAACCGCTTGTCACCGCCGACGCTCGTGACGATGGCGTACGAGCGGGTGTCCGCCCGGGTGCCGACCAGGAAAGCTGCCCCGGCGAGCAGGGCGACCTCGAACATCGCGAAGACGCCGAGCAACCCCATCGCCCCGAGGTACCAGCCGACTGTCGAGTTCAGCTGCCCACCGGAGAGCCGGGCGTCGGGCGGGTCGAGCACGACCGGACGCGACTGCACGATGATGCCGTGCGCGTTGAGCTGCCGGATCTCCGACCACGTCGGGGCGTCCGACGGCAGGTACACGGTGACGTCGTCGAGCCCGACGTCGTCGGTGGTGTCGGTCGTCGAGAGCGTCGTGCCCCAGGGCAGGAACACCCCCTGCGTCCCCGGGTCCGTCCCCAGGTCGGTCATGGTCCCGGTGATCGTGAAGCGCTTGGTGACCGGGTCGGTCAGGTCCACCGTGTCACCGATCCGCGCCCCGAGGCGGTCGAGCGTCGCCGGCGTGACCATGAGCTCGCTGCGCGTGGTCGGCCTGGAGCCGTCGAGCACGTGCCAGTGGCCCTCGAGCGACGGGTCCCAGACGCTGCCCTCCACCGCGGTCAGTCCGACGGGGCCGTGCGCACCCTGCACCACGACGGGCGTGCCGCCGACCGGGATCGCCAGCGCGCCGTCGGGCACGTGCGCCAGGACGTTCGCGAACGGTGAGTCCTCGTCCGACTTGGTGACGGGGCTGTTCCGCTTCGAGTCGGTGAACTGCCACTGCACCGGGTCCTGCACCATGCCGGGCAGGTCCGGGCCGGACACCCGCATCTGCGCCGATGCCTGGCCGAGGTCGTGGTCGAGCTGCTCGGTCACCGTGGGCTGCGTCGACTGCACCACGACGGCGACGGCGGCGAACCCGGCGGTGGGGATCCCGATGAGCGCGATGATCAGTGCCGCACGGCCCGCTTTCGCGAACGCCAGCCGACGCCCCAGACGGAGCGCCGGTCGGAGGGCGAACGGCGCCCGGCCGGTCCCGGCACGCCGACCCCGGCTCACGAGGCGGTCCGGTCCGTCAGCGCCGCCTCGACGCCCGAGTACACGGTCTCGTCGACCACCCGACCGTCGCGCAGGAACACGATCCGGTCCGCCCAGGCCGCGTGCCGGGCGTCGTGCGTCACCAGGAGGGCGCCCGCTCCGGCGTCGACGTGCCGACGGAGCATGCGGAGCACGACCTCGCCGGTCTGCGAGTCGAGGGCTCCGGTCGGCTCGTCGGCGAGCACGAGTCGACGCTCCCCGACCACGCCGCGGGCGATCGCGACGCGCTGCTGCTGGCCACCGGAGAGGTCGTCCGGGTAGGCGTCGGCGCGGTGCGACAGCTCGACGTTGTCCAGCGCGAGTTCCGCGGCGCGGCGGGCCTGCGAGGCCTTCCACCCGTCGAGCTCGAGCGGCAGTGCCACGTTCTCGACCGCGGTCAGCGAGGGGATCAGGTTGAAGTCCTGGAACACGAACCCGATGAGTCGGCGGCGCAGCGCTGCGAGCTCCTTGGCGGGACGGTCGGACACGAAGGCACCGTCGATCAGCACCTCACCGCTCGTCGGCGGCAGCAGGGTGCCGGCGCAGGCGAGCAGCGTCGACTTGCCCGACCCCGAGGTGCCCATCACGGCCACCATCTCGCCGCGCTCGACCCGCAGGTCGATGCCGGCCAGGGCCGTGACGGCCTTCGCGCCTGAGCCGTAGTGCACGCTCACGGCGTCGAGCTGCAGGAGCGGTGCGGCGGTCACCGTGCGCTCCGCGAAGCGGAAGCGGAAGCAGCACCGACAGCACCGGCAGCCCCGGGGACATCGGGCGTCGCGGGGTGCTCGTCCGGCCGGTACCGCGCCACGCTCGACTCCACGTGGTCGAGCCAGCGCACCTCGGCCTCGGCCTGGAACACCATCGACTCGAGCACGAGCGACCACGCCAGGTCGGTCGACGGGTCGGTCGTCCGCTTCAGCCGCGTCAGGTCCTGCAGGTTCCGGATCGCGGCACCGCGCTGCACCTGCACCAGCCGGGCGACGTCGACCCCGGGGACGGTCACGGCGAGGGCGAACTTGATCGCCAGCTCGTCGCGGCCACGCTTGGCCGGCACGGGCTCGCTGAACCAGCGCGCCACCTCGGCGCGACCCGCGTCCGTCGCCGTGTAGACGACGTGTCCGTCGTCGTCGGCGTCACCGCGGGCCACGAGGCCGTCGCGTTCCAGGCGGTCCAGGGTCGTGTAGACCTGGCCGATGTTCAGCGGCCAGCTGCCGCCGGTGCGGTGCTCGAACTCCCCCCGGAGCTGGTATCCGTAGCCGGGTCCCCCCACCAGCAGCGCGAGTACGCCCATCCGAACGCTCATGACACTTCCCCTGTCCCGGGCCACCGTGGCCATACTGAGTATGCACATACCCGGTATGCCTGCGCAAGCACGGATCTGGACAGGGCGAGAAAACGGACGGGAGGCGCGGTGCCAGCTGGCACCGCGCCTCCCGTCCGACCGGTGGTCGCGTTCGCGACCCGCGGTCGCGTCCTCAGGGTCAGTGACCCAGCTTCGCGAGCTCCTCGAACTCGTCGTCGGTCAGCTCGACGGTGGCACCCGCGAGGTTGTCCTCCAGGTGCGCGACGCTCGACGTGCCGGGGATCGGCAGCATCACCGGGGAGCGCTTGAGCAGCCAGGCGAGCGCGAGCTGCGCCGGGGTGGCACCCTTGCGCTCGGCGATCTCGGTGAGCGGCGAGTCCTCGCCGGTCAGGCCACCCGTGGCCAGGGGGAACCACGGGATGAAGCCGATGCCCTGCTCCTCGGACCAGTCGAGCAGCTCCTCGGCGTCACGCTTCTGCAGGTTGTAGAGGTTCTGCACGGAGACGATCGTGGCGATCTCCTGCGCGGCCTTGACCTCGTCGACGGAGACCTCGGACAGGCCGATGTGGCGGATCTTGCCCTCGTCCTGCAGCTTCTTCAGCTCGCCGACCTGGTCCTCGAGCGGGACCTTCGGGTCGATGCGGTGCAGCTGGAACAGGTCGATGCGCTCCAGGCCCAGGCGGCGGAGGCTCATCTCCGCCTCTTGCCGGAGGTACTCAGGGCGGCCGACGGGCGGCCAGACGTTCGGGCCGGTGCGGGTGAGGCCGGCCTTCGTGGCGATGACGACGTCGTCGCCGTAGGGGTGCAGGGCCTCCTTGAGGAGCTCCTCGGCGACGTAGGGGCCGTACGAGTCGGCGGTGTCGAAGAAGTTCACGCCGAGCTCGACGGCGCGCTTGAGGACGCGGATCGCCTCGTCGTGGTCCTTCGGCGGTCCCCAGACGCCGGGGCCGGTGAGCTGCATGGTGCCGTAGCCGAGCCGGTTGACCTCGAGGTCGCCGCCGATGCGGAAGGTGCCGGAGGACGCGGCCGGACGGTTCGTGGTGTCAGTGCCTGTGGTCATGTCCCCGGTCTACGCCCGGTGCGTTGCCGGTCCCTGAGTCGGTGTCCCCCGACCGCTTTCCGGGTTCGCAGGGTCTACGGACGGGTCGGCCGCGGGTACGGGGTCTCGCCGCGTTCGAGTCCGCCGACGAGCTTCGTGAGCCGGTTCGTCCGCACCGTGGCGTTCGGGGCCGTCGTGATCCGGTGCAGGACGGCGTACCGGTTCGTGGCGTCGAGCTCGGCGAACAGTGCGGCGGCTGCGGGGGCGGCGTCGAGCGCGGCCTGCAGGTCCTCGGGCACCGTGGCCGTGGCGGAACCGGCGTAGGCGCGGTCCCACCGCCCGTCACCCTTCGCGCGCTCGATCTCGGCGTGCCCGCGCTCCCGCATCCGTCCCTCGGCGATGAGTGCGGCGACCAGGCCGAGGTTCCGCTGCGACCACAGCGAGGCCTTCCGGCGCGGGGTGAACCGCTGACGGTAGGTGGTGTCGTCGCGCCCGCGCCGCTGCCCGTCGATCCACCCGGAGCAGAGCGCCTCGTCGAGAGCGGTGTCGTAGGTCAGCGTCGTCGGTTCCGTCACGCCCTTCTTGGCGAGGACGAGCCACACCCCGTCGGGTTCGTGCTCGTGGTCGTCGAGCCAGGCGCGCCACGCCGCGACGTCCGGCAGCACCAGGTCGACGATGTCCATGCGGTCATCGTAGGACCGGCCGGCCGTGGGCCGTGGGCCGGTCGAGTTTCGCGCTGAGCGACAGTTCACGGGGTGCGGGACGCGTGAAGTGTCGCTGGGGCCGAAACCCGGACCGCGCGCACCGTCCCGGGCCGACGTCAGACCCAGTGCGGCTGCGCGAGCACGCCCGCGGGGTCGGCCTGCTCGGCGATGCGGTGCAGACGCGCGGTGTTGTCCCCGAAGTACGCGGACGGGTCGGTGATCGATGCATCGCAGTAGTTCGCGTACGCCGCGTCGCCCCACGCCGGTCGCATCGCCTTCCGGAACCCCCGCACGTACGCATCGAACGGCGCGGGATCCGCCCCGTCCGCGAACACCGCCGTGTACTGCACGGTCATCAGCGCCGACCGCCAGGGGAAGGCCGAGTCCCCTGCACCGACGTCCGCCACGGCGCCGCCGAGCGCATCGAGCGCCACCCCACCCTCGAGGTTGCCCGCCACGTCACCCGCCGCGGCCGCCTGCCGGACGAGCACGTCGATCTGGGCGTCGCTGAGCTTCGCCGAGCCGATCGACGACGTCGCCGCCTCGGACACCCGCTGTGGTCTGCCTGCCAGGGCCGACATCGCGGCGCCGTAGGTGAGCACCCGCCCGGTGTGGGCGAGCGGCTTCGCGCCGGTGGCGGCGATGAAACCATCGACGGAAGTGTCGGCCCCGGTCTTCGACCCCGTCCAGACACCGGTCACCGTGACGGTCGGCGCGGTGTGCCGACTGCCGTTCAGCAGCTTCAGGGACGACCACAGCTTCCGGTCGGCGGTCGGTGCCCAGTCCTGCCAGGCACGCACCACGGCAGCGGCGGCCGACCACGCGAACGTGATCGTGAAGAGCAGGACGGGAGGCGCGGCGTGCGTCCGGAACGTCAGTGCGGTCACGACGCCGACGGTTCCACCGCCCCCACCGCGGCAGGCCCAGAACAGGTCGGGTTCGCGGGACGTCGACACCCGGTGCACGACTCCGTCCGGCGTCACGAGGGTTGCCCCCGTGAGCTGGTCGCAGGTCAGCCCGAAGGACCGGACGAGGACGCCGACTCCACCACCCAGGGTCAGTCCGCCGATGCCGACCGTCGGGCACGAACCGGCGCCGATCGCCCGTCCGGCCTTCGCGAGCTCGGCGTACACGTCGCCGAGCCGGGCACCCGGGCCGATCGTGACGGTCCCGTCGTCGTGCAGGTCGATGCCGTCCAGGTCCTGCGTGCTGATGACCAGCGATCGCGGCACACCGGTGCCGGGCGCTCCGCCGGCCGACCACCCCGTGTAGGAGTGCCCGCCGGCCCGGAGCGCCACCGGCGTCGAGGTGGTCCGGGCGAAGGCGAGGCCGGCCTGCACGTCCGCTGTGTCCGCCGCCCGGAGGATCCCCCGCGGGTCGGCGTCGTCGAAGCGCGGGTTCTCGAGCACACGGGCGTCGTCCCACCCCGCCGCGCCGGACCGCAGCACGGTGCCGGACACCGCGGCGGCCAGCGCATCCCATGAATCCGGGCCGCGGTCCGGGGAGTCGCTCGGTGCAGGGTCCGGGGTCTGCGAGCGCGTCGGGGCGGCGCTCGGTGACCGGCTGGGCTCGGGCCCCGGCCTGCTGCAGGCGGCGAGGATGCCGGCGACACCGAGACCGACCCCGCCGGCGATGAGCGTACGGCGCGAGGTGGCGGTCGTCCGGTGGGAGCCTGCTGGTTCGGTCACCGGACCTGTCTACGCCGCGCTGCTGCTGATCCGGGTCGCACTCGCCCAGTCGTGCACCCAGTCGGGCACGGTCAGGTCGCGGTCCGCGCCACCCGCGGCCTCGAGCAGGTCCGCGGTCGGCACCGTCCCGCCGGAACGCCGCAGGAACCGGGCCTGCACCACGGCGCGGGCCATCACGGCACCCCCTCGCACGAACGTCTGCTCCAGGTACACGGCACGGTCGTCGACCCCGAGCACGTGGGTGCGGAGCTCGAACCGCTGCCCGAGCGTCAGCGACCGCTTGTACGTGATCGTCTGCGCCGAGACGACGGGGTACCAGCCGTGCTCGGACAGCGCGGCCCAGTACCCGGAGCGGAGCATCAGGTCGAGCCGACCGAGGTCGAGCATCGACAGGTACTTGCCGTTGTTGACGTGCCGCAGGGGGTCGAGGTCGGTCGGGACCACCCGGAACGGCGTCCGCACCTCGTCCCAGAGCGACGCCCGGCGGCGTCCACCGACCCGAGCGCGCAGACGGGTGCGCAGCTGCAGCAGGAGCAGTCGGAAGTACAGGTTCACGGGACGATCACACCAGTGCGCGGAGCAATCGTGCGAGCACCTTGGAGGAACCTCACGAAGCGCGCGGCCGTCCACCGACACACCACCAGCCGCTCCCGACAATCGGCGGGCGGTGGGGTCGGGCGGTTCAGCCGGGGAAGCCGCCGCCGGCGCCCGTGATGCCAGGGTGCGCGGACTTGGCGAGCCCCTCGGTCCTGGAGTGCGCAGCTTCGGCTTCGGCCGCGGCGCGTGCGCTGTCACGCGGATCCGACAGGTCTTCGATCGCTTCGAGCGCCTGCCGCCGACGGCGGTTCTGCACCTCGAGCACGACGAGCAGGGTGCCGAGCACGACGACCACGGCGATGACGATCCAGATGACGACCATGACACTCCCCCGAGCTCGGGGCGTCTGCCCCGTCCCTCGCAGCGTAGTGGTGCGGAGGCGGGTACAGCCAGTGCCTCCCGCCGTCAGGGGGACCGGGAGTAGACCTGCAGCATGCAGACACGCAAGCTCGCAGACCTCGAAGTCGGCCCGATCGGCCTCGGAACCATGGGCATGAGCGCCTTCTACACGGGCGCCGGCACCGACGACGACGAGTCGATCCGCACCATCCACCGCGCGATCGACCTCGGCGTCACCCTGTTCGACACCGCCGAGGCGTACGGCCCCTACACGAACGAGGAACTCCTGCGCCGTGCGCTCGAGGGCCGTCGCGACGACGTCGTCATCGCGACCAAGTTCGGCCTGTACCACCACGAGGCCGGTGAGGAGACGCCGACGCAGCAGCGCGGGATCTCCAGCAAGCCCGAGTCCGTGCGCGAGGCGCTCGAGGGTTCACTCCGTCGCCTGGGCACGGACCACATCGACCTCTACTACCAGCACCGCGTCGACCCGGCCGTCCCGATCGAGGACGTCATCGGGCAGCTCGCCGGCTTCGTGCAGGAGGGCAAGATCCGGCACATCGGACTGTCCGAGGCCGGTGCAGAGACCATCCGCAAGGCCCACGCCGTCCACCCGATCACCGCGCTGCAGAGCGAGTACTCGCTGTGGACGCGGGACCCCGAGGGCGACGTGCTCGACACCCTGCGCGAGCTCGGCATCGGCCTGGTGCCGTACTCGCCGCTCGGCCGCGGGTTCCTGACGGGTGCCATCACGAAGCCGTCCGACCTGGACTCCGACGACTTCCGCCTGGCGAACCCGCGCTTCCAGCAGGAGGCGTTCGAGCAGAACATGCGGATCGTCGACGCGGTCAAGGAGATCACCACCGAGGCCGGCGCCACCCCGGCGCAGGTGTCGCTCGCCTGGCTGCTGGCCCAGGGCGACGACATCGTCCCGATCCCCGGCACGAAGCGGGTCTCCCGCCTCGAGGAGAACGTCGGCGCAGCCGACCTGACCCTCACGGCGGACCAGCTGTCGCGCCTGTCGGCGCTGCCGGTCCCGACCGGTGACCGCTACCCCGACATGTCGACCATCGGTCGGTAGACGCGACCGGATGACGGACGGGAGGCCCGTGGCGGATCCGTCACGGGCCTCCAGTCCGTCGTCAGTCGCGTTTTCGGACGCGAGACGCCGGCGTCAGCGCGAGACGCCTCCGAATCCGGCGGCGTTTCGCTGACTCGGCGGCGTCTTCCGAGGACGCCGGCGTCTCAGACCTCGGCGGCGAAGGACGCGGCCCGGACCTGCAGGTCCTCGATGCGCCGGAGGCGCGCTGCCTCGACGTCGTAGCCCTCGTAGGCGGGCGGCGGCAGCTTCCGGACATTCCGCGAGCACTGGAAGTCCTGGCACACCAGGGTGCCGACGGTGTTGCCGTTCCGTCCGGCCGGCCCGGACCGTTTCGTGCTGTAGAACGCGACGTCGTTCGGCAGCTTGACGTCCTGGCACCACGAGCACTGGGCACGGGAGCGGGGCGAGGCCTCGGCCTGCCGGAACAGGATGCCGATCAGGTCGCCGTCCAGGGTCGGCACGACGGCGTACGCACGCCGCCCGATCTTCGGGTCGCGCCAGCCGAGGTAGTCGAGTGCGTCCCAGTCGAGCGTCTCGAAGTCGGCGGGCAGCGTGAGGTCGGACACCTCCTTGCGCGAGGCGTTGACGAAGGACGTGCGGAGGGTCTTCTCCACGATGGGGAGCATGGGTGATCGCTTTCGTGCGGGCCCGGGGCGTGCGGACGCACACCGCACCGGGCGGAGGAGGTCAGGGTTCGACGAGGTCGGCCGCACCCGAGGGCACGACCGAGGGCCTCACGCCCTGATGCCGGCGATACGGGCGCCGACCACCTCCTGGAAGCTCACCCGACCAGCCTACGACCGGGTGTCAAGCCCGGCCCGGTCAGTCCGCGGCCGGTTCGGCGTCGCCGTGACCAGGACGACCGAGCCCTCGTACGTCGGACGGATCCGCAACGACCCGTGCCGCCGGTCCCACTCCCCTGACTCCAGTGCGGTCCGGAGCGCTGCCACCGACCGCCGGACGGTGAACTCGTCGACCAGTCCCCACGCCGGGTCCGCCTGGCGCACCCCGGGGTCGAGCAGTCGCTCGGGGCGGGCGTAGTACGCCTCGGCGAACCCGTCGACGCACGTGAACGGGATCGGCAACTGGGTGCTCGTCACGGTGTCGTCGCCCAGCGCGTCGGCGATCCGCGGCAGTGCCGGATGGCGACGGGCGGCGGCCGACAGCACCTCGGGCGCGTACTCGGCGAGCCAGGAGCGCTCGATGCGGTCGGGGTCGAACGTCAGGACCACGACGGGGCCCCGGGTCACGCGACGCACCTCGGCGAGCACGCGTTCGAGGTGATGCAACTCGTGCAGCGAGAACGTCGTCATCGCGGCGTCGAAGGTGTCGTCGGCGAAGGGCAGGTCTCCGGCGGGCTCCACGGCGGTCACGTCGCGGTCGGTCGGCGCGTACGAACGGGCACCGGCACCGGCACCGATGTCGAGCACGGTCCGGGCGTCGCCGAGGGCCTTCGCAACCGCGCGGGCGAACGCGGGTTCGGGCCGGCGGTGCTGCCGGTGGTCCGCGTCCCCTGCTGAGCCGTCCGTGGTCCTCGTCACGTCCCCACCCTACGAACCCGCGCTGCTATGTTCGACGGATGCTCGCAGACAGTGGTCTCGGATTCGTCGTCGTCCTCTACGCCCTGTTCGTGCTGGCGCTCGCCGTGCTGGCCGTCGCCCTCATCGTGCTCGTGTTCGCCGCGATCCGTGTGCTGCGGTTGTCGGCGACGGAGCGGCAGCTGCGCATCGAGCGGATGCGCTCGCCGGAGCTGTTCGACGGCGACGTGCCGCCCCAGGCGTGACGGTCCGGCCTCGGGGCTGACGTTCCTGACGCTCCTGGCGGTCCGGGGTCGAGGTCAGTCGACCGACTCGGACTCGGACTCCGACTCGCGCAGGGCCGCGTACTGCTCGGCCCGCTCCGTCGCGGCCCAGCTGCCGAGCAGCGCGAGCGACCGCTCGGACTCGCTGCCCGGCTCGGCCGAGTACGAGAACAGCGTCAGGCCGGGGTCGGCGACCAGGTCGAGCGCCTCGTAGGACAGCCGCAGCTCCCCCACGATCGGGTGGTCGATGCGCTTCTTGCCGGTGCGCTGCATCCGGACGTCGTGGGCGGCCCACCAGCCGCGGAACTCCTCGCTCCGGGTGGAGAGCTCACCGACGAGCGTGATGAGCCCCGGCTCGCAGGGGTTCGACACCGCGGCGGTCCGGAGCACGGCCACGGCGTCCTTCGCGGTCTGTGCCCAGTCCGGGAAGAAGTCGCGGGCGGCCGGGTCGAGGAACGTGAAGCGTGCGGTGTTCACCGGGCGTCCGGGGCCGGCGAAGAGCGGTGCGTAGAGCGCACGGCCGAGTTCGTTCGTCGCGACGACGTCCCCGCGCTCGTTCCGCACCCAGGCCGGTGCGCCGGTGATGGAGTCGAGCAGCCGCTGCACGCCGGGGCGCACGCGGGTCGGCACGTTCCGGTGCATGACCTTCGCGCCGGAGTTCGCCAGGCGCGTGAGGTCCCACAGGTGCGCGCGCTCGTCCTCGTCGAGCTGCAGGGCGCTCGCCAGGCCCTCGAGCACGCTGTCCGAGACGCCCTTGAGAGAGCCGCGCTCGAGTCGTGTGTAGTAGTCGACGCTGACGCCGGCGAGCATGGCGACCTCGTGCCGCCGCAGCCCGGGCACGCGTCGGACCCCGCCGCCGAACGACGGCATGCCGACCTGCTCGGGGGTGAGCCGCGCCCGCCTGGAGGACAGGAAGTCGCGGATCTCGTTGCGCACGTCGATACCCATGCGACGAGCGTACGTGCCCGGGCCGTGTGTCCGGCAGGCACGGGCGGTACCCGTCAGCCGGTCAGGGCGCGGCGGGGCCGCCGGCCGTCGCTGACTGGTCGCGACACGTCGCGTGCTGCCCGCCGGGTGGTCGCAACCTGTCGGCTGGTGGCGCCGCAGGCGACGGCCTGCGACCGCTCGTCGGCGTCTGGCGGGGTGTTGCGACGGCCCGGGGCGGACGGGAGGCGCGGGGCGGCCCCGACACGCGCCTCCCGTCCGCCGTCTGGTCGCGTTCCGTTGCGTGACCGGCCGTGCCCGACCGGTCGCGACACGTCGCGTGCTGCCCGCCGGGTGGTCGCAACCTGTCGGCTGGTGGCGCCGCAGGCGACGGCCTGCGACCGCTCGTCGGCGTCTGGCGGGGTGTTGCGACCGCCCGGGGCGGACGGGAGGCGCGGGGCGGCCCCGACACGCGCCTCCCGTCCGCCGTCTGGTCGCGTTCCGTTGCGTGACCGGCCGTGCCCGACCGGTCGCGACACGTCGCGTGCCGCCCGCCGGGTGGTCGCGACCTGTCGGCTGGTGGCGCCGTAGACGACGGCCTGTGACCGCTCGTCGACGTCTGGCGGGGTGTTGCGACCGCCCGTCGCCACGGGCCTCCCGACCGCCGTGGGGCCGCGGTCAGGGCGCGGCGTCGGCCCCGATCCTCACCCGCGCGACGCGGTGACCGTCCATGGCGGTGACCTCGAGGCGGTGCCCGCCGGCCAGGACGACGTCACCGACCTCGGGCACGCGGTCCAGCTGCACCTGCACGAGCCCACCCACGGTCTCGTAGTCGCCGTCCGGCAGGACGGGACCGCCGTCCGCGGCCAGGTCCTCGAGCACCGTGGCCCCGTCGACCCCGTCGTGAGCCAGCATCGACTCGTCGTACTCGCTGGAGTCCCACTCGTCGCGGATGCGGCCGACGAGGTCCTCGAGCAGCGCCTCGAGCGTGACCATGCCGGCGCTGCCGCCGTACTCGTCGACCACCAGGGCGATCTGGTGGCCGTCGGTGCGCATGTCCGCGATCGCACTCGACAGCGACTTCGTCTCGGGCAGGGCGAGTACCGGCCGGACGAGCGTGGCGACCGGGGCCGAAGGGTCGACCGGACGCAGCAGGTCACGGAGGTGCACGAAGCCCTGGACCTCGTCGCGCCCGCCGGAGGTCACGAGGTACCGGGTGTGCCCGGCAGCGATGGCCTGGTCGGTGGCCTCGGCGACGGAGAGGCCGGCGTCCAGTGTCGACACGTCGTACCAGGGGCGCATCGACTCGCGCAGGATGCGGTCACCGGCGTCCAAGGCGCTGCGGGCGATCCGGCGTCCCTGCTCGTCGACGCCGGTGTGCTCGTCGACCAGGCCGCGGAGCTCCTCGGTGCTCATCGACTCGCTGCGGGCGTCCGGGTCGCCACCGAGCAGTCGCACGACGGCGTCGGTGGACTTCGAGAGCAGCCAGATCACCGGCCGCATCAGCACCGCGAAGCGCTCCAGGGTCGGGGCGACGGCCATCGAGAAGCCCTCGGCACGCTGCAGGGCGAGGCGCTTCGGCACGAGCTCGCCGAACACGAGCGACAGGTACGCGATGACGAGGGTCATCAGCACGAGCGCGACGGCTTCGGCCGTGCCCTGCTCGAGGCCGAGTCCCTGGAACAGCGGCGCGACATCGGGTGCGATCGAGGACGCACCGTACGCGGCGGAGAAGAACCCGGCGACGGTCACGCCGATCTGCACGGCGGACAGGAACCGGTTCGGGTCACGGCCGAGCTCGGCGACCCGCATCCCCCGGGCGCCGCGGCGTTCGAGCTGCTGCAGCTGGGATTCGCGGAGGGAGACGAGCGCGATCTCGGCGGCCGCGAAGACCCCGCCGACGAGCACGAAGAGGATGACGAGCCCGAAGGCGATCCAGGTGTCGGCGCCCATCAGCGGGTAGCAGCCTCGGATCGACGACGGGCGGGCGGTCTGTGGGGATCGTCCATGTCTGTGAGTCTGCACAGGCAGACTGGGACATCACCGTGCTGCCGCTCGACAGCGGCTGTGGATCCCGCGTCGTGACGGAGAACGGTCGCTACAGCGTGAGCGAGCGACCGATGCGGGCTTCGAGCCACGCCTCCGGGTCGATCGGGGTGACGCCGTCCATCAGGACCTCGAGGTGCAGGTGCGCACCGGTCGAGACGCCGGAGGATCCGACGAGCCCGATGAACTGCCCGGCAGCGACGGTGTCGCCGACCTTGAGCGGCGAGGAGCCGGGGATCATGTGGCCGTAGAGCGTGGAGACCTGTCGGCCGTCGACCACGTGGTCGATGATGACCGCGTTGCCGTACGAGAAGTAGGTGCCCGAGACCCGGACCTTGCCCGCGGCGACGGCGCCGATCGGCGTGCCCATGCCCGGGGTGAAGTCGAGGCCCTGGTGCAGCGACGAGCAGGCGCCGCACGGTGCCGAGCGGTACCCGAAGCCGGAGCTCATCTGCACGGGGCCGGGGAACGGCGAGCGGACCGCGCCGCCGAACGACACGGCGCCTCCGGCGATCGCCGCGGTGTCGGCGGAACCAGCCGTCGTCGTGGTGACGGTCGAGCCACCCCCGACGGTGAACCCGTCACGGTCGAACCCGGCGGACGTGACCGCCTGGGTCACGGCGTAGTCCTGGGTGCGCACGATGGGCGCGATGGTCGAGGTGGCCATCGAGGTGCCGGCGCTCGCGTGTGCGGGCATCGCCGAGGCGGCGAACATCGCGATGGCGGCGGCGGCGCTGGTGAGGGTGATGCGTCCGGCACGGGCCGACCGGGAGGCCCGGGGTGCGCTGGCGACGCGGGTCACCCTGGGTGCGGGGCGGCGGACGACGCGCTGGATGCGGTCGTCGACGTGCTCGGTGGTGGCGCGTGCGGCTGCTGAGCGGCGGCCGGCCGGCTCGGTGGCCGAGGACGCGGTCGCGAGCACGACGGACTTCACCGGCTTGGCGACCTTCGCGGCCTTCGGTGCCTTGGCCGGCTTCGCGACCTTTGCCGGCTTGGCGACCTTCGCTGCCTTGGCCGGCTTCTCGGGCTTGGCGGTGTTGGCGGTCTTCGCGACCGGGGCCGTCCTGCTGCGACGCTGTGGTCCGCGAGCTGCTGCGCGCTCGGCCTCGAGGGCGGCGCGTCGGGACAGGTGCACCACCGGGGTCGCCGGGTGCTGGTCTGGTTCGGGTGCAGTCGTCATGGCCGCCCACCATTCTGCACGACTCTGTCGCTTTGTACAGGCCCTTCCGTGATCTTTTCGTTACCGAGCGCGCTGGGAGGCGCCTGACCACCACGGGCGGAAGCGTCCCCCGGGCCCTCCGCATCGGTACGGTCGGGGGAAAGCGACGGAAGGACCCGCACCATGGCCCGATCGCCGCGTGAGCGGTACGGAACGGTCGACCTGGCGTCGGCCGACGTCGTGCTGGCCGGTACCCAGGAACTCCTGCCCGTGCTCCGGGCTGCGGCCGTGCGCGCCGGGATCGACGCCGCGCGGATGCGGGTCGTCGGGGTCGACGACCTGCCGGACCCCGACGAGACCTGGGACGCGGCGCTGGCCGTCATCGCCATCCGCCGCCCCGGTGACGACCCCGCGTTCCACCGGGCGCAGGCGGCGGCCGAGCTCATCGCGCCGATGCTCGCGCCGCACGCCGTCCGCATCGTCGTCACGGTGTCCGGGGTGACCCGGCTCGCGCCGAAGCTCGAGCGCACCCTGACGTCCGAGGTCCTGCACCAGATCGATGCCGCGTCGGCGTCGTCCGGGTTCCGTCGGCCCTTCCGGCCCCTGCGCATGCGGCTCGGGCTCGCCGGGCTCCGTGCCGCCGGCGTCCGGGTGTTCCGCGTCTCGATCGGCGACTGAGCGGACGCGGAGCAGGTCACCGGGTCGGCGCGCCCCGCAGTTCGAGGGCGATCTGCTCGGCGTCCAGGTTCTGCAGCATCGACTCGAGCACCTCGGCGTCGAACGTGCCGTCGTCGCGGGCGTCGAGGATCGCCGAGCGCTGCGCCTGGAGGACCGCGAGACGCCGCGCCTTCTCACGCCCCATCCAGGCGCGGAGCTCGGCTGGGTCCGCCGCCTCGAGTTCTTCGCGCGAGCCCGGGGGCTGTTCACCGGTGCGCGGTACCTCTTCGGCCGCGCTGCGCATGAGCTCGAGCAGACGCTGTCGTTCCTCGGTGTCCTTTGCGGCAGTGTCCGGCGCGGGGGCGGCGATGCGTCGGAGCAGGGGACCGATCGTGCCGCCCTGGACCACCAGGGACAGCAGTGCGACCGCGAAGGCGACGAACACCAGGAGAGATCGCTGCGGGGTGCCCTCCGGCAGGGTCTGCGCAGCTGCGACGGTCACGGCCCCACGCATCCCCGCCCAGACCACGGCGGTGCCCTCGCGCCAGCCCAGCGGTGCCTTCGTGTAGTACGCGATGTCCGCCAAGGTGCGGCGGACGCGGGTCGTGAACCGGTCGAGCTCTCGTTCCGAGGGGGCGCGGTTGCCCGGTCGGTGCTCGCGGATCACCTCGCTCATCGCGTCGCGGTCACCGGCGTGCATCTCGGCGAAGCGCCCCTGCATCCGCTTGCCGCGCTTGGCGCTCGCCGACAGGGCGAGCAGCAGCGGGACGACGTACGCGGCCCGCACGAGCACGGTGAGCACGAGGGCACCGACGGCGATGAGGAGTGCCGGTCCGACGCCCGTGTGCTCGTCCTGCACGTCGCCGAGGATGGTCGCGAGTTCGAGTCCCATCGTCAGGAACACCGCGCCCTCGAGCACGAGTTCGATGGTCTGCCAGTTCTGAGCGTCCGACAGCCGGTGCCCCGGAGGGAGCTTGCGCGGCCCGACGATCCCGGTGAACAGGCCCGCGACGACGGCGGCAACGAGTCCGGACCCGCCGAGGTGCTCGGTGGGGACCGCCGCGACGAACGGCACCGCGAAGGACAGCGCTGTGTTCACCGCGGCACCCGGCACGCGCGCGCGGACGAAGACGTTCAGCCAGCCGACGAACCACCCGATGACGACAGCGATGGCCACGGCGCCCGCGAAGTCGCCGAGAGCGCCCCAGAACGAGAACGACGCGGCGGCGGCGACGACGGCGGTGCGCAGGAGCACGAGCGCGGTGGCGTCGTTGAGCAGCGATTCACCGTCGAGGATCGAGATCGCCCGGCGTGACACCGAGGTCTGCTTGACGATCGAGGTGGCGACGGCGTCGGTCGGGCTGACGATCGCGCCGAGGGCGATGCCCCACCAGAAACCGAGGCCCGGGATCACCCAGGCGAAGAACAGCCCGAGCACCAGGCTCGACGCGACGACGAGCAGGACCGACAGGCCGCTGATCGCGCCGAACTCGCGCCGGAAGTTCATCGACGGCATCGACACCGCCGACGAGTACAACAGGGGCGGCAGGACCCCGGCGAGGATCCACTCCGGTTCGATCTCCGTGTGGGGGATGAACGGCAGCAGACTCGCGACGATCCCGACGACGACGAGCACGAGCGGTGCCGCGATCCCGATGCGGGGGCCGAGCACGGCGGCGCCCGCGATGGCGATCAGGGCGATGACACCCACGACGAGGAGTTCGGTCACGGGTCCAGGGTGGCACCACCGGGCGGATCAGGCTCCGTCGGGTCCGGGGCCCTGCGCGGCGCTCGCCTGCACCGACGGGTGTGGAGGAGCGGCGTGCGCGACGACGGAGACGCTGCCGACGGCGAGCACGAGCGCCAGCGCTCCGGCGGTGCAGGCCGTCCCGATCCGCCGCAACCGCGGCCGGCTGCCACGCTGACGCGGTGCGAACCGCTTCGTGCTCCGTCGGGGTTCGGGGCCGACGAGCCAGGGACCGGAGCCGTCGGGGTCGTACGAGAACGGGCCGGAGCCGTCCGGCGCGTACCGGTAGGGGCCGCTGCCGTCCGAGGCGTAGGCCGACCGCAGGTCCTCCGCCCTCCAGCCGAAGTCGTCCGGGGTCTGCCGTGTGGTGGTCATGCGCGCTCTCCCTCGCTCTGGTGCTGCGGGAGACCAGTCCACGCACCGTTCCTATGTGTCGACAGTGCGCCTCCAGGGTGTCGGCCGAGCATCTGCCGCGCGGAGGCAGGGGCCATGTATCTTGATGTCGAGACATCCTGCGCCACGAGTACCGTGGACGTACCGACGGTCGAACAAGGGAGTACCCGCCAGCATGGCCAAGATCATCTACACCCTCACGGACGAGGCGCCGTTCCTCGCCACCCACTCCTTCCTCCCGGTCATCCAGGCCTTCGCCGGCACCGCGGGTGTCGACGTCGAGACCCGCGACATCTCGCTCGCCGGCCGGATCATCGCCCAGTTCCCGGAGCGGCTCACCGACGAGCAGCGCCTGGACGACGCCCTCGCCGAGCTCGGCGACCTGGCGAAGACCCCCGAGGCGAACATCATCAAGCTGCCGAACATCTCGGCATCGATCCCCCAGCTCAAGGTCGCGATCAAGGAACTGCAGGCGCAGGGCTACGACCTGCCCGACTACCCGGACGAGGCCACGACCGACGAGCAGCGCGACGTCCGCGCCCGCTACGGCCGTGTCCAGGGCAGCGCCGTCAACCCGGTGCTGCGCGAGGGCAACTCCGACCGCCGCGCACCCCTGTCGGTCAAGAACTACGCCCGCAAGCACCCGCACCGCATGGGTGCCTGGTCGCGCGACTCGAAGACGAACGTCAGCACCATGGGCGTCGACGACTTCCGCTCGAACGAGAAGTCCTGGATCGCCCCCGCCGACGACGTCCTGACGATCACCTTCGTGGCCGAGGACGGCAGCGAGCAGGTCCTCAAGCAGTCGATCCCCGTCCTGCAGGGCGAGGTCGTCGACGGCACCGTGCTGCACGTGGCCGCACTCGAGGCGTTCCTGCGCAAGCAGATCGAGCGCGCCGCGGCCGAGGACGTCCTGTTCTCCGTGCACCTCAAGGCCACGATGATGAAGATCTCCGACCCGATCATCTTCGGGCACGTCATCAAGGCGTTCTTCCCGTCGGTGTTCGAGCGCTACGGCGCCGACCTCGCCGCCGCGGGCCTGACCCCGAACGACGGCCTCGGCTCGATCCTCGCCGGCCTCGCTGCGCTGCCGAACGGCGCCGAGATCGAGCGTGCCTTCAAGCAGGGCATCGCCGACGGCCCCGAGCTCGCCATGGTCGACTCGGACAAGGGCATCACGAACCTGCACGTGCCGAGCGACGTCATCGTCGACGCGTCGATGCCCGCGATGATCCGCACCTCGGGGCACATGTGGGGCCCGGACGGCGACGAGCACGACACCCTCGCCGTCATCCCCGACTCGAGCTACGCCGGCATCTACCAGGCCGTGCTCGACGACTGCCGCGCCCACGGCGCCTTCGACCCGTCGACGATGGGCTCCGTGCCCAACGTCGGCCTGATGGCGCAGAAGGCCGAAGAGTACGGCTCGCACGACAAGACCTTCGAGCTCCCCGGCGCCGGTGTGGTCCGCGTCACGACCGCGTCGGGCGACGTCGTCATCGAGCACGACGTCGAGCCCGGTGACATCTGGCGCGCCTGCCAGACCAAGGACGTCGCCATCCGCGACTGGGTGAAGCTCGCCGTCACCCGCGCCCGTGCCTCCGCGACGCCCGCCGTGTTCTGGCTCGACGAGACCCGCGCGCACGACGCGAACCTCATCGGGCTCGTCCGCGAGTACCTCGGCGAGCACGACACCGACGGCCTGCAGATCGAGATCCTCGCGCCCGAGGACGCCATGCGCTTCTCGCTCGAGCGCATCCGCCGCGGCGAGGACACCATCTCGGTCACCGGCAACGTCCTGCGCGACTACCTGACGGACCTGTTCCCGATCATGGAGCTCGGCACCTCGGCGAAGATGCTCTCCGTCGTCCCACTGCTGGGCGGTGGCGGCCTGTTCGAGACCGGTGCCGGTGGTTCCGCGCCGAAGCACGTGCAGCAGCTCGTGCAGCAGAACTACCTGCGCTGGGACAGCCTGGGTGAGTTCCTCGCGCTGGCGGTCAGCCTCGAGCACCTCGCCGGTGTGACGGGCAACGAGCGGGCGAAGATCCTGGGCGAGACCCTCGACCGTGCCACCGGGACGTTCCTCGAGCAGGACAAGTCCCCCGGTCGGAAGCTCGGCTCGATCGACAACCGCGGCAGCCACTTCTACCTGGCGAAGTACTGGGCCGAAGAGCTCGCGGCGCAGACCCAGGACACCGAGCTCGCGGCGTCGTTCGCGGACCTCGCGGCGAAGCTCGGTGAGCAGGAGCACACCATCGTCGACGAGCTCGTCTCGGTGCAGGGCCACCCGGCCGACATCGGCGGCTACTACCGCCCCGACGACGCCAAGACGAGCGCGGTCATGCGTCCGTCCGCCACGTTGAACGCGGCGCTGGCAGCGCTCTAGCAGCGACCGGCCCCCGGACAGGAGGCCCGGTGCCAGCTGGCACCGGGCCTCCTGTCCGTCCGTGGTCGCGACCACGGCCGCGCTTCGTGAGCAGCAAGGGTCGCGTCCGCACCACGAACCCGACCATTCCCGCTCACGAAGTGACAGGGGACGCGCGGGGCGTCAGCCGCGGGACGGCACGGGTGGGCCGGCGGCCAGCAACCCGGTGAAGACCAGGGCGACGGCCACGACCCCGATGCCCGCGGCCACGGCGGGCCGACGCACCACGAAGAACAGCAGACGGTCCCAGAAGCCCGAGTGGGCGTCCGGCGAGCGGCGCCAGGAGCCCTCGAGCATGCCGCGGCGGGCGACCGCGACCTCGAACGGCACCGTGGCGTACGGCACGACGGCACTGGCCCAGCCGAGCACGAGCGCCCCGAACGACCACCGCTGGTTCACCGCCACGACCGTCGTGACCACCAGGTACGCCAGGAACACGAAGCCGTGCACCCCACCGCCGATGCGGACGCCCCAGTCGCCGGCGTCCAGGCCGTACTTGAGCACCATCCCGAGGATGAGCAGGGTCCAGGTCACGAGTTCGGCGACCGCGGCGGCGCGGAACAGGGAGCGCGGAGTCATGGCCTCCATGGTGGCGGACCCGGTTGACAGAGAGCAGGACGCCCGACCTGCGGCGCACCCCACGGACAGCAGGACGCCCCGGGCCGATCGACCCGGGGCGCCCTCTGCTGTCGGTCAGCGCCGCACGACCACCGTCTGGCCCAGGCGGTTCACGCCGGCGCGCGCGTCCCACGTGCCGGTGTTCGCGGTCTGGATCGCGAAGGCCGGGTTCGACGCCACCGAGCGTTCGGGTGCCGGCAGGGCGAGGGCGACGTCCCAGCGGCCCTTCGGCAGGTGTGCGAGCGACGCCCGGACGGTCACGGTCCGGCCCGGCTGCCACGACGACGCGTCGGGGCGAACCGGCACGGTGACCCGGCGGTGCCCGTCGGTCAGGACGAGCTGCACCGGGCGGCTGTTGTACGGCGCCGCCCAGCCGTCGTTCCGCACCGACACCGCGACCGACGGCGTGCGACCGGTGGTGACGGTGCTCGAGGTCATCGTGAAGCGGTAGCCGAGCTTCTTCGCGGCGTCCGTCATGCCGTCCGCGCCCCACGTCGCCAGGACGTCCCTGTTGTAGTCGAGGTTGAGGTAGCTGTAGTGGTACTTCGCCATCTCTGCCGAGGCGGACGGGTACTCGGACCGCGGCGCGTTCACGGCGCAGGTCTCGCCACCGACGGGGACGTACCGCGACTCGGCGGCCAGGTAGTCCTGGTCGAGTGAGAGCGGGTCGCTCAGGAACGTGCCGAAGTCGTCCGGCGAAGCGAGGAAGCAGTCGTTGTGGTGCCCGATCCGAGACGCTGCCGACCCGTCGTGCGCCTGCGCCGGGGTGAGTGCCCCGGCCGTGCCGGACGGTGTGCGGAGTGCGTCCTGCTTCATCTGCATCGTGCGGACCTGGACCGAGCGGCTGGACGGCAGGGCCGCGAGTTCGGCCTGCAGGACCTGCCGTCGGGCGTCCTTGTCGGCCTCGGTCAGCACGCCCGGGTTCGCCGGGTCGCTGGCGAAGTGGTCGCTGTAGTAGCCCTCGCCCCAGAGCCCGATGAACCCCTGCTGCAGGGTCGGGATGACGTCGGCGTTCCGGCGGAGCGTCGGGGTGAGCTGCTGGATGTGCGCGAGCACGGTCGGCAGGTCGGCGTCGCCGTAGGGCGCCGAGTACGGGTACGCGCCGCCCTGCACGTACGCGAACCGGGTGATCACGCCCACCCCGGCCGCACGTGCGGTGTCGTAGTCGCGCTGCACGAGCCGCAGCCAGGCCGGGCTGAGTTGCCGCTGCTGGACGAACGCCTCCATGTAGAACACCCGGACGACCTGGGTGACCCCCTCGGCGCGGTAGCCGCGGAGCGTCGCGGCGTCGAGCGGCGTGTACCCGGTGCCGTCGGCGCGGTAGTGCGTCTCGGTGGTGTGGTCGAACCCGCGCGAGGGGTTCGGGATGACCGCGTCGCTCGCCGTGTAGGTCACGGTCGAGGTGGTCGCGGTCCGTGTCGGGTGGTGGCCGGTGGGCGACGACGCCCACGCAGTGGTCGGTACGGCGAGTGCGAGTGCCGCCGCGAGTGCGACGGTGGTGATGGTGCGGTGCTGCATCGGACGAGCCCCTGTCCTCGGCGCGGACGGTGATCGGCGCTCCCTGGCGCTGCCGTCCTGCGCGAATGTGATCTGAAGGTAGGCCAAACGATCAGAAAACGCCAGTGGATGCGCGAACCGAGCACGGGTAGCGTTGCCTGCATGTCGCCGTCGACCGAGAACCGTCCCCTGAACATCGTCGTCTGGAACGAGAACGTGCACGAGACCCGCGGTGACGCGACGGTCATCGGGCACTACCCCGACGGCATGCACACCGTGATCGCCGAGGCGCTCCGGCAGCTGCAGCCCGGGGCCGACGTCTCCACCGCCACCCTGCAGGAACCCGACCACGGCATCACCGCCGAACGGCTGGCCACCACGGACGTGCTGTTCTGGTGGGGGCACGCCGCCCACGACGAGGTGAGCGACGCCGTCGTCGACCTGGTCGTCGACGCCGTGCACGCCGGCATGGGCCTGGTGGTGCTGCACTCCGGCCACTACTCCAAGCCGTTCAAGCGCCTGATGGGCACGACCTGCTCGCTGAAGTGGCGGAACGACGGCGAGCGCGAACTCGTCTGGACCGTCGCGCCCGAGCACCCGATCGCCGCCGGGGTCCCGCACCCGATCGTCATCGACCGGCAGGAGATGTACGGCGAGTACTTCGACATCCCGCGCCCCGACGAAGAGGTGTTCCTGTCGACCTTCGCCGGTGGCGAGGTCTTCCGCTCCGGCGTCGCGTACCGCCGGGGGCTCGGCAAGGTCTTCTACTTCTCGCCCGGCGACCAGGAGTACCCCGTGTACCACCACCCCGACATCCAGCGCGTGCTGTCGAACGCCGCCGCCTGGGCCGCCCCGGTGTCCGAGCGCCGCGAGCTGACCGCCGACCCCCACCCGCGGGACTGGTTCCTGTCGGACGATGGGGGTAGACAGGCCGGGTGACCAACCATCTCGACGGTGCGCACAGGCGCACCGCGGTGATCGAGGCGCTCGCCATCTTGGGATCAGGACCCGAGGAGCGCTTCGACCGCATCACCCGCATGGCCCACGAGGCGTTCGACGTCCCGTTGACCTTCCTCAACCTCGTCCACCACGACCTCGTCACCACGCAGTCGACCTTCGGCTGGCACCAGGGATCGAGCGTCCCCGCCAGCGAGCAGTTCTGCGCGTCGACGGTGCTCACCCGCGAACCGATGGTGATCCCGGACGCGTCGCTCGACGCCCGGTTCGCGCACACGGCCGCGGTGGCGGAGCACGGCATCCGGTTCTACGCGGGCGCACCGTTGACCATGGTCGACGGCACCCGGGTGGGCACGCTGTGCCTGATGGACGCGGTGCCGCGCACGTTCTCGCCGGACGACGTCGCCCTGCTGGGTGACCTGGCCCGGTGGGCGGAGCGCGAGCTCGGCGTCGCCATCGACCGCGGACGGGTCCGTCGGGTGCTCGACGGCCTGGTGCCGGACCCGGTCGCGGTGCCGGGGTGGGACCTCGACGTCCTGGTGGCCCAGCACGACGACGGCGGGGGTGACGTCGCCGACTGGCGCGTCGCACCGGACGGTGCACTGCACGTCACCGTCGGCCGGGTGAGCGCGGCCGGCCCGGCGTCGGGCCTGCTCGCCGCAGCGGTCCGCGGTGCCGTGGCGGCACGGACCGGTTCGGCCATGTCGGACGCGATCGTCGGCCTGGAGGCGCAGGTCACCGCCGACCTGTCGGCTGCGGACGCCGTCGGCTCGCTCTTCCACCTGCGGCTCGACCCGACGTCGGGTCACGTCGACTTCGGCGACGCCGGCCACGGCCTGGCGGTGCTCGTCCCCGCCGACGGTCCGGCTCGCGTCCTGCACCCGCTCGACCTGCCGCTCGGGCTGCAGCCGGAGTCGATCCCGCGGTCGCCCGGGGCGCTCGACCTGGAACCCGGAGACCGGCTGGCGATCTGCACCCAGGGCGTCCTGACGCTGGACGGGCTCCGGCACCTGGACGACCTCGCCGCGCTGGTGCGCTCGGCTCCGGACGGCGCCACGGCGGTCGAACGGGTGCGCACGGCGATCCCGACGGACGCCGCGGTCGACGTCACGCTGGTGGTGCTCACACGGCACTGAGCGAGATCCGCCGCCCGCGGTGGATCAGGAGCGGAAGCGGTCCGGCCGCGGGCGCGGGGTTCCGGTCAGCGCGACCACGAGCAGCGTGGCGAGCAGGGCGAACCCGGCGAGCTCGATGCCCAGGCCGGCGAGCTGCCAGTACGCGCTGCCGACGTGCTGCGGCTGCGTGATCGACTCCGGCCACCACGACTCGATGAGCGGGAACGAGCCGGGGAACGGATCGAGGCCGAACACGACGAGGCCACCGAGCAGCAGGACGACCCCGAGGCCGGCCATCGCCCCACGGGACCGGCGGAGCATGTGCACCACGAGAGCCGCACCCATGCCGGCGAGCCCGACGACGGCGAGCAGGAACGCGAGCACCACGATGGTCTGCGGCGCGAGCGCGACCCAGTCCAGCACCGCGATCGGCAGCAGCAGCCACCGTCCCGTCCGTGCCCAGCGCGCAGGGTTCCGCCATCCGTCCATGGCGACCGACCGTAGGGCACCCGGCCGAACGCCTGCCGAATGCGGCCAGTGGACCCCGGCGGCAGTGTGCGCTGACTACGATCGGACCCCATGGCGCAGGACCGACCGACCCGGCAACAGCGGTCGCTCGCGACCCGCACGGCGATCATCGAGGGCGCGGCCGCGGAGTTCGACGAACGCGGGTACGTCGGTGCCTCGATGGACGGCATCGCCGAACGCATCGGGATGACCAAGGGTGCGCTGTACTTCCACTTCACGTCGAAGGCCGACATGGCCGGGGCCGTCGTCGCCGAGCAGCACGCGATCTCCCGCCGGTACGGCGAGGCCGCGGTGGCCCGGGGCACCACCCCGCTCGAGTCGATCATGTGGCTGTGCCAGGGGCTCGCGGTCCAGATGACGTCCGAGGTCGTCGTGAGCGCCGGGGTGCGGCTGTCGACCGACGTGGCCGCGAGCGACGTCGCGCGGCAGGACCCCTACACCGACTGGACCGCGGTGGTCGCCGGGTTCGCACGGCAGGCCGTCGAGGTGGGCGAGATCGACCCGCGGTGGGACCCGGACCTGGTCGGCCGGGTCGTCGTCCGCGCCTACACCGGCGTGCAGACCGTCTCGGACGTGATGACCCGCCGGGCCGACCTGTTCGCGGGCCTGCGGGAACTCTGGACGGTCCTGCTGGACGCATTCGTCACCGAACGGCTGCGTCCGGAGATCCCGAGGCTCGTCGCGCTCATCGCTCCGGAGTGACGCGGGTCCCCCCAGGGAAACACCCACGTCACCTCGCCTCTGAGACTAGCGAGAAGGGTGTCGCGCCACCGGCCCCAGTTCGCGGGCGTGTGTCCGGCGGCCCACTAGCCTGACGCCGTGCCCACACCCGCTGCCGAGGTCGACGTCGACGTCCCGCTCGTCCGGGCCCTGCTGTGCGACCAGCACCCCGACCTGGCCGGGCTCCCGCTCCACGTCGTCGCGAACGGCTGGGACAACGTCGTGCTGCGCCTGGGCGACGACCTGGCCGTCCGGGTCCCCCGTCGGGAGCTGGCCGCACGCCTCGTCGAGCACGAACAGCGCTGGTTGCCGGACATCGCCGCCCGGGTCGGATCGGTCGTCCCGGTGCCGGCCCCGGTGCGTACCGGCCGCCCCGCCCTCGGGTACCCGTGGTCGTGGAGCATCGTGCCGTGGCTGCCCGGCACGGCGATCGGTGAACGGGCGGCCGGGGTCCCCGTCGCCGAGGCGCTCGCCGCGTTCGTCGGACTCCTGCACGTCCCCGCCCCGGACGACGCCCCGGCGAACCCGTTCCGTGCGGTGCCGCTCGCGTCGCGGAGCGAGGCCGTGCTGGCGCGACTCGACGACCACGGCGTGCACCGGGCCGGAGAGCTGGCCACGCTGTGGCGGACCGCAGCGGCCGTGCCCGCGCACGCCGGGCCTCCCGTCTGGGTGCACGGCGACCTGCACCCCTTCAACCTGCTCGTCGACTCGTCGGGCGGCGTCGACCGTCTGTCGGCCGTGATCGACTTCGGGGACGTCACCGCGGGCGACCCGGCCGTCGACCTGGCCACCGCCTGGCTGACGCTCGACCCACCGGGGCGGCGCGCGTTCCGCGCGCGCGTCGCGGCCCCGGAGGCCACCTGGCTGCGCGCACGCGGGTGGGTGGTCGCGCTCGCGTCCGCGCTGGCGACCGCCGACGAACGCGCCTTCCGGAGCGTCGCGCGACGGAGCATCGACGCGGTGCTGGACGACTGAGTCCCCGCGGGGCTATCGTGACCGCACCATCCGTGCACAGCCGATCGGAGGGGCCGCCATGACCCTCGAGCTCCGCGTCCAGCACGACGTCGCCACCGACGCCTCCCCCGCCCCCGTCCGACCCGAGCGACGCGGTCTCCGCGGCCTGCTCGACCGTCTGTCCGACCGCCGCGCCGCCGCCCGCGCGCGACGGGTCGACGACCGGGTGCGCGAACTCGGGGAACTCGTCCACCTGCTCTCCGACGCCCGCGCCGTCGTCGAACGCGGGTGGGTCCAGCACGCCTGGTTCGCCTACCTCGACGAGCACGGCCGCGAGCGCAAGGCCTCCAGTGCCGCCGCGATGGACGTGCAGGGCCGGCCGCTCGTCGGTGCCTGCCTGGTCGGCGCGGTCGTGTCCGCCGCCGGCGGGCCGCACGCGGTCCACGCGCCCCGGGTGCAGCACGCGCTCGACGTCGTGTGGCACGCCCTCGCCCGCGACGAGGGCGAGCCCGTGCTGTGGTGCCCCGCGCCGGACATCCGGATGGGCCGGGTGCGTGACCTGACGAGCTGGAACGACGCCCCGGCACGCACCGGCGCCGAGGTCGCCGGGCTGCTGCTGACCGCCGAACGGGTCGCCGTGCAGGAGTCGACGCGCCTGCAGGAGCTCCGGGTGGCACGATCGGGGGCATGAGCGACGTCGAAGCGGTCCCCGAGGTGCACCCCGCGAGCACCAGCACCCTGGCCGCGAGCGGCAACGCCCTGCTGTCGGACGAGGGGTCCACGCGGAACCCCGACGGCGCGACGGCCGCGGCCGGCGCGGTCGCCGACGCCGCTGCCGCCGACGCCGCGGTGAAGCGGACGCTGCACCGGTACCTGCAGAAGCACCGCGCGGCCCTGCTGGCCAAGCTCGACGGGCTCGCGGAGCGGCAGGCCCGCTGGCCGGTGACGCCGACGGGCACGAACGTCCTCGGGTTGGTGAAGCACGTCGCCGGGGTGCAGGCCGGCTACTTCGGCGAGGTGTTCGGGCGGCCGCTGCCGGACCAGCCCGCCTGGCTCGAGTCCGAGGACGGTGAGGACATGTACGCCTCGCTCGACGAGACCATGGCCGACATCGTGGCCTTCCACCACCGGAGTGCCGCCCACGCCGACGCCACGATCGAAGCGCTCGACCTCACCGCCACCGGGACCGTGCCGTGGTGGCCGGAGGGGCACCGGGACGTCACCCTGCACCGGATCCTGGTGCACATGGCGTACGAGACCGCCCGGCACGCGGGTCACGCCGACATCGTGCGCGAGATGCTCGACGGCCTGGCCGGCGACGGCGACGGCAACCTGGCCGACAAGTCCCCGGAGGAATGGGTCCGGTGGCGTGAGCAGCTCGTCGACATCGCGGAGCGGTCAGAGTTGCGCGACCTCGACGCATAGCCGAGCAGGCAGACTGATCGTTACCGTTCTCCCAGGCTCGCCCTGGTAAACCCCCGCTGACCAGGGGTTGTCCTCCTCGCAACTGCAAGGGAAACCGTCGTCTCGGCGGGGTTGCGTTGTACAACCGGTCCGGCTGCTGCGTAGCTTTGGCCGAGCTCGTGCCCCGATCTGTGGGCAGTTCAGCCGACCGGAAGGGGAGCGCCCACCCGTGTTCCAGTACGTCGTGGAGCGATGGAGCCAGATCTGGTTCGCATCGTGGCAGCACTTCTCACTGGTCGTCCAGTGCGTCGTCCTCGCCACGGTCATCGCCGTGGTGCTCGCCACACTCGTCTACCGCAGCCCGCGCCTGACCGCGTTCGCGAACGGGGTGTCGGCTATCGGCCTCACCCTGCCGTCGTTCGCCGTCATCGGCCTGCTCATCGTCCCGCTCGGCTTCGGCGTCCTGCCGTCGGTCGTGACGGTCGTCTTCTTCGCCGCGCTGCCGATCCTGCGCAACGCGGTCGTCGGTCTCGCCGAGATCCCGCCCGCCGTCGTCGAGTCGGCGCGTGGCATCGGCATGAGCCGGTTCCGCACCCTGCTGCAGGTCGAACTGCCGATGGCGTGGCCGATCATCCTGAGCGGCGTCCGCGTGGCCGCGCAGATGGTGATGGGCATCGCCGCCATCGCCGCGTACGCGCTCGGTCCCGGGCTCGGCGGCTTCATCTTCTCCGGGCTGTCCCGCCTCGGCGGCGCCAACGCCCTGTTCTCCGTCGTGGTCGGGGTGGTCGGCGTCGTCCTGCTCGCCCTGGTCCTCGACCTGCTCCTCATCGGCCTCGGCCGCCTGACCATCTCGAGAGGTATCCGTGTCCAGCACTGACTCCGCCACCACCACCGCGCCCGACGGGGACGTCACCGGGCGCAGCATCCTGCTCGACGAGGTCACCAAGCGGTACCCCGGGCAGTCGAAGCCCGCCGTCGACGGCATCACGCTCGAGATCCCCGCCGGCAAGATCATCATGCTCGTCGGTCCGTCCGGCTGCGGCAAGACGACGACCCTCAAGATGATCAACCGCCTGATCGAGCCCACGCAGGGCCGGATCGTCGTCGGCGACGACGACGTCACGGGCATCGACGGTGACGAGCTCCGCCGCCGCATGGGCTACGTGATCCAGGCCGGCGGTCTCTTCCCGCACATGACGGTCGCGGCGAACATCGCGATCGTGCCGAAGATGCTCGGCTGGTCGAAGGAGAAGATCGCGGCGCGCGTCGACGAGCTGCTCGACCTGGTCTCGCTCGACCCCGACACCTACCGCGACCGGTTCCCCCGCGAACTCTCCGGTGGGCAGCAGCAGCGCGTCGGCGTGGCCCGTGCGCTCGCGGCGGACCCGCCCGTCCTGCTCATGGACGAGCCGTTCGGTGCGGTCGACCCGATCACCCGCCAGCGCCTGCAGGACGAGCTCCTGCGGATCCAGGAGGAACTGCACAAGACGATCGTCATCGTCACGCACGACTTCGACGAGGCCGTGAAGCTCGGCGACTGGATCGTCATCTTCACCGAGGGCGCGCACATCGTGCAGTACGACACCCCGGAGCGGATCCTGGCCGAGCCGGCGAACGAGTTCGTCGAGAACTTCATCGGTTCCGGTGCGGGCCTGAAGCAGCTCACGCTGAACCGCGTGCGCGACGTCGAGGTCGAGTCGGCCGTGACGTGCTCCCCCGGCGAAGAGGTCAAGGCCGTGCTGCAGCGGATGAACGCGGCCGGCGGGCACCAGCACGCCGTCGTCGTCGACCACCGCCAGCGCCCGATCGGGTGGCCGTCGCGCCGCCAGCTCGAGCGTCTCGACCGCATCCCGGACGGCGTCGAGCCCGGCCTGCCGGTCGTGGGCGAGGCCGCGACCCTCAACGACGCGCTCGACACCATGCTCGTCTCGAGCGCCGGAGCCGCACTCGTCACCGGTCGTCGTGACGCGTTCCGCGGGGTCATCACCGTCGAGACCGTGATGGAGGCGATCACCCGCTCCCGCGCGACCGCCGCCGGAGACCAGGCCTACACGCCGGTCGGCACCAACACGAACCCGATCGAGACCATGCCGTCGTCACCGGTGTCGGCGATGCCCACCGGAGAAGACCTGTGAGCGCTGTCGCCACTGCCGGCCCCGCCACCGGTGCGAGCACCTCGTGGAAGGGCCTGCTGTTCCAGCCGATCGCGATCCTGGTCGTCCTGGCCGGCTTCGCGGTGTGGCTCGCGACGGCGGACCTGACCCCGACGGAGCGCACGACGCTCAACCCGGCGGACATCCTGGCCCTGACCGGCCAGCACCTCGTGCTGACCCTGCAGTCGACGGTCCTGGTGCTCGTGATCGGCATCCCGCTGGGCGTCGTGCTCACCCGCGGGCCGCTGCGCCGGGCGAGCCCGTACGTGCTCGCCGTCGCGAACTTCGGGCAGGCGGCCCCGGCCGTCGGCCTCATCGTGCTGCTCGCCGCCTGGCTCGGCCTGAACAGCTCGTCCGCCGTCATCGCGCTCGTGCTCTACGCGATCCTGCCGGTGCTCCGGAACACCATGATCGGCGTGCAGAGCGTCGACGCCCGACTGGTCGAGGCCGGTCGCGGCATGGGGATGAGCGCCTTCAGCGTGCTGATGCGCGTCGAACTGCCGCTCGCGGTGCCCGTGATGCTCTCGGGCATCCGGACCGCCCTCGTGCTGCTCGTCGGCACGGCGAGCCTGGCGACCTTCGTCGGTGCGGGCGGACTCGGTCTGCTCATCACGACGGGCGTGACGCTGTTCCTGCCGAAGGTGCTCGTCTCGGGGGCCCTGCTCGTCGCCCTGCTCGCCCTCTCCATCGACTGGCTCGGCCGCGTGGTCGAGACGGTCGCACGACCGAAGGGACTCCGATGACCCGCCGCACACGCAGCACCCGCCGCACCCGCACCCGGGTCGGAGCCGCCGCGTTCGTCGCCGGTGCCACCGCCCTCGTCCTGACCGGGTGTGGCCTGCAGCCCGCGACGTCGTTCGTGCCCGAGGCCGGCGCCGGCTCCATCCAGCGCATCGACGACCTGCCGGCCGGCGCCCACATCACCGTGACGTCGAAGAACTTCACCGAGCAGCTCGTGCTCGGCAAGATCGCCGTGCTCGCCGCCAAGGCCGCCGGGTTCGACGTCACCGACGAGACGAACGTGCCCGGCAGCGTCGCGGTCCGTGAGCTGATGACCTCGCACGCGGCCGACTTCACGTACGAGTACACCGGTACCGCCTGGCTGACCTTCATGGGTCACACGAAGGGGATCCCGGACAAGACCGAGCAGTGGACGGCGGTCAAGAAGGAGGACGCCGGCAACGGACTGACCTGGCTCAAGCCGGCGCCGATGAACAACACCTACGCGTTCGCCGTCCGCAACGAGGCCGTCAAGGAGCTCGGGGACGTCAAGACGCTCTCCGACATCACCAAGCTGCCGGTCGACCAGCGCACGTTCTGCGTGGAGTCGGAGTTCAACTCCCGTGCCGACGGCTTCAAGCCGATGCTCAAGAAGTACGGTCTGGAGCTCGGCGGTTCAGGGTCGAACGGGGTGCCGAGCAGCAACGTGAGCATCCTCGACACCGGCACGGTCTACACGGCCACCGACCGCGGCAAGTGCAACTTCGGTGAGGTCTTCACCACCGACGGCCGCATCAAGTCGCTCGGGCTGACGGTGCTCGAGGACGACAAGGGGTTCTTCCCGGCGTACAACGTCGCGCCCGTCATCGACTCGAAGACGCTCAAGGAGTACCCGCAGCTCGAGGGGATCTACGACCAGATCTCGCCGAAGCTCACGGACGCGGTGCTGCAGGAACTCAACCGTCAGGTCGACGTCGAGGGGCGTGAGCCGGCCGACGTCGCCTTCGACTGGATGGTCAAGGAGGGCTTCATCACGAAGCCCTGACCGTTCTCGACGCATCCACGTCACGGACAGGAGGCACGGTGCCAGCTGGCACCGTGCCTCCCCTGCGTTCGTGGTCGCGTCTCAGGCCGCGGCGATGCGCGCAGCCGTGTCGCGGATCGACGCGACGACCGCAGCCCGCACCTGCTCCGGGTCGGAACCCTCGTGCCGAGCGGCACTGCGGAGGCCCGTCATGCACATGCCGAGGAGCATCTCGGCCGCCTGCGGGGTCGCGGCTTCCGGGCCCCAGGCCGGGTCGCGTTCGAGGATCGTGCGCACGGCGCCGGTCATCGCTTCGGCGACCGTGGTCATCCGCGCGACCTGCCGACGCATCAGCTGCGGGAACCGCACGATCACGGCCTTGCGCTCGACCCGCTCGTGCTCGTCGCCGAACGACGACCCGAACACCAGGAACGCCAGGTCGACGACGGCCTGCGCCGCAGGCTCCCCCGCGACGGCCGCCAGGTGCGCCTCGAGGGTGGCGGGTTCGAGGTCGAGCTCGGTGTGCCCGAGGACCGCGTCCTCCTTGCTCTCGAAGTAGTTGAAGAACGTCCGCGGGGAGACGTCGGCCCGCGCGGCGATCTGCTCGATCGTGGTGCCGTCGACGCCCTGCTCGAGGGCCAGGGACCGAGCCGCCTCGGCGATGCGGTTGCGGGTCTCGATGCGCTTGCGGTCACGGAGACCGAGTTCTGACGGCGTCGCGGAGTCGGGCATGGCCCGACTGTAACCGGAACGTCACATGATCTACAGCAAACGCAAACTTGCAGTCGTGCACCGGACACTACGGTGAACCCATGACCACTCCCGTGCTCGAGGCCCGTGACCTCGCCAGGACCTACGGCCGCGGCGCGACGCGGTTCGACGCGCTCAAGGGGGTGTCGCTGGCGGTGCACCAGGGTGAGAGCCTGGCGATCGTCGGCAAGTCCGGCTCCGGCAAGTCGACGCTGATGCACCTGCTCGCACTGCTCGACAAGCCGTCGGCCGGACAGGTGCTGCTCGACGGCACCGACGCGGCGACGCTCGGTGCGCGGCAGGTCAACCGCACCCGGAACAGCACCTTCGGGTTCGTGTTCCAGCAGTTCTTCCTCACGCCGAAGACCTCGGTGCTCGACAACGTCGTACTCCCGCTCAAGATCGCCGGTGTCTCCGGAGCCGAGCGGAAGCGCCGGGGCATGGCGGCGCTCGATGCGCTCGGGCTGGCCGACAAGGCGAAGAACGACGCCAACGACCTGTCCGGCGGCCAGAAGCAGCGCGTGGTGATCGCCCGGGCGCTGGTCGGCGAGCCGAGCGTGATCTTCGCCGACGAGCCGACCGGCAACCTCGACACGAACACCGGACAGGTGGTCGAGGACATGCTGTTCGGGCTGCAGCGCGAGCGGGGGATCACGCTCGTCGTGGTCACGCACGACGAAGAGCTCGCCGCGCGCTGCGACCGCAGCGTGAACGTCCGCGACGGCCTGATCGTCGGCGGACCCGATGACGTGGTCGACGCGTCTGCCACGCACGGAAGGCACTCCGCATGAACTTCCTCGACCTCCTGCGCACCGCGGTCTCGAACACCTTCCGCTCGAAGCTGCGCACGACCCTGACCGTCATCGCGATCTTCATCGGCGCCTTCACGATCACCTTGACCTCGGCGATCGGGACGGGCGTCAGCAACTACATCGACAGCCAGGTCTCCTCGATCGGTGACGACGGCACCCTGGTCGTCACGAAGGCCGTGGAGTCCACCTCGACCGACAGTGGCCCGGCGAAGTACGACCCCGAGGCCTCGGGGCAGAGCGTCGACCGCGGCCCGGCGTCGTTCTCGTACCTGTCGCAGGCCGACGTCGATGCGATCAAGAAGACGGACGGCATCAAGAGCCTCCGCCCCGCGGTCGCCCTCGCACCGAAGTACGCCGAGTACGGGGACAAGGGCAAGTACGTCGTGTCGCTCACGGCCAACGCCGGCGAGCTCGACGCCGACCTGGCGAGCGGCAAGCAGCTCGACGACGAGACCGACGCCAACCAGGTGATGCTGCCGACCGACTACCTGAAGAACATGGGCCTCGGCAGCGCCTCGGCCGCCGTCGGTAAGGAGCTCACGATCGCCGTCGACGACTACCAGGGCAAGCCGCACACGCTCACCGCTACAGTCGTCGGGGTGCAGAACGAGTCGCTGTTCGGCAGCGGTGCCGGGGCGAACGCCGCACTGACCGACGCCATGCAGGCCGCGCAGGAGATCGGCAAGCCCGACTCGATCGCGACGTCCTACGCCAGCGCCACCGCGACGCTCGACACCGACGCCTCCGTCACCACGGTCAAGAAGTCCCTGGCCGACGACGGGTTCCTCGGTCAGACCATCCAGGACCAGCTCGGTCAGTTCCAGACCGTCATCAGCGGCATCGTCGGGGTCCTGAACGCCTTCGCCGTGATCGCGCTCGTCGCCGCCGGCTTCGGCATCATCAACACCCTGCTCATGAGCGTGCAGGAGCGCACCCGCGAGATCGGCCTGATGAAGGCGATGGGCATGGGTGGTGGCAAGGTCTACACGCTGTTCTCGCTCGAGGCGGTGTTCATCGGGTTCCTCGGCAGTGCCATCGGCGCCGGGGTCGCGATCCTGCTCGGCACCGGGATCTCGAACGTCCTGGCCGGCACGCTCCTCAAGGACCTGCCGGGGCTGCAGATCATGCAGTTCGCGCCGGGCTCCGTCGCCACGATCATCCTCGTCGTGATGTTCATCGCGTTCCTGGCGGGCACCCTGCCGGCACGACGAGCGGCACGGCAGAACCCGATCGAGGCGCTCCGGTACGAGTGACAGGCAGGGGTGCCTAGTGTCTGGACGGTGACGACGTTCGGACGCGACCTCGGTGACGGCTACACGCTGACGCTGCGCGACCTGACGACGGTCGACCCGGTGCTCGCACTCGTGCACGCCAACACCGATCGTCTGCGGGCCGCCGAGCCCTGGGCCTGGGACCCCCAGACCCGCGAGGCCATCGCCCTGCACACCGAGCGGCTGCTCGGTCAGTTCGCGATGGACCGCGCGCTGCCCTGCGTCATCCGGGCGGACGACCGCATCGTCGGGGTGGCCTCGCTGACGTTCGATCCGTACCTGGGCCAGGCATCGCTCGGCTACTGGGTGGACGCCGGACAGGAGGGCCGTGGTGTCGTCCGGCGAGCCGCCACCGTGCTGATCGGGGTCGCCCGGGCGCGCGGGTCCGCACGGATGGAGATCCGGACGGCGGTCGACAACGCGCGGAGCCGGGGGCTCGCCGAGCGGCTCGGCTTCGAGCACGAGGGCACCCTGCGCGGCGCGCTGCCCCTCGGCCCCGAGCGCGTCGACGTCGCGGTGTACGGCCTGCTGCTCTGACGCCCGTCGCCGTCGTGCAGGCCGACCGACACCGGTCGCCGTCGTGCAGGCCGCCGGCCGCGGCCGACGGCCGCTGGCCGCTGGCCGCGCTCCCGGTGTGCCGCAGCGCCGCACAACCAAAGCCCATCCGAACCGCGCCGACCGCCGGTTCGACGGCACTTCGGTTGTGCGCGGCGCGTCGGCACCGGGTGCCCGCGCGACCGTCGTGCAGGCCGACCGACACCGGTCGCCGGTATCGTCGGAGCATGGCCTTGTTCGGACGACGCAACCCCGACGTGCGCGATCGACCCATCAGCCAGGTCGAACTGAAGCGGGCGGTCGACGAGGGCTTCCTCATCGCGAAGGCCGCCGTCACCATCGCGGTGGCCAACCGCATCATCACGAACGCCCTCCGTGACCAGGGGTACTTCGACCACGCGCTCATCGCCGAGGCCACGCGCGAAGAACTCCACCGCATGGCCGAGGAACAGCGGGGCGACGCCGCACGCATGCGGGAGATCCGCTCCACCTCGAGCAAGCAGAAGGGCCGTTCCCGCCACCAGCACGACTACCGGCGGGGCGACGACCTGAAGCTCCGGATGCGCGAGGCCACCTACGAGCAGCTCGCCACCATGCTCGACAAGCGGCGCGACGACCAGCACTTCGTCGACGGCATCGTGCTCGCCGCGCGGGCCCGCGCCTGGGACGACATCGGCACCACCGTCGTCGGGCGCCTCGGCTGGGCCCAGCGCCCCGCGGACGACTACGAGATCGGCCGCGACGACCGGCTGCAGCAGATGCTCGACGAGGACTTCGCCGAGTTGCTCGCCGAGCACCCCGTCGGATCGACCCCGGTCGACGCCGACGAGCCCGACGACGCCGACGGTGACCAGGACGAGTCGGACCCGGCCGATCCCGACACCTCGCGCACCTGACCGGTACTTGATATACCGCCTCGACTTCGATACGCTCATCGAGTAACGCCCCAGGACCATTCGGCTCGCCGGACTCCTGGGGCGATTGCTGTCTCAGAGGAGTGCGACGAGGGGCGCGATGATCGATCCAGCCACGCTGCAGGCACTCCCGAGGCTGCTCAGCGCAGCGCGTTTCGACCGGTACGCGGCCCGCTACGACGGCCGTACCGACCTCGCTGCCCGGCTCTACGCCTGGAACTCAGAGATCGCGTCGGCGTTCTGGGGTCCCGTCGGTTGCCTCGAAGTGTTCGTCCGGAACGCGCTCCACGACGAACTTCGCCGGGGGCGTCGTGACGACTGGTGGAACGACGCCGCAGTCCACCTGCTGGAACGCGAACGCCGAGCGGTCGACGACGCCACTCGAACCCTGCGTCGACGGGGCTTCGCCGATCCCGAACCGGATCAGGTGGTCGCCGCGACGAGCTTCGGTTTCTGGGTCGGCCTCACCGATGCGGGCATCCCCCGAGACCCGATCTGGAGCTACGAGACGACGCTCTGGCAGCCGCGGCTCGTGCACGCGTTCCCCGGCCTGGGAGCGGTCCGGCGCAAGCAGCTGCACCGGCGACTCGATGCGGTGCGCAGGTTCCGGAACCGGCTCGTCCACCACGAACCGATCCACAACGCGCCGTTGGCGGCCATCCGCGACGACATCGTCGCGATCGCCGGAGCGATCGATCCCGACGCAGCGGCCTTCATCACCGGTGCGCACCGTATCGACGACGTCCTGGCTCGGAAGCGGATGGCGGTGTCGACAGGCGCCTCGGTGATCTGACCGACACCACACGCAGTCACGAGTCCCTAGGCTCGGTGCATGGTTGATGCGGTGGTCGTCGGAGCGGGACCGAACGGGCTCGCGGCAGCGGTGACGCTCGCACGCGCCGGACTGTCGGTCGAGGTCGTCGAACGGAACGACACGATCGGCGGCGGCGCCCGCACGGCCGAGCTCACCCTGCCCGGCTTCCTGCACGACGTCTGCTCCGCCGTGCACCCGATGGCCCTGCAGTCGGAGTTCTTCCGGCTCTTCCGGATGGAGGAGCGCATCGAACTCCGCCTGCCCGAGGTGCAGTACGGCCACCCGCTCGACGGCGGCCGCGCCGGCATCGCCTACCAGGACCTCGACCGCACCGCCGCCGAGCTCGGGGTCGACGGTCCGGCCTTCAAGCAGCTGATGGCCCCGCTGGCGGAGAACGCCGACCAGGTCGCCGACTTCGCGACCGACGCGCTGCTGCACGTGCCGCGGCACCCCCTGACCGTCCTGCGCTTCGGCCTGCGGGCGCTCGAGCAGGGCACCGCCGCCTGGAACCTGCGCTTCCGCGGTGAGGCCGCCCCGGCGATGGTGTCCGGCGTCGCCGCGCACTCGATCCAGCACCTGCCGTCCCTGTCCACCGCGGCGGCGGCACTGTCGCTCGGCTCGTACGCGCACGCCCGCGGCTGGCCGGTGCCGATCGGCGGCAGCCAGGCGATCGTCGACGCGCTCGCCGCCGACCTCGTCGCGCACGGCGGCCGCATCGTCACCGGGCAGGAGGTCCGGTCGCTCGGTGACCTCACCCCGGCGAAGGCGGTGCTGTTCGACACGAGCGTGCCGGGCATGCTCCGGATCGCGGGCAAGCAGATCCCGACGCCGAAGCGCGGGGCGCTGCGTCGCTTCCGGTTCGGCAACGCGGCGGCGAAGGTCGACTTCGCGCTGTCCGACCCGGTGCCGTGGACCAACGAGTCGCTGCGGAAGGCCGGGACCGTCCACATCGGCGGGACCCGCCAGGAGATCGCGGCGGCGGAACGGGCGGTGGCGCACGGGCAGCACGCCGATCGCCCGTACGTGCTCGGGGCGGAGCCGACCGTGGTGGACCCGACCCGGGCACCGGCCGGCAAGCACGTCTTCTGGGCCTACGCGCACGTCCCCGCGGGGTCGGACGTCGACCCGACCGAGGCCGTCACCCGCCAGATCGAGCGGTTCGCGCCGGGGTTCCGCGACACGATCCTGTCGTCGAGCTCCCGCACCGCCGTGCAGATGGGCGAGTACAACCCGAACTACGTCGGTGGCGACATCGCCGCCGGTGCCGCGAGCTTCTGGCAGCTCGTCAAGCGCCCCGTCCTGTCCAGCGACCCGTGGCGGATGGGTGGCGGCATGTACCTGTGCTCCGAGTCCTCCGCGCCCGGCCCCGGCGTGCACGGGATGGCCGGGTGGCACGCGGCGAAGAGCGCACTCCGGCACACCTTCGGCCTGCCGGAGGACGTCGACCTCACCCCGGAAGGCTGATCACATGGCGAAGAACGTCCGCATCCTGCACTGCCGTCCCGAAGCCGTCTTCGACGTGCTCGGCGACGGGTGGCTCTACACGACCTGGGTGGTCGGGGCCTCGCGCATGCGCAAGGAGGAGTCCGGCTGGCCGCAGGTCGGTACCCACCTGCACCACTCGTTCGGCGCGTGGCCGATCGTCATCAACGACGTCACGACGTCGCTGGTGTGGGAGCCGCCGCACCGCATGGTCATCCAGCCGAAGGGCTGGCCCATCGGCGAGGCCCGCGTCGAGCTGACGGTCGAACCGCACCGGCACGGCAGCAAGGTCACGATCACCGAGAACGCGGTGGCCGGGCCGGGCTCGTACGTGCCCGACTTCCTCATGCAGCCGCTCATCTGGATCCGCAACCGCGAGACGCTCCGCCGCCTCGAGTGGGTGGCCGTCGGGCGCGCGGCCAACGCCTGAGACGTCCCACGAGACGGACGGGAGGCCCGTGGCGGTGCCGCCACGTGCCTCCCGTCCGCCCTGTGGGTGCGTCGACTACTCGGCGCGCGAGAACTCGCTGGCCCGCGCCACCTGGTCGTCGGTCAGGGCGACGCCCGTGTACCGCTCGAACTGGCGCGCCGCCTGCAGGGCGATGACCTCGGCGCCGGTGATGACGTGCTTGCCGGCGTCGCGGCCTGCCCGCACGAGCGGGGTCTCCGACGGGAACGCGACCACGTCGAAGACGGTGTGCGCCGCCTCGATCCGTTCCGGCGCGAAGGCGAGTGCGTCCTGCTGGTCGCCGCGCATGCCGAGCGGGGTGACGTTGACGACCAGGTCGGTCTCCCCCGCTTCCCGCTCGTCGGCGACCCACTCGTAGCCGTACTGCGACGCCAGGGCCGGGCCGGTCTGCTCGTTGCGGGCGACGACCGTCAACCGGTCGAAGCCGGCACCGCGGAACGCCGCCGTGACGGCCTTGGCCATGCCGCCCGAGCCGCGGAGCAGCACGCGTGAAGCCGGGTCGACCTCGTGGGACCCGAGCAGGGCGGCGATCGCCTCGTAGTCGGTGTTCGACGCGGTGAGCACGCCGTCGTCGTTCACGACCGTGTTGACCGACTGGATCGCGGCGGCGGAGTCCTCGATGTGGTCGACCAGCGGGATGATCGCCTCCTTGAAGGGCATCGACACCGAGCAACCGCGGATCCCGAGCGCACGGATGCCGGTGACGGCACCGGGCAGGTCGGTCGTGGTGAACGCCTTGTACAGGAAGTTGAGGCCGAGCTCGTCGTACAGGAAGTTGTGGAACCGGGTGCCGATGTTGCTCGGTCGCGCGGCCAGCGACATGCAGACCTGCATGTCCTTGTTCAGGATGGGCATGCCCCCAGTCTCGCACCCTCTCCCTTTCGCGTCCTCGCAGCGATGGAGCGGTCCACACAGACCGGGTGCCGCGCGCCGGGGTAGCGTCGGTGAGGATGACTGAGATCCCGGAGACCATGCGCGCTGTCCGCTTCGACGAGTGGGGTGACCGATCGGTCCTGCACGTCGCCGAGGTGCCCGTTCCCGAGGTGACGCCCGGGCGGGTGCTCGTCCGTGTCCGCGCCGCGGGTATCAACCCCGGTGAGTCGGCCATCCGCCAGGGTGCGTTCGGTGGCGACCTGCCGTCCGGGCAGGGCACCGACTTCGCCGGCATCGTGGTGGCCGTCGGGGCCGAGGTCGACGGCGTCGACGAGGGCGAAGAGGTCATCGGCTGGTCGTGGGACCGCGCGAGCCAGGCCGAGTACGTCTCCGTGCCGGCCGTCCAGGTCGTCCAGAAGCCACGCCTGCTCGACTGGACCGTGGCGGGTGGCCTCGACGTCATCGCGACCACCGCGGCCGCGGCCGTCCGTGCGGTCGATCCGCGTCCGGGCGAGACCGTCGTGGTGTCCGGCGCCGCGGGCGGGGTCGGCGGCTTCGTCACCCAGCTGCTCGCGAACGAGGGCATCGACGTCATCGCCGTCGCGTCCGAGGCGAACCACGAGTGGCTCCGTTCCAAGCGTGCACGGCCGATCGCGTACGGCGACGGGCTGCAGGAGCGCATCACCGAACTCGCGACGAACGGCATCGACGCCGTGATCGACACCCACGGCGCCGAGTACGTCCGGCTCGGCATCGCCCTCGGGGTGCCGGTCGACCGCATCGAGACGATCATCGCGTTCGACGAGGCCGCCGAGGTCGGGGCGAAGGCCTCGGGCAGCGCGGACACCGCCGACCCGGAGATCCTCGGGGCGCTCGCCCTCGAGGTCGCGAACGGCGCGATCGAGGTGCCCGTCGCCGCGACCTACCCGCTCGACCGCGTGCAGGACGCCTTCGAGGAGCTCGAGCAGGGCCACACCCGCGGCAAGATCGTCCTCATCCCCTGATCCCAGCGCCGCTCAGGGCCGGTCCGGGGGTTTCCCCCACCACGCTCGGGGTGCGTCCCGGATGCGCGCGACCGGCGGCGTTGCGTAGCGTCGTCGGTATGAGCACACTCTCCCGTCCCCGCAACGGTCGTCTGCTGGCCGGCGTCTGCGCCGGTCTCGCCGACCGCTTCAACCTGTCCCGCACCCTGGTCCGGGTGGTCTGGGTCATCCTGAGCTTCTTCCCCGGGCCGCTGTGGATCGCGTACGTCGTGCTGTGGTTCGTGATGCCACCCGAGGGTGGTCGGCGGCGCTGAGCGGTCGGGGTCGCGGCGCTGAGCACCGGTCCGTCCGGACGGGTTAGTGTTGCGGCGTGCCGGTCTCCGTCTTCGATCTGTTCAGCGTCGGTGTCGGCCCCTCGAGCTCGCACACCGTCGGTCCGATGCGAGCCGGTGCCGAGTTCGCCACCCTCGTCCGTGGCCTGCCCGTCACGTCCGTGGTGGTCGACCTGTACGGGTCCCTCGCGTCGACCGGCCAGGGTCACGGCACCCTCGGTGCCGTCGTCGCAGGGCTCATGGGGTCCCACCCGGAGACCGTCGACCCCGATGCCATGGTCCTCGCGCTCGACGCCGTGGAGCGCGACGGTGTCCTGCGGCTCGACGGCGGTGCGAGCGTGCCGTTCCGCCTCGCCGACATCGTCCTGCACCCCCTGACGATGCTCCCCCGGCACCCGAACGCCATGCGGCTGCGTGCCCGTGACGCCGCCGGGACCGATCTGGCCGACGAGACCTACTACTCGATCGGTGGCGGGTTCATCGCGCGGGACGAGGCAGCCGAGCCCGCGGCGGACGCGTCGGCTGCCGTCGCCGGTGCGGCGATCCCGGTCGACGACGCCGTGCCCCACCCGTTCTCGAGCGGCGCCGAGCTGCTCGCCGCGTGTGCCGGTTCAGGTCTGCCGATCAGCGGCGTCGCCCTGGCGAACGAGGCCGTCACCCGGACCGACGTCGAGATCCGGTCCGGACTGCTGGGCATCCACGGCGTCATGGATTCGTGCGTCGACCGTTCCGTCCGCAGAGGTGGGTGCCTGCCCGGCGGGCTCGACGTCCGCCGTCGCGCCGCCACCTGGCACGAGCAGCTCACCCGCGAGGACCCCGACCACGACCCGCTCTTCGCGATGGAGTGGGTGAACCTCGTCGCCATGGCGGTCAACGAGGAGAACGCCACCGGAGGCCGCGTCGTCACCGCCCCGACGAACGGCGCAGCCGGCATCATCCCCGCGGTCCTGTACTACGCGCTCACCTACGTGCCCACGGTCGCCGACGCCCCCGCCGCCGAACGGGACGACGCCGTCGTGCGGTTCCTGCTCACCGCCGGAGCGATCGGGTCGATCTACAAGGAACGGGCGTCGATCTCCGGCGCCGAGGTCGGCTGCCAGGGCGAGGTCGGATCCGCGGCGTCGATGGCGGCTGCGGGGCTCGCCGAGGTCCTCGGGGGCACGCCGGAGCAGGTCGAGAACGCCGCCGAGATCGCGATGGAGCACAACCTCGGGCTGACCTGCGACCCGATCGGCGGTCTGGTGCAGATCCCGTGCATCGAGCGGAACGCGATCGCGGCGAACAAGGCGATCAACGCCGCCCGGATGGCGCTGCGCGGCGACGGGGTGCACCACGTGTCGCTCGACCAGGTCGTCGAGACGATGCGGCAGACCGGGGCGGACATGTCGTCGAAGTACAAGGAGACGGCGATGGGCGGGCTCGCGGTGAACGTCCCGCTCTGCTGAGCGTCCGCTCGCGCGTCAGGCGTGCAGGAGCGTCAGCAGTCGCGCCGTCTCGGTGGCGATGGCGTCCCGGCCCGCCGACACGTACTTGCGCGGGTCGACGACGTCCGGCCGCTCGTCGAGCACGGTGCGGAGCGCACGGGTGAACAGGCCGTTCAGGTGCGTCGAGATGTTGATCTTCGTCATCCCCGCGTGCACGGCACCGCGGAGTTCGTCGTCGGACAGGCCCGAGGACCCGTGCAGCACGAGCGGGACCGGCACCGCGGCACGGAGGCGCTCGACCAGGTCGCGGTCCACCGAGGCCTCGCGGGTCTGCATCGCGTGCGAGGTCCCCACCGCGACCGCCAGGGCATCGACCCCGGTGTCGGCCACGAACGCGGCGGCGTCGGTCGGATCGGTGCGGACGCCGGGCGCGTGCACGCCGTCCTTGCCGCCGACCTCGCCGAGCTCGGCCTCGATCGCGACACCCGCGGCGTGACACCGCGCGGCGAGCTCGCGGGTCGCTGCCACGTTGGCGGCGAAGTCCAGGTGGGAACCGTCGTACATGACCGAGTCGACGCCCAGGTCGACGCCGGCCGCCACCAGCTCGGGGTCCTCGATGTGGTCGAGGTGCACGAGGACCTCGACGTCGGCGGCACGTGCGACCGCCTGCGTCGCGGTCGTGATCGGTGCGAGGCCGCCGTGGTAGCGGACGCAGTTCTCGCTGATCTGCAGGATCACCGGAAGACCAGCCAGCTCGGCGCCGGAGACGATCGCCTCGGCGTGCTCGAGCAGCACCACGTTGAACGCACCGACCCCGCGGTGTGCCGTGCGGGCGGTGTCGAGCAGGCCGGTGAGGGCGAGGTCGGTGATCATGCGGGGGTCCTCGTTCGGTCGTGGGCGGGAGCGGGCGGGGTGGACAGGAAGCGGTGGACGTCTGCCGGGTCGACCGCGCCGGCCACCGGCTGGAGGACGGCGGCGGCCCCGTGTGCGGCGGCGGACCGCAGGGCTCGGAGCAGGGTGGCGTCGTCGGGGGCCGGGACGCTGCCGTCGGGCGCGGGGAGACCGGCACCGACGAGCACCTCGACGAGGACACCGACGAGCCCGGCGGTGGCGGCGTCACCGGCGCCGGTCGGGTTGCCCGAGACCCCGGGGACCGCCGGCACCTCGAGCACGTGCTCGGCGGTGTGGGCGGCGATGCCGTCGGATCCGCGGGACACCACGACGACTGTCGCACCGAGTCCGAGGAGCCGGAGTGCCCCGGACCGCTCGTCGTCGGTGCCCGTGGCCTCGAGCAGTTCCTCGCGGTTGGGCTTGCAGACCGTCGCCCCGGCCGAGGCGGCAGCCAGCAGCGCGGTGCCCGAGCAGTCGACCACCGAGAGCACACCGCGGTGGCGAGCGGCGGTGACCCAGCGGGCGACGACCGCGGGATCGGAGTCGCGGGGCAGCGAGCCCGACACGACCAGGGCGGCTGCGAGCAGGGCATCGGCGGTACCGGCGGTACCGGCGCCACCGACGGCGCCGCCAGTACGGCCGACATCGCCGTCGAGCAGTGTCTCGACCGCGGCGGTGACCGTGTCCCACTCGTCGGGGCTGAGCACGGGTCCGGGCTCGCCGAACATCGTCGGGTGGGCGAGGTCGTCCACCACCGTCACGGTCGTGCGGGTCTCACCACGGACGGCGACGTCGGTGTGGACGAGCCCGAGGTCGTCGAGGGCGTGGGTGATCCAGCGCCCGCCGTCGCCGCCGAGGGGCAGCACGGCGTGGGTCGGCACGCCGGTGGCGGCGAGGACCCGCCCGACGTTCAGGCCCTTGCCGCCAGGGCGCCGCTGGACCTCGAGCACGCGCTGGGTCTCGCCGATGCGCTGTTCGGCGACCCGGTAGGTCACGTCGACGGCCGGGTTCGGGGTGACGACGAGGATCATGCGACCACCGCCGTCGGCAGGGCTCGGACGCTGCCGCGCTCCGGGCCGAGCACGACCAGGTCGGCGGGGGCGCCCACGCTGAGCGGTGCCGGAGCCCCGAGCAGGCGTGCCGCACGCCTCGCGGACGCCGCGACGACCTCGGGCAGGTCGGTCCCGGCGTCGAGCAGGCGGCGGACGGCGTCGGCGACCGTGATCGTGCTGCCCGCCAGCGACGAACCGTCGGCGAGCACGGCGAGCCCGTCGCGGACGGTCACCGCCGATCCGGCCACCGTGTACGTGCCGTCGGAGCAGCCGGTCGCAGCCATGGCGTCGGAGACCAGGACCACCCGGCCCGGAGCACTGCGCTGCACGAGGGTGACCGTCACGGGATCGAGGTGGTGGCCGTCGACGATGCACTCGAGCAGCACACGGTCGTCGGAGAGCGCGACCCCGACCGGCCCGGGCGCACGGTGGTGCAGCGGGGGCATCCCGTTGAACAGGTGGGTGACGAGCGAGGCTCCGGCGTCGACCGCGCGGCGGGTCTGCTCGGCGGTGGCGTCGGTGTGGCCGATGGCGACGACGACCCCGGCTTCGACGAAACGGGCGACGGCCTCGAGTGCACCCGGGAGCTCCGGCGCGAGCGTGACGATCCGCAGGGCGCCACCCGCGGCGTCGCAGTAGGCGTCGACCTCGGCGGGGTCCGGAGCGTGCAGCAGGTCCACGCGGTGCGCCCCGCGACGGGCGGGCGCGAGCCACGGCCCCTCCAGGTGCAGCCCGGCGAGCGTGCCGTCCGCGACGAGTGGCCGGAGCCGGGTGAGGGCCGCCACGGTGTTCGCGCGCTCGCCCGTGGCGATGGACCCGACCAGGGTGGTCGTGCCCCGTGACCGGTGGTGCCCGGCGGCGACACGGGCATCCTCGGCGGAGCACCCGGCGAAGTCGTGCCCGAGCGCCCCGTGGGCGTGCAGGTCGACGAACCCGGGCACGACCACACCGTCGACGGTGACGGCGGTGTCCGTGCGCATCGGGGACCCGGTGCCGGTCGCCAGAACGGTGTCGTCGTCACCGATGACGAGCCAACCGTCGTGCAGGTCTGCCTGGGCCGTGACGATGCGATGGGCCCGAACGAGGGTGGTCACAGCAGGACCCCGGTCTCGGCCTCGAGCAGCGTGCGTGCGAGGAGCCCCGCTCCGATGGCGCCGGCTGCGTCACCGTGCCGGGCGGGCACGATGACGGGGACACGGACGCCCTGCAGACGCTCCGAGACGGCGTCGCGCAGCGGGTCGAGCAGGAGCGGGCCCGACTCCGCGAGTCCCCCGCCGACGATGATGGTGTGGACCCCGGCGACCGCGGTGGTCCAGGCGAGTGCGTCGGCCAGGACCGCGACGCAGTCGTCCCAGACCGCACGGGCAGCGGGGTCGCCCTGGCGGACCAGGAGCATGGCGGCGTGAGCGGACGGCACACCGGAACGACGTGCGACTCCCCCGGCGGACGCGATCTCCTCGACGCGGTGGCCCGCGTGCGGGCCGGCCTGGATCCGGACCTGTCCGATCTCCCCCGCCCAGCCACCGCCGGACACGACGGCGCCGTCGACCACCAGGGCGCTCGCGAGCCCGGTGCCGACCGGCACGAACGAGACCGACCCTCGCGAGAGCGCCGGGTCGCCGGCCCGGACCTCGGCCAGGGCGCCGGCGCGGACGTCGTGGCCGAAGGCGATCGGTACGTCGATCCCCTGCCGCAGGAGCTCGGCGCGGACGAGGTCACGCACCGGGACGTCGCGCCACCCGAGGTTGACGGACAGGTCCACGGTGCCGCGGGTCTCGTCGACGACGCCGGGGGTCACCACCCCGATGGCTCCGAGCTGCACCCGTCGCGTGGCCTGTGCGGCCAGTCCGGCGACGACGGCGGCGAGGCGCTCGGCGCCCGGGTCGTTGCGCGGCGTCGGTACCCGGGTCTCGTCGAGGACGAGACCGTCGGCGGTCGTCAGCCGGGTCTTGATGCCCGTGCCGCCGACGTCGACCCCGAGCACCGCGCCTGCGCCACCCATCAGGTGAGGATGACCGACCGGGTGAGCGACCGGGGGTTGTCCGGGTCGAGCCCGCGTCCCTCGGCCAGGGCGACGGCGAACCGGTGCACGACGACGAGTCCGGCGATCGGGTCGAGGTCGTGCTGGACGAAGCGGGCGCCGGTGGCGGCGACCTCGTCGGCCAGTCCGTCCGGCGCAGTACCGAGCGACCAGACGAGCCGTCCGGGCTGGGCGATCGCGATGGGACCGTGCCGGTAGTCCATCGCCGGGTAGGACTCGGCCCAGAACTGCGCTGCCTCACGCGTCTTGAGCGCGGCTTCGAACGTCAGGCCGACGGCGGACCCACGACCGACGAACGAGACCTGCTCGGCGTCGAGCAGGTCGTCGATGGGCACCGTCAGTGCGGTCTCGGCCTGGGCTGCGAGCGCGTCGACGTTGTCACCGATGGACGCCCGCAGCAGTGCGAGCGTCGTGGTGGCGAAGCGGGTCTGGACGACCGAGCGCTCGTCGGCGAACGGCAGGGCGACCACCTGGTCGGCGACGGCCGCGGCGGGGCTGTCGGCGACGGCCGTGATCAGGACGGTCCGCTGCGACGGCAGGGCCTGCAGCAGGTCGACGATCTCGGTCGTCGTGCCCGAGCGGCTGATCATGAGCACGCGGTCGTACTCGCGGGACGCGGGGTACTCGGACCCGGCGAAGGCATCGGTCACGCCGAGGCCCGCCTGCTCACGGGCGACGGCGTAGCTCATGGCGATGAACCAGCTCGTGCCGCAGCCGATCACGGCCACGCGTTCGCCCGGCTGAGGGAGCGCATCGGCGAAGGTCGGCAGGAGCGCGGCGGCTGCACGCCAGGTCTCCGGCTGCGAGGCCAGTTCAGCGCTCACGAAGGTGTCGGTCATGGGAGCCTTCCGGGTCCGGATCGATCCGGGTGATCGATGATCAGGAAGCGTAGCGAGCGATCGTGCGCAAGGGAAGGGCAAAACGTCATTTCCGATCACCGTGGGACGGCGGCGACGCCGTAGGATGACCGTCATGACCCCCCAACAGCGGCTGAACGCCCTGCTCGAACTGGTGAGTGAACGCGGCAACGTGTCGATCGCCGAGATCGGGGAGCTGCTCGGGATCTCCGCCGCGACGGCTCGCCGTGACCTCGCGACCCTCGCCGACCAGCGGCTCGTCACGCGCACGCACGGGGGAGCGGCAGCACTCGGGGCCGGGTACGAGCTCCCGCTGCAGTACAAGATCGCCCGGCAGGCCGAGGCGAAGACGGCGATCGCCCGCGCGGCCGCCCGGTTGGTGCAGCCGGGGGAGACCGTCGGGCTCAACGGCGGGACGACCACGACCGAGGTCGCGCGTGAACTCGGCAAGAGCGAGCGGTTCATCCGCGCCGACGGCGAGTTCGGCATCACGATCGTGACGAACGCCCTGAACGTCGGGTACGAGCTGTCCGTCCGCGCCAACGTGAAGATCGTGGTCACCGGTGGTGTGGCGCGGCGGCAGTCCTACGAGCTCGTCGGGCCGCTCGTCCGGGACACCCTCGACGAGTTCGCCCTCGACCTCGTGGTGCTCGGTGTCGACGGGCTCACCGGCCAGTACGGCGCGACGACCATGCACGAGGGCGAGGCCGAGGTCAGCCGCCACTTCGCCTCGGTCGGGCGACGGGTCGTCGTGGTCGCCGACTCGACCAAGATCGAGCGGTCGACCTTCGCCCGGATCTGCCCGCTCGACCGCATCGACGTCCTGGTCACCGACCAGCCGGTGCCGGCCTCGTTCGCCGCCGACCTGGCCAGCGCAGGCGTGGAGCTCGTCGTCGCCGACTGAGCGCCCCCTGCGGCCACCCCGGAACGGTCCGGACGTTTCGATCGTGTAAAACCCTCCCCGGCACGGATGCGTGAGCGATCCGTGAGCGCCTATTGTGCATTCATGATCGATTCGGCATCATGGGCGTCACATTCACGCAAGGGAGCGATGAGCATGGGCGCTGACAACGCAGGACTCCGCGTCGCGGTGATCGGGATGGGCCAGCGGTCCGCCATCGCGCGCCACGTGGCCGAGGCAACGGCCGACGACCCGTCGCTGCAGGCCCGGGTCGTGGCCGTCGCGGACGTCACCGCGGCCGGCCGCAACCGCGGGCACGACGAGTACCCGGACGCCCTGGTGGTCGAACACCACCGTGACCTCACCGGCCACGTCGACGCGGCCATCGTCACCACGCCGGACTGGACCCACGCCGAGATCGCGATCGACCTGCTCCGCGCGGGCATCGCCGTCTACCTCGAGAAGCCGCTGGCCATCACGGTCGAGGACGCCGACGCCGTCCTGAACACCGCGGCGGAGACCGGCACGCCGCTGTACGTCGGGCACAACTTCCGGCACGCCGCCGTGGTCCGCCTGATGCGCGAGATCGTGGCCCGCGGCGAGATCGGCCAGGTCAAGGCCGTCTGGTGCCGGCACTTCGTCGGCAACGGCGGTGACTACTACTTCAAGGACTGGCACGCCGATCGCAGCAAGGTGAACTCCCTGCTGCTGCAGAAGGCGAGCCACGACCTCGACGTCATCCACGCGCTCGGCGGGGGTGACACCGCCCGGGTCGTCGGCATGGGGTCGCTGTCGGTCTACGGCGACGTCACCGACCGGCGCGACCGCAGCGGCGAGCTCATGGGGGACTGGTTCTCCCACGACAACTGGCCGCCGCTCGCCCAGACCGGGCTGAACCCCGTCGTCGACGTCGAGGACGTCTCGATGGTGATGATGACGCTCGACAACGGGGTGCAGGCCAGCTACGAGCAGTGCCATTTCACCCCGGACTACTGGCGGAATTACACCGTCATCGGCACCGAAGGACGCCTCGAGAACATCGGCGACACGGGTGGTGGCGTCGTGAAGGTCTGGACGCACCGCCGGGGTTGGGACACCGCGGGGGACCGCGAGTACCCGATCGACGGCGTCGAGGACGGTCACGCCGATGCCGACCTGCTCACCATGACCGAGTTCCTGCGGTCCGTCGCGTTCGGCGAACCGTCGGAGCTCTCCCCGATCGCGGCCCGTGCCGCGGTCGCCGCCGGCGCGCTGGCCACGCGCTCGCTCCGCAACGGGTCCGTCCCCATCGACGTCCCCCCACTGCCGGCCGACACCATCGCGCACTTCACCCGCTCCACCCCCTCCACCCCGCATCCCGCCCAGACCGTCGGTTCCTGACGGCCGTGCGAAAGGACACCCCGATGACCGCACACATCCCCACCCGAGGAACCGGCGTGCGCCGCGTCCTCCTCGGCGCCGTCGCCGCCCTCGGCGCGGCCGCACTCCTGGCCGGCTGCTCCTCGTCGTCCGGAGCGTCCGGCTCCGGAGGCGACTACGAAGCCGCGCCGAAGGACACCAAGGCGTCCCTGACCTACGCCGTCTGGGACGAGAACCAGGTCAAGGCCATCAAGGCCAACCTGAAGGGCTTCAACGAGGAGTACCCGGACATCAAGGTGAGCGTCGACGTCACGCCGTTCGCCAACTACTGGACGAAGCTGCAGACCCAGGGCTCGAGCAACACCCTGCCCGACCTGTTCTGGATGAACGGCCCGAACTTCCAGCTGTACGCGGCCAACGGCAAGCTCGCGCCGATCACCGGCGAGGTCGAGTCGGGTGACATCGACGCGTCGAAGTACTCGAGCGCACTCAACGACCTCTACACGTACGACGACACCCAGTACGGCGTGCCGAAGGACTTCGACACCATCGGCGTCTGGGTGAACAAGTCGCTGTTCGAGCAGGCCGGCATGGACCTGCCCTCCAACGACTGGACCTGGGACGACTTCCAGCGGACCGGCGCCGAGCTGTCCGAGAAGCTGCAGGCGAAGGGCGCCTACGGCGCAGCCGGTGGCATGGACGGCCAGACGACGTACTACAACACGATCCTGCAGGCCGGGGGATCGGTCGTGAACGCGGACGGCACCGAGTCCGAGTACGCCACGAAGGCCTCCGAGGACGGCCTGCAGTTCTGGACCGACCTGATCGACTCGGGGGCATCGCCCTCGATCAAGCAACTCACCGACACCACGGCCGACCAGTGGTTCACCTCGGGCAAGCTCGCGATGTACCAGGGCGGCAGTTGGTTCCGCTCCGCGCTGACCGGCACCGAGCTCGAGAAGGACGTCGTCGCCTACCCGCTGCCCAAGGGCAAGGAGCAGGCGACCGTCATCCACGGTGTCTCGAACGTCGTGTCCGAGGCGAGCAAGGACAAGGCAGCCGCCCAGGCGCTGCAGGTCTACCTCGCGGGCAAGACGGCCCAGCAGCAGCAGGGCGACATGGGCGCGGTCATCCCGGCGTACGAGGGCACGCAGAGCGCCTTCACGAAGACGATGCCCGACGCCGACCTGCAGGTGTTCCTCGACGCGGTGGACTACGCGAAGCCGCTGCCGGTGTCGAAGAACACGGCCGCCTGGAACACCCTCGAGACCACCCTGCTGCCGAGCGCCTTCGACGGGTCGAAGCCCGTCGACCAGGTGGCAGAGGACCTCGCACAGAAGATGGACGCCGCCCTCGCCAAGGAAAAGTAGGACCCGCGCGTGACGATCAACACCGAGCGGCCCCCGGCCGCAGCCACCCCCGCCCGGACGACACGTTCGTCCGGGCGGGGCGCCCCCGCGCCGCGCGCCGACGGCGGCCGAGCGCCACGACGGACCGACGGCTGGTGGCCGTGGCTCTTCGTGCTCCCGTTGCTCGTCGGCGTCGGCACCTTCTACATCTGGCCGATCATCCAGACGTTCTGGTACTCGTTCACCAGCTGGGGCGTCTTCGGGGGCGCCACGTTCACCGGCGTCGCCAACTACGTCCGACTCGTCGGTGACCCGCAGCTCTACCAGTCGCTGCTCAACACGGTGATCTACACCGTGATCGTCCTCGCCGGGATCCCGATCGCGGTGTGGCTCGCCAGTCTGCTGAACACCCCGGGGCTGCGGTTCGCCCAGTTCTACCGGGTGCTCTTCTTCCTGCCGTACGTCGCCATGCCCGCGGCGATCGCCCTGGTCTGGCGCATCATGTACAACGGCGACTACGGCATCGTGAACTGGTTCCTCGGGAACTTCGGCATCGACGGCCCGTACTGGATCTCGACCCCCGGCTTCGCGCTGATCGCGGTGAGCCTGGTCGGCCTCTGGTCGTCCCTCGGGTTCTCGATGATCATCCTCGGCGCCGGGCTCAAGGACATCCCGCCGGAGCTCTACGAGGCCGCGGAGCTCGACGGCGCGAGCCGGTGGCGGCAGTTCCGCTCGGTCACCGTGCCGTTGCTCAGCCCGAGCATCTTCTTCGTGGTGATCGTCACGACGATCTCGAGCTTCCAGCTCTTCGACCTGCTGTACGCGATCCTCGGCAGCACCAACCCCGTGATCCCGAAGACGATGTCGCTCGTCTTCTACTTCTACAGTGCCGGGTTCATCGACAACGACAAGGGCTTCGCGGCCGCGATCGCGATGGTGATCTTCCTGCTCATCGGCATCGTCACGCTCGTGCAGTTCCGCGTCCAACGGAAGTGGGTGCAGGGATGACCGCCACCGTCACACCGCCTCGGACCGCGCGTCGGCCCGGCCGTCGCGGCGGCAGCCACTGGTGGATCCACGTCGTGCTCGGCATCGGCGGGTTCGCGATGGCGTTCCCGTTCCTGTGGCAGATCATCATGTCGCTCTCCACGAACGCGCAGGTGCAGTCCGTCACGCCGGTCTTCTGGCCGGGGGAGCTGCAGTGGCAGAACTACGCGCAGGTCTTCGAACGCCTGCCGTTCCTCAGCCAGCTCGGCACGTCGGTGTACGTCACGATCATCCGCACGCTCGCGCAGATCGTCCTGTGCACGCTCGCCGGGTACGCCTTCGCCCGGATGCGGTTCCGCGGTCGGGCAGCCCTGCTCGCGATCGTGCTGTCGATCCTGCTCGTGCCCTCGCAGGTCTACCTGATCTCGCAGTACCAGATCGTGCAGGGGCTCGGCTGGCTCGACACCCTGATGGGGATCGTCGCACCCGGGCTGTTCAGCGCCTTCGGAACGTTCCTGATGCGGACCGCGTTCCTGAACATGCCGCCCGAGCTCGAGGAGGCAGCGCGGATGGACGGTGCGAACCCGTTCCAGACGTTCTGGCGGATCATGCTTCCCCTGGCCCGACCCTCGATCAGCGTGCTCGCGATCACGATCGTGCTGTGGTCGTGGAACGAGCTGCTCTGGCCGCTCGTGGTCTCCACCCGCGCCGAGGACATGCCGCTCGCCGCCGGCCTCGCGACGCTGTCGAGCGACCGCACGATCGACTACCCGGTGCTGATGGCCGCCAGCCTGATGGCGATGGCGCCGGTGCTCATCATGTTCGTCGTGCTGCAGCGTCGGGTGATGGACGGGCTCGCGTCGTCCGGTCTGAAGTGACCACCGTGACCCCCGGCCGGGAGGCCCGTCCCGCGTCCGTCGCGGTCCTCGCCGCCGCCGTGGGGTCACCGGACGACTCCGCGACGGTGGCGGCCGCACTGGCCGCCACCGTCGCCGACGCCGGGGCCGCGGAGCGGGACGCGCGCCTGGTGGCGGCGCTCCGCGCCGCGGTGCCGGACACCGCCGACGCCCTCGCGGAGCGTGGGCTCCCGCGCGCGCTCGCCGAGGCATCCGTCGCCGACGTCGACCGCAAGCTCGCGCGCTACGGGCTGCACGGCACCGGGGTGGAGTGGCTCGTCGCCGTGGTGACCGGGCGTGTGGTGGCCGTGGGGCGCCTCCAGTTCGAACTCGGCGACCACCTGGCGGACGGCACGCCGGCCTGGGGTGTGCACGTGCCGGAGACCGGGCCGCTCGACCCGGTGGCCTGCGACCGCTCGTTCGCCCGCGCACCCGAGGTCCTGCGCGGCCTCGCACCGCAGCTCGCTGCGGACCGGTGGCAGTGCCGCTCCTGGATGCTCGATCCGGGCCTGCCCGCCGCGCTCGGCCCCGATGCCAACCTCGTGCGCTTCGCCCGGCGCTTCCGTCTCGTCCCGCCGGGGGAGCACGATGCGACCGAGGGGGACGCCAGCGTCGCGAAGTTCGTCTTCGGGGTGCCGCTGGCCACCGCACGGTCCGCGGCGCCGTCCGGTCGGTTGCGCACGGCGGTGCTCGACCGGTGGGCGAGCGGTGGGCACTGGACCGAGCGGACCGGCACGGCACCGGTCGCATGACCGCCCGCAGCTGCGGCCGCGTACCGTGCACGGCATGACGAAGCCCGACCACGACCACCTCGACGACGGCGTCGACATGACGTTCGAGGAACGCCGACAGGACACGTTCCGCCGCATGTCCGGATCCGACGAGCACGACGCCGACCCGCGGGTCGAGGTCTCCCGTGCCGAGGACGGCGACGTCCGCATCGACGTCGCCGACACCGCGGCGGTCCGACCCGGCGAGTGACACCCGTTCCGGCCCTGGTCCGCCGGGGTCGGTGGGGCACGGCATGATCGTGTCGTGCACCTCGTCCTCCGCCGCGTCGACGGCGGCGTCCTCGCGACGCCCTTGACCGACGCGGGGACCGCCGGAGGTGAGCCGATCCACCTGGACGAGCCGGGCCTCCCGGCCTTCGTCGCGGCCCACGATGCACCGGGCGTGCGCTGGGTGTGGGACGACACCGCCCGCTGGTACCCGGCCGTGCTCGCCGCTGGCGGGCGAGTCGGACGCTGCGTCGACCTGCGTCTCGGTCGTCGTGTCCTGCGGGCTGCGCTCGCTGCACGGGGATCCGCGCTCGCCGCTCGGCCGGCCGACGCCCTGGACGCTCCGGTCGCGGAACCCCGCGTGGTCCGGCCGACGCAGGCCCAGCTCTTCGACGACGCCCTGTTCACCGCCGCTGCGCCCGACGACGAGGTCGACCCGGTGGCGGAGTTCCGGGCGCAGCTCGCCGCGGTGGCGGGGTCGAGCGCTCCGGGTGCGCTCCGCCTGCTGCTCACCGCGGAGTCGGCCGGTGCGCTCGTGGCGGCCGAGATGCTGCACGCCGGGCTGCCGTGGCGTGCCGATGTGCACGAGCGGCTGCTCGAGGACGCCCTCGGGCCGCGCGTGCCCTACGGGGTGCGACCGCGACGCCTCGAGGAGATCGCCGCCGTCGTGCGCGAGCGCCTCGACGACCCCGGGCTCAACCCGGACTCACCCGCCGACGTCCTGAAGTCGCTGCGCCGGGCCGGCCTGATGGTCACGAGCACGCGGAAGTGGGAGCTGCAGGAGATCGAGCACCCCGTCATCGAGCCGCTGCTCGAGTACAAGCGCCTGGCGCGACTGCTCACCGCCAACGGCTGGACCTGGCTCGACGACTGGATCCGCGACGGACGGTTCCACCCGAAGTACGTCGTCGGTGGTGTCGTCACCGGGCGCTGGGCGGCCGACGGCGGGGGAGCGATGCAGTTGCCGATGGGCATCCGCGGGGCGGTCATCGCCGACCCCGGGTGGAAGCTGGTCGTGGCGGACGCCGCGCAGCTGGAGCCCCGGGTGCTCGCCGCGATGTCCGGCGACCGGGCGATGGCCGCGGCCGGCGACGGGCGCGACCTGTACGACGGCGTGGTGGCGTCGGGGGCGGTCGAGACCCGGCAGCAGGCCAAGGTGGCGATGCTCGGTGCGATGTACGGGGCGACCCAGGGCGAGGGCGGTCGGCTCGTGCCACGCCTGGTCCGGGCGTTCCCGCAGGCGCTCGACATGGTGGAGCGGGCCGCGCGTGCGGGGGAGCGCGGCGAGCCGGTGACGACGCTGCTCGGCCGGACGTCACCGGTGCCCGAGGACTCGTGGTTCGAGGCCCGGAACCAGGCGTACACGGTCGAGGGGACCCCGGCGATGCAGCGTGCCGTCGAGTCCCGCGCCCGGAGCTGGGGACGGTTCACCCGGAACTTCGTGGTGCAGGGGACCGCGGCCGAGTGGGCGCTCGCGTGGATGGGTTCCCTGCGGTCGCGGTTGCTCGCGCGGTTCCCCGGAGCCGTGACGGACGGGCCGCACCTGGTGTTCTTCGTGCACGACGAGATCGTGGTGCACGCCCCGGCGGAGCACGCGGAGTGGGTGGCGCAGCAGATCCGGGAGGCCGCCGTCGATGCCGGACGGCTGTTGTTCCAGGACTTCCCGGTGACGTTCCCGCTGTCGGTCGGGGTGGTCGGGGCGTACTCGGAGGCGAAGGACTGAGGCGGCCGGGACGGCTCCCGGCGGCTTCGGGCAGTGTGGACGGATGCACACCGAACACGGGGACGCCGCCGACCGCACCGTCGGCGAAGTCGACCTGACCCGTTGGCGCTCCCGTGCCGGCCGCAGCGTCGCCGGTGCGTGGACCGCGCTCGGCAAGCGCTTCGGCGCCATGCCCGTCCTGCTGCTGACCCTCGCCATCGGCCTGGGCGTCGCCGTCCTCGCCACGTGGATCGCCTCCGAGGTCTACGACGCCGTCCGTGAAGCCGACGACGTCGCGGTGCTCGACCGACCCGTCCTCGACTGGGCGCTCACACTCCGATCACCCACGGCCGACACGCTCGTCACCTGGTGGACCGACATCGCGGGCACGATCGGGATGCCGATCGTCGCGCTCGGGTTCCTGGTCGGCTTCACGATCCAGCGCCGTGCGTGGACGCCACTGGTGCTGCTGGTCGCCGCGAGCGGTGGTTCGCTGCTCATGACGATCGCGGGCAAGGACCTGATCGGTCGCGCTCGTCCGCCGCTGTCCGACGCGGTGCCGCCGTACGAGACGTCGCCGTCGTTCCCGTCGGGGCACACGCTCAACTCCACGGTGATCGTGGGCACCATCGTGTACCTGCTGCTCCTGCGGCAGTCGCGCGTCGTCACCCGGGTGTGGACGATCGTCGTGGGCACCCTGTTCGTGCTGTCGGTCGGGGCGTCGCGGGTGTTCCTCGGGCACCACTGGCTGACCGACGTCCTGGCGGCGTGGGCGCTCGGACTCGCCTGGCTCGCCCTCGTGATCACGGCGCACCGGTTGTACCTGACGGCGCTCCACCACGGTGCCGAGCCCGCGCCGGACGTCGACCGAATCACTTCGTGAGCAGAAGACGTCGGGTCGCTCGCCCGCACCCGACATCTTCTGCTCACGAAGTCGCCAGGGCCCGCGCCGCCGGCGCCCCGAACGGCAGAGCGCCGTCAGCCGCGACCGGTAGGTTGCCGGGCATGGAAGAACGGGTCTTCGGCGGCAGGTACCGCGTCACGGGCACGCTCGGACACGGTGGCATGGCGTCCGTGTACCGGGCGGTCGACGAGCAACTCGGCCGCGAGGTCGCGGTCAAGGTGTTCCGCATCGGCCCCGTCGACCGCGGTGAGCGCGCCCGCGCCGAGGCGGAGATCCAGACCCTCGCGACGCTGCGGGCCCCCGAGCTCGTCACGCTCTACGACGCTGCACTCGACGACGTCGACGGCGACTCGTACCTCGTCATGGAACTCGTGCCGGGCAGTGACCTGGCGACCCGTCTGCGCGAGGGCCCGCTCGACCCCGCGACCGCCGCCCGCCTGGGCGCGCAGGTCGCCGACGGTCTGGCCGCCGTGCACGCGCAGGGGATCGTCCACCGTGACGTGAAGCCCGCGAACGTCCTGCTCGAGAGCGACGGCCGGCACGTCAAGCTCGCCGACTTCGGGATCGCCCTGCTCCGCGACGCCTCTCGGGTGACGGGGACGGGGACCGTGATGGGGACGGCCGCGTACCTGGCCCCGGAGCAGGTCCTGGCGAAGGAGATCACGGGCAAGGCCGACGTCTACTCGCTCGGGCTCGTGCTGCTCGAGTGCATGACCGGTCGTCAGCCGTTCCCGGGCAGTGCGGTCGAGTCGGCCACCGCTCGGCTGACCCGTTCGCCCGAGATCGACCGGCAGCTGCCCACGGCCTGGCGCACCCTGCTGCACGTGATGACCGCGCAGGACCCGGCGGAGCGACCGACGGCAGCCGAGGCTGCCGAGCGCCTGCGTGCGCTGGGCCGCGACGAGCCGACGAACGCGACGCAGCTCCTGCCCGGCGCGCCCGGTGCGGTGACGGCCGCGGCTGCCGGTGCTGCGGGTGCCGCGGTCGGCGCCGGTGCCGCCGCAGCGGCGAACGCCGATGACCGGACGCAGGCGATGCCGGCGAGCGAACTGCCGAACGGCGGCGCGCGTCCGGGCGACGACGCCACCCGCGTCCTCGACACCCAGCGCCCGAACCCCGCCGACGACGTCTCGACGACGGTCCTCGGCGCCCAGGCGGCCGACCGCGGCGCATCGGGCCCGAGCGGGCCGACCCCGCCGCCGGTCGCGCCCCGCCCGGGCCGGGGCGACCAGCCGGAGGACCAGCCGGAGAAGAAGAAGCGCGGACCACTCATCGCCGCGATCATCGTGATCGTCCTGGTGCTCATCGGCATCGGGGTCGCGGTGTTCGCCCTCAACGGCGACGACGACGGCACCCCGGCCCCGACGGACACCACGTCGACCGCGCCGACCGAGCAGCAGCCGTCCGAGGACCCGGGCGAGGAGCAGCAGCCGAGCGAACCGGCCGAGCAGCAGCCCTCACAGGAGCAGCAGCCGTCGCAGCCCGCCGAGGAACCCAGCGAGCAGCCGAGCGAACCGACCCAGCCGGAGCAGCCCACGCAGGACCCGCCCGTCGGCCCGGAGCCGAGCACCCCGGCCTCGAACCCGGTGCAGGAGCCGCAGGACGGCACCGGCGCGGTCGACACCACGTCGGACACCGCTCCCGGCAAGTCCGGCAGTGCCCCGGGGCACAACAAGGGCTGACGACCAACACCGACGACCGGCACGGACACGCCGGGGTTTTCGTCCAGTCCCTGGAGCAAATAGGCTCGCCCCGTGCGAGAACTGCAACGGAGCGGTGGTCCGACGACGGCCGTGGCCGCTCGGAACGGTGTCGGGTTCGGTTCCGCGAAGGGCTGGCTCGTCGAACGACCAGCTGGCGGGTCGGTGGCCGAGGCGATCGTCCCCGGCTTCACCGGACGCACCATCGCCACCGGTGACGAGCTCTCCTGGGTCTGGTTCCCCGAGCGGACCCTGCCCGACGGGGCGTCGGAACCGACGGAAGCAGACCTGCCGCACTTCTGGGACGCCACGGCCTTCGCCGTCGACGTCGTCTTCACCGACGGCTCGCGGCTGCGGGACCACGCCGGGGTCCGCGACCAGTACGGCAACGCGGTCACCCCGGACGCGCAGGACGCGGCCCGCAAGCAGTGGGTGGACCAGTGGAACCGTCGCGCGGTCGACCTCACGCCGTTCGCGGGGCTGGTCGTCGACCGCCTGGAGGCCCGGCTCGGCTCCGACGCACCGGCTGCGGCCGCCGACGGCGAGCGTCCCGCACTGCGCGGCTGGCTCGACGCCGTCCGGATCGGTCCAGCGCGTCCGACCCCGACGACCCCGCTCGGCCACGTCCGGACGACCCGTGGCACCCAGGCGTCCTCCCGGTTCTCCCGCGGCAACAACGCCCCGCTCGTCGGTGTCCCGCACGGCGGGGTGTTCGGCCTGCCGATGACGGACGCCTCGAGCAACCGCTGGCCCTACGCATACCAGGAGCACGACCGGCTCGACGACCAGGGGCGGCTCCGCCCGGCGATCCAGGCCTTCGCGACGAGTCACATCCCGTCGCCGTGGATGGGCGACCGCGGGGTGTTCCAGGTGATGCCCTCGCCACTCGACACCCCCGACGTCGACCGGTCCGCCCGCGCGCTCGGGTTCGACCACGAGGACGAGCAGGACGGCCCGCACCGCTACCGGGTCGCCCTCGAGCACGGGGTGACGGCCGAGCTGACCGCGGGGGAGTTCGCCCTCGGGTTCCGGTTCACCGGCACCCGCAGCGTCGTGCTCGACCACCACGGCCGGGTGTCCGACGTCTCCGTGACGATCACCGACGGCACCGTCGTGGTCGAGGCCGTCCTCGACGACCGCCCCGGCACCCCGCCGCACCACGTGCACCTGCGAGTCGCGGGGGTCACCGCCGACCACACGACGATCGGCGAACACGAGCTGCGCGGCTGGCTGTCCGTGGGGGAACCCGGGGGCACCGGCGGCCCGGTCGACGTCCTGCTCGGCATCTCGACCGTCTCGATCGAGGACGCCCGCGCGAACCTCGACGACGCCGGCTCGTTCGACGCCATGTGCGCCCGTGCCGAGGCGCTGTGGACCGAGAAGCTCGCGACGCTGTCCTTCGACGGCGCGAGCCCCGACCAGCTGACGAGCCTGTACTCCGGCCTGTACCGGCTGTTCCTCTACCCCAACCGTGCCGGGGAGACCGCCCTGACCGGCACCCCGCGGCACCGCTCCCCGTACGGCGACGTGCTGGCGGACCCGATCCGCGACGAGCCCGGGCCGGAGATCGTCGAGGGGCCGTTCACCACCACGAACGGCTTCTGGGACACCTACCGCACGGCCTGGCCGCTCCTCGGACTCCTGACCCCAGAGACCGCTGGCGAACTCGCGCAGGGCTTCGTCGAACACCACCACGACGGCGGGTGGACGCCCCGTTGGAGTGCCCCCGGCGCCGAGGACTGCATGACCGGCACCACGAGCGACACCGTCTTCGCCGACCTGGCGGTGAAGGGCGTGCGCGGCTTCGACCTGGCCGAGGCGTACCGGAGCGCGGTGCGGAACGCGACCGTCCCGCCGCGTGACGAGCGCGTCGGACGCAAGGGGAGCCTCCCGGGCGCCTTCCGCGGCCACGTCGACACGGCGACCCACGAGGGGATGTCGTGGACCCTGGACGCGGCCATCAACGACTGGGGTCTGGCCGTGATGGCGGGCCTGCTCGCGTCGCGGGCCCGGACGCCCGCCGACCTGTCCCGCTACGAGGCCGAGGCCGAGTGGTTCGCCCGTCGGTCCCTGCAGTACCGGCACGTCTTCGACTCCGAACGCGGGTTCTTCATCGGCCGCGACCCGGACGGCTCGTGGCGGGTCGGCACCGAGTTCGACCCGCGCGACTGGGGCGACGACTACACCGAGACGAACGCGTGGGGCACCGCGTTCACGGCGCCGCACGACGGTGCCGGCGTCGTCGACCTGCACGGCGGGCCCGAGCGCTTCGACGCCGCTCTCGACGCGTTCCTCGCGACCCCCGAGACCGGAGCCCTGGCGCGCTCCGGCTCGTACGGCTTCCCGATCCACGAGATGACCGAGGCCCGCGACGTCCGGATGGGCATGCTCGGGCTGTCGAACCAGCCCGCGCACCACATCCCCTTCTTCCCGATGTTCACCGGGCGGCACGACGACGCGCACCGCATCGTCCGCGAGTCGCTCGAGCGCCTGTTCGTCGGGTCCGACCTCGGCCAGGGCTACCCCGGCGACGAGGACAACGGTGAGATGAGCGCCTGGTACGTCTTCGCGACCATCGGCCTGTACCCGCTGGCGCCGTCGACCGGCACCTACGTGCTCGTGCCGCCGTCGGTCCGCAGGACGGTGCTGCGGCAGCCTGGGGGGACGGCCACGGTCATCGAGATCGCCGCCGGCTCCGCAGGCGCGTACGTGGCGTCGGTGACGGTCGACGGCTCGCCCTGGACCTCGGTCACCATCCCGCACAGCGTGGTCGTGGCCGCGTCGCGGATCGAGTTCACACTGTCCGACGAACCGCAGGGATGGGCGTCGGACACCCGCCCCGTCTCGGCCTCCGACGTGCACGGCTACCGGGACGCCCCGGTGGACGTCCTGCCCGTCGGGGTCTCGGCGCTCACCGACGACACCGGCCGCACCGTCACGGCGCTCGCGGCGGGGGAGTCCGTGTCCTTCGACGTGGCGTGCGCCGCCGCCTCGCTGTACACCGTGACGGTGGCATCGCCGGGGTCCTACTCGTGGCAGGTCGGCCTCGACGACGCCGTCACCGCAGTCGACGGTGCGGAGTTCACGTGGGCCGGCCAGACCCGGGTGTTCCGGATCCTCGGCGGGGGTTCGTCGTTCACGTTCACCGCCGGCACCGACCTGGCACTGACGCAGCTCGAACTCATCGCGGCCGACGGACAGCGTTGACCCGGCGTTCACCGAGCGGGAGCATGCTCGCCCCATGTCGATGAGCGCACCGTTCGATCCCGAACAGCAGGGCCGGTCCATCCCCGTGGACGGCAGTGACGAGTCCGAGCTCGAGATGGAGGAGGACCGCGGCGCCGACGTCGGCGACGACTCCGTCGACCCGAGCGTCTCGCCCGTCAGCCACCACGACGAGGACGAGGCCGGCGGCGGCCCGGTGTTCCGGCGTCCGCAGGCCGGTGAGCGGCTGCACCCGGACGACCTCTGACCGTTCCGGGGTTCCGTCGGGGTTTCTTGGGCGATTGCCAAGCGGCTCGGGCATGCTCGTGCGCATGTCGATCGCGAACTCGTGGGACCCGTCTGGTGGCCGTGCAATCCCGGAGGACAAGGTCCGTCAGGACGGGCTCGAACTCGACGAGGACCCGGCGATGCTCGGGATCTCGTTCGACGTCGTGGGTGGCGCCTCGGCCGATCCCGCCGGGGTGTCCCCGGTCGACGTGAACGTGCCGACGCCGAGGTCTGCTGGCGCCGACTCCGACGACTAGCGCGCGCCCGGCTGCAGCGGCCGCGCGGTCCCCATCCGACCGGTAGTATTCCGGAATGGTACCGACGGCGTCTGTGGACGAATCCGAGCCCGGAGACGAACGTGACCCCGGCGCGTACATCCTCGGGGCGGTCACAGTTGCCGACAGCGATGCTGAGCGGTTCCGGGACTCGCTCTGCGCCATCAAGCCACGATCGGCGCGGAAGCTGCACTGGTCCGAGAGCGACGCCCGGCACCGCACCGGGATCGTCGGGATGCTGTGCGACCATCCGTTTGCAGCCATCGGGGTGGTGAGCGTGACCGACCCATCCGTCCGGAGCGAGCGTCGTCGCCGTCTCGCTCTTGAGCACTTGATCTTGGAACTCCGCGCGGGCGGTGTCGATCGAGTCGTCCTCGAATCTCGCGGGCCCTCGGACCGGAACGATCGTGCGCACCTCGACGCCTTGCGATCACGCAAGTTGGTGCACGGGTTGGCGTTCGAGCACCTGCCGGGTGGCCGCGAGCCACTTCTCTGGGCGGCGGACGCGGTGTGCGGCGTGGTCGCGCTGGCTCGGCGAGGGGAGACGGCCTACCTCGAGCAGCTGGGCCATGTGCTGAGCGTCCACGAACACCGTCGGTGAACGCGCGAATCCCCGGGCCCCGCTATACCGCAGGAGCTCCCGGGGATCACTTCCGCACCCACCTCGATGGGGCGACTGGTCTCAGTGTGACATATCAGGCGGGATGGCGGAAGGGTCGATGACCCGGTACTTGAACCCGACGTGCGAGCCGGTGAAGCCGAGGCGCTCGTAGAACCGGTGCGCATCCGTCCGTGCAGCGTCGGACGTGAGCTGCACGAGCGGGGTCCCGAGGGCCGGTGCCGCGACGTCGGTCACCCAGCGCATCAGGGCACTCCCGATGCCGCCGGAGCGTCGAGCACTGCTGACCCGCACTGCCTCGACGAGCAATCGGGTGGCACCACGACGAGCCATGCCGGGGATCCGGGTGAGCTGCAGCGTCCCGACGAGCTGCCCGTCGGGGTCCTCGGCGACGAGCAGCGCGTTCGCCGGGTCGTCCACGATCGACCGGAGTGCCTCGGCGTACTGCGGGCGGTCCTCCGGTGCGGCGACGTCTCCACGCGCGGCACTGATCGGGTCGTCGGACAACAGCGTCATGAGTGCGTCGAGGTCCGCTTCCGTGGCGTTCCGCAGCGTCACCTCGCCGGAGCGTGTGGTCAGGCGGACGGGCAGAGCGAGGTCGTGGAGCACGACCCCACCCTGCCCGACCCGACCGGGGCGTTCCCGCTCAGGGAACGGTGTGTCCGGCCGCGGTGAAGATCCGGTACCACTCCTCGCGCGACAGCTCGACGTCCGAGCCGGCGGCCGAGTCCCGCACACGCTGCGGGTTCGTCGTGCCGAGGACGACCTGGAAGTGCGCGGGGTGGCGGGTGATCCACGCGACCGCGATGCCGGTCGGGGTGACACCGTGCGCCGCTGCGACCTCCTCGAGCACGTCGTTCAGCTCGGCGTACTGCTCACGGTCGCCCAGGAAGACGCCGTCGAAGAAGCCCTTCTGGAACGGCGACCAGGCCTGGAGCGTGACGTCGTTGATGCGCGAGTAGTTGAGGATGTCGTTGTCGCGATCGATCGACTGCTCGAGGCCACCCATGTTCGCTGTCAGACCCTGCGAGATCACGTTGGCGTGCGTGATGCTGAGCTGCACCTGGTTGAACGCGAGCGGCTGGCGGACGTGCTTCTTGAGCAGGTCGACCTGGCCGGGGGTGTGGTTCGAGACGCCGAAGTGGTGCACCTTGCCGGCGGCGTGCAGCTCGTCGAAGGCCTTCGCGACCTCTTCCGGCTCGACCAGGGCGTCGGGGCGGTGCAGCAGCAGGACGTCGACGTACTCGGTCTGCAGCGCCTCGAGCGACTCGTGCACGGACTCGAGGATGTGCTCGTACGAGAAGTCGAAGTAGGCGCCCTTCGGCGTCGGTCGGATGCCGACCTTGGTCTGTAGCACGATCTCGGCGCGTTCCGCGGGCGACAGCGTGACCGCCGCGCCGAACCGCTGCTCGCAGCCGTGCCATTCGCCGTACACCGCGGCGTGGTCGAACATGTTCACGCCCGCGTCGCGCGAGGCGCTGTAGAGCGAACGGATGTCCTCGTCGCTCATGTCGTTGATCCGCATCAGTCCAACGACGACGTCGGAAGCGGTGAGGTCTGTCTGTGGCAACTCCAGTGTCTTCACGCCCTCGATCCTGCCAGCCGGTCCCCGGTGCAGGCAGGCCCTGCCAGTACCTCAGGCGACGCCCGGACCTGCCGTCGGCGCACCTCGGGGTCAGTGGACGGAGAACCCGCCGTCCACCGCGATGGACTGCCCGGTGACGTAGGCCGACCCGGGCCCGGCGAGGAACACCGCTGCCGCGGCGAAGTCCGACGCCAGCCCGTTCCGGCCGACCAGCGTCCGTGCGGCGAGGGCCGCCACCGTCGCCGGGTCGGATCCGAGCCGCTCGTTGAGCGGGGTACGTACGAAACCGGGGACGAGGACGTTGGAGGTGACCCCCTGCACGGACCAGGCCTCTGCCTGGGACCGGGCCAGTGCCTCCAGGCCGGCCTTGGAGACCCCGTACGCGCCGCTGGCGGCGAAGGGGCGGTGGGCCTGCTGCGAACTGATCGACACGATCCGTCCGTACCCGCGGGCCGCCATCCCGGGTGCGAGACGCTGCCCGAGCACGAACGGCGCGTCGAGGTTGACGGCCATCGTGGCGTCCCAGGTGGCCTCGTCGAGTTCGGGCATCGGCGGCCGCAGGTTGATCCCGGCGGAGTTCACCAGCACGTCCACGTCGCCAGCGGAGTCCGCGAGTGCGTGGGCTCCAGCGCGGCAGGAAAGGTCCGCGACGATGCCGTCGGCCGAGCGGCCCGCCTGGCGGATGCCGGCGACGGTGGCGTCGATGGTCGCGGGCGTCCGGGCGGCGACGAGGACGTGGGCACCCGCGTCGGCGAGTGCGGTGGCGATCGCTCGGCCGATGCCGGAGCTGCCTCCCGTCACGAGTGCGGTGCGGCCGTCGAGGCCGAAGAGCTGCTGCAGCGACATCCGGTCAGGCTACCGAGGCCCGTACGCTGGGCCGGTGCGTGACGACCTGCTGCCGATGCTCGCCTGCCCCGTGTGCGCCGAGCCCCTCGGTCGCGTCGACGGCGGCCAGGTCGGCTGCCCGAACGGGCACCGGTTCGACGAGGCGAAGCAAGGCCACCTGACCCTCCTGCCCGCGAAGCGCCGCGCACTCACCGCGGACACCCCGGAGATGGTGGACGCGCGGCTGCGGTTCCTGGGGCGTGGGCACTACGCGCCCGTCGAGCGGGCGCTCGCCGCGATCGTCGCGGACGCCACCGCGCCCGGCATCGTGCTCGACGTCGGTTCCGGTCCGGGGACCTACCTGGCGCACGCGCTGGACGCGGCGCACGTTCCGGACGGGAGGCCCGTGGCCGCGCCGGACGCGTCTGCTCCGGCCGGCGGTCGGCCGGGTCCACGTCTCGGGGTCGCGTTGGACCTGTCGGCCGTCGCGATCCGGCGTGCGGCACGCGCCCACGAGCGCGCGGGGGCCGTCGTCGGGGACGTGACCGAGCGCCTCCCGGTCGTCGACGGCGCTGCCGCCGTCCTGCTCGACGTCTTCGCACCCCGCAACCAGACCGAGTACGCCCGCGTCCTGCGCGCCGACGGCGTGCTCGCGGTGGTGACCCCGCGGGCCGGCCACCTGGCGGAGCTCGCCGAGGCGACGATCAGCGTGGACCCGGAGAAGGAACGCCGGCTGCACGACTCCCTGACGCCGTCGTTCGCGCTGCGGTCCTCCGAGGACCTGACGTGGACCATGGAGCTGTCGGCGGAGGACGTCCACGACGTCGTGCACATGGGGCCGAGTCACCACCACGTCGCGGCGGACACCGTGTTCGAGCCGGCGACGGTGACGGCCGCGGTCACCGTGTCGACGTGGACGCCGACGCGCTGACCGCGACCGTGAGGACCGACTAGTCGCCAGCCGGGGCGACGTCGAGCTGCCAGACCACGCCGAAGCGGTCGCGCAGCTGCCCGGCCAACGGTGCCCAGGCCGAGGGTTCCAGGGGCTGCCGGATCTCGGCGCCGTCGGACAGTGCGGCCCAGTACCGCTGGATCTCGGCGGTGTCGTCGCCGTGCACGAACACGTAGAAGGCGTTCGATCCCTGGTCGTAGGGCTGCCCGGGCCAGACGTCGAAGGCCATGACGCGGAAGCCGGCGGCAGTGGAGACCTGACCGAACACGATCCGGTCCGCCCACGCCGGGTCGTCCAGGGCGCCCATCTGGCCGTAGGTGGCGGCGGTGACCTCGCCGCCGAAGACCGATGCGTAGAAGTCGAGCGCCGCGCGGGCGTCGCCGTCGAAGTTGAGGTGGGTTGTCGTCTCGATGCTCATGGGACGAGGATGTCGGGCAATGCGGTCAGATCGTGTCCGCTTCTCGGACGAAGATGGACGTCATGGCCGGACCCTCCGCACGGATGCTCGCGCTGCTCTCCCTGCTCCAGGTGCACCGCGACTGGCCGGGGGACGAGCTCGCCGGGCGGCTCGACGTCAGTCCCCGCACCGTCCGCCGCGACGTCGATCGACTCCGCGGGCTCGGGTACCGGGTCGAGGCGCTCCGCGGGCCGGCCGGCGGCTACCGGCTCGAGGCCGGATCCGACCTGCCCCCGCTGCTCTTCGACGACGACCAGGCGGTGGCGATCGCCCTGGCGCTCGCCGTGGCGCCGGCCTCGGGGGCGGACGTCGCCGAGTCGGCGGCCCGTGCCCTGGCGACCGTTCGGCAGGTGATGCCCGCGCGGCTGCGGTCCCGGGTCGACGCGGTGCAGGCCGTGACCGCGACGAGCCGGACCACCACCGACCCGGAGGTCCTGGTGGCGGTGAGCGAGGCCGTCCACCTGCAGGAGGTGTTCCGCTTCGGGTACGGCGACGACGAGACCCCGCACCGGGTGGAACCGCACGCCGTCGTCGCCCGGAACGGTCGCTGGTACCTGCTCGACCGGGATGTCGACCGCGACGACTGGCGCACGCACCGCATCGACCGGATCACGCCCCGGATGCGCACCCGCGTCCCCTTCACGCCGCGACCGATCCCCGGTGGCGATGCGGCCGCGTTCGTGTCCGCGCGGTTCAAGGGGTCCGCGGTCGACGACGTGTGGCCGTGCACCGGTTCGGTGACCACGACGGCGGACGATGCGCGGCGGATCGCGCCGTACCTGCCCGAGGACGCCCTGGTCGAGCAGCTCGAGGACGACCGGACCCGCGTCACCCTCGGATCGTGGTCGTGGGACGGGCTCGCCGGCGTGGTCGCGGGACTTGCGGTCGACTTCGTCGTCGTGGGTCCGGACGAGTTCGTCGAGGCCGTGGCCGACCTCGTCGACCGGTTGCGCGTCAGTCGCCCGTGATGGATCCGCCGAAGAACATCGCCACCGGCGCGAGCACGACGAACGCGATGCACCCGATGGTCAACGCCGCCCGGCTCCGGCCACCACCGCGGAACCACTCCGTCGCGGCGAGCACGAGCGCCGCGACGGCCACGAGCCACGGCACGACGGACAACGGTGCCGCCCAGAACCACAGCAGCATCTGTCGCCGTTCGCCGAAGAGCCACAGCGGCGCGAACACCGTCCCCCAGAGCACACCGAACCCGACGCCGGCGACCGCCAGCAGTCCGGCCGCCACGACGGACGCCGTCGTACCGGGACGGGCGGGGACCACGGGGATCGTCACGTCTCGATCGTAGGACGCCGGAACGCGTTAGGAGCGTGCATGCGTCCGCCAGGGCGGCGTCAGGGATCCGTTAGGAGCGGCCTGGAGGCACGGCGCAGGACCCAGCATCGGTCTCGGCACCACACATGGTGCCGTCCGCGTCACCCGGCGCGGACACCGCAGATCTTCTGGAGTCCCTCGTGTTCGACGTGTTCGTCGTCGCCGGTGTCCTCGCCGTGTTCGGCGTGGTGGCACTGATCGCCAAGGGGGTGGAACGGCTGTGATCGGCATCACCATCGCGGCCGCCGTCCTCGGCATCGCCGCAGTCGTGTACCTCGTCTGGGCGCTCGTGCGTCCGGAGCGCTTCTAGTGGGCGCCGCGGACGTCTGGGCGGGCATCGCCCAGGTCGCCACCCTCGTCCTGCTGCTCGTCGTCGCGTACCGCCCGCTCGGTGACTGGATGGCGAAGGTCTTCACGCCCGTCCGCCACAACCGGGTCGAGCGCGGGGTCTACCGGCTGATCGGGGTCGACCCGGACGCCGAGCAGTCCTGGCCCGTGTACCTGCGCGGCGTGCTGCTGTTCAGCGTCGCCGGGCTCCTGCTCGTCTACCTGCTGCAGCGCATCCAGGTCGTCCTGCCCGGCGACCTCGGACTGCCCGCCGTCGGACCCTCGCTCGCGTTCAACACCGCGGCGTCGTTCGTGTCGAACACGAACTGGCAGTCGTACTCGCCCGAGGTCACCCTCGGCTACTCGGTGCAGATGGCCGGCCTGGCGGTGCAGAACTTCCTGTCCGCGGCCGTCGGTCTCTCGGTCGCTGTGGCCCTGGTGCGTGGGTTCGCCCGTCGCAAGTCCGGCACCCTCGGCAACGTGTGGGTGGACGTCGTGCGCGGCCTCGGCCGTCTGCTGCTGCCCGGCGCGTTCGTCTTCGCGATCGTCCTCGTCGCCGGCGGTGTCGTCCAGTCGTGGGGGAGCGGCACCGACGTCACCACGCTCATCGGTGGCACGCAGCACATCCCCGACGGGTTCGTCGCCTCGCAGGAGGCGATCAAGGAACTCGGCACGAACGGTGGCGGCTACTTCAACGCCAACTCGGCGCACCCGTTCGAGAACCCGCAGGCATGGACGAACCTCGTCGAGATCTTCCTGATGCTCGTCATCCCGTTCTCGCTCCCGCGCACGTTCGGGCGAATGGTCGGCGACGACCGCCAGGGGTACGCGATCCTCGCCGTGATGGGCGCGATCTTCCTCGTGTCGCTGTCGGTCATGTCGATCGCCGAGCTCGGCGGCGGCGGTGTCGCCACACACGCTGCCGGGGCCGCGATGGAGGGCAAGGAGAGCCGCTTCGGCATCCTCGGTTCGACGCTCTTCTCGACCGCGACCACCTCGACGTCCACCGGTGCGGTCAACGCGATGCACGACAGCTACACCCCGATCGGCGGGATGATGGCGCTCGTCAACATGATGCTCGGCGAGGTCACCCCCGGCGGCGTCGGATCCGGCCTGTACGGCATGCTCGTGCTCGCCGTCATCACGGTGTTCATCGGCGGACTGCTCGTCGGTCGCACCCCGGAGTACCTCGGCAAGAAGATCCGCGCCAAGGAGATGACCTTCGCGGCGCTGTACATCCTCGTCACGCCGACGCTCGTGCTCCTGGCCACCGGGCTCTCGCTCGTGATCCCCGGCGTCCGCGAACAGGTGCTCGGGACGTCGATCTTCAACCCCGGCAACCACGGGCTGACCGAGCTGCTCTACGCCTTCACCTCGGGTGCGAACAACAACGGCTCGGCCTTCGGCGGGCTCACCGCGAACACCACGTGGATGAACTCCTCGCTCGGCGTCGTGATGCTGCTCGGCCGCTTCGTGCCGATGGTGTTCGTCCTGGCGCTCGCCGGGTCCCTCGCCGCGCAGGACCGGGTGCCGGAGACCGCCGGCACGCTGCCCACCCACCGCCCGCTGTTCATCGGGCTGCTCGGCGGCGTCGCCGTCATCGTCACCGCACTCACCTACTTCCCGGTGCTCGCACTGGGTCCGCTCGCAGAAGGACTGTCATGACCACCCCCGTGACCACGGAGTCGGAACCGCGCACCGCCGTGGAACCGGCCACCCGCTCGTCCGCATTCGGACCCCGCCAACTGGTGGCGGGCCTCCCGGGCGCCCTGCGGAAACTCGATCCGCGACTCATGTGGCGGAACCCCGTCATGTTCATCGTCGAGGTCGGCGCAGCGCTGACGACGGCGGCCGCCGTCGTCGAGCCGTCCGCGTTCACGATCGCCATCGCCGTCTGGCTCTGGCTCACCGTCGTCTTCGCCAACCTGGCGGAGTCGGTGGCCGAGGGTCGCGGCAAGGCGCAGGCCGACACCCTGCGGAAGACCCGTTCGACCACGAGCGCCCGCCGGGTGCTCGGGTACGCGACGACCGACGCGGCCGCGACCGGCAACGAGACCGAGGAGGTCGCGTCCGTCGACCTGGCCAAGGGCGACGTGGTCGTGGTCGTCGCCGGCGAGGTCATCCCGGGCGACGGGGACGTCATCGACGGCATCGCGTCGGTCGACGAGTCGGCCGTCACGGGTGAGTCCGCGCCGGTCATCCGCGAGTCCGGCGGTGACCGCAGTGCCGTCACCGGCGGCACCCGGGTGCTGTCGGACCGGATCGTGGTGCGCATCACCTCGACGCCGGGTGAGACCTTCATCGACCGGATGATCCGCCTGGTCGAGGGTGCGGCACGGCAGAAGACGCCGAACGAGATCGCGCTGAACATCCTGCTCGCCTCGTTGTCGATCGTCTTCGTGATCGTCTGCCTGACGATGCAGCCCATCGCGGGGCTCGTCGGTGCGACGGTCAGCGTGCCGGTGCTCATCGCCCTGCTCGTCTGCCTCATCCCGACCACCATCGGAGCCCTGCTCTCCGCGATCGGCATCGCCGGCATGGACCGGCTCGTGCAGCACAACGTGCTGGCGATGTCGGGCCGCGCGGTCGAGGCCGCCGGTGACATCACGACGCTGCTGCTCGACAAGACCGGCACGATCACCTACGGCAACCGACGGGCATCCCGCGTGGTGCCCGTGCCGGGTGTGAGCGAGGCCTCGCTGATGGAAGCGGCAGCCCTGTCGAGTGCTGCGGACTCGACCCCTGAGGGGCGCTCGATCGTCGACCTGGCGCGCGAGCACGGCGCCGCCGTCGGTCTGCCCGACGGGGCCGTCGAGGTGCCGTTCACGGCGCAGACGCGCATGTCGGGTCTCGACCTGCCCGACGGCTCGCAGATCCGGAAGGGTGCCGCTGCGGCGGTGCTCGCCTGGGCGGACACCACCGAAGCCGGTGTCGTGTCGGCCATCGATGCGACCGTCGCGGAGATCTCCGACCAGGGCGGCACCCCGCTCGTCGTCGGTCGCCGCTCGTCGACGGGCGCGGTCACGTTGCTCGGTGTCGTGCACCTGAAGGACGTCGTCAAGGACGGCATGGCGTCGCGGTTCGCCGAGCTCCGGTCGATGGGCATCCGCACGGTGATGATCACGGGCGACAACCCGCGCACCGCGGCCGCCATCGCCCACGAGGCCGGCGTCGACGACTTCCTCGCCGAGGCCACCCCGGAGGACAAGCTCGCGTACATCAAGCGCGAGCAGGAGGGCGGCAACCTCGTCGCCATGACCGGTGACGGCACCAACGACGCCCCGGCCCTGGCGCAGGCGGACGTCGGCGTCGCGATGAACACCGGCACGACGGCGGCGAAGGAGGCGGGCAACATGGTCGACCTCGACTCCGACCCGACCAAGCTCATCGACGTCGTCCGCATCGGCAAGCAGCTGCTCATCACCCGCGGCGCCCTGACCACCTTCTCCATCGCCAACGACGTCGCGAAGTACTTCGCGATCATCCCGGCGATGTTCCAGGCCGCGTTCCCGGGGCTCGCTGCGCTCAACATCATGGGGCTGCACAGCCCGTCGTCCGCGATCCTGTCGGCGGTCGTCTTCAACGCGCTCGTCATCGTGGCGCTCATCCCGCTGTCCCTGCGGGGCGTCAAGTACCGCGCGGCGGCAGCGTCGTCGATCCTCGGCCGCAACCTGCTCGTCTACGGGCTGGGCGGCGTGGTCGTCCCCTTCATCGGCATCAAACTGATCGACCTCGTGGTCGGTCTCATCCCGGGGTTCTAGTCATGGCATCTGCACGTTCCACCTTCCGTTCCGCCGGTGTGGCCATCCGCCTCACCCTCGTCGCCACCGTCGTCCTGGGCGTCGGGTACCCGCTCGCCGTCTGGGGCGTCGGCCAGGCGGCGTTCCACGACCAGGCCAACGGTTCGATGGTCACGGACTCGTCCGGCAAGGTCGTCGGTTCCTCGTTGATCGGGCAGTCGTTCACGGGCAAGCAGGCCGACCGCTGGTTCCAGTCGCGGCCGTCCGCCGCCGGGGACGGCTACGACGCGGGAGCGTCCTCCGGCTCGAACCTCGGGCCGAACAACGCCGACCTGCTCAAGGCCGTCGAGGAGCGTCGTGCGGCGCTGGCGAAGGCCGACGGGGTCTCCGCCGCGCAGGTGCCTGCCGACGCCGTGACCGCTTCCGGTTCGGGGCTCGACCCGGACATCAGCCCCGCCTACGCGTCGCAGCAGGTGGCCCGTGTGGCCTCGGCGCGCGGCCTGTCAGCGGACACCGTGCGGCAGCTGGTGGCGTCGCACACCGAGTCGCGGCAGCTCGGGTTCCTCGGTGAGCCCGTGGTGAACGTGCTCGCGCTGAACCTGGCGCTGGCGAAGGCGTCCTGAGCGTGCGTGGCCCGGCGCGAGTGCGCTGCGCACAACCGAACTCGCGCGGAACCGCGGAATCGCGCGGCGCGAGGTCACTTTGGTTGTGCGCAGCCCCCGCGCCGACCCCCGCACGCGAGAGGATGAGCACGTGAAGCGCGGGAAGCTGCGGGTCCTGCTCGGTGCGGCGCCCGGTGTCGGCAAGACCTACACGATGCTCGAAGAGGGGCGTCGGTTGCTCGACGAGGGTCGCGACGTGGTCGTCGCCGTCGTCGAGACGCACGAGCGCGCCGCCACCGCAGCACTGGTGAACGGGCTCGAGGTCGTGCCCCGCCGCACCGTCTCGCACCGGGGTGTCGACCTCGACGACCTCGACCTCGACGCCGTCATCGCCCGGGCACCCGAGGTCGCGCTGGTCGACGAACTCGCGCACACGAACGCCCCGGGGAGCCCGAACGAGAAGCGCTGGCAGGACGTCGAAGCGCTGCGGGATGCCGGCATCGACGTCATCTCGACCGTCAACGTGCAGCACATGCAGTCCCTCGGCGACGTGGTCCGCGAGATCACCGGCACCGTGCAGCGCGAGACCGTCCCCGACGCCGTGGTGCGTGCGGCCGACCAGATCGAGGTCGTCGACCTGGCCCCGGCAGCGCTGCGCGAACGGCTCTCCGACGGGCTCGTCTACCCGGCGGCCCGGATCGACGCCGCGCTGTCGAACTACTTCCGCCTCGGCAACCTCACCGCACTGCGCGAGATCGCCCTGCTCTGGCTCGCCGACGAGGTCGACGACGCGCTCAAGGCCTACCGCGCCGAGCACGGCATCGAGCACCGGTGGGAGACCCGGGAGCGCGTGCTCGTCGCCCTGACCGGTGGCCCCGAGGGCGAGACCCTGCTGCGCCGCGGCGCCCGCATCGCCGCCCGCAGCGCCGGTGGGGAACTCGCCGCCGTGCACGTGACGACGAACGACGGCCTGCGCGTCCGGCACCCCGGCGCGCTCGGCAAGCAGCGGACCCTGCTCGAGCAGCTCGGTGGCACGTACCACCAGGTCGTCGGCGACGACGTGCCGAGCACGCTGGTGCGGTTCGCGCGGTCGATCGACGCCACCCAGATCGTGATCGGGGTCAGCCGCCGCAGCCGGCTCGCGGCCGCCATGACCGGTCCGGGGATCGGGAACACCGTGATCCGCGAGTCCGGCGACATCGACGTGCACGTCGTCACGCACGAGCGCGCTGGCGGCGGGATCACCCTGCCCAAGCTCGGCGGCAGCCTGTCCCGCGGCCGGGTGGTCGCCGCGTTCGTGCTGTCGGTCCTGGTCGGGCCGCTGCTCACCTGGGTGCTGTCGATCGGCAGCGACCCGGACGCCATCACGGTGGACGTGCTGGCGTACCAGCTGCTCGTCCTGGTCGTGGCGCTCGTGGGCGGGATGTGGCCGGCGGTCTTCACGGCCGTGCTGTCCGGGCTGAGCCTCGACTACTTCTTCGTGCAACCCCTCTACATGGTCACCGTCCAGCAGCCGTGGCACCTGTTCGCCCTGGTCATGTACGTGATCAGTGCGGTGCTGGTCAGCTTCGTGGTCGACCGGTCCGCCCGGCGGTCGCGTGCTGCCCGTCGGGCCTCGGCTGAGTCCGGGCTCCTGATGGGCATCGCCGGCAGCGTGCTCCGCGGCGACGACGCCCTGCAGGCACTGCTCGACCGCACACGGGAGGCGTTCGGCTTCGCCGGCGTCCGGATCCGCCAGGGCGACGAGGTGCCGGCGACCTCCGGCGAGTTCGGTGCGACGCCGGACGCGTCGACGACGCTGGCGTCCGGTGCCGTGCTCGAGTTCGCCGGTGCGCCCGACGACCCGACCCAGCGCCGGCTGCTGCGGGTCGTCGAGCAGCAGCTCGACGCCGCCGTCGAGCACCGCGAGCTGACACGCACCGCCGTCGGCGCCGAGCGCATCGCCGCCGCCGACCGGGTCCGGAGCGCGCTGCTCGCGGCCGTCGGCCACGACGTGCGCCGCCCCATCGCCGCGGCCTCCGCCGCCGTGCAGACGCTGCGTGCGTCCGACATCGACCTGTCCGGGGCCGACCGGGAGGCGCTGCTCGCGACCGCCGACGAGAGCCTCGGTCAGCTGGCGGTGCTGTTGGCAGACCTGTTGGACGTCAGTCGGGTCCAGGCCGGTGTCCTCGCGGTCACCCCGGCGGCGATCGCGCTCGAGACGGTGGTCGCCCCCGCGCTCGACGAGCTGGAGCTCGGCCCGGACGACGTCGACCTCGACCTGCCCGCGGATCTGCCGCCGGTGCTCGCCGACCCGGTCCTGCTGCAGCGCGTCGTCGTGAACCTGCTCGCCAACGCCGCCCGGTACGCCCCGGACGGCACCCACGTCCGGGTCGCCGCGAGCGCGTTCGCCGGCGGGGTGGAACTCCGCGTCGCCGACCACGGCCCCGGCATCCCCGAGGACCGCCGCGACGAGGTGTTCCAGCCGTTCCAGCGACTCGGTGACACCGACAACGAGACCGGCCTCGGGCTCGGCCTGGCCCTGGCGCGTGGGTTCACCGAGGGCATGGGCGGCACGATCGAGGTCGACGACACCCCGGGCGGTGGGCTCACCGTGGTGGTGCGGCTGCCGATCGCCGGGCACGTGGGAGTGGAGATCCGATGAAGGTCCTGATCGCTGACGACGACGCGCAGCTCGTCCGCGCGCTCTCGGTGACGCTCTCGGCGCGCGGGTACGACGTCGTCACGGCTCGGGACGGGCGCGAGGCGATCGACGCCGTCATCACCGAGCGCCCCGACCTGGTTCTGCTCGACCTCGGCATGCCCCGGCTCGACGGCATCGGGGTGCTCGAGGGCGTCCGGGCCTGGTCGCAGGTGCCGGTCCTCGTGCTCTCCGGGCGCACCGACTCGTCCGACAAGGTCGACGCGCTCGACGCCGGTGCCGACGACTACGTGACGAAGCCGTTCCAGATGGACGAGCTCCTCGCCCGGCTGCGGGCACTCGGACGGCGGCGGGTGGTGGCGTCGGAGGAGACCCCGACGATCGCGATCGGACCGCTGCTCGTCGACCTCGTGGCGAAGCAGGTCACCCCGGCCGAGGGTCCGGCGATCCGCCTGACGCCCACCGAGTGGCGCCTGCTCGAGGTCCTGGTCACGAACCCCGACCGCCTGATGACCCGCGAGATGCTGTTGACCGAGGTCTGGGGGCCGACGCACGGCAACGACTCCGGGTACCTGCGGCTGTACATGGCGCAGCTGCGGCGGAAGCTCGAGCCCGATCCCGCGCACCCGCGCTACCTGGTGACGGAGTCCGGGATGGGGTACCGCTTCGCCCCCGGAGCGTAGGGGACCGCCGCTGTCGGGGAACTGGCGGGAAGCTGTCGTGTCGGTGGCGGGTCCCTGTCGTGGTGTGCCGTTCCGCGGTTCCCTACTGTTCAGGACATGAACGAGATGCGGATCGGTGAACTCCGACGACTGCGGGGCTGGACCCAGGAACGACTGGCCGAGACGAGCGGCATCGCCGTGCGGACGGTGCAACGGATGGAGAGCGGCAACGACGCGAGCCTCGAGTCGCTGTCCGCGGTGGCCACGGCCCTCGAGGTCCCCGTGCGCGACCTGTTCGCCACCGAGGAGCCGGCGTCGCTCGACCCGGGGGTGCGCGGTCTCGACGAGCGCGCCGAGCGCGAGCAGGCGCAGCGCGACGCTGCTTCGCGCGGCTGGCAGTACCTGTACTCCGGTGTCGGCATCGTCGTGACGCTCGGCACCCTGGCGCTCATCGGTTCGCGCATCTGGCCGGGTGCCGCGATCTTCGTCATCCCCATCTACTGGGCGGGTGGGCGGCTGCTCTCCCAGTTCCTGATGGCGACCGTCGTCGAGCCCGCGCTCGACCGTCGGTACCCGTTGTCGCGGTCTCGTCGGGACGCCTCGTCGCGATCCCGTCGGTTCACGCCCGGGAGCTGAACGCCGCGAGTTCGGCCCGGGTCCGGGCGCCGTGCTTCCGGAGCAGGTTCGCCACGTGGTACTTCACGGTGTTGACGCTGATGCCGAGTCCCTCGGCGATCTCCCGGTTGCCGACACCGGTCGCCACGAGCCGCAGGACGTCGCGCTCCCGCGGGGTCAGGTCGCCGTCGTCGACCGCGTCCACCTCGGCCGGCCGCGGGTCGAGCGGCAGTGAGATGTCGAGCACGGACCCCCAGCCGGGCGTGCTCGCGACCTGCACCCGCCCGTCGAGCGTGACTACCCGCTCCGCGATCGGCCGCATGGCGTCGTCGTGCACGTCGAGCGTGCCGGAGCCGTCGTCGCGGAGCTGCATGAGCAGGTTCCGGCCGTCGCAGTCCCACTGGATGCGCACCCGCTTCGCCGCACCGTCGTCGACCAGGGCGAGCACCGCGGTCCGGACGATCGCCCGGGCCGCGTGGGCGACGTCACCCGGGAGCGCACGGCCGGTGGCCGGCGGCTCGACGAACTGCACGTCGAGGTCCCCGAAACGCACGAGCGGCCGCAGGTCGGCGCGCAACCGCGAGAACGCGCCGGTGACGGGTTCGAGCAGGGTGCTCCGCTGCTGATCGGTGACGGTGCGCAGGTCGACGAGGGCGGCCGAGGCGATCTCGACGGCCTCGGCCCGGGCGGCCGCGTCGGTGACCCGCGACGACCGGAGCACGGCGAGGACGGACTCGAGGGTCAGCGCGTGCCGATCCGCCTGCTCGGCGACCGTGCGGGCGTGCTCGGCGGCCGCGAGCCGGATGGCGGAGCCGCCCCGGGCCTCCAGGGTGTCGACCGATGCGTCCATGGACGCGACGGTACCCGTCCCACCCGAGCGGACGGGCCCACCCGATGGGATGGGGTCCCTGCCGGGGCGGGTAGCGGCGTGCCGAGGCGCGCGACGGAAGGATCGAGGGCATGGCAGCAACCACCGTCTCCGCAGCGCTCGACCTGGTCGTCCGCGAGGTCGGCGACCTGGCGGCCCGCCTCGACGACGCCCCGGCCCAGCGCGCACTCGACCTGATCGAGGGCGCCGACCGGGTGTTCGTCCACGGCGCCGGGCGCTCCGGACTCGCCCTCCGCATGACCGCGATGCGCCTCATGCACCTCGGCCTCGACGCGCACGTCGTCGGCGAGGTCACCACCCCGGCCATCCGTCCGGGTGACCTGCTCCTCGTCGCGAGCGGCTCCGGTACGACCACCGGCATCGTGCAGGCCGCGCGCACCGCGCACGAGGTCGGCGCATCCGTCGTGGCGCTCTCGACCACCGACGACTCCCCGCTCTCCGAGCTGGCGGACGTCACGATCGTGCTGCCCGCCGCGACGAAGACCGACCGCTCCGGCACCGCCTCGGCCCAGTACGCCGGTGGCCTCTTCGAACAGGCCGTCGCCCTGGTGGGCGACGCCGTGTTCCACGCCCTGTGGGCCCGAGGCGGGCAGTCCGCCGACGACCTCTGGCCCCGTCACGCCAACCTCGAATGAAAGGCACACCCATGCAGCTCCAGTTCGCCATGGACACCCTGACCACCGAAGCCGCCCTCGAGCTCGCCGCCGCGGCCGCGCCGCACGTCGACGTCCTCGAGCTCGGCACGCCCCTGATCAAGAGCGCCGGCCTGTCCGCCGTCACCGCGATCAAGGAAGCACACCCCGACAAGATCGTGTTCGCCGACCTCAAGACCATGGACGCCGGTGAGCTCGAGGCCGACATCGCCTTCTCGGCCGGTGCCGACCTGGTCACCGTCCTCGGTGTCGCCGGCGACTCGACGATCGTCGGAGCCGTCAAGGCCGCGAAGAAGCACGGCAAGGGCATCGTCGTCGACCTGATCGGCGTCTCCGACAAGGCCGCCCGTGCCCGCGAGGTCGTCGCACTCGGCGCCGAGTTCGTCGAGGTCCACGCCGGGCTCGACGAGCAGGCCGAAGAGGGCTTCACGTTCTCGACGCTGCTCGACGCCGGCAAGGAGTCGGGCGTCCCGTTCTCGATCGCGGGCGGCGTGAACGCGTCCTCGGTCGCCTCGGTGCAGGAGGCCGGTGCCCGCATCGCCGTCGCCGGCAGCGCGATCTACAGCGCCTCGGACGTCGGCGCAGCAGCCGCCGAGATCCGCGCCGCCATCAAGTAGCGCGTCCCGGTCGCCCTTCCCGGGCGACGTCGTGAGCAGGAATGGTCGGGTGTGCACGTCGCACCCGACCATTCCTGCTCACGAAGCGAACGCCGCCGTCCGGATGCGCCGTACGGTGGCCACATGAACCGAGCGCTGCGCTGGACCACCTGGATCGTCGCCGTCGTCGTGCTGATCGCGGTGGTGTTCCTCGTCTGGGCCCACATCGTGATGCAGGGCACCCGTAGCGCCGCCCTGCAGGTCTGGCGCGACGACCGGATCGCGGTCCGGGACGCCGGTGACTCGGTGGTGATGACCCCGACCGGCCAGGCCGACGGGGTCGGGATCGTCTTCATCCCCGGCGCGAAGGTCGATCCGTACGCCTACATGGCCACGTTCCGGCAGGTGGTCGCCAACGGCACGACGGTGGTCATCACGAAGCCGACGCTGAACCTCGCGTTCTTCGACACCCGGCCGCTCGCCACGTTCGAGGCCCACGCACCCTCGGTCACCCGCTGGGCGGTCGGCGGGCACTCCCTCGGCGGGGTCCGCGCGTGCCAGCTCGCCCAGGACGCGGACGGCCTGCTGCTGCTCGGCAGCTACTGCGCGAACGACATCAGCCGCTCCTACATCGACGTGCTGAGCGTCTCCGGTTCGCGTGACGGTCTGTCGACCCCGGCCAAGGTCGACGCCGCGCGGGACAAGCTGCCGTCGACCGCCACCATGACCGAGATCCAGGGGTCGAACCACGCCGACTTCGGTGCCTACGGCGACCAGCCGGGCGACCGCACGGCGACCATCAGCCGTGCTGATGCCCGCCAGCAGATCTCGGACGCGATCGAGGCCTGGGTGCGCGACCTGCGCTGACGACGCGGGTGGACCGGCGGACGTACCACGGGCCTCCAGACGGTCTGCCTGGAGGCCCGTGGTACGTGCCGTCAGTGGATCACGCCCGCCTCGTGGTCGCGTCCGGAACGTCGCCCGGTGAACCGGGCGACGAAGTACAGGACCACGCCGACGGCGAGCAGGATCGCGGCGTAGAGCCAGACCTGACCGCTCTGCTGCGTCAGCAGCAGGATGCACGACAGCACCCCGAGCACCGGGACGAACGTCCAGACCCTGAAGTGGTCGTGCTCGACGTGGTCGCGGCGGAGCACCAGGACGGCGACGTTCGTGCTGATGAACACGAAGAGCAGCAGGAGCACGACGGTCTCGGCCAGCACGCCCACGTCACCCACCAGGGTCAGGAGCATCGCGACGATCGTGGTGGCGACGATGGCGGTCCACGGGGTCTTCCGGTTCGGCAGGACCTTCGCGAGCAGGGCGGGCAGGAGTCGCTGCTCGGCCATGCCGTAGGTCACGCGGCTCGACATGATCATCGTGAGCAGCGCGCCGTTCGCGACGGCGACCAGGGCGATGAGGCTGAAGACCCAGTCGGGGATCGGGACGCCGGTGGCGGAGACGACCGCGAGCAGCGGGCCGCTGGACTCGGACAGCTCCGAAGCGGGCAGGGCGATCGCGCTGGCGAGGGCGACGAGGACGTAGACGACGCCGGCCGTGGCGAGGGCGCCGAACAGGGCCTTCGGGTAGACGCGGCGGGGGTCGCGGACCTCCTCCGCGATGTTGGCGGACGTCTCGAAGCCGACGAACGAGTAGTAGGCGACGATCGCGGCGCTCAGGGTCGCCAGGGCCGGGTTGGCCTCGGACGGGAACGCGCCGATCCGGGAGACGTCACCGCCGCCACCGCCGAGCATCACGGCCACGACGACGATCACGATGACGAGGCCGGAGACCTCGATGATCGTCATCACGACGTTGCTCTTGAGCGAATCGGAGATGCCGCGGGCGTTCAGGCAGGCGATCAGAGCGAGGAAGACGATCGCGGTGGGCACGGGCGGCAGGTCGACGAACGTGCCGAGGTAGTCGCCGGCGAAGGCGAGCGACAGGCCGGCGGCGCTCGTGACGCCGGCGGCGAGCATGCTGAACCCGACCAGGAAGGAGACGATGGGCGCCTTGTAGGCGCGTTCGGCGAAGACCGCGGCACCGCCGGCCTTCGGGTACTTCGTCACGAGTTCGGCGTAGGAGCCCGCCGTGAGCAGTGCCAGCAGGAGCGCGAGCACCAGCGGTGCCCAGAGCGCCCCGCCGACGTCCTTCGCCAGCGTCCCCATCAGGGCGTAGATGCCGGCGCCGAGCACGTCGCCGAGGATGAAGAGGAACAGCAGCGGGCCGGTGATCGCCTGGCGGAGCTTCGACTGCGTGCCGTCGTGGGGTGCGGCCGTGGTGTCGCTGGTCATGGTGGTGCCTTTCGTCCGGGTCAGCGTGCCGGGGTGTGTATCAGAGGCCTCACAGGTGCGCCGTGGCGGGGGTCCTCCCTGCACAGCGGAGCGGCCGGTGAACTCTCTCCACAGGGTGCGGCGCGTCGGAACGTCCGGACTGGAGCGGTCCTAGACTCGTCGGGAGCCACACGTCCACCACCAGTCCCCGGAGGACCGCAGATGACGACGCAGGACCACCGCACGCCCGCTCGACTCAGTGACCAGCGCGCGCTCCTGTTCGACCTCGACGGCGTGCTCACCCCGACGGCCGACGTCCACATGCGGGCCTGGAGCCGACTGTTCACGCCGTACCTCGAAGCACACGGGGTCGCGCCGTACACCGAGCAGGACTACTTCACCTACATCGACGGCAAGCCCCGCTACGACGGCGTGCGCTCGCTGCTCGAGTCGCGCGGCATCGACCTGCCGCAGGGCACCCCTGACGACGCGCCCGACACCGACACGGTGTGCGGGCTCGGCAACCGGAAGAACGCGGAGTTCACCGCCGAGCTCGACGAGCACGGCGTCGAGCCCTACCCGGGTTCGCTGCGGTTCCTGACCGCCGCGATCGCCGCCGGACTGTCCGTCGCGGTCGTCTCGAGCTCGGCGAACGCCACCTCGGTGCTCCGGACGGCGGGCATCCTCGACCGGTTCCCGGTGGTCGTCGACGGGCTCGTCGCGCGCCAGGACGGCCTGACCGGCAAGCCCGCGCCCGACACCTACCTCGACGCCGCGACCCGGTTCGGACTCACCGCCGCCGAGTGCGTCGTGGTCGAGGACGCCACCAGCGGGGTCGAAGCCGGCCGCAACGGTTCGTTCGGTCTCGTCGTCGGTGTCGACCGCGGCGCCGGGGCGGACGCCCTGCGCGAGCACGGTGCCGACGTCGTGGTGTCCGACCTCGCCGAACTCATCGACGAGCTGCCCGCACCGGCCACCAGCACGACGTAGGCCACCCGGCCGAACACTCCCTGCCTGCCGGCCGCACCGACGTACCCATCTCCCTCCCTTCCCACGGAGCAGCATGAACCCCATCACCTCGGACCCCCTCGACCGCGTCCGCTACCCGATCGACGAGTGGGCCCTCGTCGAGACCGAGTACACCCCCGACGAGCAGGGCGTCGCCGAGACGAACTTCGCCGTCGGCAACGGGTACCTCGGCCTGCGCGGAAACCTCGACGAAGGCCGTGGCGGCGTGCAGTACGGCACGTACATCAACGGGTTCCACGAGACCTGGCCGATCCGGCACGCGGAGGACGCCTTCGGCTTCGCGAAGACCGGGCAGACGATCATCAACGCGCCCGACGCCAAGGTCATCCGCCTCTACGTCGACGACGAGCCGCTCGTGCTGGCCGAGGCCGACATCCTCCGGCACACGCGTCGGCTGGAGTTCCGCGGCGGCTACCTGTTCCGCGAGACCGAGTGGTCGACGCCGTCCGGCAAGCGGGTGCTCATCCGGGCACGTCGACTCGTGTCGTTCACCGACCGGCACCTCGCCGTCATCGACTACGAGGTCACCGTGCTCGACGCGGACGCCTCGATCCTGCTGTCCAGCCAGATCCTCAACCGCCAGGACGTGCAGGACGAGTACCACGCCGGCATGCGGGCCGCGGCGAACGCCTTCGACCCGCGCAAGGCCGAGTCGTTCACCGAGCGGGTGCTCGTGCCGAAGCTCAAGCGCAGCACCGGCGGCCGTTCGGTCCTGGGGTACCAGGCGTCCAGCTCCGGCATGACGATCTGCGTCGGCGTCGAGCACCACATCGAGACCGAGAACAGCTGGGACGAGTCGTCCTCGATCGAGGACGACCTGGCGAAGCACGTCTACCGGGTGCAGGCCCGCGCGGGGCAGCCCATCCGGCTCGTGAAGCACGTGGTCTACCACACCTCCCGCGGGGTGCCCGTGCGCGAGCTCGCCGACCGGTGCGACCGCACGCTCGACCGCGCGCACGCCGAGAACGTCGACGAGACCTTCGCGAAGCAGCGCGACTGGCTCGACGACTACTGGGCCCGCAGCGACGTCGAGATCGCCGGTCAGCCCGCGATCCAGCAGGCCGTCCGCTGGAACCTCTTCCAGCTGGCGCAGGCCACCGCCCGCACCGACGGCCACGGCATCGCCGCGAAGGGCGTCACCGGCTCCGGCTACGGCGGCCACTACTTCTGGGACATGGAGATCTACGTCCTGCCGTTCCTGTCGTACACGGCGCCGATCGTCGCCCGGAACGCCCTGCGCTTCCGCTACAACATGCTCGACGCGGCACGGGCTCGGGCCCGCGAGCTGAACCAGCGCGGTGCCCTGTTCCCGTGGCGGACGATCAACGGGGAAGAGTCCAGCGCGTACTACGCCGCCGGCACCGCGCAGTACCACATCGATGCCGACATCTCGCATGCGCTCATGCAGTACGTCCGGGCCTCGGGCGACCGCGAGTTCCTGAAGCGCGGCGCCATCGACGTGCTCGTCGAGACCGCCCGGCTCTGGGCCGACCTCGGGTTCTGGCGGTCCAACGGCGACAAGAAGTTCCACATCGACGGCGTCACCGGGCCGGACGAGTACACGACCGTCGTCGACGACAACCTCTACACGAACGTGATGGCGCGGGCGAACCTGTGGTTCGCCGTCAACGCCTGCCGCGAGCTCGCCGCCGACGACGCCGAAGAGTACGACCGCATGGTGCGCCGGACCGGTCTGCAGCCGGATGAGCTCGTCGAGTGGGAGCACGCTGCCGAGTCGATGGAGATCCCGTTCGACCCGCACCGCGGCATCCACCCACAGGACGCCCAGTTCCTCGACAAGGAACTCTGGGACCTCGAGAACACCCCGGAGTCCAAGCGCCCGCTGCTGCTCCACTACCACCCGCTGGTGATCTACCGGTTCCAGGTGCTCAAGCAGGCCGACGTCGTGCTCGCGCTGTTCCTGCAGGGGCACGAGTTCACGGCGGCCGAGAAGCGTCGCGACTTCGACTACTACGACGCACTCACCACCGGTGACTCGACGCTGTCCGCGGTCGTGCAGTCGATCATGGCGGCCGAGGTCGGGTACCACGACCTCGCCGACCAGTACTTCCAGACCGCGCTCTACGTCGACCTGGCGGACCTGCACGGCAACACCTCGGACGGCGTGCACATCGCGTCGACCGGTGGCATCTGGGGTGCGCTCGTCAACGGCTTCGGTGGCATGCGCGACCACGGCGGTCGGATGACCTTCAACCCGCGGTTGCCGAAGCACTGGGACCGTCTGTCCTACCGTCTGACGGTGCGTGGATCGCGGGTCCGGGTGGACCTGGAGCAGGAAGCCATGACCCTCACGGTTGAGACCGGTTCGGGCTTCACGGTGTGGGTGCACAACCAGCAGTGGGACATCGAGGCCGGGGAGCCCACCGTGGTGCCGCTGCCGCACCACGGGCCGCGCATGTCCGGGCACGCCCCGACCACCAGCGACATCCAGGGCACGCTGCGGGCGGACGGCTCGGTCATCACCGCGTCGATCCCGACGATCTCCCTGGAGCGCGACTTCGACCTCGACGACTCGACCGGCTGACGCCCGTCCCTGCGCCGCAGTCGCACGTCGCCCCGGTTCCGCCTCGCGGTGCCGGGGCGACCTGCGTCCCCGGGGTGTTCCCGGCGCCTCCGAACGCGTCCAGTCGGCCCGGGGCACCGTGGTCTGCCGTGCCCCTCGGGTCGATGGCGTCTCCCCGGGCACGGTTCGTGCAACGAGAGGAGACATCATGGGCAACCGGTTCGAGGGCAAGGTCGCGATCGTCACGGGCGCTGGGTCCGGCATCGGTGAGGCGACGGTGCGGGCGTTCATCGACGAGGGCGCATCGGTCGTGCTGACCGACAGCGTCGAGGAGAAGGTCCGCGCGGTGGGTGACTCCCTGCCGACGCACCGGGTCGTCGCCCTGCACGCCGACGTGGCGAGCCCGGAGGACTGGGAGACCGTCGTCTCGGCGGCGATCGACCGCTTCGACCGCCTCGACGTCCTGGTGAACAACGCCGGGACCTTCAGCTCGGGCGACATCACCGACATCAGCACGGACGAGTGGCGCCGGGTCATCGAGACCGATCTGTCCGGTGTGTTCTACGGCACCCGGGCGGCGCTGCCGTTCCTGCGCGAGACGAAGGGGTCGATCGTCAACACGTCGTCGGTCTCCGGTGAGGACGCCGATTGGCGGATGAGCCCCTACAACGCGGCGAAGGGAGGCGTGACGAACTTCACCAAGGCCGCTGCACTCGACAACGGGCAGTTCGGCGTGCGCGTGAACGCCGTCGCTCCGGGACTCATCTGGACCGACCTGACCCAGGAGCAGGCGGAGGACGAGGCCCTGCAGTCGAAGTTCACCGAGCGCATCGCCCTCGGCCGCGGGGGTCGCTCTGCCGAGGTCGCCGAGGCGATCCTGTTCCTGGCCAGCGACGCGGCCTCGTTCATCACGGGTGCGGTCCTGCCCGTGGACGGCGGCACCATGGCGAGCAACGGGCAGCCGCCGCAGGCCTGAGCCACCCCGGCGTCGGCGGCGGTCGTGATCGCCGTCCAGTGGCGCCGATTCGAGGACGACGTACAACGGGCCGAGCCGCCAGCTCCGGCCGTGGTCCCACTGCTGGAACGGTTCGTAGCCGAGTTCGCCGAGCAGCCAGCCCCAGGACCCGGCGGCGGCGTCGAGGTCGGCGGTACGGAGCTCGACGTGGTGCAGGGTGCCGAGCGTCACAGGAGCTTCCGCAGCGTGTTCGTGTTGCGGGTCGTCGTCGTGCGCTTGAAGCGTGCGGCGCCGGCCCGCTTGGCGAACACGGTGTCGGTGCTCGACCCCTTCGGGCAGGACCAGTAGACGACCCCGTTCCCGCGGGCGACCTGCTCGACCGAGTCGTCGAGTTCGAGGTCCCCGACCAACGCGTCGAGCGCACCGTCGTCGGACCCGAACACGACGTAGTCGTGCCGTTCGTCGGCACGCGCGAAGGGGAAACCGTCGACTACGGCTGCGAGGGCGTCGTGCCGGACGAGCACGATCCAGGCGTCGTACCCGAACCGGTCGCGCAGCCCCTGCTCGATCGACGTCTTGAGCTGCTCGGCGAGCTCGTCGGCGGAGAACACGACGTTGCCCGAGGCGAGCACGGTGCGGACGTCGTCGAACCCGAGCCCTCGGAAGAGCTCCGCGAGCTCGGCGCTCCGGATCGTGATGCCGTTCACGTTGACGCCGCGCAGCAGCGCCACCCACCTGTCCATGTCCGGACGGTAGCGGTCCGGGCCGCTCACGTCCACGTCCGGGCCACGCCCCAGCCGGCACCCTGCGGCACGATGTCGACCACCAGGGCCTCGCCGTCGTCGTCGCTGGTCGCCTGGAACCGCCAGCCCACGGTGCGTTCGGGCGCATGGGTGATCGCGGTGGGCAGTTCAGCGCGCGTTACGGTCAGCCGGGTGGGGGTGTCGCTCACCCGCCAGCGCCGTCCGGCCCACACCAGCCGGGTCGGCGTGCCCTCGGCCCACCACACCGTGGCGGCCGTGTCGGTGATCATCATCGGGTCTCCTCGTTCGAACGTGTGTTCGAATGGTAGGTGTCGACCTCCGACGTCGCAACCGACCGTTGCGTTCAGAACACGTTCTGAATAGGCTCGATCCATGACGCTCGTTGCTCCGCCCCGATCCCGACGGTCGGTGCAGTCCTCTGACCTCTCCCGCCACGCCAAGCAGGTGTTCGCCGCCGCGGAAGAAGCCCCGCTCGAGGTCACCCGTCGCGACGGGAAGCCCCTCGTCCTCACCACGAAGGAACGGTCCGACGACGACGACGCGGTCCTGGACATCGCGGCGCAGCTCATCGCCGCGGTGACGCTCAACGAGCAATTGCCACTCCACGATCGGCTGGCGATCCCGTACCCGTGGATCAAGCTCCTCAGCGCCGCAGACCAGCAGCGCTTCGCCCGGGAGATCGTCGACGTCGCCCGTGGCTCGTTCTCGCTCCGGCAGCCGCGCAGGCTCCTGCTCGAGATGCAGGCGTGGCGCAACAGCGCCGAGGCGATCGCAGCAGGCTGGGACACCGGAGAGCCGGAGATCCTCGCTGAGCCGATCCGCGTCGAGAAGCCCTGACGCGGTGGCGGGCCGGCGCGGCGGGGTCCCCCGGCCGATCCGTTCGACGGAGTACACGATCGTCTTCGGGACGCGCGGCGCGGAACAGGGGTGGCGCGACGTGGTGGCGGTGCAGCGGAACGCAGTCGCTGCCGCGTGGGATCGGCTGACCACGGATCCGTTGACCGAGGACCTGTCCTGCCACGCCCTGCGCGGGGAACTCGGTGTGGTTCGACACTCCGGCCGGGAGTGGACGCGTCGTCAGTTCGAGCTGAAGCGCGGCGCCCGGATCTGGTTCACGGTCGACGTGGATGACCGCGTGGTGTGCATCACCGACGTGCACACCCACCACCCCAACCAGACGAAGTGACTGCGCTCGGCCTCGGCAGTCGTCGTGTAGACGGGACCCATGACGAACGACGCACAGGGCCCCGACGCGCAGCACCAGGTTCCCGAGGGGGTGTCCGAGGCCACGGTCGAGGCGCTCGGCAGCCTGTCCGCCGCGGTCGAGGTCATCGAGCACGCCCGCGGCCTGCTCTACGGGTTCCACCGACTGACCGGCACCGCTGACCTGAACCTCGGTGAGGCGGTCGAGCAGCTGCGGAAGGCCGGGCACACCGAACTCGCCGAACGCATCGACACCGAACTCGTGGGCCGCAACGTCATCGCGGGCCGCTGGACGTTCCAGATCGTCGAGGACTACGACGACGGCTACTACGCCCTCGCCAAGGAGCTCGAGCGCACGGCGCGCGACGAGCTCGTGCAGGGCCGTCGCCACCTGTTCGAGGCGGGCATGAAGGAAGACCGTCGCACCCAGGACCAGCGCCACCACGAGGCCACGCCGAGCGACCTGCCGGACTGACCACGGGCCTCCAGGCCGACGCCGGCCTGCGGAAGACGCCGGCATCTTGCGGAGACGCCCCAGAAACGTCGAGACGCCGCCGGAATCGGCGGCGTCTCGATGACACGACGGCGTCTTGTGACAGGCCCCGCCCGACCAAAGCCTCAGCCGACGCCGAGCAGCGCCTCCAGCGGCCCCCGCGCGAAGTACAGCAGGAAGCCCGCGGCGACGACGTAGAGCAGCCACGAGACCTCACGGCCACGGCCGGACAGCAGCTTGATGAGCACCCAGCTGATGAAGCCGGCGCCGATGCCGTTCGCGATCGAGTAGGTCAGCGGCATGACGACGATCGTCAGGAACGCCGGCAGGGCCGATCCGAAGTCCGACCACGAGATGTCCGCGACCTGCGCGACCATGAGCGCACCGACGACGACGAGCCCGGCGGCGGCGACCTCGAGCGGGACGACCTGGGTGAGCGGCGTGAGGAACATCGACGCCAGGAACAGCAGTCCGGTGACGACCGAGGCCATGCCCGTGCGGGCGCCCTCGCCGATGCCGGAGGCCGAGTCGATGAAGACGGTGTTCGACGACACCGACGCGCCACCACCGGCGATCGCGCCGACGCCCTCGACGACGAGCGCCGACTTCAGGCGGGGGAACGTGCCGTCGGGCTTCGCGACACCGGCGGCCTTGGCGAGACCGGTCATGGTGCCCATGGCGTCGAAGAAGTTCGTGAAGACCAGGGTGAAGACGAGCATCGACGCGGCGAGCGGGCCGATGCGGGTGAAGGCACCGAAGACGTCGGCGTGGCCGACGAGCGACAGGTCCGGCACGGCGAACAGTGCGCTCGGCAGGCCGGGGGCGTTGAGGTTCCAGCCGGTCTTCGAGTCGACCGAGGTCGGCACCTGGAAGATCGCCTGCAGGATGATCGCGATGATCGTGGTGGCGACGATGCCGATGAGCAGCGCACCCTTGACCCGGCGGGCCATGAGCGTGCCGATGATGATCAGGCCGATCAGGAACACGATGGTCGGCAGGGCGCCGACGGAGCCGTCCTCGCCGAGCTGCAGCGGCGGCGACGCGAGCCCGGAGGACCGCACGAAGCCGGAGTCGACGAGCCCTATGAACGCGATGAACAGGCCGATGCCGACCGTGATGGCGGCCTTGAGCTGTGCCGGGACGGCGGTGAAGATCATCGTCCGGATGCCGGTCAACGCGAGGATCACGATGATCACACCGTTGATGACGACCAGCCCCATCGCCTCGGCCCAGGTGACCTGGTGCACGACGCTGACGGCGAGGAACGAGTTGATCCCGAGCCCCGCGGCGATGCCGAACGGCAGGTTCGCGATGATGCCCATCGCGATGGTCATCACGCCGGCGACGAGACCGGTCGCCGCGGCCACCTGAGCGTTCTCGAGCCATCCGCCGCTGACGTCCTTGGCGGCCTGGTCGGCGCTGAACCCGCCGAGGATGAGGGGGTTCAGGATGACGATGTACGCCATCGTCACGAACGAGACGAGGCCACCGCGGACCTCGCGGGGGATCGACGATCCGCGTTGCGTGATGGAGAAGAATCGATCGAGGCCGGTCGCGAAGCGGTTCCGGGGCGTGGTGTCGGTCTGCGGGGCGCTCACCACGAGAGTTTAAAGGACGCTGGGTTTCGGGCGTGTCACACCGGTCTCACAGGTTGTGACAGCCGGGAGGCCCGTTCCGCGCGGATCGCGCACCTCGCGCTGGGCGTCTGCCCGCGTTCTCCGGCCATGGCTGGTGTTGGATGAGCGGGTGACGTCACCCATGGACCGCGCCCGTGTCGAGGCCGCCGTCCGCGAGCTGCTGCTCGCCATCGGCGAGGATCCCGACCGCCCGGAACTCACCCGCACCCCCGCCCGTGTCGCCGACTCGTACGCCGAGTTCTTCTCCGGGATCGGCACCGACGCGGTCGCCATCGCCCGGGACGGCACCGTGCACGCCGAGGACGGTGAGCGCGGTCGACTCGTCATCGTCCGCGACGTCAAGTTCCGCTCCGTCTGCGAGCACCACCTGCTGCCGTTCCTCGGGGTCGCGCACCTGGCGTACGCGCCGGGCGATCGCCTCATCGGGCTCGGCACGCTGGCGCGGGTGCTCGACGCGGTGGCCTCCCGTCCGCAGCTGCAGGAGCGGCTCGGCGAACAGGTCGCCGCGACCATCGCCGAGGGGCTCGGCGCCGAGGGCGTCCTGGTGGTCCTCGACGCCCAGCACCAGTGCGTCACGACGCGTGGGGAGCGCCAGACCGGTTCGACGACCGTGACGGTGGCGGCCACCGGTTCGCTGGCCGACACCGCGGGGCGGGCCGAGGCGATCGCGCTCATCGGCGCGGGGCGTGCGACCGACGCCGGGCACGACGCGAGTGCCGGGGCGGACGCATGACGGGCCTCCCCGACGGCGCGGCCGGACCCGGCTGGGTCGTGCCGGACCTGCGCCACCCGGTCCGGACGTTCGGCCGCCGCACCATCGACTTCGACCACCGCATCGCCGTGATGGCGATCGTGAACCGCACCCCCGACTCGTTCCACGACCGCGGCGCCACCTTCGAGCTCGACCGGGCCGTCGCCGCCTCGGTGCGCGCCGCCGAACAGGGCGCCGACTGGGTCGACATCGGTGGCGTGAAGTTCGCCCCCGGCCCGGAGCTGCCCGCCTCCGACGAGATCGACCGCGTCGTGCCCGTCGTCGAGCAGCTCGCGCAGCAGTCCGACGTCGTCATCAGCGTCGACACCTTCCGTCCCGAGGTCGCCGCGGCGGCGATCGCGGCCGGGGCGACCGTCGTCAACGACACCACCGGCCTGTCCGACCCGCGGATGGCCGCCGTGGTCGCCGACTCCGACGCCACCGTCGTCATCACGCACTCGCTCGCCGAACCCCGACGGCCCCTGCCGGCGCCGCCGCAGTACGGCGACATCGCGGGCGAGGTCGTCGCGTTCCTGCGCGAACGGGTCGACCGGGCACTCGCCGCGGGCATCCCCGAGTCGCGGATCATCGTCGACCCGGGCCACGACCTGCACAAGAACACCGTGCACACCCTCGAGCTCACCCGTCGACTGCCCGAGGTCGTCGCGCTCGGCTACCCGGTCCTCGCCGCGGTGTCGAACAAGGACTTCGTGGGGGAGTCGCTCGGCCGCCCCCGCGGTGAACGGCTCTCCGGATCGCTCGCCGTGGCGACCGTGAGCGCGATGCTCGGCGCCCGGATCGTCCGCATGCACGACGTCGCCGAGAGCGTCGACGCGATGCGCATGGTCGAGGCCACGCTCGGATGGCGCACCCCCGTGGAATCGAGGCACAACACGTGAACGTCCTGCCCCCGTCGATCGCGGACCTGTCCGACGACGACCTGCTCGAGCTCTACACCGCCGACGCCGGGGACCCCTGGCTCCGCGTGAACTTCGTCGCCACGCTGGACGGTTCGGCCTCGGCCGCCGGGGTGTCCGGGTCGCTCGGCGGCGACGACGACCTGCGCGTCTTCGACCTGCTCCGGCGGGTGGCCGACGTCGTGCTCGTCGCCGCCGGCACCGTCCGCGACGAGGGCTACGGGCCGATGGTCCTGCACGACGCCGACGTCGCCTGGCGTCGGGCGCACGGCATGCCGGACCACCCCGTGTTCGCCATCGTCACCGGGTCGTTGTCGCTCGACCCGACGTCGCGGGTGTTCACCGAGGCGCCGGTGCGCCCGATCGTCCTGACGTCGGCGACGGCGGCTGCGTCGTCGAAGGCCCGGGCGCTCGCCGAGGTCGCGGACGTCGTCTCGTGCAGCGCGGACGATGACCCGGACTCGGTGGACGCCGGGCGGATCCGTGGGCTGTTGGCGGGCCGTGGCCTCGGGATGATCCACTGCGAGGGCGGGCCGTCCTTCCTCGGGGCGCTCATCGCCGCGGACGCCGTCGACGAGCTGACCCTGACGATCGACCCGTCGCTCGAGGGCGGGGCGGGGCCGCGCATCGCCCGAGGGTCGTCGCCGGAGCTCCGGCGGATGCGACCGGCGCACGTGTTGCTCGGCGCCGGCGGAGTGCTGCTCACCCGGTACGTCCGAGCGCGCTGACCCCGCCCGCGCGGGCGTCGGGGGGCGCGCTGGGGCCCGTGGGCTAGGGTCGGGCGCGTGATCGACATCGTGGCGTCCGGGGTCCTCTTCGACATGGACGGGACCCTCGTCGACTCGACCGCGGTGGTGGAGGCGACCTGGACCCGGTTCGGGAACGCGAACGGCATCGACCCCGACGAGATCCTCGCGTTCTCGCACGGGCGGCAGGCGATCGACACCCTGCGGCGCTTCCTGCCCGACCTGCCCCTGGCCGAGCAGCAGCGGATCGCGGCGGAACTCGTCGCCGAGGAGACCGCGAGCACCGAGGGCATCCTCGAGATCCCCGGCGCCGTCGCCTTCGTGCAGCGACTCGTCGAACTCGGTGTCCCGGTGGCCCTCGTGACGAGCGCCCCGCGTGACCTCGCCGCGGGCCGGATGGTGGCCGCCGGGTTCGCCGTGCCCGAGGCCTTCGTCCCTTCGGAGGACGTCGAGCACGGCAAGCCCCACCCCGACGGCTACCTGCGCGGAGCTGCCCTGCTCGGCCTCGACCCGACCGACTGCGTGGCGTTCGAGGACGCCCCCGCCGGACTCGAGTCCGCCATCGCCTCCGGTGCGACCACGGTCGTCGTCGGGTCCCTCGAGCACCCGGTGACGGCCGGCCTGCACCGGGTCCACGGGTACGACGGCCTGACCGTCGAGCGCGACGGTGACGCCTTCCGCATCCGCGGCTGAGCGCGGCGCCCGTCCTGCCCGGACCGCCCGCCCGCCGGCTGGTCAGGACACCCCGCCCGGCCCCCGCCGAGTGGTCAGGAACCGTCGGCTGCGCCGCCGGCAGGCGGCGCTTCGTGACCGCTCGGCGGACGTGAGCGGGGTGTTGCGACCGGCCGGGTGGCGGCCTGGAGGCCCGTGGCGGGCCGGCACCGTGCCTCCAGGCCGACTGTGGGCGCGTCCACGGCGCCTCGCCCG
>NZ_KK366002.1:0-338095 GCF_000686685.1 Curtobacterium sp. UNCCL17 | reverse complement strand
GGGCCGGCACCGTGCCTCCAGGCCGACTGTGGGCGCGTCCACGGCGCCTCGCCCGCTGGTCAGGACACTCCGCCCTGCCTGCGCTGAGTGGTCAGGAACCGTCGGCTGCGCCGCCGCCAGCCGACGTTTTGTGACCGCCCGGCGGACGTGAGCGGGGAGTTGCGACCGCTCGACCGCCCGACCGGACCCCCCCCAGCCGCCCCTGCACGCCTGCCCAGCCGACGCCGACGACCCTCGGGTGTGCGGCCGGAACGACCGGGCCGCGGAAGGAGCGATCATGGCAACCCTCGACGGCAAGAAGGTCCTCGTCATCACGACGAACTACGGCGTGGAGCAGGACGAGATCGTCGTCCCCACCGAGCAGCTGCGTGAGCGTGGTGCCTCGGTGACCGTGGCGGCGAAGGAGACCGGCACGATCCAGACGCTGGTCGGCGACAAGGACCCGGGGCAGACGCTCGAGCCGGACACCACCATCGCCGGTGTCGACGCGAAGGACTTCGACGCCCTCGTGATCCCCGGCGGCACCATCAACGCCGACACGCTGCGCCAGGAGTCCCGTGCAGCGACGCTCGTGCAGGCCTTCGCCGAGGCGAGCAAGCCGGTCGCGGCGATCTGCCACGGCCCGTGGACCCTCGTCGAGGCGGGTGTGCTGTCGGGCAAGACCGTCACGTCGTTCCCGTCGCTGCAGACCGACCTGCGCAACGCCGGAGCCGAGTGGGTCGACCAGGAGGTCCAGGTCGACGGCGGCTTCATCACCTCCCGCACCCCGGACGACCTGCCGGCGTTCGTCGACGCGATCGAGAGCGCCCTCACCGCCTGAGCACTGCGCCGACGAGCGTCTCGCCGCTAGGCGACCGCGTCAGCCGAGCGCCACGGGGCGGGCCGTGCGGAGCACCGCGGGTCCGAGGGTGAGCACACCGTCGGACTCCGGGTCGCACCGCACGCCGCCCCGGCCCCGCATCGCCCGGAACGCCCCGGGGGCCACCTCGTGGTCCATCCAGGCGCAGGGGTTCGCCGCACGGTAGCCACGGAACCGGACCGGTCCGTTACCCGCGTCCGGCGTCACGCTCTCCAGCGAGAACGGCTCGCCCCGAAGTGCCTCGACGTCGGCGCCCCGCAGGAACACGTTCCGGCGGGTCGCAGCGGGGTCGACGGTGACGCCGATCGCCTGACCGACGGCTTCGAGTCCCTCCAGTCCGATCACCGTGACCGAGGCGTGCACGTGCGCCCGGGCCGCGAAGTACCGGTCGCCGACGATGCCCAGCCCGGCCCGCAGCTCGATCCGGTCGCGTGACTCGTCCGGATCGTCCGCGGCCACCGGCAGCGCGCCGTCGGCCGGGCGCCCCTCGTACCGGTGCCGCGGCGAGACGAGCAGCATCGCGACCTCGACCTCGGTCCGGAACGGCAGGTCGTCGAGACCGGCCACGTCGTCTGCGGGAGTCACGCGTCCAACGCTAGCCGGGCCTCCCGGCCGTGCGCTGCTCCGTCCGATTCCCGCCAGTCGACGTCGGCGGCGCATGTCAGGCTGAGCCCATGACCAGCCCGGACACCGACGCGCAGCCCGACGCGCTGCACGCCGAACGGCACCGCGCCGTCGCCTCCCGCGACGCGCGCTTCGACGGCCAGTTCGTCACCGCCGTGCACTCCACCGGCATCTACTGCCGGCCCAGCTGCCCGGCCCGCACGCCGAGGGTCTCGGGCGTCACCTTCTACCGCACGAGCGCCGCAGCGCACCTGGCCGGCTTCCGCGCCTGCAAGCGCTGCCTGCCCGAGGCGACTCCCGGCAGCCCCGAGTGGGACCTGCGCGAGGACGTCGCCGGCCGGGCGATGCGGCTCGTCCTCGACGGTGTCGTCGAGCGCGACGGCGTCCCCGGGCTCGCCGCGCGCGTGGGGTACTCGGAGCGGCAGCTCAACCGCATCATGACGGCCGAGCTCGGCGCCGGGCCGAAGGCGCTCAGCCGGGCGCACCGGGCGCAGACCGCGCGGACCCTGCTCACCTCGTCCGACCTGCCCGTCGCCGACGTCGCGTTCGCCGCGGGGTTCGCCAGCGTCCGACAGTTCAACGACACCGTGCGCGAGGTCTTCGCCGTCACCCCGACCGAGCTCCGCGCACGCCGGTCCGGGGGAGTCGACGGTGCCACGGACGGCGGTGACGGCGCACTCCGCGTCCACCTGCCGGCCCGGGCACCCTTCGACGCGCAGGGCCTGCTCGACTGGCACGCGCTGCACGCCCTGCCGGGCACGGAGCAGGTGGACACCGACCGCGCCGGTCGGGTCACGTCGTACGGGCGGCTGGTCGACCTGCCTGGAGGCCCGGGCTGGTTCAGCGCGTCGGCCGCCGTCCCCGACGTGGCCGGGCGGGGCACCGGGATCGACCTGCATGTGCGGGTCACCGACCTCTCCGACCTGCCGGCCCTCGTGGCGCGTGTCCGGGCACTGTTCGACCTCGACGCCGACCCGGTCGCCGTCGACGCCGTCCTCGGGGCCGTGCCCGAGCTCGCCGGACCCGTCGCTCGCGTGCCCGGTCTCCGGCTCCCCGGCGCGGTGGACGCGCACGAGATCGTGTTCCGCACCCTGATCGGGCAGCAGGTCTCGGTGGCCGCGGCGCGCACCGCGCAGACCCGGCTCGTGGCCGCACTCGGAGCGGCGGTGCCGGACGCCATCCAGGCCGGCGGGCTGCTCTTCCCGTCGGCGGCGGTGATCGCCGAACGCGGGCACGAGGTCCTGCGTGGCCCGGCCGCCCGCGTCGACACGATCCTGCGGGTGGCCGCCGCGCTCGCCGACGGGTCCCTGGTGGTGGACGGCGGGCAGTCCCTCGGTGACCTGCGCGACGGACTCCTCGCGGTGAAGGGCATCGGGCCGTGGACCGCCGACTACGTCGCGCTGCGGGTCCGGCACCACCCCGACATCTTCCTCCACAGCGACCTCGCCGTGCGGAACGGTGCACAGGAACTCGGGCTGCCCGGAACGGCGCGCGAGCTCTCCCTATGGTCGGAGCAGGTGGCCCCCTGGCGGAGCTACCTCACGATGCACTGCTGGCGACCGATCATCGACCGCGCGATGACCGCGACCGCCGGCGCCCGTGCAGCCCGTGCCACCGAGGACCCCCGGAAGGACGACCGATGACCGACGCAACCATCCAGACCCTGGACACCCCCGACGGGCCGTTCACCGTGCTCGAAGACGCCGAGGGCAGGGTCCTCGCCTCCGGGTGGACCGACTCCGTCGAGCGGATCCTCGCCCGCCTGGCCGATCGCCACCGCCCCGACCGCGTGCTCGACGGCGTGGTCGCCTCAGCCGACGCTGTCGACGCCTTCTACTCGGGCGAGGTCGAGCACGCCATGCAGGTACCGGTCCGGCAGTTCGGTACCGAGCTCTTCACCGAGGGGTGGCGCCAGCTCCGCCGGATCCCCGCCGGCGGCACCCTGACCTACACCGGGTTCGCGGCGGCGATGGGTCGGCCCGACGCGGTGCGGGCAGCGGCGAGCGTGTGCGCCCGGAACGCCCCGGCGCTCTTCGTCCCGTGCCACCGGGTGCTGCGCTCGGACGGCACGCTCGGGGGCTTCGCGTGGGGGCTCGACGTCAAGCGGTCCCTGCTCGAACGGGAGTCGGTCGGCACCACGGCACTCGTCTGATTCGTACAAAACGCTCTAGAATGTACAGGTGAGCGAAGTGTCGATCTCCGAAGCCCGTGGCCGTCTGGCGTCGATCATCGACGACGCCCGTCACGAACCCGTCTACCTGACCCGGCGGAACAAGCGCGTCGCTGCCGTGGTCGACGCGGCCGTCCTCGACCGGTTGCTCGAGGCGGCGGAGGACCTGGACGACCTGGTCGCCTACGACGAAGCCGTCGCCGAGAGTGCCCGCATCGGTGGCGAGAACGTCAAGTGGGACGACCTCAAGCGCGAACTCGGCCTCGGGTGACGTACTCGGTCGAGGTCATCCCGGCCGCGCGACGCGTCATCCGCGCGCTCCCGCTCGACGGACGGCGGCGGATCGAGGGGCTCCTCGCGATCCTCGCCGAGCACCCCCGGCCACCCGCCGCACGCAAGCTCGTGAACCGGCCCGGGTGGCGAGTCCGCTCGGGGGACTACCGACTGATCTACCGGATCGACGACGGCAAGCTCGTCGTGGTGGTCGTCGACGCTGGGCACCGGCGCGAGGTCTACCGGGACCGCTGAGCCGGCAGCCGTCAGTCGTCAGTCGTCAGTCGTCAGCCGATCGTGCCGCGCAGGCTGTCCACGTGCAGTTCGACCAGCGCCAGGACCCGCTCGGGCGCACGTGCCGTCGGGTCCCACGTGTGCTCGATCGCCAGCCCGTCGATCAGCGCGTGCAGCCGGTCCGCTTCATCGGTCAGGTCGCGATCGGCGCCGAGGCTGCCGTCCTCGCGCAGGATCTCCAGCGCCCGGGTGCACACCCGGCTGACCCCGTCGTTCAGGCGTCGGGCGCTCGCAGCCAGGTGTTCGTCGGTGCGCGCGAGCACGCCGAGCTGCACCTGCGCCAGGATCTCGGTCGTGCGCTCAGCGTCGAGCGGCAGCACCTGGGCGAGGACGTCCAGTGCGAGCGCACGACCCGTCGAACGCAGGGCGGCGAGCCGAGCGGTGACCCGTTCCTCGATGATCGTCAGGCAGTGCTCGCGCAGGGCGTCCTGCGTCGGGAACACGCGGCGGAGTGACGCCGGGGCGATGCCGGCCTCGTCCGCGACGTTCCGCACGGACAGTGCGCTCAGGCCGTCCCGCTCCAGGATCCGCAGGCAGGCCGCGGCCACCAGGGATCCCCGTTCCTCGAGGTCGACACGGCGGGGCACCGGGTCAGCCTACGGCCGGCTCGACGCGCCGGCCGGGTCCGCGGCTGCGGTGGTGACTCGGCGTGGCCAGATCGTGTAACTGATCGCCCACAGCAGTTCGACGCCCAGGACCACCCCGAGCAGTGCGACCGTGCCCTGCAGTTCGTCCGTGCGCTCCGGGTCGCCGACGACGAGGACGAGTCCGCCGATGATCCCACCGGCGATCAGCACGGCGAGCCCGGTCCGCAGCACGTCGCCCCAGCACCGGGCCGTGTACCGCCGTCCACTCAGGCGTTCCGGTGCCGGACCGCCGGCGAACCGGTGCGTGAACCGGACGTCCGCCCACGCGATCATCCGGTGCCCGTACGCGACCGAGAAGCCGATGTAGATCGCCGCGAGCCCATGGTGCCACGACGCGGTCCCACCGCCGAGCAGGTCGACCGTGACGACCGCGAGCAGCACGACGTCGATCACGGGTGCCGCGACGAGCATCGCCGCACCCGTCCGCGGCCGTCGCAGCAGGTACCGGGTGGTCAGGCCGCCGAGGATCGCGACCCAGAAGGCGATCTCGCAGGCGACGATGGCGATGAGTGTCATGGTTCCCCGTTGCAGTGGCGGTGATCGTGTGAGTACAGGTGTACTCAAACAGCATGGCACGGCGACCACCCCGGTGTCGAGCGACGGGGTTCTGCCCCTGGAAGCGGGGGGAGACACGGGCTTCCACGCCTGCGACACTCGGAGGACCGGTAATCCGCACGGTCCCCTCCGAGGCCCGACGCATCGCCGTCGACAGCTCGCAAAGGACCCCATGCTCCCTCCAGTCGACCGAACGGTCGTCTCCTCCGACGGCACCACCATCGCCGTCTCCGAGGCGGGGGACGGGCCGGCGGTCGTCGTCGTGGGCGGTGCCTTCGACCACCGGGGGACCCCGTACCTCGACCGCGTGGTCGCCGAGCTCGGCTCGACCCACCGCGTGGTGACCTACGACCGCCGTGGCCGTGGTGCCAGCGGTGACTCCGCGACGTGGGCGATCGAGCGCGAGGTCGACGACCTGCGCGCCGTCGTCGAGAGCATCGGCGCACCGACCACCGCCGTCGGCATCTGCGTCGGCGCCGGCGTCGTCCTGCACGGGCTCGCCACCGGACTGCCCGTCGACGGTGCAGTCCTGTGGGAACCGCCGTACCGCGCATCGGTCGACCCCCACGCCGACGACGTCGTGTTCGCCGACCTGCTCGACGAACACGTCGGTGCCGGCCGCCGGGCCCAGGCCGTCCGCGGGTTCCTGACCCAGGTGCTCGGGGTCCCGATGGGCCAGGTCACGGCACTGCGGCTCAAGGGGTCGCTCTGGCGCTCCCTGGTCGTCGACGCCCACGTGCTCAGCCGCGAGGTCCGTGTGCTGAACGGCCTCGCCGTGCCCGAGCGCGTCGCTGCCGCAGTGGGGGTGCCGGTGCTCGTCGGCGCCGGTGGCGACGGACTCGAGTGGATGCGTCGTGCTGCCCGCGCCCTCGTCGACGCGGTGCCCGGTTCGGAGTACACCGAGGTGCCCGGGCAGGGACACGTCCCCGCCCCGGCAGCCCTCGGAGCCCTGATCGACCGCGTCCGGAGCCGGATCGTCTCGCCCAGCAGCTGACTGCGAGAGGATGGGCGGGTGAACGCACCCCGCCTCGGTCTCCTGCTCGACGTCGACGGGCCCATCGCCAGCCCGGTCTCCCGCACCATCGCGATCCCGAGCATCGTCGCGGACCTCGTCGCGCTCGCCGCCGAGGGCATCCCGATCGTCTTCAACACCGGACGCAGCGACGCGTTCATCCGCTCCGAGGTCGTCGGCCCGCTGCTCGCCGGTGGCCTCGCCGAGGGCGGGCGGGTCCACGCGGTCTGCGAGAAGGGCGCCGTGTGGTGCTCGATCGGTCCGCAGTACGACGGCGGCATGGGCGAACTGACGGTCGCCGAGGACCTCGCGCTGCCGCGGGACTACGCCGACGAGATGCGCGAGCTGGTCCGCGACGAGTACGCCGACCTGGTGTTCTTCGACGAGACGAAGCGCGCCATGGTGTCGATCGAGCAGCGCGTCGAGGTGCCGAACGCCACCTACCTGGCCCGCCAGCCGGAGTTCGACGCGAAGGCCATGGCCGCGCTCGAGCGTCGCAGGCTCGGTGTCCGCCGACTCGACGACGTCCGACCCGACGCCGACGGTGCCGTGCAGTGGCGCATCGACCCCACGATCATCTCGACCGACGTCGAGTCCGACCGCAGTGGCAAGGACCTGGGAGCCGAGCGCTCGCTCGAGCTCCTCGGGCAGGACGGCGAGCTCCCGGTCACCTGGCGCACCGTGGGGGACTCCCGCAGCGACTACGCCATGGCGGACTGGCTGCACGCCCACGGCCACGAGGTCGCGCACGTCGACGTCCGTCCCGCCGACGGGGTGCCGGCCACGCCGTACCCGGTGCTCACCGCCCCCGACGGCGTGATCCACGACGAGGCCGGCGCCCGGTTCCTGGCGGACTGGCGCGCCGGCCGCTGACGCGAGCACAACCGCACCCCGCGACCGCACTCCGCGACCGCACCCCGCGACCGCGGCCCTGGACGCACCGTCGGCCGACCGAGCGGTGCGTGCCGGACCGGTGCCGGGCCTCCTGGCCGTCGCCGGACCGGGCCACCGTCCGGGCGGACGCTTTGCGTGACACAGTGGTACACCAGTACCCTTCCGAGGTCCGCCGCCAGCCGATGACGGGATCCACCCCATGGCAACGAAGCTCCGCATCAAGTCGATCGAGGCCTCCCTGGCCGACTCCGAGGAGCAGGGCAGGTCCCTGAAACGCTCCCTGAAGACGTTCGACATCGCCGCGATGGGGATCGCGGTCGCCGTCGGCGCCGGCATCTTCTCGGTCGGCGCGAACGCCGCCGCGAACTTCGCCGGGCCCGGCGTCATCATCTCCTTCCTGCTCGCCGCCGTCACCTGCGGCCTGGCGATCATGTGCTACGCCGAGTTCGCGTCGACGATCCCCGTCGCCGGCTCCGCGTACACGTTCACCTACGCCACGATGGGGGAGCTGCTCGCCTGGATCGTGGGCTGGGACCTCATCCTCGAGACCCTCACCGCCAGCGCCGTGATCGCGAAGTACTGGGGTATCTACCTCAGCGAAGCGTTCAAGGTGTTCGGTGTCGGCCTGCCGAGCACGATCCAGCTCGGTCCGATCGCGTTCACCTGGGGTCCGGTGCTCATCGTCGGGATCTTCACGGTGCTCCTCGCCTTCGGCACCCGCCTGTCCTCGCGGGTGTCGGCGGTCATCACCGTCATCAAGGTCGCCATCGTCGTGTTCGTCATCGTCGCCGGTGCGTTCTTCGTCAAGGCCGCGAACTTCACCCCGTTCATCCCGCCGGCCGAGCCCGCCAAGGGCGCCGAGGGCAGCGTCTGGACCCAGTCGCTCGTGTCCTGGTTCACCGGTGCCGAGCCCGCCCAGTACGGCGTCTTCGGCCTGCTCGCCGCGGCGTCCCTGGTGTTCTTCGCCTTCATCGGCTTCGACGTCGTCGCCACGAGCGCGGAGGAGACCGAGAACCCCCAGAAGACGCTGCCGCGCGGCATCTTCATCGGCCTCGGCATCGTGACCCTGCTCTACGTCGGCGTCAGCATCGTCATCACCGGCATGGTGTCGTACCAGCGCCTGGCGGAGGAGAAGACGCCGTCGCTGGCCTCGGCGTTCAACATCGTCGGACTGCCGTGGGCCGCCGGCATCATCGCCATCGGCTCGCTGATCGGTCTGACCACCGTCGTCATGGTGCTGCTGCTCGGCCTGTCCCGAATCGTCTTCTCGATGAGCCGTGACGGGCTGCTGCCCCGCTGGTTCTCGAAGACCAACCCGAAGACGCAGACCCCGGTGCGCGTGCAGGTCGTCGCCGGTGTCGTCGTGGCGCTGCTGGCCGGGTTCACCGCGGTCGACAAGCTCGAGGGCATGATCAACATCGGCACGCTGTCGGCGTTCGTCCTGGTGTCGATCGGCATCGTCGTGCTGCGTCGGTCGCGGCCCGACGCCCCGCGGGCCTTCCGGGTGCCGTGGTCGCCGGTGCTGCCGATCATCTCGGCGGTGCTGTGCTTCTGGCTGATGCTGAACCTCGAGGTCGAGACCTGGCTCCGGTTCGTCGTCTGGCTGGTCATCGGCTTCGTCATCTACTTCGGCTACAGCCGTCGCCACAGCCGCGTCGGCCAGCGCATGCAGTAGGGCGGTTCCGCAAGACACCGGTGTTCGCACGTTGCACACCCGCACAACGCGGTTCGACGTGTGGACACCGGTGTTTTGCAACCCGCCGCCGCCGCCGCCGCCGCGCGCCGCCGCGCGCCGCCGCGCGCCGCCGCGCGCCGCGCCGCGCCGCTACGCGCCGACGAGCAGGAGCGCGCCGAACGCGAGCATCACGACGGCGACCAGGCCGTCGAACACCCGCCAGGTCAGCGGCTTCTCGAACAGCGGCCGCAGCAGGCGTCCGCCGAACCCGAGCGCACCGAACCACAGGCAGCTCGCCGTGACGGCACCGATCGTCCAGAGCCACCGGTCGTCCGCACCCTGCTGGTTCGCCACCGACCCGAGGAACACCAGCGTGTCCAGGTAGACGTGCGGGTTCGCCCACGTGAAGACGAGCATGGTCAGCACCGCCGTCCGCATGGTCACCACCTGGCCGGGAGGCGCGGTGCGCGTCCGCCCCGCCGCCACCGTCGCGCCGGTGGTCGCGCCGACCCCCGCGCTCGCGCCAGCGCCCACCACTCCGTCGTCGGCGGCCTCGTCGGCCACCCGCATCGCGTCCCCCGAGGGCCGCAGTGCACGCCGCGCCGCGAGCACCCCGTACGTGAGCAGGAACGCGGCACCGACGAACCGGACCACCAGGAGCGCCACGGGGAACCGTTCGACCACGGCGCCGACCCCGAGCACCCCGGCGACGATGAGCAGCGCATCCGAAGCGGCGCACACCACGACGGCAGCGGCCACCACCCGGAGCCCGGCGCTCACGGCGAGGCGCAACAGGTAGGTGTTCTGCACACCGATCGCGACGATCAGTGCGAGGCCGGTGCCGAGGCCGGAGAGCAGGGGCAGGAGCGTGGTCACGGTCCGACGCTAAGGCCCGACCCGGGTGTAGTACAGCTCAGGTTCCTGCAGCGCCGTAAGCTCAACTGCATGACCCGGTTCCAGCGCGAGCACCTCGAGACGCTGCTCGCCGCCGTCGACCACGGCACGCTCGATGCGGCGGCCCGCGCGCTGGCGATCACCCCGTCGGCGGTCTCGCAGCGGATCAAGTCCATGGAGCAGCAGGTCGGTCGGGTCCTGCTCCAGCGCACCACCCCGGTGCGCCCGACCGCGGACGGTGCAGTGGTGCTCCGGCACGCACGGCAGGTCCGGCTGCTCGACGAGGAGACCTCCCGAGCGCTCGGCGGTGGATCGTCGGTGGTGCCGTCGATCCCGCTGGCCGTGAACGCCGACTCGCTCGGCACCTGGTTCCTCGACGCCCTCGCCCTCGTCCGGGCCGACACCGAGGTGGTCTTCGACCTGCACCGCGAGGACCAGGACCGCACCGCCGAACTGCTCCGCGCCGGCACGGTGATGGGTGCCGTGACGGCCGAGGCGGATCCGGTGCAGGGCTGCTCGTCGGTGCCGCTCGGCATCGACCGGTACCGGGCGGTGGCGTCCCCGGCGTTCGTCGCCCGCTACCTCGGCGACACCGGCACCGAGCGGCGGATGCTCCGGCGGCTCGACGAGGTCCCGCTCGTCGACTACGACCGCGACGACGACCTGCAGCAGGGGTACCTGCGGCAGGTCCTCGGCCACGCTCCCGGAGGCCCGCGCCACTTCGTCCCGACCTCTGCCGACTTCGCCCGTGCGGTCACGCTCGGGTTCGGGTGGGGGCTGTTGCCCGAAGCGCAGTGCCTCGCGGCGATCGACCGCGGTGTCCTGGTCGAGCTGGCTCCGGGACGGCACGCCGACGTGGCGCTGTGGTGGCAGCGCTGGAACCTGGCGTCACCGCTCCTCGAACGGGTCACCGACGCCGTCCGTGCGACCGCCTCGTCGCGCCTGCACCCCGCGCGTCAGGTCTGACAGCGCGGACACCAGTAGGTGTCGCGCAGGGTGAGTTCCGAGTCGCCGAGTTCGCCGTGCCGGATCGGGGTCCCGCACCGCAGACACGGCTTGCCGGCGCGACCGTAGACCCAGAAGCGTCGCCCCGGGCGGTCGACGCCGGTGGTGACGCGGGCACTGCGGTCACGGTTCGCCAGGATCAGTCGGCTCGCGAGCGTGATCGTCCGCGCCGGGTCCGGTACCTGCCCGACCGGACGCGTGGGCAGCACACCGCGCAGGAAGCAGAGTTCGTTCCGGTACACGTTGCCGAGCCCGGCGAGCACCCGCTGGTCGAGCAGTGTCAACCCGACCGGGCGCTCGGGGTCCTCGGTCAGGTTGGCGAGCGCCAGGTCGGCGTCCCAGTCCGGGCCGAGCAGATCGGGCCCCAGGTGTCCGACGACCTCGGACTCCTGGTCGCGCGGCACGACCTCGAGCACCCCGAGGGTGAAACCGACGGTGGAGACCCCCTCGGCGTCCAGGATCGCCCGGGCCTGGTGGGCCGGGCGTCGCCAGCGGTCACCGGGCGCGTAGACGTCCCACCGGCCCTCCATCTTCAGGTGCGAGTGCACGGTCAGGTCGCCGATGCGGTGCAGCAGGTGCTTGCCGCGGGGGACGACCTCGTCGACGGTGCGGCCGACCAGGTCGAGCGTCGCGAAGGCGGGGACCCGGAAGTCGCTCTTCGTCAGGACCTTGCCCGCCAATGCGGTGTGCAGGCGGCGGGCAGCCCGGTAGACGGTGTCGCCTTCAGGCACGGGTCACCTCCGACGGGTGCGCGCAGCCCGTCCGGGCGGCACGGGTCGCGTCCGGCACGTGGTCGCTGCACTGCCGGGAGGCGCGGCTCGCCTCACACACGGAGCCGCAGCCCCTGCGGGGTCGCCGTGAACCCCGCGGCCCGGAGCGCGCCACCGAGCGCCGTCTCGAGCACGAAGTCCCCGTCGACCCGCTCGACCGAGAGCTTCCGCAGCCCGGTCCGGACGATGCCGGCGATGGAGGAGGCGGCGGCAGCGAGGTCGGCGGCGTCGTCGGTGAAGGTGAGCACCGACTTGCCGCCGCGCTCCACGTACACGGTGAGCTTGCCGTCGACGGTCGTCACCAGTGCGCCCGCCTTCCGGCCCGGGCGGTGGCCCCGCGTGGTCTTGGCACCGCTGCCGACCGCAGTCCCCGACGGGGCGGGTTCGACGTCGTCGGCTGCGACACCGTGGTCCGCGTCACCCGTCGGCCACGGCAACGAGGCCCCGAACGGGTTCGCCGGGTCGGTCGCGGCGAGCGTGAGCGCATCGCGCTTCCGGTCCGGATCGTCGCGCTCGTCGTCGCCGAGTTCGCGGGCGTAGGTGCGCAGCCGGTCGACGGTCGGGCCGGTGGCGAACTGGGCGGCACCGAGCCCCTCGACGAAGTACCCGCGACGAGCCCGGCCGGACTCCTCGAAGCGCGAGAGCACCCGGTACACCCCGGCGAAACCACCCCGGACGCCCTCGACCTGCACGGCGCCGCGGGTGACGACGCCGTAGCGTTCGAGCAGCTGTTCGGCGGTCGCCGCGGCCCGCACCGTCGAGTCGGACTCGGCCAGCGGCAGGAGTGACCACCGGCCCCCGACGGACGGCGGCCCGGACTGCGTCGGCATCGTCGGACGCCGACGGCCGCGGTAGGCCCGAGCACGCGGAGCACTCGAGCTCTTCGCCTTGCCACCGAGCATCGAGCGCAGCGGGGCGAACGTGTCGTTCGTGATCTGCCCGGCCCAGACCAGGTCCCACAGCGCGGTGGTGAGCGCCTGGTCGTCGCTGCTGCCCACGGCCTGGCCCAGCTGCCGGAAGAAGTACGCGCCACCGCCGGCCAGGGCGCCGAGCACGTCCCGCTGCAGCTCGGTCGTCTCGTCCCCGGAGGGCTCGGCGAGCGTCGTCGCCGCGGTGTCGGCCAGGTGCAGGCGCACCCAGCCGTCGTTGCCGGGCAAGGTGCCCCCGCCGGACCACAGGACCTCGCCGGTGGCGGTGAGTTCGTCGAGCATGCTCGTCGAGTAGTCCGTGACGCGCGACGGCAGCACCAGGGTCTCCCAGGCGCTGGCGGGCAGGGCGACCCCGGCGAGCTGGTCGATCACCTGCAGGACGCCGTCGACGCCACGGAGTCCACCGCGGGTCCCGGAGGCCTGCACGTGCTGCCACGCGGGCAGGAACCGGGCGAGGGTGTCCGGCGAGACCGGTTCGACCTCGTGCCGCAGGGCTGCGAGGGACTTCGTGCGGATCCGTCGCAGGACCTCGGCGTCGCACCACTCGGCACCCTGACGGTCGGGGCGGAACTCGCCCTCCACCACCCGGCGGTCGGCGACGAGTCGGCGCAGGGTGTCCTGCACGACGGCGATGCCCAGCCCGAGGCGACCGGCGGCCTCCTGCGCGGAGAACGGCCCGTGCGACCGCGCGTAGCGGCCGATCAGGTCGCCGAGGGGGTCGGCCACGGGCTCGATGAACGCCGTGGGCACACCGATCGGCAGCGGGACCCCGAGGGCGTCGCGCAGGCGAGCGGCGTCCTCGATCACGGCCCAGCGCGTCGCACCGGCGTGCGAGAACGAGAGCACCCGGCGGTCCCGCTCCAGGACCTGGAGTGTGCTCCGCAGTTCGGCGGTGGCCGCTGGACGGTCGGCAGTGTCGGCGAGCCAGCTCCGGTCGACCGCTTCGTCGAGGTCGAGCGCGCCGACGAGCCGCAGCACGTCCACGAGTCCTTCGGCGTCACGGGCACGGCGGTCCGGCGACAGCCGCTGCAGGTCGCGCTCCACCGAGGTGATGACCGCCGGGTCGAGCAGCTCGCGCAGCTCCGCGCGTCCGAGCAGTTCGCCGAGCAACGTCGAGTCGAGCGACAGGGCCGCTGCCCGGCGTTCGGCGAGCGGGGTGTCGCCCTCGTACATGAAGGCCGCGACGTACCCGAACAGGATCGACCGGGCGAACGGCGACGGCTGCTCGGTCTCCGTCTCGACCAGGCGGATCCGGCGTCCGGCGATGTCGTCGGCGATCCCGAGCAGCGCGGGCACGTCGTAGACGTCCTGCAGCACCTCGCGCACGGTCTCGAGCACGATCGGGAACGTCGGGTACTTCTGCGCGACCTCGAGCAGCTGCGAGGCCCGCTGCCGCTGCTGCCAGAGCGGCGACCGCTGCCCGGGGTTCCGTCGGGGCAGCAGCAGGGCGCGCGCCGCGCACTCGCGGAACCGGGCGGCGAACAGCGCCGAGCCGCCGACCTCGTCGGTGACCAGGGCCTCGAGGTCGTCGCGCTCGAACACGAACAGGTCGGCACCCGGTGGCTCGGCGTCGGTCTCCGGGATGCGGACAACGATGCCGTCGTCGGCCGCCATCGCGTCACCGTCGATGCCGTGCCGTTCGCGCAGCCGTGCGGCGACGGCCAGGGCCCACGGCGCGTGCACCTGCATGCCGTAGGGCGAGTGCAGGATGAGCCGCCAGTCCCCGAGCTCGTCGCGGAACCGCTCGATGACGAGCGTGGTGTCGTTCGGCACGTGACCGGTGGCCGCGCGCTGGTCGCGCAGGAAGGTCAGCAGGTTGGTGATCGCGCGCTCGTCCAGTCCACCGGCGGCGACGCGGGCGCGGGCGTCGTCGTCCGAGGCACCCTCGACCTCGCGCACGAACGCACCGGTCGCCCGGCCGAGCTCGGCGGGCCGGCCGATGCCGTCGCCCTTCCAGAACGGCACGCGTCCGGGCTGCCCGAACGCCGGGCTCACGACGACGCGGTCGTGGGTGATCTCCTCGATCCGCCAGCTCGTCGCACCGAGGGCGAAGACGTCGCCCACGCGCGACTCGTAGACCATCTCCTCGTCGAGCTCGCCGACGCGGGATGCCTTCTCGCCGACCATGAAGACGCCGAACATGCCGCGGTCGGGGATCGTCCCGCCGCTCGTCACCGCGAGTCGCTGTGCACCGGGGCGCCCGGTCAGGGTGCCGTGCACGCGGTCCCAGACCAGCCGTGGCCGGAGTTCGGCGAACTCGTCGCTCGGGTACCGGCCCGTGACCAGGTCGAGCGTCGCTTCGAACGCCGATCGGGGCAGGCCGCTGAACGGGGCGCTCCGCCGCACGAGCTCGAACCAGTGCTCGACGTCGAGGGTGTCGATCGCCCCCGCGGCCACGGTGTGCTGCGCCAGGACGTCGAGCGGGTTCGCGGGTACCGAGATCGACTCGATCTGACCCGTGACCATCCGCTCGACGGTGACCGCGCTGTTGACCAGGTCGGCCCGGTGCTTCGGGAACAGCACGCCGCGGGAGATCTCACCCACCTGGTGGCCGGCACGACCGACGCGCTGCAGGCCGCTCGCGACCGACGGCGGCGCCTCGACCTGGACGACCAGGTCGACCTCGCCCATGTCGATGCCGAGCTCGAGTGAACTCGTCGCGACGACGCACCGCAGCCGACCGGACTTCAGGTCGTCCTCGATGATCGCGCGCTGGTCCTTCGACACCGAGCCGTGGTGTGCGCGGGCGAGCACCGGGACCGAGGCGTCCGAGCCCCCGCCGCCCGTCTGCCCGGACCCGCCGATCAGCTGCGCCGGCGGTCGCTTGGCCCCCTGGGGTGCGACGGCGTGCGCCGAGGTGCGGGCCGGTGACTGCGGTCGGCCCCGCGCCACGGGGAGCCCGTCGTCGTCCGGGGACGCCCCCACCGGCACCAGCACGCCGTCGCCGGCGGCGGCGAGCACGCGTTCCTCGTGGATCTCGTTGAGCCGCGCCGTGAGCCGTTCGGCCAGCCGCCGCGAGTTCGCGAACACGATGGTCGAGCGGTGTTCCTCGATCAGGTCGACGACACGTTCTTCGACGTGCGGCCAGATCGACCCGTTCGTCGGCGACTCGGACGCGTCCGCGCCGACCGGCGGCGCCCCGAGCTCGGTCATGTCGTCGACGGGCACGACGACCCGCAGGTCGAAGGTCTTCTGCGCGGGCGGCGCGATGATCGTCACCGGTGCACGGCCGCCGAGGAACCGCGCGACCTCTTCCGGCGGGCGGACGGTCGCGGACAACCCGATGCGCTGCACGGGCTTGTCGAGCAGGTCGTCGAGGCGCTCGAGCGACACGGCCAGGTGTGCACCGCGCTTGGTCGAGGCGACCGCGTGGACCTCGTCCACGATGACCGTGTCGACGTTCACCAGGGTCTCGCGCGCCTGCGAGGTGAGCATCAGGTAGAGCGACTCGGGCGTGGTGATGAGGATGTCCGGCGGCTGGCGCAGGAGCTTCTGGCGGTCGGACGACGGGGTGTCACCGCTGCGCACCCCGACCGTGACGTCCGGCGGTTCGGTGCCCAGGCGCCGAGCGGTCTGGGTGATGCCGACGAGCGGGCTCCGCAGGTTGCGCTCGACGTCGACGCCGAGGGCCTTGAGCGGCGAGACGTAGAGCACCCGCGTGCGCTGCTTCGCCGGCGGACGGTCCGTCGCGCTGATGAGCCGGTCGATCGACCACAGGAACGACGCCAGGGTCTTGCCGGAGCCGGTCGGGGCGATCACGAGTGCGTGCTGCCCGGTCGAGATGGCGTCCCACGCCCCGGCCTGCGCCGGCGTCGGTGCGTCGAAGGCGCCGCGGAACCACTCGGTGGTCGCGGGGGAGAAGCGCTCGAAGACGTCCGTCATGGTCCGTCCCATCCTGCCCGCCACCACCGACAGCAGGCCGAGCGCACGTACCCCTTGACAGAGCGATAGTTAGCGATCTATCGTAAACACATCGCGATACGACGAAGACGATCAGGTCAGACCGGTCGCGAGCCGACTCAGCACGATGAAAGGACTCCTCATGCGCCCCTCGTATGACGACGACAGCAACACGTCCCCCCGCGACCAGCGCGGGTTCGGCCCGCGCGGCCCCCGCTTCGGCGGAGCGCGGCAGCACCACGGTGCCGGCTTCCCCGGCCGTGACCGCGGTGACCACGACCACGGCGGCCGCGGCTTCGGTGGCCGCGGGTTCGGCCCCGGCTTCGGCCCGGGCATGGGCTTCGGCCCCGGTTTCGGCGGTCCCGGCTTCGGTCGCGAACGCCGTCGCCGCGGTGACGTCCGTCTCGCGATCCTCGGTCTGCTGGCCGAGGGCCCGCAGAACGGGTACGCCGTGATCAAGACCATCGCCGAGCGCACCGGCGGCGCCTGGAAGCCGAGCCCCGGCTCGGTCTACCCGACGCTCCAGCAGCTCGTCGACGAAGACCTCGTGGTCTCGTCGGGCGACGGCCGCAAGACGCTCTTCGAGCTCACCGACGCCGGCAAGGCCGAGACCGAGGCCAAGGCCGACGAGATCGCTGCGGCACTCGACGGGGCTCCGGGCATCCCGGACGCCCAGCGCGAGTTCTTCGAGGCGCTGCGGAAGACCATGGGCGTCCTGCAGATGTACCGCAGCACCGCGACCGAGGAACAGGCCAAGGCCGCCACGGCCAAGGTGGACCAGCTCCGCAAGGACCTGCTCCAGATCCTCGCCGACTGACGGACGTCACCCATGACGGACAGGAGGCCCGGTGCCAGCTGGCACCGGGCCTCCTGTCCGTCGTCGTGCGCCTACACCGCGTCGACGAAGGCCGCCACGTCCGCCAGCTCCGCCGTCGACACGGCGTGCGGCAAGCCCGCGTAGGAACGGTCGGTCACGTCGGTGTGCGCTGCGGCCCACGCCTGCGTCCGGGCGGTGGCCTCGGGAGGGATCACCGGGTCGAGGTCACCGTGCCCGAGGAACACCCGTGGTCGCACGGCCGACACGGCCTCGTCGCGGGAGTCCGTGATGCCGGGCACGACGAACCCCGACAGCGACACCGCGAACGCGAACGCCGCGGGCCGGGCGCGCAGGAGCTGGAGCGCCATCGAGCCGCCCTGCGAGAACCCGAGCAGCCCGATCCGCGGGTGGTCGGCGGCGACGGAGTCGATCCAGTCGAGCACCTCGGCGGTCGCGGCGTCCACCGCCTCGGGCGCTGGGGAGCCGGGCGTGCCGAGCGGGTACCAGCTGAAGCCGGGCCCCCACGGCATCGGCGCGCGGAGCGACGCGACGGTCCACGCGGGCGGCAGCGCGGGGGCGAGCCCGAGCAGGTCGTGCTCGTTCGAGCCCACCCCGTGCATCGCCACGAGCAGGGGTGTGCCCCGCCGGTCCGAGGCACTCCGTGTCCACTGCACCAGGTCCGCATCGATCATGTGGACAACGCTAACCATCCCCAACTCCCGCGCCTTCCGCCGAACTCGCCGCCGTGCCTGGTAGACACGGTGCATGTCCTCGCTGCGCACCCCCGATCCCGACTCCGGCTGGCTGTCCGACGAGGAGCTCGCGAACGTCCGCCGTCGTCTGCCGATCTGCTACGTCGAGGCGGTCCCCGTCCGCACCGACGGTCTCGGCGTCGTGACCGAGGTCGGCGTGCTCCTGCGTGTCTCCCCGAGCGGCCTCATCGCCCGCACCCTGGTGTCCGGCCGCGTGATGTTCGGCGAGTCGATCCGCACCGCGCTGTTCCGCCACCTCGAGAAGGACCTCGGGCCGATGGCGTTCCCGCAGCTGCCCTCGAGCCCGACGCCGTTCACCGTGGCCGAGTACTTCCCGCTGCCCGGTGCCTCGGTGTACACCGACGAGCGGCAGCACGCGATCTCGCTGGCGTACGTCGTCCCCGTCACGGGAACGTGCGAGCCCCGGCAGGACGCCCTCGAGCTCACGTGGATGAGCCCGATGGAAGCCGCGTCCGACGCCGTCGCCGACGAGATGGAAGGCGGCCGCGGCGCACTGCTGCGGGCCGGCCTGGCATCGGTCGGCGCCCTGCACTAGCCCGATCGGCGCGTCCACGCCCGGCGCACGACGAAGCCAGCGCACGACGAAGCCCCCGGATCCGATCGGATCCGGGGGCTTCGCAGCGCGGTCGCGAGCCGGCTTAGTGCTTGTCGTCCTTGAAGCTGTCGGCGACGCCGTGCGCGGCGTCCTTGACGTCGGTGACGCCCTGCTTCGCCGAGGCCTTGCCCTGGTCGGTCTGGCCTTCGGCCTTCAGCCGGTCGTTACCGGTCGCGTTGCCGGCGGCTTCCTTGACCTTGCCTGCCGCCTTCTCAGCGGCGTTCTTGATGTCATCGATGCCAGCCATAGGCACTCCTTCCAGAAGCGGACGTGTTCCCCGTCAGCCGCTTGCGCGGCATCCGGTGAGTGAGACCGTACGCCCGGCGGAGTACCCCACCCCCAGCCCGCGCCAAGGTTCGCCCGAGCCCGGACGCAGAACACCGGTGTTCACGGAACACACCGCGGGATGCGGGGGTTCAAAACGTGAACACCGGTGTTTTGCAGGCGTTGACGTGCTCAGGCCGACGGGCTCAGGCCGAGCGGGTCAGGCCGCGTGGGTCAGTGGCGGTCGGCAGCGCCGGCCGGACGGGAGGCGCGGCGCGAGCCACCACGACGGTTGCCGCCCGACTCGTTGCCGGACCGACCCGCGGCGTAGCCGCCCTCGGACGACCAGACGGCCGACGAGCCGCCGCGCACGACGTCGCTGCTGCCCGAGCGACGGTTGCCGCCGCTGCGGCGACCACCGGTCGAACCGGCGGCCGCGGCGCCGGAGCGCCCGGCACCCTCGGTCCGTGCGCCACGGGCCGGACGGCCCTGACGGCCCCCGGCCGAACCGGCGGACTCGCCAGCCGAGCCGGAGCGCGCGGGCTGCGCCGCGCCTCCAGACCGACCGCCGCGACCACGGCGACGACCGCCGCCGTCACCGGCGGACTCGGCCGAACGCTGCTTGGGCTGACGCTGCTGGGTGGGCTGCTCCTCGGCGACGTGGCGGATCGGAGCGACCTCGCCGACGAGCGCGGTGACGGCCGGGGAGGTCGCCGTGACGTGCTGCGGGGTGACCTTGATCGCGGCAGCACGCATCATCTGCGCGACGTCGCGACGCTCGGCGGGCATCGTCACCGTGACGACGTCACCGGACGAACCGGCACGCGCCGTGCGGCCCGAGCGGTGCAGGTACGCCTTGTGCTCGGTGGGCGGGTCGACGTGCACGACGAGCTCGACGTTGTCGACGTGCACACCGCGGGCGGCGACGTCGGTGGCGACGAGCACGAGGGCCTCGCCGGAGGAGAACTTCGCGAGGTTGCGCTCACGGGCACCCTGCGACAGGTTGCCCTGCAGGTCGACGGCCGGGATCCCCTGGCTGCTGAGCTGCTTGGCCAGGCGCTTGGCGTGGTGCTTCGTGCGCATGAAGAGGATGCGGCGACCGTTGCCCGAGGCGAGGGCGCTCACGAGGTGCTTCTTCGCGTCGGCGTCGGCGACCTCGAACAGGTGGTGGGTCATCGCCTCGACGGGGCTGTTCGCCTCGTCGACGGAGTGCATCACCGGGTTGTGCAGGAACTTCTTGACGAGCTTGTCCACGCCGTTGTCGAGCGTGGCGGAGAACAGCAGTCGCTGCCCGTTCTCGGGCGTCGCCTGCATGATCTTGGTCACGCCGGGCAGGAAGCCCATGTCGGCCATGTGGTCGGCCTCGTCGAGGACGGTGACCTCGATGTCGCCCAGGTTCACGTGGCCCTGCTGCATGAGGTCGGCGAGGCGACCCGGGCAGGCGACCACGACGTCGACGCCGCCGCGCAGGGCGTCGACCTGACGACCCTGACCGACGCCACCGAAGATGGTCGTGGTGTTGAGGCCCATGGCCTTGGCGAGCGGGGCGAGGGCGACGTCGATCTGCGTCGCGAGCTCACGGGTCGGCGCGAGCACCAGGGCGCGGGGGCGGCCGGCGCGGCGCTTGCGGCCGCTGGCGGCGAGGCGGGCGACGAGCGGGATCGCGAAGGCGATGGTCTTGCCGGAGCCGGTGCGGCCGCGGCCGAGGACGTCCTTGCCCTGCAGGGAGTCCGGGAGGGTGTCCGCCTGGATGGGGAACGCCATGTCCTTGCCCTGGTCGGCGAGGACGGAGACCATCGGCGCGGGGACGCCGAGGTCGGAGAAACGGATGTCTTCGGTGGTCATGGTGACCTTTCGAGCCGGAGCAGTCCGGCTGTGGGCGCGCTCTGAGGCAGCGCGCGGGCGGGATGCGCGCCAACGGATGTGGCTGGCGCAGTCGCCGCAGCAGAGAAGCCTGGGCACCTTCGTGAGGTGCTCGATCATCGACCGGAGTCTGGAGACAACTGGTCGGGAGTTCGGGGCGTCCGTACGACGCACGAGGCGATCGGCGCCTCGAGTACGACCAGCATAGCGTGCACATCCCCGGAACGGCGAGGGCGGGGTCGTTCGCCCGTGGCGTGCGAGGATTCCGGGGTGCGCACGCGATCCGTCCTGTTGACCACCGCGATGGCCCTGGTGGCCGTCCTCGGCACCGCCGGCTGCGCCGAGGCCGCCACGACCAGCGCGGCCGGGAGCTACCGCAACCTGCCGACCTCGGGTCGCGTGGACTACCAGCTCGGCGGCGGGTACACCCCGCCCTCCGGCGTGACGATCGTCGAGCGCGACAGCACCGACCGCCCGGCGAAGGGCAAGTACAACATCTGCTACGTCAACGGGTTCCAGACGCAGCCCGAGGCCGCCAGCACGTGGAAGAAGTCGTACCCGTCGGCGATCCTCCGCGACCGTGCGGGTAAGCCGGTGTCGGACCCGGGGTGGCCGGACGAGATGCTCCTCGACACCCGGACCGCGGCGAAGCGTGCCCTGATCACGAAGGTGCTCGCGAAGACCGTCGCCCGCTGCGGTGACCGCGGGTTCGACGCGGTGGAGTTCGACAACCTCGACTCGTGGACCCGGAGCGGCAAGCGGCTGGCCCGTGCCGGCAACCTGGCGCTCGCGAAGTCGCTCGTCGCCGAGGGACACCGGCACGGGCTGGCCGTCGGGCAGAAGAACACCCCGCAGCTCGGGGCGTCCGGCAGGAAGCAGACCGGGTTCGACTTCGTGGTCGCCGAGGAGTGCGTGCAGTACCGGGAGTGCGCCGCGTACACGAAGGCCTACGGCGGACGCGTCATCGACGTCGAGTACTCGGACACCTTCGAGGGCTCGTGGGCGTCGGTCTGCGGGCTGGGGAACCGTCCGGCCATGACGATCCTGCGCGACCGCGACCTGGTGACCCCGGAGGACGACGCGTACGTGTACGAGCACTGCTGAGCGCTCGGAACGGTCCTTCCCGGAACGACCAGGTACGCCCGGAAGCGCCAGCCAGTCACCCGCGCCAGCCAGCCACCCGCGCCCGCACGCCCGCCAGCGCTACGCCGGCCAGGCCTCCCGCAACGCGGTCGCCGCCTGGTCCGCCGACAGCCCTGCCGAGCGGGCCGCAGCGGCCAGGGCACGAGCGGCCTCGGCCACCGCGTCCGGCACCGCCGCCGGTCGCACCACCCGGGTGCCGGCGCCCCGTGCGGTGTGCACGAGCCCGGCCTCCTCGAGCAGCTGGTAGGCCTTCGCGACGGTGCCGGCGGCGAGCCCGAGCTCGTCCGCCAGCCCACGGACGCTCGGCAGCCGTTCGCCGTCCACCAGGTACCCGGCGGTGATCTGCGCGGCGATCTGCGATCGGACCTGCTCGAACGGCGGCACGCGGCCACCGACGTCGAGGGCGACGAGTCCTGTCATGCGTTCCACCCTAGAAGTCGTACTGCTCGCCGACGGGGATCGGGACCGGCACGGTGTTGCCCGGAGGCGCGAGCGGGCACGCCCACGCCGGGTCGTACGCGCACGACGGGTTGTAGGCGAAGTTGAAGTCGAGCACGAGCGACCCGAGGTCGTCGCCGCCCAGGTCCGAGCCCTTGATGGTGTCGAGCAGGTAGCGTCCGCCACCGTACGTGCCGCGGGCCTTGCCGGCGCTGGCGTCCTTGACCGGGACGAACACCCCGCCCGCGTAGCCGCCGTGCTTCCAGACGTCGAGCGTGCCCACCCCGGGGACCCGCACGAGTCCGAGCCGGTCGAAGTGGACGACACCGTCGGTGCCGGTCTCGAAGTCGAACTCGGCGGGCTCCGTGGCCTCGATGCGCACCTGGAACCGCCACGCGGGGTCGTAGTCCGGCACCGGCAGGGACTCGAAGTCGCGGGCGTCCTCGTCGAGCAGCGGCGACGCCGGGTGCTCCGCGAACATCGCGTCCCGGGTCTCACGCCAGAGCGCGTGCGCCGTCTGGGGGTCCGGGGTGGCGCGGACGCGGCGGTACAGGTCGAACGTCATCCGCCGCCAATCCGTCGTCGCCAGCGTGCTGCGCACGCGGTCGTCGGTCGTCGGCTCCTGGGGGCGCGTCTGGCTCACGTGGTCGAGGCTACGCCCGCTCCGCGGTGGACGGGAGGCCCGACCCGCGTCACGTCACTCGCCGTCGGTCCGCCAGGTGGGTGCGAGGGCGCGCATCCGGAACGCCCGCCACTGCCAGATGACCCACATGCCGGGCCACAGGGCGAGCCCGAGGACGGCCGGTCGCATCCGGTAGGTCAGGCGGTCGAGCAGCAGTGTCCGGCCACCCGGTGCGGGGACGACGGCCATCCGGTGCGACATCGTCATCCGCCCGAACAACCCGGACGTGCCACCACCGTTGTCGCGCTGCACGGGGACTCCCCGGACCTCGTACAGGTCGAGGTCGACGTGCGTGTCGCCGCTCGGCACCAGGCCGAAGGCGTCCGCGGTGATCGGGTGCGGGTGCCCGGGCTCCCAGCGCTCCGGGAAGCCCCGGGGGTCGCGCGATCGGTACGCCAGGAACGGTTTCGTCACCGCCACCATCACGGCCGGGGACAGCAGGGCATCGCGCACGGCGTCGACCGGCGCATCGAGGACGATCCGGAGGCCGACGTGCATGGCGGTGACGCTACGCCCGCGGGCTGGACGGCGCGCCGTGGCTCGGCGGGCGAGACGATGCCGGCGCGACGACGCTGGCGCGACGACGCTGGCGCGACGCCTCAGGCGTGCCGGGCCGACCGACGGCGGGACCCCTCGGCGCGGTCGTGCCGCCGGAGCCGCTCGGCCAGCGAGAGGCGGACCGCCGGCCACTCCGACGCGATGACGGAGAACACCACGGTGTCGCGCAGGGTGCCGTCACGGCCGATCGCGTGGTTCCGGAGCACACCGTCCTGCTTGGCGCCGAGGCCCGCGATGGCCGCTCGGGACTGCAGGTTGTGCCAGTGGGTGCGGAACTCGACCGCGATGCACTGCCACGCCTCGAACGCGTGGGACAGCATGAGCAGCTTCGACTCGGTGTTGATCCCCGATCGCTGCGCGGACCTGGCCAGGAACGTGCTGCCGATCTCGACACGGCGGTTGCCCGAGTCGATGTTCATGAAGGTCGTCGCACCCACCACCCGGCCGGTCGGGCGGTCCCGCACGGCGAAGGGCACCATGCGGCCGGCCTCGTGCTCGGCGAGCCGCCGGTCGATCTCGGCCTCGACCTGTGCCGGGGCGGGCACCGAGGTGTACCAGGTGCGCCACAGATCGCCGTCCGCGACCGCCGCCCGCAGGTCTTCCGCGTGCTCCTGCCCGAGGGGCTCGAGCGTCACACGGTCGCCGGTCAGGGTGGGTACGGGGGCGATCTCCATGACCATGCATCCTAGGGTCGACGACCCTGGCGGAACCCGGTCGGACGGCGACCCTGTGGAGAGGGACAGCATCGCCCGGGCGGCTATCGTGACGGACGTGGCAGAACGCACCCAGGAGAAGTACCAGGTCCGGTTCGCGTGGGGTCCCGGAGGTGCGGCTCGCATCGCCCACGGCACCCACCTGCTCGTCTGGGTCGACGCCCTGCCGCCGACTCCCGACGCCGCCGCACAGCGGCGCGCGCTGCGGAACGTGACCGCCCAGTTGCCGCAGGGTCCGGAGGTCGTGCTCGGCCACCTCGGCAACGCGGCGGCGGTCGCGGAACGGGTGACGGGCCTCCAGGCCGCACGCGGTGACCGGTGCGTCGTCGCGATCGTGGCCGCCGGGCTGCACCACACCGCTGCCCTCGACGACGCGGCCGAGGCGGCGGGGGAGTCCGTCGACGTCGCCGACGCACCCGACTTCGCCGTCGAGGACCTGCTCGCCGCCGGAGCCGTCGTCGACGCGCTCACCGAGGTCGGCATCGACCACACCTCACCCGAGGCCGCCGCGGCCTGCGCGGCGTACACGGGGCTGCGCCGCGCAGTGCGGCACCTGGTCAGCGCGTCCGAGGGAGCCGCCGTCCTGCGCCGTGACGACGTGCACGCGGCGCTCGCCGCGGGCCCCGACCTGACCGTCCTGCGGGAATCGGGGGAGCGCGCGTAGCGTTCGCCCCGTCACGGAACCAGCGAGCGAAGGAGCAACGCCATGAAGGCAGTCGTCGGCGACACGGTGATCGCGGAGGCCCCCGAAGAGGACCTCATCAAGATCGAGGGCAACTGGTACTTCCCGCCGTCGAGCGTGAAGACCGAGCTCTTCACCGAGAGCCCCACCCAGTACCACTGCCCGTGGAAGGGCGACACCCAGTACTTCACGGTGAACGTCGACGGACAGGCGCTGCAGGACCGCGCGTGGTCGTACCCGACGCCGATCCCGTCGTCGTTCGACCGCGTCGGCAAGGACTACTCGGGCTACGTCGCGTTCTGGAAGGACGTCCAGGTCGTCGAGTGACGACCGCCCGTCACCCTGACCGGTCGTGCCTCAGCCGGTCAGGGTGAGCACGATCAGTGCGACGTTCAGCGCCACGATGACCGCCGCGATCACCCACGCCACCACCCGGGTGGTCGCGGCGTTCACGTCGGTCCCCATCACGCTCCGTCGCGACGTGTAGACCACCAGGGGCACGATCGCGAAGGCGATCCCGAAGCTCAGCACCACCTGGCTGACGACGAGCAGCATCGTCGCGTCGGCGTTCAGTGCGAGCAGCACGATGGCGGGCACCAGCGTGATCGCGCGCCGGGCCACGAGCGGGATCCGCACGTGCAGCAGGCCCTTCATGATCTCCGCCCCGGCCATGCAGCCCACCGAGGTCGAGGCCAGGCCGGACGCGAGCAGGCCCACGGCGAAGAGCACCCCGACGACCGGGCCGACGTTCTCGGCGATGGCGCGCTGCGCACCGGGGATGGAGTCGGTGCCCGCGACTCCGGGCAGGGTGGCCGCGGCGAGGACGAGCATCGCGATGTTCACCCCACCCGCGACGATCAGCGCGAGCCCGACGTCCCACCGGGTCGCGACGAGCACCCGGCGACGCTCCGGCCCGGCGGGGACGTCCCCGTGGCGGTCCCGGGCGAGCGCCGAGTGCAGGTACACCGCGTGCGGCATCACGGTCGCACCGAGCATCGAGGCCGCGAGCAGCACCGACCCCGCGCCCTCGAACCGCGGCACGAGCCCGGCGACCAGGTCGGCCGGTGTGACCCTGGCGAACAGCAGCCCGGCGCAGAAGCCCACCGTCAGGATCGCGAGCATCGCCGTCACCACGGTCTCGAACAGGCGCGTGCCCCGGCGGCTGTGCAGGGTCAGCAGGAGCATCGAGACGAGCCCGGTGATGATCCCGCCGACCACGAGCGGCAGGTCGAAGAGCAGGTAGAGCGCCAGGGCGCCACCGATGACCTCGGCGATGTCGGTCGCGGCGGCGACGATCTCGGCCTGGCCCCAGAACAGCAGGCGCGGGGTTCGTCGCATCCGCAGGCCGAGGTGTTCGGGCAGCGACTTGCCCGTCACCACCCCGAGCTTGGCGGACAGGTACTGCACCACCACGGCGCTGGCGTTCGCGGCGACGAGCACCCAGAGCAGCAGGTACCCGTACTCGGCGCCGGCCGTCAGGTTGGCGGCGACGTTGCCCGGGTCGACGTACGCGATGGCCGCCACGAAGGCCGGTCCGAGCAGGGTGAGCCCGGCTGCGCGACGACGCGGGGCACCGGTTGGGTGCTCGTCGAGCCGGGGGCTGGCAGTGTCGGTCATGCACCGATCCTGCCAGAGAATTCGATTGACCGAATCTTTTTCTTCGTCGTGTCGTGGGGCTGGCCGGTCGCCGCTCGAGCGTGCGTGTGTCGGGTGGTCAGGACCCGTCGGCTGGGACGCCGCCAGCAGACGGTCGGTGACCGCTCGGCCGAGGTGCGCGGGGTGTCGTGACCGCTCGCAGAAGGCGGACATGAGGCCCGTGGCGGCGCCGCCACGCGCCTCCCGGCCGGTGGCTGGTCGCGACTCGTCGCTTGCTTCGCGTCGGGTGGTCGCAACCTGACGGTTGCGACGCCGTCGGGCGACGGTTGATGACCGCTCGGCAGAGGCGAGCGGGGTGTCGCGACTCGCCCCCTCCCGGACGACGAGGGGAAGGTGTCAGCTCGGGCTCACTCCGCGGCGCGGCGAGCGCGGTGCGCCCGGACCTTCGCCCGGTTGCCGCACCGCTGCATCGAGCACCAGCGACGGGTCCCACCGCGCGACGAGTCGTAGAACACCAGGCCGCAGTCCTCGGCCGAGCACCGGCTCAGGCGCGTCGGCCGGCCGTCGGCCTCGACGTCGTCGAAGCCGACCTCGGTGAAGAGCGCGACGGCGTCGCGCGCGACGCTCGAGAGGGCCTGCGCCAGGCGGACCCGGTTCGCTCCGGCGCGGCGTCGGCCACCCGGGAGGCTCGGGGGCACGTCCGGCAGGGCGGCGAACAGGTTGACGGTGTCGATGTCGTCGGGCGCGGGGCGCGTGCGGCCGGCTCCGGCACGCAGGCCCGCCGCCACGGCGGTGCGCTCCGCGGCGGTGCTCGCCGGCGCGGGGGCGGCAGCCACGGCGAGCCGGGCGATCGCGGCACGCAGGGCACGGGCGTCCTGCAGCTCGCGGGCACTGGCACCGACGTCGATCGGCTCGGTGTGCTCGCTGAGCCACTCGTCCAGGTCGGCCGGGCTCGCGAGCAGCTCCCCGAGCTGCGACCGCGGTCGGCGTCCGGTGGGGTCGTCGGCGAAGCCACCCGTGTGCGCGAAGTCGAGCGCGATCCGTCCGGCGTCGAAGAACCAGGAGGAACCGGCGTCCGTGCGGATGTGCTGCCCCGTGTGCATCCGCCCAGGCTAACGGGTTACCGGCGCGCCTCCGTGCGTCGGGCACCTCATGCGGTAGTCGACGCCATCGTGGCCGCGTCGTCGTCCGCGGTCCGACGCCGCCACGTGATGACGTTCCGGGCGTCGAACCGCCGGGAACAGCGGGCGCAGGCCAGGGGACGGGTGGGCGTGCGGTACCGGAAGTGCTCGTGTCCCGCGGGGCAGGTGCCGATCCAGGGGGCGAGCTCGCTGGCGATCGGCCCGTCGTGCAGCCGGGAACCGGTGTACCCGATCGACGCGGCTGTGCGCTTCCACTTCGGTCCGTGTGCCGCCCGGGCGCCGGCGAGGGCGTGCGCGACCTCGTGCAGCAGGACCTGTTCGACGTCGTCGTCGGAGAACCGGGTGGCCAGGTGGCGGCTCACCGTGATCCGCTTCCGCGCGAAGTCGCACTGGCCCGCGCGGGTCTTGGCGTGGTCGAACCCGAACGCCCACGTCCCGGTGCCGAGGTGTTCGGCGATGAGCGCTTCGGCGCGGAGCCGGACGGTCTCGAGCGCGGTCACTGCTCGGCGCGCGGGTCGGCCTGGCCCTTCTTCGCTGCCCGGGCCGCGATCCGGCCCCAGATGTCGTCGGCCTCGGTCCGGGCGGCGTCTGGCGCACCGAGCACGCGGCGGCGGATCGGCGGGACCTGCTTCACGGGCTCGGCGACGCGGGTCGTGGGTTCGTCGTCCTCGGCGCGGCGGGCGGCGACCTCGCGGGCCGTCCGGGGCCGGTCGGACGGTTCTGCCGGGTTCGTGATCGAGGCCCGCATGGCGGCCTCGACCGCGGTGCGCAGCGCGTCGGTGCGCTCGGACGGTGCGCCCGCCTGCCGGAAGGCCTGGTACGCCCGCGACAGTGCGGCGCGGGCCTCGTCGAAGCGGTCGTTCTCGAACAGCGACCAGCCCTCGATCTCGGCCGCGGCGCCCTCGAGCTCGGGCCACTCCTCGGTGGCGGCGGTGTCGCGGGCCATGGCGGCCTCGGCTGCGGCGCGGTCGTGCCGGCCGAGGTCGTGCAGGACGTGCGCACGACGGATCCGCGCGGCGACCTTGTCCTGGCGCTCCCCGGTGAACATCGCGAGGCGGAACACCTCTTCGGCGATGACGAGCGACTCGTCCAGACGGCCGAGCAGGCGGAGGAGCTCGGCCCGTTCGGCGAGGGCGTCGGTGCTGCGGCTCTGACCGAGGTCACGGAGCCGCTGGTGCACGGCGTCGACGTCGACCGCGGGTCGCAGGCTGATGGGCGCGAAGGTGCTGCCCGGGCTGACTCCGGCCGTCACGGGAGCCGCGTGGCGCGGTTCACGGGAACGGTCGGACAGGTCGGGCTGCTGGCGGTCGTCGGGCGGGAGGGACATCGGTTCGAGGGTAGCCGCGGTCTCCCGGGAGCGGTCGGTGCGACGCGCTCAGGTTGCGCGGGTGCAGCCGTCCGCGCGTACCCCCGGGACGACGAACGGCCCGCCGTGCCGGAGCGCGACGGGCCGTTCGGTCGAGGGGTCGATCAGGAGTTGGCGCCCATCGCGCCGGCGGCGGCCACGCCGGCGTAGGTGACGAACGTCGCGATGGTCGCGACGACCGCCAGGACGATCGCCAGGATGCCCCAGACACGACCGCGCTTGGCGACGGCCGCGATGATCCCCTGCACGAGTGCCCAGAGTCCGAGGAACGCGGCGATGCCGATCACGGCGATGCCGCCCACGAGCTGCGAGCGGACGTCCGGGTCGCTCATGACCTCGCTCTGCATCTGCTCGGGCGTGAGGTTCGTCGAGCCGTTCTGCGTGATCTGGTCGATCACACCGCTGTTGCTGATGGCCGAACCCATGATGTAGCCGCCGACGACGCCGAGCACGAGCGCGAGCAGGCCGAGTACGAAGGCGATGATGCCGACGGTCTTCTTCTTCTTGGGCTTCGGCTCGTCGTGGCTCTGCCAGGCCGGGGCACCGGAGTGCGTGGGCGCGGCGGCGTACGGCTGCTGGTCGTGGTGCTGGCCCTGGTCGTGACGCTGCTGGTCGTTCCAGCTCGGCGTGCTCGACGGCTGGCCGTACTGCTGCTGGCCGTACTGCTGCTGGCCCTGCCCGTACTGCTCGCCGTACTGCGGGGTTGAGGTCGGTGCCTGGTCCACCCGCTCGCCGTACCGCGGGGCATCGGCGTCGGGCTGCTGCTGCGGGGCGTCGCCCCAGCGCGGCGCCTGGCCGTCGCCCGTCCGGTCCTGGTCGTTCCGGTCGTCGTTCGTCATCAGGGTTCCCATCGCTCGGTCGCGCAGCTGCGCGGTCGTTCAGACCATCCTGACAGCCGGATCCGTCGAGTGCCCGAAGTCCGTCCCCGGCGACGCCGTGGGCGGGCGTCAGCCCCCGAACACGCTCCGGTTCGGCTCCGGCGACGCGACCGCCGTCTGGTCCGTGACGATCGGCGCCCCGGCGATGAACGACCGGAGCTCCGCACCGTGCACGACCTTGGCCGGCATCGGGTCGGACGAGTACCGCCTCGGCATGTCCGCCACCGGCAGGTCGGTCGGCGACCCGAGCAGCACGATGTTGCCGAACCGCCGGCCCTTGAGCATCCCGGTGTCCGCCACCGCCGCGACCGACGGCAGCACCGACTGCAGCGTCGACGCCTGCCCGCGGGCGAAGGCCAACCCGGCGCCGTCGGCCACGTTCACCGCGACGATGCCCGTCGGCGACAGGAACGCGGCGACCTCGCGGTAGAACTCGACGCTCGTCACGTGTGCGGGGATCTGCGAACCGCCGAAGACGTCCACCACCGCCAGGTCCACGGTGCCGCGGAGCCCGGCGGGCAGCTTGCTGAGGACCTCCCGGGCGTCGCCGTACCGCACCCGGATCGACGCGCCACGGGGGAACGGCAGAGCCTCGCGCACGTGCTCGACCAGGTCACGCTCGAGCTCGATCACCTGCTGCCGCGAACCCGGACGGGTCACCGCGACGTAGCGGGGCAGGGTGAGGGCGCCGGCGCCCAGGTGCAGTGCCGTGATCGGGCCGTCCGGCAGCAGGTCGATCGCGTGCCCGATCCGCCGGATGTACTCGAACGCCAGGTGGGTCGGGTCCTCGAGGTCCACGTGCGACTGCGGGGTGCCGTCCACCACCAGGGTGAAGGACCCCGGTCGGTGCCGGTCCGGCTCCACCACCGAGTACCCCGCACCGATCCGGAACCCGTCGAACGCATCAGCCATGCCGTCAATGGAACACCACCGCGATCACCACCCGCGCCCCCACCCCTGGTTGGTGTGCCCGGGGGACGCCCGGAACGAGGCTGATCACACCGGTCGGGAACGCCCCGCCGGACCACCTCGAAAGGCACACCATGTCGGTCCAGCTCCTCGCGAACGTGCTCATCGGCCTCGCCCTCGTCGGCCTCCTGGCGTACCGGCAGGCGACCTGGCGGTTCCTCGACCCGGCGCGCATCTGGCGGGGTCCGCTCGTGATGGCGATCGTCGGCGTGGTCGTCCTCGCGCAGACCACGACGACCGTCACCACCACCGACGTCGTGTTCCTCGGCCTCGAAGCCCTGCTCACCGTCGGCGTCGGCCTCGCGATGGGGGCCATGACCCGGTTCCGCACCGTCACGACGCCGGACGCCAAGGGCCGCACCCTGCAGTCCCGCACGGGCTGGCTCGGCGCCGCGCTCTGGCTCGTCCTGATCGCCGCCCGCATCGGGCTCGACGTCCTCGGCGGCCACCTCGGCGCGCACCTGCTCACCTCGACCGGCACGATCCTGCTCGTGCTCGCCCTGAACCGCGCCGCCCGTGCCCTGGTCGTCGACCAGCGCATCCCCCGCGGCGGCGACCGGTCGGAGGCGTCCCGCCGCGGCATGATGGTCCGGTGAGCCTGCCCACCGACCCGGACCCGACCGACCCCGCCGGGGTCCGGTCCCGCTCGGTGCTCACCTGGGGACTCAACGCCGTCGGGATCGCCGTGGTCGCCTTCTGGTTCGTCCGGAACGGCCTCCTGCTCCACCACCCGGCGTGGGTCTGGGTCCTCGGGGCCGTGGCGCTCGCGGCCTGGGCCGTCCGCGAAGGAGCACGCACGCCCCGCGTGCTCGTCGCCGCAGCCGGCGTGATGACCGCCGCCGGATCCTGCGTCGTGGTGCCGACCGACTCGCTCCTGGTCGTCCCGGTGATCGTCGGGCTCGTCGTCCTCGGCGCCGACCTCCGCCTGCCGGTCTGGACGGCCGCGGTCGCCGCGCTCGCCGCCGTCGTGGTGGTCGCCGTCACCGCGACGCTCGAGCAGGCGTCGGTGCAGCTCGTCCTCGGCGTGAGCGGCGGGCTGCTGCTCGGCGTGCTCGTGGGCTTCAGCCGTCGGCAGGTCCGGATCACGACGGCGCAGGCCCGCGAGACCGAGCGGCAGCAGCAGCGCGCACGGCTCCTCGCCGACCGGTCGCGGGCGTCCCGGGACATCCACGACGTCCTCGCCCACTCGCTCGGCGGCCTGGTGCTGCAGCTCGACGCGGTCGAGGCCCTGCTCGAGGCCGGCCGCGTCGAAGAGGCCACCCGCCGAGCCGGCGATGCCCGCGCGCTGGCCGCGGACGGCCTGGCCGAGGCGCGGCGTGCGGTGCACGCGCTCCGCGACGAACCGCAGCCCGACCAGCCGGAGCCGACCCGTGCCTCCAGTCCGTCCGCCGACCAGGCGTCGGGCCTGACGGCCCTGCTCGACGCGCACCGCTCGTTCGGCGGCGAGGTCGTCGCGCAGGGCGACGCGGCCCTCGCGGTCCTCGACGACGCCCACCGGGCCGCCGTGTTCCAGGTCGTCCGGGAGGCCCTCAGCAACGCCCGCAGGCACGCTCCCGGCCGCCCCGTGTCCCTGTCGGTGATCCGGGACGGCGACGCCGTGGACGTCGTCGTGGCCAACCCGCTGCCGAGCGGTGGACAGGGGTTGCTCGGGATGCGCGAGCGGTTCGCGGAACTCGGCAGCGAGGCCACGGTGGAGGCCGAGCGTTCCGACGACGAGTTCGTCGTCGCCATGCACCTGCCCGTCGACGGTTCGGTCGATGCGGAGACCGCGGACGCTGCGGGCGCCGCCGAGGACGACCGCTCGTGACGATCCGGGTGCTCGTGGTCGACGACCAGGCCATCGTCCGCGACGGCCTGGTGACGGTGCTGTCGCTCGTGCCCGACCTGCAGGTCGTCGGGCAGGCGGCGGACGGTGCCGAGGCGATCGCCGCCGTCGACCGGCACGTGCCCGACGTCGTCCTGATGGACCTGCGGATGCCGGGGGTCGACGGGCCGACCGCGACCGCGCGGATCGTCGCCGAGCACCCCGGGGTGGCGGTCCTGGTGCTGACGACCTACGCCGACGACGACTCCATCGTCACCGCGCTGCGGGCGGGAGCACGCGGCTACCTGACGAAGGACGCCGGACGGGCCGAGATCGCGACCGCGGTGCGGGCGGTGGCCGCCGGGCAGTCGACCTTCGACGCGACCGTGGGGGCGCGGCTGGTGGCGCGCCTCGCCGGTGGTGCTGGTGCCGATGCCGGCGCCGCTGCTGGTTCCGCTGCGCCGGCGGGAGCTGAACCGGGCCGGTCCCTCGCTGCCCGGTTCCCGGACCTCACCCCGCGCGAACTGGACGTCCTCGAGCGGATCGCGGACGGCCGGACGAACCCGCAGATCGCCGCCGAGCTGTTCCTGACGGTGCCCACCGTGAAGTCGTACGTGAACCAGGTGTTCGCGAAGCTCGGGGTCCGGACCCGCGCCGAGGCCGTCGCCCGCGTCCTGCGCTGACCGTCAGCAGCACCCCGTCGTCCCCAGGCGACGCACCGCGGACACGTGAATGCGTACACATGGACGACCAGCGGACGCCAAGACTCGTTGCGTACCGTTGACGCCTGTCGTCACGACGCCAGAGCGTCGATGCGTGTGTGCCCCACACTCCACGCGTCCGCCCGGACACCGTGACCACGACGTGCCCGTGAGCGCCCCCACCGCTCGAGCGTGCGCGTCGTCGGCGTGCTGCTGCGCGCCACCCCTCCGGCCACCCGCGCGCGCTGGCCGTCGAACGCACCGCACCCGATGACGAGTGCACCACTGCTGATCCGCCGCAGGAGACCTCCGTCATGACCGCCGACACCATGAGCGTGCCCACCACTCGTTCCACCACCCCGGACACCCGCCGGGCCGGCACCCGACCCACCCGGGTGATCCGGGCCTCCCGACCGACCCGCGCTTCCCGGCCGTCGCGCGCTTCGCGTGCCTCCCTGCCGTTCCACGCCGACCGCGAGACGGCGCCCACCTGGATGCGGGTCGTCGGCACGGCGCTGCTCGTCGGCGGCGCCGGCCTGTCCGCCGCCGTGCTCGGCTGGCCCGGGGACGCGCCGGAGGTCGCGCTGCTGGTGCCGGCCCTGCTCGCCGTCGCCCTCGGGGCGCTGCTCCTGCTCGCGCGTGCCGGGTTCACCGTCACCGAGCGGCACGTGACCCTGCACTTCCGTCCGCTCCCGCCGCGGCGCATCCCGCGCCGGCGGATCACCGACGTCCGCCTGGTCGAGGCGGACGCGGCCACCTACGGCGGTGTCGGCCTGCGGGTCCGTCGCGGCGTGCGTGCGCTCATCCTCACGCCGGGGCTCGGGATCGAGCTCACGGACGACCGGGGCCGGGTCACGTTCGTCCGCACGCGTCGACCGGAGGACGCGTTCCGTGCGCTGGCAGGACTGCCGGGCGGGCCGGGAGGCGCGGATCACGTCGAGCGCGAGCGTCTCGGTTGATCAGGGGCTCGGCTGAGCACGGACCCGGCTGAGCACGGGAATGGAAGCGGTGTGTGGCGGCTTATACACGCCACTGCCGAATCCGGTCAAGCCGGGACTGGACAGCGCGCCACGGAGCGAACTATGATGACAGTTCGCGCTCCCTGGCATCCGTGTCGTCATATTGCGGTCGACGCAGAGTTCTGAGACAGAAACTCATCTCGCCCTGGTGCAGCCGGACCCGTATATGGCGGCGGGTACCGCTCACGGAGATCATCCCACACGTGCACCGACGTTCCGCGTCAGGCACGCGTCGGCGTGGTCGCAGGGCTTGCATCTCAGGGTTCGCCGAGCGATCAATCCACTCACCTACACACTGCTCGTCAGTGTCGGCCCGACGGGGCCTACCGGAGGTCACACCCTTGGCTGCTGCGCCCAACGCATCCACCAACCCCAAGAACGGTCGCAACCACTCGCGACTCTCGTTCGCCAAGATCACGGACACCCTCACGGTTCCTGATCTGCTCGCACTCCAGACGGAGAGCTTCGACTGGCTCGTCGGCAACGACGTCTGGAAGGCCCGCCTCGCCGAAGGGCAGGAGCAGGGTCGTACCGACCTCGCGCTGCACTCGGGGCTCGAGGAGATCTTCGAGGAGATCTCCCCGATCGAGGACCTCGGCGAGACCATGCAGCTCTCGTTCACCGCGCCGGAGCTCGAAGACCCGAAGTACTCGATCGACGACTGCAAGGAGCGCGGCAAGACCTACGCCGCTCCGCTGTACGTCAACGCCGAGTTCATGAACCACATGACGGGTGAGATCAAGACGCAGACGGTCTTCATGGGCGACTTCCCGCTCATGACCGAACGCGGCACGTTCATCATCAACGGCACCGAGCGCGTCGTCGTGTCGCAGCTCGTCCGTTCGCCCGGCGTGTACTTCGAGCGCCAGCAGGAGAAGACCTCCGACAAGGACATCTACTCGGCGCGGATCATCCCGTCGCGTGGTGCCTGGCTCGAGTTCGAGATCGACAAGCGCGACCAGGTGGGCGTGCGCATCGACCGCAAGCGCAAGCAGTCCGTGACCGTCTTCCTCAAGGCCCTCGGCCTGACGAGCGAAGAGATCATGGACGAGTTCCAGGGCTTCGCGTCGATCGAGTCGACCCTCGAGAAGGACGCCGTCCTCACGAAGGAAGAGGCGCTCAAGGACATCTACCGCAAGCTCCGTCCGGGCGAGCAGGTCGCTGCCGAGGCCGCGCGTGCGCTCCTCGACAACTTCTACTTCAACCCGAAGCGTTACGACCTGGCGAAGGTCGGCCGCTACAAGGTCAACCGCAAGCTCGGCATGGACGCCCCGCTGTCCGACTCGGTGCTCACCGTCAAGGACATCGTCGCGACGATCAAGTACCTGGTGTCGCTGCACGCTGAGCGCACCACGATCGACGGCGTCCGTGACGGCGAGCCGGTGCAGCTGCGCCTCGACGTGGACGACATCGACCACTTCGGCAACCGTCGCATCCGCGCCGTCGGCGAGCTCATCCAGAACCAGGTCCGCACGGGTCTGTCCCGCATGGAGCGCGTCGTCCGCGAGCGCATGACCACGCAGGACATCGAGGCGATCACGCCCCAGACGCTCATCAACGTGCGTCCGGTCGTCGCCGCGATCAAGGAGTTCTTCGGAACGTCCCAGCTGTCGCAGTTCATGGACCAGAACAACCCGCTCGCGGGCCTGACGCACAAGCGTCGTCTCTCGGCCCTCGGCCCGGGTGGTCTGTCCCGTGAGCGTGCCGGCGTCGAGGTCCGTGACGTCCACCCGTCGCACTACGGCCGCATGTGCCCGATCGAGACCCCGGAAGGCCCGAACATCGGCCTGATCGGTTCGCTCGCGTCGTTCGGTCGGATCAACTCCTTCGGCTTCATCGAGACCCCGTACCGTCGCGTCGTCGACGGCGAGGTCACGAAGACCATCGACTACCTCACCGCTTCGGAAGAGGACGACTTCGTCGTCGCGCAGGCCAACGCCCCGCTGACGAACGACTTCCACTTCGCCGACGACAAGGTGCTCGTCCGCAAGAAGGGTGGCGAGGTCGAACTCGTCGCCAAGGACGAGGTCGACTACATGGACGTCTCCCCGCGCCAGATGGTGTCGGTCGCGACGTCGCTCATCCCGTTCCTCGAGCACGACGACGCGAACCGCGCCCTCATGGGTGCGAACATGCAGCGTCAGGCCGTCCCGCTGCTCCGTTCCGAGTCGCCGCTCGTCGGCACCGGCATGGAGGGCTACACGGCCATCGACGCCGGCGACGTCGTCACCGCCGACAAGGCCGGTGTCGTCTCCGAGGTCTCGGCCGACGCCGTCACCCTGCAGCTCGACGAGGGCGGCACGCAGACCTACTACCTGCGCAAGTTCGACCGCTCCAACCAGGGCACGAGCTACAACCACCGCGTCATCGTCTCCGCAGGCGAGCGCGTGGAGCAGGGCGAGGTCATCGCCGACGGTCCCGCGACGGAGAACGGCGAGCTCGCGCTCGGCAAGAACCTCCTCGTCGCGTTCATGCCGTGGGAGGGCTACAACTACGAGGACGCGATGATCCTGTCGCAGAACCTCATCAAGGACGACACGCTCTCCTCGATCCACATCGAGGAGTACGAGGTCGACGCCCGCGACACCAAGCTCGGCAAGGAGGAGATCACCCGTGACCTCCCCAACGTCAGCCCGGACCTGCTGGCCGACCTCGACGAGCGCGGCATCATCCGCATCGGTGCCGAGGTCCGCCCCGGCGACATCCTCGTCGGCAAGGTCACGCCGAAGGGCGAGACCGAGCTGAGCGCCGAGGAGCGTCTGCTCCGTGCCATCTTCAACGAGAAGTCGCGCGAAGTCCGCGACACCTCGCTCAAGGTGCCCCACGGTGAAGAGGGCACGATCATCGGCGTCAAGGTGTTCGACTCGCAGGACGGCGACGACGAGCTCGGCTCGGGCGTCAACCAGCGCGTGGTCGTCTACATCGCCCAGAAGCGCAAGATCACCGCGGGTGACAAGCTCGCCGGTCGTCACGGCAACAAGGGCGTCATCTCGACCATCCTCCCGGTCGAGGACATGCCGTTCCTCGCCGACGGCACCCCCGTCGACATCGTCCTCAACCCGCTCGGCGTCCCCGGCCGCATGAACTTCGGCCAGGTGCTCGAGATCCACCTCGGGTGGCTCGCCAAGCAGGGCTGGAACGTCGAGGGCATCCAGGACTGGGCCGAGAACCTGCCGGAGGCAGCGCACAGCGCCGAGCCCGGCACCAAGGTCGCCACCCCGGTGTTCGACGGTGCGTACGAGCGCGAGATCGAGGGCCTCCTCGACTCGACCCTCCCGAACCGCGACGGCGAGCGTCTGATCGGCTCGTCCGGCAAGGCGCAGCTCTTCGACGGCCGCTCCGGCGAGCCGTTCCCGGAGCCCGTCTCGGTCGGCTACATGTACATCCTCAAGCTGCACCACCTGGTCGACGACAAGATCCACGCGCGTTCGACCGGTCCGTACTCGATGATCACGCAGCAGCCGCTGGGTGGTAAGGCGCAGTTCGGTGGACAGCGATTCGGTGAGATGGAGGTGTGGGCGCTCGAAGCGTACGGCGCCGCCTACGCCCTCCAGGAGCTCCTGACGATCAAGTCCGACGACATCCTCGGCCGCGTGAAGGTCTACGAGGCGATCGTCAAGGGCGAGAACATCCAGGAACCCGGCATCCCCGAGTCCTTCAAGGTCCTCATGAAGGAGATGCAGTCGCTCTGCCTGAACGTCGAGGTCCTCTCGGCCGACGGCCAGGCGGTCAGCCTGCGCGACAACGATGACGAGGTCTTCCGCGCTGCGGAGGAGCTGGGCATCAACATCTCCTCGCGGTTCGAGTCGTCCTCTGTCGACGACATCTGATCCCGCCCGTACATCGAAGCCTGAATCAGCAAGAGAGAAGAACATTGCTCGAAGCAACTTCCTTTGACGCCATTCGGATCGGCCTCGCGACCGCCGAGGACATCCGTCAGTGGTCGTACGGCGAGGTCAAGAAGCCGGAGACCATCAACTACCGCACCCTGAAGCCCGAGAAGGACGGTCTGTTCGGCGAGCAGATCTTCGGTCCTTCCCGCGACTGGGAGTGCGCCTGCGGCAAGTACAAGCGTGTCCGGTTCAAGGGCATCGTCTGCGAGCGCTGCGGCGTCGAGGTCACCAAGTCCTCGGTCCGTCGTGAGCGCATGGGCCACATCGAGCTCGCTGCCCCCGTCACGCACATCTGGTACTTCAAGGGCGTCCCGTCGCGCCTCGGGTATCTCCTCGACATGGCGCCGAAGGACCTCGAGAAGGTCATCTACTTCGCGGCGTACATGATCATCGACATCGATGAAGAGGGCCGTCACGCGGACATGCCGGGTCTCGAGAACGAGATGCGTCTCGAGATCAAGACCCTCGAGGGCCAGCGCGACTCGATCATCGCCGACCGCCTCAAGAAGCTCGAGGACGACCTCGCAGCCCTTGAGGAAGAGGGTGCGAAGGCCGACGTCAAGCGCCGCACCAAGGACACCGCCGAGAAGGAGATGTCCCAGGTCCGCAAGTCGTTCGACGAGGACATCACCCGTCTCGAGCGTGTGTGGGAGGACTTCCGCAACCTCAAGGTGGGCGACCTCAAGCCCGAGGACGCCGTCTTCCACGAGCTCCAGGACCGGTTCGGGATCTACTTCGACGCCTACATGGGCGCCGAGGCGATCAAGCTCCGGCTCGAGGCGTTCGACCTGGCCGCCGAGGCCGAGGCACTGCGTCTGCAGATCGCCGAGGGCAAGGGCCAGAAGAAGATCCGCGCGATCAAGCGTCTGCGCGTCGTCAGCTCCTTCCTCGCCACCGGCAACTCGCCGGCCGCGATGGTGCTCGGCGTCGTGCCGGTCATCCCGCCGGAGCTGCGCCCGATGGTGCAGCTCGACGGTGGCCGTTTCGCCACGTCGGACCTCAACGACCTCTACCGTCGTGTGATCAACCGCAACAACCGTCTCCGCCGCCTGCTCGACCTCGGTGCCCCCGAGATCATCGTGAACAACGAGAAGCGCATGCTGCAGGAAGCGGTCGACGCGCTGTTCGACAACGGTCGTCGTGGACGTCCGGTCACGGGTACCGGCAACCGCGCCCTGAAGTCCCTGAGCGACATGCTCAAGGGCAAGCAGGGTCGTTTCCGCCAGAACCTGCTCGGCAAGCGCGTCGACTACTCGGGCCGTTCGGTCATCATCGTCGGCCCGCAGCTGAAGCTGCACCAGTGCGGTCTGCCCAAGCAGATGGCGCTCGAGCTCTTCAAGCCGTTCGTGATCAAGCGCCTCATCGACCTGTCGCACGCGCAGAACATCAAGTCGGCCAAGCGCATGGTCGAGCGTTCGCGTCCGCAGGTGTGGGACGTGCTCGAGGAGATCATCCGCGAGCGCCCCGTCCTGCTGAACCGTGCGCCGACGCTGCACCGTCTGGGCATCCAGGCGTTCGAGCCGCAGCTCGTCGAGGGCAAGGCCATCCAGCTCCACCCGCTCGTGTGTGCTGCGTTCAACGCGGACTTCGACGGTGACCAGATGGCCGTGCACCTGCCGCTGTCGGTCGAGGCCCAGGCCGAGGCCCGCATCCTGATGCTCGCCTCGAACAACATCCTGAAGCCGTCCGACGGTCGCCCGGTGACCCTGCCCGCACAGGACATGATCATCGGTCTGCACCACCTCACGACCGTCCGCGAGGGCGCCGTGGGCGAGGGCCGTGCGTTCTCGTCGGTGGCCGAGGCGATCCTGGCGAACGACCAGCACACGCTGCACCTCAACGCGATGGTGAAGATCCGCATGACGGGTGTCCACTTCGCCGAGGGTGAAGCTCCCGAGGGCTACGAGCAGGGCGACACCGTGCTGCTCGAGACGACCCTGGGCCGTGCGCTCTTCAACGAGACCCTGCCGGCGAACTACCCGTTCGTCCAGAAGGTCACGGACAAGGGCGTGCTCTCCGCGATCGTCAACGACCTCGCCGAGCGCTACTCCAAGACCGAGACGGCCGCTGCGCTGGACCGGATCAAGGACGCCGGCTTCTACTGGGGCACCCGCTCCGGTGTGACCGTCGCCCTGTCGGACGTCGTGACGCCTCCTCGCAAGAAGGAGATCATCGCGGGCTACGAGATCCAGGCCGCCAAGGTGCAGGGCGAGTTCGACAAGGGTCTGATCACCGACTCCGAGCGTCGCGCCGACCTGATCAAGATCTGGACCGAGGCCACGAACGAGATCGCGCAGGAGATGCGCGACAACTTCCCGGTCGACAACACCATCAACCGCATGGTGTCGTCCGGTGCTCGTGGTAACTGGCTCCAGGTCCGCAACATCGCCGGTATGCGTGGTCTGGTGAACAACCCGAAGGGCGAGATCATCGCCCGCCCGATCATCAACTCGTACCGCGAGGGCCTGACCGTGGCGGAGTACTTCATCGCCACCCACGGTGCTCGTAAGGGTCTTGCCGACACCGCGCTCCGTACCGCGGACTCCGGGTACCTCACCCGTCGTCTCGTGGACGTCTCGCAGGACGTCATCATCCGCGAGGACGACTGCGGCACGACGCGTGGCCTCGAGCTGCCGATCGCGACCGTGGACGCCGACGGCAAGCTCGTCCGCGACCCGCGCGTCGAGAACACCGTGTACTCCCGCACCCTGGCCACCGAGGCCGTGGATGCACAGGGCACGGTCGTGGCAGAGGCCGGTGAGGACGTCGGTGACGTGCTCCTCGAGAAGCTGCTGGCAGCCGGTGTCGAGAGCATCAAGGTGCGCTCGGTCCTGACCTGCGAGTCCGCCGTCGGTGTCTGCGCGAAGTGCTACGGCCGTTCGCTCGCCACCGGCAACCTGGTCGACATCGGCGAGGCGGTCGGCATCATCGCCGCCCAGTCCATCGGTGAGCCCGGTACCCAGCTGACGATGCGTACCTTCCACACGGGTGGTTCGGCCTCGGCCGACGACATCACCCAGGGTCTGCCGCGTGTCACGGAGCTCTTCGAGGCGCGTACCCCCAAGGGCGCGTCCCCGATCGCCGAGGCCCCCGGCCGCGTCGTGGTCGAGGACACGGACAAGGGTCGTCGGATCATCCTCACGCCGGACAACGGCGACGAGCCGTTCATCTACCCGGTGCTCAAGCGTGCGACGCTCCTCATCGAGGACAACCAGCACGTCGAGCTCGGCGAGCAGTTCATCGCCGGCACCGTCGACCCGAAGGAAGTCCTCCGGGTCAAGGGTGTCCGAGAGGTCCAGAAGCACCTGGTCAACGGTGTGCAGGACGTCTACGGCTCGCAGGGTGTGCCGATCCACGACAAGCACATCGAGGTCATCGTCCGCCAGATGCTCCGCAAGGTCACCGTCGTCGACCACGGCGACACCGACCTGCTGCCGGGTGAGCTCGTCGACCGGTCGCGCTACAACGCGCTGAACCGTGCGGCGCTGCAGGAGGGTCGCAAGACCGCCTCGGCTCGCCAGGAGGTCATGGGCATCACGAAGGCGTCCCTCGCGACCGAGTCGTGGCTGTCCGCCGCTTCCTTCCAGGAGACCACCCGCGTGCTCACGCAGGCGGCCATGGAGGGCAAGCAGGACCACCTCGTCGGCCTCAAGGAGAACGTCATCATCGGTAAGCTCATCCCCGCCGGGACGGGCCTCAGCCGGTACCGTGACGTGGACGTGAACGCGACCGAAGAGGCGAAGGCGGAGCGGTACCCCAACCGCATCTTCGCTGACGACTCGTCGTTCTCGGACGCCGACCTGAGCTTCGTCGACTTCGACAGCTTCTCGTCGGACGACTTCACGCCGGGCACGTACAACTGAGCCTGATGTGATCCCACGAAGGCCCCGTCTCCGCAAGGAGGCGGGGCCTTCGTCGTGTCGTCACCACGTGACGGCCTGGAGGCGCGGTGCGGGGCCGCCACGGGCCTCCCGTCCGCCGTGGGGTCGCGGCTAGAGCGCGCGGCCCGCGCCGTTGTCGCGGCCGGAACCGCGACCGGTCTCGTCGACCAGCGAGAACAGGCTCAGCACGTTGCCGTCGGGGTCGCGGACGTCGAACCAGTCGACCGCCCCGTCGACGCACTCGACGGGGCCGATGTCGATGCCCAGCGCGCCGATGCGTGCGTGCTGCGCGGCGACGTCGTCGACGCCGAAGCGGACGCTGACCGGGTTATCCTCGGCCTGTTCGTCGACGTAGAGCTGGATCCAGATGCCGCCGACCTCGTACTCGGCGACGCCGTCCTCGGGCTCGAGGTCCGGCTCGGTGCGCTCGAAGACCGCGCCGTACCAGAGGCAGGACGCCTCGATGTCGCTGACGGGCAACCCCACGGTCACGCTCGTGATGTCCATGACTCATCATGTGCCCGGGTGGGGGCGCGCGTCGAGAGGGATTCCGCGGTGCCGCGCTGTCCGGCCCGCGACGGTCAGTGGCCTTGTTCCTCCACACCCCCGTGTGACGCCGACGTTCTCCACGGACTGCTCGCCAGGACTCCGGGAACGGTGCGGGGTCCGGGAGGCTGGCGGACATGCACCCTCCGACGACCACCGCGAACCGGCCGAGGCGTCCCCCGGACCGGGGCCGAACCGGTCGTGGACCCCAGTTCTGGGTGCAGCCGGACCCCCTCCGCCCCCTCTTTCTGGGACTGCGGTCGGCGAGGGCCCCAGAAGTAGCGTGGTCGGGCGCCACATCCCTGGTGGCGCATCACCCGACGACGTCTCGCCGTGCGCGAGTCCAAGGAGGCACGGGACTCATGGCGACCCTGTCCGAGATCCTCATCCTGAACGGCGCCCTGCCGATCGAGCACCTCGATGCGATGACGGGTGACGAGGACCTCGACGAGCGCGCCATCCGCGGCCTGGTCGACCAGGGCGTCGTGAGCGAGGCCCAGTTCATCACCGCCCGCGCCGCCTCGAACAACTCCCGCACCGTGCCGCTGAGCGACTACCCCGTCGACGGCACCGCGGTGTCGATCCTGCCGGCGGCACTGTGCCGTCGCCACGGCGTGCTCGGTGTCGGGTTCGAGGGCGACCTGCTCATCCTCGCGATGGTGAACCCGACGAACGTGCTCGCCATCGACGACGCCCGGACGGCGTCCGGCCGAGCGATCAAGCCGCTGCAGGTCGAGGAGCGCGACCTCGTCGCTGCCCTCGACCGGTACCTGCGCGCCGACGACGAGCTGAACGACCTGACGTCGTCGCTCGAAGAAGAAGCGTCGACGACCTCGAAGGCGCAGGTCGACATCGCCGACGGCGCCCTCGACGACGTGCCGATCGTCCGCTTCGTGAACCTGCTCGTGTCGCAGGCCATCCAGGACCACGCGTCCGACATCCACATCGAGCCCGGCGAGCACGAGGTCCGGATCCGGTACCGCATCGACGGCGTGCTGCACGAGATGGCGCCGGCGCCGAAGAACATCCAGAACGGCGTGATCAGCCGCCTGAAGATCATGAGCGACATCGACATCGCAGAGCGCCGCAAGCCGCAGGACGGCCGCATGTCCGTGCGCCACGGCGGCCGGCAGATCGACCTCCGCGTCGCGACGCTGCCCACCGTGTGGGGCGAGAAGGTCGTCATGCGGATCCTCGACAACACGAACACCTCGCTGACCCTCAAGGACCTCAACCTCCTCGAGCAGAACTTCCAGGCGTACCAGCGGTCCTACTCGAAGCCGTACGGCATGATCCTGGTCACCGGTCCCACCGGTTCGGGCAAGTCGACGACGCTGTACACGACCCTCAACGCCGTGGCGAAGCCCGAGATCAACGTCATCACGGTGGAGGACCCGGTCGAGTACCGGATGGCCGGCATCAACCAGGTGCAGGTCAACCCGAAGGCCGGCCTGACGTTCGCGTCCGCGCTCCGCTCGATCCTCCGATCCGACCCCGACGTCGTGCTGCTCGGTGAGATCCGCGACCACGAGACCGCGCAGATCGCGATCGAGGCGTCCCTCACCGGGCACCTCGTGCTCTCGACCCTGCACACCAACGACGCTCCGTCGGCCGTGACCCGCCTGACCGAGATGGACATCGAGCCGTTCCTGGTCGGGTCCGCCCTCGACTCCGTCGTCGCCCAGCGACTCGCCCGCCGGCTGTGCGACCGGTGCAAGGCGCCCGCCGTGTACGAGATCGAGCAGCTCCGGGCACTCGGGTTCCTGGCCCCCGGCGACGAGATGCCCGCGTTCTTCGCCCCGGTCGGCTGCGCGGTGTGCTCGAACACCGGCTACCGCGGCCGCATCGCCCTGCACGAGGTCATGACCGTCACCGAGGAGATCGAGCGGCTCGCCGTCGGTCGCGCCTCGAGCGCGGAGATCAGCCGCGTCGCCCAGCAGCAGGGCATGCTCACGCTCCGCCAGGACGGCTTCGAGAAGGTCAAGCTCGGCATGACGAGCGTCGACGAGATCCTGCGCGTCGTCGCGTGACCGGGGAACAGGACGAGCAGATGACCGACTCCGTGTACGACATCACCATGCCCGGCGACGAGCCCGTCGCCGGATGGCCCCCCGGCCCCCCCGGCGCCGAGGTCGGCTCCCGCCGTGCCGCGCGTCTGGCCGCGGCTGCTGCCGCCCCGCCCGAGCAGGTCTACGACCTGACGGACGACTCGGCGGTGTGGCCCGCGCCCACCGGCATGCCCGTGGGTAGCCCGGTCGCCGGGCCCGTGGGTGGTCCGGTCGCTGCGCCCGTGGCACAGTCCGCCTCCGTTCCGGCGACGCCGCCCGCCGCGGTGCCGTCCTCGACCGCCACCTACGGGTACGCCGAGCCGGCGACCCAGCAGCTGCCGGCCATCGCCTACAGCGGCGCCCACCACGCCGCACCGGCGGCACCCGCTCCGGTTCCCGCCCCCACCGCGGCATCGGCTGGTGACATCGACTTCGCCCGGCACGCGCGCGAGGTCGCCGACCCCGACCTCATCACCGCACTGGCGCAGGTCGTCTACCAGGGGGCCTCCGACCTGCACGTCACGGCCGACGCCCCACCCACCGTCCGCGTCGACGGCTCGCTCCGGCCGGCCGTGCCCGGAGGCGCGTGGTCCCGTGGCAAGGTCATCGCGGCACTCAAGACGCTGCTGTCCGTCGAACAGGCCGGGCAGTTCGACCACGACCAGGAGCTCGACTTCGCGTACTCGCTGTCGCCGGAGTACCGCTTCCGCGTGAACTACTACCAGCAGCGCGGCAACTGGGGTGCGGCGTTCCGCATCATCCCCACCAGGATCAAGACGCTCAAGCAGCTCGGCATCCCCGCGCACGTCGGCGACTTCGCAGGCCTGCCCCGTGGCCTGGTCCTCGTCACCGGCCCGACCGGCTCGGGCAAGTCGACCACCCTCGCCGCGCTCATCGACCTGGTCAACGAGAGCCGTGCCGACCACATCGTGACGGTCGAGGACCCGATCGAGTTCATGCACGACCACAAGCGGTCGATCATCAACCAGCGCGAGGTCGGCGCCGACACCCACTCCTTCGCCTCGGCGCTCAAGCACGTGCTGCGGCAGGACCCCGACGTCATCCTGATCGGTGAGCTCCGCGACCTCGAGACCATCTCCGTCGCGCTCACCGCCGCCGAGACCGGCCACCTGGTGTTCGCCACCCTGCACACGCAGAGCGCACCCGGCACGATCGACCGCGTCATCGACGTCTTCCCGCCGCACCAGCAGGGACAGATCCGCACCCAGCTCGCGGCCACCCTGCAGGGCGTCGTCTGCCAGACCCTCGTCCCGAAGGCCAACGGTGTCGGTCGGGTCGTCGCCACCGAGATCATGACGATCACCCCGGCCATCGGCAACCTCATCCGCGAGGGCAAGACGTACCAGATCACCTCCGCCATGCAGGCCGGCCGTGACCTCGGTATGCACACCATGGACCAGGACCTCGCCGAACTGGTCAACGTCGGCACCATCTCGCGCAAGGCCGCGATGGAGAAGGTCCACGACGAAGAGGGCTTCGACCGGCTCGTCCAGCGCGTCGAGTCCCCGTCCGACTCCTCGGCCGCCGCGATCGCCGCCAGCGGCATCGACTTCGGCGACAAGTTCTCCGGAGGCTACTGATGTCACTCGCGTTCGACTACCGCGGGCGCGACGGCGCCGGCAAGCTCGTGAAGGGCCGCCTCGACGCCGCGTCCGAAGGGGCCGTCGTCCAGCGCCTCCGGGGGATGGGCGTCTCACCGATCGCCATCACCGAGGCGAAGGCCGGCACCGGGCTGCAGACCGAGATCAAGATCCCCGGGTTCGAGAAGGGCGTCGGGCTCAAGGACCTCGCGATCATGTCGCGGCAGGCCTCGACGATGCTCACCTCAGGGCTCTCGCTGCTGCGGACCCTCACGATCCTGTCCGACCAGACCGAGAACAAGAAGCTCAAGGACATCCTCGGCAAGGTCCGCGACGACGTCGAGCGCGGCGTCTCGTTCTCCGACGCCGTCGCGAAGTACCCGGTCGACTTCCCGCCGATCATGATCAACATGATCCGTGCGGCGGAGACCGGCGGTTTCCTCGACCAGGCGATGGACTCCATCGCGACGAACTTCGAGAAGGAGCACAAGCTCCGCTCGACGATCAAGTCGGCGATGACCTACCCGGTGGTCGTGCTGTGCATGTCACTTGCCGCCGTCGTGATCATGCTCATCTTCATCGTCCCGATCTTCCAGGACATGTTCTCGTCGCTCGGCGGGCAGCTGCCGTTGCCGACGCAGGTCCTGGTGACCCTGTCGCACGCGATGCGCTGGCTCGCACCGGTCCTGGCTGTCGCCGTGATCGTCGGCTGGCTGTGGTTCCGGGCGAACAAGAACACGGATCGGTTCCGGAGCTTCCGCGACCCGATCATGCTCCGCCTGCCGGTGTTCGGTGGACTGACCCGCAAGATCGTCATCGCGCGGTTCGCGCGGAACTTCTCGAACATGATCGGCGCTGGCGTGCCGATTCTGCAGGCATTGTCGATCGTCGGTCAGGTGTCGAACAACTTCGTGGTCCAGAAAGCACTCGAGCGCGTTGCGGAAGACGTCCGAAAAGGCGAATCAATTGCGGCGCCGTTGGCGCGGGAAAGCATTTTCCCGGCAATGGTCTCGCAAATGGTCGCAGTCGGCGAGGACGCCGGTTCGCTGGAGATCATGCTCGAGAAGATCGCGGTCTTCTACGACTCCGAAGTCGAGTCGACGACCGAGTCGCTGACTGCCCTGATCGAGCCGCTCCTCATCGCATTCCTCGGCGTCGTCGTCGGTGGCATGATCATCGCGCTCTACCTGCCGATCTTCCAGATCACGTCGTTGGTGAAGTAAGGATCGCCCCTCGTGTGGGGGTGGAGCGCGAGGGGAGACCCCCGTTACTGGGGGCAATTCGGAGGGCCCGGACCCCCCGTTCTCGGGATTCCACCCCGAATCGCCGCTGAATACTCTTGTCAGCGGCGGCGGAGCACTCCCCGGCACATTCTCCCATCGCATTCCCCCAAGAACGGAACCACCATGTACTTCGCTCTCATGGGCAAGCTCGACGCTCGCCGCAAGGGTCTCCTCGAGGACAAGGAGAAGGGCTTCACGCTCATCGAGCTCCTCGTCGTCGTCATCATCATCGGCATCCTCGCCGCCATCGCCATCCCGGTGTACCTGAACGTGCAGAACAACGCGAAGGACGCCTCGGTCAAGTCGGACCTCGCGAACGCGAAGACCGCGGTCATCGCCTACCAGACGGACAACAACGGCAAGCTGCCCGCCGCCACTGACTTCACGCAAGCGACGCTCGGACAGTACGGCTACACCAGCAGCCAGGACAACGCACTGACCTACAAGGCGACCTCCACGACGGCTTTCTGCATCCAGGGCACCGGCGCCACGAAGACCGACTTCAAGATCACCGACGCGCTGGCTGCCGCCAAGGGCACCTGCTGATCCTGATCTGTTCCTGAGGGCGGCCCGTCGGACGACGGGCCGCCCTTCTGCTCCGATGCTGCACGAGGAGGTGACCATGTTCCAGCGACTGCACGACCGGCTGTACCGGCACGACGCCGAAGCCGGCTTCTCCATCATCGAGGTCATGGTCGCCATGATGGTGTTCGCGGTCATGTCGATCGGGATCGCCTACGGCATCGCGAACAGCCTCCAGCTCACGCAGACCAATCGCGGTCGCGAGACCGCGGTCGCCCTCGCCTCGCAGGACATCGACACCCTCCGCCAGACCGCGGCCGCCTCCACCGGCGGCATCTTCCGGGTCCTCAGCAAGTCCGGTCCGGACAACACGAAGACCATCGGGGGCGTCGAGTACGCGATCGACCGGAAGGTCAGCTGGGTGCAGAGCGACGGCGCGACCGGCGCGTGCGGGACCTCGAACGGCAAGCTCGCCTACAAGAGCGTCGTCGAGACCGTGACCTGGCCGAACCCGCGCGGCGGTTCCAGCACCACGTCCGTCTCGTCAGCGATCGCGCCGAGCGACGCGGTCACCGACCCCGGGTACGGCACCGTGATCATCTCGGTCACCACCGCTTCGGGCGCGCCCTACGAGGGTGTCGGGATCACGATCACCCCCGTCAGCGGCGGTGGCGGTGCAGCGCTGACGGCGCCGGTCCTCCCGACCGACGCACAGGGCTGCTCGTACGCGGTGAACGTGTCGCAGGGCGACTACGCGGTCTCTGCGAGCGTCACCGGCGGCATCGACACGAACCAGCAGCAGCCGTCCGTGCAGTCGCCGATCTCGGTGACCGCCGGCGCGAGCTCGCCCGTCCCGTTCGTGTACGACCAGTCGAGTCAGCTGACCCTGCAGTACGCAGCCGGCTCCAAGGCGATGATCCCGACCAACATGCCCACGACGCTGTCGAGCACGGCCGGCGGGCTGGACGTCGTCAAGCCGTGGGACCTGGCCAGCACCTCGCTCAACATCACCTCGAGTTCACAGCCGTCGTTGCCGGTGTTCCCGTTCGCCTCGGGCTACACCGTCTACGCCGGCCCGTACTCCAACAGCACCGGGAGTGCGACGAGCTGCCTCAGTCCGAACCCCTCGTCCTGGTCGACACCGAACGCGGCCAACGCGATCGGTGTGAGCCCGCCGTCGGTCGCCACTGCTCCCGGCAAGCCATCGTCGGCCTCCGTGATGATGGGCGTCGCGACCGTCACCGGTGTGAAGGACCGCTACGTCACTGCCGTCTCGTCGGCGAACCCGGCCGCCGGCGACCCCGGCTGCGCCGCCGGCATGACGATGAGGTTCCCGGTCTCCGCCGGCGACACCGCGACCATCGCCCTGCCCTTCGGCACGTGGACGCTCTACTCCGGGACGACGTTCGGGTCGACGACGAAGAACGAGATCGCGTCGAAGGCCTCGAACGTGAAACCGGTGACCAACGGCATGGTGAACCAGAAGACGGCGTTGGTGCTCATCAACTACGACAACACCCTGACCCTCGACCCTCGCGGGCAGACGTCGTGATGCGGGCCCTCCGACGCCTCCACCGCGAGCAGGCGGGGATCTCGCTGTCCGAGCTGCTCGTCGCGGTCAGCGTGTCGATGATCATCCTCGTCGCCGTGGGCGGGTTCTTCACGGCCACCCTGCGCGCCGGGGTGACGAACACGTCCTCCGACCAGAACGCTCGGACGGCGTCGATCGCGATGAACTCGATCACGCGCTACGTGCACGCCGCGAGTCTGTTGCCGAAGTCTGACGGCACCTACGCCGCTGCGGTCACCCGGGCGGCCCCGACGCAGGTGGTGTTCTTCGCGTACATCAACCTCGACGGCAACAGCACCGACAAGCCCGTGCAGATCCGCTACTCGCTGAACGACGCGAAGCGCCTCGTCGTGGACCAGTGGGACGGCACCGCGACGAACGGCTTCTACTCCTTCCCGGCGACGACCCAGACCCCGGCGCGGAGCCTGGTGGTGGGTGGTCCGATCGCCTCGCCGACGAGCGACGGTGTCGCGCTGTTCTCGTACCTCGGAGCGGACGGCAAGACACTCGCGACCCAGCCGGACGGAACACTGGCGACCGCGCAGTTGGGCAACGTGCGAGCCGTCCGCGTGAACCTGGAACTCGGTTCCACCACTGCCGGTGCGAGCGGCAACACCCACGTGCAGAACACCCTGTACCTCTTCAACGTCGTCTACGGCACCAGCATCGGAGCGGGTTCATCATGATCCGTCGCATCAGCGCGGTCCTCGCGCGGGCCCAGCGCGACGAGCGCGGCATGGTCCTCGGCAACGTGCTCATCTTCGGCACCGTCATGATGCTGCTCGTCGCGACGATGATCGCCGTCTCCACCTCGGGCGCGGTCAAGGCCGCGTCGGACCGCAACTTCCAGAACGCGATGGCGGCCGCGTACGCGGGGCTCGCCGACTACCAGTCGAAGCTCTCGAACGACAACGGCTACGCGCTCTACGGCAACGCGAACGCCCAGTTCAGCAAGTCGAGTGGGTCGACCTTCGTCAACGCCGACAAGAACATCGCCTTCACCAACTCCGGTTCGGACTGGGCCCCGGTCGTCGGCTCGAGCGACCAGTGGTTCCGCTACGAGGTCGACAACTCCGACTACTCCGGCAAGGGCGTCCTGCGGGTCCGTGTCACCGGCAAGGCCGGGGCAAGCGTCCGGTCGCTCGTGGCCAACCTCAAGGGCGACGGCTTCATCAACTACCTCTACTTCACCAACTACGAGTCCTCGAACCCCGCGCTCACCGGGACCGGTTGCACGACCGCCTACCAGTGGCAATCGGTCGCCGGGAAGTGCACGGCGGTGCAGTTCGCCGGCACTGACACCCTGAACGGGCCGATCCGGACCAACGACGTCTTCACCTCGGCGTGCTCGACGGTGTTCAACGGGTCGGTCGAACAGCACGACACGACCGTGCGCCCGTCGAGCGGCACCTGCGCGGGGACGTTCAACGGCGGTGCTGCAACCGCGGTTCCGTACCTCGGTCTGCCCGCGCTGAACACGAACATGTCGCAGGAGACGCGGACCGACCTCCCCACGACGGTTCCGCGGCCCGGCTGCATGTACACCGGACCGACCCGCGTGAAGTTCCTCGGGAACGGCAAGATGACCGTGTGGTCGCCGTGGTCCCGGGCCACGCAGATCAAGGTCAACAGCTCGAGCGGGGCGGTCCTCGCCGCGGACGACGCAGCGAAGGCCGCAGCGCTCTGCGGGGCGGTCTCGGATCTGCAGGGTTCCGCCGGTGCCACCATCCCGACCCTCCCCTCGAACCTGATGTACGTGCAGGACATCCCGTCCGCGTCGAACAACGTGAACGCGTGGGGTGCGGCCTTCCCGTCGAAGTACACGAACACGTACTGCACCACCACGGTCACCGTGCGGTCGAATGGTTCGGCGACGAACACGAGCAACCAGCCGTTCAACAACGGACAGGGGTTCCCGGCCGCAGGTGAGTGGATCAACGGGGGATCGTCGGGTTCCTCGTACCAGACGGGTTCGGCGTCCGACACGTACAGCTGCACGGCGGGCGACGTCTTCGTCAGCGGGGCGTTCAGCGGGGCGATGACGATCGCGGCATCCGGGACCGTGTGGGTCACCGACGACATCACCTACCTCAGCGCCACGAACGACGTGCTCGGGCTCGTCGGCCAGAACGCCGTCGAGATCTCCAACCCCGCCCGTTGCACCTCGTACCCGACGACCTACCAGTGGGGTGTCGGGTACGTGACGGACACCTCGCGCTGCAACAGTTCGGGTGTGGGCCTGCTGAGCCGGTCTCCGGGCGAATCGATCACCGTGTCGGCGGCGATCGCGAGCAACGCGGGGACGTTCTGGAACCAGAACTACGACATCGGCTCGAAGCTCGGCACCCTCAAGGTCATCGGTTCGATCGCGCAGAACTGGCGAGGGGCGGTCGCGACGACCGGCAACACCGGGTTCTCGAAGAACTACGTCTACGACCAGCGCCTGCTGACGACGGCGCCCCCGAAGTTCCTGCAGCCGGTGTCGACCTCGTACGGGGTCACGACGCAGGTCGAGGTCCAGGCCGCGTACACCGCCGGCGGCTCGTGCGCGACCACGACCGGTGGTGGGTGCCGATGACCGGTCTCCAGGCGCTCGGCCCCGTCCTCCCCGGACTCGCCGCCGTGTTCGGACTGCTCATCGGCTCGTTCCTCAACGTCGTGGTGCACCGCGTGCCAGCGGGCCAGTCCGTGGTCTCGCCACCGAGCGCATGTCCGACGTGCGGGCACACGATCCGACGCCGCGACAACGTCCCGGTGCTCTCCTGGCTCGTCCTGCGCGGGCGGTGCCGTGACTGTTCCACGCCGATCTCCGCGCGGTACCCCACCGTCGAGCTCATCACGGCGGTCCTGTTCGGGCTCACTGCCTTCGTGGTCGTGGGCCGCTCTCCTGCGGGGGCGACCGAGGACACCGTGGCGCAGGTCGTGGTCCTCGTCGCGTTGTTGTACCTGATGGCGATCAGCGTCGCACTCACCCTGATCGACATCGCCACCCACACGCTCCCGAACGCGATCGTCTACCCGTCCGGCATCGTCCTCGCGGTGCTCCTCGTCGTCGCGAGTGCTGCCGACGGCGACTGGTCCGCTCTCGGTCGTGCGGCGATCGGGGCCCTCGGCTCCGGTGCCCTCTACCTCGGTCTCGCGCTGGCGGTCCCCGGCGGCATGGGTCTCGGCGACGTCAAACTGGCCGTGGTCCTCGGGCTCGTCCTCGCGTACCTCGGATGGGGACCCCTCGCAGTGGGTGCTTTCGGTGCGTTCCTGGTGGGCGGTACCGTCGCGATCGCGCTCCTCCTCGCCGGCCGTGCACGTTGGCGCGGCGGGCTGCCGTTCGGGCCGTCGATGCTGGTGGGGGCATGGCTCGGGATCGTCTTCGGGGACCTCCTCTGGACCGGTTACCTCCAGGTCCTCGGGGTCGCTTGAGCGACCACCACTCCACCTCCAACGAAAGCAGCATCATGGGCAAGAGCATCGTGGGCCTCGACATCGCGGGGTCGTCGATCCGCGCGGTCGAGGTCGTCGACGCCGACAAGGCACAACCGACGGTGGTGCGCTTCGCGGAGGTCCCCACTCCGCAGGACGCGGTGAGCCGAGGCGAGGTCCTCGAACCGAACACCGTCGCGGCCACCCTCCGCGAGCTGTGGTCGACGGGGCGGTTCCGCTCGAAGAACGTCGTCCTGGGGATGGGGAACCAACGTGTGCTCTCCCGCGACCTCACGGTGCCCCTCGCCCCGATGGCACAGATCCGCGAGAGCCTCCCGTTCCAGGTGCAGGAGATGCTCCCGGTGCCGGTCGGCGACGCGATCCTCGACTTCTACCCGGTGTCCGAGGGGGAGAGCGAGAACGGCCCCGTCGTCCACGGCCTCCTGATCGCAGCCATCAAGGACGCCGTGCTGGCGAACGTCAAGGCGGTGCAGCTCGCCGGACTCAACCCGATCGGGGTCGACATGATCCCGTTCGCCCTCACCCGTGTCCTGCTCGGGCGCCAGGGTGTCCCGGGGACCGCGGCGGTGGTGCAGCTCGGCGCGGACACCACGAGCGTGGTCATCGCGACCGACGGGATCCCGCAGTTCGTCCGGATCATCCCGATGGGGGGCAACGACATCTCCCGCGCGCTGGTCGGGACCCTCGACATCACCTTCGACGAGGCCGAGGCCGTGAAGCGCCACCTCGGGCTCGGCGGATCGGCGCGGACTCCGGACGATGCCCGTGCCGTCGCGGTGATCACGGCCTCGGTCCACGAACTCACGTCGAGCTTGCGGAACACGATCAACTACTTCGTCAACACCCGGCCGTCGGAACCCGTGACCCGGGTGGTGCTGACCGGTGGCGGGACCCGACTGCACGGCATGCGGGAAGCGCTGGCGGACCAGACGCACCTGCCCGTCACGATGGGCGCCGCGTTCGACGGTGTCGGACTCGCACGATCGATCCCGGTCGGCGACGTCGCCGATCACGTCGATGCGATCACGGTCGCCTTCGGGTTGGCAGTAGGGAGCAGAGCAGCATGACCGTCACAGAAGCGCGACCCGTCGACGCGGTCGGTGCGGCACGACCGGAGCGTCCCCGACGGACTCGCGGCGCGCAGGTCTCGATCGCCGGTCGTGAACCCCGCGTCGACCTCCTGCCCTCCGAGGTCCACGTCGACCGTCGCGAGCGGGCCGTCGCACGTCGTGCGTGGCTCGGTGTCCTCATCACGGCGGCCGTCGCGGCACTCGGCGTCGGCGCAGCGGCGGTCCACCAGCTGGACACCGCATCGTCACTGACCGCGGCGCAGGCCGAGACCGCGTCGTTGCTGCAGCAGCAGCAACGCTTCTCCGACGTCCGGCAGGTCGAACAGGACAGCCAGCTCCTGGAAGCGGCACGAACCGTCGGAGGGTCGACGGAGATCGATTGGAACGGCACGCTGTCGCAGCTCGAGAACGTGCTGCCGGCCGGCGTCGCCATCACCTCGATGACCATCGACTCCGCTGACGTCACCACGGCGTTCGCACAGTCGGCGGTCCCGCTCGAGAAGGCCCGTGTCGCATCGATGCAGCTGACCGTGTCGAGTCCGACCATCCCCTCGGTACCCGACTGGACCGCTCGCCTGTCGCAGCTCGAGGGCTACGCGGACTCGACCATCACGTCCGTCGCGCTGCAGGAGGACTCCGGCGGGTACACCGCGACGGTCCAGGTCCACCTCGGGGAACGGGCGTTCGACGGCAAGTACACCCAGGAGCAGTCGAAGTGAACCGCAACCGCCTCTCGCTCGTCGTCGCGCTCGTCGCGATCGGAGCCGTGCTCGCCGGGGCGTGGTTCCTCGGGGTGCAGCCGCAGCTCGCCCAGGCTGCGGACAACTCCTCGCAGCAGACGGACATCGACGCCACGAACGCCCGGAACCAGGCCGAGCTCGCTCGGCTCCAGAAGGCGAGCGACGCACTCGCCGAGACGAAGACGAAGCTGGACGCGCTCCGCGCCTCGGTACCGTCGACGCCGTCGACGGATGCCCTCCTCCGGGAGCTGAACGGCGCTGCGACCGCCGCTGGCGTCACGGTGACCTCGATCACCGTCGGAGACGCGAAGGCCTACGAGCCGGTAGCCGACCAGGCCTCCGAGGAGCCGGCGGCTTCGGCGAGTGCCACGCCGAGCGCCGAGCCGACCCCGACGGCGCCGACTGCCCGGACAGACGCTGCGATCAACGGATCGAACTTCGTCGTCATCCCGGTGACCGTGGCGGTGCAGGGCTCGTACGACCAGGCGCTCGCCTTCACGAAGGCGGTGCAGTCCGGGCAGCGGCTGTTCCTGGTCACCGGCATCGCCTCGACGAGTTCCGACTCGGGAGCGAGCCCGATGGACGCGCAGGCGTGGTCGCTCTCCGGATCGGTCTACGTCCTCGCCGAGTCGGACACCGCCGCGAAGGGTTGAACCCGCCCCCACGGACCGCGGTCGACCACGCCACGCCGACCCCACTTCCGCGACACCCGTCGTTGTGATTACGATGCACCAGACGCCGTGATCGCGGCTGTTCATCCCCTCTCGAACGGTCGGCTCGAACCGGCCGTTCCTCGTCGTGCCCGGAGTCGCGCGTGTTGGTCGGAATCGTGGAATTCCTCGGTTGGTTCGGTGCCGTAACCGTTCTAGCCGGTTACATCTTGTTCTCCACTGGCAAGATCCCGAACGGCCCGCTCTACCAGCTGTTCAACCTGGTCGGTGGCCTCGCGGTGGCGATCAACGTCGCCGCGCACCACGCCGTGCCCTCGACGATCGTCAACGGGATCTGGGCGATCGTCGCCGTCGTCGTCCTGGTGAAGATGGGCCGAGCGCGTCGCGCGGCGAAGCGCGACGGATCCGTGTCCACCGAGCCGCCGGTCCTGCACGCCGAACCGGCCGCGACCACCGGGGTCCTGCCGGTCATCGGCCCGGCGCTGCGTGACCACGAGCCGGAGGACACCGTCGAGGCGGACGCCGCCACGGGCCTCCAGTCCGACGACCCGACGGACGCGACGGACGAGAGGAAGCCGGACACGGCGCCCGCCCCCATGACGGAGACCGTCCCGATCATCACGGCGACGATCGCGCTCGCCCTGGTCGCCGCCGCGCAGGAGCAGTCCGACCGGGCGGACCGTCGCGAGCACGCAGTCGACACGGGCCACGCCGAACCCGCTCGCTGACCAGCCGGACGGCGATACGATCGGCGCATGTCCCGGTGGTTGATCGCGACGATGACGTCCGTCCTCTTCATCGCGCTCGTGATCGCCGTCACGGGCTTCGAAGCCCTGCTCGCCGACGTCGAGGTCATCTCGCAGCCCGACGCCACCCCGTACCTCGGGCCCGCGATGGTGGTCGGCGCCGCGGTGGTGGTCTTCCTCGCGACCGTGGCGGGTGCGCGTGACGGCAACCCCGGCGTGACGGCCCTGGTGGCCGCTGCGACGGTCTACCTGGTCATGCTCGGCGTCGGGGCCGTGGGCTACGCGCTCATCCGCTCGGACGCGACGGAGCTCCTCGTCTTCCCCGCGGGGTACGCCCTCGGGCCGTTCGTGGTCGGGTCCGTTGTGGTAGCGCTCCTGTCGGTGCTCGGCGGGATCACGATGGCCCGACACCAGGCGCGGACCGCCGGCGGCTCGGGCGCTGCCGCGACGCGTCCGGACGGCCCTGACGGGCGCTCCGGGCACGACCGGACGAACGCGGGCGAGGAACCCGCCGGACGGTAGTGTTCGCAGGGCACGACGCACACGCAACGGGGGAACGATGAGCGACCAGCACGCGCAGGATCCGGACCAGCAGGGTGGCTGGGACGCCGTCCCGCCGGTGGACTCGATCCGTGGCACTGACGGCACGTCCGCGGCAGGGGTCCCCGGATTCCCCGGGATGCCCGGACCGGTGGCGCAGCGTCCTCGCCGGAAGCTCCGCCGCGGTCAGCTCATCGGCATCGTCTCGGGCGGCACCGCGGTCGTCCTGCTGCTCGTCGCCGGGGTCGTCGGGTACTCGATCGGTTCCTCCTCGCACTCTGCTGACCGTCCGGTGCGGGCGTTCCTCGACGACCTGACGGCCGGACGCGTGGCCGACGCCCTCGACGACGCGGGCATCGAGCGCGAGAAGACCGACGTGCTCCTCGGTGAAGCCGCCTACGCGAAGGCATCGGACAAGGTCACCGGCTACCGCGTCGCCGCGACGCGGACAGAGGGCGACACCGCGACGGTCCGCGCCTACCTGCGCCAGGGCGGGCAGGACGTCGCCGCGACCTTCACGCTGGACAAGACCGGGACGGACTGGGGCGTGTTCCCGGTCTGGGAGCTGCAGGCCCCGGAGCTCGGATCGGTCGACGTCGCCGTGCGGGGTCCGTCCGGTGCTGGGGTCACCGTCGCCGGCCGGGACGTGGAGACCGCGAAGGACGGCACGGTGAGCCTCCGCGCGCTGCCCGGGACCTACGACGTCGCCTTCGACGGTGACAAGTGGACCACGGCCAGCGGGGGATCGGCGAGCGTCAGCGGGTTCGGGCGGTCGACCTCGAGCCCGGTGCAGATGACCACGACCCTGACCACCGCCGGGCAGCAGGCCGCCAAGCGAGCGGTGGACGCCTGGGTGGACGGCTGCATCGCCTCCACCGACGCCGCCCCTGCCGGGTGCAGCTTCTACGCGTACGGGCAGAACCCCGCGTACACGTACTCGAACCAGAAGTGGACACTCGAGACGCGGCCCACCGTCCGGGTCGGCAACTGGACGACGAACGGCTGGTTGATCACGACGACGACGTTCGGACGGGCGAAGTACACGGCCGACATCTCGGGTGCCGGCGGCACCGGAACGGCGTCCGCGGGGCCGCTCAACGTGAACGCGAGCGGGTACGTCACCGGCTTCTCGAGCGACGGTGCCACGTTCCGCTCGGCGGTGGGCAACGGGTCCTCCGACACCGGCTCATGACGGTGTCGGTTCCCGGGGTGACCCGGATTGATTTCGTCCCGTTACGCGGGTAGTCTCTACCGGGTGTGCGCCCTCGGGCGCGCCCGAAAAGTCCGGCGAGCGGGATCGCCCAGCCGGACCACTCCGTCCCCCACTCGAACACCCGCCGTCCGGCGGTGCTCAGCGTGGGACGAGGAAGTCGGCGGAACGCGCCGGCCAGAGAGCACGAGCGAAGAACCAGGAGAACAGTTGCCTACTATTCAGCAGCTGGTTCGCAAGGGTCGTACGCCGAAGGTCACCAAGACCAAGGCGCCCGCCCTGAAGGCGAACCCCCAGCAGCGTGGTGTGTGCACCCGCGTCTACACCACCACCCCCAAGAAGCCGAACTCGGCACTGCGCAAGGTCGCTCGTGTCAAGCTCTCGAACGGCACCGAGGTCACGGCCTACATCCCCGGTGAGGGCCACAACCTCCAGGAGCACTCGATGGTGCTCGTCCGTGGCGGTCGTGTGAAGGACCTCCCTGGTGTGCGGTACAAGATCATCCGTGGCGCCCTGGACACCCAGGCAGTCAAGAACCGTAAGCAGGCTCGTAGCCGCTACGGCGCGAAGAAGGGTTGAGTTAGATGCCTCGTAAGGGTCCCGCCCCCAAGCGTCCCGTCGTCGCCGACCCGGTCTACGGTGCGCCGATCGTCAGCCAGCTCGTCAACAAGATCCTGCTCGACGGCAAGAAGGGCCTCGCCGAGCGCATCGTCTACGGTGCACTCGAGGGCGTTTCCGCCAAGAACCAGCAGGACGCCGTCGTGACGCTGAAGAAGGCGCTCGACAACGTCCGTCCGACCCTCGAGGTCCGCAGCCGCCGCGTCGGTGGCTCGACCTACCAGGTCCCGGTCGAGGTCAAGCCGCACCGCGCGAACACCCTCGCGCTCCGTTGGCTCACCTCGTACGCCAAGGCCCGTCGCGAGAAGACGATGACCGAGCGTCTCATGAACGAGATCCTCGACGCGTCGAACGGTCTCGGTGCCGCGGTCAAGCGCCGCGAGGACACGCACAAGATGGCCGAGTCGAACAAGGCCTTCGCCCACTACCGCTGGTAGTCCCGGCACCGTCCGGGTGCCGGTGGTCAAGAACCCCGGCGCCCGGACGGCCGCCAACCTCTCCTACAACTCTTCCGGAGGAACCCTGTGGCACAGGACGTGCTCACCGACCTGAACAAGGTCCGCAACATCGGCATCATGGCGCACATCGATGCCGGCAAGACCACGACGACCGAGCGCATCCTGTTCTACACGGGCATCACGCACAAGATCGGTGAGGTCCACGACGGCGCTGCCACGATGGACTGGATGGCGCAGGAGCAGGAGCGCGGCATCACGATCACGTCGGCCGCGACGACCTGCTTCTGGGACAACAACCAGATCAACATCATCGACACCCCCGGTCACGTGGACTTCACGGTCGAGGTGGAGCGCTCGCTCCGCGTCCTCGACGGTGCGGTCGCAGTCTTCGACGGCAAGGAGGGCGTCGAGCCCCAGTCCGAGACCGTCTGGCGTCAGGCCGACAAGTACGACGTCCCGCGCATCTGCTTCGTCAACAAGATGGACAAGCTGGGCGCCGACTTCTACTACACCGTCGACACCATCGTGAACCGCCTCGGCGCGGAGCCCCTCGTGCTCCAGCTGCCGATCGGTTCCGAGAGCTCGTTCGAAGGCGTCGTCGACCTGGTCCAGATGCGTGCACTCACCTGGCGCGGCGACGCCAAGGGTGACGTCGCGATGGGCGCGAAGTACGAGATCGAAGAGATCCCGGCCGACCTGCAGGACCGTGCCGCCGAGTACCGCGAGAAGCTCATCGAGCGCGTGGCCGAGGCGGACGACGTCCTCATGGAGCGCTACCTCGAGGGCGACACCGACTTCTCGGTCGCCGAGATCAAGGCAGCCATCCGTGCCCTCACGGTGAGCAGCACGCTCTACCCGGTCCTCTGCGGTTCCGCGTTCAAGAACCGTGGTGTCCAGCCGATGCTCGACGCCGTCATCGACTACCTCCCGTCCCCGCTCGACGTGCCGCCGATGATCGGCCACGACGTCAAGGACGAGGAGAAGGAGATCATCCGCAAGCCCGACGCGTCCGAGCCGTTCTCGGCCCTCGCGTTCAAGGTCGCGGTGCACCCGTTCTTCGGTCGTCTGACCTACGTGCGCGTCTACTCCGGCTCGATCGAGTCCGGTGCCCAGGTCATCAACTCGACCAAGGGCAAGAAGGAGCGCATCGGCAAGATCTTCCAGATGCACTCCAACAAGGAGAACCCGGTCGCCAACGTGACCGCTGGCCACATCTACGCGGTCATCGGCCTCAAGGACACCACCACCGGTGACACCCTGTGCGACCCGACCAACCAGGTCGTCCTCGAGTCGATGACGTTCCCGGAGCCGGTCATCGAGGTCGCCATCGAGCCGAACACGAAGGCTGACCAGGAGAAGCTCTCCACGGCCATCCAGAAGCTCGCCGAAGAGGACCCGACGTTCCGCGTCGAGCTCAACGCCGAGACCGGTCAGACGACGATCAAGGGCATGGGCGAGCTCCACCTCGACATCCTCGTCGACCGCATGAAGCGTGAGTTCCACGTCGAGGCGAGCGTCGGCAAGCCCCAGGTGGCCTACCGCGAGACGCTCACCAAGATCGTCGAGCGCTACGACTACACCCACAAGAAGCAGACCGGTGGTTCCGGCCAGTTCGCGAAGGTGCAGATCGCGCTCGAGCCGATGGAGGTCACGAGCGAGAAGGTCTACGAGTTCGTCAACGCGACCTCCGGTGGCCGTGTCCCGCGCGAGTACATCCCGTCGGTCGACGCCGGTATCCAGGACGCCATGCAGGTCGGCATCCTCGCGGGTTACCCGACGGTCGGCGTGAAGGCCATCCTCAAGGACGGCGCGGCGCACGACGTCGACTCGTCCGAGATGGCGTTCAAGATCGCCGGCTCGATCGCCTACAAGGAAGCGGCTCGCAAGGCCGGTCCGGCGATCCTCGAGCCGATCATGGCCGTCGAGGTCCGTACTCCTGAGGAGTACATGGGCGACGTCATCGGTGACCTGAACTCCCGTCGTGGCCAGATCGCCTCGATGGAGGACGCCTCGGGCGTCAAGGTGGTCCGCGCGAGCGTGCCGCTGTCCGAGATGTTCGGCTACGTCGGCGACCTGCGGTCGAAGACCTCTGGTCGTGCGGTCTACTCGATGACCTTCGAGACCTACAGCCAGGTCCCGGCCAAGGTCGCCGAGGAGATCATCGCGAAGAACGCGGGGGAGTAGCGCTCAGCGCTTCTCCACAGGCGGGGGCGCCCGGCGACGGGCCCCTCGCCACCAAGTAAAGTAGAGACACACACCGCGCACCAACGGTTCCGAGCCCATCCAGGGCCGGCCGGGGGTGACGCTTCCGAGTCCTGAGGAGGACCCACAGTGGCCAAGGCCAAGTTCGAGCGCACCAAGCCGCACGTCAACATCGGAACCATCGGTCACGTCGACCACGGCAAGACCACGCTCACGGCGGCGATCACCAAGGTTCTGCACGACCAGTACCCGGACCTCAACGAGGCCCGCGACTTCGCGCAGATCGACAACGCTCCCGAGGAGCGCCAGCGCGGCATCACGATCAACATCTCGCACGTCGAGTACCAGACCGAGAAGCGTCACTACGCGCACGTCGACGCCCCCGGTCACGCCGACTACGTGAAGAACATGATCACGGGTGCGGCACAGATGGACGGCGCGATCCTCGTGGTCGCCGCCACCGACGGCCCGATGCCCCAGACGCGTGAGCACGTGCTGCTCGCCCGCCAGGTCGGCGTCCCCTACATCGTCGTCGCACTGAACAAGTCCGACATGGTGGACGACGAGGAGATCCTGGAGCTCGTCGAGCTCGAGGTCCGCGAGCTCCTCGGCTCGCAGCAGTTCGACGAGGACGCCCCCGTCGTGCAGGTCTCGGCGCTCAAGGCGCTCGAGGGCGACGAGAAGTGGGTCAAGTCGGTCCAGGACCTCATGGCCCAGGTCGACGAGCACGTGCCGGACCCGGTGCGCGCCACCGACCAGCCGTTCCTGATGCCGATCGAGGACGTCTTCACGATCACCGGTCGTGGCACGGTCGTCACCGGTCGCGTCGAGCGTGGCACGCTCAACCTGAACGCCGAGGTCGAGATCGTCGGCATCCGCGCGACGCAGAAGACCACCGTCACGGGCATCGAGATGTTCCGCAAGCTGCTCGACCAGGCGGTCGCCGGTGACAACACCGGTCTGCTGATCCGTGGCCTCAAGCGCGAGGACGTGGAGCGCGGCCAGGTCGTCGTGAAGCCGGGTTCGGTCACGCCGCACACCGAGTTCCAGGCGAACGCGTACATCCTGACCAAGGACGAGGGTGGGCGTCACAACCCGTTCTACGCGAACTACCGCCCGCAGTTCTACTTCCGCACCACGGACGTCACCGGCGTCATCACGCTGCCCGAGGGCACCGAGATGGTCATGCCCGGTGACACCGTCGCCATGACGGTCGAGCTGATCCAGCCGATCGCCATGGAAGAGGGCCTCCGTTTCGCCATCCGTGAGGGTGGTCGTACGGTCGGTGCCGGTACGGTCGAGAAGATCATCAAGTAACTCCGGTTCCTTGCGACAGCGGGGTCGGGCCTTCGGGCCCGGCCCCGCTTCGTCGTGTTCGGCCCCTGGCGCGCGTACGGGGCGCCGGACAGGAGGAGCGGGGCGGGGCCCGCCACGGGCCTCCAGTCCGCCCCGTGACCCGTCACAGGCATCACGGAGTTGGCTCGACGTCGTGACACGCCTCCGCAGATCCGCGACCTCTGGTCGCGGCTACCACCGCGTCCGTTCCGGACGCGGTTTCTCGTTCCGCGACCCCGACGGCAACACCGTGACGGACCCGGACGAACGCCGTCGGCTGGAGGAGTTCGTGATCCCGCCGGCGTGGGACGACGTCTGGATCTCCCCGTACGAGAACGGCCACATCCTGGCGACGGGTACGGACGGCGCGGGACGCCGCCAGTACATGTACCACCCGTCCTGGCGCGAACGGATGGACCGGATCAAGTACGACCGTGCGCTGGCACTGGCCGAGTCGTTGCCGGTCGCCCGCCGCGGGGTCACGCAGGACCTCCGTCGCCCCGAGCCGGACCGCCGCCGTGCGCTGGCCGCAGCGTTCCGGATGCTCGACCAGGGGTCCCTCCGGGTCGGGTCCGAGCGGTACGCCACCGAGCACGGCAGTCGGGGACTGTCCACGCTGCTCTGCGCGCACGCGCACGTGTCCGGCGACGACATCGAGCTCGACTTCCCCGGCAAGAGCGGGCAGGAGTGGTCGTCGTCGATCCACGACCACGACCTGGCGCGGGTGATCGCGGGCATGAAGCGTCGCGGGCCCAACGCGCGGTTGCTCTCGTTCCGTGAGCGCCGCGGAGCGGAGTGGGAGCCGCTCTCCGCCGAGGACATCAACGCCTACGTGAAGGAACGTGCGGGCGACGAGTTCACCGCGAAGGACTTCCGGACCCTGCACGGGACGGTCGCGGCCGCGGTCGACCTGGCCAAGACCGGACCGCAGTCGTCCCAGGCGAAGCGGAAGAAGGCCGTCTCGCACGCGGTGAAGGCCGCCAGCGACGAGCTCGGCAACACCCCGACGGTGTGCCGACAGAGCTACATCGACCCCCGGTTGCTCGACGCGTACGACCACGGGGAGACCATCGACCCGAACCGCCTGGCGTCCGCCGAGGCCGAGGTCCGGGCACTGCTCTACCGACAATGACCCGGGGGCCGTCCGGATGACGTAGCGTTGGTCGACGTGCCGGACCACCCCCACACGGCACGGAAGGACCCACAACAGTCGTGACCGACGAGTGCATCCACGGATTCCCCACCGAGCTCTGCGACATCTGCGCACCCCGGCAGCGCGAGGCGTCGGAGATCCCAGCCACCCCGGCCCCCCGCCGGACCCGCATCACCACCAACCTGCGCGTCGACCCGCCGGCCTCCGGCCCCGGGACGTCGCTCCGGTCGCCGACGTCGCTCCGTTCGTCGTCAGCCGACCTGCCCGAGGCACGTGAGTTCGCAGCGCTCCGCGCCCACCACGTGACCCACATCGACAACCTCGACGGCATCGTCGGTGCCGGGGCGATCCTGGCGTCCGACCAGGCCGAGCCGGTCGTGGACGTCAGTTCCGCCGAGACCCGTGCCGCCCGCGCCGAGGCCGAGGCACCCGACGGCTCCTCGATCGCCGGCCACGTGCCGTTCACGCTGTCGCCCGACGCCACCCGCTGGGACGAGCTCCGCACGGGCGCCGACGGTGAGCGCTGGTCGGACGCCGCCCGCCGTACCAGGGCGATCGACTACGTCGTGCTCGTCGTGCCGGTCTCGGCGTTCGGTGCCTCGGTGATCGTCGCCGACCAGGACGCCGACGCCGACGACGTCCGGTTCGCCGTCGGCCCGGACGCCGGCACGAACCTGATCCGCCGCACCGACTTCACCGACCCCGAGATGCACGGCCTCGAGCTGCTCGCCGGTCCGAGTGTGCCGTTCACGTCGGTCGCGGTCATCGGCGTGCCGAACGACAAGGCTCGGCAGACCGTCCGCGCCGTGCTCGCCGACCACGGCGGACACGCTCCACGGGTGGCCGTCTTCCCGCCGTGGTTCGTGCCCCCGGTGACCGCCGAGTGACGGTCTCCTGACCCGTTTCGACGCACCCTCCGGACCCCGTCCGGAGGGTGCGTCGCGTTGCGGGGCCGAGCCGGGCCTCCAGGCCGTTCGATCCGCGTGGATCCGCGGAAGCGAGCCGGCGGGACACGCCCGACAATTCGCGACACGCCCGGGTTGCACGTGGGGCGGGGCTATGCGAGACTTGTCCGGTTCCGAATTCCCCGTGGGTGTACGCCCACAGGATCACTGCTCTGGCAGTGCACAACCCCCTTGTTCAGCAGGGCTGGGTTGGGCCGCAGGCAGCAGAACACGACTCCCCGAGATGTGACGGACGCGGTGTACCACTGCTGCGCCCGGAGCGCGAGGCAGTCGATTGCCCACGCTGGACGGCCACGGTCGCCCGCGAGGTTGACAGGTGAACAGCGGTCATCCCCAGTGGATGCGGCCGGTTGGTTCAGGAAAACAGCACGGTCCGCAGGAATGCGGAACCGAGCGGCGTCAGGCGGCCAGAGGGTGCGCGGCGCAGAGAGGACAAGAGACACATGGCGGGACAGAAGATCCGCATCCGGCTCAAGTCGTATGACCACGAGGTCATCGACACGTCGGCCCGGAAGATCGTCGACACGGTGACCCGTGCCGGTGCAACCGTGGTCGGCCCGGTGCCGCTCCCCACCGAGAAGAACGTGATCGCAGTGATCCGTTCCCCTCACAAGTACAAGGACTCGCGCGAGCACTTCGAGAAGCGCACGCACAAGCGGGTCATCGACATCGTCGACCCGACGCCGAAGGCCGTGGACTCGCTCATGCGACTCGACCTGCCGGCAGACGTCAACATCGAGATCAAGCTGTAAGGGGGCTGACCAATGGCGAACTCAACCAAGACCGTCAAGGGCCTCCTCGGCAAGAAGCTCGGCATGACGCAGGTGTGGGACGAGAACAACAAGTTCATCCCCGTCACCGTGATCGAGGTCGGCCCGAACGTGGTCACCCAGATCCGCAACGCTGAGCGCGACGGCTACGAGGCGATCCAGATCGCCGCCGGCGCCATCGACCCGCGCAAGGTCAACAAGCCGGCCGCTGGCCACTTCGAGGCCGCTGGCGTGACCCCGCGTCGCACCCTCACCGAGATCCGTACCAACGACTCCGCTGAGTACACGCTCGGCCAGGAGCTCACCGTGGACGGCACGTTCACGGCGGGCCAGAAGGTCGACGTCGTCGGTACCTCCAAGGGCAAGGGCTTCGCCGGTGTCATGAAGCGTCACGGCTTCCACGGCGTCGGTGCCTCGCACGGTGCGCACCGCAACCACCGCAAGCCCGGCTCGATCGGTGCTTCCTCGACCCCGTCGCGCGTCTTCAAGGGCATGCGCATGGCTGGCCGTATGGGTGGCGACCGCGTGACCGTCCTCAACCTCACGGTGCACGCCGTCGACGCCGAGAAGGGTCTGCTGCTCGTCAAGGGCGCCGTCCCCGGTGCTCGTGGCCGCTCCGTCTTCGTCCGCACCGCCGTGAAGGGTAAGTGATCATGGCCACCACGACCGCAACCACGATCGACGTCCTCGACGCATCGGGTGCCAAGTCCGGCACCGTCGAGCTCCCCGCAGCTCTCTTCGACGTCGAGACCAACGTCCCGCTGATCCACCAGGTCGTCACCGCGCAGCTCGCAGCCGCGCGTCAGGGCACCCACAAGACCAAGAACCGCGGCGAAGTCCGCGGTGCCGGTCGCAAGCCGTTCAAGCAGAAGGGCACCGGCCGCGCCCGTCAGGGTTCCGTCCGTGCTCCGGAGCACACCGGCGGTGGCGTCGTCCACGGACCGACCCCGCGCGACTACTCGCAGCGCACCCCGAAGAAGATGATCGCCGCTGCTCTGCTCGGCTCGCTCTCGGACCGCGCCCGCGGTGGCCGCATCTCCGCTGTGGAGGGCTTCGTCGCGGCTGAACTGCCGTCGACCAAGACCGCCCGCACGCTCCTCGAGAAGGTCGCGCCCGTCAAGAACGTGCTCGTCGTGCTCGAGACGGACGACGAGCTGACGCTCAAGTCGATCCGCAACCTGTCGAACGTCCACGCGCTCTCGTACGGCCAGCTCAACGCCTACGACGTGCTGCGTTCGGACGCCGTCGTCTTCAGCAAGAGCGCCCTCGACGCCTTCATCGCGTCGAAGACCGCGAAGGAGATCACCGCATGAGCGGCTTCAACAAGGACCCGCGCGACGTCATCATCTCGCCGGTCGTCTCGGAGAAGAGCTACGCGCTCATCGACCAGGGCAAGTACACGTTCATCGTGGACCCCCGCTCGAACAAGACCGAGATCAAGCTCGCCATCGAGAAGATCTTCGACGTCAAGGTCGCGAGCATCAACACGCTGAACCGCCCGGGCAAGACCCGTCGCACCAAGTTCGGTCTCGGCAAGCGCAAGGACACCAAGCGCGCCATCGTGACGCTCAAGTCCGGTTCGATCGACATCTTCACGGCTGTCGGCTGAGGACCAGAGGGATAAATCATGGCTATTCGTAACTACAAGCCGACGACCCCCGGTCGTCGCGGCTCGTCGGTCGCAGACTTCGCTGAGATCACCCGTTCGACTCCGGAGAAGTCCCTGCTTCGTCCGCTGCCGAAGACCGGTGGTCGCAACAGCTCCGGCCGTATCACCACGCGTCACATCGGTGGTGGCCACAAGCGCCAGTACCGCGTGATCGACTTCCGTCGCTCCGACAAGGACGGCGTCGACGCCAAGGTCGCTCACATCGAGTACGACCCCAACCGCACTGCGCGCATCGCGCTCCTGCACTACGTGGACGGCACGAAGCGGTACATCATCGCGCCGAACAAGCTGAAGCAGGGCGACGTCATCGAGCAGGGCCCCGGCGCCGACATCAAGCCCGGCAACAACCTGCCGCTGCGCAACATCCCCGTGGGTACCGTCGTGCACGCCATCGAGCTCCGCCCCGGTGGCGGCGCCAAGATGGCCCGCTCCGCCGGCGCCTCGGTGCGTCTCGTCGCCAAGGACGGCCCCTACGCGCAGCTCCGTCTGCCGTCGGGTGAGGTCCGCAACGTCGACGCACGCTGCCGTGCCACCATCGGCGAGGTCGGCAACGCCGAGCAGTCGAACATCAACTGGGGCAAGGCCGGCCGCATGCGCTGGAAGGGCGTCCGCCCGACCGTCCGTGGTGTCGCCATGAACCCGGTCGACCACCCGCACGGTGGTGGTGAGGGCAAGACGTCCGGTGGTCGTCACCCGGTCAGCCCCTGGGGTCAGTCCGAGGGCCGTACGCGCAAGCCGAACAAGCCGAGCGACAAGCTCATCGTCCGTCGCCGTAACGCCGGCAAGAAGCGCAAGTAGGAGTTCAGAAGATGCCACGCAGTCTGAAGAAGGGCCCCTTCGTCGACGAGCACCTGCTCCGCAAGGTCGTCACGCAGAACGAGGCCAACACCAAGAACGTGATCCGTACGTGGTCGCGTCGGTCGATGATCGTCCCGAACATGCTCGGGCACACCATCGCCGTTCACGACGGCCGCAAGCACATCCCGGTGTTCGTCACCGAGTCGATGGTCGGTCACAAGCTCGGCGAGTTCGCGCCGACCCGCACCTTCCGTGGTCACGTGAAGGACGACAAGAAGGGCCGTCGCCGCTGAGGCGGCGACGCAGAGGAGGAACGAAATGGTGGAGTCGATCGCACGCGTGCGACACATCCGCGTCACGCCTCAGAAGGCCCGTCGCGTCATCGAGCTGATCCGCGGCAAGCAGGCCCACGAGGCCCTCGCCATCCTGAAGTTCGCCCCCCAGGGCGCTTCGGAGCCCGTGTACAAGCTGGTCGCCTCGGCGATCGCGAACGCACGGGTCAAGGCGGACTCGACGAACAGCTTCCTCGACGAGCGCGACCTCTACGTGAGCCGCGTCTTCGTCGACGAGGGCACGACCCTGAAGCGGTTCCAGCCGCGCGCCCAGGGCCGCGCCTTCCGCATCAACAAGCGCACCAGCCACATCACGGTCGTCCTCGCGACGCCCGACGAGGCCGAGGTTGCCGCGACGAGCAAGAAGGCGAGCAAGTAATGGGCCAGAAGGTCAACCCGTACGGCTTCCGTCTCGGGATCACGACGGACCACGTCTCGCACTGGTTCACCGACAGCAAGAAGGCCGGTCAGCGCTACGCCGACTACGTGGCCGAGGACATCAAGGTGCGCGAGTACCTGAAGAAGACCCTCGACCGCGCCGGTGTTGCACGCATCGAGCTCGAGCGCACCCGTGACCGTGTCCGCGTGGACATCCACACGGCTCGTCCGGGCATCGTCATCGGCCGCCGCGGCGCCGAGGCGGAGCGCGTTCGCGGTGAGCTCGAGAAGCTCACCAAGAAGCAGATCCAGCTGAACATCCTCGAGGTCAAGAACCCCGAGACCGAGGCCCAGCTCGTCGCGCAGGGCATCGCCGAGCAGCTCTCCGCTCGTGTCGCGTTCCGTCGCGCCATGCGCAAGGGCCTGCAGGGTGCACAGCGCGCCGGCGCCAAGGGTGTCCGCATCCAGGTGTCGGGTCGTCTCGGCGGCGCCGAGATGTCCCGTTCGGAGTTCTACCGCGAAGGCCGTGTGCCGCTGCACACCCTCCGCGCGAACATCGACTACGGCTTCTACGAGGCCCGGACCACGTTCGGCCGCATCGGCGTGAAGGTCTGGATCTACAAGGGCGACATCACGAACAAGGAGCTCGCTCGCGAGCAGGCGAACCAGCGTTCGTCGCGCCCCGAGCGTCGTGGCGGCCCGCGCGGTGAGCGTGGCGACCGTGGCGGCGACCGTCGTGGCGGCGACCGCGGTGACCGTCGTCCGCAGCAGGCCCCGCAGGACGCGCCGGCCGGCGCAGGAGTTGAGGCGTAACCATGCTTATTCCCCGTCGAGTCAAGCACCGCAAGCAGCACCACCCGAAGCGTTCGGGTCAGGCCACCGGTGGTACCAAGGTCAGCTTCGGCGACTACGGCATCCAGGCCCTCACCCCGGCGTACGTGACCAACCGTCAGATCGAGTCCGCTCGTATCGCCATGACGCGTCACATCAAGCGTGGTGGCAAGGTCTGGATCAACATCTACCCGGACCGTCCGCTGACCAAGAAGCCCGCCGAGACCCGCATGGGTTCCGGTAAGGGTTCGCCCGAGTGGTGGGTCGCGAACGTGAAGCCGGGCCGGGTGCTCTTCGAGCTCTCCGGCGTCAGCGAGGAGATCGCCCGTGAGGCGTTGACTCGTGCAATCCACAAGCTGCCCCTCAAGGCACGCATCATCAAGCGCGAGGAGGGCGACGCATAATGGCGATCGGTTCCAAGGAGCTCCGTCCGACGGAGCTCGACACGTTCGAGAACGAGCGTCTCGCTGACGAGCTGAAGAAGGCCAAGGAGGAACTCTTCAACCTCCGCTTCCAGTCGGCCACCGGCCAGCTGGAGAGCCACGGTCGTCTCCGTGCCGTCAAGCGCGACATCGCCCGCATCTACACCGTCCTCCGCGAGCGCGAGCTCGGCATCCGTGCCACTCCCGCGCCCGTCGAGACCGCCCCCAAGGCCAAGAAGACGACGAAGAAGGCTGACAAGCCGGCCGAGTCGACCGAGGCCGAGACCGCCGAGGAGAAGTAATGGCGAACGAAGAGAAGAACTCCGCCGCCCTCACTCGCGGCTACCGCAAGACGCGTCGCGGCTACGTGACGAGCGACAAGATGGACAAGACCATCGTGGTCGAGGTCGAGGACCGCGTGAAGCACGCGCTCTACGGCAAGATCATCCGTCGCACGTCCAAGGTGAAGGCCCACGACGAGCTCGGCACCGCTGGTGTCGGCGACCTCGTCGTGATCAGCGAGACCCGTCCCCTCAGCGCGTCCAAGCGCTGGCGCCTGGTCGAGATCCTCGAGAAGGCCAAGTAGGCCTCGGCCTGCTTCGGAATAGGAGACAGCAGTGATTCAGCAGGAATCCCGCCTGAAGGTCGCCGACAACACGGGTGCCAAGGAGATCTTGACCATCCGCGTGCTCGGTGGCTCGGGTCGTCGCTACGCCGGCCTCGGTGACGTCATCGTCGCCACGGTGAAGGACGCCATCCCCGGCGGCAACGTGAAGAAGGGTGACGTCGTCAAGGCGGTCATCGTTCGCACCAAGAAGGAGACCCGTCGTCAGGACGGCTCCTACATCAAGTTCGACGAGAACGCGGCAGTGATCCTCAAGGCCGACGGCGACCCGCGCGGTACGCGCATCTTCGGTCCGGTCGGTCGCGAGCTCCGTGACAAGAAGTTCATGAAGATCATCTCGCTCGCGCCGGAGGTGCTGTAAGCCATGGCGAACATCAAGAAGGGTGACCTCGTCCAGGTCATCACGGGCGCGACGCAGGAGCGTGGCGGCGACCGTGGCAAGCAGGGCAAGGTCATCGAGGTCCTCAAGGACAAGAACCGCGTCGTCGTCGAGGGCGTGAACTTCGTCACGAAGCACGTCCGCGTCGGTCAGACGCAGCGTGGTTCGAAGACCGGTGGCATCGAGCAGCACGAAGCCTCGATCCACGTCTCGAACGTCGCACTCGTCGACCCGAAGACGAAGAAGCCGACGCGTGTCGGTTTCCGCACCGAAGAGGTGGAGAAGGACGGCGTCAAGAAGACCGTCCGTGTCCGCTACGCGAAGAAGTCTGGTGAGAAGCTCTGATGACTGACACGACTGCTGCGCCCGCTGGCAATATCCAGCCGCGCCTCAAGCAGAAGTACCTGGCCGAGATCAAGACGGCCCTCACCGAGCAATTCGGTTACGCGAACGTCAACCAGGTCCCCGGCCTGGTCAAGGTCGTCGTGAACACCGGTGTCGGCGAGGCCGCTCGTGACTCCAAGATCATCGAGGGGGCCATCAAGGACCTCACGGCGATCACGGGTCAGAAGCCCCAGGTCAACATCGCCCGCAAGTCCATCGCACAGTTCAAGCTGCGCGAGGGTCAGGCCATCGGCGCGCACGTCACCCTCCGCGGTGACCGTGCGTGGGAGTTCCTCGACCGCCTGGTGACGCTCGCACTGCCCCGCATCCGCGACTTCCGCGGTCTCAGCGACAAGCAGTTCGACGGCAACGGCAACTACACGTTCGGTCTCACGGAGCAGTCCGTGTTCCACGAGATCGACCAGGACCGCATCGACCGTGTCCGCGGCTTCGACATCACTGTCGTGACCACCGCGAAGACGGACGACGAGGGACGCGCGCTGCTCCGTCAGCTCGGCTTCCCGTTCCGCTCCAACGAGCAGACGGTCTAAACTACTTCGGGCGGTGCGGGCCGGAGGATTCACGTCCTCCGGCCCGCACGCACGAACACACCGATCTCGGGGAACCGCCCCGGGATCACTCGATCGCTCAGGTCGGCATTCGTGGAACGGGTGTCGAAACCAGGTGAGAAATGGACGAACATCATGACGATGACCGATCCGGTCGCAGACATGCTGACCAGATTGCGGAACGCGAACTCCGCGCACCACGACGCAGTCGCGCTCCCGAGCTCCAAGCTCAAGAAGAACATCGCCGACATCCTCAAGCGTGAGGGCTACATCAGCGAGTGGAAGGTGGAGGATGCCCGAGTCGGGCAGACCCTCACCATCGACCTGAAGTACGGCCCCGAGCGCGAGCGTTCGATCGCCGGCATCAAGCGCGTCTCGAAGCCGGGCCTCCGGGTCTACGCGAAGTCGACGGAGATCCCCCAGGTCCTCGGTGGCCTCGGCGTGGCGATCCTCTCGACCTCCTCCGGCCTCCTGACCGACCGCGAAGCCGAGCAGAAGGGCGTGGGTGGGGAAGTCCTCGCCTACGTGTGGTGATCGACAATGTCACGAATCGGACGTCTCCCCATCGACATCCCCGCCGGCGTCACCGTCTCCGTTGACGGTCAGAACGTGGCGGTCAAGGGCCCGAAGGGCGAGCTCGCGCTCGTCATCGCGGAGCCCATCCAGGCCAAGGTCGAGGAGAACCAGGTCCTCGTCACCCGTCCGGACGACGAGCGCGAGTCGCGTTCGCTCCACGGACTGACCCGGACCCTCATCGCCAACAACATCATCGGCGTGACCCAGGGCTACACCAAGGGCCTCGAGGTCGTCGGCACCGGTTACCGTGTCGCGGCCAAGGGCTCGAACCTCGAGTTCGCGCTCGGGTACTCCCACTCGATCACGGTCGAGCCGCCGGCGGGCATCAGCTTCGCGGTGGAGGGCAACAACAAGGTCACCGTCGCCGGTATCGACAAGCAGGCTGTCGGCGAGGTCGCCGCGAACATCCGGAAGCTCCGGAAGCCCGAGCCCTACAAGGGCAAGGGTGTCCGTTACGCCGGCGAGAACGTGCGCCGCAAGGCCGGAAAGTCAGGTAAGTGATCATGGGACTCCTCAAGACACGAGGCAAGAGCAAGGCGGCCGCCAAGGCGCGTCGTCACAACCGTCTCCGCAAGAAGATCACCGGCACCGAGGCTCGTCCCCGTCTCGCCGTCACCCGCTCGTCGCGTCACGTGTTCGTGCAGGTCATCGACGACTCGAAGGGTCACACCCTCGCCAGCGCCTCGACGATGGAGGCAGACCTCCGCTCGTTCGACGGCGACAAGACCGCCAAGGCCCGTCGCGTCGGTGAGCTCCTCGCCGAGCGCGCGAAGTCGGCTGGCGTCGAGGCCGTGGTCTTCGACCGCGGTGGCAGCAAGTACGCCGGTCGCGTCGCCGCGATCGCCGATGGTGCCCGTGAAGGAGGGCTGAACCTGTGAGCGACAACGCGAACACCAACGAAGACGCCAAGACCGAGGCCGTCGAGGCCACGGAGACCGAGGCAGTCGAGACCACGGAGACCACCGAGGCGAGCACGGAGGCCACGGCCACCGAGGCAACCCCCGAGGCGACCACCGAGGGCGCCAAGACCGGCAAGGAGGCGGAGGCACCTGCCGTCGCCGAGCGTCCGGTCGAGACCGCCGCGGGCTCCGCGTCCAACAACCGCGACTCCGCTGACAACCGTGGCCGTCGTGGTGGCGGTCGTGACCGTCAGCAGGGCCGCGACCGCAACAACCGCGGTGGCGACAGCCAGTTCCTCGAGCGCGTGGTGACCATCAACCGCGTCTCGAAGGTCGTCAAGGGTGGTCGTCGCTTCAGCTTCACGGCGCTCGTCGTCGTCGGTGACGGCAACGGCCTCGTGGGCGTCGGCTACGGCAAGGCCAAGGAGGTCCCCACGGCGATCTCCAAGGGTGTCGAAGAGGCGAAGAAGAACTTCTTCCGCGTCCCCCGCGTCGGCAACACGATCCCGCACCCGGTGCAGGGTGAAGCCGCCGCTGGCGTCGTCCTCCTGCGTCCGGCCGGCCCCGGTACCGGTGTCATCGCCGGTGGTCCGGTCCGCGCCGTGCTCGAGTGCGCCGGCATCCACGACGTCCTGAGCAAGTCGCTCGGCTCGTCGAACACCATCAACATCGTGCACGCGACCGTCGAGGCTCTGAAGCAGCTCGAGGAGCCCCGCGCCGTCGCGAGCCGTCGTGGCCTCGACGTCGAGCGGGTCGTCCCGGCCCGTCTGCTCCAGGCCGAGGCCGCAGCCCTGCGTGCCGCGACCGAGAAGGCAGGTGCGTGATGGCGATGCTGAAGATCACGCAGATCAAGTCCGTTATCAGCGAGAAGCAGTACCAGCGCGACACCCTGCGCAGCCTGGGCCTCAAGCGCATCGGCCGTTCGGTCGAGCGTGAGGACAACTCCCAGAACCGCGGGTACATCGCGACGGTGGCGCACCTCGTGAAGGTCGAGGAGGTCGACGCATGAGCGACGAGAAGAACGAGCGCGTGCAGGTGCTGAAGCTGCACCACCTCCGTCCCGCAGAGGGCGCCAAGAAGGACCGCACCCGCGTGGGTCGCGGTGAAGGCTCGAAGGGCAAGACCGCTGGGCGTGGTACCAAGGGCACGAAGGCCCGTTACCAGGTCCGGGTCGGCTTCGAGGGTGGGCAGATGCCGCTGCACATGCGCACCCCGAAGCTCCGCGGGTTCAAGAACCCGTTCCGGGTCGAGTACCAGGTCGTGAACCTGGACAAGATCTCGGAGCTCTACCCCGATGGTGGCGACGTCACCGTTGCGGGCCTGGTCGCCAAGGGCGCCGTCCGCAAGAACGAGAAGGTCAAGGTTCTCGGTCAGGGTGACATCACCGTGAAGATCACGGTCACGGTCGACAAGGTCTCGGCGTCCGCCGCCGAGAAGATCGTGGCTGCTGGCGGCACCGTCTCCCAGTAACCCCCGTCGGCGGCCCGTGCGTTTGCGCACGGGCCGCCGTTACGGTTTCCTTGACAGTGGCCGGCATCCGTCGGCCAGGTCGGCCCTGCCGACCGAAACCGGTCCGGCCGCGATCGACGGCCCCGGTCCCACAAGTTCGGAGTCATCGTGTTCAGAGCGGTCGCGCGCATCATGCGCACCCCTGATCTTCGCAAGAAGATCGGCTTCACCCTCGCGATCATCGCGCTGTTCCGTCTCGGGTCGTACATCCCGGCACCGTTCGTCGACTACGCCGCCGTGCAGAGCTGTCTCGCCAGCGCGTCGTCCTCCGGCGGTCTCTACGACCTCATCAACCTCTTCTCCGGCGGCGCGCTGCTGAAGCTCTCGGTCTTCGCGCTCGGCATCATGCCGTACATCACGTCGTCGATCATCGTGCAGCTCCTGCGTGTGGTCATCCCGCACTTCGACACCCTCTACAAGGAGGGCCAGTCGGGCCAGGCGAAGCTGACGCAGTACACGCGCTACCTCACGATCGCACTCGGTGTCCTGCAGTCCACGACGCTGATCACGGTCGCTCGCTCCGGCGCCCTGTTCGGCACCAACGCCTCCGCGTCCTGCACCTCGATCATCTCGAACGACAGCTGGTACGCCATCATGCTGATGGTCGTCACGCTGACCGCCGGCACCGGCCTCATCATGTGGATGGGCGAGCTCGTCACCGAGCGCGGCATCGGCAACGGCATGTCGCTCCTGATCTTCACGTCGATCGCGGCGCAGTTCCCGTCGGCGCTCTGGGCGATCGAGCAGTCGCAGTCGTTCGAGCTCTTCCTGTTCGTGATCCTGGTCGGACTCGTGATCATGATGGCCGTCGTGTTCGTCGAGCAGTCACAGCGGCGGATCCCCGTGCAGTACGCCAAGCGCATGGTCGGGCGGCGGACGTACGGCGGCAACAACACCTACATCCCCATCAAGGTCAACATGGCCGGCGTCGTGCCCGTCATCTTCGCCTCGTCACTGCTGTACCTGCCGGCTCTGATCGCGCAGTTCAACCAGCCCTCGGACGGCTCCGAGCCGGCCGCGTGGGTGACCTGGATCCAGAACAACCTGACCTCGGGTGACAACTGGTTCTACATGGTCCTGTACTTCCTGCTCATCGTCGGGTTCACGTACTTCTACGTGGCGATCACCTTCAACCCCGAAGAGGTCGCCGACAACATGAAGAAGTACGGCGGGTTCATCCCCGGCATCCGTGCCGGTCGTCCGACCGCCGAGTACCTCGACTACGTCCTCACCCGGGTGACGCTGCCCGGCTCGCTCTACCTCGGTCTCATCGCGCTCATCCCGCTGGCAGCACTGGCGCTGTTCGGCGCGAACCAGAACTTCCCGTTCGGTGGCGCGAGCATCCTCATCATCGTGGGTGTCGGTCTCGAGACCGTGAAGCAGATCGACTCGCAGCTGCAGCAGCGTCACTACGAAGGGCTTCTCCGTTGAGCGCACGTCTCATCATCGTCGGACCTCCCGGAGCCGGGAAGGGCACCCAGGCCGGCCGCATCGCTGACTCCCTCGGGATCCCCGCGATCTCGACCGGGGACATCTTCCGCAAGAACGTGGCAGACGGCACCCCACTCGGCGTGCAGGCGAAGGCGATCATGGACGCCGGCGACTACGTGCCGGACTCCCTGACGAACGAGCTCGTGAAGTCCCGGCTGCAGGAGCCCGACGCCGAGCACGGGTTCCTGCTGGACGGGTACCCGCGCACGGTCGGTCAGGTCGAGTACCTCGACGCGCTGCTCGCCGAGCAGGGCACCGCGATCGACGCCGTCGTGCAGCTCGTCGCCGACCAGGACGAGCTCGTCGGCCGCCTGCTCAAGCGTGCCGAGGACCAGGGTCGCAGCGACGACAACGAGGAGACGATCCGTCGCCGTCAGCAGGTGTACGCCGAGCAGACGGCGCCCATCGTGGCGGCGTACGGCGAGCGTGGCCTGGTGGTCGACGTCGACGGCCTCGGCGCGATCGACGAGGTCGGCGACCGCATCCAGACGGCACTGGCGGGCCGCGGGCTCTCCGCGACCGTCTGACCAGCGTGGTGCGGTTCAAGAAGCCCTCGATCTACAAGACCCCGGAGGAGCTCCGGGCGATGGTCCGTGCGGGCCTGCTGACCGCCGAGGCGCTCGACGCCGTCCGTGCAGCGATCCGCCCGGGCATCACGACCGGCGAACTCGACGCGATCGCCGAGCGCACCATCCGTGACGGCGGCGGGATCCCGAACTTCCAGCTCGTGCCCGGCTACCGCCACACGCTGTGCGTGTCCGTGAACGACGAGATCGTGCACGGGATCCCCGGTGAGCGCGTGCTCGCGCCCGGCGACATCGTGTCGGTGGACGCCGGCGCCGAGGTCGACGGCTGGAACGGCGACAGCGCGTTCACGACGGTCGTGCCCGGTGGCGACGCCACGGTCGCCGCAGCGCGGCAGACGCTCTGCGACACGACCGAGCGGTCGCTCTGGCACGGCATCGCCGCGCTCGCCCACGCGAAGAACCTGCACGAGGTGGGCTCCGCGGTGGAAGACGCGATCGACGAGACCGGCGCGTGGGGCATCGTCGAGGACTACACCGGTCACGGCATCGGCCGGTCGATGCACGAGGACCCGCCGGTCTTCAACTACCGCGTCCGTGGTGCCGGCCCTGCCGTCAAGCCGGGGCTGGTGGTCGCCATCGAACCGATGGTCACGGCCGGCACGATCGACAGCTCGACGGACGACGACGACTGGACCGTCCGCACGCTCGACGGTTCGGACGCCGCCCACTGGGAGCACAGCGTCGCGGTGCACGCGGCTGGGATCTGGGTGCTCACGGCCGCCGACGGCGGCGCTCGGGGCCTGGCCCCGCTGGGTGTGACGCCCGTCCCGATCCCGTAGGACGGGCCTCCAGTCCGGATCCGGTGCCGACGACCGGCGCACCTGCGCGACGCGCGCATCTGCGCGACGCGACGGCCGGGAGGCCCGGCTGACTTCCGACGTGTCGCCTACCTCGCGCGGACCCGCCCCGACCAGTGCCGGACGGACGCCGTGGCGTCGGGTCAGTTGCCGACGGAGCAGGTCTCCTCGGAGGCGCTCTGCCCGGTGATCGACGAGGGCAGCGGCGTCGCCGACGCGGTCGGCGTCCGAGTGGCGGTCGCGCTCGGCGTCGCTGACGGCGTGCCGGCGGTCGACGGGGTCCCGGACGAACCCGTGGTGCCGGACGACCCGGTGCCGGTCGAGGTCCCGCCGCCCGACGGCGACTCCTCGGACGCGCGACCGGTGCTCGAGTCGCTCAGCGAGGACCGGACGTCGTTCTGCAGCGCCACGTTCAGGGTGTGGGCCGTCTCCTGGTCGACGATCACCCGGGCGCTGTCGTCGGGGTCGTCGGCCACCGGGTACTGCACGAAGAGCATGTTGGCCGTGCTCATCCCCCGCAGCGCCGCGGCGAGCTTGACCAGGGTGCCGGTCTGGGCCAGGCCGTCGGACAGCGTCATGTTGGACAGGGCGGCACCGGCCAGCTTGTAGAGCGTGATCGGGTTCGAGAGCGTGCCGTCCGAGGTGACCTTGCGGAGGAGCGCCGACAGGAACACCTGCTGCGAGCTGATGCGAGCGAGGTCGCTGCCGTCGCCGACCCCGTGGCGGGTGCGCAGGAAGGCGAGGGCGTCCGAGCCCTCGAGGGAGTGCGAGCCCGTCGTGAGGTGCAGGCCGGTGAACGTGTCGTCGATCGGCTCGGCGACGCACACGTCCACGCCGCCGAGGGCGTTCGACATCTCGATCACGCCGTCGAAGGTGATGAGCCCTGCGTAGGGGATGCTCAGGCCGGTCAGGTTCTCGACCGTGTCCACGACGCAGGAGACACCGCCGTTGCCGAGCGCGGTGTTGAACATCGCCGAGGTGGACGCGGGGTAGGTCGTGCCGGTCGCGGGGTTGGTGCAGGCCGGGATCGGGACCATCAGGTCACGGGGGAAGCTGACCGCGGTGAGCTGCTGGTGGTCCGCCGAGATGTGGATGAGCATCGTGACGTCGTTGCGGGCGCCCTCGACGTCCTCGTCGGAGTCGAACTGGCCGACCCGGGTGTCGCTGCCGATGAGCAGGATGTTCGCCCCGCCCTTGATCGCCGAGATGTCCGCGGTCTTGGCGGTGTTCTGGTCGTCGGTGCTCAGTGCGACGGTCTGCGGGGCGGTGGCGAGCTGCGCACCGGCGATCGCGGCGACGCTGGTGCCGCTGACGAGCAGGACGGCGACGGTGGCCGCGACGACGGTGACGAGCGTGCCCCAACCCTGACGACGGGCCTGCTTGCCGTGGCTGGCGAAGGGGCGTCGGATGGCGTCGGGCACGTGTTCTCCGTTCGGTGGTCCGGCGCGAACTGCTGGTGCGGCGGACGTGGCTGCGGAGCCAAAGTACGGTTCGCGCGCTGGTGCGCGCCCTGAGCGCGCCGTCAAACCACTGTGGAACGCTCAGCCACGGTTCCGGAAGCCCCAGACGTGGGGTGTTCCGCATCCCCACTTGGCAATTGCGGGTTTACCACATAAGATCGATCTTTGGTGTGTCATGCCCTCTCGGGTGTGGCGACCGACCCGCAGACCGGTTCGGGGATCACACCTGTTCCACAACCAAGCGACAGTGAGGCTATGGCCAAGAAAGACGGCGTCATCGAGATCGAAGGCTCGGTGCTCGAAGCTCTGCCCAACGCGATGTTCCGCGTTGAGCTGACGAACGGACACAAGGTCCTCGCGCACATCTCCGGGAAGATGCGCCAGCACTACATCCGCATCCTCCCCGAGGACCGCGTGATCGTGGAGCTGAGCCCGTACGACCTGACCCGCGGCCGGATCGTCTACCGCTACAAGTGATCCGCGAGCTGGAAAGGAACGGCACGGCAATCCTGCCGAGCACGAAGCCAGCGAGCACGAGGAAAGAACCATGAAGGTCAACCCCAGCGTCAAGCCCATCTGCGAACACTGCCGTGTGATTCGCCGCAAGGGCCGCGTCATGGTGATCTGCAAGAGCAACCCGCGTCACAAGCAGCGCCAGGGCTAGTCCCGGGTGCGTGACCGGCACCGGTGTCCCTCGGACACCAGGCTGCTCGAGCACGACCCACAACTGAAGATCGACAACGCAGTACCAGAACCCGGTCGCACGACGGCTGGGGGACACCTCGGGGCGGAGGCCCGAGCACCGGTACTGCGCCACACCTCCATCGACAACAGGAGCAGCCATCACATGGCACGTCTAGCAGGCGTCGACATCCCGCGCGAGAAGCGCGTGGAGATCGCACTCACGTACATCTACGGCGTCGGCCGTACCCGCGCCGTCCAGGCACTGACGGAGACCGGTATCTCCGGTGACATCCGCGTCAAGGACCTGACCGACGACCAGCTCGTCGCCCTCCGTGACTTCATCGAGGGCAACTTCAAGGTCGAGGGTGACCTCCGCCGTGAGGTCGCCGCCGACATCCGCCGCAAGGTCGAGATCGGCAGCTACGAGGGTCTCCGCCACCGTCGTGGTCTCCCGGTGCGCGGTCAGCGCACCAAGACCAACGCTCGTACCCGCAAGGGCCCGAAGCGCACCGTGGCAGGCAAGAAGAAGGCTCGATAGGAGACCCCGATGGCTACCCCCAAGACTGCCGCGCGCAAGCCGCGCCGCAAGGAGAAGAAGAACGTCGCTGTGGGCCAGGCCCACATCAAGAGCACGTTCAACAACACGATCGTCAGCATCACCGACCCGTCGGGTGCCGTCCTCAGCTGGGCGTCCTCGGGTGCCGTGGGCTTCAAGGGTTCGCGCAAGTCGACGCCGTTCGCGGCGCAGCTCGCCGCCGAGTCCGCTGCGCGTCAGGCGCAGGAGCACGGCGTCAAGAAGGTCGACGTCTTCGTGAAGGGCCCGGGTTCGGGTCGCGAGACCGCGATCCGCTCCCTCCAGGCCGCTGGCCTCGAGGTCGGCTCGATCAACGACGTCACGCCGCAGGCGCACAACGGGTGCCGCCCGCCCAAGCGCCGTCGCGTCTGACGCGAGGAGCAACCGGCCGCGCCCTGCTCGTCCCCTGACCGGATCCGTTCCGGCGAGGGCGGGCAGGGCCCGCGGCCATTCCTGGTCGTTCGATCGCGCACGTGTGTGCGCGTGATCACAACTCAACAGACCCGTCGGGGCCCATGCGGCCCCGTCGTACCGCCAAGTGTCATATAGCGGACACTTCGCCGAAAGGAATCCCACAGTGCTCATTGCACAGCGCCCCACCCTGACCGAGGAGCCGATCTCCGAGCACCGCTCGCGCTTCGTCATCGAGCCGCTCGAGCCGGGCTTCGGTTACACCCTCGGCAACTCGCTGCGCCGCACGCTCCTCTCCTCGATCCCCGGCGCGGCTGTCACCAGCATCCGCATCGACGGCGTCCTCCACGAGTTCAGCACCGTTCCCGGTGTCAAGGAAGACGTCACCGAGATCATCCTCAACATCAAGAGCCTGGTCGTCTCCAGCGAGCACGACGAGCCCATCACGGCGTACCTGCGCAAGCAGGGTGCCGGTCAGGTCACCGCAGCGGACATCTCCGCTCCGGCCGGCGTCGAGATCCACAACCCGGAACTCGTCATCGCGACCCTGAACGACACCGCGCGCTTCGAGCTCGAGCTCACGATCGAGCGTGGCCGTGGCTACGTCTCGGCGACGCAGAACCGTTCCGAGTTCAGCGAAGCCGGTCAGATCCCGATCGACTCGATCTACTCGCCGGTCCTCAAGGTCACCTACCGCGTCGAGGCGACGCGTGCCGGTGAGCGCACGGACTTCGACCGCCTGGTCGTCGACGTCGAGGCGAAGCCGGCCATCACGCCGCGCGACGCCATCGCGTCGGCCGGTCGCACGCTGGTCGAGCTGTTCGGGCTCGCTCGCGAGCTCAACACGGCGGCCGAGGGCATCGAGATCGGCCCCGCGCCGGTCGATGCCGTGCTCTCGAACGAACTGCAGACCCCGATCGAGGACCTCGACCTGTCGGTCCGCAGCTACAACTGCCTGAAGCGGGAGGGCATCAACACGGTGTCCGAGCTCGTCGCCCTGTCGGAGACGCAGCTCATGAACATCCGCAACTTCGGTCAGAAGTCGGTGGACGAGGTCAAGGACAAGCTCACCGAGCTCGGCCTGTCCCTCAAGGACACCGTCCCCGGATTCGACGGCGCCCACTTCTACAGCGGGTACGACGAGGACGAGTCCAACAACTGACCTCGCGCTCACGCGCAAGCGCGCTGACACCGCGCGCACCACTTTCACCACTGGAGAACTGACATGCCGAAGCCCACCAAGGGCCCCCGCCTCGGTGGCGGTCCCGCCCACGAGCGCCTGCTCCTGAGCAACCTCGCCAACGCCCTCTTCACGCACGGTCGCATCACGACCACCGAGACGAAGGCCAAGCGCCTCCGTCCGGTCGCCGAGCGTCTCATCACGTTCGCGAAGCGCGGCGACCTGCACGCGCGTCGTCGTGTGATCAGCATCCTGCGCGACAAGTCCGTCGTGCACACGCTGTTCACCGAGATCGCCCCCCAGGTCGAGGACCGCCAGGGCGGTTACACCCGCATCACGAAGCTCGGCTTCCGCAAGGGCGACAACGCCCCGCTGGCGTCGATCGAGCTCGTCCTCGAGCCCGTCTCGAGCACGCCCGCTCCGGTCAAGCGCAACTCGGCTCCGGCCGCTGCTGCCGCCCCGGTCGACGAGCCCGCCGCTGACGAGACCACCGAGGAGGCCCCGGTCGAGGAGACCGAGACCACCGAGGAGTCCGCCCCGGTCGAGACCGAGTCCGAGACCAAAGCTGCTGCCGAGGTCGAGGCCGACGCCGCCGAGAAGTCGGACGACGCCGACACCAAGTAGTCCGGTGCCCTCCGGGGCGCTGCACCACCACGAGGAAGCCCCCGCGACCCAGGTCGCGGGGGCTTCCTCGCGTCCGAGGCTGGTCACGGGCACGGACGGCTCGGCGTAACGTCCCCGGCCGGGTGCGAGGGAAGGAAGTCATGGCGTTCCAGCACGTTGCGGGTCTGGGGACGAGGGTCTGGCGGTGGAGCCGGACCTCGGGCACGCAGCCGCGCCTGCTGCACGCCGGCAAGGCCGCCGCCGCCGCCGTGATCGCGTGGTTCGTGGCGCGGCACATCCCGGGCGTCGCGGCCGAGTACCCGTACTACGCACCACTCGGTGCCGTCGTCGCGATGCAGACCACGGTGTTCGCGGGCATCCGGAGTGGCGTGCAGACCCTGGTCGGGATCGCCCTCGGCATCCTCATCGCCGCGTTCACGATGTGGGTCGGCGACCCCGGCTTCCTCGCGATCGCGCTCGCGGTCGGTGTCGGGGTGCTGGTCGGCGGGTTCCGCGTGCTGGGGGAGGGCAGCTCGTGGGTGTCCACCGCGGCGCTCTTCGTGCTGCTCGTCGGTGGCGCGAACGCCGAGGGTTACTCGCTCGGCTACCTCGTGCAGATGGCCGTGGGGGTCGTCATCGGACTGTTGGTCAACTTCCTGGTGTTCCCGCCGCTGCACTTCTGGGACGCCGAACACCGCATCGACGCGGTGAACGGTGTGCTGGCGGACCACCTCGACGGGCTGGCGGCCGTGCTCGAGGAGGGCAAGCGCGACGAGAAGGTGTGGGACCACCAGCAGGACCGCCTGGACCGCGCGATCGCGGACGTGCGGTCGCGGGTGGCGATCGCGCACGAGAGCCGACGGCTCAACCCCCGTGGTGCACTGCGCGGGTCGCGAGCGCGGCTCCAGAAGGACGGCGGACGCTTCCGGGCCCTGGAGCGGGTCGCCTGGTACACGACCGACCTCACCGAGCTCGTGGCACGCTCCGGCCCGGTGTCCGAGGGCGTCGGGCGTCCGGACCCGGCGTTCGCCACCCCCATCGCCGAGGCCCTGCGGAAGATCGCCAGCACGATCCGCGGGGACTCCCCGGAGGACCAGGCCGAAGAAGCCATCGCTCGACTCGAGGCAGCGCTCGACGCCTCGCGTGAGAACCCCTCCCACGTCGCGGTCGCCTCGGCCGCGCTCGTCGCCCTGCGCGGGATCGTCGAGTCCGAGCGACGCGCCACCGACGACCTCGACACCCGGACGGGTCCGTCGGCGTTCGGTCGTCCGCGGGGCTGAGCGGGCGCGGGCGGTCGCCGTCCGGCAGATCCAGCGCGGGCCGGGAGGCGCGGATCACCCCCGCTACGGTGGTCACGTGGACGAGACGGTCGGCTTCCAGGACCCCGACAGCACGGGCGACGTGCGGCTGCGGTTGGACATCGCCTACGACGGGGCGGCGTTCTCCGGGTGGGCCCGGCAGCCCGGGCTCCGGACCGTGCAGGGCGCGCTCGAGACCGCACTCGCCACCGTCTTCACCCGCTGGGGCGAACCGCCGCTGCTCACCGTCGCCGGACGCACCGACGCCGGGGTGCACGCCACGGGGCAGGTCGCACACCTGGACCTGTCGGCGGAGCAGTGGGCAGCGCTCACCGCCAAGCGCGGGACGGGCCGCTCACCGCTCGACGGGCTGCTCAAGCGGGTCAACGGCATCGCGGCACCCGAGGGGGACGTCGTCGTCACCGGTGCCTCGGTGGCGCCCGCCGGGTTCGACGCGCGGTTCTCCCCGCTCTGGCGCCGGTACGAGTACCGGATCGCGGACGCCGACGCCCCGCGCGATCCACGTCGTCGTGGGCACACGGTCTGGCACGCGGCGCGGCTCGATCCGGCAGCGATGGAGCGCGGTGCGCTGACGTTGCTCGGGCTGCACGACTTCGCGACGTTCTGCAAGCCGCGCGAGGGGGCGACGACGATCCGGACGTTGCAGCAGTTCCGCTGGGACCGCGAGCCGGACGGTGTGCTGGTGGCGCGCCTCCAGGCTGACGCCTTCTGCCACTCGATGGTGCGGGCGATGGTCGGCGCGACCATCGCCGTGGGCGAGGGCCGTTTCGGCCCGGACCGCCTCGAGGAACTGCGCGTCGCCGAGGAGCGCACGAGCGCCTTCAAGACGGCGCCGGCGAAGGGACTGACGCTGACCGAGGTGGGGTACCCGGCGGACGCGGAGCTCGCGGAGCGGGCGGAGCAGACCCGGGCCCGACGGTCGGTGGACGGTACCGTCGAGGGATGAGCCCGCGCGAACCCCGTTCCGTCGTGTCCGTCGCCCCCGGAGTCGTCTTCGTCGAGGGCCCGGTGTCCAACTGGGTGGTGCTGGCGGAGGAGGACGGCGTCGCGCTGATCGACGCCGGGTACCCGGCCGACACCGACCTCGTGCTCGACACCGTGCGCGCCGCCGGACACGACCCCGCAGACCTGCGTCGCGTCTACGTGACGCACGGGCACGTCGACCACGTCGGCGGCATCCCCGGGATCCTCGAGCGGCACCCCGACGTCGAGGTGCTCGCCCACGCCGACGAGCTCGCCAACGTGCGCGGACCGGAACGGCAGCAGGTCACGCCGGCGGAGATCGGCGGCCGACTCGCCAGCCCCCGCGTGCTCGCCTGGCTGGCGCGGGCCATCCGATCCGACGCCCTGCGACCCACCACCGTGCCGTCCGCTCGCGCGTTCACCGGTGCGGACTTCGCAGGTCGGGCGATCTCGCCGTTCCCGGCCGTCGGCCACACCGACGGCTCGACCGCGTACCTGCTGCCCGCGGCGGATGCGATCGTCACGGGCGACGCGGTCGTCAGCCGACACGACACCCAGCCGGGGTCGTGGGCCCCGCGCCCGCGGATGATCACACCGTTCTTCACCGCCGACCAGGACCGCGCGCTCGAGTCGGCACGGGCGCTGCCGTTCCCGGCCCTCGTGCTGCCGGGACACGGACCGGCGGTCCGACGTGTGGGCGGGACCTGGATGCCGATCGGCTGATGCGGCGCGATCGGCGGATGTTGCCGAACGCAATCATTTACCTCGACGCAACCTGAATGTCCCCGCAGGTCGGTAGCGTGCGGGCATGGCCAACACCCTCGGGCGCACTCTGCTGTGCGCCACGGCGGCCGCGACGCTCCTCGCGGCCCCACTCGTCACCGTCACCGCAGCGACCGCGGACCCCGAGGGGACCGGCCTCGTCATCGAGGAGGCCTACCTGAAGGCGGGGAGCAAGGGCGCGTTCTACAACGAGAAGTTCGTCGAGATCGGCAACCCGACCGACGCCGCCGTGTCGCTCGACGGGTGGTCGTTGCAGTACCGGTCCGCCACGGGCGCCGGCACGTTCTCGGCCAGTGCGCTCCAGGGCACCGTGCCGGCGAAGGGCACCTTCCTGGTGTCGATGGCGGGCAACGGCGGGGCCAGCCCGGCTGGCGAGGACCTGCCCGCAGCCGACGACACCGCGACGCTCAACCCGTCGGGCACCACCGGCACGCTCGTGCTGTCCGACGCCACCGCACCCCTGGCGCTCGCCGCCGGACCCGTCGCCACCGGCACCGACGGCGTGGTCGACCTGCTCGGCTACGGCGCCTCGAACACGTACGAGTCGACCGTGCGCACCGTGACCGGGGACAACTCCGTGCCGAACGGCCTGGTCCGCCAGGGCACCACGGACACCGACGTCAACGGTGCGGACTTCTCGGTCACGACGACGCTCACCCCGCGGAACGCCGCGGGCGAGACCACGGCACCGACCGCGCCCACGGAACCGACCGACCCGGGTGACGGCGGGACGCCCACGCCCGGCACCCCCGCCGAGACGGTGACCATCGCCCAGCTGCAGGGCACCACGGACACCTCGCCGTACGCCGGCAAGAACGTCACGACCGACGGCGTCGTCACCGCGGTCTACGACACCGGCGGCTTCAACGGCTACACGATCCAGACCCCGGGCACCGGCGGCGCGATCGACCTCGCCGCCCACACCGCGTCCGACGCCGTGTTCGTCTTCTCGTCCGCCACCGCCGGGCTGGTGCACGAGGGCGACCACGTGCGGGTCACCGGCGCCGTGTCCGAGTACTTCGGCCTGACCGAGCTCACGGTGTCCGGGGCCTCGTCGCTGCAGCAGCTCGACGACAGCGTCGCGGCACCGCAGCCGGCCGCGGTCGCGTTCCCGTCGTCCGACGCCCAGCGCGAGTCGCTCGAGAGCATGCTCGTCGCTCCCCAGGGGGCGTACACCGTCGCCGACAACTACACGACGAACCAGTACGGCGAGGTCGTGCTCGCCAGCGGCACGAAGCGTCTGATCCAGCCGACCGAGGTCGGCCGCCCGGGCAGCGCCGCGGCGAAGGCCGTCGAGGCCGACAACGCCGCGCGCAAGGTCACGCTCGACGACGGCGCGAGCACCAACTTCCTGACCCAGGCGAACCAGGGCATCCCGGTGTCGTGGCTCACCCAGGGCCCGGTCACCGTCGGGGCCGCCGCCACCTTCACCGAGCCGGTCGTCCTGGACTACCGCAACAACGGGTGGAAGTTCCAGCCGACCGCGCCGATCACGGGTGCGACCCCGGCCGCCGAACTGCCTGCGTCGTTCTCGAAGGTGCGCCAGCCGGCACCGCAGGACGTCGGCGGTGACCTGAAGCTCGCCGGCTTCAACGTCCTCAACTACTTCCCGACCACGGGCGACGAGCTCACCGGCTGCAAGTACTACACGGACCGTGCCGGAGACCCCGTCACGGTGAACTCGGGCTGCGACGCCCGCGGAGCCGCCGAGCAGGAGGACTTCCTGCGCCAGCAGGTCAAGATCGTCAAGGCGATCAACGGCCTGGACGCCGACGTCGTCTCGCTCGAGGAGATCGAGAACTCCGTCCGCTTCGGTCAGGACCGTGACGCCGCCGTGGCCACCCTGGTCGACGCGCTCAACGCCGCCACCGGCCAGGACACCTGGGCCTACGCGAAGTCCCCGGCCGTCGTGCCCGCGAGCGAGGACGTCATCCGCCTCGCCCTGATCTACAAGAAGGACCGCGTCGAGCCCGTCGGCGAGTCGACGATCCTGCTCGACGACGCGTTCACGAACGCCCGCCAGCCCGTCGCGGACGCGTTCCGCCCGGTCGGCGGCACCGCGGACGACGACTTCCTGGTGATCGCGAACCACTTCAAGTCCAAGGGCTCCGGCACCGGCGAGAACGCCGACCAGGGCGACGGGCAGGGTGCGTCGAACGCCGACCGCGTCGAGCAGGCGAAGGCCCTGGTGACGTTCTCCACCGACATGCAGGAGCAGTACGGCACCGACAAGGTGTTCATGCTCGGCGACTTCAACGCCTACAGCAAGGAGGACCCGGTGGTGGTCCTCGACGAGGCCGGTTACACCGACCTCGGCCCGGCGCTCGACAGCACCGAGTACTCGTACGTGTTCTCCGGCCTGAGCGGCTCGCTCGACCACGTGTTCGCGTCGGAGGCTGCGCTCGAGACGGTCACGGGCGTGGACATCTGGAACATCAACTCGGTCGAGTCGGTGGGCCTGGAGTACAGCCGCTACAACTACAACGCCACGAACCTGTACAACGACGACGTGTACCGGGCGAGCGACCACGACCCGATCCTGGTCGGGTTCGACCTCGACGCCGCGGGCACGGACCCGACGCCGGTGCCGAACCCGAACCCGGCCCCGACCCCGACGCCGGCCCCGGTGCCGCCGGTCGACGGCAACACCCCGCCGGTCGCTCCGGTGGCGCCGTCGGAGTCGCTGTTGACGGAGGCGAACCGTGGTGGGATCTCTGCTCCGGCGACCGCTCGTGCGGGGGAGACGATCACGGTGACGGTCGGCACGGCGTCGGCCGGTGACACGGTGAACGTGTGGTTGTTCTCGACCCCGACGTTGATCGGTACCGCGGTGGTGGCTGCTGACGGGACGGTTCGGGTGACGATCCCGTCGGACACGGTTGCTGGGGTGCACCGGTTGGCGGTGACGGCTGCGGACGGGAGTCTGATCGGGTGGACCCCGATCACGATCACCACGGACGGGCAGCTCGCGTTCACGGGTGCCGCAGGGCTCGGTGCCGGTGCGTTGGTGGCGTTCCTGTTGCTCGCGGCGGGTGCGGGTGTGCTGGTCGTGCGTCGCCGACGTCGGGCTGTGGCTGCGGAGTAGTCCCCACGCCCCGCGGGCGCACTTCGTGAGCAGGAATGGTCGGGTTCGAACAGCGGACCCGACCATTGCTGCACACCATGGGCGGTGGAGGTGCCGCCAGGGCGGACGGGAGGCGCGGTGCGGGGCCGCCCCGCACCTCCAGGCCGGCAGCGGGACGCGTTTGACCGGCGTACCCCGCGTCGGCTAGGATCTCACCTTGGTCTGTGCGCCCCGCGCGCGGACAGTCAGATGAGCCCTCCAACCGAGGTGTTCCCCGTGCTTCTGCCCGTGGAACTCCCGACCGGAGTGGGATTCACGGACTCCTCACCTCGACACGAAAGCAGCACTCCTGTGACTCGCACGTTCTCACCGAAGCCGGCAGACGTCCAGCACGACTGGATCGTCATCGACGCCACCGACGTCGTCCTCGGCCGTCTCGCCACCCACGCCGCGGCGCTCCTGCGCGGCAAGCACAAGGCCACCTTCGCCCAGCACATGGACATGGGTGACTTCGTCATCATCGTGAACGCCGACAAGGTCGCCCTGACCGGTTCGAAGCTCGCGAAGAAGGTCTACTACCGTCACTCGGGTTACCCGGGCGGCCTGACGGCGACCTCCTACCCGGAGATGCTCGAGAAGCACCCCACCCGCGCCGTCGAGAAGGCGATCCGCGGCATGCTGCCGAAGAACACCCTCGGCCGCGAGCAGCTCAAGAAGCTGAAGGTCTACGCCGGCGCGGAGCACCCGCACGCCGCGCAGCAGCCCAAGCCGTACATCTTCGACCAGGTCGCACAGTAGTTCCGGCCACGACGACTTCAAGGACACAGAAAACTCATGGCTCAGATCGCTGATTCCCTCGACCAGACCCCGGAGAGCTTCACCACGGAGAGCGCACCCGCCGCTGCCGAGGCTGCTCCCCGTCAGATCCTCAACGTCTCCGGCGGTGCCGTCGGGCGCCGCAAGGAGGCCATCGCGCGCGTCCGGCTCGTCCCGGGCTCCGGCACGTTCGTCGTGAACGGCCGCACGCTCGAGGACTACTTCCCGAACAAGCTGCACCAGCAGCTCATCAACGACCCCTTCAAGGTGCTCGAGCTCCTCGGCTCGTACGACGTCGTCGCCCGCATCACCGGTGGTGGCCCCTCGGGTCAGGCCGGCGCGCTCCGCCTCGCCATCGCCCGCACCCTGAACGAGATCGACCGCGAGAACAACCGCGCGACCCTCAAGAAGGCCGGCTTCCTCACCCGTGACGCCCGCGTCATCGAGCGCAAGAAGGCCGGTCTCAAGAAGGCCCGCAAGGCGTCGCAGTTCTCGAAGCGCTAGTCGTCACCGGCTGAAGATCGCCATGCCGCGTCTGTTCGGTACCGACGGGGTTCGTGGTCTCGCCAACGGCGAGCTGACGGCCGCGCTCGCACTGGGTCTTGCCCAGGCGAGCGCGGCCGTCCTCACACACGGACACCATGCCGACGCCCGCCGGGCGTCGGGTCGACCGCGCCCGCGCGCGGTCCTCGCGCGTGACCCGCGCGTCTCCGGCGAGTTCCTCGGTGCCGCCGTCGCGGCCGGGCTCGCCTCGGCCGGCGTCGACGTGCTCGACGCCGGGGTCATCCCCACCCCCGCCGCGGCGTTCCTCGTCGCGGACATCGACGCCGACTTCGGCGTGATGATCTCCGCATCGCACAACCCCGCTCCCGACAACGGGATCAAGTTCTTCGCCACGGGTGGCCGCAAGCTGCCGGACGAGGTCGAGGACCGCATCGAAGCGGCCATGCACGACCACTCCGCACCCACCCCCACCGGCATCGACGTCGGGCGCATCTCGCGGTTCGCCGACGCCGAGGACCGCTACGTGGTGCACCTGCTCGGCACGCTGCCGCACCGGCTCGACGGCATCCACGTGGTGCTCGACTGCGCCAACGGTGCCGCCGCCGGTGTCTCGCCCGAGGTCTTCGTCAACGCGGGTGCCCGTGTGACACTCATCGGCGCCGACCCCGACGGCTGGAACATCAACGACGGCGTCGGCTCGACCCACATCGACAACCTCGCCCGCGCGGTGCTCGAGCACGGTGCCGACGTCGGCATCGCGCACGACGGTGACGCGGACCGTTGCCTGGCGGTCGACGCCGCGGGCAACGCGATCGACGGTGACCAGATCATGGCGATCCTCGCGCTGTCCCTGCAGGAGCGCGGCCGCCTGAAGGACGACACCCTCGTCGCGACGGTCATGTCGAACCTCGGGCTGAAGCGCGCCATGGCCGACGCGGGCATCACCGTGATCGAGGCCGGCGTGGGCGACCGCTACGTGCTCGAGAAGATGACCGAGGGCGACTACTCCATCGGTGGCGAGCAGTCCGGCCACATCATCTTCAACGAGTTCGCCACCACGGGCGACGGCATCCTGACCGGGCTGCACCTGGTGGCAGAGATGGCGCGGACGGGGAAGTCGCTGGAGGAGCTCGCGTCGTGCATGACCGTGTTCCCGCAGGTGCTGCTCAACGTCCGGGGCGTCGATCGTCACGGGCTCGCCGACCAGGGCGTGCAGGACGCCATCGCCGCCGCGAGCGAGGCGCTCGGGGACAGCGGCCGTGTGCTGCTCCGTCCGTCAGGCACCGAGCCGGTCGTGCGCGTCATGGTCGAGGCTGCCTCGCAGGACGATGCCCAGCGCATCGCCGAGGAGCTCGCCGCCGTCGTGCAGGACCGCCTGGCGCTCGACGCCGCGTAGGGGTTTCCTCCGCAAGACACCGGTGTTCGCCGGTTGAACACGCGCAGACCGCGGTTCAGCTCGCGAACACCGGTGTTTTGCGCTGCCCTCCGCTAGATCTTGCGGAGCAGGACCGAGTTCACCTTGTGGTTCGCGCCCTTCTTCAGCACCAGGGTGGCGCGGGAGCGCGTGGGCAGCACGTTCTCGATCAGGTTCGGCTCGTTGATCGCCCGCCAGACCTCGGTCGCCGTCCGTACCGCGTCCTCACGCGAGAGCGAGGCGAACCGGTGGAAGAACGAGTCGGGGCTCGAGAACGCCTCTTCCTGCAGCGCGAGGAACCGGTCGACGTACCAGGACTCGATGTCCTTCGTCTTCGCGTCCACGTAGATCGTGAAGTCGAACAGGTCGGACAGCGCGAGCCGCCCGTGCACCGGGGGCGCCAGCACGTTGAGGCCCTCGACGATGAGCACGTCGGGCTGCCGGACGACGATCTCGGCATCGGGCACGATGTCGTAGACCAGGTGCGAGTAGTACGGCGCGCGGACCTCGGTCGCCCCGCTCTTCACCTGACTCACGAAGCGCAGCAGGGAGCGGCGGTCGTACGACTCCGGGAAGCCCTTCCGGTCCATGATCCCGCGTCGCTCCAGCTCGGCGTTCGGGTACAGGAAGCCGTCGGTCGTCACGAGCTCGACCCGAGGGGTGTCCGGCCAGCGCTTCGTCAGCTCGCGCAGCAGACGGGCGACCGTGGACTTGCCGACCGCGACGGAGCCCGCGACGCCGATGACGAACGGCGTGCGTCCGGCGCGCTCCCCGAGGAACCGGCTCGTCTCGGCGTGCAGGTTGCGCGCACCGGCGGCGTAGAGCGTGAGCAGGCGGGACAGGGGCAGGTAGACCTCCTGCACCTCCTGCATGTCCAGCCGGTCGCCGAGACCGCGCAGCTGCACGATCTCGGTCTCGGTGAGCGACAGGTGCTCCTTCGGGGCAAGCTGGGACCACTCGTCACGCGGGATCTCCACGAACGGGGTCGGGTGCGCGACGGCGGTCTCCGAGAACGGCATGGGATCGAGCGTACAGACGGGAGGCCCGGGGCACGTGAGCCGACCGGCTCACGTGCCCCGGGCCTCCCGTCCAGTGCTCGGTGCGCACCCGCAGGACGCGACGCGTCAGGCGGGCAGGGCCGCCTCGATGGCGGCGACGACCTCGGGGGCGTCCGGCTTCGTGGTGGGACGGAAGCGCGTGACGGTGCTGTCGGGGGCGACGAGGAACTTCTCGAAGTTCCACGCGACCCGGCCGGCCTTGCCGTCGGCGTCCGGGGTCTCCTTGAGGGCCTGGTAGAGCGGGTGCGCGCTCTTGCCGTTGACCTTGACCTTCTCGGACATCGGGAACGTCACACCCCACGTGGTGGAGCAGTACTCGTCGATCGCCTCGGACGAGCCGAGCTCCTGCAGGAACTGGTTGCTCGGGAAGCCCAGCACCGTGAACCCGCGGGGGCCGTACTGCTTCTGCAGGGCCTCGAGCTGCTCGTACTGCGGGGCGAGGCCGCACCGGGAGGCGACGTTCACGACCAGTACGGCCTTGTCGGCGTAGGCGCCGAACGTGGTGTCCTCGCCGTGCAGCGTGGTGATGGCGATGTCGTCGAAGCGTCCCATGGCCGAAACGTTATCCCCACCCCCGGGACTTCGCAGGGTGGGCGTCCAGGCAGACCGTAGGATCGGTTCCATGTGTGGAATCGTCGGCTACGTCGGCAGCAACAGCAGCCAGGACGTCCTCCTCGGTGGCCTCCGTCGCCTCGAGTACCGCGGCTACGACTCGGCGGGCATCGCCGTCGTCGACCCAGCCGGAGACCTCGTGTCGGCCAAGAAGGCCGGCAAGCTCCAGGCCCTGGTCGACGAGCTCGAGTCGTCGCCGATCCCGGACGGCGCGAGCGGCATCGGGCACACCCGCTGGGCGACCCACGGTGGCCCGACCGACGGCAACGCCCACCCGCACCTGGCCGACGGCGACAAGCTCGCCCTCATCCACAACGGCATCATCGAGAACTTCTCCGAGCTCCGTGCCGAACTGCAGGCCGAGGGCATCGAGTTCCGCAGCGAGACCGACTCCGAGGTCGCCGCGCACCTGGTCGGACGCGCCTTCCGCGAGACCGGTGACCTGACTGCCGCCATGCAGCAGGCCGTGCAGCGACTCGAGGGGGCCTTCACGCTCCTCGTCGTGCACGCCGACCAGCCCGGAGTCGTCGTCGGTGCCCGTCGCAACTCGCCCCTGGTGGTCGGGCTCGGTGACGGCGAGAACTTCATGGGCTCGGACGTCGCCGCGTTCGTCGCCTACACGCAGCGCGCGCTGTCGATCGGGCAGGACGAGATCGCCACGATCCGCCCCGACGGCGTGGACGTCATCCACTTCGACGGCACCCCGGCCACGCCGAGCGAGTTCGAGGTCAACTGGGACGCCTCCGCCGCCGACAAGGGCGGCTGGAGCTCGTTCATGGCGAAGGAGATCAGCGAGGAGCCCGAGGCCGTCGCGAAGACGATCCTCGGTCGCGTCCACGACGGTGCCGTCACGCTGACCGACCTCGACCCGATCGCCGACCGCCTGGCGACCGTCGACCGCGTCATCGTGATCGCCTGCGGTACCGCCGCCTACGCCGGCATCCTCGGCAAGTACGCCATCGAGCAGTGGGCCCGTGTGCCGGTCGAGGTCGAGCTCGCGCACGAGTTCCGGTACCGCGACCCGGTGCTGAACGAGCGCACCCTGGTCGTCTCGATCAGCCAGTCCGGCGAGACCATGGACACGCTGATGGCCGTCAAGTACGCCCGCGAGCAGGGCGCGCAGGTCCTGTCGATCTGCAACACCCAGGGCGCCACGATCCCGCGTGAGTCCGATGCCGTGATCTACACGCACGCCGGACCCGAGGTCGCCGTCGCGTCGACCAAGGCCTTCATCGCCCAGGGCGTCGCGCTCTACCTGCTCGGGCTGCACCTGGCGACGCTGCGCGGCACGCTCACCACCGAGCAGATCGCCGAGCAGGTCGCCGAACTCGAGGGCCTCGCGCCGAAGCTGCAGCAGACCATCGAGGACGCCGCCGGCATCAAGGACCTGGCCCGCTGGATGGCGGACACCCGGAGCGTGCTGTTCCTCGGCCGCCACGTCGGCTACCCGATCGCACTCGAGGGCGCCCTCAAGCTCAAGGAGCTCGCGTACATCCACGCCGAGGGCTTCGCCGCCGGTGAGCTCAAGCACGGCCCGATCGCTCTGATCGAGCCGGGTCAGATCGTCTTCGTCATCGTGCCGTCGCCGCGCGACCCCCGATCGCTGCACCCCAAGGTCGTCTCGAACATCCAGGAGATCCGCGCCCGCGGTGCCCGGGTGATCGCGATCGCCGAAGAAGGCGACGCCGCGGTGCTGCCCTTCGCCGACGAGGTCCTGCGGATCCCGCTCGCGACCCCGCTGTTCGAGCCGCTGCTCGCCGTGGCACCGCTGCACATGTTCGGCATGGAGCTCGCCGCCGCCAAGGGCCTCGACGTCGACCAGCCACGCAACCTCGCGAAGTCGGTCACCGTCGAGTAGTCGCGACGGTGATCATCGGGATCGGGGTCGACGTGGTCGACCTGGAGCGGTTCGAACGGGTGCTGGAGCGCACACCGGCGATGCGGGCGCGGCTCTTCACGCCGTCCGAGCAGGTCCGTGACGGCGAACCCCGGCCGATCGCGTCCCTCGCCGCACGGTTCGCGGCGAAGGAAGCCCTGATCAAGGCCTTCGGGTCGAGTGCCGGGCTGAGCTGGCAGGACCTCGAGGTCGTGTCCGACGACCAGCGGAACCCGTCGCTCACCCTGCACAAGGGCGCCCGGCAGGTGGCGCACGCGCGTGGCGTGACGAGCGTGCACCTGTCGCTCTCGCATGATGGAGGGATCGCGACCGCGTTCGTGGTCCTGGAAGGAACAGACGTGGTCCTGGAAGGAACAGTCCCGTGAGCGCGTTCACCGGCATCACGGTCGATCGCGGAGCCCTGATCGAGAACTACGCGACCATCGCCGACCGCGTCGCCCCGGCCGGGGTCATCGCGGTGGTCAAGGCGAACGCCTACGGCCACGGGGCCCTCGACGCCGCGCAGGCCTTCGTGGACGCCGGTGCGGAGTGGCTCGGGGTCGCCGACATCGACGAGGCCGTCGCGCTCCGTCAGGGCGGCATCGACGAGGGGGTCCGGATCCTCGCGTGGCTGCACGCCCCCGACGAGGACTTCCGCCGCGCGGCGCAGTTCGACGTCACGCCAGCGGTGTCGAGCGTCGAGCAGCTCTCCGCAGCAGCCGACTCCGACATCCGCGCCGTGCACCTGTGCGTCGACACCGGCCTCAGCCGCAACGGAGCGGTCGAGTCCGAGTGGGCCGAGCTCTTCGCGACCGCCGGCGCCCTGGCCCGCGGCGGCAACCGCACCCGGGTCGAGGGGCTCATGTCCCACCTGTCGAACGCGTCGCGCACCGACGACCTCGACCAGGACGCCGCACTGCAGCGGGCGCTGGACGGCCTCGCCGCGAACGGCATCGTGCCGGACGTGGTGCACCTCGCCGCGAGTGCCGCGAGCATCGCCGTGCCGGAGACCCGCCACGACCTGTCCCGGGTCGGACTCGCCCTGTACGGGCTGAGCCCCTTCGACGGTCGCACCTCGGCCGACCTGGGGCTGCGCCCGGCGATGCGGGTCACCGCCGCCGTGCTCCGCACCGTGCCGGTCGCCGCGGGCGACGGCGTCTCCTACGGCTACACCTGGCGCGCCGAGACGGACACCCGTCTCGCCGTGATCGGCCTCGGCTACGCGGACGGCTTCGACCGCGACTTCGGCAACCGGGTCTCGGTGCGGATCGGCGACCGGACGTTCCCGGTGGTCGGACGCGTCGCGATGAACGCCATGCACGTCGACATCGGCGACGCCGACGTGCAGGTCGGCGACGAGGCGGTGCTGTGGGGCGACCCCGCGAACGGCGACCCCGCCGTCGAGGACTGGGCCGACGCCATCGGCACGATCAACTACGAGGTGGTCGCCCGGATCGGCCGCAGCGTGGAACGGAGGACGACGTGAGCTCCGCACCGCTGCGTCAGGCGCGCATCGACCTCGACGCCTACCGTGCCAACCTCGACCGTGTCCGTGAGTGGATGGACCCGGTGGCCGTGATGGCGATCATGAAGGCCGACGCGTACGGGCACGGCCTCGAGCCGATCGCGCTCGCCGCCGTCGACGCCGGCATCCGCTGGATCGGTGTGCTGACAGTTCCCGCGGCCCTGCGCCTGCGCTCGATCGGCGTCGGCGAGGACGTCCACCTGTTCACCTGGCAGCACGACCCCGACCTGGACTTCCGTGACGCCATCGACTCGGCCGTCGACCTCGGCGTCTCGAACGTCGCCGAGCTGCAGCGCATCGTCGACGCCGTCGACCAGCGACCGGCCCGGGTGCACCTCGGCGTCGACTCCGGCCTGCACCGCGACGGCGCGACCCAGGCGGACTGGCCGGCGCTCGTCGAGCTCGCCCGGGACGCCCAGCGGAACGGCCGCATCGAGGTCGTCGCCGCGTACACGCACCTGGCCGAGGCGTCCGACCACGAGGACAGCGCGGCGGTCGCCGTGTTCGACGCAGCGATCGAGATCGCCGAGGACCTGGGGCTCGACGTCCCGATGGAGCACGTCGCCGCGTCGCTCGCGGGGCTGGAGCGCAAGGAGTTCCGCAAGGACATGGTTCGGATGGGCGCGAACCTGTTCGGCATCCCCGGAGCCGACGGCGTCTCGGCGGCCGACCTCGGACTCGAGCCGGTGATGACCCTGACCGCGTCGGTCGCGAAGACGAAGCGCGTCCCCGTCGACACCGGCGTCTCCTACGACTACACGTACCGCACCGCGACCGAGACGACCCTGGCTCTCGTGCCCGTCGGGTACGCCGACGGGGTCCCGCGTCTGGCGCAGGGCCGCATCGAGGTCGCGATCCGCGGCAAGCGCTACCCGATCGCCGGCCGCGTCGCGATGGACCAGTTCCTGGTGGACGTCGGCGAGGACGACGTGCAGACCGGCGACACCGTCGTGCTCTTCGGCACCGGCGAGCACGACGAGATGACCGTGCTCGAGTGGGGCGCGGCGCTCGAGACCATCGGCGAGGAGATCGTCTGCCGTATCGGCAGCCGTGTGCCCCGGTTCTACGAGGGCCACGACATCGAGGGACGGGTCGGGGAGTACCTGCGGGGCGAGCGGCCGTGACCGAGTTGCCGCACGTCCTGCTCGACACCACCGTCGACGGCACCGAGGCGATGGGGGAGCTCGGGGCCCGGTTGGCCGCGGTGCTGCGCGCTGGGGACCTCGTCGTGCTGACCGGACCACTCGGTGCCGGCAAGACGACCCTGACGCGCGGGCTCGGCGCCGCACTCGGCGCGCGTGGCCAGGTGTCCAGCCCGACCTTCGTCCTCGCCCGGACGCACCCGACGACTGCCGGCCCCGACCTGGTGCACGTCGACGCCTACCGCCTGTCCGACCCGGTCGAGCTAGACGACCTCGACCTCGACTGGGATGCCGCCATCGTCGTCGTCGAATGGGGTCGCGGCATGGTCGACGGCATCAGCGACAGCGTGCTCGACGTCGAGATCACGCGTGCCACCGGTGCCGAGGACGCGGCCGCTCACGACACGGACCCGGACGACGTCCCCGACGAGCCCCGTCGTGTCGTCGTCACCGCCACCGGCCCGCGCTGGGAAGGCGTGGCCCTCTGACCCTGCAGCCCGTCGACGCGGACGACGTCGAGGCGCTCCGCGCGTTCCTCGTCGGTGCGGACCTGACCCTCGCTGGCCTCGACGAGCCGACGGTGCGGCTCTGGCTCGATCGCGACGACGACGGCAGGGTGGTCGGCAGCACCGGGTTCGAGGCGAGCGCTGACTGCCGGCACGTCCTCGTCCGGAGCGTGGCCGTCGCGCCGCAGCACCGCGGTTCCGGGGCCGGTACACGCCTGGCGCGGTTCGCGATCGAGCGGGCGACCGAGGCCGGTGCCGAGCGTGCGTGGCTGTTCTCGCGTCGCTCCGGTCCGTTCTGGCAGTCGCTCGGCTTCACGCCCGCCGACCGACAGGCACTGGCCGCCGCGCTGCCGGACACCCACCAGGTCCGACTGTTCCGCCGGACCGGGCAGTTGGACCACGAGGTCGCATGGTCCCGCGGGCTGCCAGTGCGCTGACCGCCGCCTACGATGGACGGGTGCTGCTCGCGATCGACACCTCCGCCGGGACCTCCGTCGCCGTCGTCGACCCGGCCACCGGCCAGGCCCTCGCGACCCGCGACACCGAGGACAGCCGCCGGCATGCCGAGGTGATCGGCCCGTTCCTCGCCGAGACCCTCGCCGAGGCCGGCATCACCGGTGCCGACGTCACCGGCGTCGTCGCCGGCATGGGCCCCGGCCCCTTCACCGGCCTGCGCGTCGGCATCGCCGCCGCCCGCACCTTCGCCGCCGCTCGCGGCGTCCCCGTCCTGCCCCTCGTCAGCCACGACGCCGTCGCCCTCGACCAGCGCGACTCGGGGATCGCCGGGCCGTTCGTCGTCCTCACGGACGCCCGCCGCCGCGAGGTCTACTGGAGCGCCTACGACGCCGACGGCGTCCGCGTGGCCGGCCCCGGACTCGCCAAGCCCGCCGATCTCGACGACGCGATCCGCGCCTCCCGGCCCGAAGCGGTGGGCTGGGACCGCGTGACGGCCCTGTCCATCCCGGCCTGGAGGCTCGGCTCGCTCGCCGCGGACCGGCTCGCGTCCGGTGCGGCGTTCGACCAGGACACGCCCCTGTACCTGCGCGACCCCGACGTCACGGTGCCTGGTGCGCCGAAGCGGGTGAAGCAGTGACCCTGCCGGACGGGCTCCGCCTGCGGCGAGCACACCCGCAGGACCTCGACGACATCATGTGGCTCGAGCACGTCTCGTTCCCGACGGACGCCTGGTCGGCGTCGCAGATGTCCGGCGAGCTGTACTCACCGCACGGGTACTACGTCGTGATCGAGACGGCAGACGACACCTCTGCCCCGCTGGTCGTCGGGTACGCCGGCCTCTCGTCGCTCGCGGGGAACCCGGTGGCCGACGTGCAGACCATCGCCGTCGCCGCGGACCAGCGCGGCAAGGGGCTCGGGAGGGTCCTGTTCACGGAGCTGCTCGACGAGGCGCGTCGCCGCGGTGTACGCGAGGTGTTCCTCGAGGTGCGTGCGGACAACCCCGTGGCGCAGGCGATGTACACGGCGTTCGGGTTCGAGCACATCGCGACCCGGCCGCGTTACTACCAACCGGACGGCGTCGACGCGTGGGTGATGCGGGCAGAGCTGCCCGCCCCGGACGCCGAGCGGTCGTCGGGCGTCGGACCCATCGGACAGGAGGCCCTCGGTGAGCGCGACTGAACCACTGGTGCTCGGCATCGAGACGAGTTGCGACGAAACCGGCATCGGCATCGTGCGGGGGAGCACCCTGCTCGCGAACGTGATCGCCTCGAGCATGGACGAGCACGCGCGCTACGGCGGGGTCGTGCCCGAGGTCGCCGCACGGGCCCACCTGGAGGCGATGACCCCGACGCTGCACGAGGCGCTCGACCGTGCAGGCGTCACCCTCGACGAACTCGACGCCGTCGCGGTGACCGCCGGGCCGGGCCTGGCGGGAGCGCTCATGGTCGGAGTGGGGGCCGCGAAGGCGCTCGCCGTGGCCACCGGCAAGCCCCTGTACGGCGTGAACCACCTGGTCGGGCACGTCGGCGCCGACGTGCTGCGCGAGGACGGCAGCGAGATCGAGCTGCCGACGATCGCGCTGCTGGTCTCCGGCGGTCACACGTCACTGCTGCTGGTCCGGGACCTCGTCGGCGACGTCGAACTGCTCGGCGAGACGATCGACGACGCGGCGGGCGAGGCGTTCGACAAGGTCGCGCGGCTGCTCGGACTGCCCTACCCCGGCGGCCCGCAGATCGACCGAGCCGCGGCCGGCGGCGACCCCACGGCCATCCGGTTCCCCCGGGGACTGACGCTGCCGAAGGACATGGCCGCGCACCGGTACGACTTCTCGTTCTCGGGGCTCAAGACCGCCGTCGCACGGTGGGTCGAGCGCTGCCGCGACGAGGGCCGCGAGGTACCGGTGGCCGACGTCGCCGCGAGCTTCCGCGAGGCCGTCGTCGACGTCCTGCTGACCAAGGCCCTGAATGCGTGCCGCGACACCGGGGTCGACCGGCTGCTGCTCGGCGGTGGGGTCGTCGCGAACGCCCGACTGCGACAGGTCGCCGAGGAGCGCTGCGCGGCCGCTGGCGTTCGGCTCCGGATCCCGCCGTTCGACCTGTGCACCGACAACGGCGCGATGATCGCCGCCGTCGGCGCCCGACTCGTGGCCGAGGGGCACGCGCCGAGCGACCTCGGCATCGCCGCGGACTCGACCCTTCCGGTGACGACCGTCCAGGTCTGACCCGGTCTGACCAGCTCTGACCCGCTCTGATCAGGTCTGACCGGCCGCACCCGGTCGGTCGTCGGGAGCCTGTGGGAGGATTCACACGGGCGTCGGAGAGACCGGACGCCCGAGAGGGGTGGACGGTGTCCGATCAGAACGAGTGGCCGAAGCCGGGCGAGACGCCGAACGGCCCAGCGAACGGACAGCCCGACGGCTCGCCGGCCCCGGACGCCCCCGAGGCCCCCGACGCACCGCAGGCGCCGTCGGCCCCGGAAGCGCCCCAGAACCCGTACGGCCAGCAGCAGGACCCGTACGCGGCCCCGCAGCAGCAGAACCCGTACGCGCAGCAGCAGGACCGGTACGCGGCCCCGCAGCAGCAGAACGCCTACGGTGCCCCGCAGAACCCGTACGGCCAGCAGCAGGACCGGTACGCGGCCCCGCAGCAGCAGAACGCCTACGGTGCCCCGCAGAACCCGTACGGCCAGCAGCAGAACCCGTACGCGCAGCCGCAGCAGCAGCCCTACGCGTCGAACCCGTACACGTACCAGCCCTACGCGCAGCGCCCGAAGACGAACGTCCTGTCGATCCTGTCGATCGTCTTCGCGTTCGGCGGCATCATCATCTGGCCGATCATCATCCTGACGAGCCCGGCCGGCGCGATCATGGGCCACATCGCCCTCGGCAAGATCAAGCAGACCGGCGAGGGTGGCCGCGGCCTCGCGCTCGCCGGCATCATCGGTGGCTGGATCCTGACGGGCCTGTTCATCCTGATCGTCGCCCTGGTGTGGATCTCGATCGCGAACGCGTCGGACTACTCGGACTACTCCGACTACAGCTCGAACTCCGGCGCCTTCGTCAGCTGACGCAGCCCCCGCGCAACGGGCACCACGAGCGGCCCCGGCCGTCAGCCGACCGTGTCGGTGAGCCGCTCGCACAGGATCGCCGTGTGGCGTCCCTCCAGGCGGGTGAGCACGAGTGTGACGCGGCCCGATCCGCGCAACCGCAGCCGTTTGCGGAACTGCGCCGGATCGACGTCGACGCCGCGCTTCTTGATCTCGACGGTGCCGATGCCGTCGGCGGCGAGCCGCGCGGCCAGTCGCTTGACGTCGAGCGGCATCGTGTCGAGCACCCGGAAGCCCTGCGCGAAGGGGGTCGAGGCGGCGCGGTCGGACGTGACGTAGGCGATGCCGTCGGACAGCATGTGCCCGTCGAGGCCCCGTGCCAGGTCGCCGATCAGCCGTGCGCGGATCACGGCGCCGTCGGGCTCGTACAGGTAGGCGCCGAGCGGTCCGACCTCGGCGTCGTCGGCGTCGGCCGCTCCGGTCATCTCGGCGATGCCGTGTGCACCGATGACGGTGGCGGCGCGGCGGATCCCGGGGCGGGCGAGGGGGCCGAACCACAGGGCGAGCTCCACGACCTCGCGGTCGACGGAGGTCCACTGCGCCTCGGCGGTGTCCGGGATCAGGTCGCGGTCGATGCCCGGACCGAGCTTCACGCCGGTCGGCGTCGTCGTGGCCGCGGCGAACACGGTGTCGAGCGAGGGTGACCAGTCGTCCGGGTCGGCGAGCCGGCGGGTGTCCGAGTGGCCGGAGGTGCGCCGTGCGGGGTCCATCCACACGCCGTCCACCGAGGACAGGTCGAAGGACGCGGCATCACCGAGCTCCACCCGCGCGTTCGGCCAGACCGCCAGGTTGTGGGTCGCGACGGCCGCGGTCACCTCGTCGCGATCGACGGCGGTGACGTCGAGGTCGAGCGCCGCCATCGCCATCGCGTCCCCGCCGATGCCGCAACCGAGGTCGGCGACACGGGCCAGCCCGGCCGCGGCGAAGCGTCCTGCGTGCTGGGCCGCGACCTGCAGCCGGGTGGCCTGCTCGAGCCCGGCCTCGGTGAAGAGCATGCGGGAGGCGAAGTCGCCGAACTTGCCGCGGGCCTTCAGCCGCAGCTTCGCCTGGGTCAGCACCGCGGCGACCAGTCGGGGATCGTGGCCCTCGGCGCGCAGCCGGGAGACCACGCGGACGATCTCGCCGCCGTCGGAGACGCCCGGGGTACGGTCGAGCAGGGCCATCCCGTCGGGGGTCAGCAGTGCGGTGAGTTCGGCGGCGTCCATGCGTCGATCCTCGCAGGTGCTGCGTGTTCTCCGGATGTGCTGGCACTCGGATTGACCGAGTGCCAGAGGCCCCCTAGAGTTGGCGTTGGCACTCTCCTGTGCGAAGTGCCAACCCGGTTTTCATCTGTACCGAGTCCGTACCGAGAAAGAAGAGGTCACCGTGGCCGTCAGCATCAAGCCGCTCGAGGATCGCATCGTCATCCGCCAGGTCGAGGCGGAGCAGACCACCGCTTCCGGTCTGGTCATCCCCGACACCGCGAAGGAGAAGCCCCAGGAGGGCGAGGTCGTCGCCGTGGGTCCGGGTCGCATCGACGACAACGGCAACCGCGTCCCGCTCGACGTCGCCGTGGGTGACAAGGTCATCTACTCCAAGTACGGCGGAACCGAGGTCAAGTACTCGGGCGAGGACCTGCTGGTCCTGTCGGCCCGCGACGTCCTCGCGGTCATCGTTCACTGAGTCGAGTACTCACCTCGGACGCCCCGTCCGGCCTTCGGGCCGACGGGGCGTCCGTGCGTCCGGGGGGCGGTCACCCCGGTGCTCCGGTCCTGACCAGCTCGCCATCAGGCCGTCTGGAGGCCCGGTGTGCGTCCCACGGGTCGGCGGTCGTTCCTAGGATGGTTCCGTGAGTGAACCGAGTCCGGCGCGACCCGTCCGCAGCGAGGCATCCGTCGGCGTGGTGCAGGCCATCGTGGCCTACGGGCTCTGGGGGCTGATGCCCCTGCTCTTCGCCGCCATGGCCCCCGCGGCGGCGTTCGAGATCGTGTCGTGGCGTATCGTCTTCGGCCTGGTGTTCTGCGCGTTGGCGATCGCGGTGACCCGGTCGTGGCTCCGCACCCGCACCCTGATGGCCCAGCGCCGTGTGATGCTCGTGATGGGGCTCGCCGCCGTCCTGATCCTGGTCAACTGGACCGTCTACGTCCTCGCGACGACCACCGGCCACACCGTCGAGGCGGCGCTCGGCTACTTCATCAACCCGCTCGTCACGATCGCGCTCGGCGTCGTTGTTCTGCGCGAACGCCTGCGTCCGGCGCAGTGGGCAGCCGTCGGGCTGAGCGTCGTGGCGGTCGTCGTCATCGCGATCGGCTACGGGCAGATGCCGTGGATCTCGCTGGCCCTGGCGTTCTCGTTCGGACTGTACGGCCTGGTGAAGAAGCGGGTCGGCGGCACCGTGGACGCCCTGAGCGGCCTGACGATCGAGACCGTGTGGCTGCTGCCGATCGCGGTCGTGGCGCTGGTGGTGCTCGGTGTGACCGGGCTCGGTGGCGGCGTGACGTTCACGAGCGAGGGCTGGGGGCACGCGGTCATCACCGTGCTGACCGGCCCGGCGACCGCGGTGCCGCTGCTGCTCTTCGCGTCGTCGGCTCGGCGGGTGAGCCTGTCGACGCTCGGGCTGACCCAGTACCTGGCGCCCGTGATGCAGCTGCTCGTCGGGGTGCTGGTGCAGCACGAGGAGATGTCCGCCGGGCGCTGGTTCGGCTTCGGCATCGTGTGGCTCGCGCTCGTGGTGCTGACGGCGGACTCGTTCGCCGCCGCGCGGGCGTCCCGTCGCCGGGCGCTCGCACCCACCCGGGTCGAGCCGGTCTGACGGACGCACCACGGGCCTCCAGGCCACCGCGCGAAAGCGACAGTCCCCCACGGAAGTTCCGTGGGGGACTGTCGCTTTCGCGAGCGGTGCTGGGCTGAGCCCTACTTCTTCACCGCACCCTGGATGGCGCTCTGGTAGACGGGCTTGTTGTCGGCGTCGAACTTGTAGATGCCGATGTAGGCGGCCGACGGGTCGTTGTTCTCGTCGAACGGACCGATGCCGGACGGGCCGGTGTAGTGGATGTCCTTGCCGTCGTCCAGGAGCGTCTTGCACTCCTTGAACGTCGCGCACTCGGTGCCGCCGTCAGCACCCGACACCGCAGCCATGTTGGCCTGGATGGTGCCGGAGTCGGTGCCCTTGCCCTTCACCGCGGCGAGGGCGGCGAGGACGGTGGCGTCGTAGGACTCCGCCGCGTACGAGTAGTCGGCGAGCGTCTTGCCCGACGAGTCCTTGTAGAACGCAGCGAGCTGCTTCTTGAAGTCGTCCTTCGGCGAGGCACCGGGGATGGTGCCCTGGGCGCCGGTCAGGGTGCCCTTGTCGAAGTCCTTCGAGTAGTCCGCCGTGTTGCCGTCGGACATGTAGATCTTCGCTTCGTTGCCCTGCGAGACGAGCTCCGGGATGATCGACTTCGTCTCGTCGAAGGCGAGGACGACGATCGCGTCGGGCTTCGCGGCCAGGGCCGCGGTCACCTCGGACGAGAACGTGGTCTGGCCGGGCGGGAACTCCTGGCCCTCACCCTTGCCGCCGTAGACGACCTGGCCGCCCGACGCCTCGACCGCAGCCTGCACGGAGTTGCGGAGGCCGGTGCCGTACGTGTCGTTGAAGACCAGGAAGGCGACCTTCGCGTTGCCGTCACCGGTCACGAGCTGGCCGAGCGCGGAACCCTGCACCGAGTCCGGCGGTGCGGTCCGGTAGTAGTACGACGAGTAGCCGGAGAGGTCGGTCGCGGTGTTCGCGGGCGAGATCTCGACGATGCAGTTGCTCGTCAGCTGGTCGATGACGTTCAGCGTGACGGACGAGGACTCGGCGCCGATCGCGACCGGGACCTTCGCGTTGACGAGCTTGGTCGCGGCGGAGCTCGACACGGTCATGTCGTTGCTGTCACCGGAGTCGGTCGCCGGGTCGATCGTGACGTCCTTGTCGAGGACACCGCCCGCGGCGTTGATGTCCTTGACGGCCAGGCCGACACCGGACTCGGCCGGCGGGTTGAGGTAGGCCAGCGAACCGGTCAGGGGCAGGATCGTGCCGATCTTCAGCGCGTCCGTACCGGGGGCGTCCGGGGCCTTGCAGCTGGCGGCGGGATCCTTCTTCGCATCGCTCGACGCCGAGCTCGAGGGGGAAGCACTGCCGGTGGTGGAACACGCGGCGAGGAGGACGGCTGCTGCGCCCGCCAACGCCAGTGCCGCGGTGGCACGGGTGGTTCTGATCATCCGTGGAGCCCTTTCTCTGCGCGGAGGCTGTGCCGCTTCGGGTGAATGCGACGCCTCCACTGGATGTCGAGAAACGTAGGGTCCATGTGTTTCGCCCGTGTGACGGGGCGGTACGCAAAGGTGTTTCGTTACCGAGCCGTGACGTTCCTGTGCGCAGGGACAGGGATCGGCGCAGGAGCGTTGGTGCCGGGTGGTGACCCGACCTGCGCCAGGCGGATGGTCCGGCAGGGCGCCCGGGAGGCCCGGCGTACGTTCCGCCGCATGAGCGACTTCCAGCCCACCAAAGCCATCGTCACCGGCTCCGAATCCGGGATCGGCCGCGCGACCGCCGTCGCGCTCGCCGAAGCCGGCCTGGACGTCGGCATCACCTACCTGTCCGAACCCGACCGTGCCGAGGAGACCGCGGAGGAGGTCCGGAAGACCGGCCGTCAGGCCTTCGTCGAGCAGATCGACGTCTCCGACCTCGCCGGCGCGGCCGCCGTCGTCGACCGCCTCGTCTCGCAGCTGGGCGGCGTCGACGTCTTCGTGGCCGACGCCGGCACCGGCGACAACGCCCCGTTCCTCGAGATGACCCTCGACCAGTGGCGCCACACGGTGTCGACCGACCTCGACGGCGCCTTCGTCACGATGCAGGCCGCCGCGAAGCACATGGCGCAGGCCGGCACCGGCGGCCGGATCATCGGCATCACGAGCGTGCACGAACACCAGCCCCGCTACGGCTCGAGCGCCTACGACGCCGCGAAGCACGGGCTCGGCGGCCTGCTGAAGACCATGGCGATCGAGCTCGCCGAGCACGGCATCACCGTGAACGCCGTCGCCCCCGGCGAGATCGCCACCCGGATGACCGGCGCCGAGGACGAGGACCCGCACACCATCGACCGCCCCGGTGTCCCGCTCGGCCGTCCGGGCAACGCGTGGGAGATCGCGGCAGCCGTGGCGTTCCTGGCCTCGCGCGCGTCGTCCTACATCACCGGGGTGTCCCTGCCGGTGGACGGCGGGATGCTGCAGATGGGCCCGCACGGCGGCTCGCACATCACGTCGAACGACTGGCGTTCGGCGTAGGAGCTCGGCCGGCGGTCCGGCACCCTGCCGGTCCGGCGGTCCGGCGGTCCGGTCAGCATGCCGGTCGCCGGGCTGCTCAGCTCGGCTGGCCGGCTTCCTCGTCGAGTTCGGCCTGGGACCGCAGGACGCAGAACTCGTTGCCCTCCGGGTCGGCGAAGACCACCCATCCGCCGTCCGGGTGGCGCAGGTCGGCGAGCTCCACGGCACCGATGCCGCGGAGCCGCTCGACCTCTTCGTCGCGGGTGCGGTCGGTGGGGCGCAGGTCGAAGTGGATCCGGTTCTTCACGGTCTTCGCCTCGGGCACCTCGATGAAGAGCACGGTGTGCGATCGGTCGGGTGCCGTGATCTCGCACTCCTCGTGTCCGGGAGCGTTCGGGTCGTCGGGAAGGTCGACGTACCCGAGCACCTGCTTCCACCACTCCGACTGGGCGTAGGCGTCGCGGGAGTCGATCGTGGTGTGTGAGACGGCGCTGACCATGCGGTGACACTACCGCCGTGGGACGCAGCACGCCCCCGCTCCACAGGGGAACGGGGGCGTGCTGTCGAACGCTGTCTAGCTGCGGTAGTTCGGCGCCTCGACGACCATCTGGACGTCGTGCGGGTGGGACTCCTTGAGCCCCGCCGCCGTGATCCGGACGAACTTGCCACGGGCCTTCAGCTCGGGGATCGTGCGACCGCCGACGTAGAACATCGACTGGCGCAGCCCGCCGGTGAGCTGGTAGACGACGTTGCCGACCGAACCGCGGTAGGGCACCTGGCCCTCGATGCCCTCGGGGATGAGCTTGTCGTCGTTCGGCACGTCCGCCTGGAAGTAGCGGTCCTTCGAGTACGAGGTCTTCTTGCCACGGGTCTGCAGAGCCCCGAGGGACCCCATGCCGCGGTAGGCCTTGAACTGCTTGCCGTTCACGAACACCAGGTCACCGGGGGACTCGTCGGTGCCGGCCAGCAGCGAGCCGAGCATGACGGTGTCGGCACCGGCCACCAGGGCCTTCGCGATGTCGCCGGAGTACTGCAGGCCACCGTCGGCGATGATCGGCACACCGGCTTCGCGTGCGGCGAGGGAGGCCTCGTACACGGCGGTCACCTGCGGCACACCCACACCGGCGACGACGCGCGTGGTGCAGATGGAGCCCGGGCCGACGCCGACCTTGACGGCGTCCACACCGGCGTCGATGAGCGCCTGGGCACCCGCGCGGGTGGCGACGTTGCCGCCGATGACGTCGATCGCGTCGAACGTCGGGTCGGCCTTGAGGCGGCGGACCATGTCGAGAACGCCTTCGCTCTCACCGTTGGCGGTGTCGACGACGAGCACGTCGACGCCGGCGTCGCGCAGGGCCTCGGCACGCTGCCACGCGTCGCCGAAGAAGCCGATCGCGGCACCGACGCGGAGCCGGCCCTCGTCGTCCTTCGTGGCGTCCGGGTACTGCTCGCTCTTGTCGAAGTCCTTGACGGTGATGAGGCCTCGGAGCTTGCCCTCGGCGTCGACCAGCGGCAGCTTCTCGATCTTGTGCTGCGCGAAGATGGCGATCGCCTCTTCGGGGTCGATGCCCTCCATCGCGGTGATCAGCGGGGCCTTCGTCATGACGTCGCGTACGTACGTGGTGGCCTGCTCGAACGTGGCCACGAAGCGCATGTCGCGGTTCGTGATGATGCCGACGAGGGTGCCGTCCTGCTCGACGACCGGCAGGCCGGAGACGCGGAACTGGCCGCAGAGCGCGTCGACCTCGGCCACGGTGGCGTCTGGGGTGGTGGTCACCGGGTTGGTGATCATGCCCGACTCGGAGCGCTTGACCTTGTCGACGTAGGCAGCCTGGTCCTCGATGGACAGGTTGCGGTGCAGGATCCCGATGCCGCCCTGGCGCGCCATGGCGATGGCCATGCGGGCTTCGGTGACGGTGTCCATCGCGGCGGAGAGCAGCGGGACGTTGACGGAGATCCGCTTGGTGAGCCGGGACGCCGTGGACGCCTCGCTCGGGATGACGTCGGTGTGCCCGGGCAGCAGCATGACGTCGTCGTACGTGAGTCCGATGAATCCGAACGGATCCGGCTGGTCCATGGGTCCCCTTCGTGGGCGAGTGAAGTGTCGAGACACCGGGAACACGACGACGGGTTCCGGATAGGACATGGTAACGCGAGCGGCTGTCGCCGCATTCCGCCTGGAGGCACGGATCGCGCCCGCCTCGGAGCATTCCTCCACAACGTCACAGTTCGGGTACGAATCACACAGGGAACGTGTTGGAAACACGGGTGTCACAAAATCCCCATAGGTTCCTCGTCATCCGAACGAGAGGCTCTTCCGTGGGATCCATCACTCCTCCGGGACGGGCGCAGCCGCGCCTGTTCCGCCTCCGCCACGCACGACGACGACCGGTCCTGGCGGCCGTGCTCGTCGCCGCGTTCCTGGCGACCTTCCTGATCGACTGGGCGGTCACCCTGCCGGCCTTCAGTGCCACCTCGGCACCGGCCACCAGCCAGGCGTGCACCGTCAGCCCCGACAACGGGTGCATCCAGGGCACCATCACCGACTCCGAGCGTGAACCGGCCGAGGGCGTCGACGTCGACGTGACCGGCCCGAGCGGCTTCGACCAGACGGCCACGACCAACGGCGACGGCCGCTGGTCGGTCAGCGTCGACACGGCCGGCGAGTACACGGTGAGCGTCGACCAGGGCACCCTGCCGAAGGGCCAGTACCTGACGAACGCCGCCGACGCCGAGCGCAAGGTGCAGGCCACCCTGAACGCCAACGTCGGGCAGATCTTCCAGCTGTCCGACCAGAAGGGCGCCACGACCTCGACGGACTCGTCGGGTGTGAGCATCCAGCGGGCCTGGCAGCAGTTCGCCTCCGGGCTCCGGCTCGGGCTCCTCATCGCCCTGGCGTCCATCGGGCTCTCGCTCATCTACGGCACGACGGGGCTGTCGAGCTTCTCGCACGGTGAGCAGGTCACCCTCGGCGGTCTGCTGGCTTACGTGTTCGCCAACCAGCTCGGCTGGAACATCTGGGTCACCGGCATCGTCGTCACGCTGTTGTGCGCCGCGACCGGGTACCTGCAGGACGCCGCGATCTGGCGGCCACTCCGGCGACGGCGCATCAGCCTGACGCAGCTCATGATCGTGACGATCGGTCTGTCGATCGCCGCCCAGTACGCGTTCCAGTACTTCTTCGGAGCCTCGACGGTCCGGATCCAGCAGGGCAACCCGGAGACCGTGCGGTTCGCCGGCGTCACCCTGACGGTGCAGTCCTACGTCGCCATGGGCATCGCCCTCGTGGTCCTCGTGGCGACCGGGCTCTTCCTGGCGAAGACGCGCTTCGGCCGGGCGACCCGCGCCGTGTCGGACAACCCGGCGCTCGCCGCGGCCTCCGGCATCGACGTCGACCGGGTGATCCGCTTCGTGTGGACGCTCGCCGCCGGCCTCGCGGGGCTCTCCGGCGTGATGCTCGGACTCGTCCTGAACGGCGTGAACTGGCAGACCGGGCTCCAGCTGCTCCTGCTCATGTTCGCCTCGGTCACGCTCGGTGGCCTCGGCACGGCGTACGGCGCCCTGGTCGGCTCGATGATCATCGGCGTCGTCGTGGAGCTCACGAACCTGGTGCTCCCCGGTGACTTCAAGTACGCCACCGCCCTCGTCATCCTCATCCTCATCCTGCTGTTCCGGCCGCAGGGCATCTTCGGCCGCGCCGAGCGGATCGGCTAAGGGAGCACGCGCATGGACTACATCCTCAACCTGCTGTCCTCGCTCACCCAGGAGGCACTCGCCCCGACGACGGCCGCGTTCGCCCTGGCCGCGATCGGCCTGAACGTGCACTTCGGGCTCACCGGCCTCGTGAACATGGGCCAGGCGGCGTTCCTGCTGCTCGGCGCCTACGGCTTCGCGATCTCGATCACGAACGGGCTGCCGTTCGTGATGGCGGTCCTCATCGCCCTGCTCGTCGCGATCGTGTTCGCGATCATCCTCGGCATCCCCACCCTGCGGTTGCGCGGCGACTACCTGGCGATCGTCACGATCTCCGGCGCCGAGATCATCCGCATGGTGGGCCGCTCGAGCCTGCTCACCTCGACCACGGGCGGCTCGAACGGCATCACCGGGTCGAGCTACCGCGACCCGTTCACCGCCCTCAGCCCGCTGCCCGACGGAACCACCACGATCCTGTGGTTCACGTACGCGAACAACGGCGTCAACGGCTGGTGGATCCGCATCGCGGCGTGGGCCATGGTCGCCCTGTTCACCCTGGTGCTCTTCCTGCTCATGCGCAGCCCGTGGGGCCGCGTGGTGAAGGCCATCCGCGAGGACGAGGACGCCGTCCGCTCGCTCGGCAAGAACGTCTACTCGTACAAGATGCAGGCGCTCGTGTTCGGTGGGGCGCTCGGTGCGATCGCGGGCATCATCTACGTGCTGCCGAGTTCGGTGCAACCGGACGCCATGGGCCGATCGATGACGTTCTTCATCTGGACGGCGCTCATCCTCGGTGGTGCGGCGACGGTGTTCGGACCGGTGCTCGGAGCCGTGCTCTTCTTCGTCGTCCGGCTCTTCATCCGCACGCTGGCCGGCGACTTCATCCCCGACTCGATCATGAACGCGCAGCAGGCCGAGCAGTTCTCGTACGTGCTCGTCGGCGTCGCGCTCATGCTGCTCATCGTGTTCCGTCCACAGGGGTTGCTCGGCAACAAGAAGGAGCTGACGTTCAGTGTCTGAGACCTACGGCCACCCCAAGGCCGACCCGATCCTCACCGTCGACGACGTCACCCGCCGCTTCGGGGGCATGACCGCCGTGGACGTCGACCACCTCGAGGTCCAGCGCGGTTCCATCACGGCCCTGATCGGCCCGAACGGCGCCGGCAAGACCACGTTCTTCAACCTGCTCACCGGGTTCGACAAGCCGAGCCCGGGTGCGAAGACCCAGTTCAACGGCGCCACGCTGCAGAAGACGAGCGCGACGCACATCGCGAACAAGGGCATGGTCCGCACCTTCCAGCTGACCAAGGCGCTGTCCCGGCTCACCGTGATGCAGAACATGCTGCTCGGTGCCCGCGACCAGCCCGGCGAGAACTTCTTCGCCGCCCTGGTCAAGCCGGTGTGGGCGAAGCGGGAGCGCGAGATCACGGCCAAGGCCGAGGACCTCCTCGCCCGGTTCAAGCTCGACACGAAGGCGGACGACTACGCCGGTTCGCTGTCCGGCGGCCAGCGCAAGCTGCTCGAGATGGCCCGGGCGCTGATGTCCGACCCGACGATGATCATGCTCGACGAGCCGATGGCCGGTGTGAACCCCGCGCTCACCCAGTCGCTCCTCGGGCACATCCAGTCCCTGCGCGACGACGGCATGACCGTGCTCTTCGTCGAGCACGACATGCACATGGTCCGGCACATCTCGGACTGGGTGGTCGTGATGGCCGAGGGCAAGGTCGTCGCCGAGGGCCCGGCGGACACGGTGATGGACGACCAGGCCGTGATCGACGCCTACCTCGGTGCGCACCACGACACCGACCTGGGTGACGACTCGCTCCTCACCGAGGAGACCTTCGAGGAACTGGCGGAGGAAGTCGCCGAAGAGGACGCAGCAGAGGAGACGACCCGATGACGGACGCAACGGACCCCACGAACGCGAGCAGTGCCTCCAGTCCGTCCCCGGCGGCCACGCTGGAACGCGAGCCGGTGCTCAGCGCGAAGAACCTCGTCGCCGGCTACCTGCCGGGCGTGAACATCCTGAACGGCTGCGACCTGGACTGCTACCCGGGCGAGCTCATCGGCATCATCGGGCCGAACGGTGCGGGCAAGTCGACGCTCCTCAAGGCGCTGTTCGGGCTGGTGTCCATCCGCGAGGGTTCGGTGACCCTGCAGGGGGACGACATCACGAACCTCAAGGCGAACAAGCTCGTGCAGGCCGGTGTCGGCTTCGTGCCGCAGACGAACAACGTGTTCCCCTCGCTGTCGATCGAGGAGAACCTGCAGATGGGGCTGTACCTGCGGCCCCGGAAGTTCGCCGAACGGCTCGAGGTCATCTACGACCTGTTCCCGGTCCTCGCCCAGCGGCGCAACCAGCGGGCCGGATCGCTCTCGGGTGGTGAGCGGCAGTCGGTCGCGATGGCCCGTGCGCTGATGATGGACCCGAAGGTGCTGCTGCTCGACGAGCCGAGCGCCGGACTGTCCCCCGTGCGCCAGGACGAGACGTTCCTGCGGACCCGCCGGATCAACAAGGCCGGTGTGTCGATCATCATGGTGGAGCAGAACGCGCGACGCTGTCTGCAGATCTGCGATCGTGGGTACGTGCTCGACCAGGGGAAGAACGCGTACTCGGGCACCGGGAAGGAACTCGCTGACGACCCCAAGGTCATCGAGCTCTACCTGGGGACGCTCGCCAAGGACGTCGACGCACAGCGCTAGCGCTGTCGTCGACTACGGGTACCGCTGTGGGGGTGGTATCCGTGACGGGTGGGGCCGTGCGTGGTCGCTTCGCGCCGCACGGCCCCGCTCCTGTACCCGGCCCGGGAGGCACGGCTCGCCCCGCGTCGCATGACTGTGGTCGCATGACGCCGTCGTGTTCCGTTGACGCCGCGGTCCCGTCGAGACGCCTCGAAATTCGGCGGTGTCTCGTGGGCGTGGCGGTGTCCTGCGCGGACGACGGCGTCTTCCGTTGACGACGGCGTCGCCCGTCGTATCCGGCCCGGAGGCGCGGCTCGCCCCGCGCAGGTCGGTATCGTTCCGCGGGTGCGCACCTCCGGACCCCTCGTGCTCGACGCCCTCGTCTGGCTCGTGTTCATCGCGCTCTTCGTCGGGGCGGCGTTGCTCGTCAAGGTCGCGGCCGTGCTGCTCGTCGTCCTCGTGGTGCTCGCGCTCCTGCTCGGCTTCGTGCTGCGGGCGCTCCGGAAGCGCCGGCGGGCGCCGCGCCGCCCGCGCTGACGGCTCCGCGCTGACGGCTCCGCGCTGACGGCTCCGCGCTGACGGCCCCGCGCTGACGGCTCCGCGCCGTCGGCTGCGGGGTGACGGCTGCGTGGTGCGAGGTTCCGCACGTCGTGCGACCCTCGCGACCTCGCACCGAACACGGAACCTCGCACCGTACGCGGCAGCCCTCGCACGGTGCGAGGGCGCCCGGCGCCCGCACCGTCCGGCCCGTGCACGCCGCAGAGCCCGCCCGGTAGGCTGTCCGAGTGAGCGAAGTCGAGATCGGTGCAGGCAAGCGCGGACGTCGGGCGTACGCGTTCGACGACATCGCAGTGGTCCCCTCCAGGCGGACGCGTGACCCGCGCGACGTCAGCGTGCAGTGGTCGATCGACGCGTTCACGTTCGCGTCGCCGATCCTGTCGGCGCCGATGGACTCCGTGTCCTCGCCGGCGACGGTCATCCAGATGGGCAAGCTCGGCATCCTCGGTGTGCTCGACCTCGAGGGCCTGTGGACCCGCTACGAGGACCCGACCCCGTACTACGACGAGATCAAGTCGCTCACCGACGGCAACGTCACGAAGCGCATGCAGGAGATCTACTCCGAGCCGATCAAGGCCGAGCTGATCACCGCACGCCTGGCCGAGATCCGCGCAGCCGGGGTGCCGGTCGCCGGTTCGCTCAGCCCGCAGCGCACCCAGGAGTTCTCGAAGACGGTCGTCGACGCCGGTGTCGACCTGTTCGTCATCCGCGGCACCACGGTCTCGGCCGAGCACGTCTCCCAGACCGAGGAACCCCTCAACCTCAAGAAGTTCATCTACGAGCTCGACGTCCCGGTGATCGTGGGCGGTGCCTCGACCTACACGTCGGCGCTGCACCTCATGCGCACCGGTGCCGCTGGCGTGCTCGTCGGCTTCGGTGGCGGCGCTGCGTCGACCACCCGCGCCGCGCTCGGCATCCACGCCCCGATGGCCACTGCCGTCGCGGACGTCGCCGGGGCCCGTCGTGACTACCTCGACGAGTCGGGCGGCCGCTACGTGCACGTCATCGCCGACGGCGGGCTCGACACCGCGGGCGACATCGTCAAGGCCATCGCCGTGGGCGCCGACGCCGTCATGCTCGGCACCGCACTGGCCCGTGCGACCGAGGCTCCGGGTGGTGGCTACCACTGGGGTGCCGAGGCGCACCACCCCGAGCTGCCCCGCGGCCGCCGGGTCGAGGTGGGCACGATCGCCCCGCTCGAGAACGTCCTGAACGGCCCGACGCCGACCCACGACGGCCGCGCGAACCTCGTCGGTGCCCTGCGCCGCTCGATGGCGACGACCGGATACTCCGACGCCAAGGAGTTCCAGCGAGTAGAAGTGGTCGTGGCGCCGTACCACCAGTGACGGTGGCACCCGGGCACGACCCCGGGTGACGCCACGGCGCCGACCGTGACCCGGAGGCGACGATGGCCAAGTCCAGCACGACGAAGCAGACCAGCACGGCCGGACGTCCGCGTGACGTCGCGCCCGGCGTGGGGTTCGACCCCGCGGCGAAGCTCGGCCCGGACGAACGTGCGGCCGCGATCGAGACGCTGAAGACCAAGGAGCTCGACGTCCTGGTCGTCGGCGGCGGGATCGTCGGTGCGGGCAGTGCGCTCGACGCGGTGACCCGCGGCCTGAGCGTCGGCATCGTCGAGGCCCGCGACTGGGGCTCGGGGACGTCGAGCCGCTCGTCCAAGCTCGTGCACGGCGGCATCCGCTACCTCGAGCAGCTCAACTTCGCGCTCGTCCGCGAGGCCCTCATCGAACGCGGCCTGCTGCTCCAGCGCATCGCCCCGCACCTGGTGAAGCCCGTGCGCTTCCTCTACCCGCTCAACCACCGGGTGTGGGAGCGCTTCTACATCGGCATCGGCATGGCGATGTACGACGTGTTCAGCTGGTCCGGCGGCCGTCCGCCCGGCGTCCCGCACCACCGGCACCTGAGCCGGAAGCAGGTGCTCAGGAACATGCCCGGGCTCAAGAAGGACGCCTTCGTCGGCGGCATGACGTACTACGACGCCCAGGTCGACGACGCCCGCTACGTCGCGTCGCTCGTGCGCACCGCGGCCTCGTACGGCGCCGAGGCAGCGAGTCGCGTCCGCATCGAGGGGTTCATCAAGGTCGGAGAGCGCGTGGTCGGTGCGCAGGCCCACGACATCCAGACCGGCGAACGGTTCGAGATCCGCGCGAAGCAGGTCGTCAACGCCACCGGTGTCTGGACCGACGACACCCAGGCGATGATCGGCACCCGTGGCCAGTTCAAGGTGCGGGCGTCGAAGGGCGTCCACCTCGTGATCCCCCGGGACCGGTTCCAGTCGAACACGGGCATGATCCTGCGCACCGAGAAGAGCGTGCTCTTCGTCATCCCGTGGGGCCGGCACTGGCTCGTCGGCACGACCGACACCGACTGGTACCTCGACAAGGCGCACCCGGCAGCGACCGCGGCGGACATCGACTACATCCTCGAGCACGTCAACAAGGTGCTCGCCGTCCCGCTGACCCGCGAGGACGTCGAGGGCGTCTACGCCGGACTCCGCCCGCTCCTGGCGGGGGAGTCCGACCAGACCTCGCAGCTCAGCCGGGAGCACGTCGTCGCGCACACCGTCCCGGGCCTCGTCGTGGTCGCCGGCGGCAAGTGGACGACGTACCGGGTGATGGGCAAGGACGCCATCGACGAGGCCGTCGCGGCCATGGACGGCAGGATCCCGGAGTCGACGACCGAGGACATCCCGCTCCTCGGTGCCGAGGGGTACCCCGCCGCGTGGAACCGACGCGCCCGCACCGCACGGAGCTTCAACGTGCACAAGGTCCGCATCGAGCACCTGCTCAACCGGTACGGCACCCTCGCGACCGAGGTGCTGCAGCTCGTCGAGCAGGACCCGGCACTCGCCGAGCCGCTGCCGGGGGCCGACGACTACATCGGCGCCGAGGTCGTCTACGCCGCCTCGCACGAGGGTGCCCTGCACCTGGAGGACGTCCTCGCCCGTCGTACCCGCATCTCCATCGAAGCCTGGGACCGCGGTGAGTCAGCAGCGCCCGTCGCCGCGAAGCTCATGGCGGACGTGCTCGGCTGGGACCAGGAGACGACCGAGCACGAGGTCGCGAACTACCTGAAGCGCGTCGCCGCCGAACGGGAGTCGCAGCTGCAGCCCGACGACGAGAGCGCGGACCGCGTGCGGCTCGAGGCCCCCGACATCGCGTTCGGCTTCGACGAGGACGACGTGGTCGTGGGCGGCGGTCGCTCGGAGGGCGCCGAGGGCGCGAAGGCGTCCGACGAGCAGGTCGTCGGCGAGAAGACGAGCGAGCCGGAGTAGCGAGGCCAGCAGACGCCGTCGTGTCACCGGAAAGCCGGCGTCTGCGGGTCGGACAAGACGCCGTCGTGTCGTGTTGACGCCGTCTGGTCGTCGAGACGCCGCCGGATCCGGCGGCGTCTCGGTGCCGACGAGGCGTCTGGACAAGACGACGGCGTCTTGCGGAGTCCACCCGCGCCTCCAGACCGGAAGGACGGAAGACCGGACTGGAGGCCCGTGGTGCGTCCGTCAGACGGCGCGCGCCCGCAGGGCAGCGCGGCGCACGTGCACCGACTGGCCCACCACGAGCACCACCGGGATCGCGATGAGCGCGACGAGGCTCGTCACGTACAGCACGCCCGACCAGATCGTGTGGTCACCGCCGCCGACCCCGTAGGCGTCCGCGACGTCCATGCCGAGGGCGATCGCCGCCACGAACGACATCGGCGTCCCCATCACCACGACGGCGAGCAGCACCGCCGCGATGACGTGCGCCGCTGCCCGGGTGATGAGCAGCAGCACCGACAGCCCCGCGGCGAACAGGACACCGACGACGGCGATCCCGACGACGGTCGCGACGTCCGCCCCGACCGGGAAGCCCTGCTCCGAGAGCTCGGCGTGGATCTCGGCCAGGGTCGCACCGGGGACCGCGGCGAGCGGGTCCAGCACCAGTGCGTCCACCGCCAGCAGCGCTGCGTACAGCGCGACGACCAGCACCCCGACGACGGCGACGACGATCCGTGTTCTCCCCATCCACAGAACTCTAGTGAGCGGAATGCGCGGGACCACCGGGTGGTTAGCATGGGGGTACTCGAAGAGGGAGCCATCATGGTCGACGTCCATCGCGTCAAACTCCCCGGAGTCGGCGTGCTGCACAGCTTCTACACCGACGACGGTGGCAAGTGCGGTGTCATCACGCACCGGTCGGGGCACTCCGACCTCATCTCGTTCGCCGATGTCTCCGACGGCGCGGACAAGTCCGAGAAGGTCTCGCTGCGTCTCAGCGAGGACGAAGCGCACACGCTCGCCGAACTGCTCGGCGGCACCCGGATCACCGAGGGTCTCGACAAGCTCGACGAGATCCCGGGGCTGTCCATCGACTGGTTCTCCGTCGACTACGACGACGCCATCGCCGGCAAGCCCCTCGGCGACCTGCACGACTCGGGCTTCATCGGCCTGACCGTCGTCGCCGTGGTCCGTGGCGACAGCGCCAACCCGGCGCCCTCGTCGGACTTCGTCGTCTTCCCCGGAGACACGATCGTCGTCGCCGGTTCCCCCGAGAAGGTCGCCAAGGCGTTCTCCTTCTACCGCAGCGGAGAGCTTGCGGCCGCCTCGGCCGAGGCCCCGCGGAAGAGCTAGCGCATGCACCTGGGTGGTGAGCTGCTCACCATCGGTGTGCTCTTCGTCATCGCCTACGTGCTGGGCCGGCTCGGCAAGACCATCGGTCTGCCGGCCATCCCGATCTACATGGTGGTCGGGCTCGTCGCGAGTCCGAACACGCCGTGGTTCGGGCTGAGCGTCGAGTCCCACACGATCGAGCTCATCGCGACGTTCGGGCTCATCCTGCTGCTGTTCAACCTCGGGCTCGAGTTCGACCAAGAGGAGTTCTACGGCAACGCCGGCAAGCTCCTGGTGTCGGGCGGCACCTACGTCGTCATCAACATGGGCGTCGGGTTCGCCTTCGGGTTCTCGCTCGGGTGGGGTACCCGTGAAGCCCTGATCATCGCGGGCATGACGGCGACGTCCTCGAGCGCCATCGTGACGAAGCTCCTCATCGAGCTCCGGCGCCTGGCGAACGACGAGACCCCGATGATCCTCGGCGTCACCGTGATCGAGGACGTCTTCATCGCCGTCTACCTGGCGATCGTCTCCGTCGTGCTGTCCGGCGACACCAACGTCTGGGCCGTCGTCGGCAAGCTCGCACTCGCGTTCGGGTTCCTCATCGTGATGTTCACGCTCGCGCGCTTCGCGGGCAAGTGGGTCTCGAAGATCTTCGCCACCCGTGACGACGAACTGTTCACGGTGCTGTTCTTCGGACTCGCGGTCATGTTCGGCGGCATCGGAGACCTGCTCGGTGTGACCGACGCCATCGGTGCCTTCGTCATCGGCCTGCTCTGCGGAGCGACCCGGTACCGCGACCGCATCGAACAGCTCGCCCTGCCGATGCGCGACGTCTTCGCCGCGTTCTTCTTCGTCAACTTCGGGCTCGGCCTCGACCTGTCGACCTTCGGCGAGGTGCTCTGGCCCGTCCTCGGCGCGATCGGCATGACGGTCGTGCTCAACGCGGTCGCCGGCCAGATCGTCGCGCGGATGAACGGCTTCAACGTCCAGCAGGGCATCAACACCGCCGTCATCCTGGTGAACCGTGGCGAGTTCGCACTGATCCTCGCGACGCTGTCGGCTGCCGCCGGGCTGGAGGCGCGGATCACCGCCTTCGCGGGCCTCTACGTCCTCTGCATGGCCGTCCTCGGGCCGCTGCTCGCGGTGAACTCGGACCGGATCGGCCGCCTCGTGGTGCGCCCGGGCCGGCTCATCCGCCTGCGCGGACGCCTGGGAGGCCGACGTGCCGTCGCCGCGGCAGCCGCCGCCGAGAGCGCCGAAGCGGCCGAGGCTGAGGCGGACGCCACCGCCGCGGCGCGGAAGGCCGAGCGGGACCGCCAGTTCGCCGAGGAGTTCGCGCTCGTCGAGGCTGCTGGCAGGGACGAGCGAGACAATGAGGGGTCCGAGCCGACGTCCGCCCCCGTGACGTCGCCGGTCGAGATCCCCGCCGAGCGCCCCGAGCGCCCGGTCCGACAGCGCGATCCGGAGTACTGATACAGATGTGGGCCGTTGCCCGACGACCGAGGTGGATCGCGCTGCTGTTGCTGGCGCTCGTGCTGGCGGCGGTGTTCGCCGGGCTGGGCAAGTGGCAGCTGGAGCGGTCGATCGCCAACGGCAAGCCCCTGCCGGCGACCACCGAGACCCGCCGCACCCTCGAGGCGGTCACCACCCCCGAGCGCCCCGTCAGCGAGAGTCTCGCCGGGCAGAAGGTCACCGTCACCGGGACCTTCGTCGCCGACGACACCACCGTCCTGACCGGCCGCACCGGGGGTGGGAAGTACCAGACCGTCGGACACCTGGTGGACTCGGACGGTGGGGCGAGCCTCCCGGTCGTCATCGGCTGGTCCGACCAGCGCGGGGCCGCCGTCGCCGGGGGCGAGCGCCTGGCGGACGGGCAGACGCTCACGATCCAGGGTCGCTACTACCCGGCCGAGTCGCCCGACCAGGACGCCTACAAGAAGGGCGAGTACTCCGCGGTCGCCCCCGCCCGGTTCGTGAACACGTGGCAGGCCTTCGACGACCGCATGTACCTCGGGTACGTCGTCGCCGACGGCACCACCGCGAAGGCCGCCGACCTCGGCACCATCGCCGACCGTGCACCGTCGCGCGAGGTCCAGTTCGACTGGCTCAACCTGTTCTACGCGATCGAGTGGGTCGTCTTCGCCGGCTTCGCCGTGTTCCTCTGGTACCGGTTCGTGAAGGACGCCTGGGAGCGCGAGCAGGAAGAGGAGCGCGAGGCAGCGCTCGCCACCGAAGCCGACGCGCTCCGACGGTAGGATTGCCGGCATGGCCCTGACCGTCCGAACCCGTGACATCCCCAAGATCCCGGGGGCGGTGAAGTGGTACCGCGTCTCGGCGTACATCACCGGTGTACTGCTGCTCGCCCTGGTGGTCGAGGTCATCATCAAGTACACGCCGCTGCAGCTCGAGATGCAGCTCGGCAACGGTCCGTTCTTCGTGCCCAACGGCACGGCGGGCGAGACCCCGGGCACGTTCAACCTGTCGATCGCGATCCTCATCGCCCACGGCTGGCTGTACGTGCTCTACCTCTTCACGGACTTCCGTCTGTGGAGCATCATGCGCTGGAGGCCGTCGCGCTTCCTGCTCATCGCCCTCGGGGGCATCATCCCGTTCATGTCCTTCGTGGTCGAACACCGCATGCAGCAGCAGGCCATGGACACCTACCACGAGCTGATCGCTGCCCAGCAGCGTGAGAAGGAGGCCGCTCGGTGAGCGAGACCGAACAGCGTCCCGTCCTCGTCGTCGACTTCGGGGCCCAGTACGCGCAGCTCATCGCGCGTCGGGTCCGTGAAGCGAACGTCTACAGCGAGATCGTGCCGCACTCCATCACCGCGGACGAGATCCGCGCCAAGGACCCGGCGGCCATCGTGCTGTCCGGTGGTCCGTCGTCCGTGTACGAAGAAGGCGCGCCGTCCCTCGACGGTGACATCCTCGACCTCGGCGTCCCCGTGCTCGGCATCTGCTACGGCTTCCAGGCCATGGCAACCGCTCTCGGTGGCGAGGTCGCGAACACCGGTCTGCGCGAGTACGGCGCCACCGACGTGACCCTCGCCCCCGGCACCAGCACCCTGCTCGGCGACCAGCCGGCGGACCAGGTGACGTGGATGTCGCACGGCGACTCCGTGGCCAAGGCACCTGCCGGCTTCGAGGTGCTCGCCTCGAGCGCGTCGACGCCCGTCGCGGCGTTCGCGTCCGACGAGCGCAAGCTCTACGGCGTGCAGTGGCACCCCGAGGTCAAGCACTCCGTGTACGGCCAGGCCGTGCTCGAGAACTTCCTGCACCGTGCCGCGGGCCTGCCCGGCGACTGGAACTCCAGCAACGTCATCGAGGAGCAGGTCGCCCGCATCCGCGAGCAGGTCGGCTCCGCACGGGTCATCGCCGGGCTCTCCGGTGGTGTCGACTCCGCCGTCGCCGCAGCCCTGGTGCACAAGGCCGTCGGTGACCAGCTCACCTGCGTCTTCGTCGACCACGGACTCCTCCGGGCCGACGAGCGCAAGCAGGTGGAAGAGGACTACGTCGCCTCCACCGGCGTCCGGCTCATCACGATCGACGCCGAGCAGCAGTTCCTCGATGCCCTCGCCGGCGTGAGCGACCCCGAGCAGAAGCGCAAGATCATCGGGCGCGAGTTCATCCGCACGTTCGAGGGCGCGGCCGAGGCACTCGTGCTCGAGGCGCAGGCTTCCGACTCTGATGCCGAGGTCAAGTTCCTCGTGCAGGGCACGCTCTACCCCGACGTCGTCGAGTCCGGCGGCGGAGCGGGCACCGCGAACATCAAGTCGCACCACAACGTCGGCGGCCTGCCCGAGGACATGACGTTCGAGCTCGTCGAGCCCCTGCGCACCCTGTTCAAGGACGAGGTCCGTGCGGTCGGCCGCGAGCTCGGGCTGCCCGAGGTCATCGTCGGTCGCCAGCCGTTCCCCGGCCCGGGCCTGGGCATCCGCATCGTCGGCGAGGTCACGAAGGAGCGGCTCGAACTGCTCCGCGCTGCTGACAAGATCGCGCGCGAAGAGCTCACCGCGGCCGGCCTCGACCAGGAGATCTGGCAGTGCCCGGTCGTGCTGCTCGCCGACGTCCGCTCCGTGGGCGTGCAGGGCGACGGCCGGACCTACGGCCACCCGATCGTGCTCCGTCCGGTCTCGTCCGAGGACGCCATGACCGCCGACTGGACGCGTCTGCCGTACGACACCCTCGCGAAGATCTCGAACCGCATCACGAACGAGGTGCCCGACGTCAACCGGGTCGTGCTCGACGTCACGTCGAAGCCGCCGGGGACGATCGAGTGGGAGTAGGGCTCCCCTGAGCAACGGAAGGCCCGGTACGCGTCACGCGTGCCGGGCCTTCGTGCGTCCCGGGGGCGGCGCTGCCGGGGTCGAGGTCGTCGGCGCTCCCGCCGGCGGGGCGGGCGGTGCGGGGCGGCGCGGGCGCGGTTCGTGGGCGCTCCCGGGGGCCGTCGCGTGGTCACAACACCCCGCGGGCCCGGTGCCGAGTGGTCACGAAGTGTCGGCTGGCCCTTGCCCGGGCGACACTTCGTGACCACTCGGCGGGCGACCGGCGGGGTGTTGTGACCGCTGGGACCGACGCCGGGACCGCCACTCGGGCCGCCACCGCCCCGCCCCGCCCCGCCCGCCCCCACAGGCGCCGACCACCGGCCCGGGAACGACGAAGGGCCCCGGCAGCGCCGGGGCCCTTCGCGTGTGCGGTGGTGCTAGTTGCGCGAGCTGCTCGCGATGATGGCGAGGATGCGCAGGATCTCGAGGTACAGCCAGACGAGCGTCACGATGAGGCCGAACGCCGCGGTCCAGGCGTAGATGCGGGGTGCGCCGCGCTCGACACCGGTCTTGATCTGGTCGAAGTCGAGGATCAGCGAGTACGCGGCCATCAGCACGACGAACACGCCGATGAGGACCCCGAGCGGGATGCCGAAGAGCGTCACGCCCATCAGGCCGAACGCGCTCTGGGTCACGCCGGTCCACATCAGGACCAGGTTCACGAGCGAGAACGCCATGTACCCGACCATCGCGATCAGGAAGAAGCGCGTGGCCTTCGGGGTCGCGCGGACCTTGCCCGAGCGGAACAGGAGCAGGGTGACGAAGAACACACCGAGCGTGCCGAACACGGCCTGCGCGACGATGCCGTCGGCCTGGGGGAACGCGGTCTGGAAGTAGTTCGAGATACCGCCGACGAACAGCCCCTCGAAGAACGCGTACGTCAGGATCAGACCCGGCGACGGCTTCTTCTTGAAGGTGTTGACGAGCGCCAGGACGAACCCGACGAGCGCGCCGACGATCCAGACGACCGGCGGCAGGTTCCAACCGGCCACCGCGCCGACGACGAGCACGCCGAACGCGAGCAGCGTCTTGACGATGGTGTCTTCGTACGACATGCGGTCGGTGTCCACCGGGGACGCAGTCGGACGGTCGTACATGTACTGCAGCTGCTCGGGGGTCATGCCGCCCTGGGCCTGCTGCGGGGTCTGTCCCCAGCCGGCCTGCTGCTGACCAGCACCGCGCCCGCCCCAGGTGTTTGCCCCCTGTGCGTTGAAGGCGGGGGACTGGTCGAAACCGGGCTTGAAGGCCATGGTGTCCTCTTCCTAGGAGATTCGAGTCCTCTCAGCCTAGGGGCGCTCGGTCGCGGAAGGCTGAGGATTCGCGGCGAGCGGACGCGGGCCCAGCGGGCCCCGACGAGGGAAGCCTAGGGTCGCCCGCTGCACGCGCGCCCCGAGGAAGTCGAGAGTCCGCCGTCGAGCCCACCCGTCTCGACGGCAGCGCCGGGTAGAGCCAGGTGACGAGCGCGACCGAGATCGTCATGAGCAGGAACCACGCCACGATCTTCGCCGGTGCCACCGGCTGCCACACCGCGAGCTGCGCCGGGTAGCTCCACGCCCCGGCCCAGGTCGCGACGTTCTCCGCCGCCCAGATGAACACCGCGACGAGTCCCATCGCGACGAGCACGGGCATCCGCAGCGTCGCCCGGTGCATCCGGACGTGCATGGTCGTGCGGGCGAAGAGCAGCAGCACGAGCGCGAGCAGCAGGTACCGGGCGTCGGCGACGAAGTGGTGGCCGAAGAAGTTCAGGTAGATCCCGCCCGCCACGACCGCCAGCAGCCACTGCCGCGGGTACCGGTCGAACCGCAGGTCGAACAGTCGGTAGACCCGGACCATGTACGACCCGACGGCGCCGTACATGAACCCCGAGAACAGCGGCACCCCGGCGAGGACGAACAGCCCTCCGGGTTCGTAGGTCCACGAGCCCATGTGGGTCTTGAACACCTCCATCGCGGTGCCGACGACGTGGAACAACAGCACGACCCGGAGTTCGCGCACGGTCTCGAGCCCGAACACGAGCATGCCGACCTGCAGCAGCACGGCCGCGATCGTCAGGACGTCGTTCCGCATCGCCGCCGGCACGGTCAGGTGCACCACGGCCATGGTCGTGAGCAGCAGCGCCCCGAACGCGCACGCCCAGGCCTGCTTCGCGCCGAACACCAGGAACTCGGTGACGAACACCCGGACGGGCCGGTGCGGTTGGTGCCCGGCGTCGAGCAGACGGCGTGCGGCCCGGTCGATCCGGGCCTCGACGGCGGTGGAGAGCGAACGGACGGTCATGCGGTGATGCTCGGTGCCGTCCCTGGGAACGACGGCCCCCGGAGCGCCGGGTGTGTCCCGCGACGCAGGCGCCCCGGTGGTCACCCGCGGCAAGTAGGGTCGCGCCATGACCCTCGTGATCGCCCACCGTGGTGCGTCCGGCTACCGCCCCGAGCACTCGCGGAGCGCGTACGAGCTCGCGATCGAGCTCGGTGCCGACGCGATCGAACCGGACCTGGTGCCCACGAGGGACGGCGTCCTGGTGCTCCGGCACGAGAACGAGGTCTCGGGCACCACGGACGTCGCCGACCACCCCGAGTTCCGGCACCTGCGCACGACGAAGACCGTCGACGGCCAGACCCTGACGGGCTGGTTCACCGAGGACTTCACGTGGCCCGAGCTGCAGACGCTCCGCACCCGCGAGCGCCTGCCGGTGCTGCGCCCGGGATCCGCCGAGCACGACGGTGCGCAGCCGATCCTGCGGCTCGTCGACCTGCTCGCGATCCTCGACGCCGCACCCCGCCCGGTCGGGCTCGTCGCCGAGGTCAAGCACGCCGCGTACTTCGACCGCGCCGGGTTCCCGATGGGTGGACTCGTCGACGCCGCGCTCGGCGAGGCCGGGTGGCGGCAGGACGAGCGGCTCACGGTGGAGAGCTTCGAGAAGGGCGTGCTGCGCGACCTGCGCGAGCGGGGGACCGGTGGTCGGCTCGTGTACCTCCAGGAGGCCCGTGGCAGCGCCGCGGACGAGGTCGCGTCCCACGGATCGCTCGCCCCCACCTACGCCGCCGAGCGTTCCGAGGACGCGCTCGCGTCGTTCGCGACCGAGTTCCACGGCATCAGCGTCGACCTCGGCACCCTGATGGCCGGCGTCGACAGCGTCGCGCTCGACGACCCGACGCCGGTGCGCAGCGCGATCGTCGACCGCGCTCACGCCGCCGGGCTCGCGGTGTACACGTGGACGCTCCGGCCGGAGAACCGGTTCCTGCCGTCGCCGCTGCGTCGTGGTGGCGACGTCGCGGCGTTCGGCGACTGGGAGCGGTGGTTCACGTCCGTGATCCGCACCGGACTCGACGGGGTGTTCGCCGACCACCCGGACCTGGCGGTGCTCGCCCGGTCCGCTGTCGGGGGTCCCGCCTAGACTGTCCCGGACATGACGATCGTGCTCGACCCCTTCGAATCGACGCCCGAACCGGGCGCCGGTGCCCGCGCGTACGAAGACCCGTTCACCGCGGGTCTGAACCCCCAGCAGAAGGAAGCCGTCGAGTACCGCGGCGAGTCCCTGCTGATCGTGGCCGGTGCGGGTTCCGGCAAGACGAGCGTGCTCACCCGCCGCATCGCACTGCTGCTCGCCAACCGCGAAGCCTGGCCGTCGCAGATCCTGGCGATCACGTTCACGAACAAGGCCGCGGCCGAGATGCGCGAGCGCGTCCGGGCCCTGGTCGGTGGCGAGGCCGAGGGGATGTGGATCTCCACGTTCCACTCGGCGTGCGTGCGCATCCTGCGGCGCGAAGCCGAGCGGTTCGGGTTCCCGCAGTCGTTCACGATCTACGACTCCGCCGACTCCAAGGCGCTGCTGAAGCGGATCATCAAGGAGCTCGAGGCCGACTCCCTCGGGCTGACCGTCGGTGCCGCGGCGTCGAAGATCTCGAAGCTCAAGAACGAGCTGCAGGACATCGACACCTACGCGCGCAACATCAACGTGAACGACCCGCAAGAGGTCATGTTCACCGAGGTGTTCCGGCGCTACACGAACGAACTCCGCCGGGCGAACGCGTTCGACTTCGACGACCTCATCGGCCAGACGGTGTTCCTGTTCCGGGCCTTCCCGGACGTCGCCGCCCTGTACCAGCGCCGCTTCCGGTACATCCTGGTCGACGAGTACCAGGACACGAACCACGCCCAGTACGCCCTGATCCGTGAGCTCACCCGCCCGGTGCCGGTCGAACAGGTCGACAAGCTCGAGGACTCCGGCCAGCACGTCGCCCGGATGCGGGAGACCGACGGGTCGATCGCACCCGCGTCCCTGACGGTGGTCGGCGACTCCGACCAGTCGATCTACGCGTTCCGCGGGGCGGACATCCGCAACATCGTCGAGTTCGAGCGGGACTTCCCGAACTCCAAGACGATCCTGCTCGAGCAGAACTACCGCTCGACGCAGAACATCCTCGACGCGGCGAACGCGGTCATCGCGAACAACTTCGACCGCCAGGCGAAGAGCCTGTTCACCGACGTCGGTGCCGGCGAGAAGATCGTCGGCTTCACCGGGTACACCGGCCACGACGAGGCGCAGTTCGTCGCCGACGAGATCCAGCGCCTGCGTGAAGACGGCATGGACTACCGCGACATGGCGGTGTTCTACCGGACCAACTCGCAGACCCGTGCGCTGGAGGAGATCTTCATCCGTGCGGCGATCCCGTACCGGGTGCTCGGCGGCACGAAGTTCTACGAGCGCGCCGAGATCAAGGACGCCATGGCGTACCTGATCACCGTCGCCAACCCGGCCGACCCGATGGCCCTGCGCCGCATCCTCAACGTGCCCAAGCGCGGTATCGGCTCAGTCACCGAGACCACGCTCCAGCGCTACGCCGACGAGCACGAGACCACGATGCGCGACGCCCTGCGGCACGCGGGTGAGCTCGGGTTCGGGCCGAAGGTGCGGAACGCCATCACCGAGTTCGCGGCACTGCTCGACTCCGTGTCCGAGAAGGCCCCGACGCAGCCGGTGGTCGACACCCTGACGCAGCTGCTCGACGGCTCCGGGCTGCTCGACAACCTGCGGAAGTCGCCCGACGCGCAGGACGCCGCCCGTGCCGACAACATCGACGAGCTCGTGGCCGTGACGCGTGAGTTCCAGAAGAACAACCCCGAGGGCACGCTGTCGGACTTCCTGACCGAGGTCTCGCTGGTCGCCGCGGCGGACGAGCTCGACGACTCGTCGGGCACGGTGTCGCTCATGACGCTGCACACCGCGAAGGGCCTGGAGTACGACGCGGTGTTCCTGACCGGCGTCGAGGAAGACCTGCTCCCGCACCGGATGTCCGCCAACGAGCCCGGCGGGCCGTCGGAAGAGCGCCGGCTGTTCTACGTGGGCATCACCCGCGCCAAGAAGGTCCTGTTCCTGTCCCTCGCGATGACCCGTGCCCAGTTCGGCGACGTGAACGTGGCGATGCCCTCGCGCTTCCTGCAGGAGATCCCCGAGGGGCTCATCGAGTGGAAGCAGTCCCCGGGCATGGCGAACAGCCGTGGTGGCACGCAGCCCCGCGCCCTGAACGCCAAGCGCGACGGCGGCTTCGGCGGTGGTGGCGGCGGCGGGGGCTACCGCGGTGGTGGTGGCTGGGGCGGCGGCTCGTACGACCGCGCAGCGGCAGCGTCCAAGACCCGCCCGAAGACCGAGTGGGCGAACCGGGTGTCCGGGCAGGTGCGCGACAACGGCGACATGGAACTCGTCGCCGGCGACCGCATCAAGCACGTCGACTTCGGCGAGGGCACGGTGTCCGCGGTGACGGGCCAGGGAGCCAAGCGCATCGCCGAGATCGCGTTCGACTCCGCGGGCCGCAAGAAGCTCCTCATCAAGATCGCCCCGATCGAGAAGCTGTAGGAGCCCTCACCGGTCCACACCGAACCGGCAGCCGCAGCCGGTCTGGAGTTCACGGAACGGACCCGGGGCGTTCCCCCGCGGTCCGTACGGTGCGGTGCTGTGCAGAACAGCCCTGACGATCGCGACGACGCCCACGACCACGCCGGAGACCGCAGCAAGCGCATCCCGGTCTCCCGCCGGGGCTTCCTGGTCGGGTCCGGACTCGCCGGTGCCGCCGGTCTCGTGGCCTCGAACGGCTTCGGCGGCGCCCCGGCCGTCGCCGATGCGCTGACCGTGGCACCCGCTGTGGCCCCGGCGGCGCTGGGCGGATCGACCGAGGCCGCTCAGGCGGCGGTGGCGCGCGGGCACACCGGACGGTGGCGCCCGGACACGACCTCGCCACGCTTCACCGTCGCCGTGATGCCGGACACGCAGTACATGTTCGACGGCGCCGCGGTCGACCAGGCACCGATGCGCGCGTCGCTCGAGTACGTCGTCCGCGAGCAGGCCCGGCACAACACGGTGTTCCTCGTCCACCTCGGCGACCTGACGCAGAACGGTGCGGCGTCCGAGATGCGTGCGTCCGGCGCGGTCTTCGACGTGCTCGACCGTGCCGGTGCGCCCTACAGCGTGCTCGCCGGAAACCACGACGTCGACTCGTCGACCGACGACCAGCGTGGCCGAACCCCGTACCTCGACGTGTTCGGCCCGCAGCGGTTCCGGAGGGCCCCGGGCTGGATCGGTTCGAGCCCGGACGGCTACAACACCGCTCACCGGTTCACCGCGGCCGGCCGCGAGTGGGTCGTCCTGGCGCTCGACTGGCGGACGAGCGCGAGCGGGCTCGCCTGGGCCAGCTCCGTGCTCGCGGCCCGGCCGCACGCCCCGGTCATCCTCACGACGCACGCGCTCGTCGACTCGGACGCCAGCGGTGGAGCGGCGTTCGACCCCTACGGCCAGCAGCTCTGGGACTCCTTCATCTCGAAGCACGACCAGGTGTTCCTGACGCTCAACGGGCACTACTGGGGGCCGGGCCGCACGACGGCGAAGAACGCCGTCGGGCACGACGTCGCCCTGCACCTGACCAACTACCAGAACCGCTACTACGGCGGGGCGGCCATGATCCGGCTGTACCACGTCGACCTCGAGCGGAACGTCATCGACGTCGAGACACTGTCGCCGTTCCTGCTCGCCGGTGGGCTCGGCGAGACGAACGAGCTCGCGGCCCAGGAGACCGCCCTCAGCGGAGACGTCGACCGCTTCACCATGGCGGTGGACTTCGACGCACGCTTCGCGGGGTTCGCGCCGGTCGCACCACGGGCCTCCCGGCCGGCGGCACGCATGCTGGTGCCGGGGACGCTGGCGTACTGGCGGTTCGACGGCAACCCGGACGGGGCGGCGCTCGCGCCGACGACGCGGGTGCGCGACCAGAGCGGGCGGGGGAACGACCTGGTGGTCGCTCGGCGGACCGGTGCCGTCGCGGGGGCGCTGCGCTGGACGGCGGCGCACCATCCCGACCAGCCGGGCGCCGGCGGCCTCGCGCTGCAGGGCGGCAAGACCGGCGGGGACCACCTGCAGACCGTCGACGCGGCTCCGCTCAACCGGACCCGGTTCCCCCACGGCTACACGGTCGAGGCGTTCTTCGCGCTGCCGACCACGTTCGACCCGAGCGCGAACGGTTTCAGCGCCCTGCTGTCGCAGTACTCGAGCGCCGGCCAGGTGGGGAAGGCGACCGGAGCCGACGGTGACCCGGACGAACCCGCCGTGACCCTGAGCCTGTCGGGGGACCGCGAACTGCAGTGGTGCGTGTACCCGGCGAGCCAGGACGGATCACTGACGAACTGGGGGCACGAGTTGCCGCTCGGGGCCTGGTGGCACGTGGCCGTGGTGAACGACGGGAGCCACACCGTGCTGTACGTCGACGGGTGCCCGGTCGTGCGGAACCCGTCCACCCCGAACCGAGGTCTGAGCACGCTCGGCAAGCCGTGGCTGCTCGGTGGCTACCGCTACGGCGGCAAGCTCGACAACGTGTTCGTCGGGTCGATCGGCGACGTGCGCATCGTCGGCCGGGCGCTGCAGCCGAACGAGTTCATGAACGCCTGACGCCCCGCCGGTAGACGGGCGTCTGACACGCCCGGCCGTTCGGCGCGCCCCTCGTCCGGGTGGCACGATCGCGCTTTGTGAGGTTAGCCTTACCTAACGTGACACCTCCCATCGAACTCCTGACCACCGCCACCGCCGAGCGCTACCGCTCCGCCGTGACGTCCACGGTGGACCGTCTGGCGGACCGCTTCGCCGCCGCCGACCGTCCGACGACCGACACCGCTCCCGAGGTCCTCCGGGCCCGGGTGCAGGACGTCGACCTCGACGCCGAACCCCTCGGGACGGACCGCGCGCTCGCCGAACTCGACGAGCTGTTCGTCCGCGAGGCCGTCTGGTTCCACGACCCGGCGTACCTCGCACACCTGAACTGCCCGGTCGCGCTGCCCGCGGTCGCCGCCGAGTCGGTCCTGGCCGCCGTGAACCCGTCGGTGGACACCTGGGACCAGTCCCGGATCGGCACCGAGATCGAGCGGCACGTCGTCGCCTGGCTCGCCGGTCGGATCGGGTTCGCCGCGGGTGACGGCATCTTCACCTCGGGCGGCTCGCAGTCGAACCTGCAGGCCCTGCTGCTGGCGCGCGAGGCCCTGGGCGCCGGTGGCACCGTGTTCACGACCGCGGAGACCCACTTCAGCATCGCGAAGTCGGCGCGGCTGCTCGGGCTCGAGGCCGTCGTCGCCGTCGCCACCGACCACGCCGGCCGGATGGTGCCCGCCGCCCTCGCCGAGGCGATCGCCGCCGCCCGCGCATCCGGGCAGACGCCGATGGCCGTCGTCGCCACCGCCGGCACCACCGACCGCGGGGTGATCGACCCGCTCGAGCCGATCGCGGACGTCTGTGATCTCGAGGGAGTCTGGCTGCACGTCGACGCCGCGTACGGCTGCGGGCTGCTCGTGTCCCCGACCCGTCGGCACCTGCTCGACGGCGTCGAACGGGCCCGGAGCGTGACCGCCGACCTGCACAAGTCGTTCTTCCAGCCGGTGTCGTCGAGCGCCCTGCTCGTGCAGCGCCCGGAGGACCTGCGCCGCACCGCCTGGTACGCCGACTACCTGAACCCCGAGGACGCCGCCGAGCCGAACCAGGTCGACAAGTCGCTGCAGACCACACGCCGGTTCGACGCCCTGAAGCTCTGGGCCACCCTGCGGGCGACCGGGGCGGATGCCATCGGGGCCGCGTTCGACGCCGTCATCGACCTCGCCGTGGCCACCCACCGGATCGTCGAGGAGCACCCCGACCTGGTGCTCGTCGCGCCGACGCAGCTCAGCACGGTGCTGTTCCGCTGGCAGCCCGCCGGCATGACGGACGAGGCCGCCGACGCGCTGGTCGCCCCGATCCGCTCGGCCCTGCTCGCCGAGGGCCGGGTGCTGATCGCCAAGACGGTCATCGACGGCCGGCCGTGCAACAAGCTCACGCTGCTCAACCCCGAGACCACCCCGGAGCAGATGCGCGCGTCACTGGAGCACGTCGTCGCGACGGCCGCCCGGGTGCGCGCAGCCATCACCGAGACCGAGGGAGCGAACCGATGACCGCCGACCGCACCGCTGCCGACCCCACCGTGCACGACGTCGTCGGCATCGGCATCGGCCCGTTCAACCTCGGCCTCGCCTGCCTGACCGACCCGATCGCCGACGTCGACGCGGTGTTCCTCGACGCCGCCGACGGCTTCGCCTGGCACCACGGCATGATGCTCGACGACGCCACGATCCAGGTGCCGTTCCTCGCCGACCTGGTGACGATGGCCGACCCGACCTCGCCGTTCTCGTTCCTCGCCTGGCTCAAGGAGACCGGGCGCCTGTACCCGTTCTACATCCGCGAGGACTTCCACCCCCTGCGCAGCGAGTACGACGCCTACTGCCGCTGGGCCGCCGACCGGCTCGACACCCTGCGGTGGGGCCGCCGGGTGACCGCCGTCGAGCACGACCCGGTCACCGACACGTTCACGGTGCACGCCGAGACCGATCAGGGTCCCGAGACGTACCGCGCACACCACGTCGTCGTGGGCATCGGCACCGAGCCGTCCGTCCCCGCCCCGCTGCGCGGGATCGGCGGACCGGCCGTCCACTCCGCCGATTTCCTGCCGAACCGCGACGCCCTGCGCGACGCCGGATCCATCGCCGTCGTCGGCAGCGGGCAGTCCGCCGCCGAGGTCTACCGCGAACTGCTCGAGGACATCCGGCAGGACGGCTACCGCCTCGACTGGATCACACGCTCGCCCCGGTTCTTCCCGATGGAGGACACCAAGCTCACCCTCGAGATGACGAGCCCGGAGTACACGGACCACTTCCACGGGCTGCCCGAAGCCGTCCGCGACCGCCTGGGGCGGGAACAGCGTGGCCTGTACAAGGGCATCAGCGCCGACCTGGTCGACGACCTGTACGACCAGCTCTACCGGATCAGCGCGCGCGGCCCGGTCCCGACGACGCTCCGGACCGAGACGAGCGTCGTCGACGCCGCCTGGCTCGCCGACCGTGGCACGTACCGGCTGACGCTCCGCCACGAGCAGCTCGACCAGACGTACGAGCACGAGGTCGAGCAGCTGGTGCTGGCCACCGGGTACACCCCGCGGGTCCCGCGGTTCCTCGACCCGGTCGAGCACCTCGTCGCCCGCGACTCCCGCGGTCGCCTGGCGGTCGCCCGCGACCACCACGTCGACACCCTGGGCGGGCGCATCTGGGTACAGAACGCCGAGGAGCACACGCACGGCCTGACCGCGCCCGACCTCGGCATGGGTGCGTGGCGGAACGCATCGATCATCCGGTCCGTCACGGGTCGCCCCGTGTACGGCCTGGAGGCCCGGATCGCCTTCCAGGAGTTCGGCCTGCCCGCCTCGGAGCCGTCCACCGCCCACCCCGGCGCCGCGGAGCGCGCGCCGGCCCGGCGCACGTCCGAGCGGGCGGAGGTGTCCGCATGAGCGCCGTCGTCGACAGCACCGGTGTGACGGGCGCCCGTGCGGTGGGCGCCGGTGTGGTGGGCACTGCGACGGTCGACGCGCACGGGGCGACCGCGCCCGGGGGAGCCGAGCCGGGCCTCCTGACCGTCGAGCCCGTGGACCCGGAACGCGACGCCGCCGTCGTGCAGTCGTGGCTCGCCCACCCGGCGTCGTCGTGGTGGGAGATGGGCGACCTCGACGTGGACGGGGTGCGCGCCTACCTGGTCGGCGTGCAGGCGGACCCCGCACAGGCAGCGTGGCTCGGCCGCCGGAACGGCGAACCGTGCTTCCTGGCGGAGACCTACGACCCCTCCGCCGTCCTGCTCACCGACGTGTGGGCGGCCGAACCCGGCGACGTCGGCATGCACCTGCTCGTCGCGCCGGTGCCCACCGAGGGTCGTGTCCACGGCCTGACCAGCGCGGTGATGCGTACCGTCGTCGAGCACTGCCGGGACGCCCTCGGCGCGCGCCGGGTCGTCGTCGAACCCGACGTGCGGAACACCGCCGTGCAGGCGAAGAACGCCGAGGTCGGGTTCCGCGCCCTGCGACAGGTGGACGTCGACGGCAAGCGGGCCCTGCTGTCGGTGCTCGACACCGACCGGATCGGCGTCCCCGACGACGACGGGCCAGCCGCACACCTGCGGCCCGAGCACCTGGAACCCGCCGAACGGCACCTCGTCGCGAAGACGATCGCTGAGTTCACCCACGAACGGCTGATCGCACCCGTGCCGGACGGGGACGGGTGGCGGCTCGACGCGGGGGAGTCGACCTACCGGTTCCGGGCGCGGCAGCACGTGCTCGAGCACTGGTCGATGGACGAGGCCTCGCTGACGCGGACCCGTGCGGGGGTGCCGGCGCCGCTCAGCGCGCAGGAGCTCGTGCTCGAGCTGCGCGCGGTGCTCGGGATCCCCGACGAGTTGCTCGGCACGTACCTGGAGGAGATCGCGTCGACGCTGGCGAGTGCCGCGGCGAAGCACCGGCGGGGCGGACCGTCGGCCGGGCAGCTGGCACGGGGGCGGGGCGGGGCCGGGTCGGCCGGGGCTGCCGGTTCGACCGGATCGGCCGGTTCGGCCGGTTCGGCCGGGTCCGTCGAGGACGTCGTCGCGTCGTTCCAGGACGTCGAGGCGGCGATGACCGAGGGGCACCCGGCGTTCGTCGCCGCCAACGGCCGGATCGGGTTCGGGCTCGACGAGTACCGGGCGTTCGCGCCGGAGTCCGGCGGCCGGTTCCGGTACCGGTGGCTCGCCGCCCGACGCGAGCACACGCACCTGGCGCTCGCCGCCGACCGGACCGAGCAGGCGCACTGGGAGGCAGAGCTGTCACCGGCGGTCGTGGCCGGGTTCCGTGCCACGCTGGAGCGTCGCGGGCTCGACCCCGACGACTACGTGTGGCTGCCCGTGCACCCGTGGCAGTGGCAGCACCGGATCGCCGTGACCTTCGCGCCCGACCTGGGCCGACAGGACCTGGTCGACCTGGGCGAGGGACCCGACGAGTACCAGCCGCAGCAGTCCATCCGCACCGCGTTCAACCGCACCGAGCCGGCACGCTCGTACGTGAAGACGGCGCTCGCCGTGCAGAACATGGGGTTCCTGCGGGGGATGTCACCCGCGTACATGCGGAACACCCCGGCCGTGAACGACTGGGTCGAGTCGATCGTCTCCGCCGACCCCACGCTCGCCGCCGTCGGGTTCTCGGTGCTCCGGGAGCACGCCGCAATCGGCTACACGGGGGACGCCTACCACCGGGTCGACGTGTCCTCGCCGCAGCGCAAGATGCTCGCGGCCCTGTGGCGGGAGAGCCCGCTGCCGCGGGTGACGGACGGCGAGCGGCTGCTGACGATGGCGGCGCTGCTGCACCGGGACGCCGCGGGGAACGCCGTGGTCTCGGCGCTGATCGAGGCCTCTGGTCTGCCCGCCGACGTCTGGGTCCGGCGCTGGCTCGAGGCCTACCTGCTGCCCGTCGTGCACTGCCTGACCGTGCACGACCTGGTGTTCATGCCGCACGGCGAGAACCTGGTGCTCGTCGTGCGCGACGGCGTCGTGGTCCGTGCCGTGATGAAGGACATCGGCGAGGAGGCCGCGGTGCTCGGTCGGCACGACGACCGCCCGGTCCCCGCCGACATCGACCGGATCGTGCACCCGGTGTCCGACGACGAGGCCGCGCTCGCGGTCTTCACCGACGTGTTCGACGGGGTGCTCCGGTTCGTCGCCGCGATCCTCGACGACGACGCGGTGCTGCCGGAGTCCCGCTTCTGGCAGGTCGTGGGGGAGTGCATCGACGCCCACGCCGCCGCGCACCCGGACCGCCGTCGTCCCCTGGACCTGCGGGTGCCGACGTTCGAGCACTCGTGCCTGAACCGGTTGCAGCTGCGGAACACCCTGTCGATGGTGGACCTGGCGGACCAGTCGGCGTCGCTCATCCGGGCGGGGGCGATGGCGAACCCGATCGGGCGCTAGAGGGGCGGGGGCTCTCGGTGCGGGAGCCGCGCCGACTACGGCTGCAGGCGGGTGGCCGTCCAGGTCCCCTCGGCGAGTGCGTACTGCAGTCGTCGGTGCATCCGGTCGCGGCTGCCGTGCCAGAACTCCACGATGTCGGGCTCGAGACGCCAGGCAACCCACCGTGCAGGCCGGGGGACGTCGTCGCCGGAGTCGTCGAGCAGGTCGTTCGCGTCGTCGATCAGGTCCTGCAGGGTCCGCGGCTCGAGCACGGCCGACTGGTCCGCGATGGCCGTCGCGGCGCGTGACTTCGGGGAGCGGTCCGCGAACAGGGCGTCGGACTCGGCGTCCGACAGCCGGACGACGTGGCCCTCGAACCGGAGCTGCTGCATCGTCTCGCGCCAGTACGCCTGCAGGGCTGCGTGCGGGTTCTCGGCGAGCTGCCGCCCCTTCGGGCTGTCCTCCGACGTGCCGAAGACCAGTCCGTCCGCCTCGATGCGCTTCACGTCGACGGTGCGAGCGGACACACGGCCGTCGGCCCCGGCCGTGGCGAGGGTCATCGACAACGGCTCGGAGACCTGTCGGTCCTGCGCCGCGGACAGCCAGTCGCGAGCGAGGTCGAGCGGAGACGCCGGCGGGCTGTCGAACTCGGGCAGGTGCAGGGAGTCGTCACCGGAGAGCGGGGCAGAGGACATGTACCCACCCAACCGTGCCCGAGGGCTCGGTGTTCGAAAAGGGGTCGTCCGCCGGGGTCGACCTCGGCCTCGTCAGGGCGTCGCGGACGGCAGCGTCCGGGTGATGCGGAGGTGTCCGACCGCACTGACGAGGACGCTCCAGACGGATCCGTCCGCCAGGCCCGAGAACGTGACGGTTCGGCCCTGGTCGTCGTCGCTGCCGGTCGGGACACGTCCGTGATCCGGCCAGAACATGACGGACAGCGCCTCGTCCGGGATCAGCGCGAGTCGGCGGAGGTGCTCCCAGAGCGCGGCCACCTGGTCCTGACGCGTGGACGTCTCGAGTCCGCTCGGGCGGAACTCCGTCGGTGGCAGATCGTCCACGCGGGTGTCGTGCACCACCTCGAACGGCGCTCCGGGACGCTCGACGTACCGCCTGCGGAACACCCGGATGCCGATCGTGCCGTTCGGTTCGACCGCGACGTCGATGAGGTCGGCCCACCGGGTGTCCTCGTCGTCCCACCCCACCGCTCGGGTGATCCGGTGCGTGCTCGGCTGGCGCCTGCCGGTCAGTACCGTGCCGGCGAGCACTTCCACTTCCGCCCACTCGGCCGGAGTCAGGGCGTCACCGAGCGTCGCCCGCACGGCGGTCCACCGTTGCGGTGCCGACCACGAGGCCGGCTGCGCGCGACCGAGGAGGCGATCGATCAGGGAGGGCCGTCCGTCGATGGAGCGGGTCGGAGCAAGCGTGGTCGAGGTGGCGATCGTCTCGGTGTCGTCGACGGCCTCTGGTCGCGCGACCAGCGGCTTCACTCCGACGAACGCCCGCTGTGCCTCCACCGTGCCGAGGCGTTCGTCGGCCGGGGCGAACACGTCGACCAGGTCGTCGAGGCGTGGACGACGACCGCGGCGGTGTCGGTACGCACGCAGGCCACCACCCTGCTGGCGTGCCATCCCGCTCGGCCACACGTCGACGCGAGCCCCCTGCACGCCCAGGAGCCACCCGTCGCGGTCGAGTGCCGCGCGCACCAGACTCAGCGCCTCGAAGGCGTCGTCGGCCGTGGCCGAGTGCTCGACGCCCAGCAGCGACACGGTCACGGTGGAGTGCGCCTGGCGGTCTGGGTTCGTCAGGTCCATCTCCACCGTGACGGTCGCCGGGGCGCTGGTGCCGTTCCGGTACGCGATCCGGTCGTACGTCGTCATCGCCGTCCGCCGTGTCCACGTGTCACGGCGTCGGGACCTGCACCGACACGAGCTCGGTGAAGCGGAGCTGCTGCATCGTCTCGCGCCAGGACGCCTGCAGGGCCGCGTGCGGGTCGTCGAACTCGGGCAGGTGCAGGGAGTCGTCACCGGAGAGCGGGGCAGAGGACATGCACCCACCCAACCGTGCGCCGGCGGTCAGCGCTCGGGGAGTCCGGCGTGACGCACCGAGCTGGGTCACGTGACGTGTCGCCCGGCGGTCCGCCGCATCGCGCGCAGCAGCAGCGGACCCGGCAGCCGCAGCAGCGCGCTCGGCACCAGCGCCCGCACCCCGGCCACCACCCGGACGGTGTGCCGGAAACGCCGTTCCTCCCGCGGCCCCCACGCGAAGCCGTACGCCGTGCGCACCCGTTCCGGCAGCATCCCCACGGTCACGATGCGGACGAGGGGCATCGCCGCCCGCACCCACAGCGGCGCGAACCGCGGGTGCAGCAGGTCGCGGACGACCCCGCGGGCGTCGTCGGTGACCTCGAGCCCCTCCAGCGTCCGCTGCCAGTACCGGTCGAACGCCGCCACCGAGGTCGGCCAACGCTCCGGCGGCACCCGCAGCGCGGTCGCGATCGGGGCGTAGGCGGCGAGGACCTGCTCGGCGCGGGCCGCGGAGACGCGTGTGCCGAACAGGTCGTGCGCCCGCCGGGCGGAGTCGAACAGGGTGGCGGCCACCCAGAGTTGCCGGTCGACGTCGTCGGCGCCGGCGACGGGCCGGTGCGCACGGTTGACGAAGCCGGCCGCGGTCGCCGAGTCGGTCTCCGTGCCGATGACCACGGCGTAGACGAACATCAGGGTGTGGGCGAGCCGCTGCTGGGGTCGCCGGGCGAAGTCCGAGTGCCGTCGGACACCGGCCGCGACGACCGGGTCGGCGATCTGCAGCAGGATGGCGCGGCCGCCCGCGGCCACGGGGGTGCTGTCGGCGAGGAACCGACGCAGGTGACGGTCGTGGACGCGCCCAGCAGGCGGACGGGAGGCGCGGTGCGGGTCGTGTGTCGCGCCTCCAGGCCGTGGGGTGGTCACGCCGCACCCCGTCGGCGTCGCGCCCGCAGGACGGGCCACAGGTCCACGGCGATCGCGGCCAGGAGCGCGACGGCGCCGACGACCAGGGCGACCAGTGCACACGAGGCATCGACGGGTGCGTCACCGGTCAGGGCGAGGAGCGTCGCGACGAGCCAGATCGCGGGGAGCGGCCAGAGACGGGTCGGTGATCCGGTGACGACCGCACCGACGACGCCGACGACGAGGAGCGGGACCCAGCGGCCACCGGGCTCCGAGCGGGCGGCGAGGTGCGCTGAGGCGGCGACCAGGAGCATCGCCGCGACCGCCAGCAGCCGCGCTGCCGAGGGCATGCTGCGGACGCTGGCACGGACTCGTCGGAACACGGCCCGATGCTACCGAGCCGTGTTCCGGGGGAGCCTGATCAGCTCAGAGCGGCTTCGTGCCGAGGTCGTTGCCGAGGTCGGCGCGGTCCTCGTCCTGCTCGTTCTCGTGCTCCCACAGGTCGGGCGAGCCCTCGCGCGGGGAGCCGCCGGTCGGACCGTCGTCGGAGCCGTCACCGGGCTGCGGCTCGACCGTCTCGCCGGCGACCGCGTCGTTCGTCACCGTCTCCAGGGACTCCTCGGCCTCGTCCACCTCGTACGGGCCGACGTGCTCACGGTCGATGTCGTCGTCGCGACGCTGCTGGGACTCGAAGTCGTCGACGGGGCTGATGCCGGGGTCGCTCATGGTGGTTCCTTTCCGTTGCGGGCTTCCTGCCTACCCGCCGGCGCTTGGCGGCCGTCCGGTTTCGTGTCGTGTTCACCCGGGCGTCACCTGCCGGTCACACCGCCACGGCAGCATCGCCGATGCTCGGGGGAGTGGAGCGCGGTCGCCGACGGGTGGTCGAGCGACCGCGCCTTCCCCGCCCGGGTGGTCCGGGCCGGTGCGCTTCGTCCGCGATGCGTCCTGGTTTCGGTCAGACGCGTTCGAGCAGGTCGCGTTGCTCGACGTCGGCGAGTGCGAGGGTGCGGTAGCCGGCGGACTCGAAGAACACCGTGATGCGGTCCTCTTCCGTGCTCATCACCACGCCCGTGCCCCACTCGGCGTGCTCGACGCGCGCATCCGGCGGCCACGCTTCGTCGTTCGCACCGTCGGCGACGTGGGCGGAGGCCTCGCGTGCCGTGCCGGACGAGCAGGTGTCGCAGTTCCCGCACGGCTCCGGCAGCTCGTCGCCGAAGTAGCCGAGCAGGAACTGGCGGCGGCACCCCGTCGTCTCGGCGAGCTGGCGCATCATCGCGATGCGGGACTCCTCGACCCGCTCCCGTTCGGCGGCACGGTCAGCTGTCGCACGTGCCGCACGGTCGGCGTCCTGCGGGCCGTCCGGCACCCGGGAGACACCGTCGACGTCGTCACGCAGCGCACCGGCGTCGAGCAGGGCGTTGAGCGCTCGACCGGCGGTGCGGGCCGACAGGCCAGCGGCCTCCACCAGTGCGGAGCGGGTGATCGAGCCGGTCGCCGGGACGGCGTCGAACACGGCCCGGACCGAGGCGGGTCGCGGCGAGCCGGACGCGAAGAACGTGCGCAGGCCGAAGTCCTCGGCGCGGTAGTGCAGGGTGGCGCCGGCCGGTTCGGCATCCCGCCCGGCCCGCCCGATCTCCTGGTAGTAGGCGTCGATCGACTCGGGGACGTCGGCGTGCACGACGTACCGGACGTCGGGCTTGTCGATGCCCATGCCGAAGGCACTCGTCGCGACCACCACGTCGACGTCGCCGTCCAGGAACCCGGTGTGCACGGCCTCGCGCTCCGCCACCCGCATGCCGGCGTGGTACGGCTGCGCGCGGCGACCGCGGGCGGCGAGGGCGTCGGCGTACTCCGTGGTCGCGGCGCGGGTGGCGACGTAGACGACCGTGGGTCCGTCGAGCTCGGCGACCTGGTCGACCACGGCCTGGCGCTTCTCGGCGTCCTGGGCGTGCCGGACCACCTCGAGCCGGATGCCGGGACGGTCGAACCCCGAGGCGAGCACGAACGGGTCGCGCATGCCGAGCCGCTCGACGATGTCGTCCCGCACCGGAGCGGAACCCGTCGCGGTCAGGGCGAGCACCGGCGGGCGGCCCAGGCGCTCCGCGACCTCGCCGAGCGCCAGGTAGTCCGGTCGGAAGTCGTGACCCCACGACGAGATGCAGTGCGCCTCGTCGACGGCGACCAGCGCGACCCCGGCATCGCGGAGTCGCTCGAGCACGTCGTCCTTCACCAGCTGTTCGGGGGCGAGGAACACGTAGCCGACCTCGCCCGCGGCGACGGCGTCCCACGCATCGGCGACGTCCCGTGCCTTCTTCGTGGCGTTCAGGGCGACGGCTCGGGGCGCGTCGGGATGGTGCTCGAGCCCGACCACCTGGTCCTCCTGCAGCGCCACGAGCGGGGAGACGACCACGACGAGGCCGTCCAGTCCGAGGCCGGCGACCTGGTAGATCGCGGACTTCCCCGATCCGGTGGGCATGACCGCCAGGGCGTCACGGCCCTCGAGCACGGCGTCGATGACGGACTCCTGGTCGGGGCGGAGCGTCCAGCCGAAGACCTCGGTGGCGCGGGTACGGAGTTCGGGTTGCACCGATCCACATTGCCGAGCGGGAGCTCGGACCCGTCCCAGCGGTGCGCGCAGCGGCTCATGCGGTTCCGGTGCCCGGTCCCGATCGGCTTGTCCTCGGGTGTGCCCCGACGTGCACCGGCCGTCCACCGAGCAGCGCTAGGCTGCGTGGCGGCCGTTGTCTCGACATCGAGCGACCCTCGATGTGGAGAGCGCGACCGGGAAACCGATGCCGATCGCACGAACCGTGCGGGAAGAAGAACAGCGTGGATCTTTTCGAGTATCAGGCCAGGGACCTCTTCGAGTCCTACGGCGTCCCCGTGTTGCAGGGGATCATCGCCGACACCCCCGAGCAGGCGAAGGCGGCGGCCGAGAAGATCGGTGGCGTCGTGGTCGTCAAGGCGCAGGTGAAGGTCGGCGGTCGCGGCAAGGCCGGCGGCGTGAAGGTCGCGAAGACCCCGGACGAGGCGTTCGAGCACGCGCAGGCCATCCTCGGCCTCGACATCAAGGGCCACACCGTCCAGCGCGTCATGGTCGCCCAGGGTGCGGACATCGCCGAGGAGTTCTACTTCTCCGTGCTGCTCGACCGGGCCAACCGCTCCTACCTCTCGCTCACCAGCGTCGAGGGTGGCATGGAGATCGAGCAGCTCGCCGTCGAGAAGCCCGAGGCGCTCGCCCGGGTCGAGGTCGACCCGCTGACGGGCATCGACAAGGCCGCCGCGCTCGAGATCGCCGCGCAGGCGAACTTCCCGGAGTCGCTCCGCGATCAGGTCGCCGACGTCTTCGTGAAGCTCTACGACGTGTACAAGGGCGAGGACGCGACCCTCGTCGAGGTGAACCCCCTCGTCCGCACCGGCGACGGCCAGATCCTGGCACTCGACGGCAAGGTCTCGCTCGACGAGAACGCCGACTTCCGCCACGAGGGCCACAAGGACCTCGAGGACACCGCGAGCGAGGACCCGCTCGAGGCCAAGGCGAAGGCCCACGGGCTGAACTACGTCAAGCTCGACGGCCAGGTCGGCGTCATCGGCAACGGCGCGGGGCTTGTCATGTCGACGCTCGACGTCGTCGCCTACGCCGGTGAGCGCCACGGCGGCGTGAAGCCCGCCAACTTCCTCGACATCGGCGGCGGCGCCTCGGCCGAGGTCATGGCCAACGGCCTCGACGTCATCCTCGGCGACCCGCAGGTGAAGAGCGTGTTCGTGAACGTCTTCGGCGGCATCACCGCCTGCGACGCCGTCGCGAACGGCATCGTCGCCGCACTCGGCATCCTCGGCGACGCGGCCACCAAGCCGCTCGTCGTGCGCCTCGACGGCAACAACGTGGAAGAGGGTCGTCGGATCCTGGCGGAGGCAGCGCACCCGCTCGTCACCGTCGCCGCGACCATGGACGATGCGGCCGAGAAGGCCGCCGAACTCGCCGCCGCAGCGGCCTGAAGGGACTGACCATGTCGATCTTCCTCAACAAGGACTCCAAGGTCATCGTCCAGGGCATCACCGGTGGCGAGGGCACGAAGCACACCGCCCTGATGCTCAAGGCCGGCACGAACGTCGTCGGCGGCGTGAACGCCCGCAAGGCCGGCACCACCGTCACCCACGGCGACGTGTCGCTGCCGGTCTTCGGTTCGGTGCGCGAGGCCATCGACACCACCGGTGCCGACGTCTCGATCGTCTTCGTCCCGCCGGCCTTCGCGAAGGACGCCGTGACCGAGGCCATCGACGCCGAGATCCCGCTCGTCGTCGTCATCACCGAGGGCATCCCCGTGCAGGACTCGGCCGAGTTCTGGGCGCACGCCAAGGCGAAGGGCGGCACGACCCGGATCATCGGGCCGAACTGCCCCGGCATCATCACCCCGGGGGAGTCCCTCGTCGGCATCACCCCGGCGACGATCACCGGCAAGGGCCCGATCGGGCTCGTCTCGAAGTCCGGCACCCTCACCTACCAGATGATGTACGAGCTCCGGGACCTCGGCTTCTCGACCGCCATCGGCATCGGGGGCGACCCGGTCATCGGCACCACGCACATCGACGCGCTCGCCGCGTTCGAGGCCGACCCCGAGACCGAGGCCATCGCGATGATCGGCGAGATCGGTGGCGACGCGGAAGAGCGTGCCGCCGAGTTCATCAAGGCGCACGTCACCAAGCCGGTCGTCGGCTACGTCGCGGGCTTCACCGCTCCCGAGGGCAAGACGATGGGCCACGCCGGCGCGATCGTGTCCGGTTCGGCCGGTACCGCCGAGGCGAAGAAGCAGGCGCTCGAGGCCGCCGGCGTCAAGGTCGGCAAGACGCCGTCCGAGACCGCCGCGCTGCTGCGCGAGGTCGTCGCCGCTCGCTAGCGGTTCGTCCGTTCTGCACAACACCGGTGTTCGTCGGTTGAACCGCGTCCTGCGCGTGTTCGTCCTGCGAGCACCGGTGTTTTGCGTCGGCAGCCGCGCGGCTCCGGGGCGGCCGCGCGAGGGGCACGTATCCTCGCTGCGATGAACCGCCTGGGAACCGCTCTGCTCGCCGCGATCGAGGCGGTCGTGACGGTCGGCGTCGGCATCGGGATCGCCCTCGTGCCCCTGACGCTGCTCTGGGGGTTCGAGTACGGCCTGCAGGTCGACTGGGACGTGTTCTGGAAGGCCACCGGCAGCGTCTGGCTCGTCGGGCACGGCGTCGACGTCTCGTTCCTGCTCGGGTCCGCACTCGCCAAGAGCACCGGGGTCAGCGGCGCCGCCGACCCCATCCACGTGACCCTCGCCGCCCTCGGGTTCGCGGTCGTGACGGCCTGGCTCGGCGCCCGCGCCGGACGGCGGTTCGCGGAGACCGAGCACCGCACCACCGGGCTGCTGGTCGGGACCGCCGTCGTCGCGCTCCTCGGTCTGGCCGTCGCGCTGTCGTCGACCTCCGCCGCCACCCGCCCCACGCTCTGGCAGGCCGTGGTGCTGCCGGCGCTCTGGTTCGGGATCCCCGCACTCGCCGCCTCCGAGGTCTGCCGTCGTCGCCGTGACCTGCCCGCCGACGCCGGCACCCAGCGGGTCATCGACCTGGTCGACCGCATCCCCGCCGTCTGGCGGTCCGTCGCCGGGTTCGGCCTGCGCGCCGGGACCGCCGCGACCGCCGTGGTCGTCGGCGTGGCCGCGGTGCTCGTCGGCCTGCTCCTCTTCACCTCGTTCGCCGAGGTCATCACCCTGTACGAGCAGTCGCACGCCGGGGTCATCGGCGGCGTCGCGCTCACCGTCGGGCAGCTCGCGTTCCTGCCGGACTTCGTCGGGTGGGCGACCTCGTGGCTGATCGGCCCCGGGTTCGCCATCGGCACCGGGTCGAGCGTGTCCCCGGTCGCCACGACCCTGGGCCCGATCCCCGGTCTGCCGGTCTTCGGCGCCTTGCCGACCTCCGGTCACACCTTCGGGCTCGTCTGGGTCCTCGTGCCGGTCATCGCCGGGTTCGCGATCGGCGGCTCGATGCGACCACGGTTGGTGCGGGCCCTGGGCGCCGCCGACTCCGCGCTGCACCGTGCGCTCGGCGGCGTCGTCGCAGGACTCGTGGCCGGTGTGCTCACGGGACTCATCGCCTGGGTGTCGTCCGGCTCGTTCGGCCCCGGGCGCCTGGCCGACGTCGGCCCGAACGCCCTGGCGGTCGGTGGGTTCGCCGCACTCGAGGTCGGCCTGCCGGCGATCATCGCCCTCGCCGCAGGCAGCGACCTGGTCCGGCTGCCGGAGGGCGGATGGACGCGGGAGCGCTGGACCGAGGCCGACGAACCCGACGATGACCACGACACGGCGCACGCCGGGGTCGACCTCGGTGAGGGTTCCCTGCTCGCGGCGCTCGACCATGCCGGTGCCGGGCGCACCACCGACGTGCACCGCTTCGTGGTCGAGGAGTCCCACGACGGGTCGACCGCTGCGCGGCCCCGCGCGACGACCGAGCACGCGACCGAGCCGGTCAGCAGCGAGCCGATCCGCAGCGAGCCCGCCGATGCGGCACCCGCACGGCCCACCACCGCACCCGCACCCGTCGCACCGCGCGCGGGCGACACCGACCACGACGTCGAGCTCCCCGACTGGGCGAAGACCGACGCGGTGGCCGCCGACCGCCTGGCCGCCGAGCCCGGACCGGAACGCCGCAGCGTCGGACGAGCATCCCTGGGCGGCCTCCGCGACCGCCTGGCCGGCGCGGCCGAGGGTGTCCGGGGGCGAGCCGGTGCACTCCGCGACCGCGTGACCGGCTCCGACGCCGAGCCCCAGCGTCCCGGCTCCGAGCGGCCCGCAGCGCCCGCCCCGGCAGCTGCACCCACCCCGGTGCCCACCGACGCCCAGCCCGCGTTCCCGTGGAGCACCGAGGAGTTCGTCGCCGGCCGGGACGACGTGGACGAGACGGCCGAGGCGGACCGCGTGGACGTCGCGCCGGACACCCGTGGGCCCGCCTCGAGGCCGGCGGAGCAGTCCCGCCCGACGAAGTGGGACGTCACCGACCAGATCCCCGAGGACGAACTTCCCTGGTGGCGTCAGCCGAAGGACGACCGGTAACAGCGCCCGTCGAGTGCGTGCCTGCCGGTAGGGTTGGTGCCGTGCTCGAACTGGTCGTCCTGATCTCCGGTACCGGGTCGAACCTCCGAGCCCTGCTCGAAGCGACCTTCGACGCCGAGTACCCCGCCCGTGTCGTCGCCATCGGTGCCGACCGTGACGCCGAGGGCCTCGGCCTGGGCGAGGAGTTCTCGATCCCGACCTTCACGGTGCCGTTCACCCGCTACGACTCGCGCGCCGAGTGGGGCCAGGCCCTGGCGGAGCAGATCCGCCCGTGGTCGCCCGACCTGCTCGTGCTCTCCGGCCTGATGCGCCTGCTGCCCCCGGCCGTGGTGTCCGAGTTCGCCCCGGGGATCATCAACACCCACCCGGCGTACCTGCCCGAGTTCCCCGGCGCCCACGGCGTACGGGATGCCCTGACCGCCGGGGTCACCGAGACCGGCGCGAGCGTCATCGCGGTCGACGACGGCGTCGACACGGGGCCGATCCTCGCCCAGGAGCGCATCCCGGTGCTGCCGGGCGACACCGAGTCGACGCTGCACGACCGCATCAAGCCGGTCGAGCGCCGCCTGCTCATCCAGACCATCCTCGACATCGCCAACGGCACCACCGACCTGAAGGGCACCCCGAGCGCATGAGCGTGCACGCAGCCGACCCCAGCCTCTACCGCGACCGAGACGTGGTCCCGGTCCGCCGTGCACTGATCTCGGTGAGCGACAAGTCCGGCCTGCTCGAGCTCGCCGGCGCCCTGGCCGACTCCGGGGTCGAGATCGTGTCGACCGGCTCCACCGCGCAGACCATCCGTGACGCCGGCTACGCCGTCACCGACGTCGCGAGCGTCACCGGGTTCCCCGAGTCGCTCGACGGCCGGGTGAAGACCCTGCACCCGTCGGTGCACGCCGGCCTGCTCGCCGACCTGCGGCTCGAGTCGCACGAGCAGCAGCTCGCCGACCTCGACATCGCGCCGTTCGAGCTCGTCGTCGTGAACCTGTACCCGTTCGTCGAGACCGTGGCGTCGGGTGCCGACACCGCGACCGTGGTCGAGAACGTCGACATCGGCGGCCCCGCGATGGTCCGCGCCTCGGCGAAGAACCACCCGAACGTGGCGATCGTCGTGTCCCCGGCGTCCTACCCCGAGGTCGTCGAGGCCGTCCGTGCCGGCGGCACCACGCTCGAGCTCCGGAAGCGCCTCGCGGCCCAGGCCTTCGCGCACACCGCCGCCTACGACACCGCGGTGGCGTCCTACTTCGCGAGCGACGTCGTCACCGCCGCTGCGGCCCCGACGACCGCCGGCGACATCCGGACCCCGGGTGCGTTCGACGAGCACCTTTCGTTCGAAGCCGAGTTGTCCGCGACCCTGCGCTACGGCGAGAACGCCCACCAGGCCGCGGCGCTCTACACGACGTCGGACGGCACCGGCATCGCACAGGCGACGCAGCTGCACGGCAAGGAGATGTCGTACAACAACTACGTCGACGCCGACGCAGCGGTCCGTGCGGCCTTCGACTTCGACGAGCCCGCCGTCGCGATCATCAAGCACGCCAACCCGTGCGGCATCGCGATCGCCCCGGCCGACTCCGCCGACCCGATCGCCTCGGCCCACGCCGCCGCGCACGCCTGCGACCCGCTCTCGGCGTTCGGCGGGGTCATCGCCGCGAACCGCCCGGTCACCGTGGCCATGGCCGAGACCGTGAAGGACATCTTCACCGAGGTCGTCGTCGCCCCCGGGTTCGACCCCGAGGCGCTCGAGATCCTGTCGCGCAAGAAGAACATCCGTCTGCTCACGCTGCCCGCCGACTTCGCGCTCGCCGACCGCGAGGTCAAGCAGATCTCCGGCGGGTTCCTGGTGCAGGACGCCGACCGCTTCACGGGCTTCGACCAGGCCACCTGGACCCTCGTCGCCGGCGAGCCCGCCGACGAGCAGACCCTCGCCGACCTGGCCTTCGCATGGCGTGCGAGCCGTTCGGTGAAGTCGAACGCCATCCTGCTGGCGAACCAGGGCGCGAGCGTCGGTGTCGGCATGGGCCAGGTCAACCGGGTCGACTCCTGCCACCTCGCGGTGAACCGGGCCGGTGACCGCGCGACCGGCAGCGTGGCGGCGTCGGACGCGTTCTTCCCGTTCGCCGATGGCCTGCAGGTGCTGCTCGACGCCGGTGTCCGTGCGGTGGCGCAGCCCGGCGGCAGTGTCCGCGACGACGAGGTCATCGCCGCGGCGAAGGCCGCCGGCGTCACGATGTACTTCACGAGCGAGCGCCACTTCTTCCACTGATGTGAACAAATGGTGGCGAACCATTGCGCGCCGTGAGTCACTGTGAATAGTCTGTAAGGCTCCGCGGCAGGCAGCCGACGATCCCTCGGGACCGGCGGCACCGCGGACACAACGGTGACGAAGACGACGACTGGAGTGACGATGGACAACATGACCGGAACCGTGGCGACGGCCGCCCGTGCAGGTCTCGTGTCCGTCGTGGGGACCACTCCCGCACGGCGATCCCTGATCGCTCCGCGGCACCGCGCCGCGGCCGCCGTCTAGTCGGGCCGTTCCCACGGCCCCGCGGCGCAGCACCACCGGCGTCCGCGAACCACCCGCCTGAACCCGAGGGACGACGCTCCCTCGGTGCCTCCGGCCCGACCGACGTCACGCGAGTGACGGCGGAGACGCGACCACGCGCCCGGCCGATGATCACCACGCAACGCCACACCGAGCCTCCAGGCCGAAGCCGCGCGACGCGAGCAAGCAGCAAGCAAGCAAGCAAGCAGCAAGCAAGCAAGCAAGCAAGCAGCAGCAAGCAGCAAGCACGCACCGCGCAGCGCGACCCGGGGACCCGGCAGACGCATGAGGACGCAACGCATGTCCAAGTCGCCCACCACGGCGCGCCCGTCCACCTTCCGCGCGATCGCGCGGATCTACCCCTACGTGAAGCCCTACCAGGGGCGCCTCATCGGCGGCATGGCCGCAGCGATGGGAGCCTCCCTGGTGGCGCTCGCAATCCCCTACGTGCTGCAGTGGCTCGTCGACGGTCCGCTGTCGTCGCGCGACTCCGCACAGATCTGGCCCGCCGGGCTCGGGGTGCTCGCCCTCGGCGTGCTCGAGGCGTTCTTCATCGCCTCGCGCCGCCGGCTGGTGATGCGCCCCTCGACCCGCATCGAGACCAGCATGCGCAACTCGCTCTACGCGAAGCTGCAGGACCTGCCGGTCGCGTTCCACGACCGCTGGGAGTCCGGGCAGCTGCTGTCCCGTTCCGTGTCGGACCTGTCGCTGATCCGGCGCTGGCTGGCCTTCGGGGTCGTCCTGCTCGTCGTGAACATCGTGACGATCGTCGTCGGCTTCGTCGTGCTGTTCACCTTCGGGTGGATCCTCGGGCTCATCTTCCTGATCGCGTCGATCCCGCTGTGGATCAACGGCCTGCTGTTCGAGCGCCGGTACTCCGCCGTCGCACGCCGCAGCCAGGACCAGGTCGGTGACCTCGCCACGAGCGTCGAGCAGTCGGTGCACGGCATCCGCGTGCTCAAGGCGTTCGGTCGCGGCGGCGCGAAGCTCGAGGAGTTCAGCGAGCAGGCCGAGGCGCTGCGCGGCACCGAGATCAAGAAGGCGAAGGCCATCGCGGGCATCTGGCTGTGGCTGCTGCTCGTGCCCGACGTCGCGTTCGCCCTGTGCCTGCTCGCCGGCATCTGGCTCGCGTCGCAGGGGCAGCTCAGCGTCGGTCAGCTGTTCGCGTTCTTCGCGACGGCGACGGTGCTGCGGTTCCCGATCGAGTCGATCGGCTTCCTGCTCTCGATGACGTTCGACACCCGCACGGCGGTCGACCGCTTCTTCGAGGTCATGGACTCCGAGAACACCATCACGGACCCGGAGCACCCGAAGACGATCGCCGAGCCGCACGGTGCCCTGTCGTTCAACGGCGTGCACTTCCGGTACCAGGACTCCGCGCCGCAGTACCCGGACCTGATCAACGGCGTCGAACTGCAGCTGCAGCCGGGCGAGACCATGGCGCTCGTCGGCCTCACCGGCTGCGGCAAGACGACGCTGCTCTCGCTCGTGCCGCGTCTGTACGACGTGACCGGCGGTTCGGTGACGATCGACGGGGTCGACATCCGCGACCTCACCCGCGAGGAACTGCGTCGGCACGTCGGCGTCGCCTTCGAGGACGCCACCCTGTTCTCGTCGACCGTGCGTGAGAACGTGCTGCTCGGTCGACCGGACGTGCAGGGTGCCGAGGCTGAGGCGCTCATGCGCGAGGCGCTCGACATCGCGCAGGCGTCCTTCGTGGACGACCTGCCCGACGGCGTCGACACCCGGGTCGGGGAAGAGGGGCTGTCGCTGTCCGGTGGCCAGCGCCAGCGCCTTGCACTCGCCCGAGCGATCGCCGCGCGGCCGTCGGTGCTCGTGCTCGACGACCCGCTGTCGGCGCTCGACGTCGACACCGAGGCGCGGGTGGAGGCGGGCCTGCGTCGCGTGCTCGCCGACACCACGTCGCTCATCGTGGCGCACCGTCCGTCGACGGTGACGCTCGCCGACCGGGTCGCCCTGATGGAGAACGGCGTCGTCACGGCCGTCGGGACCCACCACGACCTGATGGCCACCAACGAGCACTACCGCTACGTCATCTCGTCGCTCGACGACGACGACGCGACCGCACGACAGGAGGCGATGGCATGAGCCAGCAAGAGAAGAACCTGCCGCTCGACACGTCGGCCGGGCCGGGAGGCGCGGATCCCGTCGTCGACGACATCGCCGACGCGCAGTCTGCCGCGCCCGTCACCGCCTCGATCACCACCATGGGCGTGCGCGGCGAGGAGCGTGAGGACTTCACGAAGGCCGAGAGCAAGCGCCTGCGGCGCCGGTCCCTCGCCCTGCTCGGGTCCCTCGCCGCACCGCTGAAGCTCCGGCTGGTGCTGCTCGGCATCGTGGTCGTGGTCTCGACCGCCGGCACCGTCGCGGGTCCGGCGCTCATCGCGTGGGGCATCGACAACGCCCTGCCCGCGGTGATGGACCAGAACGACTGGGTGCCGGCGTTCGGCGTCGTCGCGACGTACATCGTCGTGGCCGTCCTCGGTGCGGTGCTCACGGCCTGGTACACGGTGCTCGCGGCACGGATCAGCCAGGCGATCCTGTTCGACCTGCGCAAGCGGGTGTTCCTGCACACGCAGCGGCTCTCGCTCGAGTTCCACGAGACCTACACGTCGGGCCGGATCATCTCGCGCCAGACGAGTGACCTCGACTCGATCCGCGAGCTGCTCGACTCCGGACTGAACCAGCTCATCCAGGGCGTGCTGTACATGGCGTTCACCGCCGTGGCCCTGGTGCTGCTCGACCCGACGTCCGGGCTCGTGCTGGCGGTGTCGCTCGTGCCGCTCTGGTTCCTGATCCGCTGGTTCCAGACGAACTCGCAGACGCTGTTCCGCTCGACCCGTGTCACCTCGGCGCGCGTCATCGTGCACTTCGTCGAGACGATGACGGGCATCCGCGCGGTGCAGGCGTTCCGCAAGGAGTCCCGCAACCGTGACGAGTACGGCGGCTACGTCGAGGACTACCGGGTGGCGAACACGAAGGTGTTCAACCTGTTCGGGACCTTCGACCCGGTGCTCGTGCTCATCGGCAACGCGACGCTCGCCGCGGTCGTCATCGTCGGTGGTTTCCGGATCGTCGGCGGGACGCTCGAGGTCGGTGCGCTGCTCGCGGTCGCGCTGTACGCCAAGCGCTTCTTCGACCCGGCGCAGGAACTCGCGATGTTCTACAACGGGTACCAGTCGGCCTCGGCGGCGATGGAGAAGATCTCCGGTGTCCTCGAGGAACGGCCGAGCGTGCCGGACCCCGTGAAGCCCACCCGTCTGGCGGACGCCACCGGGAAGATGGACTTCGACGAGGTCGTCTTCGCCTACAACAAGGGCAAGGTCGTGCTGCCGGAGTTCGACCTGCACATCCCGTCGGGGCAGACCATCGCCCTCGTCGGGTCCACCGGTGCCGGCAAGTCGACGCTCGCCAAGCTCATGGCGCGCTTCTACGACCCGACCCAGGGCTCGGTGAAGCTCGACGGCGTGGACCTGCGCGACCTCGACACGAAGGACATGCGCCGCGCGATCGTCATGGTCACGCAGGAGGCGTACCTGTTCTCCGGCACCGTCGCGGACAACATCGCGCTCGGCAAGCCCGGTGCGTCGCGTGAGGAGATCGAGGCGAGCGCCAAGGCCGTCGGCGCGCACGAGTTCATCATGGCGCTGCCCGACGGGTACGACACCGACGTGAACAAGCGCGGCGGTCGTGTCTCGGCGGGTCAGCGGCAGCTGCTCTCGTTCGCGCGGGCGTTCATCGCGGACCCCAAGGTGCTCATCCTCGACGAGGCCACGGCGTCGCTCGACATCCCCTCGGAGCGACTCGTGCAAGAGGGTCTCGAGACCCTGCTCGCCGACCGCACCGCGGTGATCATCGCGCACCGGCTGTCCACCGTCGCGATCGCCCACCGGGTGCTCGTGATGGAACACGGCCGGATCGTCGAGGACGGCACCCCCGCCGACCTCATCGCCGGCACCGGGCGGTTCGCCGAGCTGCACGCGGCCTGGCGCGACTCGCTCGTCTAGGCCCCGATCGGGCTGCACCACGTGGTTGGCTTGCTCCATGAGCAACGACAGCGTGGTGCAGCCCGGCGGCGTCGCCCTGCACGACCCCTTCTACGGTGCCCCCTTCACCGAGGCCGTCCGACGGTTCTGGCGGAAGTACACCGTGTTCACCGGACGGGCATCGCGCGCCGAGTTCTGGTGGTGGTGGCTGACGTCGTTCGCGATCGGGCTCGTGCTGCAGCTCGTGCCACAGGTGTTCACGCCGGACACCCCGGCGCTCGAGAACCCCGTCGGCTCGTACCTGTTCATGCTGTGGGTGCTCGCGACGCTCATCGGGTCGCTTGCGCTCGGCGCACGACGGCTGCACGACGCGAACCTGTCCGGCTTCTGGCAGTTCCTGCACGTGCTGCCGGGCCTCGGCTCGCTCATCGTGTACGTGCTGTGCCTGCTGCCCGCGAACCCGAAGGGTGCGCGCTTCGACCGCTGACGAAACACGCGGAGTGGATACCGGCGGGCCGATCTACGCGGGCGGGGATCAGAACGGGTCGTCCGCGTCCGTGGCTGGTGACCAGCGCGCACGACGCATGTCGAGCCTCCAGACCGACGTCCCCTGCACGAGCGGCGTCCCCTCGACGCGGTAGTGCTCGAGTGCCCGGGCCTCGTGGTGGACCGGCGGGTGCCCACCCGCGCGCACCACTCGCCACCACGGCAGGTCGGCGCCCTCGTGCGCCATCACCTTGCCGACGGCACGCGACGCCCGCGACCCGAGGGCGGCGGCGACGTCGCCGTACGTCATGACGTGGCCCGGCGGGATCATCCGCACCACCTCGGCGACGGCCGCGCCGAAGTCGCCGCCCGCGTCTTCGAAGGGCACGGAGTCGGACGGCACGGCGTCGGATGCCACGTCGTCGGAGGGCACGTCGTCGGGCGTGCTAGAGCGTCAGGACCGCGAAGTGGTCGCCGTACTGGGTCTCGCGAACGACCTCGAAGCCCACGGCGCGGAAGAACGCCTCGGGGCTGTCGTCGCCGCCCGGCTCGTACACGACCGTCAGTCGCTCGAACCCACGGCTGCGTGCCTCGTCCGCCAGGCCGTGCACGGCGAAGCGACCGACGCCCCGGCCCTGTGCGCTCGCCGCCACGTTGACGCGCCAGATGCAGCTGCGCAGCTCTTCCTGCGCGTTGTCGGCGTCGAACGAACCGATGATCAGGCCGAGGACCTCGTCGTCGTCGAGGACGACACGGGTCCACGCGGAGCTCGGCTTGACGTCGGACTCGGCGACCCCGTAGGTGGTCGGCTGCACGAACTGTTCCTGGCCCGGCTTGAGCGTCAGGGAGTTGGCCGCGGCAGCGGTCTTCGCGGAGAGTTCTTCCAGGCGCAGGTCGGACATGCGGCCAGGCTAACGGTGCAGACCCTGCGGAAGCCAGAGACCGGGGCAGACCGAGACCGCACCGTTGCCGCGGTATGGTCGCGGCATGGCAGAGCATCGACGCGGAGCGAACCTCCCGTCGATCGGCGGGTTCAACCGCACCGTGGTCCTCGACGCCGTCCGCCGCTCACCCGACGGCCTGAGCCGCGTCGAACTCGCAGCCCGCACCGGACTGAGCGCGCAGACCGTGTCGAACGTGACCCGGTTCCTGATCGAGGCCGGCATGATCGTCGAGTCCGGCACCGTCGTGTCCGGCCGCGGCAAGCCCCGCACCATCCTGCGGCTCGAACCGGGCAGCCGGTACGCGGTCGGCGTGCACGTCGACCCGGCCGTCGTCACCTACGTGCTGCTCGACCTCGCCGGCACCGTCGTCGCCGCGTCGACCACCTCGACCCCCACCGCCGACGACCCGTCCGAGGTGGTTCGCACGATCGCCTCGGCCGTCGACGGGCTCGTCGCCGACGCCGGGGTGGCCGTCGACAGCGTGCTCGGTGTCGGGATCGCGAGCCCCGGACCCATCGACGTCGAGGCGGGCATCGTGGTCGACCCGCCGTTCCTGCCCCGGTGGCGGGACGTGCCGCTGCGCGATGCGCTCGCCGAGGCCACCGGCTACCCGGTCCTGCTCGAGAAGGACGTCACGGCCGCCGCGGTCGGCGAGATGTTCCTGGCGGGGGAGTCCTCGGCCCGGAACTTCGCGTTCGTGTACTTCGGCACCGGGTTCGGCGTCGGGCTCGTCGTCGACCACGAACCCGTGCGCGGGGTGGGGTCCAACGCGGGCGACGCCGGGCACATCATGGTCGACCAGGGGTCCCTCGCGGGCACCCCGGACGGCTCGGGCACGCGCGGCGAGGTCGGTGCAGCCGTCGCGCCGGACCGGCTGGTGCGGATCGCGCGGTCGCGGGGGCTCGCGCTGTCGGGCGGCGGCGCGGTCACGGAGGCTGGTGCTGGCGCAGCCGCCGACGCCGCGAATGCCGACTCGGTCGACGCCGTGAACGCCGCGTGGGACGAGCTCGCCGTGGCGATCGCCGACGGGGACGACACCGCCGTCACGCTCGCGGCCGAGGCCGGCACCGTCATGGGCAACGCCGTCGTCCTCATCGTCAACCTGCTCGACATCGACCGCGTGGTGTTCGGCGGCCCGTTCTGGTCGCGCATCGCGAGCGCTGCGCTGCCGGCTGCGCGGACCGCCATCGTCGGGTCGCCGTTGCTCGTGCCGAAGCACGCCGTGCAGGTGGTGGAGAGCGACCGCGGTGCCGACGTCGCCGCCGTGGGTGCCGCCTGCCTGGTGCTCGACGCCGCGCTCTCGCCGCGGGCCAGCACCCTGCTGATCCGGCGCTGAGCGCGCGGGCTCACCGGATGCGGTGAGCGCGACCGCAGGGCGGACGGGAGGCGCGGTGCGGACCCGCCCCGCGCCTCTCCGCACGCCGCGCGTCCAGGGCACCGGTCGCGACCCGGGACACCGCCCGTTCACCCGGCGGCCACCGGCCGGTCGCGTGGATGCTGAACAGTCGTGCAGGTCTCCGCCCGCTCTCTCCCCGAGAAGGACCCTGCATGCGTGCTCCTGCCCTGCGCCCACCCACGATGCGGATCGGCGCAGTCGTCGCGACCGCCCTGGTCGTCGCGGCCGGTGTCGTCACCGCCAGCCCGGCCCTCGCCGCCGTCGGTGACGACGACCCGGCCGTCGGCGCCGTCGCGGCGAACGGCCTCGTCATCAACGAGGTCGAGTCGAACGCCGACGACACCGACTGGGTCGAGCTCGAGAACACCTCGGGTGCAGCGATCGACCTGACCGGGTACGCGTTCCTCGACTCCGACAGCTCGCACGACGCCTACGTCCTGCCCGCCGGCTCGACGATCGCCGCCGGCGGGTACTTCGTCGTCGACCAGCTGTCCGCGACCGCCCCCGGCTTCGACTTCGGGCTCGGTGGCGCCGACACCGTGCGCCTCTACGACCCCGCCGGCGACCTGGTGCTCCGGTACGCCTGGACGACCCACGCGGGTGTCACCTACGGTCGCTGCGCCGACGGCGTCGGGACGCTCGTGGACACCACGTCCTCGACCAAGGGTGCCGCGAACGACTGCTCCTCGCCCGTGCGGATCAACGAGGTCGAGTCGCAGGACGGCATCCCCGGCGACTGGGTGGAGCTGACCAACACCAGCAGCGCCACCGTCGACCTGGGCGGGTACGTGCTGCGCGACAGCGAGGACGACCACACGTACACGATCCCCGCGGGCACGACCGTCGCGGCCGGGGGCTTCACCGTCCTCGACGAGGCGGCGTTCGGCTTCGGACTCGGCAAGGTGGACTCCGTGCGGCTCTTCGACGCTCGCGGTGCGGTCGTCGACTCGACCTCGTGGACGGCGCACGCGAGCACGACGTACGGCCGCAACCCCGACGGCACCGGGGACTTCGCCGAGACGGCAGCCCCCACGAAGGGCGCGGCGAACCGGTTCGCCGGTGTCGTCACCGCCGAGGCCTGGCCCGGCGGCCCGGACGAGACCGTGCTCGACGACGAGGACACCTTCACCGGTGACCTGAGCGGCCTCGACTGGACGACCTCGGGGACCTCGCGGGACGGGCAGCTCTGGGCCGTGCAGAACGGCGACGGCCTGCTCTACCACCTGACCTCGGACGGCACGGGCGGCTGGGCGCCGTCGAACGCCGCGGGCACCGACCTGCGCTACGCCGACGGCACGGGCACCCCGGACGCCGAGGGCGTGACCGTCATGAGCGACGACCCCGGTGCCGTCTACGTGTCGACCGAGCGGAACAACGACGTGTCGAGCACGAGCCGCCCGTCGGTCCTGCGCTACGCCACGACCGACGGCTCCGAGGGCACCCTGCGGGCCACGGACGAGTGGAACCTCGCCGCGGACTTCCCCGGGCTCGGCGCGAACGCCGGACTCGAGGGCGTCACCTGGATCCCGGACACCTGGCTCACCGCGCACGGCTTCACCGACGAGCGCACGGGCGCCGCCTACGCACCGTCGCGCTACGCCGGACACGGCGAGGGCCTGTTCTTCGTCGGGGTCGAGGGCACCGCGAGCGTGTACGCCTACGCCCTGATGGACGACGGGTCCTCGGCGCGGGTCGCCACGATCGCGACCTCGCTCGCCGTCGTCGCCGACGTGCAGTTCGACCCGACGCTCGACGCGCTCTGGGTGGTCTGCGACGAGGTGTGCTCGGGTCGGACTGCGCTGTACGAGGTGACCGACGGGGCCTTCGCCGCATCGACGCTGTACGAGGCGCCGTCGGCCGCCGACCGCACGCTCGCCAACGAGGGCTTCGCGATCTCGGGGGTCTGCACCGACGGGGAGCGCGCGACCTTCTACGCCGACGACAACGACACGGACGGGTTCTCGCTCCGCACGGGGACGTACCCGTGCGAGGGCGGCGACACCGACCCGGGCACGGAGCCCACGCCGACCCCGACCCCGGGCGACGGCGGCACGACGCCGACGCCGGTTCCGACCCCGGGTGGGACGCCCACCGCGGGCCCGACCCCGGGTCCCTCGGCTGCCCCGGTTGTTCCGGTGGCGCCGTCGGAGTCGCTGTTGACGGAGGCGAGTCGTGGTGGGGTGTCGGCTCCGGCGTCGGCTCGTGCGGGGGAGACGATCACGGTGACGGTGGGCACGGCGTCGGCGGGTGACGCGGTGAACGTGTGGTTGTTCTCGGAGCCGACGTTGATCGGTACCGCGGTGGTGGCTGCTGACGGGACGGTTCGGGTGACCATCCCGGCGGACACGGTGGCTGGTGTGCACCGGTTGGCGGTGACGGCTGCGGACGGGAATCTGATCGGGTGGACCCCGATCACGATCACCACGGACGGGCAGCTCGCGTTCACGGGTGCCGCAGGGCTCGGTGCCGGTGCGCTGGTGGCGTTCCTGCTGCTCGCGGCGGGTGCGGGTGTGCTGGTCGTGCGTCGCCGACGTCGGACGGTGGCTGCGGAGTAAGTCCCCACGCCCCACGGGCACACTTCGTGAGCAGGAATGGTCGGGTTCGAACAGCGGACCCGACCGTTTCTGCGCACCATGCGCGGTGGGCGCGACCGCGCGACGGACGGGAGGCGCGGTGCGGGGCCGCCCCGCGCCTCCAGGCGGGTGGGTGCGTGCGTTCAGTGCGCCGCCCCGTGCATGGTCTGGGTGTCGTCCTGACCGGGGATGGCGTCCTTCGTGGTCCAGCCGTACCAGCGGCCGTCGATCTCGGTGACCGCGCGACCGTCGCCGCAGGTGACCAGGCCCTTGGTCGGGAGCTCCTCGGGCAGGAAGTCGGCGGTCATCGCCGTGCCGCCGTACGACTCGTCGAGCGGGGTGCAGTCGTCCACGTCGACGCCGTCCTTCGAGGCGAACCCGATGACGTACCCGGGCTGGGAGACGTGGAGGCGGACGTCGATGTCCTTCGCGTCCTCCGGCACCCACTTCGGCATGAAGAACGCCAGGTCCTCGGACTCCCCGGAGCGCGGGGCGTCGGAGTACGCGTCGAAGTGCTTCTGCGGGGTCTTGTTCGGCACGATGTCCTGGATCGCGCTGCAGCCGGCGGTCAGCAGCAGGGCGGACACCGCGGCGGTGGAGGCGAGGGCGATCCGGAGGGTGCGGCGGGCGGTGGTGGGGCGCGTGTCGGTGCTCATGGATCCAGTCTCGCGACGGACGCGGCGCTGAAACATCACGTGCGCACCCGGAAGCGGTCGGGGGTTAGCCCCACCTGGGCACCGCAGCACGCCGTGCCACCCGTCGGGGATCGGCCCGCGCACCCGGTCGTGACGCCGCAGTAGCGTCGGGGGATGCAGCAGGAGATCCTCCGGTACACCGCCTTCGCCGCCGAGCCGGGCGGAGGCAACCCCGCTGGGCTCGTGCTCGATGCGGCCGGGCTGTCCGACGACCAGATGCTCGCGATCGCCCGACAGGTCGGGTACCCCGAGACCGCCTTCGTCGTCGGTTCGACGGCGACCGGGCCGCGGGTCCGCTACTTCTCGCCGAGCGCCGAGGTCCCGTTCTGCGGGCACGCCACCGTCGCACTGGCCGTCGCGTTGGCCGAGCGCGACGGGACGGGCCGCCGGGTGTTCACGACCCTGGCCGGCGAAGTCGCCCTCGATGCGATCGTCGGTGCGGACGGCGCGGTGCAGGTCGCGATGACGAGCGTCGAGCCGGCCACACGGGACCTCGACCCGGCCCTGCTGGCGCGGTTGTTCGACCTGCTCGGACTCGAGGCGGCGGACATCGCTCCGGGGTTCCCGGTGCTGGAGTCCTTCGCCGGCAACTGGCACCCGGTCCTCGTGCTGCACGACCGCGAGCTGTTCCACCAGTTCCGGTTCGCGCCGGGGCCCCTCGCCGAGCTCAAACGCGAGGCCGGATGGGCGGGGACCGTCACGGTGCTGCACCGCACCGGTGACCGGGAGTACGAGGCGCGCAACCTGTTCCCCGCCGGGCGCATCACCGAGGACCCGGCGACGGGATCGGCTGCGGCGTCGACCGGGGCGTACCTGCGGCAGATCGGTGCAGCGCAGCCGGGCGACCGCATCACGATCCGGCAGGGGCGGCACGTCGGGCGTCCGAGTCTGCTGCTCGTGGACGTCCCCGAGGCCGGCGGGATCACGGTGACGGGGAGCGCGACGCCGATCTCCTGACGGACGTTCCTTCCCAGAACGCACGCGTTGGGAAGCGGAATCGGGCGTACCTGGTCGAAACTTCCGACCCGGTACGCCCGATTTCACTCGGTACGCCCGATTGCGCCGGCGGCCTCCCCCAGAAACTCCTTGACACGGTTAAGTCAATACGGTGGACTAATCCTGCGCGCGGGCGATGGTGCCCGCGGACATCACCCGTGCAAAGGAGCACCGATGAAACGCACCCGCATCATCGCCGGACTCGCAGCTGTGGCCGTGGCCGCAGTCGGTCTGGCTGGCTGCTCGAGCTCGGGGTCCGCCTCGAGCGACACGATCAAGATCGCGTACCAGAAGTTCGGCGCCTTCCAGCAGCTCGACGCCCAGATGAAGGTCGTCAAGAAGCAGTACGAGAAGGACAACCCCGGCAAGAAGGTCACCCTCGTGCCCATCCAGGCACAGGGCAACGACTACTACACGAAGCTCGCGCTCATGAACAAGGCGCCGGCCACCGCCCCGGACGTCATGTACGAGGACACGTTCCTCGTCAAGGCCGATGCCGAGGCGGGCTACCTGCTGCCACTCGACAAGTACACGGACAAGTGGGACGAGTGGGACCAGTTCTTCGACAACGCCAAGCAGGCCGGGCAGGGTGACGACGGCAAGATCTACGGCGTCCCGATGGGCACCGACACCCGAGCCCTCTGGTACAACAAGGACATCTTCAAGAAGGCCGGGCTCGAGGTCCCGTGGAAGCCGAAGACGTGGGACGACGTGCTCGCGGCGGCGAAGACCATCAAGGACAAGCAGCCCGACGTCATCCCGTTCAACATCTACTCGGGCAAGGCGCAGGGCGAGGCCTCGACCATGCAGGGCTTCGAGATGCTCCTGTACGGCGCCGACGGCTCCGGCAACACCCTGTACAAGGACAAGAAGTGGGTCACCGGCTCGAAGCAGTTCGAGGACTCGCTCAAGTTCGTGAAGGACGTCTACCAGGGCGGCCTCGGCCCGACACCGCAGCAGGCGCTCGACACGAACGTCGGCACGACCATCGCCCAGACGTGGCTGCCGAAGGGCAAGCTCGCGATCGACCTGGACGGTTCGTGGCAGTCCGGCACGTGGCTCAAGTCCGGCACTGCGCCGTGGCCCGAGTGGAACGACGTGATGGGCCAGGCGCCCATGCCGACCCAGAACGGGCAGGCTCCCGGCTACAACTCGATGTCCGGCGGATGGACCCTGGCGGTCGGCGCGAAGTCGAAGAACCCGCAGGCGGCGTTCGACTTCATCACGAGCTTCCTCGACAAGGACGGTTCGCTGAAGTACGACACCGAGAACAGTCAGATCGCCGTCCGCAAGGACGTCGCGGACGACCCGGCCTACACGGCGGCGAACCCGACGTTCAAGTTCTTCTCGGGGCTGGTGGAGAACACCAACTTCCGCCCGGCGACGAGTGACTACTCGCAGGTCTCCAACGCGATCCAGGTCGCGATGGAAGCGGTCATGACGGGTCAGCAGTCGCCGAAGGACGCGGCTGCCGCCTACGACAAGGCCGTCACGCAGGTGGTCGGCAAGGAGAACACCGTCTCCGCTGGTTGACGGACGTCACCCACTGACGGACTGGAGGCGCGGGGCGGTCCCGCACCGCGCCTCCCGTCCGCTCTTCCCCACCTTCGGAACCCCTCCGCACCCGGAAGGCACCCATCGTGTCCAGCACCCCCCTCGCGCCGACGCTGTCGGCGCCCGGTGCGCCGAAGCGCACCGATCCACCCGTGCCGCGCAAGCGGCGACCACTGCGGAACGTCGGACGAGCGGTTCCGCTCATCCCCGCCCTGGTCCTCCTCGTCATCTTCCTGCTCGGCCCCGTCATCTCGTCGTTCTACGGGTCGTTCACCAACTCGGCGCTGACGGGCGCCAGTGCGGCCGACCAGCAGTTCGTCGGGTTCCAGAACTACGTCGAGCTGTTCCAGGACCCGGACTTCCCGAAGTCCGTCATCCTGACCGTCGTCTTCCTGCTGGCCTCGGCCGTGGTGGGACAGAACGTGCTCGGCCTCGGACTGGCCCTGCTGATGCGCTCGGCGAACAAGGCCGTCCGGGCGATCGTCGGCACCTTCGTGGTCGCCGCGTGGGTCCTGCCGGAGATCGTGGCGTCCTTCGCGGCGTACGCGTTCTTCAACGACGAGGGGACGCTCAACACGTTCCTCGCGTCGATCGGGATCACCGGCGCGAACTGGCTCTACACGTACCCGATGCTCGCGGTGATCCTGGCGAACATCTGGCGCGGCACCGCGTTCTCGATGCTCGTCTACTCGGCCGCCGTGCAGGAGGTCCCCGAGGAGATCACCGAGTCCGCCGAGGTCGACGGAGCCACCGGCTGGCAGCGGCTCGTCTACATCACGCTCCCGGTGATCCGCCGGAGCATCTCGACGAACCTCATGCTCACGACGCTGCAGACCCTGTCGGTCTTCACGCTGATCTTCGTGATGACCGGCGGCGGTCCGGGCACGAACTCGTCGACCCTGCCGATCCTGGCGTACCAGGAGGCGTTCAAGTTCTCGCAGCTCGGCTTCGGGACCGCGATCGCGACCATCCTGCTCGTGGTGGGGGCGGTCTTCTCGATCATCTACATCCGGGCCCTCAAGCCGGAGGTGGACTGATGGCCACGACCGCCCCGTCCCTCGACCAGACCACGACCCGCTCGGTGACCGCACCGGGGTCGATGCACATGACGTCACCGCGCGGCCGCACCATGCGGTGGGTGTCGAACACGGTGTTGCTCGTCATCGCGGTGTGCTTCGCGGTGCCGCTGCTCTGGCTCGTGCTCGCGTCGTTCGACACCCAGGCGTCGCTGTCGGTGAAGCTGCCCTCGCAGTTCACCCTCGACAACTTCGCGAAGGTGCTCACCCCCGAGCTGTCGTTCATCCCGCTCGCGAACAGCCTGCTGCTCTCCGGCGGCACGGCGGTCGTCACCGTGGTGTTCGCCCTGCTCGCCGCGTACCCGCTGTCCCGGTACAAGATGCGGGTCAACAAGCCGTTCCTGTACAGCATCCTGTTCGGCACCGGTCTGCCGATCACCGCGATGATGGTGCCCGTCTACGCGCTGTTCGTGTCGCTCAACCTGATCGACAACGTGTGGGGCTGCATCTTCTTCCTCGCCGCCACGTCGCTGCCGATGGCGATCTGGATGGCGAAGAACTTCATGGACTCGGTGCCGATCTCGCTGGAAGAGGCGGCGTGGACCGACGGCGCCTCGATGCTCACCACCCTGACCCGCATCGTGATCCCGCTCATGCGTCCGGGCATCGCGGTCGTCTTCATCTTCGTGTTCATCCAGGCATGGGGGAACTTCTTCGTCCCCTTCGTCCTGCTGCTCTCGCCCGAGAAGGTGCCCGCCGCGGTGAGCATCTTCAACTTCTTCGGGCAGAACGGGGCGGTGGCGTACGGCCAGCTCGCCGCGTTCTCGATCGTCTACTCCGTGCCCGTCATCGCCCTCTACGTGATCGTGTCCCGAGGCCTCGGCGGCGGCAACGCCCTCGCCGGCGGCATCAAGGGCTGACGCCGGCCCCCACCCCCGCAAGACACCGGTGTTCGCGCGTCGAACACCCGCGAACCGCGGTTCGATCCGCGAACACCGGTGTTCCGCGAACCAGAAAGGAAGCACATGCACCAGGACGAACCGCTCGTCGAGGCCCGGATCGCCCGCCTCGTGCGCGACCGCGTCGACCCCGCCGTCCTCCGTCGCTCGGCGCCGGTGACGATCGAGGCGTGGGAGGTGCCGGACGAACCGGTGCCGTTCGACGCCGCCGTGGGCGAGACGTACACACCGTTCACGGTGGGGTCGCACTGGGGCGGACGCCCGTGGGGCACGACGTGGTTCCGGGTGACCGGGACCGTGCCGGCGGACTTCGGCACCGCGCCGGGGACCACCGCCGAGCTCCTCGTCGACCTCGGGTTCACCAAGCGGCAGCCCGGCTTCCAGGCCGAGGGACTCGCGTTCCGCGCCGACGGCTCCACGATCAAGGCGATCGAGCCGCGGAACGACACCGTGCCGCTCGAGGTCGGCCCGGGGGAGTCCTTCGAGCTCTGGATCGAGGCCGGGGCGAACCCGGACATCGGCGGCGACTCGTTCCAGGGTGCGACGCCGCTCGGCTCGCGCTCCACCGCCGGCGACGACCCGATCTACCGCCTCAAGGCCCTCGAGGTCGTCGAGCGCGACGACACCGTGTGGGAACTGCAGCAGGACCTCTGGGTGCTGCGCGGGCTGATGGCCGAGCTCCCCACCGACGGCACCCGCGGCGCCGACATCCTGCGGGCACTCGAACGCGCCGCCGACGCACTCGATCCGGACGACGTCGCCGGCACCGCCGCGGACGCCCGTCAGGTCCTGGCGCCCGTGCTCGCTGTCCCCGCCAGTCCCGCCGCCCACCGCGCGATCGCCGTCGGGCACGCCCACATCGACTCCGCCTGGCTGTGGCCCGTGCGCGAGACGAAGCGCAAGTGCGCGCGGACGTTCTCGAACGTGCTCGACCTGATGGACCGCGACCCCGACTTCACCTTCGCCTGCTCGTCCGCGCAGCAGTACGCGTGGATCCGCGACGAGTACCCGTCCATCTGGACCCGCATCAAGCAGCGCGTTGCCGAGGGCCGGTGGATCCCGGTCGGCGGCATGTGGGTCGAGTCGGACACCAACCTGCCCGGCGGTGAAGCCCTGGCCCGCCAGTTCGTCGCCGGCAAGCGCTTCTTCCTGGAGGAGTTCGGCATCGACACCCCGGAGGCCTGGCTCCCCGACTCGTTCGGCTACTCGGGTGCCCTGCCGCAGATCGTCCGCGCCGCCGGGTCGAAGTGGTTCGTCACCCAGAAGCCGTCGTGGAACGAGACGAACGTCATCCCGCACACCTCGTTCCACTGGGAGGGCATCGACGGCTCGCGCGTCCTGACGCACCTGCCCCCGGCCGACACCTACAACTCCGACGTCTCGCCCGCCGACCTGCGCCGCGGCGAACGGAACAACAAGGAACGCGGCACCGCGAACACCTCGATGCTCCTGTACGGCTTCGGCGACGGCGGCGGCGGTCCCACCCGCGAGATGGTCGGCGCCGCACACCGCCAGCACGACCTCGACGGGTCGCCCCACGTCACGCTCGGCACGCCGGCTCAGGTGTTCGAGCAGCTCGAAGCCGAGCTGCCGACGCCGGGGGTCTGGTCGGGGGAGATGTACCTCGAGTTCCACCGCGGCACCTACACGTCGCAGATCCGCACGAAGCAGGGCAACCGCCGCTCCGAGCACCTGCTGCGCGAAGCCGAGCTCTGGGCAGCGACGGCGGCGGTCCGGCTCGGCAGCGAGTACCCGTACGCCGAACTCGAGGACGCCTGGCACACCGTCCTGCTGCAGCAGTTCCACGACATCCTGCCCGGGTCCTCGATCGCGTGGGTGTACGAGAACGCCGAGGAGCAGTACGCCCGGGTCGCCGAGGTGCTCGAGGGGCTGATCGGCAGCGCGACGACGGCGCTCGCGGGCAGCGCGACGACGGCGCTCGCCGGCGCCGACGACGCCGCGTCGGTCGTGCGCTTCAACGCCTCGCCGGTCGCGGCAGGGGACGTGACCGCCCTGGCAGGTTCGGTCGTCCACGCGCCGCGACCCGTGCCTCCCGTCCGGAGCGGCGACCGCTTCGTCTTCGACACCGGCGTCGTCACCGCGACCATCGACGCTGCCGGCCACGTCGTCTCGTTCGTTGACCACGCCACCGGACGCGACGCGATCGCGCCCGGCGCCGCGGCGGCGGAGTACACGGTGTTCCGTGACACCCCGAACCAGTGGGAGGCGTGGGACATCGACCGCGCGTACCAGCGCAACGGCACGGTGCTGTCGGCGTCGTCCGTCTCGGTCGACGGCTCCTCGCTCGTGGTGGAACGGTCCTTCGGATCGTCGACGCTCACCACGCGCTACTCCGCCGTGCAGGGCGAACCGGAGCTGACCGTCGAGACCGAGGTCGACTGGCACGAGCACCAGAAGCTGCTGAAGCTCGCGTTCCCCATCGACGTGCTCGCGTCGTCGGCCTCGAGCGAGATCCAGTTCGGGCACATCGACCGGCCGACGCACCAGAACACCTCGTGGGACCACGCCCGGTTCGAGACCTCGGCACACCGCTGGGTGCACGTCGCGGAGCCCGGGTTCGGCGTCGCCGTGGCGAACGACTCGACCTACGGCCACGACATCACGCGCGAGACCCGGCCCGACGGCGGGATCACCACGCTCGTGCGGGAGTCGCTGCTGCGCGGGCCGACGTTCCCGGACCCGAACGCCGACCAGGGGCACCACGTGTTCCGGACGGTGCTGCGGATCGGGGCCTCGGTGCTCGACGCCGCCGACTCCGGGTACCGGCTGAACCTGCCGGTGCGGAGCGTCCCCGGGTCGGCCGAGGTCGCGCCGCTCGTCACGGTGTCGTCGCCGCAGGTGTTCGTCGAGGCCGTCAAGCTCGCCGAGGACCGCTCCGGAGACGTCGTCGTGCGACTGTACGAGGGACTCGGCGGCCGGGCGTCGGACGTCGGGGTCTCCTTCGGGTTCGACGTCGAGTCGGTGTCACAGGTCGACCTGCTCGAGCGGCCGCTGGAGCGCTCGTGGTCGGCCGGGGAGCCGGTCGTACTGACCCTGCGGCCGTTCGAGATCGTGACGCTGCGCGTGCGTCGGGCCTGAGGCAGCGGGCCCGGCGTTCGGTCGGGGAGAGACCGCGGCGCCGGACGGGACACGGGTGCGTTCCGTTCGGCGTCGTGTTGCGCGGGGGGTGGGAGGGCGTGCGGGGGTGCGTGTGGGGGCGGCCGAGGTGGGCGGGTCGGGTGGCCTGGTCGAATCGGGCGTACCTGGTCGAATCGGGCGTACCTTGTCGGAACTTCCGGCCAGGTACGCCCGGTTCCGCTTGGCATCGCGGCCGTTCTGGGAAGGAACGTCTCCCCTCCACAACCGCCCAGGCCTGGAGGCCCGTCCACAGTTCCCGACATCGGCCCCAGGAGTGGGTGGCTGAGCGGGCATCGTCACGTGCATGAACCACGGCGCCGGTGAACCGGCACAGCACGCTCTGGCTAGCGTGGCGGCATGGCAGTGCAGGAGATCTGGCTCGTCCGTCACGGCGAATCGGTCGCGAACGTCGCGGCGGCTCGGGCCGAAGCAGCGGGCGACGACGTCATCGACGTCGAGTTCCGGGACGCCGACGTCCCGCTCAGCCCGCTCGGCACCGATCAGTCCCGGGCCCTCGGGCAGGAGCTCGCCGACCGCGGGATCGACGACGTCCCCGTCGCGCTGTGGGTGTCGCCGTACCTCCGCGCACAACAGACCATCGCAATCGCGCTCGAGGCAGCCGGCCTCGCCGAACCCGAGAAGCGGGTGGACGAGCGGCTGCGCGACCGCGAACTCGGCGTCCTCGACCTGCTGACCCTGCAGGGCGTCCGCAACCGGTACCCGGACGAGGAACGCCGCCGGCAGTGGCTCGGCAAGTACTACCACCGGCCGGCGGGCGGGGAGTCGTGGGCCGATGTGATGCTCCGGCTCCGGTCGCTCCTCGGCGACGTCGAGCGGGTCGACGGCGCCGAGCGCCTGGTGATCGCCGCGCACGACGCCGTGGTGATGCTCGCCGTCGCGGTGTGCCTCGACCTCGACGAGCCGGCGCTCATGGAGTTCGCCCGGACCCACGCCGTCGCCAACGCCTCCCTCACCCGACTCCGTCGCGACGACGCCGGATCGCCGTGGGTGCTCGAGGAGTTCTCCTCCGTCGGGCACCTGGACGACGACGAGGTCACCCAGCACACCGGCCGGAAGGACGACGAGCATGTCCACTGAACCCGTCACCCCGAACTTCCTGCGGGACTGGCCACTGCCCGAACCCGGTGCCGGCAAGTACGGCCGCGGGCAGGTGCTCATCGTCGGCGGCGCCGCTCGGACCCCGGGCGCAGCGATGCTCTCCGCGCTCGCCGCACTCCGGGTGGGCGCCGGTCGTCTCACCCTGGCGGTCGGCCGGAGCGTGGCGAACGAGGTCGCGGTCGAGGTGCCCGAGTCCGGGGTCGAACCCCTCGACGAGGACCAGGACGGGCACATCGCCGTCGGCGCGATCGAAGGCATCGCGGACAGCGCGTCGAGTGCCGACGCCGTGTTGGTCGGGCCGGGGCTCGACGAGCCGGACGGTTCGCGTGACCTCGTGGCCGGACTCGCCGACGTCGTCGGTCCGCACACCACCGTCGTGCTCGACGCCTTCGCCCTCGGGGTGGCCGCCGACGTGCGGGACCGCCTGGAGCCGCTGCGTGGACGGCTCGTGATGACGCCGAACTCCGGCGAGGCCGAGCGCCTGCTCGGGCGGGAGTGCAGCGACGACGACGTGGCCGACGCCGTGGCGATCGCGAACCGCTTCGGTGCCGTCGTGGCCCTCGGCGACGCCATCGCCACACCGCAGGGTCGGGCGTGGCTCAAGGGCACCGGCTCCGGCGGTCTCGGGACGAGCGGCAGTGGGGACGTGCTGTCCGGTGCGGTCACCGGCCTGCTCGCCCGCGGCGCCGATCCGGCACAGGCCGTGGCGTGGGCGTCCTACGTGCACGCTGCCGCAGGCGACCGACTCGCGGTGCAGGTCGGGCCGCTCGGGTACCTGGCGAGCGAACTCGTGACCGAGATCCCGCGGGTCCTGGTCGAGCTCGGGGCCTGAGCCCGCCCGTTCTTTCCCAGAACGCCCGCGATACCTGGTGCTTCCGGGCATACCTGGCGAGAACTTCCGACCAGGTACGCCCGAAACGACCAGGTACGCCCGAAACGACCTGGCCGCCCTACCCCGCCCGACCCCGCCCCGCAGCACTACCCCCGCAGGGACGCCACGGCCTTCTCGATCCGCCGGGCCCGGGTCTCCGGGGCCTTCGCCTGGGTGACCGGGTCGGCGAGTGCCCGCTGCCGCGAGTTCGACAGAGTGTCGAACGCCGCACGCACGCCGGCCTCCTGCAGCGCGGCCGCCAGGTCCTCCGGCAGGTCGACGGTCCGGGGCAGGGTGTCGACCTCGAGTGCGACCTCGACGGTGTCCCCTGCGGCGATCCCGGCGGCCTCACGGTGTGCGGCCGACAGCGGCACCAGGAACTGCTCGTCCATGACCCCGACGGTGGAGCGGTAGGTGTAGCCCCGGTTGATCGTGACGACCACCGCGGGGCGCTTGCCGGATCCGAGCGCCTCGATGACGGACTCCGGGACGGGGAGTCCGGTCGCCGTCTTCCGTGCTTGCAGGACCGTCGTCGTGAACCGCATCCGTGCCTCCAGGCCTGATGTGGGCGCGACCATGCGCCCAGATCGAGCAAAGCGTACAGCCGCACCCGCTGTTCCGCCGCCGTTCACCACGGGAGCACGGGCCGGAAACCGGCCGCGTCCACGATCGACCAGAACCCGGACCCCCGGTCACCTCAGCACCTTCCCCCACCCGAAAGGCCCACCCGTGCAGCACAAGCGCACCCTGGCCGGCATCGCCCTGGCCGCCGCAGCGATCGTCACCCTCGCCGGATGCTCGGCGACGAGCTCCGCGAGCGCCGGCTCCGACGGCGACGCCGACTGGAAGACCGCCACCAGCGCCCAGTCCGCCGGCGGCATGGACGCCCTCGTCAAGGCCGCCAAGGCCGAGGGTCAGCTGAACGTCATCGCGCTGCCGCCGTCGTGGGCCAACTACGGCAAGATCATCGACGGCTTCACCAAGAAGTACGGCATCAAGATCAACTCTGCGAACCCGAACGGCTCGAGCGCCGACGAGGTCGCCGCCGTGAAGTCGCAGAAGGGCCAGTCCACCGCGCCCGACGTGCTCGACCTCGGCAACGCGGTGCTGCAGGAGAACCTCGACCTGCTCACCGACTACAAGGTCGCGAACTGGGACGACATCCCCACCGACCTGAAGGACAAGGACGGCGCGTGGACGCGTGACTACACCGGCCTGATGTCGATCGGGTACGACTCGTCGAAGATCTCCGACGCCCCGAAGGACCTGCAGGACCTGCTCGGCAGCGAGTACAAGGGCAAGGTCTCGATCGCGGGCGACCCGACGCAGGCCAACCAGGCAGCATCGGCCGTCTACCTGGCGGCGCTCGAGAACGGTGGCTCGGCCGACGACATCACGAAGGGCGTCGACTACTTCGGCGACCTGAAGAAGGCCGGCAACTTCCAGAACGTGCTGCCGACGCAGGCCACGGTCGCCTCGGGTGAGACCCCCGTGGTCATCCAGTGGTCGTACAACAACCTGGCGTGGGGACCGGCAGCGGGCGCGAGTGGCAACAAGGACTGGAAGACCGTCGTCCCGAAGGGGCAGGCGCTCGGCTCGTACTACTCGCAGGCCATCACCAAGGACGCCCCGAACCCCGCGGCCGCCCGCCTGTGGCAGGAGTACATCGCCAGCCCGGAGGCCCAGAACCTGTACCTGCAGGCCGGTGCCTTCCCCGCCACCCTGTCGGCGATGGAGAAGTCCGGCAAGGTCGACCAGGACGCCCTCGACGCCGCCGGTGGCGCGCCGAAGGACTACGTCGAGCTGACCGACGCCCAGGTCGCCGACGCCGCGACGGTGCTCAAGGCCAAGTGGTCCTCGACGATGGGGTCCTGAGCAGCATGACCACCGCATCGGCAGACGCGCCCGCGACGAGCGCTCCGAGCACCGTGCGCCCGGCGTCCGCGCCCGCCGATGCCGTCCGTCGCGGCGCCGGACCCCGTGTCCGGCGCCGCGTCGGTCTCGCCTGGCTGGGGCTGACCCCCTTCGCCGCCTACGTCCTGCTGTTCCTCGCGGTCCCCGCCGTGATCGCGATCGGCAGCGGCTTCTTCGACGGCTCCGGAGCGTTCACGTTCGCGAACCTCGCGGCCTTCGCCGACCCGTCCGTGCTGCGGGCGTTCGGCGGGTCGTTCGGCCTGTCCGCCGCCTCCGCGGTCATCGGAGCCGTGCTCGGCGCGGTCGTCTGCTGGGCGCTCTCGGCACTGCGGCCGGACGGACTGGTCCGGTCGATGATCGACTCGGCGGCGAGCGTCCTCGCCCAGTTCGGCGGCGTCATGCTCGCGTTCGCGTTCATCGCCACGATCGGCGTGCAGGGACTCGTCACGACGTGGTTGGTCACGGTCTTCCACGTCGACCTCAACGCAGACGGCGCCTTCCTGTACACCGTGCCCGGGCTCGTCATCCCCTACGTCTACTTCCAGGTGCCGCTCATGGTCCTCACGTTCATGCCCGCCCTCGAGGGTGTCAAGGCCCAGTGGGGCGAGGCCGCCGCGACCCTCGGCGCCTCGCGCCTGACGTACTGGCGCCGGATCGCGTTGCCGGTCCTGGCGCCGGCGTTCTGGGGGTCGCTCCTGCTGCTCTTCGCGAACGGCTTCTCGTCGTTCGCCACCGCCGCGGCCCTCATCTCGCAGGGCGGCATCGTGCCGCTCACGATCCGCACGCAGCTCACCAGCGAGACGCTCGTCGGCCTGCAGAACGTCGCCGGGGTGCTCGCGTTCGGCATGGTCGTCGTGATGGCGGTCGTGATGGGCGCCTACTCGCTGCTGCAGCGCCGAGCCGCCAGGTGGCAGCGATGAGCGCGGCGGCACCGGTCCGCCCGGTGCGTCCGGCGCAGCCGGTTCGGCTCGGAGGCCCGTCCCGCGTCCGCCGCTTCGGCACGGCCCCGTCCCGTGGTGCGGCAGTGACCGTGCTCACCGTGATCGGGCTGCTGTTCGCCGTCCCGCTGGTCGCCCTGCTGCAGTTCACGTTCCGGCAGGGCACCGACGGCGGCCTGACCTTCGCGCACTGGGCAGCGATCGGCGACCCGGCCAACGCGTTCACCTACCAGCCCGTGTTCGACGGGCTCGGGGCGTCGCTGCTCATCGCCGTGATCACCGTCGGGATCGTGCTGCTCGTGCTGCTGCCCGCCCAGATCATCACCGCGCTCCGCTACCCGGGGCTCCGACGCATCCTGGAGTTCGTCTGCATCGTGCCGATCACCGTGCCGGTCGTGGTGCTCGTCGTCGGGTTCATCCCCGTCTACCAGGTCGTCTCGCAGGTCTTCGGCTCCGGCGCCTGGACGCTGGCGTTCGCGATCGGGATCGTCACACTGCCGTTCGCGTTCCGCCCGATCGCCGCCGCCATCACCGCGATGGACCTGATCGTCCTGTCCGAGGCCGCCCGCTCACTCGGTGCCTCGTGGTGGACCGTCACCTGGCGCGTGCTCCTGCCGAACCTGCGCCGGGGCATCACCGCCGCGTGCTTCCTCACGATCACCGTGGTCCTCGGCGAGTACACCCTCGCCGCGTTCCTCTCCCGCAGCACGTTCCAGACCGGGCTCGTGCTCGTGCAGGGGACCGACCCGTACGTCGCCGCGATCTTCTCGGTCGCCGCGCTCGTGTTCGGCTTCGTGCTGCTCGTCCTCATCGGCCGCATCGGGACCCGTCGCACGGGCCGGGTCCGCCGCACCCGCACCACCCGTCGTCCCCGCACCCAGGAGTCCGCATGACCGTCACCGCTCCGGCAGCCCCGGCGTCCCTCGCCACCACCGGTGCCGTCGTCGAACTCCACGCCGTCGAGAAGCACTACGGCGCACACCGGGCGCTCGCGGGGCTGTCCCTCCGTGTCGAGCCGGGGGAGTTCGTGTCGCTGCTCGGCCCGTCCGGCTGCGGCAAGACGACGGCGCTCCGGGCGCTCGCGGGCCTCGAGGCGATCGACGCCGGCTCGATCCGCATCGACGGCCAGGACGTCGCCGACACCCCGGTCAACAAACGCGACATCGGCATGGTGTTCCAGCAGTACTCGCTGTTCCCGCACATGACGGTCCGGCAGAACGTCGCCTTCGGCCTCGAGATGCGCCGGGTCCCCGCCGCCGAACGCAGGAGCCGCGTGGTCGAGGCCCTCGACATGGTCCACCTCGGCGAGTTCGCCGAGCGCTACCCGCACCAGCTCTCCGGCGGGCAGCAGCAGCGCGTCGCCCTGGCCCGTGCCCTGGTCACCCGCCCCCGGGTGCTCCTGCTCGACGAGCCGCTGTCGGCCCTGGACGCGAAGGTCCGGGTCTCGCTGCGCGACGAGATCCGCCGCATCCAGAGCGACCTCGGCATCACCACGGTGTTCGTGACGCACGACCAAGAGGAAGCGCTCGCCGTCTCCGACCGGATCGCCGTGATGCAGGCGGGCGACATCGAGCAGATCGGCACGCCCGAGGAGCTCTACCGCACCCCGTCGTCGGCCTTCACGGCGGACTTCGTCGGCCAGTCGAACCGGCTGCAGGGCGACCTGCGCGGGGGCGACGTCTTCGTGTACGGGTTCCGGGTGCCGGCGCTCGACTCCTCGGCTCCGGACGGCCCGGTGCTCGCCTACGTCCGGCCGGAGGACATCGCCTTCGCCCCCGAGGGCATCACCGGCACCGTCGTCACCTCGAGCTTCCTCGGGTCGATCCGCCGCACCACCGTCCGCCTGGACGACGACACCGTCGTGACCGTCCAGCACGAGGTCGGCGACCGCCGGGCCACCGGCGACCCCGCCGCCGTGCGCCTGCTCGGCGCACCGGTCGCGGTCGCGCCGCTCGCGTAGTCGCGACGAGGTTTCGCGCTGAGCGACAGTCCGCGCGCGACCAGATGCGTGGACTGTCGCTGTGCCCGAAACGTCGGGGGACGCGGACGGGAGGCCCGTGGCGGCCTGGCACCGCGCCTCCAGGCCGGTGGGGTCAGCGCTGGAAGCGCGCCTCGCGCTCGTCCGCCAGCCCGGCCTCGACGCGTGCCCGCATGTTCTCGGACATGTCGGGCAGGGCGTCGAGCCGAGCCCAGAACGCCTCGGTGTTCTCGCCGTCGGCGGGGTTCGGCGTCCCGGAGACGTACCGGCAGGCGAAGACCAGGTCGAGGTACTGCGACCGGTCGCCGTTCGGGTAGGTCATCTCGGGCAGCACCTGCACCCAGGCCAGGCGTTCGGCGACGGCGACGACGTCGGCTTCCTCGAGGACCTCGCGTTCGGCGGCGACGGCCGGTTCCTCGCCCGGGTCGACGATCCCGGTGACCGGCGTGTACGCGCCCGTGTCGGCCCGTCGCACCACGAGCAGTTCGCGCTCGGCGCCGGAGCCGCGCGTCACGATCGCGCTCACGCCCGACAGCCAGAGCGGCGCCGTGCCGATCTTCTCGCGCAGGGACAGGACGAAGTCGGGGGTCGGCATGCCTCCACGCTACCCACACGACCCCTGTCGCAGACTGGTCATGACCAGTAGGCTGGGCATGTGGAGATCATCATCCTGCCCACGCCGGACGAGGTCGGTCGCGTCGCCGCGGCCAAGATCGCGTCCGTCGTCGCCAAGAAGCCGTCCGCCGTCATCGGTCTCGCCACCGGATCCAGCCCGCTGGGCATCTACACCGACCTGCAGCGCCGGGTGCAGTCGGGCGAGATCTCGTTCGCCGAGGCCCGTGGGTTCGCCCTCGACGAGTACGTCGGCATCCCGCTCGAGCACCCCGAGTCGTACGCTGCCGTGATCACCCGCGACGTCGTGGCGCCCCTCGGCTTCGACGCGTCGCGCGTGCGGGTGCCGGACGGCCGTGCCGCCGACCTGGAGTTCGCGGCCAAGGAGTACGACGCCGCGATCCGTGCCGCGGGCGGGATCGACGTGCAGATCCTCGGCATCGGGGCCAACGGCCACATCGGGTTCAACGAGCCGACGTCGTCGTTCGCCTCGCGCACCCGCATCAAGACCCTCGCGCCGTCGACCCGTGACGCCAACGCGCGCTTCTTCGACTCGCCCGAGCAGGTCCCGACGCACTGCATGACGCAGGGGCTCGGCACCATCCTCGAGGCCCGCGAGCTCGTCCTCGTCGCCCAGGGCCCGTCGAAGGCGGCGGCCGTCGCCGCGGCGGTCGAGGGGCCGCTCAGCTCCTTCGTGCCCGGTTCGGCCCTGCAGCTGCACGAGCACGCGACCGTCGTCGTCGACGAGGAAGCCGCCGCCGGGCTGCAGCTCGCCGACTACTACCGCTACACGTACGCGAACAAGCCGGCCTGGCAGCGGTTCGAGTAGGCCGCCGCCGGCGTCTTCCGGCCCGGTCCAGGTCCGGTGTCAGGCGCGCGCGGCTGCGGCGAGGCGGCTGAGCCCCTCGTCGAGGGTCTCCGCCGAGCACCCGAAGTTCAGCCGCGCGAAGCCCCGGCCCTGCCGTCCGAACGCCGGGCCGGAGCCGAGCGCCACCTTCGCCCGGTCGACGAGCTCCGCCGCGGGGTCGTCGCCCCACGGCAGCGCCCGCAGGTCGAGCCACGCCAGGTACGACGCCTGCGGCTGCCGGTACTCGGCGCCGGGCAGCACGTCGCCGATCCGCTCGGCCAGGGTGCGCCGGTTCGCCGCGAGCTCGGTGAGCAGTGACGCCAGCCACGGCTCGCCCTCGCTGAAGGCCGCGACGCTCGCGGTGTAGCCGAGGATGCCGGTGCGCTCGACGACCTCGGTCGGCAGGCCGTCGAACCAGGCGCGGGCCCGCTCCGAGGCGCCGATCATCATGGCGCACTTCGTGCCGGCGAGGTTCCAGGCCTTGCTCGCACTCGTCAGGGCGACGCCGAGCGATGCGGCCTCGGGGCAGGACTCCAGGAACGGGGTGAACGCCGCGTCGGCGTGCACGAGCGGCGCGTGGATCTCGTCGGACACCACGACGGCGTCCCACTCGGCGGCCAGCCTCGCAAGTGCGACGAGCGATGCACGGTCGTGCACCAGGCCGAGGGGGTTGTGCGGGTTGCAGAGCAGCACCGTGCGGGCTCCGTCGGCGAACGCCTGCGCGAGGCCGTCCAGGTCCATCCGCCAGCCGGCCGTGGTGTCGAAGGGGTCGGCCGGGCCTGCGGGGGCGAGCAGCGGGACCTCGGTGACGGTGCCGCCGGCCTCGGACACGTACTCCCAGAACGGCGGGTACACGGGCGGCATGATGACCACCTGGTCGCCCGGCTCGATGACCCGGCGCAGCACCTCCACCGCAGCGACCGACACGTCCGTGGTGGTGCGGACCAGGTCGGGGTCGACCCGCCACGCCCACCGGCTCTCGGCGAAGTCGGCGAACGCCTCGGGCAGGGCCCGCCCGTGCCCGACGTACCCGGTGTCGCCGTTCGTCACCGCCGTGACCAGGGCGTCGCGGATCGGCTCGGCGAGCATGCTGTCCATCTCGGCGACGAACATGGGGAGCACGTCCGGCGGGTAGGCCGTGTACTTCTCGCTCGTGCGGAACCGGTACGCATCGAAGACGGACACCATGACGCTCATGCGCCCATCCTGACAGCGAGGCACGCGGGGCGCGAGGGTGGCGGTCAGGCCGGGCGGAGGCCCGCCAGCAGCACCTCGACGTAGCGCTCGGGGTCGTGCACCCGGGAGCCTCCCGCCACGGCGGCCGCCCGCATGCCGCACAGCAGCCGTCGCAGGTCGTCCGCGTCGACGTCGGCACGCACGAGCCCCTCGGCCCGTGCCCGAGCGAGCAGTGCGTCGACGGACACCACCAGGCCTCCTGCGAGCGCAGCGGTGTCGGCGCACGAGAACCCGCCGTTCGTCAGCAGGTCGCCCAGGGCGGCATCGTCGACCATGCTCCGGAAGGCAGCCGTCACGACCCCGCGGAGCGCGTCCCCTGTGTCGGGCAGCGCGACGGCGACACGGACGAGGTCGAGCATGTCCTCGAGCGCGTCGATCGCGAGCGCCTCGAGCAGGTGCTGCTGCGACGGGAAGTGCCGGTAGGCGGTCCCGACACCCACACCGGCCTCGTGTGCGACGGCGTTCAGGAGCGGCTGCTCGCCGCGCTCGAGGAACGACCGGGCGACGTCGAGCAGCGCGGTCCGGTTGCGCTGCGCATCGGAACGCAGCGCTTCGGGACGGGCCATGGCGATCGTCATGCGGACACCCTATCCGGTTGTGCTAGCGTTCCGGATGGATCATCCGATTCGATACGGAGTGCGGACAGGAGACGACGATGGAACCCTTCACGTGGGAGCCCGGACAGATGGCGGACCAGCACGGGCGGACGGTCGTGGTCACCGGTGCGACCGGCGGACTCGGTCTGGTGGTCGCGACCCGACTGGCCGCCGCTGGAGCGCGCGTCATCGCGGCGGTCCGCAACCCGGACAAGGCGGCTCGCGTCCTACCCGCGGGTCTGGAGGCGCGGGTCGTCGACACCGCGTCGGTCGCCTCGGTCACGGCATTCGCCCGGCAGCTCGCCGCGGACGGCATCGTCGTGGACGCCCTCGTCAACAACGCCGGCGCGACGCTCGGCGCGTTCGGGCTGACCGACGAGGGCATCGAACGCACCTGGGCCACCAACGTCGTCGGCCCGGCCGGCATCGCCGACGCGATGCTCCCGGTGCTCGGTGGACCGTCACCCCGGGTCGTGCTCGTCGGGTCGAACCTGTCGCAGCGCACCCGCCGCGTGCCTGCACCGGGCGGGGTCGACGATGCGAGCGGCTACTCCCAGTTCGCCGTGTACACCGACTCGAAGACGGCGGCGACGGCGCTCGCGGTCGACCTCGGCGAGCGGCTCCGCGCGGCCGGCTCGGACGTCCGCTCGGTCATCGCACACCCCGGCATCGCGGCGACGGGGATGAACGACCAGGCCGAGACCCTCACGCAGCGCCTCGGTGGCCTGGTCGCCCGCAGCATGGCCCGGACCGCGGAGGACGGCGCTCGCTCGACGCTCTGGTCGGCCACCGCACCGGACGTCGCCGAGGGGGTGTTCGTCGGTCCGGCACTGCGTCGGGGTGACCGGCGGCTGCACGTCGTCCCCGTCCGCGGGGCAGCCGCCGACCCGGGGTTCCGGCAGCGGGTCCGCACCTTCGTCGACGAGGTCGCCGCGCGCACGACGGCCTGATCACGTACCGGTCGGCACCGTTCCGTGCGACACTCACCCGATGATGGGGGTGGACGACGCAGCGACGGACGACCCGGTGGGTGCGGAGTACGCGCGGCTCGAGCGGGAGCGCCGGAAGGGCTGCGGCGTCCGGGTCGAGCGCCGCGTCGCGCTCGCCGCGGTGCTGGTGCTCTGCGTCGTTCCCGTCGCGATGTTCGCCACGATCGTCTCGACACTGCGCCTGTTCGGGGACAACGTCGAGAGTCCCGGTGCGGTCCACACCTACGAGTTCTTGCTCGTCCTGGGACCCGTGGCCTGCTTCGTCGCCGTGCTCCTCGGCGTCCGGACGGGGCGCACCGGCGTCGTGGTGACCGCCGTCGTCATGGTGCCGATCGTGCTCGTGGCCGCCTACGTCCTCGCCGTCCCGCAGGGGCGCTGGAACCAGACGGAGCAGGACACCCGGCGTGATCGCGAGGCGCCGGCCTGTTACAGCGGCACCGACAGCTGCGCGGAGTACGGCGGCTGACCCCGAGCCGGCAGCACCGGAGGGCGCCGGGGCCCGTCGCCGAACCCGACGTGAACAGCGGGAGAGCGCTGGGTGACGAGAGCGGACGTCCCCCGTCCGAGGGGGCTAGCGTCACGAACGTGAACCGATCTCGCGTGCACCGTCGCCCGCTCGTCCGTCCGCTCCCGCTCGCCGCGGTGGCCACGATCGCCGTACTGCTGGGCACGGGGATCGTCGCCGCGCCGGCGGTGGCCTCGCCATCGACGCAGGCCGGGCGGACCGTGAGCGATCCGGCCCGGTACGTCGACCCCTTCGTCGGCACGAGCAACAACGGCAACACCTGGCCCGGGGCCACCGCACCGTTCGGCATGGTGCAGTGGAGTCCCACCGGGACCGCGGGCGACCAGACGTCGACCCCGGTCGCGAACGGCTACTCGTACGACGTGAACCGGCTGCGCGGCTTCAGCCTGACGCACCTGAACGGGGCCGGGTGTGCTCCGGGTGCTGCGGGAGACGTGCCGATCATGCCGGTCACGACCCCGGTCACGACCTCGCCGTCGGCCGACTCGAAGGACGCTGTCTACGCCGCCGGGTACTCCCACGACCAGGAGTCCGCGAGCCCCGGCCGCTACGGCGTCACGCTCGACAACGGCGTCCGCACCGACCTCGCCGTCACCACGCGCGCCGGCGTCGGCGCGTTCACGTTCCCGGCCGGCAAGGACGCGAACCTGCTGTTCCGCACGTCGAACTCGATCAACGGCAGCGAGGCCGCGATCACCCGCGTCGACCCCCGCACCCGCACGGTCAGCGGCAGCGTCCTGACGGGCGGCTTCTGCAGCCGCCGCGCGAACGGCGGCGGCGCCACCAACCCGGACCGCCGCAGCTACTACCGCCTGTACTTCACCGCGACCTTCGACACGGCGTTCGCGAGCACCGGCACCTGGAAGGACGGGACGGTCCAGCCTGGAGGCACGTCCTCCTCCGGTGGGGAGGGCTACCTGACCGGGGCCGACCGCGCCGGACGCGGCTCCGGCGCGTGGGTGGGGTTCGACGCGCGTCGCGGAGCGACGGTGCAGGCGAAGATCGGCATCTCGTACGTGAGCGCAGCCGGGGCTGTCGCCAACCGTGACGGCGAGGTGACCAAGCGCTCGACCGTCGCCAGCGTGGCGGCCGGCACACGGGCCTCCTGGAACCGTGAACTGTCGCGCCTGCGCGTCGGCGGCGGCACGGCGGACCGGACCACCCAGCTCTACACGTCGGTCTACCACGCACTCATGCAGCCGAACACGCTGAACGATCGCGACGGGCGCTACCTGGGCCCGGACCTGCGGGTGCACCGGATGGACCGCGGACACCGGACCGTCTACGGCACGTACTCCGGGTGGGACCAGTACCGGGCGCAGATCCAGTTGCTCGCGCTGCTGCGGCCGGACGTCGCCGGGGACATGGCGCAGTCGATGCTGCGGTTCGCCGAGCAGAACGGCGGGGTCTGGGACCGGTGGCTGCACCTCGGCGCGCCGACGCACGTGATGACCGGCGACCCCTCGGCCGCGACGCTCGCCACCTGGTACGCCATGGGCGTCCGGAACTTCGACGTCCGGGCCGCCTACGCCTCGCTGAAACGCCAGGCGACGGTCGAGAACGCGGACGCCGAGAGCGACATCGGGTGCCCGGGGCAGTGCCTGGCGCAGCGGCCCGCACTCGACGAGTACCTGGAGCGGCAGTACGCGGCGAACGACGACTGCTCCTGCTGGGGCGGTGCGGCCGAGACCCTCGAGGACTCGATCTCCGACAGCGCGCTCGGGTACTGGGCGGGTTCCCTCGGACTTCGTTCCGACGCCCGGATGTTCGCCGAGCGCGGGACCTCCTGGAAGAACACCTTCAACGCCGCCGTCGGGTACCAGGCCGCGCGGCAGGCCGACGGCTCGTGGACGCCGGGCTGGTCGCCGTCGACGGGGACCGGGTTCGCGCAGGGCACCAGCGCGCAGTACACCTGGCTCGTGCCGCAGGACGTGCAGGGGCTGTCCAGCGCGCTCGGCGGGGACGACGCCGCGGTCGCACGGCTCGACGACTTCTTCCACGACGCCTCGGGCAACTGGGCGGTCACCGGTGGCGACGCCACGAAGTTCGACCCGACGAACGAGCCCGACATCCACACGCCGTGGATGTACAACGCCCTCGGCAAGCCCTGGAAGACGCAGGAGACCGTGCGGCAGGTCGTGGACGACGCCTACTCGACCGGCCCCGGCGGCCTGCCCGGCAACGACGACCTCGGCACGATGAGCGCCTGGTACGTCTTCGCCTCGATCGGCCTGTTCCCGCAGACGCCCGGGCGAGCGGAGATGCTCATCGGCAGCCCGACGTTCAGCACGGTCGACATCCGGCGCGCGAGCGGGGAGCGGATCGTCATCCGGTCGAACGGGACCGAGCCGTACGTGCAGGGAGCCCGGTTGAACGGGCGGACGCTCGAGCGGTCGTGGGTGCCGGCGTCCTTCGTGACGCGGGGCGGCACGCTGTCGCTCCGGGTCGGGGAGACGGCGGACACGTCGTGGGCGAGCGGCGAGCGGGGGCGCCCGGTCGACCGCTGAACGCGCGCTGCGCGCTTCAGCGCAGCTCGCGCCCGCCGCCCCACACGCGCTGCACCTCGAGCGACGGCGACAGCGCCACGAGGTCCGCGGCGAACCCCGGAGCCAGCCGACCCAGGCGGTCGCCGATCCCGAGTGCCGCGGCCGGCACACTCGTCAGCGCCGCCACGGCCTCGGGCAGGGTCCGCCCGGCGAGCGAGACCGCGTTGCGGAGCGCCACGTCCTGCGTCAGCGTCGACCCGGCGATGGTGTCGGTCCCCGCGACGTGCGCGACCCCGTCGGTCACCGTGACGTCGAGCGATCCGAGCCGGTACGAGCCGTCCGCAGCGCCGGCGGCACCCATCGCATCGGTGATCAGCGCCACACGACCCGGCGTCGCCCGGAAGAGCGTCTCCGCCACGACCAGGTGCACGTGCACGGCGTCCAGGATGAGCTCGAGCGTCACACGGTCGTCCGCCACGGCAGCGCCGATCGGCCCCGGTGCGCGGTGGTGCAGCCCGGGCATCGCGTTGCACGCGTGGGTCAGGATCGTCGCCCCGGCGTCGAAGGCGGCACGGGCCTGGTCGTACGTGCCGACCGTGTGGCCGACGGCGACCGTGACGCCGGCCTCGACGAACCGGCGGACGGCGTCGAGGGCTCCGGGCAGCTCGGGCGCGATCGTGACCTGGCGGATGACGCCCTCGCCCGCCTCGAGCAGCGCGTCGACCGCGGCGGGTGTCGGGTCGATCAGGAACGACTCGTTGTGCGCACCCTTGTTGTGCGGGGACAGGAACGGTCCCTCCAGGTGCACGCCGAGCACGAGCGGGTCGGCCGCCATCACGGCGCGGACGCGGGCCAGCGACGCCGTGAGGGCGGGGACCGGGTTCGCGACGAGCGACAGGACGGAGCGGGTCGTGCCGTGCGAACGGTGCATCGCGAGCGAACGGTCGAACGAATCGTCCTCGTACGCCTCGGTTGCCCCACCGTGCCCGTGCAGGTCCACGAAGCCGGGCGTCAGGACCGCGTCGCCCAGGTCGACGACCCGGTCGGCCGCGGGGGCCTCGAGGCCGGAGCCGGTCGCGTGGATCGTGTCGCCGACGACCAGGACCCAGCCGTCGGCCGTGGTGCCGGCCGTGTCGACGACGCGGGCTGCGCGGACCAGCGTGCGCTGGGCCTCCTGGCCGGTCTGGAGGCCCGTGGTGCTCATGCGGTCTCCTTGCGGAACGCGATCAGGCCGCTCAGAGCGGCGATCACGATGAAGACGATCCCGACGACCGGGTGCCCGATGGAGATCCAGGTCGCGCCTGCGGCGACGACCAGGGCGACCTCGACGATGGTCTTGCCGACGATGTCGGTCTCGATCGGGGACCGCGGCGACCGGAAGAAGTACCAGACGACCGCGGCGAACAGCGGGGCGCCGACCATGAACAGGTAGCCGGGGAGCGGGAGCTGCCACGACCAGTAGCCCCAGAAGGCCAGGGACAGCAGGCCGAACACCATCACGGCGATCCGCAGGACCATCCAGGCCTCGAACCGCCGTCGCGGCTGCCGGACGGCGGCCGGGTCGGGAACCGATTCCCAGTCGACGGGGGACTGCGGGGCGTTGGTCATGGTGCTGCCTACTTGAAGATGATGGTGCGGGCGCCGTCGAGCAGGACGCGGTCCTCCGCGATCCAGCGCACCGCCTGGGTGAGCGTGCGGGACTCCTCGTCCTGCCCGATGGACACCAGCTCGGCCGGTTCCTTGGTGTGGTCGACGCGGACGACGTTCTGCTCGATGATCGGGCCCTCGTCGAGGTCGCTCGTCACGAAGTGCGCGGTCGCACCGATGAGCTTCACCCCGCGGGCGTGCGCCTGCCGGTACGGGTTCGCGCCCTTGAAGCCGGGCAGGAACGAGTGGTGGATGTTCACGGCGCGGCCCTCGAGCGCGGCGCAGAGCTCGGGCGACAGGATCTGCATGTAGCGGGCGAGGACCACGAGCTCGATGTCGTGCTCCTCCACCGCCTGCAGCACGCGTCGCTCCATCTGCTCCTTCGACTCGGCGTCGGTGACCGGGCGGTGCTCGAACGGCACGGAGTAGAACGCGGCGAGCTCGGACAGGTCCGCGTGGTTCGACAGCACGAGGGGGACCTCGATCGGCAGCTGTCCGCCGCGCTGCCGGTAGAGCAGGTCGTTCAGGCAGTGGCCCGCCTTCGACACCAGCACGAGGGTGCGCAGCGGACGCCCGACGACGTCGAGCTGGACGCGGGCGTCGTAGCGGGCGGCGACGGGGGCGAGCGCTGCCTCGAAGGCGGTGCGGTCCACCGGCGCCATCACCTGCAGGCGCATGAAGAACGTGTTCGTGTCGGCGCTGGAGAACTGCTGCGACTCGGTGATGTTGCCCTGGGCGGCGACGATCGCTCCGGAGACGGCGTGCACGATCCCGGGCTGGTCGTCGCAGACGAGCGTCAGGGTCCAGTGCGTGGGGGTCGGGTCGGTCACCGGATCAGGGTACCGGCCGCGGGGGATGTGCTTCGTGAGCAGGAACGGTCGAGTGGGCAGCGGCGACTCGACCGTTCCTGCTCACGAAGCGTCAGGCGCAGCGGCGGCGGCGTCGGGCGCGGGCGCACGCGCAGGGGCCGGTGCGTCGGCGTCACGCAGGCGACGGTCGGCCAGGGTCAGCACGGTCAGGAGCACCGCGACGCCGAGGATCACCCACGCCAGCACGTGCAGGTCCGGCGTCGTCGGGGCCTGGCCGAACACGCCGCCGATCAGCGAGGACGCCGCGATCGCCCCGATGTACACCGCGGTGCGGGACAGCCCGGCCGCGGTGCCGATGTACTCCGCGGGGACGAGCCGGTACAGCGCCGCCTGGTTCGACACCGACGCCAGCGCCTGCGGCACCCCGAACAGCGCCGGGGTCAGGGCGAGCAGGACGACGGGCGACCCGGTGTGCAGGAAGAGCAGGAGCACACCGCCGAGGATCGGCACCAGCGCGGCGACGACGAGTGGCCCGCGGATCGCGGTCTTCCGTGCGACGACGAACGAGGCCACCCCGGCGACGATCGCGGCCGGCAGCTGGATGTACCCGGCGACGTCGCTCGGGTAACCCGCGACGTCCTGCACCCACTGCGAGAACCCGTAGGTCATCGTGTAGGCGAGCAGGTACGTCAGGAACAGGCGGCCGTACGTGCGGGACAGCGCGCCGTTCCGGGCGAGCAGCCGCACGTCGACGAACGGTCGCACGGCCCGGAGCTCCCACGCCACGAGGGCGACGAGCAGCACGAGCGCCACCGCGAGCAGCCACCACAGCCCGGCGGACAGGTCGAGCAGGAAGACGAGCAGCGCCGAGACGGTCCCGGTCATCAGCACCATGCCGAGCGGGTCGAGCGCCTGCAGCACCGGCAGGTCGGCGTCGTCGCGCGGACGCAGCCGGTCGGACGGCAGCCAGAGCGTCGCCACGACGATGCCGAACACCGCGAGCGGCACGTTCACCAGGAAGATCGCGTGCCAGCCGAAAGCGGCGATGAGCGCCCCGCCGAGCGGTGGGCCGGCGGCGGCGGACACGAGCGACGTGATCGACAGCGCCCCGAGCACGAGCGGCGGCGTCGGCTTCCCGATCCGGGCGGAGTGCTGCCGGAGCGTGGTGAGCGCCGCCGGTTAGGCCGACGACGTCCCGATGCCGATGAGCACCCGGGCGAACACGGCGCCGCCGAACCCGGTCAGGACCTCGGGCACCACCCCGGCGATCCCGACGATGACGAGCCCGGTCAGGAACACCTTCTTCGGGCCGAACCGGTCGGCGAGCTTGCCCATCGTGGGCTGCGCGATCGCACTCGCCAGGTACAGGGCCGCGACGAGCCAGATCGCCTGCGCCGCACCGATGCCCAGGTCGCGGGAGATCGGGGTGAGGGCGACCGACACCATCGTGGTGTTGATCGGGTTGAGCAGGGGCCCGACGAGCACCGGGATGAGGAGCTTCGGACCGAAGCCGCTGCCCGTGGTCGTGTCGGGGGTCGTGGTGGTGGTGGACGTGAGAGCGCTTCTTCCGGTTGCAGGACTGGGCGAGGGGTGCGGGTCAGGGATCGACGATCGGCCCGAGCAGGTCCATCGCCCGCGCGACGACGCGGCGGTCCGCTTCGGGCAGGGTCGCGAGCCGCTCGGCGAGCTCGTGGTTCCGCGCGGCCCAGGCGGTCTGGCGCGCGTCCCGGCCGGCCGCCGTCGCGCTGACGATCGACCGCCGGCCGTCCGTCGGGTCGGCCTGCCGCTCGGCCAGGCCGAGGTCGACCAGGGCCTGGACGGTCGCGCCCATCGACTGCGGTCGGACACCCTCGGCTCGGGCCAGGTCGGCGATGGTGGCCGGCCCGTGCCGCAGCAGGCGTCCGAGGGCGGCGGTCTGCGACGCCGTGACGTCGTCCGACTTCGAGGCCAGCAACGACCGCCGCAGTCGCCCGTGCATCGTCAGCACGGCGTCGGCCAGGTCGGTCGGGTCGGTCTCCGGTGCGTCGGTCACGCCCCGGAGGCTAGTCCGTCACCAGCCCACCTTGCAAGTTTGCCTTCCGATACCGGTCGCGGAACGGCGGAACCGTCGTCGCCCGCGTCCGGCTCGAGCAGCGGGAGCAGGGTTGCCGAGATCGGTTCCGCGCCGTCGCCGAACCACGCGTTGCTCGCCCGGACGATCGGGTGGGCGCGTGCCAGCAGCGCCTCGCCCTGGTCGGTCAGTCGCATCCGGGAGGCCCGTCCGCGGCCCGGTGCAGCACCCCGCTCCACGAGTCCCCGCGTCGAGAGCCCCCCGACGAGCGTCGTCATGCTCTGCGGTCGGACGCCGACCGCCCGCGCCAGGTCGGCCTGGCTGAGCTCGCCGGCCGCTGCGAGCTGGATGAGCGCCCCGAACTCGACGGGTGTCAACCCGAGCGGCGCCAGCTCGGCCGCGAGTCGGCGGGAGAGCGTCCGTGCGGCCCGGATCACCGTCCAGGCCACGATGCCGTCGACGTCGTCACGCGGGGCTGGGAGTTCCTGGGGCACGGGGTGATCGTACCGGCGTACGTTCGCGTATCAGGAAACTGATATCAGAACCGGTCAGTGGAACGAGGAGCAGACATGGGCGAGATCGTGGCGGTCACCGGCGTGACCGGGGACGTCGGGGGCAAGACGGCGGAGCTGCTGCGGACGGCAGGGGTGACGGTGCGAGCCGTGGTCCGACGACCCGAGCAGGTCGACGCGCTCGGGGCGCGGGGCATCGACGGCCGCCTGGCCGACCTGGACGACGAGGACGCGCTCACCGCCGCGCTCGACGGGGTCGACCGGTTCTTCCTCGTGACGCCGGTGAGCCAGCGGCAGCGCGAGCAGGGCACCACCGGGGTCCGTGCGGCGCAGCGGGCAGGGGTCGGCCGGATCGTGCAGCTGTCGGGCGGGGACGCCGCCGAGCACTCCCCGATGTCGTGGGCGAGCGCCGCCTGGCACATCGACCGGATGGTGCGCGAGAGCGGGCTGGCGTGGACGATCCTGCACCCCTCGTCGTTCATGACGAACGTGCAGCCCTCGGCGCCCGCGATCCGACGGGGGTGGTTCCCGCACACCACGGGCCGCGGGGTGATCGGCTGGATCGACACCGAGGACATCGCCCGGACCGCCGCCCGGGTGCTGACGGAGGACGGCCACGACGGCACCGAACCGGTGCTCACCGGGCCGGACCTGCTCGACGCGCGGGGTGTCGCCGCCGCGCTCACCGCAGGGCTCGGCCGACCCGTGCGCGCCCTGCACCTGCCGAGCCGGGTCTACGCCGGTGTGCTGCACCTGAGCGGGGTGCCCGCCTGGCAGGCCGAGGGGCTCCGGCAGCAGTTCGGCCGGGTCGTCCGACGCGGCCTCGACGGCGTCGACGTGATGAGCGACGACGTCCTGCGCATCACCGGCTCCGCACCCCGGAGCCTGACCGACTGGGCGCGAGCCCACGGCGACGACCTGCTGGGGTGACCCGTCGCGCCGGAGGTGATCCGGGCCTCCAGGCCGTGGGCCGTCAGCGCGACGTGAGTGTCACGACCAGGTGCTCCTGCACGTAGCCGAGCCAGTCGTAGACGTCGCGCAGGCCGACGCCCGCGTCGGCCTCGACGGAGCGCTCCTCGTCGTCGGCGTCCTCGATGCCCAGCCGGTCGGCGATCGTCAGCCGCAGGTCGGTGAGGGTGCGGAGCCACGCCTGCTCGTCCTCGGCGTCGAGCGAACCGTCGCGGGTGCCCGTCAGCCAGTCGTGCACGATCGAGGCGTTCGTCGTCTTCTGCGTGAGCAGGTCGGACTGCGTGTACTTCCGGAACTCCGCGCTCGCCTCGTCGTCACCGGGGTAGGCGTCCGGGAACATCCGCTCGCTGATCGGATCGGTGGACAGGTCGCCGCCGAGCACCTGCCGCAGCTGCTCGGTGAGCGAGGCGAGCAGGTCGCGCTCGCCGGAGGACAGGCCGAGGTGGACGCCGTCGGCGCGGCGGACGAACGGGATCACGCTTCGGGGGCCTTGTCGACGGTCGCCTGCAGCCCGTAGCCGTGCATGGACTGTACGTGGGCCTCCATCGATTCGCGTGGACCCGACGCCACGATCGCCCGGCCGTCGTCGTTCACCTGGTGCATGAGTCGCTCGGCCTGCTCGCGCGAGAACCCGAAGTGCCGCTGGAAGACGTAGGTGACGTACGACATCAGGTTCACCGGGTCGTCCCACACCACCGTGACCCACGGGGTGTCCGACCGCGCACTGGTCCGTTCGTCCGTGGTGGTCCGTTCGTCCACGTCGGGCGAGAGCAGCGTCATGCATCCAGGGTGACACAGGGCGGGGTCCCTCGGTACGATCGTCAGGTCGCGACTGGCGTTGGATGGGTCACCATCGGGGAGCGACAAAGACACGGTGCGCGGCCGTACGCCTGGGCTGCACCGACCGACCGTCCGAGCGCGACCAGCTGGTCGTCCGCACACCGTAGGAGTCCCGTGTCCATTGCCGATCTGCCCCCGTTCGTCTCCGACTCGGCCGAGGTGGCCGAGCAGGCCGCCGCCCGCGCCGCGTTCAACGCCCCGCTCACCGAGGTCGACCCCGAGATCGCCGCCGTCCTGCAGCAGGAGCTCGGCCGCCAGCGCGACACCCTCGAGATGATCGCGTCCGAGAACTTCGTGCCGCGCGCCGTGCTCGAGTCGCAGGGTTCCGTGCTCACCAACAAGTACGCCGAGGGCTACCCGGGCAAGCGCTACTACGGCGGCTGCGAGTACGTCGACGTCGCCGAGCAGCTCGCCATCGACCGTGCCAAGGCGCTCTTCGGTGCTGAGTACGCCAACGTCCAGCCGCACTCCGGCGCGACGGCGAACGCCGCTGTCCTGCACGCCATCGCCTCGGCCGGCGACACCATCCTCGGCCTCGAGCTCGCGCACGGCGGGCACCTGACCCACGGCATGAAGCTCAACTTCTCCGGCCGCATCTACAACGCCGTGGCGTACGGCGTCGACCCCGAGACGTTCGAGGTCGACTACGACGACATCCGCGCGAAGGCCATCGAGCACCAGCCGAAGGTCCTGATCGCCGGTTGGTCCGCCTACCCGCGCCAGCTCGACTTCGCGAAGTTCCGCGAGATCGCGGACGAGGTCGGCGCGAAGCTCTGGGTCGACATGGCGCACTTCGCCGGCCTCGTCGCCGCCGGTCTGCACCCGTCGCCGGTCCCGCACGCCCACGTCGTCTCGTCGACGGTCCACAAGACCCTGGGCGGCCCCCGCTCGGGCATCATCCTGTCGAACGACGAGACCCTGTTCAAGAAGCTGAACTCCGCGGTCTTCCCGGGCCAGCAGGGCGGCCCGCTCATGCACGTGATCGCCGCGAAGGCCACCGCGTTCCTGCTCGCCGGCACCCCGGAGTTCAAGGACCGTCAGGAGCGCACGATCCGTGGCGCCCAGGCCCTCGCCGCCCGCCTGACCGCCGACGACGCCAAGGCCGCGGGCATCGACGTGCTCACCGGCGGCACCGACGTGCACCTGGTGCTCGTCGACCTGCGCGCGTCCGAGGTCGACGGCAAGCAGGCCGAAGACCTGCTGCACGAGGTCGGCATCACCGTGAACCGCAACTCCGTGCCGTTCGACCCGCGCCCGCCGATGGTCACCTCGGGTGTCCGCATCGGCACCTCGGCGCTGGCGACCCGCGGCTTCGGCGACGCCGAGTTCACCGAGGTGGCCGACATCATCGCGCTGACCCTCATGCCGAACCCGGACGTCGCAGCGCTCTCGGCCCGCGTGAAGGTCCTGACCGACGCGTTCCCGCTCTACGCGTGAGCGGTTCGGTCAGCGCGGCGCTCCCGCGCGAGCTCTGGGCCGGTGAAGGGAGTGCCGTCCGCATCGACGGCACCGCCCTCGCCGCCCGGACGCTCGACGAACTCCAGGGCCGGATCGACCGCCTGCACGAGCACGGCATCCGTCCGGGCCTCGGCACGATCATGGTCGGCTCGAACCCCGGCTCGATGTCCTACGTCGCTGGCAAGCACCGCGACTCGGCGTCGATCGGGCTCGACTCGCACCGCATCGACCTGCCCGAGACGGCGTCCGCTGCCGACATCCGGGCCGCGATCCTGCAGATGAACGACGACCCCCGGGTCACCGCGTTCATCGTGCAGCTCCCGCTGCCGCAGGGCATCGACCCGACGCCGATGCTCGAGCTGATGGACCCGGCGAAGGACGCCGACGGCCTGCACCCGACCAACCTCGGCGAGCTGGTGCTCGCCGTGCCCGGTGGTGCCGGCACGATCGACGCACCGCTGCCGTGCACCCCTCGGGGCATCGTCGCGATGCTCGACGCCTACGAGATCCCGATCCGTGGTGCGCACGTCACGATCATCGGGCAGGGGCTGACCGTCGGACGGCCGCTCGGCCTGCTGCTCACGCGGCTCGAGGCCACCGCGACCCTGACGCACTCGCTGACCGCCGACGTCGCCGCGGAGTGCCGTCGCGCCGACATCATCGTCGCCGCGGCCGGAGTCGCCGGGCTCGTCAAGCCCGACTGGGTGCAGCCCGGTGCCGCCGTCATCGACGTGGGGATCACCCGCGTCGTCAACGAGGAGACCGGCAAGGCGAAGCTGCACGGCGACGTCGACCCCGCGGTCGCATCGGTCGCGGGCTTCCTGTCGCCGACTCCCGGCGGCGTTGGGCCGATGACCCGCGCGATGCTCATGAAGAACGTCGTCGAGGCCGCCGAGCGCCAGCTGTCGTAGCGCGCGGGCTCTCGCGTGCCGATGGTGTGCAGCAATGGTCGGGTGGCGTCATCGCACCCGACCATTGCTGCTCACGAAGTGCACTCCGCCGGTGCTACGGTCGCGGCATGGGGGACGAACGACTGCAGACGGCGCCGGTGATGCGCCCCCGGCCCGAGCCGTCGCAACTGACCAAGGACGCCCGGTGGCTGATCGTCATCGTGGCGCTCTGCGTGCTGTTCCAGGCTCCGGGGTCGACCTGGTCGATGACACTCGCGCACGCCGGCCAGGAGTACACGTTCACGTCGGGCCCCTGGTTCGGGTGGACGCTCGCGACGGTGGGGTTCGCGGTCGCCGGGTTCGTCGTCGCGATCGCCCGCCGTGGTGCAGCCCGCTTCGACGAGCACACCGTGATGGGCCTGACCCTGGCTGCCGTGCTCGGGACGACCGTCGTGGTGTGGCTGCTCATGCCGGCGCAGACCGCGTGGGTGGAGTGGGCCGTGGAGCACGGTCGGACGCACCCGTTCGTGCTCGGGAACGTCGTGGAGTACGTCCGGTACGCGGACTACCTCGGCTGAGCAGGCTGTCGCGCGCGGTCGCGGCGGTCGGGGCTGTCGGGGTGCTGCCGTTCTTTCGCGCTGAGCGACAGCCCACGGGCTGATCGCCGCGTGAGCTGTCGCTGAGCGCGAAACGTCGAGCCCGCGAGCGGCCGCGCGCGCCGCAGCCGTCAGTCGCGCCGGGCGCCCTGCGCGGCGTGCACCGTGAACACGTTCGGCTCGCGGTACCCGGCGTCGGCGAAGGCAGCGGTGACGGCGGCGGTGATCACACCGCGCGACTCCTGGTCGACCAGCGCGATCGCCGCGCCGCCGAACCCACCCCCGGTCATGCGGGCACCGACGGCACCGTGCTCGACCGCCGTCGCCACGGCCAGGTCGAGCTCCGGCACGGAGATCTCGAAGTCGTCGCGCATCGACTCGTGCGACGCGACGAGCAGGGAACCGATCGTCCTCGGGCCCTGTTCGCGCAGCGTGCGGACGGTGTCGAGGACGCGCTGGTCCTCGGTCACGATGTGCCGAACGCGGCGGAAGGTCTCGTCGTCCAGGAGCTCCTGCGCACGAGGGAGGTCCTCGACGCTGACGTCGCGCAGCGCTTCGACACCGAGCACCCGCGCACCCTTCTCGCACGAGGCCCGACGAGCCGCGTAGCCACCGGTCGCGTGGGCGTGCTCGACGCGGGTGTCGATGACCAGGACCTCGAGCCCGTTCGCCTCGAGCGCCAGGTCGACGACGGCGGTGTCGAGCGTGCGGCAGTCGAGGAACACGACGGCGTCCTGCTCGCCGAGCAGCGAAGCGGACTGGTCCATGATCCCGGTGGGGGCACCGACGGCGTGGTTCTCCGAGTACTGCCCGACGCGCGCCAGGGTCTTCCGGTCGAGGCCGAGTTCCCACAGGTCGTTGAACGCCAGCGCGACACCGCACTCGATCGCCGCACTGGACGACAGGCCCGCACCGACCGGGACGTCGGACTCGATGAAGACGTCGAACCCGGTCTTGTCGCTCAGATCGGCTCCGGCCTGCTCGCGCAGGGCCCAGGCGATGCCGAAGACGTACGCCGACCAGCCGTTCATGGCCTCGGGCGACAGGTCGTCGAGGGACAGCGCCACCGGCTCGCTCGTGGCGTCGAAGGCGGAGGCAACGCGGATCGTCCGGTCGTCGCGCTGCGCGATGGAGGCGGTGGTGCGACGGTCGATCGCGAAGGGCAGCACGTAACCGTCGTTGTAGTCGGTGTGCTCACCGATCAGGTTGACGCGACCCGGGGCGGAGTACCGCACCGTCGGCTCGTACCCGTAGACCTGCTGGAACGTCATGCGCGCTCGACTCCCTGTCGGATGAACTCGGCCGCCTTCTCGGGCACGAGGTCCCCGATCCAGGCGCCCATGGCGGCTTCGCTGCCGGCCAGGAACTTCAACTTGTCCGCCGCACGTCGCGGCGAGGTGATCTGCAGCATCAGCCGCACGGTGTCGCGGGCGGTGTGCACCGGTGCCTGGTGCCACGCGGCGATGTACGGCGTCGGGTCGCCGTAGAGCGCGTCGAGCCCACGGGTGAGCCGGAGGTGCATGTGCGCCAGCTCGTCCTTCTCGGCGTCGGTCAGGCCGGCGAAGTCGGGGACGTGACGGTGCGGCAGCATGTGGATCTCGATGGGCCAGCGCGCGGCGAACGGGACGAAGGCGGTGAAGTGCTCGCCGGCGAGGACGACCCGCTCGGAACCCCGCTCGTTCGCCAGGTGCTGCTCGAACAGGTCCGGGCCGAACCGTTCGATGCTCGCGAGCAGTCGCTGGGTGCGCGGGGTGATGTACGGGTACGAGTAGATCTGTCCGTGCGGGTGGTGCAGCGTGACGCCGATCGCCTCGCCCCGGTTCTCGAAGGGGAACACCTGCTGGATGCCCGGCATCGCGGAGAGTGCGGCGGTGCGGTCGGCCCAGGCTTCGACGACGGTGCGGGCACGCGACTCGGAGATGGAGGCGAAGGACCCGGAGGTCTCGGGCGAGAAGCACACGACCTCGCACCGGCCGACCGAGCGGAGCTGGCGGTTCAGGCCGACGTCGCTCAGGGACTCGAGCGACTCGGGAGCGTCGTCGGCTTCGAGCAGCGGGCCGAACGACGGCGAGCGGTTCTCGAACACGGCGACGTCGTAGCGGCTCGGGATCTCGGACGGGTTGGCCGGGCTCTGGGGCGCGAGCGGGTCCTGGTCGGCCGGCGGCAGGAACACCCGGTTCTGCCGGGACGCCGCGATCGACACCCACTCGCCCGTCAGGACGTCCTGCCGCATCCGCGCCGTCTCGGGCCGCGGGTCGAGCACGCGCTCGTCGATGCTGCGTTCTGCGGGCAGCGTCGAGTCGGCGTCGTCGAAGTAGAAGAGGTCGCGGCCGTCCGCGAGCTTCGTCACGCGCTTGGTGATCACCGGAACAGCCTAGCGCCGATCCGAAGCGTTGCGAAAGGCATCGGAAGCAAGCGAAACTGTCCACATGACGGACGCCGACCTCTCCTTCCTCGCCGGCGCGCTGCCCGCGCCCCTGCGGCAGGACCGCATCGTCGCGATCGTCGACGGCGCCCCGGGCATGGTCCGGACGGCCGCGTTGGCCGCGTCCCTCGGCACCAGCGAGGTGACGGTCCGCCAGGACCTCGCCGTCCTCGACCAGGAGGCCCGGATCCGCCGGGTGCACGGGGGTGCGGTCCGCCTCGGGGCCGGGTCCACCGAGCGCCCCTTCGAGGAGACCGCCGTCGAGCACCAGGTGGCCAAGGCGGCCATCGGCCGTGCGGCGGCGGCGCTGGTGCGCCCGGGGGAGTGCGTCGTCCTCGACGTCGGCACCACGCCCGCCGCCGTCGCCGAGGCGCTCGTGGCGCGCACCGAACTCACCGGCGTCACCGTCGTCACGAACTCCCTCACCACGGCGCTCGCGCTCGAGCGAGCCGTCCCGCGCTTCACCGTGATCGTCACCGGCGGCACCCTCCGACCCCTGCAGCACTCACTCGTCGCGCCCTTCAACGGCGCGGTCCTGCCGATGATCGCCGCCGACCTCGTGTTCCTCGGTGGCACCGGCCTCGACGTCGACCACGGCCTGACGAACGTGAACCTGCCCGAGACCGAGGCCAAGCGGATGCTCGCGGGGACGGCCCGGCGTACCGTCGTGGTCGCGGACGGGTCGAAGTTCGGCCGGGCCCACATCGGGGTCGTCCGCGCGCTCGAGGACATCGACGTCGTCGTCACCGCCGAGGCCGACGCCGCCGCGGTCGCCACGATCCGGGCGGCCGGCGCCCAGGTGATCGTCGCCGACGGCGAGCAGCACACCGAACCAGCCGGAAGGAAGAACACCCCATGACCGCAGCACCCACGGGTGGCCAGTACCGCCTCCACCACGCCGGGCCCGACGGGGTCGTCGAAGCCGTGGTCACCGAGGTCGCCGCGGGCATCCGCGAACTCCGCGTCGCCGGCTTCGACATCACCGAGCCGTTCCCCGTGACCGAGCAGCCGCCGGGGGCGAACGGGATCGTCCTGGCACCCTGGCCGAACCGCGTCGCCGGTGGCGTGTGGGAGCTCGACGGCAAGCGGCAGCAACTCGACGTCTCGGAGCCCAAGTACGGCAACGCGTCGCACGGACTGCTCCGGTTCGCCCCGTACCGGGTGGTCTCGCAGACCGAGACGTCGATCCAGCAAGAAGCGACGATCCACCCGCAGCACGGGTGGCCCTTCACCCTCGAGACGCGCGTGCTGCACGAACTCGTCGACGACGGCATCCGCGTCACGCACGAGGTCACGAACCGTTCAGGCGTCCGTGCACCCTTCGCGATCGGTGCGCACCCGTACCTGCGCGCCGGGGACACCCCCGCCGACGACCTGGTCGTCACGCTCGACGCCGCGACCGCGTTCACCGTCGACGAGCAGAAGGTGCCGAACGGTTCGGTGCCGGTCGAGGGCACGCCCTACGACCTGCGCCAGGGGCGGCGGGCCGGGGACTCGGACCTCGACACCGCGTACAAGGACGTCACCCCCGACGCCGAGGGGATCCGCCGGACGACGATGCACGGGCCCGAGGGCGACGGGGTCGAGCTCTGGCAGGACGCCTCGTTCCCCTACGTGCAGGTCTTCACGTCGCGCGAGTACCCGCGTGGCGACGGGAAGGGCCTGGCGGTCGCGGTCGAACCGATGACGGCACCCGCCAACGCCCTGAACTCGGGCGAGGGCCTGCGCTGGCTCGAGCCGGACGAGACCTGGACCGGTTCGTGGGGGATCCGCCGCGTCTGGTCCTGAGGACTCCGGTCGGCGCGCACCGCTGACACGACGAAGGCCCCGCCGGGTGTCCGGCGGGGCCTTCGTCGTTCGTGTCGGGAGCCGGGCGTCAGCCGCGGCGCATCCGGAGCGCCTCGACCGCGAGGGACTCGGTCGCGTACCGGCCGACCTCGTGCGCCCATGCCGGGTCGTCGCCACGGAGCGCGATGAAGTCCTTGCGCTGCCGGCAGACGTAGCCGAGCACGGCGGTGGCCGTCGCGACCTCGATGAAGTCCTTGCGGATGTGGCGGGTCGTGACCTGGGCGTTGCGGCGGAGCGTGTCGAGCAGGAGCTCGTTGCTCATCGTCGTGTTGGTCGCTGCTGCGAGCTCGACGATGCGGCGCGCGTCACCGGTGGTGCTGGTCTGCGTGGCTTCGATGGGCTCGATCACGGTGTACCCCGTTCGTTCGTGGTGGTGCGGTGTTGCAGGATCCGTCGATCGGATCCGGGAACGACACTATCGGCGCTATGCCAACAATCCGCTGAGGGCGGGCTGGGCTGTGCAGGGGATCCGCCATGAGCCCGCTGAGGAGGACTTGTACCCCGGTGCCGCGGCCCCCGGCGCCCGGTCGCGCCGTCAGGAGCAGCGTTCGCTCGGCGCGGCCCTGGTGAGTTCCTCGAGCGCCCCGTCGATCTTGTCGGCCAGGTAGCGGTACCCGTCGTCGTTGAGGTGCTGCCCGTCGCCCGCCGCGTAGCTCGCGCTGTTGGCCGACGTGAACCACTGCCGGTCGATCGCGTCGATGAACGGCACCCGGGCGTCTCGTGCGCCGGCGGCGACCGCCGCCGAGATGGCCACGGTGGTCTTCGCGCGGGGCTGCGGTGCCGAGGGGCCGATCGCCACCACGACCGCGTCCGGCCACTGTCGCTCCGCGGTCCGCAGGGTCTGCTCGACGCGGGACTCGAGCGTCGCGGCGTCGACGAGCCAGTCGTTCTGGCTGCCCTGCACGATGACCAGCTCGGGATCGAGGGACGCGTGCCGTTCGATCCGCGCGATGTAGGTCCGTGCGGAGGAGTGCGACCTTCCGGTGTTCACGTAGCCGCTCCCGGGCACGCCGTCGATGGTGGCGTCCCAGCCGCGTTCCGCGACGAGGTCCTGCGCCCAACCGTGCATGCCGTCGTACGAGCCTCGCCCGGTCGTGTACGAGTCGCCGACGATGAGCACGTCCGAGCCGGCGGCGATCGCCGATGCCGCCTCGCTCGCCGACACGGTCGGCGCTGCCGGATCCGGCTGGCACGCGTCCGACACCGTCGGGAGCAGGACGAGGAGCCCGGCGACGCCGAGGCTCATCGCGCCGAGGGCGACAGCCGGTACCAGGCGTCGCCTCCGGCGTCGTCGTCTGAGCAGCAGCGAACGGGGACCGTCCGGCCATCCGCCGTCGGTTCGTCGGGCCACGGCCGGGATTCTACGCGGCCCGATCCGCACCTCGGCTGACCGGTGAGGAGTGTCCGCGAACACCGCTGGCGGCACGCGGAGCGCTGTCCTGGGCGTGGTTGGCTGGACACCCGCGACCGAAACCGACCCTGGGAGCTCCCGTGACGACCGTCACCTACGCCGGCGACAGCATCACCAACCCCGAGAACTCGTTCTCCTGGACCCGGTTCCTGACCGGGACCGATCTGCGGCTCGTCAGCGGTGTCGGCATCAGCGGCGCGACGTCGGCGGCGGTGCGGAACGCCGTGGCCCCCGTGGATGCCGACGTCCTCGTCGTCATGGTGGGCACCAACGACATCCGCCTCGGCGTGGGTCGGTCGACCATCCGCGACAACATCGCGGCGATCGTCGAGGTCGTCGGTGCCGACCACGTCGTCATCGGGCAGGTCGCACCGTCCAACCTGACCGACTACGGCGCCGACCACATCGACCGTGCCGCCGGCGGGTTCGCCCACAACCGCGACCTCGCGCGGTTCACGGCCGATCGGGGGTGGCTGCTCGTCGACCCCTGGTTCCCGGTCCGTCGCCTCGACGGCACCTACGCGTCCGGTGCGGCCGACGTCGACGGCGTCCACCCGACGGTCGCGACCGGCACCACGGCCGGGGCGATCCTGTCCACCGCCATCCGCATCGCCGCCGGTGGGGCGTCTGCCTGACACAGCGGCGTTCGCGAAGGTGTGGGCCCCGCGGGCTCGCCGGAGTTCGGGAGGGTGTGGGCCCCGTGGGGCTCGAACCCACGACCCTCGGATGAAAAGCCGGCGTTCGGGAGGGTGTGGGCCCCGTGGGGCTCGAACCCACGACCCTCGGATTAAAAGTCCGGTGCTCTACCAACTGAGCTAGAGGCCCTCACCCGCAAGGCTAGCGGGTGAGGGCCTCCAGGACGGAACCGTCGGTCCGGGTCAGCCCCGACGTCCGGTGAGCGAGCGCAGCAGCCACGCGATGACCGCGATGACCAGCAGCACGATGCCCACCCAGAGCAGGAACTTCAGGCTCGCGGCGAACCCGCCGACGAACAGCAGGATGACTGCGATCACAGCCAGGATGATGAGCAGGGCGTTCATGGAAGATCCTCTCCTTCACGTGCAGGGAGGAGCGCCTCCCTGCCGCAACACGGTACGCGTGGCGCAGCCGTTGCGTTCTGGGCGAACGGGACGCGAGCGTGTCACCGGCCGCGCCTACACTGCTGCGGTGCCTCGCGATCACCACCGTCCCGTCCACTTCACCGACGCCGAGTTCGCCGCCATCCAGGGCGGTGAGGACCCGGCGCTGGTGAACCGTGTCGCGCACGAGACCGCGAACGCACTGCTGCACCGGGTGCGCGAAGACCCGGACCCCGCCGTGGTCGAGCGGCTCGTCACCTACACCGACGTGCACGGCATCGACGCCATCGCGGAGCTGTGGGCACGGGTCGGGGCACACACCCTGCCGGGGGCGCTCTGGCGGGTGTACCTGGTGCGCATCGTCATCCGGCAGAACCCGGAGGAGATCGCGTACCTGTTCGAGCGGGGTACGGCGCAGATCGGCACGATCGACCAGGCGGTCGCTGGTGCCGAGGAACCGACGGGCCCGGCCGAGATCCTGACGCTCGCCGACCGCATCCTGCACGGCCTGTACACGGGCGACCTCGCGGTGGCGCTCGACCGCGGGGCGTCGTTCTGCCGTCTGACCGCCGCCGGCGCGACGGCCGTGGCGGACGAGTCGGACCTGGTCGCGTCCGAGCGCGCGAGCGAACTCACGACGCGGGCGCTCCGCCTGACGGAGCTGGCGGCCGACCTGACCGAGGCGGCGGCGCTCTGGCGCCGCGACAGCCTGGACTGAGCGCGCGGCGGGACGGACCCGCACCGGGCCTCCAGGCCCGCGCTGCAGTCCGGAACGCATCCGGGCATGACGGAACGCATCCGGGCATGAAAAGACCGGGCCGCAGAAGCGCCTCTCGGCGCGAGGCCGCTCGAAGCGGCGAATTTTGGAGCCCGGGGCTTGCTGCGGCCCGGCGACACCAAGTCTACGAGACGCTGGCTGATCACTCGACCCTGTTCACTCATGGTGGACAGAACCGGCCCCGGGCGTGCCCGCGGGAACCCCTTCGAAGGCCCGCCGCGCCCATCCTGCCGAGAAATCCCGACCCCCATCCAATCCACAGCGGGGACCGCGCCGAATCATCTGCGTGACGGTCGGAATGCCCGTCACGAAGCGAGAGGCCCGGTGTGACCCGGACCGGCACCGCCGGTCAATTCCCTGTGGGTCACGCCGGCCCCTCGTCTCGACCGCCCATGCGGAGGCTTCGTGCTACCCGCCTGGTCAACGAAAGCAACCGAGAGGAGGGAAACCTGCAATGCTTGCCCTCGTGGATAGCGACACCGAACGCTGGAGCTCGTCAGAGCCAGCTCAGGCATCGCCGGACGACCTCCTCGCCCGGGTCGCCGCCGGTGACCAAGCCGCCTTCGCGGACCTCTACGACGCACTCTCCGGTCGGGTCCTCGGTCTGATCACGCGCCTCCTCCGGGACCGCGCGCAGTCGGAAGAGGTCACGCAGGAGGTCTTCCTGGAGGTCTGGCAGCAGGCCACCCGCTTCGACCGGAAGCGCGGTACCGCGGCCAGCTGGGTCCTCACCATGGCCCACCGCCGAGCGGTCGACCGGGTCCGTGCCTCGCAGTCGTCGCACGACCGCGACACCAAGATCGGCATCCGCGACCTCGAGGCCGGTTTCGACCAGGTCTCCGAGTCCGTCGAGATCCGCATCGAGCACGAGCGCGTCGGCCGAGCGCTGGCGAAGCTCACCGAGTTCCAGCGGCAGGCCGTGCAACTCGCGTACTACGGCGGCTACTCGCACAGCGAGATGGCCGAACACCTCGGTGTCCCCATCGGCACCGTCAAGACCCGTCTCCGTGACGGGATGATCCGACTCCGAGACGAGATGGGGGTGACCTCATGACCGAACGCCACGACGACCCCGCACTGATGACGGGTTCCCACGCCCTCGACGCGCTGTCCGACGACGAGCGCGCGCTCCTCGAGGACGCCCTCCGGACGTCCCCCGAGCTGCAGGCCGAGAACGACTCGCTGCGCGAGACCGCGCTGCAGCTCGCCTACGCCGTCGCACCGATCGAGCCCCCAGCGTCGCTCAAGGCGTCGCTGCTGGCCCAGATCGCCACGACCCCCCAGGCCGCACCCCTCGCCGACACGACGGTCGACCAGATCCCGGTCGCCGAGACCACCTCCGTCCAGGAGGCCCGTCCCGAGCCCGCCAGGCACGTCGCCTCGATCGCCGACGGCCCCACCGCCGGTGGCCGGGCTTCCTCCGAGGCTCGCCGCCGCTGGTTCCAGCGTCCGGCGGTCATGCTGACGGCCGCAGCTGCCGTCGCCGCGGTCTTCTTCGGCGGACTCGGCGTCGGATCGATCTTCGACCCGAACGGCTCCGGCACCGGCACCACGCAGGCCTCGAGCGGCCTCGACCGCATCTACGCCGCGTCCGACTTCCAGCGCACCACGACCAAGGTCGCGGGCGGGGGTTCGGCGACGGTCGTGTGGTCGAACGACCTCGGCAAGTCCGCGGTGATCCTCGACGGTGTCGAGCAGGCGCCGAAGGGTAAGACGTACGAGCTCTGGTACATCGGCTCCGAGGAGCAGGGCGGCACCATCAAGTCGGCCGGCCTGGTCGACGGTGCAGCAGACGGCGTGCACTCCGCCGTGCTCAAGGGCGCGATGTCCGAGGGCGCGACGATCGGCATGACGGTCGAGCCCGAGGGCGGTTCCGAGCAGCCGACCACCTCGCCGATCATGGCGGTCCCCACCACCACGGCCTGACGCGACGCGCGGTCCTGCTGGACTGCCACCGACGCAGAACGACGAAGCCGCTGTCACACGACAGCGGCTTCGTCGTTCCGCGTCCGTATGACGCTCAGTCGTTGCTCCGACGCGACCACGAACGCCGCCGCAACCAAGAAGGCCCGGTGCGCGTCCTTGGCGGACGTGCACCGAGCCTCCAGGCAGTCCGTCAGCGCGACGGACGGATGCCGATCAACCGAAGCGGCCCGAGACGTAGTCCTCGGTGGCCTGCACGGACGGGTTCGAGAACATCGTCGCGGTGTCGTCGAACTCGATGAGCTTGCCGGGTGCACCGGTGCCGGCGATGTTGAAGAACGCCGTCTTGTCGCTGACGCGCGACGCCTGCTGCATGTTGTGGGTCACGATCACGATCGTGAACTCCTTCTTGAGCTCCTCGATCAGGTCCTCGATGGCGAGGGTCGAGATCGGGTCGAGGGCCGAGCAGGGCTCGTCCATCAGGAGCACGTCCGGCTCGACCGCGATCGCGCGGGCGATGCAGAGACGCTGCTGCTGCCCACCGGACAGGCCCATGCCGGGCTTGTCGAGGCGGTCCTTGACCTCGTTCCACAGGTTCGCGCCCTGCAGCGAGCGCTCGACGATGTCGTCGGCTTCGGAGCGGGAGACGCGCTTGTTGTTGAGCTTCACGCCGGCGAGCACGTTGTCGCGGATCGACATCGTGGGGAACGGGTTCGGACGCTGGAAGACCATGCCGACCTGGCGACGGACGAGCACGGGGTCGACGCCGGCGCCGTACAGGTCGTCGCCGTCGATCTTGACCGAGCCCTCGACCCATGCGCCGGGGATGACCTCGTGCATGCGGTTCAGGGTGCGGAGGAAGGTGGACTTGCCGCAGCCCGACGGGCCGATGAAGGCCGTGACGGTGCGGGGCTCGATGGTGATGTCGACACCCTCGACCGCCTTGAACTTCGAGTAGTAGACGTTGAGGCCGTCGACCTCGATGCGCTTGGACACGTTGATCCTTCTGGGTGGGTGGTGTCGCTGGTTCCGCGGGGGCGGAGGGTCAGCGGCTGAGCTTGGGGGCGAAGAGACGGGTGATGAACCGGGCGAGCAGGTTGAGCAGCATCACGATCAGGATGAGCACGAGGGCCGCGGTCCAGGCCCGGTCGACGAACGGCACCGGGTTGGCGCCCTGCTGCGAGTACTGCGTGTACGCGTACACCGGCAGGGTCATCATCGGGTCACGGAACAGGTTGTAGTTCATGCTCGCGGTGAAGCCGGCCGTGACGAGCAGCGGGGCGGTCTCACCGATGACGCGGGCGATCGAGAGCATGACGCCGGTGGTGATGCCGGCGAGGCTGGTGGGGAGCACGACCTTGAGGATCGTGAGGTACTTCGGCACCCCGAGGGCGTACGAGGCCTCGCGGAGTTCCATCGGGACGATCTTCAGCACCTCTTCGGTGGAGCGCACGACGATCGGGATCATCAGCACCGACAGGGCGACGGAGCCGACCAGGCCGAAGCGGGCACCCGGGCCGAGGAACAGCGCGAACAGCGCGTAGGCGAACAGACCGGCGACGATCGACGGGATGCCCGTCATGACGTCGACGAAGAACGTGATGCCCTTCGCCAGGGCGCCGCGACCGTACTCGACCAGGTAGATCGAGGTGAGCAGGCCGATCGGCACCGAGATGAGCGCCGCGAACAGCGTGATCTCGAGCGTGCCGATGAGGGCGTGGACCGCGCCGCCGCCCTCGGAGATGACCCCGCGCATCGAGTACGAGAAGAAGTTCGCGTCGAAGCGGGCGATGCCCTTGGCGATGACCGTCCAGAGCAGCGACACCAGCGGCAGGACCGCGATGACGAACGCCGTGATGACGAGCGAGGTGACCAGGCGGTCGACCGCCTTGCGGCCGCCCTCGACGATGCGCGAGATGACGACGATGAGGACGTCGAACAGGACCGTGCCGAGGAAGATCGCGGCGACGACGTTGAAGTCCTTGACGGCGCCACCCGCGTTGAGCAGGGCGAAGACCAGGACGAGGGCGACCCAGCTGCCGACCAGCAGCAGCCACGGGACGGAGGCGTGCAGCTTGCCGTTGGCGTAGACGTTGCCGGCGGTGCCGGTCTGACGGAGCGCGAGGGACATCGGGTGCGACCTCTCAGCTGACTCGGCTGCGGACGATGTACCGCGCGAGCATGTTGATGACCAGGGTGATGACGAAGAGGATCAGACCCGACGCGATGAGCGCGTTGAGTGCGGTGCCCGAGGCCTCGGCGAACTGCAGGGCGATGTTCGCGGCGATCGTCGAGGGGTTCTGCGACGTCAGCATCTGGAACGTGACGTTCGTCGAGACCGACAGCACCAGCGCGATCGCCATCGTCTCGCCGAGTGCACGGCCGAGGCCGAGCATGATCGCGGAGACGATGCCGGACTTCGCGAACGGCAGGACCGACAGGCGGATCATCTCCCAGCGGGTCGCGCCGAGGGCCAGGGCCGCTTCCTCGTTGAGGGTCGGGGCCTGCAGGAAGATCTCACGCATGACCGCGGTCATGATGGGGATCGCCATGACGGCGAGGACGATCGACGCCGTCAGGATCGTGCGGCCGGTGCCGGACACCTGGCCGGAGAACAGCGGGAACCAGCCGACGTACTCGTTCAGGAACACGTAGAACGGCTTCACCAGGGGCGCCAGCACGGCGATGCCCCAGAGGCCGTAGACGACCGACGGCACCGCGGCCAGCAGGTCGATCACGTAGCCGAGGACCGGCGCGAGTCGACGCGGCGCGAAGTGCGAGATGAAGAGGGCGATGCCGAGGGACAGCGGCACGGCGATCACGAGCGCGATGAGCGCGGACCAGACGGTGCCGAAGACCAGGGGGCCGACGAAGTCCCAGAAGTTCGTGGCCTTGCCCGGCAGCTCGCCGACCTTGGCGGAGAAGGCCGGGATGCTCTGCCACACGAGGAACGCGGCGACGAGCACGAGCACGAAGAGGATGAGGCCGCCGGCGATGACCGACGCGGCGGAGAAGACGCGGTCGCCGACACGGACGACGGCCTTCGGCTTGATCGGGGTGACGGTGGCCCCTGGCTGGGCCGGTGCGGTCGTCATGGGGTACTCCTGTCGGAGGAACGCCGGGGGAGGCGACGGGTTCTGGGGTGGTGGTGCGGTGCCCGTCCGGTGGTGTCCTGGACGGCTGAGTGCCCGGACGCCGGTCGTGTGGGTGGGACCGGCGTCCGGGCGCTCAAGGGGCCTTACTTGATGGACGCGACCGCGTCCTTGGCCTTCGACGCGAGGTCGGAGGAGAGGGCGGCCGACTTGGCCTCCTTGGCAGCGGCGTCCTGAGCGGCGCTCGAGACGACGTAGTCGAGGTAGCCCTTCACGAGCTCGGCCTTGTCGGCGTCCTTGTACTCCTGGCACGCGATGGCGTAGGAGACGAGGACCAGCGGCCAGGCACCGTCAGCGGTGTCCTTGCGGTCGATGTCGATCGCGAGGTCGTTGTCCTCGCGGCCGGTCGCGATCTTCGAGTCGGCGACGACCTGCGCGGCACCGTCGGCCGAGATCTCGGTCGCCTTGTCGCCGACCATCAGCTTCGCGCGGTCGAGGTCGCCCGCACCGGAGTCGTCGATGTAGGTGATGGCGTTGGTGGCGTTGCCCATCGCGGAGGCGACACCGGAGGTGCCCTTCGCGCTGTCACCGACCGAGTACGGGAAGGTCTGGCTGGGCTCTTCGGTCCAGACGTCAGAGGCGTTCGCGGAGACGTACTCCGAGAAGTTCTGCGTGGTGCCCGAGTCGTCCGAGCGGTGCACGACCGTGATGTTCGCGTCCGGCAGCTTCGCGTCCTTGTTCAGGCCGGCGATCTCCGAGTCGTTCCACTTGGTGATCTTGCCCGAGAAGATCCCCGCGATGGCCTTCGCGTCGAGGGTCAGGTCGCTGACGCCGTCGACCTTGTACGCGATCGCGATGGGGGAGATGTAGACGGGGATGTCGATGCCCTTGGTGTCCGCCTTGCAGGACTCGAACTTGCCCGAGAGCTCCTCGTCCTTCAGCGCGGCGTCGGAGCCGGCGAAGTCCGCGGCACCCGACATGAAGTTCTCGCGGCCGGCGCCGGAGCCGTCCGGCGTGTAGTTGACGGTGACGCCCGAGGCTTCGTTCTGGAAACCGGCGGCCCAGGTGGCCTGCGCGGTCTGCTGTGCGGACGAGCCCGAGCCGGTCAGGGTGCCGGAGAGCTTCGAGTAGTCGCTGCCGCTGGTGGAAGAGGAGGACTCGGTGCTGCCCGCGTCCTCGTTTGCCGCGCACGAGGAGAGCACGACTGCGCCGGCGATCGCGATTGCTGCGATCGAACCGATTCGCTTGATGTTCACAGGGGTCCCTTCGGGAATGGAATGCAGTGGGACCACTGCGGTCCCTGGGCCGGTGCCGACCCGGGAGCGACTGTAGGGACGCGAGGTGACCGCAATCACCCCCGCTGGTGAACGGGAGGTGAACGAGGGGTTGTCCGCGTCGGGGCGGCGTGCGCCGCACCCGCGCAGGGAGCAGGATCGGGGGCACTGTGCGCTCGTTTGGAAGATGCGCACGCATGATCGCGGACGAGCGGTCGGGAGGCCCGGATCGCGTTCCCGGGCGCGGCGCGGCCCCGTTGTGTGGCCGGGTGCCGGGCGCGTCGGCAGCCGTGCGGCGACGCTGCGGTCCGCCGACGCTGCCGTCCGCCGGCGCTGCGGTCGGGCGGCGCTGCGGGCAGCCGGACCGCTGCGATCCGCCGGTGGCGGGCTACGCCGGGATCGTGTTGCGGTGCGTCTCGACCGCGACGAGCGTGTCCCCGGCGATGTGCATGACGGAGAAGTCCCCGACCGACAGCATCGCGGCGCGGCGCAGGTCGAAGCGGCCGGACTCGTCGGCGGTCGCGGTGGCGATCCGGGCGATGATGTCGGGCAGTACCGGGCCGTGCGAGCACAACACGGCGGTCTTGCCCTTGTCGAGCCGGCGCCGGACGACGCCCTTGACGTCGGCGGCTCCGCGGTCGTGGGCGTCCTGGCTGAGGTCCGGGGTGCTCGAGACACCGAGCTTCGTCGCGGCGGACAGCGGTTCGACGGTCGCGAGGCACCGCGCCGCCGTGCTGCTCACGATCTTCTTCGGGCCGAACGCTGCGACCGGTGCCGCGGCGGCCTTGGCCTGCGAGCGGCCGACGGGCAGCAGCGGACGGGTGGCGTCGGGGCCGTCCCAGTCCGAGCCGGGCACCGTCTTCGCGTGGCGCAGGGTGATCAGGGCGAACGTGCGGTGCTGTCCCGCGGCGGCGCGTTCGGCGAACCGGTCGAGGATCGCGACGTCCCGCTCGTACGTCAGGCGGTTGCGGGCGTCGTCGATGGTCACCCACTCGAGCGCCGCGACCTCGTGGTTCGGCACGAAGGCGCCCGCGCGGGCGTACTCCTTCGCCGAGACTCGGGCCGCCCAGTAGTGCACGACCTTGTCGCGGCCGTTCGGCAGCACGTACTCGGCGGTGCCGAGCGGTGCGCCGAGGTGGACGCGGTACCCGGTCTCCTCGTCGATCTCGCGCACGGCGGTCGTCGGGACGGCCTCGCCCGGGTCCACCTTGCCCTTGGGCAGGGAGACGTCCTTGTGGTGGTCGCGGTGGATGAGCAGCACGAGGGGCGTGCCGTCCTGTTCGCGCCAGACGACCGCACCCGCAGCGACGACGGGGCCCGAGGGACCGCCGCTCACCGAGTCGAGCGCTTCCGGGCCGAGATCTTCCGCATGGTCACATTCTGCACGTCCTCGAGCGGACGGCCCGCATCGTCGGTGGAGTGCCGCGTCCACTCGCCGTCGGACTCCAGGTGCCACGAGCTGGCGGTGTCGGCCATCGCCAGGTCGAACATCTCCTGGACCTCGTTGATGTGGTCCGGGGCGACCAGCCGCACGAGCGCCTCGACGCGTCGGTCGAGGTTGCGGTGCATCATGTCGGCGCTGCCGATGAACACCGCCGGGTCGCCGTCGTTGTGGAACGCGAACGCGCGGGAGTGCTCGAGGTAGCGCCCGACGATGCTCCGCACGCGGATGGTGTCGCTGACGCCTTCCATGCCCGGCTTGAGCGAGCAGATGCCGCGCACCCACACGTCGATCGGCACCCCGGCCTGGCTCGCCAGGTACAGCGCGTCGATGATCTGCTCGTCGACCATCGAGTTGACCTTGATCCGGATGCCCGAGGGCTTGCCGGCGCGGGCGTTGGCGGCCTCGGTCTGGATGCGCTTGAGCAGGCCCTTCCGCAGGTGCAGCGGTGCCACGAGCAGGCGCTTGAACTTCTTCTCGATGGCGTAGCCGGACAGCTCGTTGAACAGGCGGGTCAGGTCCTTGCCCACCGTGTCGTCCGAGGTGAAGAGCCCCATGTCCTCGTAGATGCGCGAGGTCTTCGGGTTGTAGTTGCCCGTGCCGATGTGGCTGTAGTGCTTGAGCGTCCCGCCCTCTTGCCGGATGACGAGCACCAGCTTCGAGTGCGTCTTCAGCCCGACCAGGCCGTAAACGACGTGCACGCCGGCCTTCTCGAGCTTCCGGGCCCAGGTGATGTTGTTCTGCTCGTCGAAGCGGGCCTTGATCTCGACCAGGGCGAGGACCTGCTTGCCGGCGGCCGCAGCGTCGATCAGCGCCTCGACGATGGGGCTGTCGCCGGAGGTGCGGTACAGGGTCTGCTTGATCGCCAGGACGTTCGGGTCGGCCGCGGCCTGCTCGAGGAACGCCTGCACGCTCGTGGCGAAGGACTCGTAGGGGTGGTGGACCAGGACGTCGTTCGCCTTGATCGCGCGGAACAGGTCGGGCTTCGTGTTCGGCTCACCCGGCTGGAACTGCACCGGGGTGGTCGGCACGTGCTTGGGGTAGTGCAGGTCGGGACGGTTGATCTTGGAGATCTCGAACAGTCCGCCGAGGTCGAGCGGCGACGGCAGCCGGAAGACCTCTTCCTCGGTGATGTCGAGTTCACGCACGAGCAGGTCGAGGGTCACCGGGTCCATGTCCTCGGTGATCTCGAGGCGGATCGGCGGACCGAACCGGCGGCGCAGGAGCTCGCGCTCGAGGGCCTGGATGAGGTTCTCGGCCTCGTCCTCCTCGATCTCGACGTCCTCGTTGCGGGTGACCCGGAACACGTGGTGCTCGAGGACCTCCATCCCCGGGAACAGATCGTCGAGGTGGTTCGCGATGAGGTCTTCGAGCGGGATGAAGCGCATCCGGCCGGAGTTGTCGTCGGGGAGCTTGATGAAGCGGGAGAAGTTCTGCGGCACCTTGAGGCGCGCGAACTCCTGGCGCTGCGACTTCGGGTTGCGGACCCGCACCGCCAGGTTGAGCGAGAGCCCGGAGATGTAGGGGAACGGGTGCGCCGGGTCGACGGCCAGGGGCATGAGCACCGGGAAGATCTGCTCGTTGAAGTACTCCCGCATCCGCTGCCGGTCGGCTTCGTCGAGGTCGGACCAGTGCTCGATGTGGATGCCCGCGGCGTCGAGGTCGGGCTTGAGTGACCCGATGAAGGCTTGGGCGTGCCGGTCCTGCAGCTCGTGGGCCTTCTTCGCGATGTCACGCAGGACGTCGCTGGGGGCACGGCCGACGTTGGTCGGGACGGCGATGCCGGTGTCGATGCGGCGCTTCAGGCCGGCGACGCGGACCATGAAGAACTCGTCGAGGTTGGACGCAAAGATCGCCAGGAAGTTCGCCCGCTCCAGCAGGGGCTGCGTGCGGTCTTCACCCAGCTCGAGCACACGCTGGTTGAACCGGAGCCAGCTGAGCTCGCGGTCGAAGTAGCGGTCCGTCGGCAGTGACTCGTGCTCGATCTCGATGACTTCGTCGAAGTCGTCGAGGTCGGGTGCGACGGATTCGCCGTCGAGCTGCGGTTCGGTGTCCATCCCCACATCCTGCCACCCGGCCCCTGCCACCGGAGGGGCCTCGGTGGACGCTGTGGAAACCGGTGGTGAACCGTTCGGATGTGGAGGAAGGGTCACGATATACCGACGGTGACATCTGCCTGGGTTTGTGGGTATGGTGGGCCGTGTCAGAGCCTCCGGGGGGATTCCACTGCGCGGGGGTGCAGCTACGAATGAAAGAGGTTCATCATGTCGCGTGTCCTTTCGACCGAGCAGGCCAAGACCGCCATCCGTCAGGTCCAGTCGATCATCAACGGTGGTTTCACCGACCAGATCTCGCAGCTCGACGCCCAGGGCCGGATCCTGTCCGACTCGAACGTCTGGGACGGCCCGCTCGCGGCGACGTTCCGCGGGTCCACCTGGCCGGAGACCAAGGCTGCTCTGGACAAGGCGAAGACCGAGCTCGAGCAGCTCCGCACGCAGCTCGACAAGATCTCGCAGGACATCTTCACCGCGGGTGGCGGCGCGTAAGCACCGGCCTGTTCCCGCCCGGACCGTCGCACTCGCGGCGGTCCGGGCGTTCGCGGTCGGTGGGGCCGCTTCACCAGCACGATCAGCACGACTTCGGGGGATGAACCATGGTGGACCTGCACGGCAACGAGCCAGTCAAGTTCGACAACGGCACGGCCGACGCACTCAGCACGGCGCTGAACGGCGCGGCCGAGTCGATCGAGGGCCAGGCCGGCTCGCGACAGTCCTACGTCACCACCGCATCGCAGGAGTTCCGCGGGCACTTCTCCGAGCTCTTCGCGCAGAACGCCGGCACCGCGAAGAGTGACGCCGAGGACATCGCCACGAACCTGCGCACCGTCGCGGGCTGGGTCGACCAGATGAAGGCGGCCGCCGAGCGCGAGAACGCCCGTCGCAAGAAAGCCCGCGACTGGTACGCCGAGTACGGTGACCGGAACTTCTTCGAGTGGATGCACGACAAGGTCGCCGGCGCACCGGAGCCGCCCAAGGTCGAGCACGAGGATGCTCCGACCTTCGCGCCCGCCAGTGCGAAGTCGACCACACGCCAGACCCCGAATCCGGGCGCGGGTGGGAGTGGTGGCGGCGGGACCTCGTCCGCCAAGCCGGAGGACCTGCGTTCCTTCGCCGCCGGATCGACCTCGCTCAACAGCGACCTCGCCGGGAAGCCCGCGGGGCTCCGCGGCAAGCTCGACGACTTCGCGACGAAGTGCTCGTGGGGCACGATCAACGCCGACGGGCTCGTGTCGGCGTTCGACAAGTGGCTTGCTGCCAACGACCAGGACGTCACGTGGGCGAACACGATCGCCGACGCATTCGCGGCAGCTGGCGGCGAGGGCGCCGTGTCCACCGTCTCGGACGCCGCGCTCGCCGCAGCCCTGGCTGCCGCCGGGGTCTCGCAGTCCCGCACCGACCTGCAATTCGATCCACCATCGGCCTACGGCGCCCAGCCGACGACCGGCTACTCGATGGACCCGGTGAACACCACGACGGGCAACTTCCTCGAGCCGGAGCTCGACCTGGCGTTCACCGGTGCATCTGCGGCGCTGCAGGTGACCCGCATGTACAACTCCCTCGACCAGCACGTCGGCCTCTTCGGTCCGGGGTGGGCGTCGATCCTCGAGACCCGCCTGCTCCTCGACGACGAGGGCGCGTCGTTCGTCGGCGCCGACGGTCGTCAGGTGCGCTTCCCACGTGACGGCGAGGGGTGGGCCCGCGGCGTCGGCGAGAACCGCTGGCTCGCGGCCGAGGGCAACCGGCTCGTCGTCCGCGACAACCAGGGTGAGCGCATCGACTTCTCGCCGTCCGGGCTGTGGCTCGGACAGCGCGGCGGGGCCGGCACCGCGGTTCGCGTCGAGCGGGACGCCGACGACGTCGTCGTGCGCCTGGTGCACGAGCGCGGTCGCTCGATCGACATCGACCACGTCGACGGCCGGGTGGCGGTGCTCCGTGCCTCCGACGGCCGCCGGGTCGAGTACGGGTACGACGATCGCGGGCGACTCGTCTCGGTCACCGATGCCGTCGGCACCCGGACCTACGGCTGGAACGACGACGACCTCATCACGACGGTCACGAGTGCGGCCGGTGTCGTCGAGGTCGACAACACCTACGACGACCAGCGCCGCGTGGTCGAACAGATCAGCCCGCACGGCCGCACCGTGCGGTTCGCGTACCTGCCCGGCCGCGTGACGGTGGTGTCCGACCACGACGGCTCGCGGTCGAACTCCTACATCGCCAATGCCAAGGGGCGTCTCGTCGGGGTCATCGACTCCGACGACCGACGCCAGTCGATGAGCTACGACCGGCACGGCAACCTGGTGTCGGCGACCGAGCGCGACGGGTCGGTGACCGTCCACGCGTACGACGACCGCGGCCGGAAGACCCGGACCGTCACGCCGTCCGGCGGCGACCTGACCTACGGGTACGACGAACAGGACCGCGTGACGACGGTCGTCACCGAGGCCGGTGCCGTCGTGAGCTACGAGTACGTGGGCGACGACCGCGACCCGTCGGTCATCGTCGACCCGGTCGGCGGCCGGACGGAGCTGACCTGGCAGGACGGCTCCCTCACCCACGTCGTCGACCCGACCGGCGTGGTCCTGACGCTTTCCTACGACGCGTTCGGTGAGCTCGTCTCGACCACCAACGCCGTCGGCGACACCGCTCGGATCGAGCGCGACGCGGCCGGTCACCCGGTCGCCGCGATCAGCCCCTCCGGCGCACGGAGCGAGTACCGCTACGACGCCGCCGGGCTCCTCGTCGAACGACGTGACGCCGACGGAGCCGTCTGGCGCTTCGAGTACGCCGCCGGAGCACGGATCGCTGCGATCACGGATCCGCTCGGAGCACGGACGACGCTCGAGTACGCCCCGAACGGCGAACTCGCGACCACGACCGACCCACTGGGTCGACGCGTCTCACGGACGTTCGACGACCAGGGGAACCTGGCGGAGCTCGCGTTGCCGGGCGGCGCGGTCTGGACGTTCGCGCACGACGCCTTGTCGCGCCTCCAGGCCGTCACCGACCCCGCCGGCGCGACCTGGCGTCGCGAGTACGACGTCGTCGGCGAGCTGACGGCGACCGTCGACCCGACGGGCGTCCGTCAGGAGTTCTCGGACGACGTCGCGACCGGTGTCGCGACGCTGCGCGACGCCTTCGACACCGCGACCGTCCGGTTCGACGAGTACGGCCGACCCGTCGAGTCAACGTCTGACGAGACCGGTTCCGAACTCGTCACCTACGACGCCGCCGGTCGCCCCGTCGAACTCGTCGACGGCGAAGGCGGACTGACCCGACTCGAGCGCGACCTCGCCGGTCGCGTCGTCGCGTTGGTCGCCCCCTCGGGCGCGCGCTCCACGTACGAGTACGACGCCTGCGGGCGTCCCGCCGCAGCCACCGACGCCGCGGGGGCGCGGACGACGCTCACCTACGACGCGGACTCCCGTGTCGTGGCCCGGACCCTGCCCACCGGCGAGGTCGAGGAGATCACGTACGACGTCGTCGGGCGCGTGGTCACGCAGTCGACTCCGGGTTCCGGCACCGCGCGGTTCCGCTACGACCAGGCCGGGAGGCTCGTCTCCAGCCACGACGCACGCTTCGGCCGTCGTCGGTTCCGCTACGACGCAGCCGGGCAGCTGATCCAGGTCGTCAACGGTCTCGACGGGGTCACCTCGTTCGAGTACGACGAGCGCGGGCGCCTGGTGACGATCACCGACCCCGCCGGCGGCACCACTCGACGGAAGTACGACGCCGTCGACCGCGTGGTCGCCGTCACCGATCCGCTCGGGCGGACCACCATGGCGGCCTACGACCCGGCCGGGCGCCAGATCCGCCAGACGGATCCCGACGGCCGCACCACCGAGTGGACGTACGACGCAGCCGGCCGCCAGCGGGCCGTGCTCGTCGACGGTGCGGTGCAGGCGGAGATCACCCGCGACACCGTCCACCGAACTGTCGTCGTGTCGGACCACACCCGTGGTGCAGGCCGGACGATCGAGCACGAGCTCCAGCACGACCGCCGTGGCCTGCTCGTCCGCCGAGCCCGCGGCGACCAGTCCGTCGCGTGGGAGTACGACGCCGACGGCAACCGCACTGCTCGGGTTGACCCGAACGGCACCCGCACCACCTACCGGCGCGATGCCGTCGGCCGTGTGGTCGGGGTGGACCGTGACGGCACCGCTGCCGGCGCGTTCACCTACGACGCCTCGGGTCGTATCGTCCAGGCGGCCACGGGCGACCTGGTGCAGTCGTGGTCGTACGAGCGAGGCGCCCTCGTCGCGCACACCTCGACCACGCTCGACGGTGCCACCAGCACGCGGATCGAGCGCGATGCCGACGCGCGGATCACCGCGGTCGACGGACCGTCCGGGGCGGTGTCGTACGAGTACGACGACGCCGGGCAGCTCGTTCGCGCCGGGGACTCGACGTGGGCCTACGACGACGGTGGGCGACTCGTCGCCGAGACCGTCGGCGGTGTCGAGACGCGCCACGAGTACGACGCTGCCGGACAGCTGGTCGCGACGATCACCGAGGCCGGCCGGATCGAGTACGTCCACGACGGTCTCGGCCGACGCATCCGGCGGACCGCCACCGACGGGTCGACCACCGAGTACGCGTGGTCCGACCTGGGGTACCTCGCTGCCGTCGTCGACCGCGACGCCTCGTACGCCGAGACCGGTCGGCTCGACGTCTGGGTCGACGCGCTCGGTGAGCTCGCCGAGGTGGGTGGGGTCGCCACGTGGTGGGACTCCGCCGCGGTCGTGCCGTCGCTCATCAGCATCGCCGACACGTCGCTGCTCGACCTGCCGGGGGGTGTCACCGCGATCGGCGATGCCGTGACGCAGCCCGCCTGGCGCAGTGCTCGCGCGACCGATGCTGCGGACCCGTGGGCTGCGCTCGCTGCCGTCACCGACGTCGGGCTCCCCGCGGGGGTGTCCCTGACCGGCTCGGGTGGGGTGTCCGTCGCAGGGCTGGAGTGGCTCGGGGCCCGTGTGTACGACCCTGCGGCGCGGGGCTTCCTGTCGGTCGATCCGCTGGCTCCGATCCTGGGTGCCGCGTGGTCTGGGAACCCGTACTCGTACGCGGGCAACGATCCGTTGCAAGCCGTCGACCCGCTCGGGTTGCGGCCGGCGACGGACAAGGACTTGCAGGCCTACCGGGATGCGAATCAGGGTGCAATCGCCAATGTGCGTGACTGGGCCGACGAGCACTCGGAGCTGATCTCGAACATCGGCATTGGCCTCGGCGTGGCAGCGACAGTCCTTGCAATGTGCACGCCGATGGGCCCGGTGGTCGCGATTGCCGTGATGGCCGGCGGCGGCGCGGCCCTCGCTGGGGGGATGTCGATCAAGTCGAATCGCGGGAAGGACGGGAAGGTCGATTGGGGCGCAGTCGGTGTGGACACCCTGATCGGTGGGGTCGCTGGCGCGGTTGGAGGAGGGACTTCACTCGGCTTGTCCAAGGCCGTTCCCGCTCTGGGTCGATCCAGCATCAGCTGGGTAGCACGAGCGGGTGGATCTCGAGTGCTCGGGGAAGCAGGGCGATCCGCGATCTCCAGCGGTGTGCAGAACGCCACGAGCAACATGGCTGACTACGGAGTGAAAACGGGCTGGCAAGGTGACGCTGGTGGGTATCTCCAAGCCGGGGGTGTGGGAATGGCAACCGGCACGGCTTTCAGCGGACTGTCCAGCGCCTACGCGCCGAAGATCGGGTCCGTCGTTGGTAAGAAGCTCGAGCTGGACGAGCTCGCGGCATCGGCAGGTCGACATGCAGACCCTGCTGCGGTGTCGACGGCGTCGCGAACGGTCAGCGCGATCGTTGCGAAGGGTGCAGATTCCTTGGCGGGGGTAGGCCAGAGCCTCCTCAACGAAGTGGCGCGGCCAGGAGGCGACGTGCAAGGCGATAATTTCGGCAGGACGCTACTGAGCGGGGCCATAGGCGGCGCTGAAGGCCCCGATGTGCGGGTCCCAGCCGCGCACAGGGGCTAGGGTCGGATGGTGAATTCTTCCGAAGACGACCGGGTTGCGTCGAAGCTGCCTCGAAAGAGGAAAAGCAGGGCACGCGTCTGGGGTAATCGAGTGATTGCAGTAGCAATCGTCTTAGGCGTCATCGTGATTCCTCTCCTGACATTAACGGTCGGACCGGCCTGGCTCGGGAGATATGATGATTCTCATCGAATCAAAGTAACCTGCAAAGTTGATTCTGCCGACGCAAACATTGCGTCCTCACGGTCTGCGAAAGGCGCGGGAGGCTCGCAACCGCAGGTGACCTTCCATACAGACTGCGGGAATCTCATCTACGCAGACGGAGTCGATCGATCGAATATGAAACAAATAGCCGACTCGGTTGAATCGAACGCACTGTATCGGTTTGAAGTTGGCGCTGGCTCGTTCAATCTGCGGATGGGTCTCAAGTTTGTCAAAGTAGCTCCGACGGTGTACGGCTATAGCCAAGTCCGCAAGTAGGGGCGAAATAGCTTGGCGAAGCGCCTAGTGGCTAGCACCTAGGGGCTTCCGGACCGGCCTTGGTGGAAGCTGTGCTATCGACCAAGGCCAGCGACCTCGCTTTGTCTAATATCCACCTCGATTCGGGGTGGTTGCGAGGTGGGCTCCAGGTGATGGATTGGTGTCCGACGGCCGTTGAGTGCGAGCAATGGATTGCAGCAGACCAGGGCTGCTTCGAGCGGCGGAGATCAATCCCGAAGAATCAGGGCACTGGCGGAAGTGGCGGGCGACGAGAGAAGAAGGGGGCAACCGTGCCGAATGCTGAGACTCAGCTTAGGACGGACGTTGCCCGGCGGCGTGTCTTTCGGAACCGCGCGGTCGCCGTGCTCTTGCTCTTCCTCGTCGTTGTCGTCCCGATCTTGGCATTCTTCGGAGCGCCGATCGCTTTGGGTGTGTACGACGATTCGCATCCAATGTCAGTGACATGCACCGTTGAATCAGCAAAAGCGGGGAGCGCTTCGAGTCGTTCCTTGAAGGGCATCGGGAGTTCGGGCAGTCAAGTTGTCATCGAGACCATAGGCTGTGGGCGGTTGCTGATCGATTCAGGTATCAACAAGGACAATGTCGGCCGGGTGGTCGACGAGCTCAAGGCGGGGCAACGCTACCGATTCGAAGTTGGAGAGGGGACTTACCGGTTGCGCTCGGTTCTTGAGCTGTTCAAAGTCGCACCGGATGTGCGCGATTTCAAGGCAACCCAGGAGTAGTGTTCGACGCGGCCCCGACGTTCACACGCGGTCTCTAGCGGTCGGATCCCCGCATGTGGGTCGCGTCGAGTAGCATCGCGGCGTTCTCATCGCTGCGGCGACGCTCGGCGGATCTGAAGACGCCTTGCCCCTCGTGCTCGCTGGTGATCATGCTCTCGCGGCGACGCCGTACTCGGTCCTTAGTGGCGTTGTTCCAGCACTGAAGGGGCACAGCAGAACATGACAATGTCGGAATTGCTCAAGCAACTCGACGACCACGCCGTCGAGGACGCCGCGTCGGCTGTGCAGATAGCCGCCGTACGATCTGTCCTCATTGCCGCATTCGAGCAGGCGCCCGACCATCCGGCGTACCGCAGCGGGATACAGGGCGCCGCCCGCCTTGTTGCCGACACCTGGCCCTACGAGAGCGAGCTGGGGGCGCTGGTGCTGGCCTTTTCCGAAGCGGTGCGACGGAAAGTTGGCCCGCACCGAACGACGGACATCGGGGCTGCAGTCGAGTGACCCAGGACTGAACGCCTCGCACCGTCAGCTCCGCGCACAGTCTTGCGGGCTCGCCTCACTCCGTGAAGGGCGCCGGCTCGTCGACGTCGTAGGCCGTCTTCGAGGCTCCGACTGCGGGGCGCTTGTGCTGTCTGGGCTGCGGATCGCGACAAGAGGATCACCTGGCCGAGGGGGAGCGCTACCGGTTCGACGTCGGCGAGGGTTCCTTCACGATGCGGGAGTTCCTGAACACGATCCGCCAGGCCGTGTACGTGAAGAGCTTCGAGCCTGTGCGAACACAGTAGGTCCGTCTGCCCAGTGCAGCAGCAGCGCGCCGCTCAGCGCCCGAAGGCCCCGACGAACTCACCCCACTGCGCGGGCGCCCGCTGCTCGAGCCATGCACAGAGCTCGGGATAGGCGGCGTCGATCGACAGGACGCTGATCACGCCGCGTTGGCCGTTCACCTTGATGTCCAGGCCACCGAACCGGTTGGTGGTGGGCCGGATGCGCTTGATCGCCGCCGGGTCGACGGTCCGCGCGGCACGGAACATCGGCGTCACGACCAGCTGCGAGTCGTACGCCTCGACGCGACGGCGCTTCTGACCGACGCCGAGGTAGACGAACAGGATCCCGAACAGCACCATGCCGACGCCGGCGATGAGCATGCCGATCGCGTCGGGGTCGTCGAGCAGGCTGAGCGTGGCCAGGAAGAAGAACCCGCCGACGACGATGACGACGATCCCGATGATCCGGAGCAGCAGGTAGCTGAACCGGCGAGCACGGACGGTGAAGAGCACGCCGTACGCCTCGTCGCCCACGACGGTGGACGGTGGCCGCTTCCGGTCGTTCTGACGGACGAGCGCGCTGACGGCGGCCGGGATGGTGATCATGGCAATCAGCGCGATGAGCACCGGCGACAGGTTGATGTTCACCGGTCCGCCCCCGTTCGTGCGTTCGTGCGCCGTCGTTCGAAGGGCGTGACGCCCTGGTCCCCCTGGATCATGCGTGCAGAGTATCAGCGCCCTGTGGACAGGTACGAGCACACTCGCGGATGCTCTATGTTGGATTTCAGTAGCGAGCTGTGGCCCGAACGGGGGTGGCTCCCGGGGGAGACCAGCCCGGATCTGACGCCGTTCAGCAACTAGCATCGATGTGCTCGACGATTCTCTTGGGGGGAAGACCGTGATGAACCAGCGTGCCGGGAACACCGGAGCACGACGGACCGGACGACGGATCGCGGGGACGGTCGCCGTCACGGGGATCGCTGCGCTGGCGCTCGCCGGCTGCACTTCCGACGACAAGCCTGTTGCCGACCCTTCGAGGGTCCTGCAGACCGTCGACACGCGCCTCGCCGCGGACGGCTCGATCACCTCGATCTCGGACACCGCGATCTCCGTCGCAGGCAAGGGCTCCTCGTCCGTGACGACGGAGCACGACCCCGCGAAGGCGGCGAGTGACCTGCCACTGCGCATCACGACGCAGTACTCGACCAAGAAGAAGACCGGCACGGACCTGGCCGACCTCGACGGGTACTCGGGTCGGGTGTCGATCGACCTTACGATCGAGAACCTGACGGTCACTTCGAAGAACTTGACCTACGACGTCGCCGGCACGTCGCGTTCGACCCCGGCACTCGTGGGCGCGCCCTTCAGCATCGCGGCGTCGACCGTGCTGGCGGGGACCGCCGCCGACCGCGTCGTCACGGACTCGGCCGACTCCGGCTCGTCGACCGACGGTGTCGTGAGCACCAACGAGGACGGCGACGCGGTCGTCCAGTGGGGCCGGTTGCTCGCTCCGCCGACCTCCGGCGCGAGCAGCACGCTGCACCTCGTCGCCGACGTCGAGGACTTCACCGCACCGACCATCGACGTCGCCGCGCAGCCCGGGCTGTCCACGGACCTGTCCTCCACGGGCGTCGTCAACGCGGCCTTCGGGTCCGACAGTGACTCCGAACTCGCGCTCCAGCGCCGCACGATCGACCTGATCTCGCAGGTGAACGAGGTGCTGGCGCGTGCGGGTGGCACCATCACCGAGGTCCGGTCGAACCTCGAGACGACGTCGGAGACCCTCGGCGTCAGCACGGCCGAGCGCCTCAAGGAGAGCAGCTCCTCCCTTGCAAGCACGATGCAGTCCCTCTCCGGACAGCTCGGCTCCCTGAACAGCGACCTCGGCACCACGGTCAAGGCCACGCAGTCGACGGTGCTGCAGCAGCTCCAGCAGACCACCACGAGTCTCGACAGCCTGCTCGGCGACACCTCCGCGACCGCGCCGGCAACGGTGCTCGACGGCAGCGGGTGCGCGGCCACGCCGAAGACCCCGTCCGCCGGGGGCAGTGTCTACGGCAACCTCCTCCGCGTCTCGGCGCAGCTCACCGGCTACGCCGATGCCAGCGAGGCGTGCAAGCAGCAGGTGAGTGCGCAGCTGGCGGGAGCGGTCGGCCCGGCGTCGCCGGACGAGACGACGTGTGCCCCTCAGGAGGCCCGTGGATCGTTGACCTGCGCGCTCTGGGATTCGTCGCGTGCGGTGAGCACCTCGCTGATCGGTCTGGTCAGCACCGGGCAGCAGCTCGCCGACCAGCTCGACCCCAAGCTCGCGGACACGGCGATCGAGCAGTCGGACGCCCTGCGTGCCAAGCTCGGCGAGATCGACACCGCCGTGCAGGCCCTCGGCGCCGACGGCACCGGCGAGGTCGCGCGCACCCTGCAGGCGTTGCAGGACCTCCGCGACCAGACCGCCGACGACCTCGGCCCCGTGCGTGATGCCGTCACGACGGTGAACCGGCAGGCAGTCGCAGCGCGCGGGCTGGTGGGCAACGCCGGCGACGGTCGGTTCAGCACCTCGATGCAGGCGCAGAACCTCGAGGTTGCCGACCAGCTCTGCGCCCTCGCGGCGACGGACCAGCTCGACGCGGAGCAGGCCGATGCGCTGCGCGGGTACCTGACCGCCACGCCGTGCCCCGGTGCCGAAGAGGGCACGACGTTGCGGCCCGGTGGACGCTTCAGTACCCCGATGGACGAACGCCTCACGGACCAGGCGAAGCAGTGGGACGCGGTCGTCGCGGCGACCGATCTCCGCTCCGAGACCGGCATCGGTGCCGCGGTCACGACGCTGTCCGACGACGTCGACGCGCTCGACGACGGCATCGCCTCGGTCCGCCGGGCGGTGCGCAACGACGGTGGTTCGGTCGAGGGAGCGGCACAGGAGCTCCAGGAACTCGTCGAGCAGGCAACGAAGTCGAGCGCTGTGGTCGGCACCCAGCTGACCGCCATCAGCACGCAGCAGACCCAGCTGCAGGACGCGGTCCGCAAGGCCTTCGCCGACGCGTCGACGCAGTCCGAGAAGGACGTGCAGAAGATCATCGACCAGCAGGTGCGGCAGGTCAGTGAGACCGCGAAGGGCAGCCGTGACGCCGTCATCTCGGCCTTCGACAAGTCGATCTCCGGGCTCCGGTCCACCTCGGGCGAGGTCACGAAGGACTCGAAGGGCACGATCGACGAGCAGCGGGGGACGCTCGAGCAGGAAGGCTCCGAGCTGGCATCCGCCGTCGACCGTCAGACGGCCTCGAGTCTCGAGCAGATCGCCGCGAGCACGAGCGCCTCGACGCGCGACGTGCAGGGAGCCTCGACGCTGCTGACCGGCGACCTCAACCGGGTGATGCTCGACCTGGGCGACCGCAAGGTGAACGGATCCGGCATCCTCGGCGCGATGGCCACGAGCGCGGCGAAGTCCGACTCCGCCGACTACCAGCTCGCCCTGGCCTCGCAGAACGCCGCAGGCTACGCGAACGTCCGCGCCGAGGACGTCGCCGGGATCCTGCTCCAGCAGGAGCAGTTCCGAGCCTCCCTCGACGCCGCGACGACGCTGCCCGCCTTCCAGCTCAAGGTGCCGGCCAGCGCGACCTCGACCACGCTGTACACCTTCCGGATCGGGGCGGACCGATGAGCGACCAGACGATCGACGAGTCCGACGGCACCGAGGCGGGACGTCCGCGCAATCGCCGTCCGCTGGTCATCACCGCCATCGCGGTGCTCCTGGTCGCCGCGGTGGTCGCCGCCGTCCTGACCTTCCGGGCGATCGGCAGCAGCACACCGGCCGAGGCCGTCCCGGCCACCGTGCCGGTGGAGATCACCGTCAAGCACGTCCCCGACACCACGAAGATCGGCGTCGTCGTCACCCTGGGTGACGGTGAAGGCTCCGAGTGGAACGAGGCGGCGCAGGGTGCCCTGGTCGCCGAGCGACGACTGGCACTCGGCGGGACCGACATCACGCTCGTCACGAAGAACGACGGCGGGACGTCCGCGGGGGCGAAGACCGCGGTGGAGTCCCTGGCGAAGAGCGGCGTCGCGGGCATCGTCGTCGCGTCGTCCGGCAAGCACGTCTCCGGAGCGCTGACGACGGCGGCCGAGAAGCACATCCCGGTGGTGGTGCCCTACGCCTCGGCCGAGAAGGACTCGTGGTCGACCGCGCCGACCGCCGAGTCGATCGGCGCCGCGATGACGACGGCGCTCGGCGACGCGAAGTCGCCGCTCCTGGTGAACCTCGGCGGTGGTGCGCCCGCAGACCTCCGAGTGGCGCACGTCCTCGACGGGGACGACACCGCAGACACCGCGGAGCTCGCCGCGACCATCGCCTCGCGGACCGGCGCGACCGACGCAGACGACGACACCGCCGAGGCCGCGGACGCCGACCCGAAGGCCGCGCCGGACTCGGACGCTGTCGTCGTCAGCGGGTCCGCGCAACGACAGGGTGCCCTGGTGGCGGCACTGCAGGCCGCAGACGTCACCGTGCCGGTCGTCCTCACCCCGGACGCGACGAGTCCGGCCTTCGGCGCCGCACTCGTCGATGCCGGCGGCAGCCTGAGCGGCTCCTTCCGCACCGTCGGGGTGGCCACCGACGACGCACGGGCGCTCTCCTCGGACGCCGAAGGCCGGGCGATGTCCGCGTTCCTCGGTGGGGTCCGGGTGCTCGCCGACGATGCCGACGCCCAGAACCTGACGGGCGACCGGCCGTTCTCGGCGGTCGCCGGGGCAGCGGACGCCCGCAGCCACGATGCCGTCGTCGCCCTGGTCCGCGCGGTCGGCAGGGCCGGCAGCACGGAGCCCTCCGACGTGACCGATGCCCTCGCCGCGCTCGACCTCGACTCCGCGGCGGGCATCGCCGGTCCGGCGCTCGACTTCACGCGGCAGCAGGCGCTCGGTGCGTCCGCGACGGTCTTGGCGGCCTCGGCACAGCCACTCGGACTCCGACCCGACAACGCCGCCGCTGCTGGCTCCGAAGACGCATCCGGCGACGACGCGGCTCAGGCCACCTCGCTGGTGTGGTTCGAGGACTCCACCGCACGCTGACCCACCCACGCACAACCCGAGAAGGACACCGCGAGCATGCGCCTGCTGATCGAGCTCGACGACCGACGTGAAGCGGTCGAGGTCGACGGGTGGTCCGGCGCGTCCTCGCTGGGGGAGCTCCTCTCGGCGGCGATCGGCGTCGAGCTCGATGCCGAGACGACCCTCGCGGTCGACGGTCACCGCACCAGTGCGGCGACCCCGCTGCGCGACCTCGTCCTGCTCGAGGGGTCCCGCATCGGCCGCGCACCACAGGAGCGACCGCAGACGATCGACGGGTGGAGCGTCACCCTCGCCGGGGGACTCGACGCGGGTCTCGTCGTACCGTTCCCGCGCAGCCGGAAGCTCGTCGTGGGCCGGGCGCCCCAAGCCGACGTCGTGCTGCCCACCGAGAGCGCCTCGTGGGAGCACTGCACGATCGAGCGCGAGGACGACGGGGTCCGGGTGCGTGACGCCGGTTCGACGAACGGCACCGTGATCGCGGGCGAGCGCATCGATGCCGAGGGAGTCCTGCTCACCGGGACCACGAGCGTCATCGTGGGCGGCGCCGTGCTGCTGCTCCGGCCAGCGCTGGACGAGGTCCCCGTGCCGGCCGCGGGCTCGCTGGCCAACCTGACGCCCGCGGCGACCGCGCCGTTCAACCGCCCGCCCCGAGCCGGGCGGAACACCGAGACCGAGACCGTCGACCCGCCGGCCAAGCGCGAGGTCCCGCAGGCCTCGAAGTTCAGCTGGATCACCGTCGCAGCGCCACTGGTCCTCGCCGGCGCGATGGTGCTCCTGCTCGGCGACGCCCGGTTCGCCCTGTTCGCGCTGCTGTCGCCGGTCACCGCGATCGGCATGTGGTTCGAGCAGAAGCACCGTCGGGCGAAGAACCTGAAGGAGGAGGACACCCGCTTCGCCGAGGCCGTGGAGTCCTTCCGGGGTGAGATCGCCGAGGCCGCAGCGGCCGAGGCGGCCCGTCGGCAGGAACTCGTCCCCGACCCGGCCACCGTCGTCCGCCGGGCCGAACTCCCCACCACCCTGCTGTGGCAGCGACGCTCCGAGGACGCTGACTTCCTGAGCCTGCACGCCGGCACCGGTGACGCACCGTGGCGCCCCGAACTCGATCAGCGGGCGGCGTCGTCCAAGCTCGAGGACGATGCGAAGGCCGCCGTCGCCGACAGTCGCCTCACCGCTGCGCCGGTCGTGGCGGACCTGTCCGACGCCGGCGTCGTCGGGATCGTCGGCGACCGCGAGGGCGCGCTCGCGCTGGCGCGCAGTCTGCTCACGCAGGCCACCGTGCACTGCGGACCCGCAGACCTGGCGGTGGGCATCTTCTGTGACGCCGGCCGCGCGGACGACTGGGGATGGGCCTCCTGGCTGCCGCACGCGCGCGTGGCGGGGAGCAGCACCGGTGCCCGCTGGATGTCGGCCCAGCGCGACCAGAGCGCCGCGATGCTCCGGGGACTGCGGGAGTCGCTCGACGAACTCCCGACCCCCAACCTGCTCGTCGTGGTCGACTCGGAAGTGCTCACCGAGGGCCGCGACGCACCCGCCCGGAACCTGCTCGGCGAAGGGCGCACCGTGCCCGGACAGTCGCTCCGTCCCGGCGAGCAGCCACGACGGGTGAGCGGGATCGTCATCGCGACCAACGAGCAGCAGCTCCCCGCAGCCTGCACGACGATCATCACGGTCGGTGCCGACGCCGCCGCGACGGTCTACCGGCCGGAGGACCGGACCCGCGTCGAGGACGTCGTGCTCGCCGGCCTCAGCGCCGAGACCGCCGAACGGAGCGCCCGCAGCGTGGCGCACTTCGACGATCCCGAACTGCTGGTGCCGGGGGCGTCGTTGCCGTCGCTCGTCCGCCTGCCGGAGCTGCTCGCGGCTGACGACACGGTCGCGCGAACCCCGACGGGCACGAGCCCAGCCGATGCGATCCGCACGGCCTGGGACGCCCGCACCGGCTTCTCGACCCCGATCGGGTCGTCGGAGAGCGGCGTCCTCGAGATCGACCTCGTCCGCGACGGACCACACGGCCTGGTCGGTGGCACGACGGGATCCGGCAAGAGCGAGTTCCTGCGGTCGCTCGTCGCCGGGCTCGCTGCGCGGAACGACCCGACGCGCCTGAACTTCCTGCTCGTCGACTTCAAGGGCGGGGCCGCGTTCGCCGCCTGCGAGCGGCTGCCGCACACCATCGGCACGATCAGCAACCTCGACGAGCAGCTCGCCGACCGGGCGATCCGTGCGCTCGAGGCCGAGCTCGAGCGACGGCAGCGGGTGTTCGCCGCGGCCGGGGCGGACATCGACAACCTCGACGCCTACCTGGCGACGAAGCCGGACGAGCCGATGCCGCGCCTGCTCCTCGTCGTGGACGAGTTCGCGATGCTGGCGAAGGACTTCCCCGACGTCCTGACCTCGCTCGTCGCCGTCGCGGCGGTCGGGCGCACACTCGGCGTCCACATGATCCTGGCCACCCAGCGGCCGGCCGGCGTGGTGAGCGAGGACATCCTGGCGAACACCAACATGCGTGTCGCGCTGCGGGTGCAGAGCCGCGAGGACTCCACCAACGTGATCGGCGTCCCCGCGGCCGCCGGCATCGGTCGCCAGCAGACCGGTCGTGCCTACGTGAAGCTCGGGCAGGACGACATCACCCCGGTGCAGACAGCCCTCGTCACCGGCCGAGCCCGTGACGAACGCGCCGAACAGCCGGTGTCCGTCCGGCCGACGGACGTCTTCGGCGTTCCGGCGCCGATGCCCGCCCCGGCTCCGACGGCGTCCGACGTGACCGACCTCGACCAGCTCATCGAGTCGATCAGGCAGGCGAACGCCGCCGCCGGCTACGCCCCGCCGCGCCCGATCTGGCCCGAGGCACTCGGCGACCGCGTCGAGCTGGGTGCGCTGGGGGCAGCCGACGCCGCTGACACGTCGCGGACGGTGCCCGTCGCCCTGGCGGACGACCCCGACCACCAGCGTCAGGTCACCACAGGATGGGACCTCGACGAGGGCAACCTCATGCTCATGGGCATCCCCGGCAGCGGGACGAGCACCGCGCTCGCCACCCTCGCCCTGCAGCTCGCCGCGGCGACGAGCCCGGACGACCTCGACCTGCTGGTGCTCGACATGGGTCCAGGCGACCTGGCTCCGCTCGCCCGGCTGCCGCACACCACGGCCTACGTCGGCTCCGGTGCCGGCGCGGGGGAGTTGCAGGCGCGGTTCCTCCGCCACCTGCGCGTCGAGCTCGAGCGCCGTCGTGCCACTCCGGGGGGCCGCCGTGCCATCGTGCTGATCGACGGTCTCGCGGCACTGCGCGACGAGTACCAGGACTTCGAGGGCCAGCTGCTGCTCGACGCCCTGTACCGCGTCTACGCCGAGGGGCCCGCGCTGGGCATCTCGTTCGCCGTGTCGACGACACGGGCCAAGGCCGTGCCGTCCGCGATGGACGAAGTGACCACCCAGAAGTGGATGTTCCGCCTCGCGGACCCGTACGACTACGCCTCGATCGGCGTCCGCCCGAAGGACGTCCCGCCGCCGGTGCCGGGTCGCTTCATCGACTCGGTCCTGAGGTTGCAGTCACACGTGGCGACACCCGACGTCCCGCTCGCGCAGGCGGTCGAGCGCCTCGCGGAGCGCTGGTCCGGCACCGCTCCGAAGGCGAGTGCGGTCGGGCGGCTGCCCGACGCCGTCCTGGTCGACGAGCTCGGTGCCGGTGCGGTCTTCTCCAGCGAGCCGTGGCGGCTGCCGGTCGGGATCGCCGAGGACGACCTCGCTCCGGCCACGCTCGAGGTCTACGACGGCGAACACGTGCTCGTCGCGGGGCCGGCGCGCTCAGGCAAGTCGACCGTCCTGCTGGCGTTGGCGGCACTGGCGCGCGCTGCAGAGGGCGTCCGCCCGGCCGTCTGGGCGGTGTGTGACCGTCGGTCACCGCTCGCCTCGGGATCGTTCGACCGCATCGCCGTCGGACCCGACGAGGTCCCCGCACTGCTGGCCGGGCTGCGGCTTGAGCGCGGTCCGGTCCTGCTGCTCATCGACGACGCCGAACGCTTCGACGACGGCGACCAGGCGATCGCCACCCTGCTCGCGACGGAGCGTCCCGGTCTGTGCGTGGTCGCCGCCGGTCGGTCCGCCGACCTCCGGTCGCTCTACAGCCACTGGACCCGCGCCGTCCGCAAGTCGCGGTGCGGCGTGCTCCTGCAGCCGGACGTCGACTACGACGGCGAGCTGCTCGGCGTCACGCTCCCGCGCCGTGCACCGGTCGCGCTGACCGCGGGACGCGGCTACGCGTCGTCCGGCGGCACCGTCCGCCTGGTCCAGACCGCGTCCGCAGGCAGCTGACCCGACCGACTGACGGACTGGAGGCCCGTGGCGACACCGCCACGGGCCTCCAGTCCGTCTGCTGGTCGCGCTCAGTCGTGCGATGGACGCGCGTGACAGACGCGCTCAGTCGCGCGTCGTGATCCCGAAGGGCGAGCTCTCGAGGTTCGTGAAGTTCCCCACCGTCGCCCGGACGGTGCACGACGGGGCGACGGACAGTGCGGTGACCACGAGCCCGTCGGACGACACGGCCAACGCGCCCGAGCAGCCGTCGGCGAACCGTACTCCGGACTCCCCGCCGGCCACGTCGACGAGCATCTGCGACGGGCGCCCGCTGCTCGGACTGCGGTACAGCGGGTTGAGCTCGTCGGCGCCGTTCGGCCAGACCGGCACCAGGGTCACCGGCAGCGCCGTCTGGCTGACCGTCCGGTCGGGCGTCCGGACCTCGACACCCTGCAGCCGCTGGACGGGGTAGGCCGTCCCGCGCACGGCGTCGTCGGTCACGGCTGCGGTGGTCGCCTCGCCGACGCCGTCGAGCCAGGTCTGCAGCGCTGCACCGTCCTCGACGGCGAGTGGCACCGAGGCCTCTACGGTGACGTCTCCGCCAGCGGGGACCTCGACGCCGGACAGGCTCCACGCGCACGCGGTGTCCACGCCGGTCAGTGACGGCTGGTTGCGCTTCGCGGTGATGCCCTCGCCGGACCAGGTGACGGCGGGGCAGGAGGCTCCCGAGCGGGCACCCGGCAGCACCTCGAGGAACGGTCCGCTGAGGGTGGCCGCCTGTGCCGCGTACGTCACGCGCAGGTCCACGGTGCCCTTCGCCGGGTCGACGGTGGCGCGCCGTGTGGTCGCCAGCCCGGTGGGCAGCGGCCGGTCCTGCTGGTAGGCGTTGGCGGCCTGTGTGGTCGCGGTACCGGCGCCCGGCGTCTTCCGGAGGGCCCCTGGCAGCCACACGACGCCACCGACGACCAGCGCGGCGACGAGCACGACGCCGATGCCGCCGAACAGGAGTGCACGGTCGGTCAGCCACTCGGGGCGGGCGAACCGACGCGTCGGTTCGGGCTCGGCGGCCGGTGCGGCGGGCAGCGGCTGCCGCGCCATCGGCCGGATGACGGTCTGCGACCCGGCGGGGCCGAGCTCCGGGGCCGGCCCGACGACCGCGGCGTCGTCCCCGGTGGCGGTGGTCCGGGATCCCGCCGCGTCGTCGGGACGGACCCCACGGACGACGGTCGCCGGACGCTCGACCTCGTCGAACGAGTCCGGGTCGCTGGAGGCGACCAGTGCGGGTGCCGAGGCGAGGGACCGTGCGAGCCGACGGAGGGTCCCCGCCGCGTGGGCCGCCGACGGCCGCGCGTTCGGGTCCTTCGCGAGCAGGGCGGACACCGCGGCCCACAGGGCGTCGGGCACGTCGAGCGGGGGCGGGTTCGAGGTGACGTGGCGGTAGGCCACGGCGAAGTCCGTGCCCGGTCCGGCGAACGGCGTGCGACCGGACAGCAGCTCGTAGAGCATGACCCCGGCACCGTAGACGTCGGCTGCCGGACCCGAGCGTCCGTGGCTGATCGACTCGGGTGCCATGTACTGCGGCGTGCCGAGGAGCCCGGTGGTCGTGCGTTCGCGTTCGGCCACGACCGACGCGATCCCGAAGTCGGTGACCCGGACGGCACCGGTGGCACCGGGGACCCACGCGGTCTGGAGCAGGACGTTGTCGGGCTTCACGTCACGGTGGGTGACGTCCTGCTCGTGCGCCGCGGTGAGTGCGTCGAGGGTCTCGGCGGTGATCGTCAGCGCGTCCCGCGGGAGGAGCGGACCGTTCGACGCCAGCAGGTCGCGGGCAGACCCACCCGGCACCAGGTCCATGACGATCGCGAGCCGGTCGCCCTCGACGACCAGGTCGCGGACGCGCACGATGGACGGGTGCTGCAGGGCGAGGAGCACCGAGCGTTCGCGGACGAAGCGCTCGACGATCTGCGGGTCGGCGGCGAGTTCGGCACGCAGGAGCTTGGCCGCGAAAGCCTCGCCGGTCGCGGAGTGCTCGACTAGCCAGACCTCTCCGGTGGCGCCGGTCCCGAGGAGCTCGACCAGTCGGTAGGACGCACCGAGCGGTTCGCCCTGGCCGTACTGCCCTTGACGGTCCTGCGCCACGCGTTCCCCGATCCCCCCGATGGCCGACCCCTCGCCGACCACGCAATGTTACCGGCCGGCGGCCTGCTCCGGCGCCGCGTACTGCACGTCGATCGCGTGCTGCGTGAACCCCGAGCGCCGGTACAGCGCCAGCGCCGGCTCGTTGTCCCCCTCGACGTACAGTGCGGCGGCGGTCAGGCCGTGGCCGCGCAGCCGAGCGGTCCCGGCACGCATGAGCACACCGCCGAGTCGCTGCCCCTGCAGGTCGGGCCGCACGGCGACGGCGTAGAACTCGCCGATGCCGTCCTCGACCTTGAGCCAGCACGAGCCGGCGAGCTGCCCGGAGGCGTCGCGGAGCAGCAGCAGGTCCTCGCCTGCGAACCAGTCGTCCGCCTCGCGTGCGTGCAGGTCGTCGAGCGTCATCCGCCCCTGCTCGGGGTGGTGGGCGAAGGCGGCGGCGTTCAGCGCGAGCCAGTCGGTCTCGTCGTCGGTCCCGGGGCGGAACGCCGACAGGGAGTAGCCGTCGGGCAGCGCCACGTCGATACCGGACTCGGCGACGGGTGCCCGGAGCTGCAGCAGCGTGCGGACCGCGCGCCAGCCGAACCGGTCGGCCAGTGCACGCGCTGCCGGGTGGTCCCCGTGCGCCCACGCGAGCCGGGGAGCGGCCCCGCCGCCCAGCGCGAGTGCCTGCGACACCAGGGCCGTGCCGATGCCCCGGCCACGGGCCTCCTGGGCGACGACGAGTTCCAGCTCGCCGTCACGGACCACGGCGATCCCGTGGTCGACGGTCAGGACCGTCGCGCGCCCCGCGCGGACGTCGACCAGGGTCTGGTCGGAGAACGGGGGAGCCTCGCTGGGGGCGACGAAGCTGCCGAGGTCGGGCAGCACTACTGCCCCATCAGGCGCTCGGCCTCGTCGTCGTAGACGTTGAAGCGGTACCCGACGTTGCGGACGGTGCCGATGAGCGACTCGAGGTCGCCGAGCTTGGCGCGCAGCCGTCGGACGTGCACGTCGACCGTGCGGGTGCCACCGAAGTAGTCGTAGCCCCAGACCTCGCTGAGCAGCTGCTCGCGGGTGAAGACGCGTGACGGGTGGGTGGCGAAGAAGCGCAGGAGCTCGAACTCCTTGAACGTCAGGTCGAGCGGCCGGCCGCGCACCTTGGCGGAGTAGCTGGCCTCGTCGATGACGACACCGGACGCCTGGATCTTCGAGCTCGTCTGGCCCTTCGCCGCACGACCGGCCGACAGCCGGATGCGGGCGTCGATCTCGGCCGGGCCGGCGCTCTCGAGCACGACGTCGTCGACGTTCCAGTCGCTGTTCACGGCGGTCAGCCCGCCCTCGGTGACGACGAGCACGATCGGCGTGGTCGATCCCGACGAGGCGAGGATCTTGCACAGGGCCTTCGCGCTGACCAGGTCGGTGCGGGCGTCCACGAACATCAGGTCGCTCTGCGGGGCGTTGACCAGCTGTGCGGCCTCGGCCGGCACGTGGCGGATCCGGTGGCTCAGGAGGCCCAGGCTCGGCAGGACGTCTCCGGGCGCGGTCGAGGTGAGTACCAGGAGCTGTGCCACAGGACCTCCGGAGGTGGATGACGTCGTGGAGACATCCTAGTGATGCTCGGGAAGGACTCATCCGGCCGGACGGATTGCGCGTCGTCCCGCACCCCCACGGTGCGAGCACCGCACCCCACGGCGCACGAACGGCACCGCGCGGTGCGTGCGTTCCGCACGTCCCTGACATGATGGAGCGCGTGACCGAGCCCGTGCACCCCACCGACCAGCGTCGCCTGCGGCTGACGTCCGTCCTGCCGGTCTGGGTGCTGGCGGTCGTCGGGGCCGTGCTCGTGCTGACCGTGGCCGAGCGCGACGCCTTCGCCTGGCTGCTGCTCGTCTTCGTCGCCTGCGTGATGGTCAGCTTCGTGCTGCAGCTCATCACCGCCACGAAGGACGGTCTGGTCGAACGGATCAGCATCGCGTCGTCCGGGGCGTTCGTCGTGGTCCTCGTCACCGCGGTGGTGCTCCTGGCGCGTTGAGCCGAGCCGCGTAGACTCCGAGCATGGATTCGCTGCTTGCGCTCGAGCTCTTCTACGTCGGCCTCCTCGGCCTGGCGTCGCTCGCGATCGCGTTCATCTCGGTGGTCGTCGTCGTGAAGCTGTTCAAGGGCCAGCGTTGATCGAGCTGCCCGAGGGCCTCGCCCCCGAACTGGTCCCGCTGTCGTGGCTGGTCGGCGTGTGGGAGGGCACCGGTGTGGTCGAGTACCCGGTCGGTGACGACGACGAGGTCCGGAACTACGAGTTCGGCCAGCGCGTCAGCTTCAGCCACGACGGCCTGCCGTACCTGAACTACTCGTCCACCACCTGGCTGCTCGACGACGACCACACCCCGCTCGCCGCCGAGATGGGCTACTGGCGGATCGACCGTCCGACCGAGCCCGGCGACCGCGGCCCCGCGATGCTCCTGGGCGACGGGCCCACGCCCTTCAGCACGGTCGAGAGCGTCGAAGCGCTCCGCAACACCACGGACGGCTTCGACGTCGAGGCCGCGATCATCCACCCGACGGGCGTCAATGAGCTCTACGTCGGCCGTGTGCTGAAGGGCCGGATCGACCTGTCGACCGACGCCGTGCTGCGCTCGCCGAACGCGAAGGACTACTCCGCCGCGACCCGCCTGTACGGACTGGTCGAGGGCAAGCTCTTCTGGGCGTGGGACATCGCCGCGCTCGGTCGCGAACTCACCTCGCACGCCTCGGGGCAGCTCGCGAAGGTCGACTGATGTCGGTGTTCGCCGCGCGTGACGGCTTCGTCGCCGCCGACTCCGTCGCCGCGCACTTCGGCAACCCGATCGGGGAGCAGCGCCTGCTGACCCGGGGGCGTGCCGTCGTCGAGCTCGGACTCGGTGTCGTCACCGTCACCGGACCGGACCGGCTGTCGTGGCTCAACTCGATCACCTCGCAGCAGCTCACCGGGTCGCCGACCGGCGTCAGCACCGAGACGCTCGTGCTCGACCAGGCCGGACGCGTCGAGCACGCGGCCCGCGTCGTCGACGACGGTGCGACGGTCTGGCTGCTCACCGAGCGCGCTGACGCTGCGCCGCTCGCCGGGTGGCTCGACTCGATGCGCTTCATGCTCCGGGTCGAGGTCGCCGAACGCTCCGCCGACTTCGTCACCCTCGGCTGGTTCGGGGCGGACGCCCCGTTCGCGTCCGTCGAACTGCCGGAACCGCCCGTCGCCGAGTGGGTCGACCCGTGGAGCGCCGTCACGCCGGGCGGATGGGGCTACGCCGCCCCGGAGGCGCACCCCGGCTCCGACTGGACCCTCCGCATCGCCGTGGTCACCCCCGGCACCGCGGCCGCGATCGCCGCGTCGGACGTGCCCGTTGCGGGGCTGCTCGCGTACGAGGCGCTGCGGATCGCCGCGTGGCGCCCGACCCTGTCCGACGTGGACGAGCGGACGATCCCGCACGAGCTCGACTGGCTGCGCTCCGCCGTGCACCTGTCGAAGGGCTGCTACCGCGGGCAGGAGACCGTCGCCAAGGTCCACAACCTCGGGCACCCGCCGCGACGGGCCGTGCTGCTGCACCTCGACGGGTCCGACGGCGTGCTGCCGGCCCCCGGGACCCCGGTGCTGCTCGACGACAAGCCCGTCGGCCGGCTGTCCGCGTCGGCGATCCACCACGAGCTCGGTCCCATCGGGCTCGCCGTGGTCAAGCGCTCGCTCGACCCCACCGCGACCCTGCGGCTCGAGGCCGACGACGTCGTGGTGACCGCGGCGCAGGAGACCATCGTCCCGCCCGAGGCCGGTGCCACGGCGAACGTCCCGCGCCTGCCCCGCCTCGGAGCCGTCAAGCGCTCCTAGCCTGCGCGCTGAGGGTCGCAAGACACCGGTGTTCGCCGGTCGCACCGCGGTTCGCGGGTGTTCGGAGCGCGAACACCGGTGTGCTGCGTCGCAGCGTCAGGCGGGCTCGACGGCCGACCACGGGACGCTGAGCTCACCGAGCCGCCAGCGCGTCACACCGTGCAGCACCGGCCAGCCGCGGTCATGCATCCCGCGCACCGTGGCGATCCACCGCTGCCGGGGCCCGTACGTGCCGAGCGGTGCGGCGACCGCCCACGACAGGTCGAGGTCCCGCAGGAACGCGTGCACCCGTTCGCCGGGCACGTTGCGGTGGATCAGCGCCTTCGGCAGGCGCTCGGCGACGATCGAAGGCACGTCGAGCCCGGCGAGCCGGAGCGACACCGTGAAGGTCTGCGGCGCGACGTCGTCGAGCGTCAACCACGAGGCCACCCGACCGACCTCGTTGCAGGTCCCCTCGACGAGCGCACCGCCGGGCTGCAGCCGGTCCTGCATGATCCGCCACGACCCGACCACCGCGGACTCGTCGTACTGCCGCAGCACGTTGAAGGCCCGGATGACGGCGGGCCGGCGCTGCCCGGGCGTCGGGGTCTCGAAGCCCCCCAGGCGGAACGTCACGCCGTCGCGGGCCCCGGCGTTCGCGAGCGCGACCCGCGACGGCTCGATCTCGATGCCCGTCACCTCGACGTCGGGTCGGACGGCGGCCAGCCGGTCGCGCAGTTCGAGGGTGGTGGTCGGCGATGCCCCGTAGCCGACGTCGGCGACGAGCGGGTCGTCCGTCCGGCGCAGCACCGGCAGGGTCGCGATCCACCGGTCGACGCGGCGGAGCCGGTTGTACCCGGTCGTCCCGCGCGTCACGTTCCCGATGGGCATGCGTCAAGGGTACGGGGCCGGTACCGCTCGGTAGACTCGGAGGCATGACCTCCACGCTCGTCCTGCTCCGTCACGGCAACAGTGACTGGAACCAGAAGAACCTGTTCACCGGTTGGGTCGACGTCCGGCTCAGCGAGCTGGGCGAGAAGGAGGCGAAGCGCGCCGGCGACCTCATCGCCGGGTCCGGCATCGTCCCCGACGTCCTGTACACCTCGCTCCTGACCCGTGCGATCCAGACGGCGGACATCGCGCTGCTGCAGGCCGACCTGGCCTGGCTGCCGGTGAAGCGCGACTGGCGCCTCAACGAACGCCACTACGGCGACCTGCAGGGCAAGGACAAGGCCCAGACCCTGGCCGAGTACGGCGAGCAGCAGTTCATGGAGTGGCGCCGCTCGTTCGACGTCCCGCCGCCCCCCATCGCCGACGACGCCGAGTGGTCGCAGTTCGGTGACCGTCGCTACGCCGAGCTCGGCGACCAGCTGCCCCGCACCGAGTCGCTCAAGCTCGTGATCGACCGTCTGCTCCCGTACTGGGAGTCCGACATCACGAAGGACCTCGCCGCCGGCAAGACCGTGCTGGTGACGGCCCACGGCAACTCGCTGCGTGCGCTCGTGAAGCACCTCGACGGCATCTCCGACGACGACATCGCCGGCCTGAACATCCCGACGGGCATCCCGCTGGTGTACGAGCTCGACGACGACTTCACGCCGACGAAGCCCGCGTACTACCTGGACCCCGAGGCCGCCGCAGCCGGCGCCGCCGCCGTGGCCGCCCAGGGTGCCAAGAAGTAGCACCCACGCGAACGACGAAGGCCGCAGTCCCGACGGGGGCTGCGGCCTTCGCTGTGTCGACGTCGAAGCCGAGCCCCGCGCATCGGGACGCTCAGACGAAGTGTGACGCGATCTCCTGCACCAGTGCTCCGACGTCGTAGGGCTTCGTCGTGTCGACCCGGATCACCGGGACGCCGGGCAGCCCGACGGGCCGGGCGTCGTCGCCGTGCTCGTCCCAGAAGGCCAGCACGTCGGCCAGGTCCCCGTGCACCTCGTGCCGCACCGGCACGGTGCCCGGTTCGTACCGGTCGCGCAGCCGCTGCTCGGCGGTGGCGCGGTCCGTGTCGCACCACACCTCGACGGCGCGAGGCGACCCGGCGGACGCGAGTCCGGCCTCCAGGAGGTCCCGGTCACGCGACGGCAGCCAGACGGCGTCGAGGACGACCCCGTTCTCGACGGCCCGCGCCATGGACCACATCGTGTCCATCGCGATGCCGCCGAGCGGCCGCGAGGCGATCATCGGGCCGACGACGTCGGCGAGGGGCTCCTTGATGCGGTCCTTCGACAGGAACGGGCAGCCGAGCACCTCGGCGAGTGCCGTGCCGATGCTGCTCTTGCCGGAACCGGGCATGCCGTTGACGATGATCGCGACCTGGGCCATGCCACGATCCTCGCAGACCGATCGAGCCGGGTCAGACCGATCGGGTCGGGTCAGACCGCCGCGGTCGAGGTGGACGCGCCGGTCCAGTCGCCGGTCGCCAGGTACTCGACCTTCTTGGCGATCGAGACCGCGTGGTCGGCGAAGCGCTCGTGGTAGCGGGAGGCCAGGGTGGCGTCGACGGTGTCGATCGGACCGCCCTTCCAGGCCTCGCCGAGCACGAAGTCGAAGACGCTGGCGTGCAGCTCGTCAACGGCGTCGTCCTCGTCGCGGATCTCGGCCGACAGCGCGATGTCCTCGGTGGCGAGCAGTCGCGTGAGCTTCTGCGCCATCGCGACGTCGTGCCGGCCCATCTCCTTGAACGTGCTGCGCAGGCCCTTCGGCACGACCTTCTCGGGGAAGCGCTGACGGGCGAGCTGCGCGATGTGCTCGGCCATGTCGCCCATGCGCTCGAGCGAGGAGCTGACGCGCAGGGCGGTGACGACGACGCGCAGGTCGCGGGCCACCGGTGCCTGGCGGGCGAGGATGTCGATCGCGATCTCGTCGAGGCTGTTCGCGGCGAGGTCGATCTTCTCGTCGTCGGCGATCACCTCTTCGGCGAGGGCAACGTCGGAGTCGCTGAAGGCCTGGGTGGCTCGGGTGATGGCGGACTCGACGAGCCCGGCGATCTCGGTCAGTCGCTCCTGGACGTCCTGGAGTTCCTGCTGGAAGACTTCGCGCATGGGGGAGTACCTCTCTCTGCGTACCGGACGAGTGTCGTCAGCCCAGGTGAACGAACGGTGACGCGGGGCTGAACGCTTCGCGTTCTGGCCTTCCGCAGACGGTGAACGGTACCGGAACCCCGCATGACCATCCCTACACTGGCGGCATGGACAACGCGTGGCTCGTGCCACTGTCGATGCTCCTCGGCGGGGTCTTCGGCGCGGGCGTCGTGGTGCTGATCATCACCGCCGAGCGGACGGCTCGTGCTGCCGACGTGGCGGAGCGGACCCTGCCGGACGGCGTCGCAGCGGTCATCGCGACGATGCACAACCCGGCGGTCGTCATCGACCCGTCGAACACCGTCGTCGCGGCATCCCCCCAGGCCCTCACTGCGGGGCTCGTCGTGCGCCGACGCCTGGTGCACCACGAACTGCTCGAGCTCATCGACCGGGTGCGCAAGAGCGGGGAGATGGGGTCGGAGGACCTCGAGCTGCCGCGCGGCCGCCACGGGGAGCTCATCGGCTACCTCAGCTTCCGTGCCGCCCAGCTCGGCAACCGGTACGTCCTGCTCACGGCCGACGACCTGACCGAGAGCCGGCGCATCGACGAGGTCCGCCGCGACTTCGTCGCCAACATCTCGCACGAGCTGAAGACGCCGATCGGTGCCATCGGCCTGCTGTCCGAGACCCTCGTCCTCGCCGCCGACGACCCCGCGCACGTGAAGAAGTTCGCCGCGCAGCTGATCACCGAGTCCGAGCGGCTCGGGGCGCTGACGAAGGACATCATCGAGCTGTCCCGGCTGCAGTCCGTCGACGCGCTCGAGAACAGCGAGGAGACCGGCATCGACAAGATCGTGCAGGCGGCGATCGACGCGAACGAGGTCGTCGCCCGCGCCCGCTCGATCGAGATCATCCGCGCCAAGAAGTCGAAGCTGCGGGTGATGGGCGACCGCGGGCTGCTGCAGGTCGCGGTGTCGAACCTCATCGCCAACGCGGTGAAGTACTCGCCGGACAACACCCGCGTCGGTGTGGGCGTCCGGTCGTCGAAGGGCTTCGTCGAGATCGCGATCACCGACCAGGGCGTCGGCATCCCCGAGGCCGACCTCGACCGCGTCTTCGAACGGTTCTACCGTGTCGATCCCGCACGGTCGCGTGCCACCGGGGGCACCGGCCTCGGGCTCGCGATCGTCAAGCACGTCGTCAGCAACCACGGTGGTGACGTGCGCGTCTGGTCGCAGCCCGGCAAGGGTTCGACCTTCACCATCCGTCTGCCCGAGGCAGATCCCGAACTGACCACAGCACTCGAAGAGCAACTGGAAGAGCAGCCATCGTGACCAAGATCCTCATCGTCGACGACGAGCCGGCCCTGAGCGAGCCCCTGGAGTTCCTGCTGCAGCGTGAGGGGTACGAGACCTCCGTCGCTGCCGACGGCGTGACCGCGCTGTCGAAGTTCGACGCGGAGAACCCCGACCTGGTGCTCCTCGACCTCATGCTGCCGGGCCTGAGCGGCACCGAGGTGTGCCGGCAGATCCGGACCCGGTCGAACGCGCCGATCATCATGCTGACCGCGAAGGACTCGGAGGTGGACATCGTCGTCGGGCTCGAGCTCGGCGCCGACGACTACGTGACGAAGCCGTACTCGACCCGGGAGCTCCTGGCCCGGATCCGTGCCGTGCTCCGTCGCCGGACCGAGGACGACCCGGCGGACAGCGGGATCCTGCAGGTCGGCGGCATCCGGATGGACGTCGAGCGGCACACGGTGTCGGTCGACGGGTCCGAGACCCCGATGCCGCTCAAGGAGTTCGAGCTCCTCGAACTGCTGCTCCGGAACGCCGGCCGTGTGCTGACCCGCGGGCAGCTCATCGACCGGGTGTGGGGTTCCGACTACTTCGGTGACACCAAGACCCTCGACGTGCACATCAAGCGCATCCGCTCGAAGATCGAGCGGGTCCCGTCGACCCCCGAGATCCTGGTGACGGTCCGCGGCCTCGGCTACCGCATCGAGGCCTGAGGCGGACGGACAGGAGGCCCGGTGCGAGTCCTCGGGACTCGCACCGGGCCTCCTGTGCGAACGATCCGGGCGCGGTGTCAGCCGCGCCCGTCGGCGTCAGTTGGTGCCGTTGTCGCCCTCGGACGAATCCGTCTGCGAGTCGGTGGGCTGCGTGCCGGGGACGGCCTCGCCGGTCGACTGTGCGCCGCTCTCGGACGGCGACGTCGAGGTGGGCGTCGGGGTCGGGCTCGGCGCGAGGGTCTGGTACTCCTCCTGCGAGCTCGTCAGCACCGGCACGTTCGCCGAGACACCCTCGGCGTCGGGGTAGCTGAAGTAGACCTTGACGAGCGAACCGGGCTTCGCGTCCGCGTTGTCGAACACGATCGGCTCGGCGTCACCGGCGGTGGTGCCCTGCGTGGTGTCGCCCTCTTGCACGCTCGACTCGTCGTCGCTGCCCGCACCCGCGGCCATGGCGAGGTCGACGTGGGTGTTCGCCGGCACGTCGACGGTCTGGGTGTCGCCGCCGATCTCGATCGAGACGGTGTAGTCGTCCTGGTCGTCGTTGTTCACGAGCGTGCCGATGAAGCGGGCGCTCTCACCGTCGTCCGAGATCAGGAGGGCGTTCCGCACGTCGACCTTGCCGGTCGAGACGTCCACGCCGTCGGTGATCTGCTTGATGTCGACGGTGTGGGCCGGCGACATGAACTCGCACCCGGTGGCGCCGAGCGCGATGGTTGCCGCAACGGCGACGGACACGAGTACCCGAGGTCGCAAGAGATTCCTCCGTAAGTCACGATGAGGACCGGGCGGTCCCCGCGCCCATCCTAGCGATCACCGGGAGGGGTGAGCGTTGAGGGTCCCCTTACCGGAACGGCCCCTGTGGTAAACTGGATGTCTGGGAACGGAGCCTGATACATGCAATTCGAGGTCGGCGAGACCGTCGTCTACCCCCATCACGGGGCGGCAACCATCTCTGAAGTCAAGACTCGCGTCATCAAGGGCGAGGAAAAGGTCTACCTGAAACTGCGGGTGACGCAGGGTGACCTGACGATCGAGGTCCCGGCGGACAACGTCGACCTGGTCGGCGTCCGCGACGTGATCGGCAAGGAAGGACTCGACAAGGTGTTCGAGGTCCTCCGGGCGCCGTTCACGGAAGAGCCCACCAACTGGTCACGCCGCTACAAGGCGAACCTCGAGAAGCTCGCTTCCGGTGACGTCATCAAGGTGTCCGAGGTCGTCCGCGACCTCTGGCGGCGCGATCAGGACCGCGGGCTCTCCGCGGGTGAGAAGCGGATGTTGGCCAAGGCCCGGCAGATCCTGATCTCCGAGCTCGCGCTGGCCGAGAAGACCGACGAGGACAAGGCATCGACCGTCCTCGACGAGGTCCTGGCTTCCTGAGCCTGACGACAGCGCACTGAACACGACAGCACGAACGACGGCCGCACGGTTCCCCGAAGGGGTGGACCGGGCGGTCGTCGTCGTTGCGGCCGGCTCCGGCACCCGGCTCGGCATCGGGACCGCGAAGGCGTTCGTGCCCGTGGCCGGTTCGCTCATGCTCGCACGGGCGCTCGAACCCCTGTTCGCCTTGCCGTCGCCGACGCTGGTCGTCGTGGTCGCACCGGCGTCGCACCTGGACGAGTGCCGGCAGGTGGTCGGTTCGGTCGCGGGTGCTGCGGTCGCGTACACGGCCGTCGTCGCCGGAGGCGCGGATCGCCACGGTTCGGTCGAGGCCGGCCTGGCCGTCCTGCCGGACTCCGTCGCCACGGTGCTCGTGCACGACGCGGCGCGGTGCCTCACGCCCGCGGCACAGTTCTCGCGGGTGTTCGACGCCGTCGCCGCCGGTGACGGTGCGGGTGTCGTGCCGGCGCTCCCCGTCACGGACACGGTGAAGCGGGTCGACGGTGACGTCGTCGTCGAGACCGTCGACCGTGCGGCGCTCGTCGGGGTGCAGACGCCGCAGGGCTTCCCGCTCGCGGCACTGCGGCGGGCGTACGCGGTGTCGTCGCAGTCCGAGACGGACGACGCCGGGGTGTTCCAGGCCGTCGGGGGCACCGTCCGGTTCGTGCCGGGTGACGCCGACGCCTTCAAGATCACGACGCCGTGGGACCTCGGCCGGGCCGAGTCGATCGTGCGGGCGCGGACCGAGGCGGCCGGTGGTGCCGGTGCGGGGACGGCCGACGCCATCGTGGCGGTCCGACTCGGGCTCGGGGTCGACGTGCACGCCTTCGACGACGCCTCGCCCTGCCGTGTCGGACTGCTCGACTTCCCCGGCGAACCCGGCCTCTCCGGGCACAGCGACGGCGACGCGGTGGCGCACGCGGTGTGCGACGCCCTGCTCTCCGCCGGGGGCCTCGGCGACATCGGCGGACGCTTCGGCACCGCTGATCCGCAGTACGCCGGCGCCACGGGCGACGTCTTCGTCCGGGGTGCGGTCGCGTTGCTCGCCGATGCCGGGCTCGTGCCGGTGTCCGTCACCGTGCAGGTCATCGGCAACCGGCCGCGCATCGGTCGTCGCCGTGACGAGATGCAGGACGCCCTGTCCGCGGTCGTCGGTGCGCCCGTCGCCGTGTCCGGCACGACGACCGACGGCCTCGGCTTCACCGGCCGTGGCGAGGGGCTCGCGGCGATCGCCACGGCACTCGTGCGTCCCTCCTGAAACCGCGGCCCCGCGCCGATTAGGGTTGAGGCGTGACCGTTCGCCTCTACGACTCCCGCGCCGCAGCCGTCGTCGACCTCGTGCCCCTGGTCGACGGACACGTGAGCGTCTACGTCTGTGGTCCGACGGTGCAGTCGTCGCCGCACATCGGGCACCTGCGGTCCGCGCTCGTCTACGACATCTGGCGTCGGTGGCTCACCCACCGCGGGTACCGGGTGACCCTGGTGCGCAACGTCACCGACATCGACGACAAGGTCCTCGACCTGGCTGCCGGCACGGACGAGGAGTGGTTCGCCCGCGCCTACCGGGTCGAACTCGAGTTCACCGCCGCGTACAACGCCCTCGGCATCCTGCCCCCGACGTACGAGCCACGGGCCACCGCGAGCGTGCCGCAGATGCACGAGATCATCCAGCGCTTGATCGACCGCGGGCACGCCTACGCCGCCGACGACGGCTCCGGTGACGTCTACTTCGACACCGGCAGCTGGTCCGACTACGGGGTGCTCACCCGGCAGCGGCGCGAGGACATGGTCGAGGCCGCCGACGCCGACCCGCGTGGCAAGCGCGACGCCCGTGACTTCGCGCTCTGGAAGGGTGCGAAGCCCGGCGAGCCGTCGACGGCCAACTGGGACTCCCCGTGGGGTGCCGGCCGCCCGGGCTGGCACATCGAGTGCTCGGCGATGTCCCGTCGGTACCTCGGCCCGGCGTTCGACATCCACGGCGGCGGGCTCGACCTGCGCTTCCCGCACCACGAGAACGAGCTGGCGCAGTCCACGGCCGCCGGGGACCCGTTCGCGTCGTACTGGCTGCACAACGGCCTGGTGACGGTCGAGGGCCAGAAGATGTCGAAGTCGCTCGGCAACTCGATCTTCGCTGCGGACTTCCTCGGATCCGCTCGTCCCGCCGTCGTGCGCTACTTCCTCGGTGCCGCCCACTACCGCTCGTCGATCGACCACCACGAGGGTTCCCTGGCCGAGGCCGAGGCGGCGTACGACCGCATCGCCGGGTTCCTCGAGCGCGGCGAGACCCGGCTCGAGGGCGTCCACCTCGCCGATGCCCCTGCCGTGCCCGAGGCCTTCGCCGCGGCCATGGACGACGACCTGTCCGTGCCCCAGGCCCTGGCCGTGCTGCACGAGACCGTGCGCACCGGCAACGCCGCCCTGGACGCCGACGATGCGGAAACGCTCGGGACCGCGTACCATCAGGTGGCTGCGATGGTGGAGGTGCTCGGCATCGATCCGCGAGCCGCCCACTGGTCGGGCGGCGGCCACGACACCTCGGCAGGCCCGCTCGCCGCCCTCGTCGAACGCCTCGTGCAGGAGCGCGCGGACGCCAGGGCAGCACGGGACTTCACCGCGGCCGACCGCGTGCGCGACGACCTCGCCGCCGCGGGCATCACGATCGAGGACACGCCGTCCGGAACACGCTGGAGCATCGCCTGAACACGGCAGTGCCGAACAGGAGCTACGCATGAAGAACGTCTCGGGAAGCAAGAAGGGTCGGCCCGGCGCCGTCCGCACCGGTCGCAAGGGCAACAAGCAGGTCGGTTCCGGCGGACAGGGCGCCCAGGCGCTCGAGGGTCGCAAGCCGACCCCGAAGGCCGAGGACCGCCCGTACCACCCCGCCGGCAAGCGCAAGGCCGCGAAGGACCGCTTCGAGGCGGCCAAGGGTCGTCACGGTTCCTCGAGCACCCCGCAGGGTCGCACGGGCCGTCCGCCGGCACGCAAGACCGACGACTCCGAGCTGGTGACCGGGCGCAACTCCGTGCTCGAGGCCCTGCGGACGAAGACCCCGTCGTCGACGCTCTACATCGCGTCGCGCATCGAGGTCGACGACCGCGTGAAGGAGATCCTCGCGCTCGCCAACCACCGTGGCGTGCCGATCATCGAGCTCATGCGCCCCGAGCTCGACCGCATCACCGGACACGACAGCGTGCACCAGGGCGTCGCCCTCAAGGTGCCGGCGTACCAGTACGCCGTGTCCGAGGACATCGTCGAGCAGGCGTTCTCGCGCGACCAGGTCCCGCTGCTCGTCGCACTCGACGGCATCACGGACCCCCGCAACCTCGGCGCGATCATCCGCTCGACCGCGGCCTTCGGCGGACACGGCGTCATCGTGCCGCAGCGTCGTTCGGTCGGCGTGACGGCGTCGGCGTGGAAGACCTCGGCCGGTGCCGCGGCACGCACGCCCGTCGCGATGGCTCCGAACCTCACGCAGACCCTGAAGTCGCTCAAGTCAATGGGCCTGTTCGTCCTCGGCCTGGACGGCGACGGTGACGTGGAGCTCGACGGCCTCGAGCTCGCCGACCGTCCGATCGTGATCGTCGTCGGTTCCGAGGGCAAGGGCCTGTCGCGCCTGGTCACCGAGACCTGTGACGCGATCGTGTCGATCCCGATCTCGAGCGCCACCGAGTCCCTGAACGCCGGCATCGCCGCGAGCGTCACCCTGTGGGAGGTCGCGCGGCGCCGTCGCACCGCCTAGCCACAGCACTTCGTGAGCAGGAATGGTCGCCTCCCCGAGCGGGAGGCGGCCATTCCTGCTCACGGTGCTGGCTGGGCCGGGCTCGAAGGGTCAGGGCACGTCGGCTGGTGCCTGCCGTGTGGTCACGAGTCGTCGCTGCGCGACGCCGCAGGTGACGGTCCGTGACCGGTCGCCGCCCACCCGGCGGGGTGTCGTGACCGCTCGACGTCCAACGTCACCACCGGCGGGGCTGGGCATGACGGTCTGGAGGGCCGGCGCCGGTCTCCGGGACCCGCGCCGGGCCTCCAGGCGGTCGCGTTGCCGACCCCCGAAGGGTCAGGACACGTCGGCTGGTCTCTGCCGTGCGGTCACGGGTCGTCGCTGCGCGACGCCGCAGGCGACGGTCTGCGACCGGTCGGCGCCCACCCGGCACGGTGTCGTGACCGAGCGGGGACCGCGTCAGACCGTGGCGCGCCAGTCGTCGACGTCGTCGGACTCGTCGGACTCGTCGGCGTCGTCGTCCAGCACCGGGATCGGCACGGTGATCGACGAGGTCGGCGGGTTGATGAGCAGGCGCTCGTCGCGACGGTGTCGGAGCACGTCGTTGATGTAGGCGGTCGTGGCCTCGGGCAGGGAGACGGAGCGCTCCTCCTGCTGGGACATGAACCAGCGGTGCTCGAGCAGCTCGTGGAACACCTCGGCGGGTTCGAGCCGGCCGCGCAGGTCACGGGGGATCGAGCGGACGACGGGCTCGAAGACCCGTGAGACCCACTCGTGCGCCACCATCTCCTCATCGAGTTCGTCACGGCCGTTGCGGGCACGGTACGAGTCGAGGTCGTTGAGCAGGCGCCGGGCCTGGTTCTCGCCGGCGTCGAGCCCGGTGAGCCGCAGCAGTCGGCGCTGGTGGTGCCCGGCGTCGACGACCTTCGGCTGGATCCGGACCTGCGAGCCGCCCTCGGTCGTGTGGATCGAGAGCTCTTCGATGTCGAAGCCGAGCTCGTTCAGGCGCTCGACGCGGTCGTTGATGCGCCAGCGTTCCTTGATGTCGAACTGCTCGGTGCCGGTGAGCTCGGTCCAGAGCGTCCGGTACTGGGCGACGATGCGGTTCGAGACGTCGACGGGGTCGGCGTTCTCGTCGAGTCGTCCGCCGGCCTCGAGGTCGAGCAGCTCGCCGGCGATGTTCACGCGGGCGACCTCGAGGTCGTTCTCGCGCTGGCCGTTCGACAGCCCGCCGGGGTAGAGCTTGCCGGTCTCGGCGTCGACCAGGTACGCGGCGAAGGCTCCGGCGTCGCGACGGAACAGCGTGTTCGACAGGGACACGTCGCCCCAGTAGAAGCCGATGACGTGCAGGCGGACGAGCAGCAGCGCGAGGGCGTCGACCAAGCGGGTGGCGGTCTCGGGGCGCAGCGTCTGCGAGTAGAGCGCGCGGTAGGGCAGGGAGAACCGCAGGTGGCGGGTCACCAGCACGGGGTGCAGTGGTTCACCGTCGGCGTCGACGCGGTTCGTGATGACCGCGACCGGGTCCACGCACGGCACGTCCATGCGCTGCAGGGTCCGGAGCATCTCGTACTCGGACCGGGCGACCTCTTCGCCGGTCTCCTTCACCGCGGCGACGTACCCGCTCAGGTGCACGAACCGCACGAGGTGCCGCGAGATGCCCTTCGGCAGCGCGACGATCGTGTCGTCGGGCCAGTCGGCGAGCGGCAGGTCCCACGGCAGGTCGAGCAGGCCGGGGTCGACGGTGGCGGCGGTGATGGACATCGAGTCGGGCACGGTGGTTCCTCTGGTGTCGGGGACAGCCGAGAGCCCGCGTCCGCCCTTGTGAGGCGGGCGCGGGCTCTCGGGGGAGTGCGCTGGTTACGCGCTGACGACGGCCTTGTCGTCGAGGCGGTCGCCCGACTCGGTGTCGAAGGCGTGGACGTGGCCCTGCTTCGGCGTGATGACGATCGTGTCACCGATCGACGGGTGCGCACGACCGTCGACACGGGCGACGATGTCGGCGCGCTGGCCGTTCACGTCGGCGTGACCGTAGAGGTAGCCGTCGGCGCCGAGCTCCTCGACGACGTCGACCGTGACGGGCAGGCCCTCGCCGGACTGCGAGACGATGACGTCCTCGGGGCGGATGCCGACCGTGATCTGTGCGGCACGGGCGTTCGACAGGGTGTCGCGGTCGATCGCGTGGTTGAGCGTGCCGAACCTGATGCCGCCCTCGATGACGTCGGCGGGCAGCAGGTTCATGGCCGGCGAACCGATGAAGCCGGCGACGAACACGTTGTTCGGCTTCTCGTACAGGTCGCGCGGGGTGCCGACCTGCTGCAGGATGCCGTCCTTGAGCACCGCGATGCGGTCACCCATGGTGAGGGCCTCGGTCTGGTCGTGCGTGACGTAGACCGTGGTGACGCCGAGACGACGCTGCAGCGACGCGATCTGCGTGCGGGTCTGGACGCGGAGCTTGGCGTCGAGGTTCGACAGCGGCTCGTCCATGAGGAACACCTGCGGCTGACGGACGATCGCACGGCCCATCGCGACGCGCTGACGCTGACCACCGGAGAGCGCCTTCGGCTTGCGGCCGAGGTAGTCCTCGAGGTCGAGGAGCTTGGCGGCTTCCTGCACGCGGGTGGCGCGCTCTTCCTTGCCGACGCCGGCGATCTTGAGCGCGAAGCCCATGTTCTCGGCGACGGTCATGTGCGGGTACAGCGCGTAGTTCTGGAACACCATCGCGATGTCGCGGTCCTTCGGCGGGACGTCCGTGACGTCGCGGTCGCCGATGCGGATCTGACCGGAGTTGACCTCTTCGAGGCCGGCCAGCATGCGGAGCGAGGTGGACTTGCCGCAGCCCGAGGGGCCGACGAGGACGAGGAACTCGCCGTCGGCGACGTCCAGGTCGAGGGAGTCGACCGCGGGACGGTTGCCTCCGGGGTAGAGACGGGTTGCCTTGTCATAGGTGACGGACGCCATGAGCGTTCGGTCCTTCCTTCACCGGCAGGTACGTGCCGGACGATCCGAGTGAAGCGGTGTGCCCGTACGGGCCCCGGACAGTCGCCGTCGACTGTCGAGGTTCATACAACACGAGTTCACCCGGGTGCGCCAGTGTTTTCCCCCTTGGTCGGCGGCTTCCCAGAGCGCCCCACTACAATCGCCGGGTCCGTCCGCCGAGCAGGGGAACGCCGAGCGGACACCGATCAGGAGGACGACGCACCGATGAACAACCGCCCCGAGGGTGCCGCCCGCGCCGCGCGGAACGAGCGCCGTGAAGCCGCCCGCCAGCGAGCCCAGCGTGCCCGGACCCAGCAGAAGCGACGCCAGCGTGGTGTCCGGCTCGGCCTGCAGATCGGGCTCGGGGTCGTGCTCCTCGCCGCCGCGACGATCGTCACGCTCGTGCTGGTCGACTCCGTGAAGCCCGCCGGCCCCGGCCCGTCGACCATGTCGCAGGGCGGGATCACCATCGGGCAGGGTCTGAAGCCCGTCGCGGCGTCCGCGTCCGGATCGGCCTCCGCGTCGCCGAGCAGTGCCGCGACCGACGGCGCCGGCACCGTCCGGATCACCCTGTACGTCGACTACCTCTGCCCGGGCTGCGGCCAGTTCGAGCGGGCGAACGGCGACTACATCAAGGACCTCGTCGACTCCGGTGCGGCCACGGTCGACATCCACCCCGTCGCGATCCTGTCGAACCGCTCGCAGGGCACGAAGTACTCCCTCCGCGCCGCGAACGCCGCCGCCTGCGTGGCCGAGCACTCCCCGAACCAGTTCTACGCGGTGAACCAGGCGCTCTTCGCGAAGCAGCCGGACGAGGGCACCGCGGGCCTGACGGACGCTGAGCTCACCGACGTCGTCACGGGTGTGCAGGGGCTGCAGGAACGCAGCGCCGTCCGGAGCTGCATCGCCGACCAGGACTACGCCAAGTGGGTGGACGAGCAGACGACGGCGGTGTCCGGGGGCACCATCCCCGGCTCGACGCTCAAGGAGTTCCCCGGCACCCCGCTCGTGCTCGTGAACGGGCAGCGCTACGAGCTGACTTCCCCGGTCACGAACGACGACTTCCGCACCTTCGTGGTGACGGCCGCCGGGGCGACCGACGCGACCCCGACGCCCACGCCCAGCGCGACCCCGTCTGCCACGCCGACCAAGCGCTGACAGCCGGACGAGCGCTGACGTCTGGACGAGCGCTGACGTCTGGACGAGCGCTGACGCGCTGACCACGGACGGGAGGCCCGGTGCCAGCTGGCACCGGGCCTCCCGTCCGTCACCGGTGCGGCTACAGGGCCGAACCCGGGATGCTCAGGGTGTCGCAGCTCGTCGCGCCCTGCTGGTAGCCCCGCAGGAACCAGCGCTGTCGCTGCTCGCTCGACCCGTGCGTGAACGAGTCCGGGTCGACGCGGCCGGTCGCACGCTCCTGGATGCTGTCGTCGCCCACGGCGCTCGCCGCCGACAGGGCGTCGGTGATCTGGGAGCGGGTGATCGGTTCGAAGAAGGTCTCGCCGTTCGCGTCCTTCGTCGTGGCGGCGTCGCCGACCCAGGCCCCGGCGTAGCAGTCCGCCTGCAGCTCGACGCGGACACTGCCCGACGACGCACCCGTGCCGGAGCGGTCGGTGTTCGCGAACGACCCCTGCAGCTGCTGCACGTGGTGGCCCCACTCGTGTGCGACGACGTACATCTGCGCGAGCGGACCGCCGGACGAGCCGTACTGCGACTGCAGGTCGTCGTAGAACGCGGTGTCCAGGAAGATCGCACGGTCCGGCGGGCAGTAGAACGGGCCGGTCGCGGCCGAGGCCTGCCCGCACGAGGTGTCGGTGGAGTCCTGGAACAGGAAGAAGTCCGGTGACGTGTACGAGATGCCGAGCGACCGCGCCTCGGAGGTCCAGTAGGCGTCGAGCGACTCGGCCGCGCCCTCCATCCGGCACTCGACGCGCAGGTTGGCGTCGCGCCCGGTCCGGCACTCGGGGGCGGCGTCGGGTGACTCACCCTCCTGCTGGATGGTCGTCAGGCCGTTGCCGCCGCCGACGATCCCGCTCAGGTCGAAGCCGGTGAACTGCGCGATCACGAACACCACGATGGCGGTGAGGCCCACGGCGCCTCCGCCGATCGCCGTGGTGCGACCCCGCCGCTTGACCTTGCCGCCCCGGAGTCGGGAGTCGTCGTTGAACGTCATGATCCCGAACCTACCGATCAGCACCTCCCGATCAGTGGCCCCGCGTACCGTCGGCGGCGTCGGCCACCCCGACACCCGTCGTACACCTGTCGTACAACCGGAAGGAACCGCACAATGGCCACTCCCATCAGCACCGTGATGAGCCCCGCCCGCTACGTCCAGGGCAAGGACGCGATCACCCGCGTCGGCGAGTTCATCGCCCCGATCGGCAAGCGGCCCCTGATCGTCGCCGACGACGTGGTCTGGGGCATCGTCGAGACCGCCGTCACCGAGAGCTTCCGGTCCGCCGACCTGGCCGTGGAGCGTGTCGGGTTCGGCCGCTTCGCCACCCCCGAGGCCGTCGACGAGCTCGTCGAGCAGATCCGTGCGACGGACGCCGACGTCATCGTGGGGCTCGGCGGCGGCTCCGCGATCGACGCCGCGAAGGCCGCTGGGCACCTCGCCGGCATCCGGTGGGCCAGCGTGCCGACGGCCGCGTCCACCGACGCCCCGACCTCGGCGCTCGCCGTCATCTACACCGCCGAGGGCGAGTTCATCGAGTACCGCTTCTTCCCGCACAACCCGGACCTGGTGCTCATCGACACCAGGCTCGTCGCCAACGCGCCGGTGCAGTTCCTGGTCGCGGGCATCGGCGACGCGCTGGCGACCTGGGTCGAGGCCCGTGCCGCGAAGCGCGCCAACGCCGACACCATGGCCGGCGGTCTGCAGACCCAGACCGGCGTCGCGCTCGCCGAGCTGTCGTGGAGGCTCCTGCACGAGAACGCCCTGCAGGCCATCGAGGCCGTCAAGGCCAAGGTCGTCACCCCGGCGCTCGAGAAGGTCGTCGAGGCGAACACCCTGCTGTCGGGCCTGGGCTTCGAGTCCGGTGGGCTCGCCGCCGCCCACGCGATCCACAACGGGCTGACCGCGGCTCCGCAGGCGCACGGCCTGGCGCACGGGCAGAAGGTGAACATCGGGACGATCGCCCAGCTGGTGCTCGAGGGTGCCCCGGCCGAGGAGATCGAGGACTTCGTCGTCTTCACCACGAAGGTCGGCCTGCCGAACACCCTGACCGAGATCGGCCTGACGGTGGACGACCGTGACGTGCTGCGCGCCGTGGCCGAGGCCGCGACGGTGGAGGGCGAGACCATCCACAACATGCCGTTCCCGGTGACGCCGGAGCTCGTGGTCGACGCCTTGGTCGCCATCGAGGGCATCGCGCGCAGCATCCGCGCCGAGCACGGTCTGCCGGAGCCCGTGCTGTACGAGCACCACTGACGGGCGAGGGGTCAGGTGCGGATCAGCGGCTCCGTCGTCGCCAGGTCCGCGCCGATCCCGACGTCGACGAGTTCGATCCGCCCGGCGAGGGTGGCAGCGGGTCCGGTCAGCAGGCCGGCCTTCACACCGCCGAAGGTGACGGTGACGTCGGCGTGCAGGACGTGGTCGTCCGCGACCCCGCCGGTGTCCACGTCGATGCCGCTCGGCACGTCCACCGCGACGACGAACGGCGCACGCTGGTCGCGGGCGAGCTCACGGATGGCGTCCACGACCTCGCGTGCGGGGGACCGCAGCGCGTTCGCGCCCCGTGCTCCGATGCCGAGGATGCCGTCGAGCACCAGGTCGGCCTCGAGCGCCGCCTCGGTCGCGACGTCCGCCAGGTGTTCGCCGTCGCTCCGGCCGGCGGCTCGCAGGATGTCGGCCGCTCCGCCCGCCTTCGGTCCCGAGGCGCCGGACGGGCCGTCGAGCAGACGGGCGCCGGCGTCCAGCGCCGCTGCCAAGCCGGCCTCGTGGACACGGGAGCCGACGCGCAGGACCGCCACGTGCCTCCCGGCCGCTGCCAGGCGAGCGCCCGCGAACAGGGCGTCACCGCCGTTGTCGCCGCTGCCGGCGAGCACGAGGACGGATCCCGGCCCGTCGACCGGCCGCACGGCCGGGTCGTCCAGCAGGTCGCCGACGATGCGCGCGAGCCCGTCGGCGGCGCGCTGCATCAGGGGTTCCCCCGCGTCGAGGTGGGGGCGCTCCGCCGCCCGGATCTGATCGCCGCCGTAGCCGTCCATGGCCACCACACTGCCCCGATACGCTTGAGAGGACATGTCACTCGTCCCCGAAGCGCCCCGCCCCCGGTTCGTGATGTCGCCCGACGGGCTGCGACTCGCGACCTACGACTTCGGCGACCCCGACGCCCCGGCCGTCATCGCGGTGCACGGCTTCGCGTCCGGTGCGGTGCTCAACTGGCACGCCTCGGGCTGGACGCGGCACCTGGTCCGTGCCGGGTACCGGGTCCTGGCGCTCGACCAGCGCGGGCACGGCGCGAGCGCGAAGCCGCACGACCCGGGTGCCTACTCGATGGACCTGCTCGTCGCCGACGTCACCACGGTCATCGACACGTACCTGCTCGACGACGTCGCGTTCCTCGGCTACTCGCTCGGCGCACGGGTCGGCTGGCACACCGCCGAGCGGCTGCCGGGCCGGATCTCGCGCGCGGTGTTCGGCGGGATCCCGGACGCCGACCCGATGCGTCGCGTCCGCGTCGACCAGGCGAAGGCGTACATCGCCGACGGCACCCCGATCAAGGACCGCGTCACCAACGGCTACCTGACGATGGCGGGCAACGTCGAGGGCAACGACCTCGGCGCGCTCGTGGCCATGGTCGAGGGGATGCGGAACAGCATCGAGCCGACCCCGGAGAACGCCCCGGCGCAGCCGCTCCTGATCGCCGCGGGCAGCGAGGACGGCATCCGCGACAGCGCGGTCCGGCTCGCCGAGGCCGCGCCGGACGCCACCTTCTTCGAGATCCCGGGGCGCAACCACTTCAACGCCCCGACCTCGCGGCCGTTCCGCGAAGCGGCGCTGCGCTTCCTGTCCGCCCCGCGCTGAGGGGTACTCGTGGGTCCCCTCGGTCGGACGGCACCGGGCGTACCGTCCCCGCCATGGACTACAGACTCCTCGGCAACAGCGGGACATCGGTGTCGACGCTGACCCTCGGCACCATGACGTTCGGCAGCGAAGCCGACGAACCCACCTCACACGCCATCCTCGACGCCTTCGTGGCCGCCGGTGGCACGCTCGTCGACACGGCGGACGTCTACTCCGGCAACGAGTCCGAGCGGATCATCGGCCGCTGGCTCGCAGCACACCCCACCGAGGCCGCGCAGGTCGTCCTCGCCACCAAGGGCCGGTTCCCGCAGGGCGACGGCCCGAACGACCTCGGCCTGTCCCGACGACACCTGCGCGTGGCCCTCGACGCCTCGCTCGAGCGGCTCGGCGTCGACCACATCGACCTGTACCAGATGCACGCGTGGGACGCCCTGACCCCCATCGACGAGACCCTGCGGTTCCTCGACGACGCCGTGTCCGCCGGCAAGATCGGCTCCTACGGGTTCTCGAACTACCTCGGCTACCAGGTCACCAAGGCCGTCTACGAGGCGAAGGCCCACGGCTGGGCACCGCCCGTCACCCTGCAGCCGCAGTACAACCTGCTCGTCCGCGACATCGAGCACGAGGTCGTGCCCGCCTGCCTCGACGCCGGCATCGGCCTGCTGCCCTGGTCGCCGCTGGCCGGCGGCTGGCTCTCCGGCAAGTACCAGCGCGACGAGGCCCCGACCGGCGCCACCCGCCTGGGCGAGAACCCGCAGCGCGGCATGGAGGCGTGGGAAGCCCGCAACGGTGACGAGCGCACGTGGGAGGTGCTCGACGCCGTCTCCGAGGTGGCCGACGCCCACGACGCCTCGAAGTCGCAGGTCGCACTCGCCTGGCTGCTGGCCCGGCCCGCGGTCACGAGCGTGATCCTGGGCGTCCGCACCCTGTCGCAGCTCGAGGACAACCTCGGTGCCGCGGACCTGGTGCTCACCGACGGCGAGCTCGACCGGCTGACCGACGCCAGCGCTCCCCGCATCGACGACTACCCCTACGGCACGGCCGGCGTCGCGCAGCGGGAGCGGAAGATCACCGGCGGGCGCTGAGCTGGCGGACGCTGAGCTGGCGGACGCTGAGCGGACAGGACCGCTGCGCGTTCGTGCACATCGTGCGGATTTCCGCGGATGTGGGGTCCGGGTGTGGACGTGCGGGTCGGTGAGGTGTCATCCTCGTCGCACGACCGGCTGGTTACCGCGTCCAGCGCCCGGAACGCCCCCTGATCCGCGTTCCGTGTGCCGATGCCCCGGGCGAGACTTCGCCCGGGGCATCGCTTCGTCTGGGGCCGGCAGCGGGACTTGAACCCGCAACCCCCGTATTACAAGTACGGTGCGCTACCAATTGCGCCATGCCGGCTGACGCCGCTCATCCTACCGGTGAGGGCGTCCGGGGCTCACTCGCCCGACTTCTCCGAGAAGTTCAGCGAGATCGAGTTCATGCAGTACCGGTCACCCGTGGGGGTGCCGAACCCGTCCGGGAACACGTGGCCCAGGTGCGAACCGCAGTTCGCGCACCGGACCTCGGTGCGGGCCATGCCGAGGGAGTTGTCCTCGATGAGCTGCACGGCGTCCGGGTTCACCGACTCGTAGAACGACGGCCAGCCGCAGCCGGAGTCGAACTTCGTGCCGCTCTTGAACAGCTCCGCGTTGCAGGCCGCACAGGTGTAGACGCCGGCGCGCTCCTCGTCGAGGAGTTCACCCGTCCACGGTCGTTCGGTCCCCGCCTGGCGGAGGACGGCGTACTGGTCCGGGGAGAGCTCCTCGCGCCACTGGGCGTCGGACTTGTCGACGTTGTATGCCATTGGTTCCTCCTGCTTCCGGCCGGGCTCTTCCGGGCACTCCCGACCACTTCACTAAACTCGCCACGATGTCCGAGCATTCCGTGCACCACGCCCGCTGGACCCGTCTGACGACGGACGAACTGTACGGCATCGTCGTCGTGCGCAACCGCGTGTTCGCGCTCGAGCAGCGGGTCACCGCCGAGGACTTCGACGGCCGTGACCGCGAGCCCGACACCGAGCACTGGTGGTTCGGCACGGACACCGATGCGGTTGGGTACCTGCGGCTCATCCGTCCGGCGGCCGACGAGGTCCACCCCGACGGCGCGGAGCCACCGGCGTGGGTGATCGGCCGGGTCGCGACCGACCCCGGACACCGTGGGCAGGGGATCGCCGGCCGGCTCGTCGCCGCCGTCCTCGACGAACACGGGCACGACCCGTTCGTCCTGCACGCCCAGGAGTACGTCGCCGCCCTGTACGAGCGGTACGGCTTCGTGCGGTTCGGGGAACCGTACGACGAGGCCGGCATCCGCCACGTCGGCATGCACCGGCCCGGGCGCTGATGGACACCCGCGCCCGGTACGACGCCTACGCCGACCGCGTCCAGGCCGTCTCGCCGGCGTACGCCGCCTGGGCACGGTCGCTCGACGACTCCCTCGTCGCGCTCCTCGCCGAGGTCCCCGAGCAGCAGCGGCAGCCGGAACTGTTCTTCGCGGTCGCGCGGCGGCTGGGCGCGGACCCGTCGGACCCTGGTGCGCTGCGCGCGCTCGGCCTGGAGGCCCGCCCCGCGCTGATCACGGCCCTCGCCTCCGCCACGGTGCAGGCCAACGACCCGCAACGGCTCGCACCGGTCATCCCGCTGTTCGCGGCGCTCGCCGAAGGGTCCGCGCGTCCGCTCGGCCTGGTCGACGCCGGTGCCGCCGCCGGGCTGTGCTCGATCCCGGACCGGGTGACCCTGGACTACCGGGTCGGTTCCGGGGCCGCGGTCCTCCGGATGCACACGGCGGTCGCCGATCCCTCGGTCCGGCTGGTGGCGAACACCTCCGGGGCCGTTCCCACACCCGCGACCGTCCCGATCAGGGTCGGCGCCCGGGTGGCGCTCGACCCGAACCCGATCGACCTGTCGGTCCCCGGTGCGTTCGACCGGCTGGTCGAGGCCGTCCCGCCCGAGGCGTCGGACCGGACCGCCCTGATGCGTCAGGCTGCGCGCGCGACGCTCACCGTGCCTCCAGACCGGCTCGTCGGCGCCGTGCCCGGCGACCTCGACCGTGCACTGGACGCCCTGCCGGACGACGTCGAACCGGTCGTCCTGACCACCGGGACCCTGGTCTACGTGCCGGGTGCGGACCGGCAGCGGTTCGTGGACCGGATCCGTGCGCGGGGCGTGCACTGGATCGCCCTCGAACGCACCGGGATCCTGCGCGGGGTGGCGGCGACGCTGCCCGACGACGTCGACGCGGCCGACCCTGACGCCTTCGCGACGGTCTCGCTCGACGGCGTCGCGGTCGCCGTCTCCGACCCGTTCGGCACGCGTGTGCGCTGGTTCCGTGCGCCGAACCTGTGACCGGTGTTCGCGACAGTCCAGCGCCGTACCAGGGTCCGGATCGACTCCACCCCTACGATGTGCGAGACCCGTTACCCGATACGTGATCGGAACCGCCGTGACCAGCCCCACCGACGAACGCAGCGTCGACCAGCGCAGCGCTGATCAGCTCGGTGCCGACCAGCTCGGTGCTGACCAGCTCAGTGAGCTCGCGAAGCACGTGCTGTCGTTCGAGCAGGACCGGGCACGGCACGACCGCACGAAGGAAGCGGAGATCCGGGTGGAGTTCGAGATGTCGGCGGCGCGCTACTACCAGGTGCTGAACCGCGTGATCGACTCACCCGCGGCACTCGCGTACGACCCGCAGCTCGTGACCCGGCTGCAGCGGCTCCGTCACGCGCGCACCAGCGCCCGGGCGACGCGCAGCTTCGTCGCGCCCGGTGCAGCTCCCGAAGGACGTGAAGAGGAACGATGAGCACGAGATTCCCCCGAGACCGGTTCGACGACGTCGCCGACGGCCCGCGGGTCGGTGCGCACCGCGGGGCACAGCGTCGCGGGCGTGGCTGGATCGTCTTCGCCTGGGCGGCGCTCGCCACCGGCGTGCTCGTCGGCGTCGCGGTGCTCGCCCTCGCGGTGCTGAACGGCAGCTACTCCTTCAACGGATCCGATTCGCCCTCCACGTCCACGTCGACGTCCGCGACGGCGAAGCCCTCGGCGACGTCGAAGCCGTCCGCGTCCTCGTCCGCCGGGTCCGGTTCGGCCGGGGCGGGCAGCGCCGCGGCCGCGACGCCGGCACAGCAGGGCACCACCACCGTCGTCGTGCTGAACGGCACGACCACCACGGGCCTCGCCAGCCGGGCGAGTGCGGCGCTGACCGGCGCCGGCTGGCAGGTCGCCTCCACCGGAGACGCCGGCACGACGGGCTCCACGTCGACGATCGTCTACTACCAGCAGGCGTCGCAGGCGGCGGTCGCGCAGGGCATCGCGAAGCAGCTCGGCGTCACGGCCGTGCAGCAGTCCGCGGCGTTCCCGAACGCCGACGTGAGCGTCGTCCTCGGCGCCGACTACACCGGCTGATCCCGGTTCCACCGCGTTATTCGCGCATTGTGTGACGGCTGTGTTTCGGGCACGTTGATTTCTGACGGAATCGACGTGAAACAACGTCACACCTCTTGCCTGATCGGACCGGTTCGGTCAGAGTCCCATGCAGACGACGATCACGTCGTTCCGCACTGCAGTACCAGGGAGCAAGAGATCATGGCCAACGGAACCGTGAAGTGGTTCAACGCTGAAAAGGGCTTCGGCTTCATCACCGTGGATGGAGGGGGCCAGGACGTGTTCGTGCACTACTCGGCCATCGACATGTCGGGTTACAAGGTCCTCGAGGAGGGCCAGGCCGTCGTGTTCGACGTCGGCACCGGGTCGAAGGGCCCGCAGGCAGAGTCCGTCCGCCCCGCCTGAGCACGACCACTTCCAGAACGCGCCGTCCCGTCAGGGGCGGCGCGTTCGTCGTGTGCGGGGACGGTGACCGGTGCCGGGAGCGTGACCGCGGTGGTGGTGCGGGGTCCGCCGGACGCGACGTGTCCTGGGAAGTCGTCACGAGCCTCCCGACTGTGTTGCACTCACACCCGGCGAGTGCCAGAATCGGCGTTGGCACTCGCTCACGCTGAGTGCCAGCACGACCCCCAAGACGACGTCCGGGAGGGACGAAAAACCACATGGCTAAGATCATTGCTTTCGACGAGGAGGCCCGCCGTGGCCTCGAGCGCGGCCTGAACCAGCTGGCCGACGCCGTGAAGGTGACGCTCGGCCCGCGCGGCCGCAACGTCGTCCTCGAGAAGAAGTGGGGCGCCCCCACGATCACGAACGACGGTGTCTCCATCGCCAAGGAGATCGAGCTCGACGACCCGTACGAGAAGATCGGTGCGGAGCTCGTCAAGGAGGTCGCCAAGAAGACCGACGACGTCGCCGGTGACGGAACGACCACCGCGACCGTCCTCGCCCAGGCGCTCGTCCGCGAAGGCCTCCGCAACGTCGCCGCCGGTGCCGACCCCGTGTCGCTCAAGCGCGGCATCGAGAAGGCCGTCGCCGCCGTCTCCGACCAGCTCCTCGCCAACGCGAAGGACATCGAGACCAAGGACCAGATCGCCGCGACCGCGTCGATCTCGGCCGCTGACCCGACCATCGGCGCGCTCATCGCCGAGGCCATCGACAAGGTCGGCAAGGAAGGCGTCGTCACCGTCGAGGAGTCGAACACCTTCGGCACCGAGCTCGAGCTCACCGAGGGCATGCGCTTCGACAAGGGCTACCTGTCGCAGTACTTCGTCACCGACCCCGAGCGTCAGGAAGCCGTCTTCGAGGACGCCTACATCCTGATCGTCAACTCGAAGATCTCGAACATCAAGGACCTCCTGCCGGTCGTCGACAAGGTGATCCAGGCGGGCAAGCAGCTCCTGATCATCGCCGAGGACGTCGACGGCGAGGCCCTGGCCACGCTCGTCGTGAACAAGATCCGCGGCATCTTCAAGTCCGTCGCCGTCAAGGCCCCGGGCTTCGGCGACCGCCGCAAGGCCATGCTGCAGGACATCGCGATCCTCACCGGCGGCCAGGTCATCTCGGAAGAGGTCGGCCTCAAGCTCGAGAACGCGACGCTCGACCTGCTCGGTCGTGCCCGCAAGGTCGTCATCACCAAGGACGAGACCACGATCGTCGAGGGTGCCGGCGACGCCGAGCAGATCGCCGGCCGTGTCCGCCAGATCCGTGCCGAGATCGAGGCGACCGACTCCGACTACGACCGCGAGAAGCTCCAGGAGCGCCTCGCGAAGCTCGCCGGTGGCGTCGCCGTCATCAAGGCGGGTGCCGCGACCGAGGTCGAGCTCAAGGAGCGCAAGCACCGCATCGAGGACGCCGTCCGCAACGCGAAGGCTGCCGTCGAAGAGGGCATCGTCGCCGGTGGTGGCGTCGCCCTCATCCAGGCCGGTGCCGTCGCACTCGAGGCCCTCGAGCTCGAGGGTGACGAGGCGACCGGTGCGAACATCGTCCGCGTGGCCATCGACGCGCCGCTCAAGCAGATCGCGCTGAACGCCGGTCTCGAGCCGGGTGTCGTCGCCGCCAAGGTCCGCGAGCTCGAGTCGGGTTGGGGCCTCAACGCCGCGACCGGCGAGTACGTCGACCTGATCGCTGCCGGCATCATCGACCCCGCCAAGGTCACGCGTTCGGCGCTGCAGAACGCTGCGTCGATCGCCGGTCTGTTCCTGACCACCGAGGTCGTCGTCGCCGAGAAGCCCGAGCGCACCCCTGCCGCTCCGGCTGGCGACCCGACGGGTGGCATGGACTTCTAAGTCCGTCTGACGGAAGGGCCCCGCACGCTGCGCGTGTGGGGCCCTTCCGTGTGTGTGGGGGCGGGGGCCTTCCGCGTGTGCGGTGGCGGGGCCCGGGCGGGCGGTCACAACACCCCGCTCAGGTCCGCCGAGCGGTCACGAACCGTCGGCTCGGCCCGTTCCAGTCGACACATCGTGACCGTCCGGCGGCGCGGGAGCGGGGAGTCGTGACCGGCTCGTGCGTGCGGCCTGCGCGTGTCCGCGGGTCGTCTCTCCCACACAGGAGGCCCGGCTCACCTCGTTCTCCACAGGTTGCGAGTGACCGTGGCCGGCCCACGTGCCCCGCAACGACCATGACGGCATGTCAGCTGCCCGTCGCCTCCCTGCTCCGTTCGACCGCACCACCTTCCGCGTGGCAGATGCGGTCGGTCACGGCATCGATCCGGAACGACTCCGGCGCACCGACCTGGCAGCCCCGGTCCACGGTGTGCGTGCTCCGATCGACTCGGTGGACTTCATCGGCGCCGTCACCCTGGTCATGCGTCCCGACCAGTTCTTCAGCCACACGACGGCCGCCGCGATCTGGGGTGCGCCACTGCCGCAGTCGGTGCGCTCGGTCGGCCCGGTGCACGTCTCGACCGCGAGGGACGGGTGCCGGATGCGTCGGCCCGGCGTGGTCGCGCACCGGCTGGACCGGCCGAGGACCGTCGAACACCGCGGGTTCCCGGTCAGTGTCCCCGCGCAGATGTGGTTCGAGTGCGCCGGCGTGGTCGATCGGGACGCGCTGGTCGCAATCGGGGACCACCTCGTCGGACCAGCCGGGCTGGCGACGGCGGACGACCTCCGTGCGTCGATCCGCCCCGGCACACGCTTCGCGCTCGCTGCTCGGCGCGCGCTGGACCTCGTCCGGGCCGGGGTGGAGTCGCCGCAGGAGACCTGGCTCCGTCTGGCAGTGGTCGAAGCGGGGTTCCCCGAGCCGGAGCTGAACGTCGACGTGCACGATGGTGCGGGTCGGTTCCTCGGCCGCGTCGACATGGCGTGGTCGGAGTTCGGCATCGCGTTGGAGTACGACGGCGATCACCACCGCGAGCGCGACACCTTCCGACACGATCAACGACGGGACAACGGGTTCGTGGTGAACGACTGGCTCGTGATCCACGCGACGGCGTCGGACGCACACCGACCCGCGGTGGTGTTCGAGCGACTCCGCCAAGCGTTCGAGGTCCGAGCGGTCGGACGTCGTCGGCGGTCAGCGTGACGGCCGTGATCGCCACGCCGAAGTTCTGGTCGCTGGGCGGTCACGACATGTCGTCGGCTGTGCGCCGGTCGGTCACGAACTGTCGGTCAGCGGGCGCGCAGACGACAGATCGTGACCACTCGGCGGCGTCGGACGGGGTGTTGTGACCGCTCGGGACGCACGCGGGACGGCAAGGCCGCCCGGGCCGCGCGCCCCGCGTGGGTCAGGCGGAGAAGTCGCGGGGGAGCAGGGGGAGCCAGACGCGGAAGGTGGCGCCGCCGCCCTCGGTGTCGAATACCTCGACCGAGCCGTTGTGCGCCGCGACGATGCCGGACACGATGGCGAGCCCGAGGCCCGAGCCGCCGGTGTCCCGGGCGCGGGAGGTGTCCGCACGCCAGAAGCGCTGGAAGATCTTCTCGCGCAGCTGCGGCGGGATGCCCTCACCGTGGTCGATCACGTCGAGGTGTGCCATGCCGCGCTCGTCGTCCACGCCGATGCCGATCTCGATCGGGTCGTCGTTCGCCGTGAACCGCATGGCGTTGCCCATCAGGTTCGTGACGATCTGGCGGATCTTGTTCTCCTCCGCCAGGACGATCGGCGGGCGCTTCGGCAGCACGACCGTGGGCAGCGGGGTGGTCTCGTCGGTCGGCGCGGCACCGGCGTTGATGTTCATGGCGCGGGTGCGACGGGCCCGGAGTCGGGCGATGGTCTGGCGCGAGAACGCGATCGGCCCGGTGGTGTTCGCCGAGGTTGGCGACACGGGCGGTGCTTCGCCGGAGTCCGGAGAGCCGATGGACGACGACGCCGACGGACGGACGGCCTGGGGCACGCTCTCGCCGGTCAGGGAGTCCTCGACGAGGACCTGGATCTCGCGGTCGGGGTTGGAGGCCATCGTGTCGAGCGCCGAGTCACGGGCGATGGCGACGAGGTCGACCGGGCCGAGCTCGAGCGGCTTCGACTCGTCGATGCGGGCGAGCTGCAGCAGGTCCTGCACGAGCAGGCCCATCCGCTGCGCTTCCTTCTCGATGCGCTCCATCGCCTGGGCGACGTCCTCTTCCTTGCGCAGGGCCCCCATCCGGTACAGCTCGGCGTACCCGCGCAGGGACACCAGCGGCGTGCGGAGCTCGTGCGAGGCATCCCCGACGAACCGGCGCATCTGGGCGATGGTGCGCTCGCGGTCCTCGAACGCGGAGTCGATCCGTTCGAGCATGACGTTGAGGGAGCGGTTGAGGCGGCCGACCTCGGTGTTCGGGGTGTCGGCCTCGAGGCGCTGGTTGAAGTCACCCGCGGCGAACCGTGCAGCGGTGTCCTCGACGTCGCGCAGCGGGTCGAAGGTCGCGGTGACGAGCAGCCGGGTGAGCATGGCGCCGAGCAGGATGACCGAGGCCCCGAACCCGAGGAAGATCGCGGTGAACTTGCCGATCGTCTCGTCGGTGCCGGCACTGGAGACGGCGATGAGCACGTAGCCGGTCTCGGTGGTGCCGTCGGACTGGTTCTGCAGCGACGCCGGGATGATCTGGGCACGCCACTCGTGGTTGTGCTGGCTGTCGTACAGCGAGATGCGCTGGTTCGACTGCGAGGCCTCGACCAGGGTGGCTTCACGGACGTCGGGTCGACTCGACGCCTTCGTCTGGCAGATCCGGTCACCGTCGGCGTCGTACGCGGCGACGTAGGCGCTCTGCGACACCACGACGGACAGCTTGCAGTACTGCTCGCCGTCACTGATGTTCTGACCCTCGAGCTGCTCGGTCGTCTGCTTGACCGTGTTGTCGAGCTGCTGCATGAGGTAGGTGGACAGCACCGTCATCGTGCCGAGTCCGGCGACGAGCAATCCGAGCGCGACGAGCAGCACCGTGATCCCGGTGATCTTGGTGCGCAGGGAGATCCCGTCCCACCAGTGGTTCATTCGCGTGTGCATGCTGCCCCAACGATAGACAGCGGCCGCCCGGTGAAACCGGACGACCGCCGTGAAGAGGTGATGGTGCTACGAGGCCTTGGACGCCTTCAGCATGTACCCGAAGCCGCGCTTGGTCTGGATGATCGGCTCGGCGGAGTACTGGTCGAGCTTGCGGCGCAGGTACGAGATGTAGCTCTCGACGATGCCCGCGTCGCCGTTGAAGTCGTACTCCCACACGTGGTCGAGGATCTGCGCCTTCGACAACACGCGGTTCGGGTTGAGCATCAGGTAACGGAGCAGCTTGAACTCGGTGGGCGAGAGCTCGATCTGCGCGTCGCCGATCGTGACCTCGTGCGTGTCCTGGTCCATCGTGAGCTCGCCGGCGCGGATGATCGCGTCTTCCTCGTCGTTCATGGTGCGACGGAGGATGGCCTTGATGCGGGCGACGATCTCGTCGAGCGAGAACGGCTTGGTGACGTAGTCGTCGCCGCCGACGGTGAGGCCGGTGATCTTGTCCTCGGTGTCGTCCTTCGCCGTGAGGAACAGGATCGGCGACGTGTAGCCCGAGGAACGCAGGCGCTTGGTCACGCCGAAGCCGTTCATGTCGGGCAGCATCACGTCGAGGATGATGAGGTCCGGCTCTTCTTCCAGCACGGCGGAGATCGCCTGTGCTCCGTTGCCCACCGCACGCACGGCGAAACCGGCGAAGCGCAACGAGGTCGTCAGGAGGTCGCGGATGTTCGGCTCGTCGTCGACGATCAGGATCTTGGGGCCATCGCTCATGGTCTTATCTTCTGACTGTTCCCTCGGGGTTTCCTGAGAGCGGTTCGTACGTCAGCCCACGGGCGTCTGGACCTGGTCGGCATCCAGGATCGTGTACGAGTAGCCCTGCTCCGCCAGGAAGCGCTGCCGGTTCTGCGCGAAGTCCTGGTCGACGGTGTCCCGGGCCACGAGCGTGTAGAACGACGCGGGCAGGCCGTCCTTGTTCGGGCGGAGGAGCCGGCCGAGCCGCTGCGCCTCTTCCTGCCGGGACCCGAACGAGCCGGAGACCTGGATGGCGACGGTCGCGTCGGGCAGGTCGATCGAGAAGTTGGCGACCTTCGAGACGACGAGCACGTCGACCTCGCCGGACCGGAACGCGTCGTACAGCCGCTCCCGTTCGTCGACCGGGGTCGCCCCCGTGATCTCCGCGGCGTCGAGCGACGCAGCCAGTTCGTCGAGCTGGTCGATGTACTGCCCGATCACCAGGATCTGCTCACCACGGTGCTTCTCGATGAGTTCCCGCACCACCGGGGTCTTGGCCGGGGACGTCGCGGCGAGCCGGTAGCGCTCGTCGTCGCTCGACGCCGCGTACTCCAGGCGGTCCTGGTGCGGCAGGTCGATGCGGACCTCGTAGCAGGAGGCCGGCGAGATGTAGCCCTGCGCCTCGATCTCCTTCCACGGGGCGTCGTACCGCTTCGGCCCGATGAGCGAGAAGACGTCGCCCTCGCGGCCGTCCTCGCGCACGAGCGTCGCGGTGAGGCCCAGGCGGCGGCGTGCCTGCAGGTCGGCGGTCAGCTTGAACACCGGCGCCGGCAGCAGGTGCACCTCGTCGTAGACGATGAGGCCCCAGTCGAGGGCGTCGAGGAGCGACAGGTGCGTGTACTCGCCCTTCCGGCGGGCGGTGAGGATCTGGTAGGTCGCGATCGTGACCGGCCGGATCTCCTTGACACTGCCCGAGTACTCGCCGATGTCCTCCGGCGTCAGGGTCGTGCGCTTGAGGAGCTCGGTGCGCCACTGCCGCGCCGAGACGGTGTTCGTCACGAGGATGAGCGTGGTCGCCTTGACGGTCGCCATCGCGCCCGCGCCGACGAGCGTCTTGCCCGCACCACAGGGCAGCACGACGACCCCGGAGCCCTGGGCGAAGAACGTGTCGACGGCCTGCTCCTGGTACGGCCGCATGTGCCACTCGGCCGTGTCCAGGTCGATCGGGTGGGGTTGGCCAGGGGTGTAGCCCGCCAGGTCCTCCGCCGGCCAGCCGAGCTTCACGAGCTCCTGCTTGATCTGTCCCCGCGCCCACGGCTGCAGCTCGACCTCGGTCGAGGACCGCATGTCACCGAGCAACGGCTTGATGCGCTTCGACCGGATGACCTCAGCCAGCACCGACGGGTCCTCGGCGGTGAGGAGCAGGAGCGGTAGCCGCTCGAGTTCCTCGGTGGGGGAGTTCGCGATCACGGGTGCATCGGGTCGTTCCTCGCGACGGATCACGAGCCGTCCGTAGCGCGAGACCGTGTCGCGGATGTCGACCGTGACGCTCTGCGGCACGGGGAACTTCGCGAAGCGTTCCAGGGTGTCGATCATCGCCTCGGCGTCGTGGCCCGCGGCGCGCGCGTTCCAGAGTCCGAGGCGGGTGATCCGGTAGGTGTGCACGTGCTCGGGAGCGCGTTCGAGCTCGGCGAAGGCCGCGAGCTCGTGGCGTGCGTCCTCGGCATCGGGGTGCGCGACCTCGAGGAGCACGGTGCGGTCGCTCTGCACGATCAGCGGTCCGTTCATGACCTGCCAGCCTAGCCGTCGGCACCTGCGTGCGGGTGACCGCGCGGCTCAGGCGTCGCTCTCGACCGACACGACGAGCGACAGTGGCAGGGTCCGCTCGACGTCGACGGCCGTGTCCCGCCCGCGGACGCGTCCGGCCGCGACCGAGGTCGGCACGATCGAGAACGGCCGCTCCGAGCCGTCCGGCATCCGGACGGTCACACGGATCGGCGTGCGACCGCGCACGGCCAGGTCGATCTGCCGACCGAGCCACTCCTGCTCCGGCTCCGCGTCGCCGCGCTGCGTCGTCAGACGGAGCCGTTCGACGAGTGCGTGCGCCGACTGTTCCGGCGAGCGTCCGGTGGGGCTGCGCCGGCCGGGAGGCCCGTGGTGCGCTTCGGGGCGGGCTGCGGTCGTCAGGACGGCCGGGTAGCGCTGGTCCTCGAGCGCGGTGTGCACGACGTGCGGCGGGTAGCGCGTGGTCAGCGTCGTCAGGTCGGGCCGCTCCCACGCGAGCTGCCGGAGCTCGGCGTCCACCCCGACGAGGTCGAGCTGGTCGGCGGTGCCGCGGACCTCGGTCCCGACGCCACCCGGCCCCCGGTCGACGACGATGCTGCCGTCGCGTCCGGCCACCTGGTCGATCAGGTAGGCGAGGGGCTGCGGGATCCCGGTGGCCGACAGCCGTCCGAGCAGGGACAGCAGGTCGTCGCGGGAGTGTCCGGCCCGGAACGCCGCGCGCAGGGTGTCCTCGGAGATGCGGTAGCGCGCCGCGAGGCCCGGTGCCTCGAGCACGGCGACGGTGCGCAGGGCGTCGTCGTCCACCGGCGCGAGCGGCCCCGGTGCGATGACGGTGAGGTCGTGCTGCAGGTAGACCCGCTCGACGGTGCCCGGCAGGTCGTCGGCGGCCTGCTCGGCGTCGCCGTCGAGGAGCGCCCGGCCGGTGCTCGTCACGATGCCGTCGACCGCCAGGCCGAGCGACGCCGCGGTGCCGGCGACGTCGAGCAGCAGGGCATCGAGCCAGCGGGACCCCGCCGGGTACGCCCAGCGCCCGAGCGGCACGAGGTCGCGCAGGTCCCCGTCGGCCAGGTCGAGCACCTGGTGCACGGCGGGCGGGAGCGTGTCCGACCACGCGGCCACCAGCGACACCCAGCGCTCCGGCCACCCGGCGAGCAACCAGGCGTGCCCGGCGTCGGTGACGATCCAGCGTCCGGTGTCGGGGTCGGCGAACCCGATGCCGTCGAGCAGCGCCAGGCGACCCGCGACGAGTTCGGCGTCGGTGCCGATGCGCTCGGCGAGGGTGCGGGCGAGCGGCATGCCGATCCCGCCCTTGACGAGTTCGCGGACCGCGCCGGCGTCGACCGCCCGCAGCAGTTCGGCGAGCACGGTCATCGTCGCGAACGCCTGCTCCGCGCCGGTGGTGCGCGCACGCTCGAGCGCCGCGGCGTCGAGGGCGGGAGCAGCGGGGCGGACCTGCTCCGGGCCTCCAGGCTGCTCGTCGAGCGAGGTGAGGTCGGGGTGGGCGGCCACGCGTGCGGCGACCGCGTCGTCGACCGCGCCGTCCTCGTCGGCGAGGCCGAGCTCGATCGCGGGGCCGAGCGCGTCGACGGCTCCGCCGTCACGCAGCGCGAGGATCGTCGCGCGCGGAAGGTGCTCGACGGCGGCGTCCACGGCGTCGTCGCTGCGGAGCGCCTCGGCGAGGTCGAAGAAGTCGGTGATGCGCTGCGGGCCCGTCTCGGCGAGTGCAGCGGTGGGGAGTCGCCTCGCCGTGACGAGGCGCTCGAGCGCATCGTCCGGCATCGCCCGGAGTCGGGCGGCGAGGTCGGCGGTGGTCGTCATCGTCCGGTGCCAGCGTCCGGGGCGGACGTCAGCGAGCCGTCCGGTTCGCTCGTGCGCGACGTGTCCAGGTGATGCCGAGGAGCGTGAAGACCAGCACCATGGCGATCGGGAAGCCGAAGAGCGGGATCGCCATGACCACCGGCCACGGCATCGCACCCTGGGCAGCCGGTGCGGTGAGCCACATGATGATCATCGCGACGAAGCAGAGCAAGCCGAGGATGATGATCCCACCGATCATGAACGCCAGAGCGCGTTCGGTACGATTGAACGTCACCGGGGGTTCTGCGGAGTCCTGCGGGTTCCCGGTTGATCGGGTCGGCTTGGCCATCGACCCAGGATATCCGACGCACCACGGCCGTACCACGACCTCGAGGAGTCCACGCATGCCCACCGGCAAGGTCAAGTTCTACGACGACGACAAGGGCTTCGGCTTCATCACCGGAGACGACGGCGACCAGGTGTTCCTGCACGCGTCCTCGCTGCCCGACGGCGTCGTGACCGTCAAGGCCGGCACGCGGCTGGAGTACGGCGTCGTCCAGGGCAAGAAGGGGTCGCAGGCGTTGTCCGTGCGGCTGCTCGAGCCCCAGCCGTCGCTGTCGCGGATGACCCGTCGCTCCGCGGACGACATGGCCGTGATCGTCGAGGACCTGGTGAAGGAACTCGACCGGATCAGCGGAGACCTCCGCCACGGCCGCTACCCGAAGAACGGCGATCGCATCGCCGCCATCCTGCGGCACGTCGCAGACCAGTTGGAGGCGTGACCCCATGACCGAGTCCGAGACAGCAGGGGCCGAGACGGCTCCCGACGCAGCGTCGACCGACGCAGCGCCCATCGACGCAGCGCCCATCGACGCAGCGTCCATCGACGCAGCGCCCATCGACGCAGCGCCCATCGACGCAGCGTCCATCAACTACACCGACCTGGCGCGCGAGGCGTTGCTCGAGGTCACCCCGGAGTCGACCGTCGGTGCACCCGTCGGCACCGTGGACGAAGGGGACGGCGTCGTGTCCGTCCTGTTCGCCAACCGGCTGCCCGGCTACCCCGGGTGGCGGTGGACCGTCAGCGTCGCCAAGGTCGGCGACGACGAACCGACCGTGCTCGAGGTCGAGCTGATGCCCGGGGACGGCTCGCTCGTCGCGCCCGAGTGGGTGCCGTGGTCCGAGCGACTGGCCGAGTACCGGGCCGCGCAGGAGCACGAGGGCGAGGACGGCGCCGAGGACGCGTCGGACGAGGACTCCGACGACGAGGACTACGACGACGAGTCCGACGACGACGAAGACGACGACGAGTCGGACGACGAGGACTCGGACGAGGACGACGACTACGACGGCTCGGATGACGACGAGGACGACGACGAGTCGGACGACGACGATGACGATGACGACGAGTTCGACGCCGACGAGGACGACCTCGACGAATCGGACGACGATGACATCGAGGGTGTGGACGTCGATGCGCTCGCCGATGTGAGCGACAGCGACACCGACACCTCCGCCAGCTCGGCTGCCGAGGACGAGGCCCCGCAACCGCCCCGTCGCCGCCGTGCCCGCCGCGTGCAGCCGTTCGAGCCCGACGCCGATCTCGAGGTCGACCAGCTCGACGCCGGCGAGGCCGACCCGGGCTTCCACCGCGCCTGACCCACCCGGACCGACGAACGGGCCCGGCACCACCGATCCGGTGGTGCCGGGCCCGTCCTCGTTCTGGCGGGTGTCCCCGACGTCAGCGCAGGGCGTCGATCGTGAAGTCGATCGCGCGCACGAGCTTCGCGACGTCGTCCGGGTCGATCGCGGTGAACGTCGCGACGCGCAGCTGGTTGCGGCCGAGCTTCCGGTACGGCTCGGTGTCGACGATGCCGTTCGCGCGCAGGGTCGCGGCCACGGCCTTGGCGTCGATCGAGTCGTCGAGGTCGATCGTGGCGACGACCTGGGAGCGAGCGGCGGGGTCGGTGACGAACGGGGTCGCCCAGGCGCTGGCCTCGGCCCAGTCGTAGATCGTCGACGACGAGGTCTTCGTGCGGAGGTCCGCCCACGCCAGGCCACCGGACTCGTTCATCCACCGCACCTGCTCGTCGAGGAGCAGCAGCGTGGAGATCGCCGGGGTGTTCAGGGTCTGGTTCAGGCGCGAGTTGTCGACGGCGTTCTTGAGCGACAGGAACTCCGGGATGTACCGGTCGGAGGCGGCGATCCGCTCGATCCGCTCGATCGCGGCGGGGGAGAGCAGCGCGAGCCACAGGCCGCCGTCCGAGGCGAAGTTCTTCTGCGGGGCGAAGTAGTAGACGTCGGTGGCGCTGACGTCGAACAGGGCGCCACCGGCGGCGCTGGTCGCGTCGACGACGGTGAGGGCGCCGGCGTCACCGGTCGCGCGGACGACCGGAGCCATGACGCCCGTCGAGGTCTCGTTGTGCGGGTAGGCGTAGACGTCCACGCCCTCGACCGATTCGAGTGCGGCGAGGGAGCCACCCGGTGCCTCGACGACGTGCGGAGCCTCGAGCCACGGGGCCGCTGCGGCCTTGGCGAACTTCGACCCGAACTCGCCGAAGGACAGGTTCTCGGCCCGGCGCTCGATGAGGCCGAACGCGGCGGCGTCCCAGAACGCGGTCGAGCCGCCGTTGCCGAGGACGACCTCGTAGCCCTCGGGGATCTGGAACAGGTCGGCGAGGCCGGAGCGGACGCTGCCGACCAGGTCCTTCACGGGCTTCTGGCGGTGCGAGGTGCCGAGGATCGTGGCACCGCGCGTCACGAGGGACTCGAGCTGGGCGCCGCGGATCTTCGACGGACCGCAGCCGAAGCGACCGTCGGTGGGGAGGAGTTCGGCCGGGATGACGATGTCTGCCATGCACCGATCCTACCGACGACGATCCGCCTGCCCGAGCCCGTGTACCGGCCGGACGGGGAGGGTTCGACCCGCTCGTCCACCGCGTCGGATGACCCTTTCTCACGTGCACCCGGGCGCCGGTCGGTGTTCGTCGGTGCGAACAAGTAGTGTGGTCGGCGCTGGGCCCAGACATGAGAGGCGGACCGTGACCGATCTCGTCGACACCACGGAGATGTACCTTCGCACCATCCTCGACCTCGAGGAAGAGGCGATCGTGCCGCTGCGCGCGCGCATCTCCGAGCGCCTCGGACACTCGGGCCCGACGGTCTCGCAGACCATCGCCCGCATGGAGCGCGACGGCCTGGTCGTCGTCTCCGGTGACCGCCACCTGGAGCTCACCGACGAAGGTCGTTCCCGTGCCACCCACGTGATGCGCAAGCACCGTCTGGCCGAACGACTGCTGGCCGACGTCATCGGACTCGACTGGGCCTTCGTGCACGACGAGGCCTGCCGGTGGGAGCACGTCATGAGCGAGCAGGTCGAGGTCCGCCTGCTCGAGATGCTCGGCAACCCGACGGAGTCGCCGTACGGCAACCCGATCCCCGGACTGGCCGAGATCGGTGGCCCCGCGGCCGCCGGGTTCCTCGACGGTGTCCAGAACATCGTCGCCGCGACCGAGGGCACCGACGCCGTCACGACCGGGGTCGTCCGACGCCTGGGCGAGCCCGTGCAGTTCGAACCGGAGCTCCTGCACCAGCTCCGCACCGCCGGGGTCATGCCCGGGCGCATGGCGAGCGTGCAGCGTGCGGGCGCCTACGTCGCGGTCCGCGTCGAGGGCGAGGACTCGGGCATCGAGCTGCCCATCGAGGTCGCGCAGCACGTCTACATCGAGCGGGACTGACCGTTCCTGTTCCTCCCTGAGAGTCTTTACCGTTTCGTTACCTCCGGGGCGTTTGGTCTCGACACGGTAACGACGCCTCCGTACACTCGTCCGAGTCGCCGCGCTGCCCCTGAGCCGGAGACCCGTGGCAGGACGTCTCGAACCCGTCTCCTGCCTCGATCGGAAACGATGACGAACGGATGGGGTTGCACACCGCCGGACACCCACGGCGGCGTGATGACGAGACGTTGGAGACCCACCTCTTGACGCAGACCGGTACCGCCGCGGACGACCAGACGCCCGCGAACCCGACGAACACCGAGAACGCCACCACCGCCCCGCTCACCCGGCGGGCCGTGCGCGAGACCGAGGGCCGCCCGGTCCGCAAGGTCGTGCCGGTGCGCTCCGCCCCGCTGCCCGGTGGTCGTCGTGCCGCGCAGGCCGCCGCAGCCGCGAGCACCGCGAAGGCCAGCTCGTCGTCGCGCAAGCGCAAGTTCCTCGCGCCGGTCGTCCTCACCGTGGCCGCCGGCATGTTCGGCACGGTCGCGGTCGCCCCGGCCTTCGCCGCGACGACCTCGAGCAACTCGACCGCCGCCGCGGATGCCCAGCGTCAGGTCCGTGCCACGCAGAGCCAGGAACTGTCGGTCTCCGACGCCGTGGCGCTCGCCGACACGAGCCGTGACGGCTTCGGCGCGACCTCCACCGCGACGCTCGACGCCGAGAAGGCCGCCAAGCAGGCCGCCGCCGACCAGGCCGCCGCAGCGAAGGAAGCCGCCGAGCAGGCCGAGCAGACCCAGTCCGCCCGGGCCGCGACGGCGAAGCAGTACTCCTCGTACACCGGACCGACGGCCGCCGAGTACGCGGCCAGCTCGTCCGCCGCCGACACCCCGTTCTCGCTGCCGGCCGTGGTCGCCACGGGCAAGCAGTACATCGGCACCCCCTACGTCTTCGGTGGCGCGGACCCGTCGGGCTTCGACTGCTCGGGCTTCATCATGTTCGTGTACGCCCAGTACGGCATCAACCTCGCGCACTCGGTGCCGCTGCAGGACCAGGCCGGCACCACGATCCCCGAGTCCGAGGCCCAGCCCGGTGACGTCGTCATCTTCAACAACGAGGCGCACGACGGCTTCTACATGGGGAACGGCATGATCATGGACGCCCCGAAGCCCGGCGGCACCGTGCAGATCCGCCCGATCTGGACCAGCGACTACCACATCGTCCGTTTCGGGATCTAGCGACCACTGCCCCTCCGGCGTGTGAACTTCACCGGAACCGGCCCGCGCACTCTCGTGCCGGGCCGGTTTCTGGGTTAACCTGACGCTGCACCGGTCCGCACCGGCGCGAACAGGAGACCCTCATGTCGATGTTCCGCACGACCCGCACCATGGGTCGGCGCGCGCGCGTCGACATATGGTCGAGCACAGCCTGCGTGCACGAGCACGCCCCTGCATGACGAGAGCACTGCCCATCCGGGTGGTGCTCTTCGTGGTTCCAGGGGTGTGAACAGGTCGTCCTCACCTGTTCGCGTCGTCGGTCCGACGCACCCGCAGCGCCTGGAAGCCGTCCAGGCACGTCGGAAGGGAACCCATGCGCACTCTCGTCCTCAACGCCGGTTACGAGCCCCTCGCGGTGATCTCGTTCCGACGAGCCCTCGTGCTGGTCATGAACCAGAAGGCCGCCATCGTCGCCGCCGACGTCGAACACCCGGTCACCGGGTCGACGTCGAGCTACGACCGTCCGTCCGTCATCATCCTCACCCGCTACGTGCGCATCCCGCACTCCAGGCTCGTGCCGGTGTCCCGTCGCGGTGTGCTGCGTCGGGACGGCAACCACTGTGCCTACTGCGGCCGCCACGCCACCACGATCGACCACGTGCAGCCGCGGTCGCGCGGTGGGCAGGACTCGTGGGAGAACCTCGTCGCCTGCTGCCTGGCCTGCAACAACACCAAGGGCGACCGCACCCCGCAGGAGATGGGGTGGCGCCTCCGGTTCCCGCCGAAGGTGCCGCACGGGTCCTCGTGGGTCGTGCGCGGCATCGAGCGTCCGCAGGCGGAGTGGGACGAGTACCTCGTGGCCGCGTAGCGGCCGCCGCGGCGCGCCGCGTGTCGGACTGGAGGCCCGTGGCGGGCACGGCCACGGGCCTCCAGTCCGTCCCGTCGCGCGTTCACGGCGCTCGGAGCGATCCGAGTTCGCACTACGCTGACGTGAGGACGAGTCACCACGTGCCCCGACGACCGAGACCCGCGAGGACAGCATGGCCGCAGGAACAGAGCGCTCGACCGACACGGCAGCCGGTCGGAACCCGTGGCAGCGGTTCTGGAACCGCGGCGGCTGGTGGCGCGCGGTGCTGGCCGTCGTCCTCTACCTGGCGGTCTACGAGGGGCTCGGCTGGCTGAACGCCCACACCCTCGCCAGCGGCATCACCGCGGACGAGGTGTTCGCCACACCCCGCGGGGTCATCGTGGGCGTCGCCCTGCCGATCATCGTGATGGGGCTGCTCACCCTGGTCTTCGTCCGCACGCTCGGATGGGGACGCGAGGTCTTCGGTCGCCAGCCACTGCCCGGACGCGGGTGGATGTGGATCGCCGTCGTCCTGCTGCTCGTCCCGATCGTGATCCGGCTCGTCGCGACGAACTGGTCGTCGTACTCGGTCTCCGTGGTCTTCGCGGTGCTCTTCCTCGGTCTCTGCATCGGGTTCGCCGAGGAGCTCATCGCCCGTGGCGTCGCCGTGAACCTCCTCCGACGCGGGCACCACACCGAACGCACCGTCGCGCTGCTGTCGTCGCTGCTGTTCGGGTTGATGCACGCCTCGAACGCCATCGGAGGGACACCGCTCGTCACGGTGGCCGTCACGGTCGTGTACACGTTCGGCGCCGGCATGATGTTCTACCTGTCGATGCGGGTCACGGGCAGCATCGTCCCCGCGATGCTCCTGCACGCGGCGACCGACCCGACCACGATCCTGGCGACCGGTGGCATCGACACCACCGCTGCAGCCGCCGGTGACGCCGGGCTGATCGGTTTCGCGGGGATCTTCAACTTCGCCTACCCGGTGCTCGCACTCCTGGTGCTCTTCTTCATCAAGGGCCGTGCCAGCAGCCCCGAGACCGGGGCCTCGACCGAGACCGACCAGCAGGGAGTGGCCGCATGACCGCCCCGATCGATGGGCGTCGCGAGGTCCCGCGGCTGTTCTGGATCGCCCTCGTCGCCTGTGTGGTCTACGTCCTCATGGCCGCCGGGGTGGGGAACCTGCTCAGCGCCGTCGTCGACGGGGAGCACCACCCGATCGCGGACTGGCTCGTCGGCACCTGGGTCCCGGTCGGCATCATGGTCGTCGCCGGAGTGTTCTTCGCTCGGCGGTCGGGTTGGTGGAACGACATCTGGCACGAGCGCTCCGTCGCCGTCGGGCAACCCCGGCGCTGGTGGTGGCTTGCAGCGCCGGCTCTGTCGCTGACCGGCACGGCCATCCTGTTCAGCCTCGTGCCGTGGTCCGAGGCGTCGGCCGGGATCATCGTCGTCGTGCTCATCGGTGCGCTCGGCGTCGGCGTCGGCGAGGAGCTGTTCTTCCGCGGGATCCTCGTCACCGCGCTCCGGGCACACCACTCCGAGTTCGTCGTCCTCATCGTCTCCTCGGTGATGTTCGGCCTCGCCCACGTGGTCGGCTTCGTGATCGCCGGACTCCCGCTCGGCCTGGTCCTGTTCCAGGTTGCGTTCCTCAGCATGGACGGAGCGCTCTTCTACGCGGCCCGCCGCGCCACCGGGAAGCTGTGGGTGCCGATGCTCCTGCACGGGCTCAACGACGCCGCGCTGTTCCTGCAGACGGCGGGCCGCAACCACGAGGGCGCCGAGCCCCCGGCAACCACCGGAGTCATCGAGATCATCCTGATCGCACTCTCGGTCGCGATCGCGATCAGCGTGGCGCGCGAGACACTCCGCAGCCGCCGGGAACGCCACACAACCACCGGCGGCGGCGAGACCGACGGACCCGCGACACGAGGGATGAATGACTGATGCACAGCGAGATCTCCGGAACGACGATGCCCGTCCTGCACATCACCCTCGACGCCGGCGAGCAGGTCATCGCCGAGGGCGGCGACATCGCCTGGCTCACCACGGGGTTCGAGATGGACACCTCGACCACGCACGCTGGCGGAGGCGGCTTCCTGAACGGGTTGAAGCGGGTGCTCGGCGGTGGGCAGCTGTTCCTCACCCGGTACACGGCGCCACCAATCGGTGGGCAGCTCAGCATCGCCGCGCAACTGCCCGGCACGATCCGGGAGATCACCGTCGACCCGGACGACACCTACATGGTGCAGAACGGCTCGTACACCGCCAGCACCCTCGGCGTGGACGTGTCGGTGGGGCTGCAGAAGCGGCTCGGCGCCGGCATCTTCGGCGGTGCCGGTGTCGTGTTCCAGAAGCTGAGCGGGACCGGGACCGCCTGGGTGCAGCTCGCTGGGGCACTCACCGAGGTGAAGCTCGCGGCGGGGGAGTCGCTGCTGATCCACCCGGGGCACCTGGCGATGTACCGCGCCGGGATGCCCGTCGAGTTCGCCACGGTGAAGGGCATCAAGAACAAGGTCTTCGGCGACTCGATGTTCCTCGCCGAGGTGCACGGGCCGGGCACGATGTGGCTGCAGTCGATGACTCCCGCGGCCCTCGCGGCGGCCATCCAGCCGTACCTGCCGAAGCCGCAGGGCAGCGACCGCGACTGACGGGCGTCGCCAGGCACGGGACCTCGACGAGGTCACGCTCGGTCTGCGGTCTTCCGTTCGTCGGTGGCGCTGACTAGCGTCGCCGGCATGGGCGAGACACCGCACATCGACGACGCGACCATCGACGACCTGCGCGCTCGGCTGCGTGCCACGCGCTGGCCGGACGCGCCCGCCGGGGTCGGCTGGTCGCTCGGCGTGGACCTCGACGTCCTGCGCCCGCTCGTCGAGTACTGGGCCGACGGGTTCGACTTCGACGCACACCGCGCCGAGCTCGCCGCGCTGCCCTCGCGCCGTGCCGTCGTGGACGGCATCGGGATCCACGTGCTCCACGCCCGTGCCGAGCGGTCCGACGCCCTGCCGGTCCTGCTCGCGCACGGCTGGCCGGACTCCGGCTGGCGGTACCGCAAGGTGCTGCCGATGCTCGTCGCCGCCGGGTACGACGTCGTCGTGCCGGACATGCCCGGCTACGGGTTCTCGGATGCACCGCCGCAGGTGCTCGACGCCCGGCAGGTGGCCGGCATGTGGGCGACGCTGATGACGGACCTCGGGTACGAGCTGTTCGCGGTGTCCGGTGGCGACATCGGCACGCACGTCGCCCGCTACCTGGCACTCGACCACCCAGACCGGGTCGTCGCCGTGCACCGCATCGACGGCGGGCTCGCCTGGCCGGGCCTCGATCCGTCGACGTTGTCCGCCGCCGAGCGGGAGTTCGTCGCCGCGACCGATCGGTGGCGCACCGCCGAGGGCGCCTACGCGATGCTGCACCGCACGAAGCCGCAGACCGCCGCCGTCGGGCTGAACGACTCGCCCGCGGGGCTCGCCGCCTGGATCCTCGAGAAGCTCCGGGCGTGGAGCGACTGCGACGGGGACCCGTGGTCGGTCTACACGCGCGACGAGGTGCTGGCGCTGCTCACCGAGTACTGGGCCACGGGCACGATCGGCTCGGCGATGCGGATGTACCACGCGAACGCGGCGATCCCGGCGGAGCAGCTGGAACGACGGGTGGAGGTGCCGTCCGGGTTCTCGATCTTCCCCGGCGACATCGTGCGGGCGCCGCGCGAGTGGCTCGAGCGCACCACGAACCTGGTGTTCCACCACGAACTCGACCGCGGTGGGCACTTCGCGCCGTTCGAGCAGCCCGACCTGTTCGTCGACGAACTGCACGCGTTCCTCCAGGGCTTCCGCCGCTAGAGTGGACGCGCCAGCCTCTGTAGCTCAATGGAAGAGCAGTTCCGTCCTAAGGAAACGGTTGGGGGTTCGAGTCCCTCCAGGGGCACCAATATTATGAATACGTATCCCTTATTGCAGGGGTCCGGATAGTCCGATCGGCCAGGCCGTATCGGACTTTTTCATTTCTATGACGCGGCGAGCCGTGTAGACGACCCCTGTCGGAAAGTTAGTCTCCCATAAGGCTTTTTGCGCCGGTATCTGGTTTGAGGGCGTCTCGGCGCTGACGTCACCCTGGGGTATGTATCGGTGATGTCGTTCACACGACTATGAAATATTGGTCAGACGACCCACCGTTGCGGGGAAATGTCGGTGGTGCTTGCAAAAATCAACCTGACAGCGCATAAGTAGGAGAGCAATGAGTACAGATATGAACGAACACACTCCACGGCGAGTCCTCACTATCGACGGCGGAGGTATCAAAGGAGTATTTCCTGCCGCCTTTCTTGCAGATTTGGAGAGCGAGCTCGATCAGCCGATCGGATCTTACTTCGACCTCATCGTCGGTACCTCGACTGGTGGAATTATCGCGATCGCCCTTGGGCTAGGCATTCCGGCGAAGGATGTGCTCGCCTTCTATGAAGAGAAGGGCCCGCTGATCTTCCGCGGCGGCAAAAAGGTGGGCATGCTGAAGCAGGTCCTTGCGGCCAAATACGACCCAGCCCCGCTCAGGAAGGCTCTCGAGGAAGTCCTTGGTGACCGACTGCTCGGCGAAAGCGTCACCCGTCTCGTGATTCCATCCCTGAACCTTTCCACAGGCGCCGTGAACGTGTTCAAGACCGCCCATCACGAGCGCTTCGAACGCGACTACAAGATGAAGGCCGTCGATGTTGCGATGGCGACCGCTGCGGCCCCGACGTACTTTCCGACGCACCGCCTGTCCAACGGGGTTCCGTTGGTTGACGGGGGAATGTGGGCGAACAACCCCATGGGCACTGGCGCTGTTGAGGCAATTGGACTGCTTGAGTGGAGGAAGGGTGACGTCGACCTGCTCGCTGTAGGGTGTACCGATTCGCCGGCGAACTTCAAGGCGAGCCGTTCGCGACGACTCGGCTTGCTCAACTACTGGGCGAAGCGCATTGTGAAGGTCTTCATGGCAGGACAGTCGTCCGCATCGATAGGTACGGCGATGCTACTGTTGGGGCACGAGCGTGTGGTTCGTGTGTCACCGTCTGTGGATGAACGGCAGTACGCGCTCGACGACATCGCGGGGATTCCGGAGCTCAGGGCGCTCGGCGCCGATTATGCCCGGACCCAGCTTCCGCTCCTTCGCAAAACTTTCTTCGACTCGCCTGCTGAACCGTTCGTCCCCGTTCGGTCGCTGATTTCGGAACAGGAGACGAAATGAAGCTCGTAAAGCACTTCGATGCCTTTCTTGCCAACAAGGTGAATCTGAGCGACGCCCGGATCACTCAACTCAACGAGCGAGTTGCCGCGATCACGAATTTTTTGCAGACCGGCGAAGACCAGTTCGCGGAGAACTTCATTGATGTGCTTCCGCAGGGCAGCTACGCGCACCGGACGATAATCAATCCCGTCCAGCAGAACGACGAGTTTGACGCCGACCTCCTCCTCGAAATGGACGAAGTTGAAGGGTGGGAGGCGGAGGACTACGTGCAGGAGCTCTACACGGTCTTTCGTTCGAGCGCGACATACCGAGATATGGTGAGCCGACACGCTCGGTGCGTGAAAGTCGATTACGCGAATGCGTTCCATATTGACGTCGTTCCGTACATGGAGCGTCACGGCGAGCACTACATCACGAACCGCGACGAAAACTTGTTCGAACTGACGAATCCCGAGGGTTACAACGAGTGGCTGGACGGAAAGAATCGTCTGGCCAGCGGACGCCTCGTCAAGGTAATCCGTCTCATGAAGTATCTTCGGGATTTCAAAAATACCTTCGACTGCAAGTCGGTCATTCTCTCGATCCTTCTTGGCAACAGTGTGAACGACGCGGCCGCGTGGGGAGACGATTCGCAGTACAAGGACGTGCCTAGCGCGCTGAAGAGCATCATCGGATCGCTCGACGACTACCTCCAGGACAACGAGGTGATGCCAAGCATCGACGATCCGAGCGAGCCCTCGCAGAACTTCAATCACCGGTGGACCCAGGAAAAGTACGAGAATTTCCGGAACCGGATTCACACGTACCGCGGCTGGGTCGACGAGGCCTATGACGAGACCGACCTCGAACAGTCGAAAGCGAAATGGCGCCGTCTATTCGGCGACAAGTTCGCCACATTTGACACGGAACTGAAGAAGGCCAGCGCCGCGCACCTCGGTTTGGCCGGGGTTAAAAACACCGAGGAGACGCTCGAAGGAAAATGGGGGATCCGCACTCGGCTCGACGGAGAGCATCGGATTCGAATTGCCGGTCAAACGGCGAGGCGGCAAGGCTTCCGCGACCGGGTTCTCACGAAAAGTGGGAACGTCGTTTTGCGGGGATCGACGATTAGGTTCCGGGTCACCCATAACGCTACTGGGAAGGTGGACGTCTACTGGAAAGTGCGGAACACGGGGGCCGAAGCGATCAAGGCCAATTGCATCCGCGGGCAGGTCTTTCTCGACGAGGGGACACTTCGCCGTAACGAACCGACTGCATATCGGGGTCGCCATTACGTCGAAGTTTACCTGGTCAAGGACGGAGTGTGTGTCGCTACGGACCATCAGGAGGTAAGGATCATCTAGCCAGATCAGCACGCTTACGCTTGCGTTCTGGCTCGTCGAAGCTCATCCTGACGACAGATGATCGGACGGCATGGCACGAATCGGTCCTGAGGCGCACCTGGTCCGCAAGTCGCTGCTCGCGTTGCTCTGGCTCGAGGCGCCCCAGTTCTTTGCCCTGGTTCCTCCTGTCGCCCAATGGGAGATCCACCGCTTCTACGCACCCTCGGTCGACCTTTCCGACGAGCAGGTCCTCGCGCACATCGCTGAGGCGTCGAGACGGGAGCCTTCGCTTCCGAACCGCGTCGGAAAGCACCGGGCTCATCTCTCGAACCTGCACTCCGCCTATGTAGGAATGGTGGGCGCGGGGAACTGGCCGGCCATCCGATTCCTGCTGTCGCGAGACCTCGTCGCCGCGGCGGGACCGGATGTCGAGTCGGTAGGGGCTGGGGTGCATGTCTTTCCGGTCGTCCGTCCGGGGATCGACATGCGGAAGCTCGCCCGCACGTTCCTCGAGCTCGGCGGGCTCGACCGTAACAGACGCGAGGCCGACGAGGCCGCCTAGTCCGAATCCGTTCCCGCCAGCGCCGCCTTCACCGTCTTCGGATCCCGTCCGATCTCCCGTCCGATCGCGTTCAGCGACATGCACGTGCTGGCGAACCTTCGAGCTTGGAAGATCTCCGAGCGGGTCAACGGCTGCGGTCCGAGCTCCAACCCTCGGCTCCGCAGATGCTTCAGGACGATGTTTCGGCTGACGCCCCACTTGCCGGCCAGCTGCCGGACGGTCACTGCGCCCGCCGAGTACTCCGCAGCGAGGCGGTCGATCTCGGCGGGGGAGAGGCGCCGTTGCTGTGCGAGCTCCCTCTGCTTCGGCTCATGGCGTACGGGCCCGGACAGCACCTCGGCCAACCGGCCGTCACGCGCCATCTCGGACAAGCGTCTTACCGGTGTCCGATAGTTTGCGAACGCTTCGCTTCGGTGCACCAGCAGGTCGAAGGGGTTCGAGTCCCTGCAGTGCCGTCCAGGGGCACCAGCACGCGACCAGAAGGCCGCACTCCGGCGGTGGAGTTCTCCACAACCGTCGCCCCGGACGGTAGTCGGGCCCGCTGGCCCCGTACGATTGACCCGTGTCCAAGGTCCTGAGCAGTCTCCCCGTCGGCGAACGAGTCGGCATCGCGTTCTCAGGGGGTCTCGACACCTCCTGCGCCGTTGCCTGGATGCGCGAGAAGGGAGCGATCCCCTGCACGTACACGGCCGACATCGGCCAGTACGACGAGCCGGACATCGACGCCGTCCCGAGCCGCGCCCACGAGTACGGCGCCGAGATCGCCCGACTGGTCGACGCGAAGAGCGCCCTGGTCGAAGAAGGCCTGGTCGCCCTGCAGACGGGTGCGTTCCACGTCCGCTCCGGTGGCAAGACGTACTTCAACACGACGCCGCTCGGCCGCGCGGTGACGGGCACGATGCTCGTCCGCGCGATGAAGGAAGACGGCGTCGACATCTGGGGCGACGGCTCCACCTACAAGGGCAACGACATCGAGCGGTTCTACCGCTACGGCCTGATGGCCAACCCGCGCCTGCGCGTCTACAAGCCGTGGCTCGACTCCGAGTTCGTCGAGGAGCTCGGCGGCCGCAAGGAGATGAGCGAGTGGCTCGTCGCCCGCGGGTTCCCGTACCGCGACTCCACCGAGAAGGCGTACTCGACGGACGCGAACATCTGGGGCGCGACGCACGAGGCGAAGAGCCTCGAAGAGCTGTCGAGCGGCCTGGACATCGTCGAACCGATCATGGGTGTCGCCGCCTGGCGTGACGACGTCGAGGTCGCGACCGAGATCGTCAGCGTCCGGTTCGAGGCCGGTCGCCCCGTCGCGATCAACGGCGTCGAGTACACGGACGCGGTCGCCCTGGTCTACGAGGCGAACGCCATCGGCGGCCGCCACGGCCTGGGTGCGTCCGACCAGATCGAGAACCGCATCATCGAAGCGAAGAGCCGCGGCATCTACGAGGCTCCGGGCATGGCGCTGCTGCACATCGCCTACGAGCGTCTGCTCAACGCGATCCACAACGAGGACACGGTCGCCTCGTACCACAACGAGGGTCGCCGTCTCGGTCGCCTGATGTACGAGGGCCGCTGGCTCGACCCGCAGTCCCTCATGCTCCGCGAGTCGCTGCAGCGCTGGGTCGCCTCCGCCGTCACCGGCGAGGTCACGCTGCGCCTGCGTCGCGGTGACGACTACACGATCCTCGACACCACGGGCCCGGCGCTGTCGTACCACCCGGACAAGCTGTCGATGGAGCGCGTCGGCGACGCCGCCTTCGGCCCGGACGACCGCATCGGCCAGCTCACCATGCGCAACCTCGACATCGCGGACTCCCGTTCGCGGCTCGAGCAGTACGCCGCCGCCGGCCTCATCGGTGGCGCGACGGCCGAGCTCGTCGGCGAGCTCGAGGCGGGCGAGGCCGAGGAGATCCTCGGCGGCGCGATCGTCGCCTCCGACGCCGAGGACGCGATGGGTCGTCGCACGGACCTCGCGTCCGAGGGCGCGGCCTTCGACTCCGGCACCGACTGATCGAGCGGACCCGCGCCCTGGGCGCGACCCCCTGATGACGGGAGGCCCGGTGCCAGCTGGCACCGGGCCTCCCGTCCGTCGTCGCGACGTCTCAAGCCGCGGCGCTTCCGAGCAGCAGCTCGAGCTGCTCGACGACCAGGTCGGGTCGGGTGATGAAGGGATGGTGCCCGGTGGGGACGTCGACGCTCCGCGTCGCCCGTGCCGCGTGCGCTCGCTGGAGGCCGACGGTGGTGCTCCGGTCCTCGGTGCAGACCAGGTAGGTGGAGTCGACGCCCTGCCAGCCCGCGGCGGTCGTCGGCGTGACGAACGCGGCAGCGGACTGTGCGGTGACGCGGTCCCACGCAGCCCGCTGCACCTCGGGGACGGCGTCCTGCAGGAACCGCGCGCCGAACGACGAGGCGTCGTACCCGACCAGTGCCAGGGCTCCGTCCCCGGCATCACCGATCGCCACCGGGTCGGGCTCGTCCGACATGATCCCGGCCTGCGCCGATCCGACGTCGGGCAGGTAGGACGACGCGTGGACAAGGTGCTCGACAGCATCGTGCTGACCGGCCTCGGCGACGACCGTGCCGCCGTACGAGTGCCCGACGACGATCGCGCCGTCGCTGCGGTCGAGCGCGGCCCGGAGCGCTGCCGCGTCCTCGGCGAGACCGCCTTCGGGGCGGCCGGACGGGCCCTCGCCGCAGGACGGCAGTGCCATCGATCGACTGCGGACACCGGCGCGTTCGAACAGCAGGTCGGCGGTGGGCTGCCACCACCAGTCGCCGTCGCGGACGAGCGCGCCGTGGACGAAGAGGATCTCCATGCGCCGACGCTACAGCGCACCCGCGTCGCCGGTCCGTCGCGTCCGTCAGCCGCGAAGCGCATCCGCCTCGACGGCGATCCGGCCCGACCGTATCGTTGCGGTACCGGGTCAGTCATCAGGGACTCGTCGTCACGATGCTCCTCACGATCTGTGGGGTCTGGCACAGCGGGTCGACCCGGGCGGATCCGAGATGCGCATCATCTCGACGAAGGGCTGGTCACCATGACCGCCACCATCCAGAACGCGTGGCACCGCCACGGGCTCCGTTCGCCCGAGGACCTCGCCGCCCTCGTCGCCGAACGCCTCGAAGGAACCGGCCACCAGCTCGTCAGCGTCAGCGAAGCGCGCTACGAGCCCACCTACGCGGACTTCCTCGGCGAGCAGCTCTGACCCCCAGCGGGCTGCCGCTCGGCCGTCGGTAGAGTCTGCGCATGCGCACAGCCCGAACCACGGCGGCGGCACTGGCGATCGTCGCGGCGGGACTGCTGACGCTCGTCGGTGTCCAGCCCGCGTCGGCCCACTCGGCCCTGACCGGCAGTACCCCGGCGGACGGGGCGGTCGTCACCGAACCGCTCGAGTCCGTCGACCTGACCTTCTCGGAAGCGCCGCTCGCCGGCCTCGACGCCGGACTCCGGATCCAGGTGACCGACGCTTCGGGCACCGACGTCGCCACGGGTGACGTGAGGGTCTCCGGGACGACCATGCGCCGCGCGGTCGACCTCGACCAGGGCAGCTACACGGTGCTCTGGCGGTACGTGTCGCCGGACGGCCACCCGATCGAGGGCACGCTCGCGTTCGAGTACCGGGCCGCAGCCCCGGCGTCGACCCCGAGCGCGAGTGCCACCCCGACCCCGAGCCCCGCTCCGACGGCGAGCACCGCTCCCACGCCGAGCGCCACCGCGACGGCCACCGGAGCCTCGGACGGTGCTCCGTCCTCGTCGCCGGGCATCGCGCCGGGCGTGTGGATCGGCCTCGGCGCCGGGGCCGTCCTGGTGGCCGGCGCGGTCGTCGTGCTGCTGCTGCGGCGCGGCCGCAGCGCGTAGCGCGCGGGCGGCGCCGCGTCGCGTCGCGTCGCGCACTTCGTGAGCAGAATCGGTCGGGTCGCACGCGCGCACCCGACCGTTCCTGCTCACGAAGCGCACGCACGAAGCGCACGCGGCGCACGTCACGCGACCACGCGACGGACGGGAGGCCCGGTGCCGGACCGGCAGCGGGCCTCCCGTCCGCACGTGGTGCGTGACGCCGGGGGCGACGCGCCTCACGCCACAGGGGTGGCCTCCAGAGCGGCGTCGGCGCGTGCCGCGCTGCCCTCGGCCAGGCCTCGGGCGATGCGACCCCGCGTCGCCAGCCAGAGGACGACGGCGGCGACGAACACGATGCCCTCGGTGACGGTGAGTGCCCAGATGATCCCGGCGAGCCCGAACCACACGTTGCCGGCGATCACGATCGGGATGAACAGCACGCCCTGCGCCATCGACAGCACCATCGCGGGCATGACCATCCCGGTCGCCTGGAACAGCGAGGTGAGCAGTCCCGTGAACCCGTTGACGACGGCGGCGACGAGCTGTGCCGTCAGGATCGTCATGCCGATCGCGAGCACCGAGTGGTCACCGGAGAAGATCGTGAAGACCTGCTCGCGGAACACGAACACGGTGCCGGAGAAGACGAGCACGATGCCGCCGACGGTCAGGGCCGCGGCGCGCAGGCCGGAGCGGAGTCGATCGGCGTCGCCCGCGCCGAACGCGTAGGCGAGCAGTGGCAGCACGCCGATGGTCACGCCCATCACCAGGAACTCCGGCACCTGGGCGATGCGGACCGCGACGCCCATCGCTGCCAGCGGGTCGTCACCGTAGGCGGCGGCGAGGTTGTTGAGGACGAGTGTCGTGACGATGAGGAACGCGGACTGCAGCAGCTCGCCGACGCCGATGCCGAACACGGGCTTCAGGATGTCCGCACGCAGGGTGAACCACTTGGGCGCGAAGCTGACGTTCTCGCTGTTCCGCTGCAGCCACGTCACCCAGTAGGCGATCGAGACCACGTTGGCCAGGCCCACCGCGAGTGCGGCGCCGCCGACACCCCAGTGCAGCCCCAGGATGAACAGGACGTCGAACACCAGGTTGCCGACCGTGGACAGGACCAGGCCGATCATCGCCTGCCGCGCGGCACCCTCGGAGCGGACGATCTGCTCGAGCGCGAAGGACGCGGCGAGGACGGGGACGAACGCGAGCATCACGGCGACGTACTCGCTCGTGGCGGGGACCGCTGCCGCGTCGGCACCGAGGACGGCGACGAGCGGGCGGAGCAGCAGGAGTCCGACGACGCCGAGCACGGCGCCGGTCACCACGGCTCCCCACAGGGCGAACGAGGCGACGTGCTTGATGTCCCGCGCCTTGTCGGGATCGTGTTCCGATGCTCCGAGCAACCGGGACATCAAGGCGCTGCCGCCGACGCCGAACACCCCGCCCACGGCCATCACCAGGCCGAGCAGCGGCGTGCCGAAGGTGATCGCGGCGAGCAGGGACGTGTCGTGCTGGGCGCCGATGAAGCCCGCGTTGATGACGTTGTACAGGGCGCTGACGACCATCGCGGCGGCCATCGGCACGCACAGGTGCACCAGGGCTCGGGCGATCGGGGCAGCGGAGAGGTACCAGCGGTTCGTCGCCGCAGCGGTGGTGGTGGAGGACATGACGGTTCCCTTCCGGGCATGACGGTGGGCGCGCCGACGGACGCCGGCACGGCAGGGGGGAGCACGCGACCGATGGGGTCGCGGGGTCGCGGGGTCGCGGGGTCGCGAGATCGCGGGGGCGCGGGATCGCGGGATCGCGAGGGCGCGCCGGCGGATCCGGCCGGGAGGCGCGTGGTGCGTGGAGCGGGTCGGTGCGGCGGCGCGGGTGGTGCGCTGGTGCGGGTGGTGCGGGTGGTGCGGCTAGCGGGTCGGCGGCGCGAGTTCCGCGGTCACCTTCTGCAGCAGCCGCCGCAGGGTGGCGCGTTCGTCCGCGTCGAGCGGTGCGAGCAGGGAGTCGTCGAGGGCGACCATCGCGTCGGTGAACCCGGCGATGAGGTCGATGCCCGCCTGGGTGGCGTGCACCGTCTTCGTCCGCCCGTTCGTGGCGTCCGGTCGTCGTTCGATCAGGCCACGCCGCTCGAGCCCCTGCAGGAGACTCGAGACGCTGGCCGCGCTGGTCCGGGTGGCCTCGGCGATGTCCCGCTGGATGGCGCCGGGGTGTTCCTGTAGGTACCCGAGCACGAAGGACTGCTCGTGGGTGAGGTCGCGCTCACGGACCCACTCCTCGGCGCCCTTGCGCTGTGCCCATCCGATCCACCGCATGAGCTGGAGCGGTGTCGTGAAGTCCGGTGCCTGCATGATCAGGACTCTAACTGTTAGGTATCAAACTGTCAACGAACCCAGCCCGACCGTGACCCCAGAACGGGGGTGTCGAGTCCTGCCCGGACCCTGATACCTTCCACAGCAAGCGGCCTCGCCAGCCGCCTCCGGCCCGTTCGACGGGCCCCACATCCCCTGGCTCACCACCGGGGGCGGATCAGCGGCGGAGACCCCGTCGGAGCAGGAGGCATCGTGCCACACCACGGATCACCCACCGCGATCCCGGCGCGACGAGTTCGTCGCGCCTGACCAGGACGGGCGCCGGCGGGTACCGGCGTCCGCCTCACCGGGTCCGCGACGCGTTCGGGTCGTCGCGGATCCCCGGGGCGGTGGTGATCGGGTCACCGCCGCCCCGGACCTCCCGGTCGATCCGATCGACGTCTTCGGGAACCCGCCGGTCCACGGAGCCGGATCGGCGTGATACTGGGGTGGTGCGTGAACTCCAAGCCGCCATCGCAGCGGACCTCAACGTCCAGCCGACCATCGACCCGGAGCAGGAGGTCGCCCGTCGTGTCGGGTTCCTGCGCGACTACCTGCTGACGACCGGGGCGAAGGGGTACCTCCTCGCCATCAGCGGCGGGCAGGACTCCACCCTGGCCGGCCGCTTGACCCAGCTCGCGGTCGAGTCGCTCCGAGCCGAGGGGCACCCGGCCGAGTTGACGACCGTCCGCATGCCCTACCGGGTGCAGGCCGACGAGGACGACGCCCAGCTCGCCCTGCAGTTCATCGCTGCCGACCCGGGTGTCACCGTGAACATCGAGCACGGGGTCGACGGGGTCATGGAGGACACCGCGGCCTCGGGCGTCGAGCTGAGTGACTTCGTGAAGGGCAACGTCAAGGCGCGCATGCGGATGGTCGCCCAGTACGCGATCGCCGGGCAGCGCGGCCTGCTGGTGGTCGGCACGGACCACGCGGCCGAGGCCGTCACGGGCTTCTTCACCAAGTACGGCGACGGCGGCGTCGACCTCACCCCGCTCACCGGGCTGTCGAAGAGCCAGGGGCGGCAGCTGCTCGAGCACCTCGGCGCACCGGCCCGCCTGTACGAGAAGGCGCCCACCGCCGACCTGCTCGACGAGCTGCCCGGGCAGACCGACGAGGCGAACCTCGGACTCACCTACGCCGAGATCGACGCCTACCTGCAGGGCCACGACGTGCCGGTCGAGGTCGCCGAGGCGATCGAGTCGCGCTACCGCGCGACGGAGCACAAGCGCCAGGTGCCGGCGACGCCCTTCGACGAGTGGTGGCGTGCGGGCGCGTAGGCGCTGACGCAACCCCGGACGGGAGGCGCGGTGCAGGTGATCCTGCACCGCGCCTCCCGTCTGTTGTCCCCAACCCTTCCCTCCGCGCTCCTGCTGTCCGCGTGCGCTCCTAGGATGGGAGCCAAGGGAACAACAGATGCGGAATCCAGGCTGGTGCCTGGTCCTCAAGGGGGAGTCATGGAAGTCCTGTTCGCGCTCGGAGCCGTCCCGCTGATCATCGTGGGGATCATCGTCCTCGCCGTGATCGCGCTGATCTACGCCAAGGTCGTGTACCGCAACGCCGGTGCCGACGAAGCGCTCATCATCACGGGCAAGCGCTCCCGCAAGGTCAAGAACGCCGACGGCACCGAGACCGTCGAGTCCGGCATCAAGGTCGTGCTCGGCGCCGGCGTGCTCGTCCGCCCCTTCTTCGAGAAGGTCGCGAAGCTGTCGCTCAGCTCGCGTGCGATCGACATCAACGTCAACGCGCAGGACTCCCGCGGTGTCACCATCGACGTCGAGGCCGTCGCGCTCGTCAAGGTCGGCGAGACCGACGCCTCGATCCGGGCGGCCGCACAGCGGTTCCTCGGGCAGGAGAAGAAGATCGACGACTTCGCGCGCGAGGTCCTGTCCGGTTCGCTCCGCGCCTCGATCGGTGCGACCGACGTGTCGACCATCATCCGCAAGCGCGATCAGCTCACCGTCGCTGTGCTCGACGTCGCCAAGGACGCCCTGCACAGCCAGGGGCTCGATGTCGACTCGTTCGAGATCAAGGGCATCTCGGACCGCAACGAGTACATCAGCGACCTCGGCCGTGCCGAGCGTGCACGCGTGCGACTCGAGGCCGAGAACGCCGAGGCCCAGGCCGACCGTGAAGCGCGAGAAGCCCGCGCGACCGCCGACCAGGCGATCGCCGAGGCCGAGAACACCCTGGCCATCCGCCGTGCCGCGCTGCAGCTCGACGCCGACCGTGCGTCCGCCGAAGCCGCTGCCGTCGGCCCGCTCGCCCAGGCGCGTGCGTCCCAGGGTGTCGTCGAGCAGGAACAGATCACCGCGCAGAAGCGTGCCGAGCTGCGCCGTGCCGAGCTCGAGTCCGAGGTCTCCGCCGTCGCCGAGGCCCAGGCGCGCAAGACCCGCGTCGAGGCCGAAGCCGCCGCCGGAGCCCAGGTCGAGACCGCACGCGCCCAGGCTGAGGCCCGTCGGATCTCCGCAGAGGCCGTCGCGGCCGAGGCGAAGGCCGAGGCGGACGCCCGCAAGCTCGCTGCCGACGCGTCCCGCGCCGAGGGTGAGGCCGCCGCCGACGCGATCCGTGCGAAGGGTCAGGCCGAGGCCGATGCGACCAAGGCGCAGGCCGACGCGCTCGCCCAGCACTCCGAGGCCGTCCTGCGGGTCAAGGCGATCGAGACGCTGCCGAGCATCGCCCGCGAGCTCGCGGCGCCGATGAGCAACATCGACACGCTCACCGTGGTGTCCTCCGAGGGCGCCGGTGCCCTGTCGAAGAGCGTCGTCAGTCAGTTCAGCGAGGTCGACGCGTTGCTCGGCGCAACCGCCGGGTTCACCCTGAGCGACATCGTGAAGAGCACCACGACGGGTCAAGCGGCTGCCCGTGCCGTCGTGCGCGAGCAGTCGGTGCCACAGGTCGAGCCGGCCGAGTAACCGAGCGGGTGCCTGCAGCGGGCGCGACGGGGGATCAGCCCTCGTCGTGCCCGTTCTCGTTCTGCGGGTCGCGCTGCTGCGTGCCGGCGTCCTCACGCTCGTCCGCGAGCCGCTGCTGCCACACGACACTGCGGGCCGCACCCTCGAGCACGTCGTCGACGCTGCGACCGCTCTGGGCGGCGAGGGCACCGCTGAGTCCGGCGGTCAGGGTGCCGCCTGCCGCGGCGAGTCGCTCGACGACCTCCTCCTGCCGCGGGGTCAGGGGTTCGTCGACCAGTTCGTCGATCGTGTCGCGGATGTTCTGCTCGCTCGCGTCCAGTGCCGCCTCGTCGCCGGACTGCAGGGCTGCTGCCTCTCCGACGACGACGAGACCGAGGCGCGCGGCGTCGTCTTCGGGACGCGGGGTGCGGTGCTCATCAGTCATGCGGTGGACCGTACGCTCCGGTGCGCTGCGCTCCCTGGACACCACGCGTCCCCCGCTCGGGCGGACGCGCCGTCAGGCGGCCCAGCGGCGGAGCAGCCACTCGGCGGCGGCCACGCCCTCGTGCCGTTGGAAGTCGCGGATGGTGGGCATGTTCGGCGGCGCCGGGGGCAGGGCGTGCTCGAAGAACAGTCCGGCGAGCCCGGCCAGCACGGCGTCGATCGTGGCGGCGGGCACCCCGGCGAAGACCGGGTGTGTGGCGAGGTGGTGTTCGACGTCGTCGTCCTCACCGCGGACCAGCGTGTCGAGCAGGTAGGTCAGCGGGTCGAGCCAGTGCGCACCCACGCTCGCCCAGGGCCAGTCCACCACCCAGACGAGCCCGGCGTCGTCGACGAGCAGGTTGTCCGCCCGGCAGTCGGCGTGCACGAGGTGTTCGCCGTCGACGAGGGCAGCTGCCCCCGATGCCGCGCGGGCGATCGCGGGGCCGGCGTCGAGGACGTGCGGCGGGACGACCTCGGCGACGCGGACGGCGTCCGAGCCGGCAGCCAGCATCCGGTCCCAGGCGCCGAACTCACCGCGCAGGTCCTCGGCGATGCGGGGGAGCGTCGCCAGTCCATCGGTCGCGAGCGGCAGTGTGTGGAGTGCGTCGAGCACGGCGGTCGTGTCCGATCCGTCGAGGTGTCTGCCCGGGTGGTGCCCTGCGACGTCCTCGAGCACGAGCGCGACCCAGTCGTCGCCGTCGACCGTGGCGTGCAGCGCGTCGAGCAGCCGCGGTGCCTGCACGGTGTTCGGCAGCTGGGCCATGACCTCGGCCTCGCGGCGGTGCAGGTCGAGGGCGGCCTCGTTGCGCGAGCGCGACACCGTCTTCACGAAGGCTCGTTCCCCCGCCGCGGTCGTCACCCGGTCGGCGCTCCCGGGCGACCACCCGCTCGCCTGGGACTCGGCGGTCACGACCGGACCGCCCAGCACCCCCTCCACCTGCTGCCGCAGCGTCGTCGGTACGTCGGTCCAGGTGGTTCGCCCCATGCGCCGACGCTACCTGAGAACCCGTACACGAACGTGCACGCTCGGCAACTTTGCGTTGGCGGCAAAGGTGCTTGCGGTGTAAAGTTGCAGAGCCTGCAAGGTTGACCCTCGTTTCGGGGTCCCGACCAGGCCGACGACCACCACGCCACATCCCCTGTGAGGAACCCCGCATGTCCACTGCCACCGCACCCGTCGAGGTGTCGCGCGGACGACAGGACTCCCCGGCGAGCACGCCGGGCAAGCCGATCATGTCGCACCGCCAGATCCTGCTCGTCATCTACGGCCTGATGGCGGGCATGTTCCTGTCGTCGCTCGACCAGACCATCGTCGGCACGGCGATCCGCACGATCGGTGACGACCTGCACGGCCTCGACCAGCAGGCCTGGGTCACGACGGCCTACCTGATCGCGTCGACCATCACCACGCCGATCTACGGCAAGCTCTCCGACGTCTTCGGCCGTCGCCCGCTCTACATCTTCGGCATCGCGGTCTTCATCCTCGGGTCGCTGCTCTCGACCCTGTCGACGTCGATGACCATGCTCGCCGCCTTCCGCGCGTTCCAGGGCATCGGTGCCGGTGCGCTGATGTCGCTCCCGCTCGCGATCATGGGCGACATCCTCGCGCCCCGTGAGCGCGCGAAGTACCAGGGCTACTTCCTGGCGGTCTTCGGCATCTCGTCCGTGATCGGCCCGCTGATCGGTGGACTGTTCGCCGGTGCGAGCTCGATCGTCGGCATCACCGGCTGGCGCTGGGTGTTCCTGATCAACGTGCCGATCGGCGTCGCCGCGCTCCTCATGGTGATCGCGTTCCTCCACCTGCCGAAGTTCGGCGAGGCCAAGGCCAAGCCGCGCATCGACTGGTGGGGCGCGACCTCGGTCATCGTCACGCTCGCGCCGCTGCTCCTCGTCGCGGAGCAGGGCCGCACGTGGGGTTGGGGTTCGGCCAGCGCGATCGCCTGCTACGTCATCGGTGCGCTCGGCCTCGTCGCCTTCCTGGTGATCGAGACCCGCATGCAGGACGACGCGATCATCCCGCTCAAGCTCTTCCGCTCGAGCACGTTCTCGATGGCGACCATCCTGGGCTTCCTGGTCGGCTTCGCGATGTTCGGCGCGATGCTCACCATCCCGCTGTACCTGCAGATCGTCACCGGCCTGACGCCGACCGAGTCCGGCTTCGCGACGCTGCCGATGATCGGTGGCCTGATGATCGCCTCGATCGCCTCGGGGCAGATCGTGGCCCGCACCGGCCGCTACCGGATCTTCCCGGTCATCGGCACCGCCCTGGTGTCGCTCGGCTACGTCGTCCTGACGTTCATGACGATCGACAAGCCGCTCTGGTTCCTGATGATCGGCATGTTCCTGATCGGCCTCGGGCTCGGCCAGCTCATGCAGAGCATCACCCTGGCCTCCCAGAACTCGGTGCAGCCGCGTGACATGGGTGTGGCGACGTCGTCCGCCACGTTCTTCCGCCAGATCGGTGGCACGCTCGGCACCGCCGTCCTGCTGTCCGTCCTGTTCTCGCTCATGCCGGCGAACATCCTGCACGCCACGGCGGACGAGTCGAACCTCAAGCCCGCCCTCAGTGCGGCGCTCGACCCGGAGGTCGCCAGCGCCAAGGCGAACCAGGGCGTCATGGACCAGATCTGGAACCCGATCGTCACCCCGCTCCAGAAGCAGGTGCAGTCCGGCCTCGACACCGCCACCGACCAGGTGACCCAGGCCACCGCCGGGGCTCCCGACGCCGTGCAGCAGCAGGCGCTCACCGCTGCCGCAGACAAGGCGCACGCCAGCGTGCAGGGCGGCCGGCTCGTCGTCGACTGGTCGGACTCGGCGCAGCGCACCTACTGGGTGGACCAGCTCGCACCGGAACTGTCGAAGCAGATCGACAAGGGCGCGAACGACTCGAGCGACTCGAACGCCGAGACGAGCGACACGTCGTACCTCAACGGTGCGGACGCTGCTCTGACCCGGCCGTTCATGTCCGGGTTCAACGCCTCGGCCGTGACCGTCTACTGGGTCGGCTTCGCGGTGATCCTGCTCGCGTTCGTCCTGAGCTTCTTCTTCAAGGCGCCGCCGCTCCGCAAGAGCTCGGCCCTGCAGGAGCAGGCGGACGACGCCGGCACCGCCGACGACCTCGAAGCGCAGGCCGTGCGGGCCGCGGACACGATGGGCTCGCCCACCGCCCCGGTCACCGGTTCGATCCCCGTCCAGGGTGGTCGGGCGCAGGTCTGAGTCACGCCGGGCCTCCTCGTCACAGGACGCGGGGGCCCGGCGTCGCACCAACCCGAGAACAAGACGGAGCGCAGCACGTGCACGAGCTCACCACCACCGAGGCCACCGCCCTGACCGACTGCGGCCTGCGGGAGCGCAAGAAGCAGCAGACCCGGGCCGCCATCCACCGGTCGGCGCTCGCCCTCGTCACCGACCAAGGACTCGCCGGGGTGACCGTCGAGCAGATCTGCGCGGACGCGGGGGTCTCCCCCCGGACGTTCTTCAACTACTTCCCGTCGAAGGCCGAAGCAGCCCTCGGATTGCCGGCGACGACGGTCCCGGACACGGCACGCGCAGCGTTCCTCGGTGCCACGGGGCCGCTCGTGTCGGACCTCTGCGACCTCGTCGCGCACACGGTCACCCTGCCGCAGGACCGCCGGCGCATGAAGGAGCTCGTCCGAGCCCGCCCCGAGATGGTCCCGGCGATGATGCAGTGGATGGCGCACGCGCGGCAGACCGTGCTGGCGGTGGCCGCCGAGCGCGTCGACGAGGACACCGCGCGGACCGCGACCACCCTCGTGATGGCCGCCGTGATCGAGTCCGCCCACCGATCAGCGGACGGCTCCCGCGACGAACTGGCTGCGCGGCTGCGCGCGGTCGTCGGCGAGATGGGGCGGCTCGCCACCGCCTGATCAGCGTGACCATCGCGTCGCCCCCGGCGCAGGGGCGACCACGGCCTGGAGGCGCGGTGCCGGTCCGACCCGCACCGCGCCTCCAGGCCGTGGCGGACGACACGACCCGGTCGCAGCCCGCAGTGCGCAGTCGGCCCGCACACGCAAAATCACCCCGAACCACGTGGAAACGCGGTTCGGGGTGACTGTGGTTGTTCGCCGGTCAGACCGGCAGCGTCGTGCCTAGCGGCGCGAGCCGCGGCCCGCGACGCGGGTGTAGATGAACAGCACGATGATCGCGCCGATGATCGAACCGATGATGCCGGCCGGCTGGAAGAAGCCGTCCATCGGGTCGTGCTGGAAGATCAGGAACCCGAGGAACCCGCCGACGAACGATCCGACGATGCCCAGGACGATCGTCATGAGGATGCCGATGTTCTGCTTGCCGGGGATGATGAGCCGGGCGAGAGCGCCGGCGATGAGTCCGATGATGATCAAGCTGATGATGAGACCGAGCACGGTGTCCTCCTCGTGGGTGCGGTTGCCGCGGCATGGTTGCCGGAGTCAGGGCCGACATCCGACGAAACTCCGGGGTTCCTGGGAGGACTGTCGGGTTCGCCGATCAGACCACGCCGGAAGCCTCGAGCTCGGCTCGCAGCTCGGCGTCCGACGGCTCGACGAAGTGCTTGCCGTTCGGAAGGACCACGACGGGGATGTTCTTCCGGCCGCTGATGGCCTCGGCACGGTCGGCCGCGGACAGGTCCTGCTCCACGTCGACGTACTCGTAGTCCACGCCGAGGGTGTCGAGCAGCGCCTTGGACCGACGGCAGTCGCGGCACCATTCGGCACCGAACATGGTCACGCGGTCGGGGGCAGTCGTCGCATCGCTCATGTGCAGAGAGTACGTCGGAGCGCCCCCGGGCATTCCCGGAGCGCCGCCGGACCCGCGCCCCGCTCACCCTACGATTGGCACATGCCGCCAGCACCCGACCCCGCGACGCTGGCCTGGGCCTCGGCGGCCGTTCGGCGCTTCGCCGCGGCGACCAACCTGCTCGTCGCCGCCCGCCGGTTCCGCATCGTCGGCGGTGACCCCCGGGATGCTGCGGCACTGCGGCACCTGCTGACCGCACTCGGCGCGCGCGAGGTCGAGCAGTCGAACCAGTCGGACCACCAGCACCAGCCGTCCGACCTCGTCGACCAGCTCTGGTGCCTCGGCACGCCCGACGAATCGACCCCCGCGGTCGAGCAGGCCGCCGACCGCCCGCGCGGCACCACCCTGGTCGTCATCGACGCCGGCCGGTACCTGCCCGCCGTCGACGAGGACGCCTTCGGCCCCGTCGCACCCGCCCGCCCCGGTGTGCTCGCCGTCCCGATGCTGTCCGACGACGTCTTCCTGGTGTCCACCGGCCGCGACCCCGAGGACGACCCCGCGGCGGACGCACGCCTGCGCTGGGCACGACGGTCGATGCCGGTCGCCCGCTCGGTCGCCGCGGAGCTCCGCGACAGCGGACTCCTGCGCGGCACGCGCATCGGCGTCGCGATGTTCCTCGAGCCCAAGACGGCGGTGCTGAGCCTGCTGCTCCGTGACGCCGGTGCCGAGGTCGTCGTCTACGCCCACGCCGACGAAACCGACGACGCCGTCGCCGACGCACTGCGGTCCGCCGGCCTGACGGTGTTCGCGAGCAGCACGGCGACGCTCCCCGAGCAGAAGCAGCTGGCCCTCGCGATGCTCGACACCGCGCCGCACATCCTGCTCGACGACGGCTCGCACGTCATCCGGCTCGCCCACCAGGAACGCCCCGACCTGCTGCCGACGATGCTCGGCGCCGCCGAGGAGACCACGAGCGGCCTGCGACCCCTGCGTGTCCTCGCGGCGCGCGGCGAGCTCGGCATCCCCGTGGTCGCGGTGAACGACGCCCGCACCAAGACGTTCTTCGACAACCGCTACGGCACCGGGCAGTCGACGGTGTTCGCGGTGCTCGACCTGGTCGACGGGCTCGCGTCCGGCACCCACCGGGTGATGCCGGGAGGCGCGGCGGTCGTCGCCGGGTTCGGGCACGTCGGCGAGGGGGTCGCCCTGGTGCTCACCGCCCTCGGGTTCCGGGTGACGGTCGCCGAGACCGACCCGGTCCGCGCCCTGCAGGCGCGGTTCGCCGGGTACGCCGTGGCCCCGCTCGTCGAGGCGGTGCGCGACGCCGACCTCGTGATGAGCGCCACCGGGGTGCCGGACACCATCGATCTCGACGTGCTCCGTGCCTGCGCGGACGGTGCGGTCCTCGCCGTCGCCGGTGGGGTCGACCAGGAGATCGCCATCGACGACGCGCTCGCCGCCGGGGCCCGGCGCCAGGACGTGGGGCCGAAGGCCGAGCGGTTCGTGTTCCCCGGGGCCGACGGCGGGCCGATCGTGCTCGACGACGGCGGCTGCATCAACATCACCGCGGCCGAGGGCAACCCGGTCGAGATCATGGACCTGTCGTTCGCCGTGCAGCTCGGCGCCGTCCGGATGCTCCTGGAACGCGGCGACGAACTGGAGCGTGCCGTCGTGCCGATCGACCCCGCGGTCGACGACGTGACCGCCCGCGCGGCGCTCGCCGCCTTCGGGAGCCGACCCGTGGGCCCAGGGCTCCCCGCTGAGCACCCGGCGGACCGCGAGCCGGACGTCCGGACCCACCGTTTCGGAGACCCGGCATGAGCGCTCGTCCACACCCGGTCACCGTGCACTCGGCGCGCGTCGTCGTCCCGATGACGGCGCCGCCGATCGCCGACGGCGCGGTGGCCGTGCAGGACGGCCGCATCCTGCACGTCGGCGACCGGTCGTGGGTCATCGACCAGCTCACCGGGTCCGGCGCGACGTTCACCGAGCGGCAGTGGCGCGGCGCGCTCCTGCCCGGACTCGTGAACGCGCACTCACACCTCCAGTACACCGGCATGTCCGGTGTCGGCCGACGCCAGTACAACGGGTTCGAGGACTGGGCCGCGGCGTTCAACGTCGACTACGCCGAACCGCACGACTGGCGGGCCGAAGCCGCGGACGGTGCACGGGCCTCGATCCTGGCCGGTGTCACGAGCATCGCGGACATCGTCACCGACATCGAGGCCTCGACCGCGCTGCAGGACGCCGGGCTCGGCGGCATCGCGTACTGGGAGGTGATGGACTGGGAGAACGACGCCTGGCAGTCGCACGGTCGCGACCAGGTGCTCGACGAACTCGACCGGATCCCCACGACACCCGGTGCCGGCCTGTCGCCGCACGCGCCGTACTCGCTCGAGGTCGCCCCGCTGCTCGAGCTCCCCGACATCGTGCGGCAGCGCGGCCTGCGGCTGCACCTGCACCTCGGTGAGGCGGCGTTCGAGGGCGAGCGCACCGCCCTCGGTCCGGTGCCCGGGCTCGACGGGGTCGACGGCGTCGGCCACGGGAACGACTGGCACCTGGCGAACGTGCCGTCGTTCCGGGCGCTGCGAGCCCTGGGCTTCGGTGCGAGCGCGACCGCGTTCGTCGACCGTCTCGGCGTGCTCGGTCCGGACTGCCACATCGCCCACGGCGTGTACATGACCGCCGCCGACCGGGCGCTCCTGCGCGCCCGTGGCACGGCGGTGGCGCTGTGCCCCCGCTCCAACGCCGTCATCGGCCTCGACCCGCCGCCCGTCGCGGACTACCTGCGCGAGGGCAGCCCGATCGCGATCGGCACCGACTCCCTGTCGTCGTCGCCGTCCCTCGACCTGATGGCCGACGTCACCGCGCTGCACCGCATCGCCCGCGCCCAGGGCTACGGGCACCGTGACCTGCACGAGCGACTGCTCGCAGCGGCGACCCTCGGTGGTGCGCACGCGATGGGGCTCGCCGTCGGACCGGACCGCATCGGGCACCTCGCCGTCGGGGCGCGCGCCGACCTGGCGGTCTTCGACGTCGACGCCCGCACGGTGCCGGACGCGCTCGCCGAGCTCGTCGAGGACGGCGCCGGGCGGGCGGCAGCCACCGTGATCCGCGGAGTCGTCCGCGCCGCGGCGGGCGTCGTCACCGAGCCGGCTTCCCCGCACACGGACACCCCCGCACCGCACCAGGAGGAACGATGACCGAGTCCGCACCCCACCCCGGCATGGCCGCACGGCGAACCGTCACCGGTGAGCTGATCGAGTGGCTCGACGTGCCGAAGCGCGCGATCGCCCTCGGCATGGAACCGCACCCCGAGGGTGGCTGGTACGTCCGCACCTGGACCTCGCCGGCGACGGTCACCACCCCCGCGGGGGAGCGTCCCGCTGCCACGCTGATCCACTTCCTGCTGCCCCCGGGTGAGGCCTCCGCCTGGCACCGGGTCACGAGCGACGAGATCTGGATGTGGCACGGGCCGGACACCGTCGACCTGCAGCTCGGCGGCGACGGTGACGTCCCCGAGCCCGGCGCGACGATCACCCTCGGCCCGGACGCCGGACGCGACCGGGTGAACGACGCGCAGGCGTTCGTGCGCGGAGGCGTGTGGCAGCGGACGATCCCGGGCGACGGCGAGGTGCTGCTGAGCTGCCTGGTGTCGCCGGGCTTCTCGTTCGACGACTTCACGATGGCCGACGACGGGGGCCCTGCCGCCGAGTAGCACCGCGACACCGTTTCGCGTTGGTATCCCACCGCGAAGTACACTTCGACCTGCCCCCACCCCCTCGCACGAAGGCCCGACCGTGACCCGTCACCTCCGCTTCACCCTCGCCGTCGCCACCGCCGCGGTCGCCGCCCTCGCCCTGTCGGCCTGCTCCGCCGGGGGCAGCAGCAACGCCGACGGCACCGTGACCGACGGCAAGCTCACGATCGCCACCGGCGACCCGGCGTACTCGCCCTGGATCGAGGACAACAAGCCCGAGTCCGGCAAGGGCTTCGAGTCCGCCGTGGCGTACGCCGTCGCGAAGGAGATGGGCTACGGCAAGTCCGACGTCGTCTGGAAGCGCAGCACCTTCGACAGCGCCATCGCACCGGGGCCGAAGGACTGGGACCTCAACGTCCAGCAGTTCTCGATCGACGCGAAGCGCAAGAAGGCCGTCGACATGTCGAGCGCCTACTACACGACGACCCAGGCGGTCGTGACCACGTCCGGGTCGAAGGCCGCCGACGACACCACGATCGCCGCGCTCAAGCAGGACGCCATCGGCGTCGCGACCGGTTCGACGAGCATCGCGAGCGTCAAGGACGTCCTCGGGGTCACGCCGCAGGTGTTCAACTCCAACGACGACGCCGTGCTCGCGCTCAAGTCCGGGCAGATCGACGCGATCGTCACCGACCTGCCGACGGCGTTCTACATGGCCTCGGCGCAGCTCGACGACGGCACCGTGTCCGCGCAGTTCCCGTCCGACGGCAAGGGCGACGAGTTCGGCTTCGTCCTGCCGAAGGACTCGGAGCTCACGAGCAAGGTCGACAAGGCCCTGAAGACCCTCGACGACGACGGCACCCTGCAGGACCTGCAGACCAAGTGGCTCTCGTCGGAGACCGGTACGCCGGTCCTGAAGTAACCGGATGACCCTGCCAGCAGGGGCCGGCACCCCGGTCGCCGCACCCGCGCCGAGCCAGGTCGAGCTCGAGCGTCGGCTCTACCGTCGCCAGCGTGGCCGTCGCTCCGTCGTCGTGTCGGTCGTCTCCACCCTGGTCGTGCTCGCCGTCGTGTACTTCGGCGTCGTGAACACCCCCGGGTGGGCGGCGGTGCAGCAGTCGTTCTTCGACCCGGAGACCGCGGTCGACACGTTCCCGGACATCCTGCTGGGCCTCTGGTTGAACGTCCGGATCCTGTTCTTCAGCGCCATCGGCGTCGCCGTCTTCGGCACGCTGCTCGCGGTCGTCCGAGGCCTGCGCAACCCCGTGTTCTTCCCACTGCGGATGCTCGCGACCGGCTACACGGACCTGTTCCGCGGCCTGCCGCTCATCATCGTGCTCTACCTGGTCGGCTACGGCATCCCCGGGCTCGGGGTGTTCCCGCGGCTCCCCGCCGAGGTCTGGGGCACGATCGCGATCACCCTGACCTACTCGTCCTACATCGCCGAGGTGCTCCGCGCCGGCATGGAGGCCGTGCACCCCTCCCAGCGCCTGGCCGCCCGGTCGCTCGGACTCTCGCACACCAAGACCCTGCGGCTCGTGGTGCTGCCGCAGGCGATCCGCAAGGTCACCCCGGCGCTCATGAACGACTTCGTGTCGATGCAGAAGGACGTCGGCCTGGTGTCGATCCTCGGGGCCGTCGACGCGGTCCGCTCCGCCCAGATCGCGCAGGCCGAGACCTACAACTTCACGCCGTACTTCGTCGCCGGGCTGCTGTTCGTCGTGATCAGCCTGCCGCTGATCCGCGTCACGGACGCGATCGCGCGTCGCCAGCAGCGGCGCGAGCAGATCGGAGGGACCGTATGAGCGAGGCCGGCCTGGAGGCCCGTGGTGCGTCCGGTACGGACGCCGCGGTCCTCGAACTGCGCGGGTTGCGCAAGGCCTTCGGCGAGCACGAGGTCCTGCGCGGGATCGACCTGACGGTCCACCGCCACCAGGTCATCTGCGTCATCGGGGCCTCGGGCTCCGGCAAGTCGACGCTGCTCAAGACGGTCAACCTGCTCGAGGGCATCGACGACGGCGAGATCCTGCTGCAGGGCACGGACATCGCCGACCCGCGGATCGACGTCGACGCGACCCGGGCCCGCATCGGTGTGGTCTTCCAGCAGTTCAACCTGTTCCCGCACATGACCGTGCTCGACAACGTGACGCTGGCCTCGCGGCAGGTGCACGGTGTCGGCAAGGCGCAGGCCGAGGAGACCGCTCGTCGGCTGCTCGACCGGATCGGCCTGGCCGACTTCGCCGATGCGTACCCCGACCGCCTGTCCGGCGGGCAGCAGCAGCGCGTCGCCATCGTCCGGGCGATCGCGTCCGACCCCGAGCTCCTGCTGCTCGACGAGGTCACGAGCGCCCTGGATCCGCAGCTCGTCGGTGAGGTGCTCGACCTGGTCACCGAGCTGAAGCGACAGGGTTCGACGATCCTGATGACGACGCACGAGATGCACTTCGCGCGGAACGTCGCCGACCGGATCGTGTTCCTGCACCGCGGCGAGGTCGTCGAGCAGGGGTCCCCCGCCGACGTCCTCGACCACCCGCAGCACCCGGCGCTCGTCGAGTTCCTCGCCCGCGTGCACGCCTAGGGCGTCAGCAGCACCTTGCCGATCACCTCGCCGTCGCGCACGCGGCGGTGGGCCTCCTCGACGTCGGCCAGGGGCAGCACCGAGTCGATGACCGGGCGCACCCGGCCGTCGGCGACCAGCGGCCAGACGTTGTAGCGGACCGCCTCGACGATGGCGGCCTTCTCGGCGAGCGGCCGTGCGCGCAGGGTCGTGCCGCTGATCGTCGCGCGCTTCCGCATCAGCACCCCGAAGTCGAGCTCGGCGGTGCGGCCGCTGCCCGAGGCGATGACCACGACGTGCCCGTTCGGGGCGAGGGCCTGCAGGTTCCGCTCCAGGTAGGACGGTCCGACGACGTCGAGCACGACGTCGACGCCGACACCGTCGGTGAACGCCATGACGCGTTCCACGAAGTCCTCGGTGCGGTGGTCGATGACCAGGTCGGCGCCGAGGTCCCGGGACGCGGCGACCTTGCGGTCGCCGCCGCTCGTCGCGATCACCGTCGCCCCGAGGGCCTTCGCCCACAGCACCGCGTGCGACCCCATGCCGCCCGTACCCCCGTGCACCAGGAGCGTCTGCCCGGGACGGAGTCCGGCGAGCATGCCGATGTTGGAATAGACCGTGCACGCGGCTTCGGGCAGTCCGGCCGCCTCGACCAGGTCGACGCCCTCGGGGACCGGCAGCACCTGGGTGACCGGCGCGACCACGAGTGCCGCGTACCCGCCGCCGGAGAGCAACGCGCACACCCGGTCGCCCACCGCCACGGTCGTGACGCCCGCGCCGACGGCCCGCACGGTGCCGGAGACCTCGAGCCCGAGGATCTCCGACGCCCCGGGCGGCGGCGGGTAGTTCCCGGCGCGCTGCTGCAGGTCGGCGTTGTTGACGCCGGCCGCGGCGACCTCGATCAGGACCTCGTCCGTGCCGGGTTCGGGGTCGGGCAGGTCGGTGACGGACATGGAAGCGTCGTCGAACGTGATGGCTCGCATGCCCTCGACGGTACGCGCCACCCGCCTCCGGCCGGCTGCCGGTCGCCCACAACCGCCGCCGGTGTCCCTGTGGAGGTTCCCTGTACGCTCGACGACGGATCTGCACCTCATCCGGGGGAGTGCGGACAGATCGAGGGGGACTCTCCACCATGCCCAAGAAGCTCATCGCGCTGGCCACCGCCGGCCTCGCACTCACGCTGCTCGCCGGTTGCTCCGGCGGCGACTCGGGCTCGTCCAGCGCACCGTCGGCCTCGAAGACCGCCGCCGCAGCACCCGCCCAGACCAAGGGGGAAGCCTGCTCCCTGCTCGAGAACGAACTCGCGTCGTTCCTCAAGGAGCAGGGTTCCAGCTCTGCCCCGGCCGACCCGAAGGCCCGTGCGGCGCTCGTCGACGAGTTCGTCCAGCGCATCGACTCGGCGCTGACGAAGGTCTCGAACGACCAGGTCCACGACACGTTCGAGGACTTCTCCGGCGCGGCGAAGGGCTACAGCTCCGCCATCCGCTCCGGTGCGGCCGAGGACTCCGCCGAGGTCAAGAAGGCCCAGACCGAGGTGCAGACCACCCTCGACCAGGTCTCGGCGGTCTGCCCCGCCAAGAGCTGAGCGGTCCCACGCGCAGCCCCGCACGTGACGACGCCCCGCCGCTCCTGGACCAGGAGCGGCGGGGCGTCGTGCTTCCCCCGTCGGGGGAACGGGCGTCAGACCGCCGCGGGCTGCGAGGCGTCGAGGCGTGCGACGTCCTCCGGCCGAAGCCGCACAGTCGGCGCCGTGATCGACTTCAGGATCGACTGCGGCCGCGACGCACCAGGGATCGGCACGACGACGTCGCTCTTCTGCAGCTCCCACGCCAGCGCGATGACCTGCGGGGTGACCCCACGGTCGCGGGCGATGTACGCGAAGTCCTCGAACGCCGTCCCGAGGTCCGCCGCGCTCCCGATGCCACCGAGGGGGCTCCACGGCAGGAACGCGATGCCGAGCTCGTCGCACAATTCGAGCTCCGGCTCACTCGACCGGAACTTCGGCGAGTACTGGTTCTGCACCGACGCCAGGCGTCCGCCGAGCACCTCGTTCGCGGTGCGGATCTGATCCGGGTCGGCGTTCGAGATGCCCGCCATCCGGATGACGCCCTCGTCGAGCAGCTCGGCGAGCGCCCCGATCGAGTCGGCGTACGGCACGGCCGGGTCGGGGCGGTGGAACTGGTACAGGCCGATCTGCTCGACGCCGAGCCGCTTCGCCGAGGCCTTCGCCGCCTCCTTCAGGTACTCCGGGTGCCCGTTCTGCGCCCAGTTGCCGGCCTCGGGGCGCAGGTGTCCGCCCTTCGTCGCGATGAGCACGTCCGAGGTGTCGTCGTGGAACTCCCGGACGGCCCGCGCGATGAGCTCCTCGTTGTGCCCCACCTCGTCGTGGCCGCCCAGGTGGTACGCGTCGGCGGTGTCGATGAGCGTGACACCGTTCTCGAGCGCTGCGTGGATCGTGGCGATGGACTGACGCTCGTCCGGTCGGCCCTCGATCGACATGGGCATCCCGCCCAGACCGACGGCACTGACGGACACGTCTCCGATGACTCGTTGCTTCATCGGCCCAGCATGCGCCCGCCCCCGACGCCGACGCCCAGTTCCCGCACCGACGAGCCACGAGCCTCCGTCACCGACGCGCCCACGCCGGCGCGTGTTCCGGCAGCGGGCCGAACGCGATGCCGCGGGCGTAGAGGCCCCGGACCGGCGGGACCCAGCGCGCGAGCAGCACCGGGAGCAGCGGCGGACCGTCCTGCAGGTGCCCGGCGAAGGCCCGTTCGAACACGACCCGGTGCAGCACGGCCTGCGCGGCCTGCACCAGGGCTGCGGGCGGGGTCCGACGACGCTGGACAGCTGCGAGCGCCCGGTCGAGGCCGCCACCGCGGAGCCCCCGTCGGAGCGCCGGCACCAGGATCGTCGCCGTCGCCACCGCGTCCTGCACCGCGAGGTTGATGCCGACCCCGCCGGCGGGCGACATCGCGTGTGCAGCGTCCCCGATGCAGAGCAGCCCCGGCCGCCACCACCGGCGCAGGCGGTCCATGCGGACGTCGAGCACGTGCACGTCGTCCATCGAGGCGATCGCGTCGACCCGGTCCGCGAAGTCCGGTCGGAGCCGCGCCACCCGGGCACGGAAGGCAGCCACCCCTGCTGCGCGCAGGGCCGCGTCCGAGCCCTTCGGCGCGAAGTACGCGACCTGGTGGTAGTCCGGCCGCGGGAAGCTCAGCAGCACGTCCCGGTCCGAGAACGCGGGGGTGAGGGCGCTCGCCGCGTCCCCGGGGTGCCGGGGCAACCGGAACCACCAGGTGTCGAACGGCACCCGGAACGCCCGTGGAACGAGCCCGGCGGCGCGACGCAGCACCGAGTTCCGCCCGTCGCAGGCGATCACGACGTCGGCGCGGAGTTCCTCGGGCTCGCCGGCCCCGTCCCTCGGCCGCAGGTGGACCCCGGTCACGACCCCGTTCTCCTCGATGAGTCCGGTCGCCGCGAGGCCCATCGCGATGCGGAACGACGGTTCCCGACGGGCGGCGGTCACGAGCAGGTCGAGCAGGTCCCACTGCGGCACCATCGCCACGTGGTCGTACGGGGGCGCGAGACGCGAGAAGTCACCGAGCAGCAGCCGCGAGCCGTCGGGCATCGGCAGCGAGAAGTCGTCGAGGCGTGACTGCGGCAACGCCCGGAACGGTGCACCGAGTCCGAGTTCGTCGAGCAGCCGGATGGTCGAGGCGTGCACCGTGTCGCCCCGGAAGTCCCGGTTGAAGTCGTCGTGCCGCTCGAGCACGCGCACGTCGATGCCGGCGCGGGCGAGCAGCAGCCCGAGGACGACCCCTGCGGGGCCGCCACCGACCACCGCGACCGTCGTCCGCGACACCGTCACCATGCCCGGGACGCTACCCCGGTCCGGACCGGAGGCGCGTGGCGGCCCCGACCCGCGCCTCCAGGCCGGAACGCACACGCGTTCGCAGGCCCGACACGCGGCGGACGACCGGTGTCCGGTCGGACGGGTGGTGTCGGTGGGCGTCGGTCAGGCGCTGGCGGACACCGACGACGATCCGGACCCGCTGTCGACGGCGTTCACGAAGACGACCCCGCCCCAGGCGATGACGACGATCGCGAACACGAAGCCGATCGCCGCGATCCACCACGACGGCTTCCGTCGGATCCACGCGCCGATCGACAGCACGATCGTGGCGACCCCGATCACGAAGGCGCCACCGACCGCGATGGCCGCGCCGCCGAAGTACCCACCGGGTGTGCACCCGGCCGCGGCGTCGCACTCGGCCGTGGCCGAGGCGATCGCGACGATGCCGACGACCGCCGTGATCGCGGTCATGACGGCACCGAACACCAGGAGCAGCACCGTCGAAATCCGGTCGGCGAGCTTCGCCGGCGGGAACAGCGTGGTGCCACCGCGTTCCCACGCAGCGCGCTGCGCGTCCGTGGGGCCGGAGGAGGACTGCGGCGGAGGGCCGGGGACGTTGGACCAGGTCATGCGTGCAGTCCTACCGCGCCTCGACCCCGAACGCCTGTGCGAGCCGCTGGATCTTCTGCGCCCGACCGAGCCGCGGCAGGTCGGAACCGTCGCGGATGACCCGGCCGCGGGCCTCGAAGTCGTCGAGGAAGTCCTGCGCCCAGGCGACGTCGGTCGGCGTGGGGGAGATGACCTCGTTGATGACGGGGAGCTGCTCGGTGTCCAGGCACAGCTTGCCGGTGAGGCCGAGCGACACGGCCACCTGCGACTGCTCGCGGAGGATCGGGTGCGACGACCCGACCGTGGGGCCGTCGATCGGACCCGGCAGGTCGCCGACGCGCGAGGCGACGACCAGCTTCGACCGCGGGTACGCCATCGCGAGCGTGTCGGCGCTGGTCCCGGTGTCACGGCGGTAGTCGCCGGAACCGAAGGCCAGGCGGAACGCGCCCTGCGCCTTGGCGATCGACACGGACTCCTCGATGCCCAGGGCCGACTCGACGAGGGCGATCACCGGCGTCTGGCCGCCGAGCCGGTGCCAGGTGTCGGTGACCTGCGCGGGGGACTCGGTCTTGGCGAGCATGACGCCCTGCAGCCCGGGCAGGCCGCGGAGCTCCTCGACGTCGTCCGCCCAGAAGTCCGTGGTGACGTCGTTGATGCGCACCCAGGCCTCGCCGCCGCCGGCGAGCCAGGCGGCGACGCCCTGCCGGGCCGAGGGCTTCGCGGCGGGGTCGACGGCGTCCTCGATGTCCAGGATGATCTGGTCGGCGCGGGAGCGCTGGGACTTGTCGAACCGGTCGGTGGCGGTGCCGGAGACCAACAGCCACGACCGTGAGATCTCGGCGGGGACCGATCGACGCCGGTTCGGCGTGGGGGCGGACGGAGTGGTGCGGTCGTCGATGGCCATGCCCCGTTGGTACCACACCGGACGGGGCCGCCGTCGGATCGGACGCGCCGCACGTCGGCTCTGACGCCGGTCAGGTCCGTGCGGAAACCCCGAAACCTCGGTTCATTGCCAGAGAGGCCGTCCGGTTCCGCCTACAGTGTCGGATGTGTGGCGAGCGGACAGGGTGACCGACGGTGAGGACGACGTGAACGACGACGTCCCCGTCGAGGGTGCCCGCGCGCGCCCCGACGACGATCGAGACGAGCAGCAGGACGTGGACCAGGAACGGACCGACGACGAGCCGGACCGCACGCTCCGCCCGGAGCTGCAGATGACGAGCCCGCAGGCGATCAGCCTCGGCGACCCGCGGTTGCAGGCCGGCAACGCGGCCGAACCGACGTGGGACGGCTGGCGCACCCAGCTGACCGGTGTCGGCGGCACGAGCCCGCTCACGCACTTCAGTGACCACCCGCGCGCCCGCATCGAGCTCTCGACCACCCACCCGGGCGGTCTCGCGCAGTTCATCACCGGCAAGACGACCCTGCTGTCCAGCCTGATCCGCGACGAGGTGGCGCTCCGTGCCGCCCGCGTGGCCGCCGGACACGTCGAGGCGAAGGGCACCGAGCTGGCCACCGTGCGCGGCATCGACGCCGTGAAGCTCGGCATCGGCATGGCCGACTGGAAGCACGGCGACGAGCAGTTCCGCGGCCCGGTGCTCCTGCGCCCCCTGGCGATCCGCCGGCACGGACGCGACTTCGAGGTGCGCCTGCTCGGCGAACCGGTGCTCAACCCGGGCCTCGCCGACGCGCTGCACGAGCAGTTCGGGGTCATCCTCGACGCGCAGTCCTTCGTGGCCCTCGCGCAGCAGGACGGCTCCTTCACGCCGAACCCCGTCATCGACCGCCTGCGTGGCCTGACCGCGCACATCCCCGGCTTCTCGGTGCACGCCCGACTCGTGGTGTCCACCTTCGCCGAGGTCGCGACCGGCATGGTCGAGGACACCGGCGACCTGTCGCACCCCGTGCTCGACGCCCTCGCCGGCAACCCGAGCGCGAAGTGGCAGGTCGAGCAGTCCTACCACCCGGTCGAGCAGACCCCGTCGGACGAGCGCAGCCCGGAGACCGACACGCTCCTGCTCGACGCCGACGACGAGCAGGAGAACGTGATCGCGCAGATCACGGCCGGCAACTCCATCGTCGTGAAGACCCTTCCAGGCACCGGTGGCACCCAGACCATCGTGAACGCCCTGGGTGGCCTGGTCGCCGCGAACAAGCGCGTGCTCGTCGTGAGCCCGCGCCGCGCGACCCTGCGGGGCATCGCCGCCCGCTTCGGTGAGGTCCAGCTGCCCGGGGTCGCGGTCACGCCGTCGACCCTGCGCCGCGACGTCGTCCGTGCCATCGCCCGGAACGAGAAGGCCGCGCGTCCGAACCTCCGCGAGGTCGACGACGCACTGGTCCGCCTGCGCAAGGTGCTGAAGGACTACCGCGGATCGCTCACCCGCAAGGACCCCGACTTCGGCGTCTCGGTGCTCGACTGCCTGGTGGAGCTGTCGCGCCTTTCGCTGCTGCCCGTCGCCCCGTCGACCACCGCGCGCCTGTCGAAGCAGTCCGTCGCCTCGATGGTCGACGGCCGTTCGCGCGTCGCCGAGACGATGGTCAGCGCCGCGAACCTCGGTGAGTTCCGCTACGGCCCCGACGACTCGCCCTGGTACGGCGCGAAGTTCGGTTCGAGCGACGGTGCCCAGCGTGCGCACCGCATCGCGAAGGACCTCGACGCCGACGGCCTGCCGACCCTGCTCCGCCGCGCCCACGACCTGGTGAGCTCGACGCACATGCGCCAGTTCACGACGATCAACGAGCTCGGCATCTACCTGCGCCTGCTCACCGAGATCCGTGACACGCTCGACCGCTTCCTGCCGGTGGTCTTCGACCGCTCGGTGTCCGAGCTCGTGGCCGCCACCGCCCCCCGCGGCGAGGGCGCCCCGATGTCGTCGACGAACCGTCGCCGGCTCAAGAAGCTCGCCCGCGAGTACGTCCGCCCGGGCGTGCACGTGTCCGACCTGCACGAGGCCCTGACCCGGGTCCAGCAGCAGCGGGTGCTCTGGCAGCGCTACGTCGCCGCCGGCGTGAACCCCGAGGTGCCCACGGGCATCGCCGACGTCCAGGTCCTGTTCTCGAACGTCGCCGAGGACCTCGCGCGCCTCGACGAGCCGCTGGGCCGCACCGAGCGTGACCGCCAGCTCGCGAACACCCCGGTCGACCAGCTCGTCCCGACCATCGCCGAACTCGCGGCCGAATCCGACGTCCTGCACAACCTGCAGGAGCGCACCGAGCTCATGCAGACCCTTCGCGACCTGCAGCTCGAGCCGCTCATCACCGACCTGGCAAACCGGCACGTGCCGGACGTGCAAGTGCCGGCCGAGCTCGAGCTCGCCTGGTGGCAGTCCGCCCTCGAGACCATGCTCGAGTCCGACCGGGCCCTGCTCGGCGCGAACACCGACATGCTCGACCGGGTCGAGGCCGACTTCCGCCTGGTGGACGACGCCCACGCGGCCGGGGTCTCCCAGGGCCTCGCGTGGCAGCTCGCCGAGAACTGGAAGGTCGGTCTCGTCGACTGGCCCGAGGAAGCGACGGCCCTCAAGACCCAGCTCCGCGACGGCGCGATCACCTCGCGCCTGCTGCAGGACTCCGCACCGCACCTGTCCCGGTCGATCGCACCCATCTGGCTCGCCAGCCCGTACGAGGTGCCGCAGATCGCCGACACGATGCCCTTCGACACCGTGATCCTGGTCGACGCCGGCGCCGTGACGATCGCCGAGACCGTCGGTGCCGTCCGTCGTGCCCGGCAGACCGTCGTGTTCGGTGACCCGGTCACCCAGACGCCGTCGCCGTTCCGCATCGCCGTGGACCCCGAGCACCGGGCGCTGCAGGTCGACGAGGGCACGCTCGACGCGTTCCACGCCGACTCCGCCCTGGCGAAGCTGTCCACCCTGCTGCCGACCCTGTCGCTGTCGCGGTCGTACCGCGCCGGCGGCGAGGACCTCGCCGAGCTCGTGAACCGTCGCTTCTACGGCGGCAAGATCGAGTCCCTGCCGTGGGCCGGCTCGTTCCTCGGCCACGGGTCGATCGCGCTCGACTACGTCAGCGACGGCAAGGCCGTCCCGGACCCCGAGTCCGGTGCCGTCGAGAGCGTCGACGCCGAGGTGGACCGCGTGGTCCGGCTCGTCATCGACCACGCCCGCACCCGTCCGACCGAGTCGCTCATGGTCATCACCGCGTCGGCGAAGCACGCCGTGCGCGTCGAGCAGGCCGTGCTGACCGCCGCCCAGGGCCACAAGGACCTGACCGAGTTCGTCATCGGCGACCGTGCCGAGCCGTTCATCGTGGCGACGCTCGAGCAGTCGGTGGCGCAGAGCCGCGACCGCGTCGTGTTCTCCATCGGCTACGGCCGCACCCCGCACGGCCGTGTGCTGCGTGACTTCGGTCCGCTCGGCAAGCCCGGCGGCGAGCGGCTGCTGGCGGTCGCCATGACCCGCGCGCGTCGCTCGATGGTCATCGTCACCTGCTTCCAGCCGTCGGACATCGAGGCCGAGCGCATGGGCCACGGCACCGTCGCCCTCGCCGAGATCCTGGCCGAGGTGCGTGCCCGGACCACCGCCGAGTACGTGCCGGACGACTCCGACCCGCTGCTCGTCGACCTGGCCCGGCGCCTCGAGATGCGTGGCATCCCGGTGGCGCTCGGACACCGCGGCAAGCTCGGCCTCGTCGCCGCGCACGGCGGGGTGTGCGTCACGATCGAGACCGATGCGTCGCTGGTCAAGGGATCGCTGCGCGAGTCCCTGCGCCTGCGTCCCGAGGTGCTCCGCCGACTCGGCTGGCACTACGTGCGCGTGCACGCGTTCCAGCTGTTCTCCGACCCGGACCGCGTCGCCGACACCGTCGCCGCCGTGCTCGGGGTCGACCGCGGCGCCACGCAGGAGATCTCGATCCCGCCGATCCCCGCCCGCCGGTGAGCACGCAGGATCTCGATCCCAGCGTGTCCACGGTCGGCCCCGCCCGCCGATGAGCCGCCGGGCCTCGCGGCCCGCCGGTCCGGTGACGCCGGAGACGGACCAGCTGGTGGGCACGTGGACCCGGGCCGACGACGCGTCGTCAGCCGCGCCTCCCGGCCCGGCAGCATCGTCCGGACGCGAGACGGCGGACCAGCCGGGAGGCCCGGCGCGGCGCCGCAGACGCGTCACCACCCAGCCGGTGGCGGGCTACGACCCCGCGCCGCCGCCGGAACCGGCGCGGCACCGCGACGGTGAGAACGACGACCAGCTCCGACGCGACGTCCCCCCGCACTGGTAACCGGTAGCCTGGCCCGTGATGACTGACACCGCGCGACAGCGCCCCGACTGGCAGACCTGGCCGAACCTGATCACGCTGTTCCGCCTCGTGCTGATCCCGGTGTTCATCGGCCTCGTCGTCGCCGGCCACCCGGGGTGGGCGCTCGTCGCCCTCGTCGTGATCGGCGTGAGCGACTGGGCGGACGGCTTCATCGCCCGCAAGTTCGACCAGGGGTCCAAGCTCGGCAAGGCGATCGACCCCGTCGCCGACCGCCTGGCCATCATCGCGATCGTGCTGTCCCTGGTGCTCGTCGGCCTGCTGCCCTGGTGGGTGGTGGCGGTCGTGGTGCTCGTCGACCTGGTGCTCGTCGTCCTGTCGAGCGTGCTGTTCCACGGCAACCCGGACCTCGACGTCACGTGGACGGGCAAGATCCGCTCGGCCCTGCTGTTCGTCGGGCTGCCGGTGCTGCTGTTCTCCGCGGTGCACACCGTCGACGAGAACGCACCGTGGGTCCGGGTCGTGGCCCTGGTGTTCGTGTACCTCGGCACAGCGGGCCACGTGCTCGCCGGCGCCCAGTACGCCGTCGCGATGTTCGCGAAGCGCCGCGCGGTCCCCGCCGCCTGACGGGGCCGCCCTCTCCGCAAAACACCGGTGTTCGCGCTGCGCACCGCGGTTTGCGGGTGTGCAGCGCGCGAACACCGGTGTCTTGCAAGGGCGCCGGCGACGGCTCCGGGGCTAGAGCTTCGTCGAGCCGCCGATGCCGGGCCCCTCGGGAGCGTTCGACGGGGCGATGTGCGCGCCCGCGCTCGTGGCACCGCCGGTCTGCGGGCGGAGCAGGTCGCGGATCTCGAGCAGCACCTCGACGTCGGTCGGGGGCACGTCCTGCGGGGTCTGCTCCTCGTCGTTCTTGACGCGCTCGAACGCCGCCTTCTTCAGGTGGTTGACGGGCACGACCAGCGCGAAGTACACGACCGCGGCGACGATGACGAAGTTCAGGACGGCGCCGATGATCGCGCCGAACTTCAGTTCTGCGTCACCGCCGGAGAACGTGGGGATCGCCACGACCAGCGCCTTGTCGAGGCTCGAGGCGTTAAACACCGCACCGATGAGCGGGTTGATCAGGGCGCTGACGATCGTGCTGACGATCGCGGTGAACGCCGCACCGATGACGACTGCGACGGCCAGGTCGATGACGTTGCCGCGGAGCAGGAACTCCTTGAAGCCCTTCATACGAGGGTCTCCTTCCGGGTCGAGGACGGCCGCCGAGTGGCGACGCGCCCCAACCTATCCGGAGAGCGCAGGCCGCGTCAGGACGCGGCGGGCTTCGAGCCGCTGGGCTTCGACTCGGCCTTCTTCGCCGGCTCGGACTTCTTCGGCTCGGACTTCGCGGGGGTGCTCGACGAGCCCTCGGACTTCGGGGCCGGACGCGAGTCGGTGCGGTAGAAACCACCACCGTTGAAGGTCACGCCGACGGGGGAGAACACCTTCCGCAGGACGCCGCCGCAGACCGGGCACTCCGTCAGGGTGGCGTCGGAGAAGGACTGCTTGATGTCGAACGCGTTGTCGCACTCGGTGCAACGGTACGAGTAGGTGGGCACGTCAGCTCCGGAACGTGATGATGCGCGACGGCGTGATGATGCCGTCAACGGGTTCGTCGTGGGGTTCGCGCGGGACCTCGTCGAGGTACTCCGCGTCGAAGATCACAGCATAGACGGGCGGGCGGTTCGCCATGGACCCGAGGGTCTTGTCGTAGTAGCCGCGGCCCCAGCCCATGCGGACGCCGTCGTGCCCGACCGCCGCCGCCGGGGCGAGGATCGCGTCGACGTCGTTGATCGCGAGCGGGGACAGGACCTCGCCGACCACCTCGGGCAGGCCGAGCAGGCTCTCGGTTTCGCTCTCGCCATCGCCGACGGCCCAGTCGAGCAGCCCGTCCTCGCGGGTGACCGGCAGCAGCACGCGGATGCCCTGCCCGAACGCCCAGTTCAGGAACGGGCGGACGTTCGGCTCGTCCGGTGCGGACAGGTACAGGCCGATGGACGTCACCTGGCGTTCCTCGACGAAGCGCTGCAGGGTCGCGGTCAGGGTCTGGGTGTCCGCGTCGCGTTCGGTCGTGGTCCGGGTGCGCCGCCGCTGCCGGAGTTCGGCTCGCAGGGCGCGCTTCTCGTTCCCGAGATCGGCGATCATGGGCAGGAGTCTACCGAGGGGGCACGGTTGCGGCTTCCCGCCGGGAACCCGCGGGGTCCCGTGTCCCCCGGAGCGACGACATGCCCTCGAAAGGGGGATCGGATACGGTCTGACCATGGGCTTCCAGATTTCGAAGGCGGTGATCCCGGCCGCAGGGCTGGGTACCCGCTTCCTCCCCGCGACCAAGGCGATGCCGAAGGAGATGCTCCCCGTCGTCGACAAGCCGGCCATCCAGTACGTGGTGGAAGAGGCTGTCGGTGCCGGGCTGACCGACGTGCTGATGATCACCGGGCGCAACAAGAACGCGCTCGAGAACCACTTCGACCACGTGTCGGAGCTCGAGGAGACCCTCCGCAAGAAGGGCGACCACGAGAAGCTGCAGAAGGTGAACCAGTCGACGGACCTCGCCGACATGCACTACGTGCGGCAGGGCGACCCGCTCGGCCTCGGCCACGCGGTGCTCCGCGCGAAGATGCACGTCGGCCGCGAGCCGTTCGCCGTGCTCCTCGGTGACGACATCATCGACGCCCGTGACCCGCTGCTCCAGCGCATGATCGAGGTCCAGGGCGAGAAGAACGCCACCATCGTGGCCCTGCTCGAGGTCCCCGAGTCGCAGACCCACCTGTACGGCATCGCCACGGTCGAGCCGACCGACACCGACGACGTGGTGAAGATCACCGGGCTCGTCGAGAAGCCCCCGCAGGGCGAGGCGCCCTCGAACCTGGCCATCATCGGCCGCTACGTCATCCGTCCCGAGGTCTTCGACGTCCTCGAGAAGCAGGAGCCGGGCAAGGGCGGCGAGATCCAGCTGACCGACGCGCTCATGAAGATGGCGAGCGCCGAAGAGTGGACCGGCGGCGTGTACGGCGTCGTGTTCCGTGGACGCCGGTACGACACCGGTGACAAACTCGACTACATCAAGGCGATCGTGCAGCTCGCCTCGGACCGCGATGACCTCGGCCCCGACCTCAAGTCGTGGCTGAAGGAGTTCAACGCGGGCGAATAGTCGGCCATCCCGCTCGGGTCCGTCACATGACGAACCCGAGCGGGACACCCCGTCCCGCACAGCGGCGGGACCCCGGAGGAACCCAGCGATGACGACGATCCCGACCCTGTCCCACGGGCGGGTCACCATCCGGCCCCTCCGGCTCCGCGACACCCGCGACCTCGACGCGGCACTCGCGACGAACCGCTCGTGGCTCCGCACCTGGGAGGCCACGAACCCCTCCGGACACGTCTCCACCGACGTCCGCGGCAGCATCCGCGCGCTCCAGGCCAACGCCCGCGCGGGACTCGGACTCCCGTTCGCGATGGAGCTCGACGGCCGCTTCGTCGGTCAGCTCAACGTCTCCGGCATCTCCTACGGCTCGCTCGCGAGTGCCTCCATCGGCTACTGGGTCGTCGAGGACGCCGCCGGCCACAACGTGACGCCGATCTCGGTCGCCCTCGCCGTCGACCACTGCTTCCGGTCGCTCGGCGTGCACCGGATCGAGATCTGCATCCGGCCGGAGAACGCCCCGAGCCTGCGCGTCGTGGAGAAGCTCGGCTTCCGGTACGAGGGACTCCGTCGCCGCTACATCCACATCAACGGGGACTGGCGCGACCACTTCTGCTTCGCGCTGGTGGCGGAGGAGGTCCGCGGCGGCGTCCTCGAGCGCTGGGTCCAGGGGCAGGTGCCTCCCGGTGTGGGGACCGTTCCCCTTGCCGCACGCGACGAGGCCGCGATGCCGCTGGACACGACGCCCCGCATCTGACGGGCCGCCTGTCACGGGCCTGGAGGCGCGGCTCGCCCCCGCAGATTCGCCCCCGACACGCGCAACACGCGTCCGGCAATCACGCGGCGCGGGAACCGCCGCCCCTACCGTGTTCGCATGGCAGGAATCGGCTCGTGGGGTGGCGGCATCGTCCTGCTCGTCGCGGCCGTCCTCTGGCTCGTCTACCTGATGCCGTCGTGGGCCGCCCGCCGCCAGTACCTGGCCACCGAGCGGAACGCCATCCGGCTGCAGCAGACCCTCCGGATCCTCGCGCAGACCGCCGAGCTGCCGGACGAGGTCCGCATCGAGATGAACGCGAAGTCCCTCGCCCAGGCGCAGCGCGTCGCCCGGTCCGAAGAGGCCAAGCGCACCGCCATCGTCCGAGCCCACGAAGCGGCGCGGCAGCGTGAGATCACCCGCCGCCTGGCCGAGCAGGCCCCGGTGCTCGAGCGGGCGTCCGCCGTGCCGGCCCTGACCGCGATGCGCATGCGCCGTTCCCGGCTCGGGGCGACCCTGTTCGGCACGCTCGGCATCGTCGTGGCCCTCGTGGTGTTCGTCGCGGCACCGTCGCTCTGGCTCGTCGGTGTCGCAGGCCTCGTCGCCGCCGGTGGGTCCGCAGCGGTCCTGGCCCAGCTGCACCAGGTGGCGACGGCGCGGAAGCAGCGTCTCGCGGCCGGCGAGACGGGCGCGACCCGCGCCTCCCGGCCGGCCACCGCCTGGACCGACCCGGCCCCGCCCCTGTCGACCGAGCAGCCCGCTGCACCCGCTGCGGACCGCTCGTGGACCCCGAACCACGTGCCCAAGCCCCTCTACGTGGAGCGGCCGAGCGCACCGGCTGCATCGCCCGAGTCGTCGGCGGAACTCGCCGCGCGGTTGAAGGAGCGCGTCGCCGCGGCCAAGGCGGAACCCGAGGCCGAAGCGGCGGCGATCCGGGCGGGGGAGTCCGACCCGTCGCTGGCGTGGGTCTCGCGGATGCGACCCGAGCTCGAGGAAGCTGCGGCATCGCTGTCCGCGCACGACCAGGGGCGTCTGGCCGAGCGGCTCGGGCTGCGGGCGCCCGCTGCTCCTGCTGCCGCTGCCGCTGCCGCTGCCGCTGCCGCTGCCGCTGCTGCTGCTCCCGCTGCCGACGAACCCGCCGCTCCGGCCGGTCCGCCGAGCAAGTGGGCCGGCATGGGGGTCCTCGACGACGACGCCTACCAGCAGGCCGACCTCGACGCGATCATGCGACGGCGCCGCGCGGTCTGACCCGCGGCACGCCCGACGGGCCACCTGCGATTTCGGCTGGGCCGACCGAGGGTGCTAATGTGATCGAGCACTTGGGGCTATGGCGCAGTTGGTAGCGCGTCTCGTTCGCAATGAGAAGGTCAGGGGTTCGAATCCCCTTAGCTCCACCAGGTAGCAACACGAACGGCCCGGAACCCACAGGTTCCGGGCCGTTCTGCCGTTGTCGGGCTGTTCGTCGTGCGTCAGCCCGCGATGCTCTCCGTCAGCACGCCGGACTGCGCGAAGGTGGTGTGGATGGCGTTCGCGGCCTGCTCGAAGGCCCGGTTGCCGCGCGAGATGCCGAGCGCTCCGCCCTTGATCGCGGACTTGCCGGAGCCGCGCAGCAGCCGGGCGACGGTGCGGCCGTCCGGGGCGATCATGATCTGCACGTCCAGGCGGGTGTGGAACGTGCGGTCGTTCGCCATGCCGCCGATGAGCAGCGTCAGGCCGAGGCTGCCGCGGGTCGCACGGAGTGAACCCTGCTCGGCGTCGTCGACGGTGTAGCCCTCGCGGGACAGGGCCTCGCGCACCTGTGCACGGGCGGTCTCGGGGTCGGTCGCGACGAAGAAGTCGTGGCTCTCGGGCATGTGTGTGTTCCTTCCGAACGGGTCCGCTGGGACACGGAGGACGCTCGCCCCCGAAGACGATCATGCCGTGTCGGAACGACGGAGGTGTCGCTTAAGCTGGTCGTGTCATGACTGCCTCGATGAACCGCCGCGCACTCCTGTCCCTCGCCGGCGTCGCCGGGATCGGACTCGCCGTCGCGGCGTGCTCCTCCGGCAGTGACAAGGGCGGCGGCTCGGGCAAGGGCTCGGGCAACGGCTCGGGCGGCGGGCGCGGGAGCTCCGGTGGTGGCGACGAGACGTCGACGACGACGGCGAAGCCCGTCGCGAAGTCCCTCACTCCGGCGCAGGTCCCGCTCGCCGGTGGCGTCACGGTCACCGTGACGGGGACCGGACTCGCCGCCGTCAAGGGCGTCACCGTCGGCGGAGTCGCGGCGCGTGACGTGCAGGCCACCGCGTCGAAGGTGAGCTTCACGGCACCGCACCAGGCGATGTACACGGCCGGCGACGCCGACGTCGCACTCTTCACGTCCGCGATCGAGCCGACCCCGTCGGCGAACCGGTCCTCGGACGGCAACGGCAGCGCCGCGAACGACGGGCAGAGCGGCGCCACCCAGGACACCGCGGCCGCGTCGCCGACGCCGACCGCCGCCCGGACGCCCGCCGCGGGCAGCGCGGTCGCCTCGAGCACCCTCGCCTACGCCGCACTGACCGACGTCGACCGGCAGCTCGCCTACGCGATGCGGTACTGGAAGGACTACAACCTCGCCGAGTACGGCACGATGAACCCCATCGGCGGCGACTGCGCGAACTACGTCAGCCAGACGCTCATCGCCCGTGGGTGGGAGCAGCGGTCCGACTGGTACAACCGGGCCGCCGGTGCCGAGCACAGCGCGACGTGGACCTACTGCCCGACGATGGACCCCTGGCTCGCGGACAACGCGGGCGAGTTCGGGCTCACCCGGCGTTCCTCGGACGAGCGCGACAAGGTCAAGGTCGGCGACATCGTGTTCTTCGACTGGAACGCCAACGGCTCACCCGACCACACCACCATCGTGTCCGAGGTCTTCACCGAGCCCGACGGCACCATCCGCATCAAGTCGGCGAGCCACAACCAGGACGGCCCCTACCGCGACCTCGACGAGATGATCACGGTGCAGCACCCCGGCGGATCGGCCTGGTTCCACACGTTCGACGCGTAGCGCTCACCAGGCCCGCAAGACACCGGTGTTCGCGCGTCGCACCGCGGTCTGCGCGTGTTCAACCGGCGAACACCGGGGTCTTGCAGAGGCGCGGACCAGCACCGCTCACGGGTACCCGAGGAACCACAGCAGCACGATCGCGACCGGCTGCAGGCACACCCCGACGACCAGCCACGTCACCGCCCGCCGCCGCGTCCCCACGAACACGTCCGACCCGAGCAACGGCGCCATCGGCATGAGCAACCGCGGCAACGACTGCTGCGGCAGGAACACCGCCACCAGGTACAGCCCGTAGGACGCCGTGAACGCGAGCACGTCGGTGCCCAGGGCCCGGGTGCTCCTGCGCGAGAAGAACCACACCGCGCCGGCGAGCACCACCACGACGAGTCCGATGCCGAGCGGCCCGAGCCACGTCGACGCCATCGTGAACCACGGCGTCAGCGGTGCGAAGTGCTGGCGACCGACGAACCCCACCCACCACGACAGCTCGGTGTCCAGGTACGCGTTCGGTCGCCCGGTCACGGCCGTCGCGATGACGGGCCACGCCAGTCCCGCAGCCGCGACGACCATGCCGGTCACCACGATCGCGATCCGGTCGCGCCACGGGAACGCGTCCTGCTGCCGGCGCCAGGCCACCCACCGCAGGACCAGGTGCACGGCCAGTGCCAGCGCCAGCGCGAGGACCCCGGGCTTCGTGAACGCCGCCACGACACCGAGCGGGGCGATCAGCCAGTACCGTCGCCGGACCAGGGCGAGCAGGGCGCCGAACAGCAGCACGAGCAGCAGACTCTCCGCGTAGGCGACCTGCAGCAGGAACCCCGTCGGCGCGAACGCGAACAGTGCGGTCGCCCAGCGGGCCCGGTGCGAACACCCGACGGCGAGCACCAGCCGGTACAGCAGCACGCAGGCGCCCGCTCCGGCGATCGACGCCACCAGGACCCCGGCGACCCAGAACGACGCTCCGGTCAGCGTCATCACGACCCGCACCACCGCGGGGAACACCGGCAGGAACGCCCACGCGTTCGGCAGGACGTGCCCGGAGTCATCGGTCGGCAGCGTCGCCGGGTACCCGTGCTCGGCGATGATCCGGTAGAACGAGGCGTCCCACGAGCCCGAGAACGTGAAGAACGAGGGATCCTGCCGGTACGAGGCGAACGGCCAGCCGTTCGCGGTCGCCAGCAGGTACACGGTCGCCAGCAGCACGGTGCTGACCACCCGCGAGCCCGCCCAGATCAGCAACGGTGCGGTCCAGGCGCTGCGCCGTCCGGTCAGCAGGCTGCGGAACCCCCGCCTGGAGGCCCGGCTCGCTTCCGTCACGTTCGTCACCCGCCCGATCCTCCCAGACCGCGGGCCGCGCCCCGCATCGCGGGCCGTCCCGCGTCCGCCGCGAGGCAACCTGTGTGCATCGTGAGCAGTAATGGTCGGGTCCGTCTGCCGGACCCGACCATTCCTGCTCACGAAGTGCGGGCCTCCCGGCTAGCGCCCCGTGACCGCGCGACGGATCTGCTCGATCGGCACCTTCGGCGACCGGTCGGCGTTGAGCAGGCCGTTGGTCTCCTGCATGGTGTCGGTGAGCTGCGTGTAGCAGGACCCGGCGAGGAACGAGCTCGCACGGATCGCGTCGTACAGCGCGGTGATGCGGGCGACCCAGTCGTCGCCGTCAGTGGCCGACGTGTAGCCCCAGCCGTCCTCGCGCTGGACGCCCGGCTGGTAGTTCACGCCCCCGAACTCGGTGAGCATGACCGGCTGGCCGAGGTCCTCGGCGCCGCCGACCAGGATGCGGCGATCCGCCGGACCGATGCCACCGAGGAGTCGGGCCCGTGCGGTCTCGTCCGCGTAGGTGGCCGCGAGCCGGGGGCCGTCGCCCTCGTAGTCGTGGATCGTGACGATGTCGGAGTTCGTGTGCTCCCACCCGTCGTTCGAGATCACCGGACGCGTCGGGTCCAATGCCCGCGTGACGTCGGCGAGGGCCCGGGCGTAGGCCTGCTGGGCCGGGTCGGTGGCGATGTGCTGCACGCCCCAGCTCTCGTTGGCGGGCACCCACGTGACGATCGACGGGTGCGAGGCGTCACGATCGACGGCGTCCATCCACTCGCGCATCAGACGCTGCACGGCGCGGGGGGAGAACGCGTAGGCGCCGGGAGCCTCACCCCACACCATGAGTCCGAGTCGGTCGGCCCAGTACAGGAACCGCGGGTCCTCGATCTTCTGGTGGTTGCGGGCCGCGTTGAAGCCGAGCTCCTTGATGAGTTCGACCTCGCGGCGGAGTGCCTGGCGGGACGGGGCGGCGATGTGCGACTCGGGCCAGTAGCCCTGGTTCAGGACGCTGCGGACGTCGTGGCGTCGGCCGTTGAGCAGGAACGCGCCGCCGTCGACCCCGACCGTCCGGATCCCGAAGTAGCTGGCGACGGCGTCGAGCGCGCCCGTGCTCGCTGTCGTGGCGTTGCCGGCGCTCGGCAGCAGCGTGACCGTGGCGTCGATCAGCCGGGGCGTGTCCGGCGTCCAGTGCAGCTCGTCCTCGGCCTGCCCGTTCGTCTGCCGCGCGATCGGCACGACCACGTCGAACTCGTCGCCGGTCTCGCCGACGGTGGTCTCGATCGTGGCGAGGTGCTCGTCGCGGTCGTCCCAGCGGGCCTCGATGCGCAGGCGCTCGCCGCCGGTGCGGTGACCGTCGAGCCGGACCGTCAGGCGCATGGTCGCGTGGTCGACGTTCGTCCAGCGCAGGGACGCGATCGAGGCGGTCGGCACGGCCTCGAGCCAGACCGTCTGCCAGATCCCGGTGGTCCGGCGGTACCAGATCGCGTGCGGGTCCTCGTGCCAGTCCTGCTTGCCGCGCGGCTGGGTCAGGTCGTGCGGGTCGTCCTCGGCGCGGACCACCAGGGTGTGCACGGCGTCGGGGTCGGCCGCCAGGGCTTCGGTGACGTCGAAGGAGAACGGGGTGTGGCCGCCCTCGTGTCCGCCGATGAACTGCCCGTCGATCCAGACGCGGGCACGGTGGTCGACGGCGCCGAAGTGCAGGACGAGTCGAGGGGCGCCGTCGCCGAACCCGGCGGCGTCGAGCTCGGAGCGGGTGATCGCACGGGAGTACCAGACCACGGGGTGGAAGCCGGGCTCGTCGATGCCCGAGGCCGGGGACTCGGGCGGGAACGGGACGACGATGTCCCGTGCGTCGGCGAAGCCCGTGTGCCAGGCGGGGTCGTCGCCGTCGTTCCGGAACGACCACGTGCCGTCGAGATCGGCCCACGCGGTGCGGAGCATCTGCGGCCGGGGGTACGTGCCGTCCTGCCGCGAAGCGAGGGGGAGGCCGGGGGCGGAAGCGGAGTCAGGTGCGGCCACGGTGCCGTCGAGCGTGCTCATGCGTCCATGCTCCCGTGCCGGTACATCGTTGTAAAGAGGGAGCCGGGATTGCGCGGAACAGGTTCGGCGGGGCTCTCGTCGAGCGGTCGCTCAGTCGATCGCGGCGTCGCGGGTGAGCACCATGACGTCCATCCGTCCCTGCTGGACGACCACGCCGTGCTGGTTCCGCAGCGCCACCGCCCGCTCGACGATCCCGGTCGTGCCCGAACTCGTCAGCCGGGTGCCCAGGACCTCGACGGTGCAGGTCACGGTGTCCCCGATGAACACGGGCTCGGTGAAGCGCCACTGGTCGATCCCGAGCAGTGCCACCGCGGACCCCTCGAACACGCCCGTGCGCGCGATGAGCCCGAGGCACAGCGAGGTGCCGAGCAGCCCGTGCACGATCCGCTGCCCGTACCGGGTCTTCCCGGCGAACTCGACGTCCGTGTGCACCTGGTTGTTGTCGTTCGTCCACGAGGCGAACGACACCACGTCCGCCTCGGTGATGGTGCGCCCCGGTGTGGTGAAGGTCTGTCCGGCAGCGAGGTCCTCGAAGTAGTGCGGCACGGCCCGATTCTCGCACCCGGTCAGAGTCGGGCGAGCAGCTTCCGCGATCGGTGCAGGCCCTGCGCACTGGCCGCCCGCTCGGTCGTCGCCAGGACCCCGTACCCGAACGTGTCCTCGCCGTGCTGCGCTGCCACAGCGGCCAGCCCTCGGTACGCATCGGCTGCGTGCGCGGCGTCGAGCGTCTCGCCCAGGGTCTCCTGCACCCGTCGCAGCCGTCCGAGCCGACGCTTGCCGACGTCGGGCAGGTCCCCGGCCGCCTGCAGCGCGTAGCGCAACCGGCGCGCGGCCTTCCGGACCTCGTGCAGGGTGTCGAGGTCGTCGCTGGGATCGCCCAGCAGCCGACCGACGCGTGCTCGCTCGTGCCGGATGCGCCTGGTGACGAACGCGGCTGCGTCGTCGTCCGCGTGCGGGCCGGCCGGTGCCCGCAGCAGCAGGTCGTCGAGGGCGTCGAGCGTCCGGAACCAGGCGTCGGAGCGCAGCGCTCGCCGGAGCTCAGCAGCGGTGACGCTGCGACGTTCCGCGGTCGCCGAACCGATGCGGTCCAGGGTCCCGGCGTCCACGTACCCGTCGGGGGCTCGTGCCGCCGACCGGGACAAGCCGGCGTGCAGCACCTCGGCGTCGCGAGCGGTCCCGGCGACCCGACCGGTCTGGGCCAGGGCGGCACGGAGCTCCTCGGTCGCCCGGCGGTCGAGGGCGCCGCGGAACGCCGCGAGCACACTCCGCAGGCGGCGCAGCACCTTCCGCAGGTCGTGCACGGCCTCGGGCTCGTCGGCCCGTACCCGAGGGTCCACCGCGACGAGGTCACGCCGCAGGGCATCGAGCACCCGCAGGACGAACCCGGCGGCGGTGTCCGGCCGGGGGCGCTTCGCTCGGCCGCGTCGTTGCTCCGGGGCGGGCTCGGGGCCGCGGGGGAGCGGAACCGACGCGATGTCCACCGGATCGGTCGCCGCATCGTGCAGCGCTCGTTCGGCCGCTCGAGCCGTGGCGCCGTCGCGTCCGTCGTCGGTCAGGGCCCACCACCGCGACGACCGCAGCACGGTGGTGTCCGGGTCGCCGTCGTCCACGCGCACGTCGGCGACCTCGGCCCGCACCCGGCCGTCCCCGCCGCGCAGGGTCACGAGCGTCGTGGTGGTGTCACGGACCAGGACCGTCCGCAGGGGACGACCACGCAGGAACACCTCGACGGCGTCTCGCGGGGGATCGTCGGACACGCCCCCGAGCGGCTCCGGGCCGGTCCCGTGCCCGCCCCGGTCGGTCGTCCAGCCGCCGTCCGGCGAGCGTGTGAGCACGACACCCTCGGCGGCGAGCACCCGGTCGTCGGAGTCCCACACCGTCTCGCGCACCGTCACCGCTTCGTGACGGCGCACGTCGGCGGCGAACGGCTCGAGTGCGGGGAGCCTGCGGTCATCGAGGATCCGCCAGGTCCGGCGGGGGTCGGGGAGCGCAGGTGCAGCGTCAGCGGCGGAGGAAGGAGCGGCAGCGGATCGGGGCATGCCGCAAGTGTCGTCCGCCGCACCCGTGTCAGACCGGGGGCAACGGGGTTCTGTGGACGGAGTCCTGCCCGGCGTGTCCTGTGGGGGACTCGGCACCTCGCCAGGCCCCGGCGCGTAGGTTCCGCTGCATGAGCGACGGAGCACCCAGCGCCCCCGACACCCGCGCAGACCACAGCGCCCCCGAAACCACAGCCCCCACCAGCACGCCGAGCGACCGCGACCTCGAGTCCTGGATCGCCGACCGCCGCTGGTACGCCTCGAAGGGGTCCGAGCCACGCCTCCGGACGATCGCCACCGACGACGGGACCCGGCTGGTGCTCGACGAGGCCCCCGCGGTCCCCGTCCTCTACCAGTCACCGATCACCAGCGACCCCGACGGCGCGATCGTCGACGCCACCACCGACCTCGCATGGGTCTCGGCGCTCGCCGCACGCATCGACGCGGCACCGGACAGCCTCAGCCCGATCGGCCTGGTCACCGCTGCCCGCGTCCTGACGGGTGAGCAGTCCAACACGTCGGTCATCTGCGACACCGAGTCCGGGGACCGCGTCATCATCAAGGTCTTCCGCGTGCTGCACCACGGCGACAACCCCGACGTGACCACGCAGCTCGCCCTCACGGCGGCGGGCAGCACGCGCGTGCCGCGGGTCTACGGCGCCCTCCGCGCCGACTGGCCAGACATCGGACGCCCGGACGGCACGGCGACGGGGCACCTCGCCTTCGCCCAGGAGTTCCTGCCCGGGCTCGACGACGCCTGGCGCGTCGCCCTGCAGGAGGCGCAGGCCGGCACCCCGTTCGGTGACCGCGCCGAGCAGCTCGGCACCGCGCTCGCCGACGTGCACCGCACCCTCGCCGGAGCGCTGCCGACGGAACCGGCCGACGCGCCCCGACGGGACGCCGCCGTCGCGACGATGCACGCCCGACTCGACACCGCCGCCCGCGAGGCCCCGGTCGTCGCCGGCCACGTCGACGCCATCCGCGCGGTCTACGCCCGTGCCGCTGACGCGACGTGGCCGGATCTGCAGCGCATCCACGGTGACCTGCACCTCGGACAGGTCCTGTCGGCACCGGACCCCCGCGGCTGGGTGTTCCTGGACTTCGAGGGCGAGCCGCTCCGCCCCCTCGACGAACGCTCGCTGCCGGACGTCACCCTGCGCGACGTCGCGGGCATGCTGCGCTCCTTCGACTACGTCGCGGGCGCGCTGGCACACGATGCCGAACCGGTCGACGCCGCCTCGTGGGCCGCCGAGGCGCGAGCCCGCTTCCTCGAGGGCTACCAGCAGGGGACCGGCGCGGACCTCGCCGTCCACAGCGCGCTGCTCGACGCCTTCGAGCTCGACAAGGCGGTCTACGAGGTCGTCTACGAGACACGCAACCGACCCGACTGGGTCGGGATCCCGCTCGCGGCCGTCGCGCGCCTGGTCGGCGACAGCGGGTCCTGAGCGCGACCCACGGACGCACGGGAGGCCCGTGGCGACACCGCCACGGGCCTCCCGTCCGTCACCGGGTGACGTCGTTCAGTTGACGGGACCCGTGTACTTCTCGCCCGGTCCGGCACCGATCGGGTCCGGGATCGCCGACGCCTCGCGGAAGGCGAGCTGCAGCGACCGCAGTCCGTCGCGGAGCGGACGGGCGTGGTGGTCGCCGATCTCGGTCGCGGCGGCGGTGACCAGGCCGGCCAGCGCGGTGATGAGCTTCCGCGCCTCGTCCAGGTCGGTCTGTTCCTGCGGGTCGTCGGCCAGGCCGACCTTCACGGCCGCGGCACTGAGCAGGTGCACCGCAACGGTGTTGATGAGTTCGACCGCCGGCACCTCCGCGATGTCCCTGGCGGCGTCGATGCCGGTGTCGTCGATCGGGGTGTCGCTCACGGTGCTCCTCTGCTAGGCTTGCTCGCGGCAGATGCTGTCCGTGTGCCGTCAGTTCCTCGACAACACCCGGACGGTGTCACGAAAGAGGAGTCTCTCCCACCCGCGGCCGCGTTCCACCAGGCTACCGGGTCACCACCGCTCCGCGAGTGCACGTGTTGTGCTCGTCGGTCGGATCCCACGGATCCGATGCAGGGCGGCTGCCGAACGGGTTGACATCCCGTGCGTCAGATCTCCTCTCTCGTGCTGTCGTCCAGGGCAAACGCCCCGGACGGCCACCACCTGATTGAAGGAGCTCCGCATCACCGATCCCCGTACCAACGACCGAATCCGCGTTCCCGAAGTCCGACTCGTCGGTCCGCAGGGTGAGCAGGTCGGCGTTGTCCCGATCGCCATGGCACTGCGTCTCGCGCAGGAAGCCGAACTGGATCTGGTCGAGGTCGCGCCGAACTCGAAGCCGCCCGTGGCCAAGATCATGGACTACGGCAAGTTCAAGTACGAAGCCGCTCAGAAGGCCAAGGAAGCTCGTCGCAACCAGGTGAACACGGACCTGAAAGAGGTCCGTTTCCGCCTGAAGATCGACGTGCACGACTACGAGACGAAGCGCAAGCGCGCCGAGGGGTTCCTCCTCGGTGGCGACAAGGTGAAGGCGATGATCCTCTTCCGTGGCCGCGAGCAGTCGCGTCCGGAGCAGGGTGTCCGTCTCCTCCAGAAGTTCGCGGAAGAGATCGCCGAGTTCGGTGTCGTCGAGTCGCGTCCGACCCAGGACGGCCGCAACATGACGATGATCATCGCCCCGCTCAAGAACAAGTCCGACGTCAAGGGCGAGCAGAACGCCAAGCGTGCTGCACAGAAGGCCGAGCGTCGTGCCACCGAGCACGCCGCGAAGGGCAAGGACGAGGCCGAGGCCGGTTCCACGTCCGAGGCAGCCGCGGAATCCACGGACGCCGCGGCCGAATAGGTCCCCGGACCGACCCCGCAACGACGCGGCCCCCCATCCATCCCACGGAAAGGCACCACCATGCCCAAGCAGAAGACCCACTCCGGGTCGAAGAAGCGCTTCAAGGTCACCGGTACCGGCAAGATCATGAAGCAGCAGGCCGGTATGCGTCACAACCTCGAGGTCAAGAGCTCCAAGCGCAAGGCCCGCCTGAACGAGGACCAGGTCCTCTCCAAGGGTGACGCGAAGAACGTCAAGAAGCTCCTCGGCCACTGAGCCCCGCAGATCGTAAAGGAATAGTGCAATGGCACGAGTAAAGAGAGCGGTCAACGCCGCCAAGAAGCGCCGCGTCATCCTCGAACGCGCCGAGGGCTACCGCGGCCAGCGTTCGCGCCTGTACCGCAAGGCCAAGGAGCAGGTCACCCACTCCCTCGTCTACGCGTACCGCGACCGTCACGCGAAGAAGGGCGAGTTCCGTCGCCTCTGGATCCAGCGCATCAACGCTGCGTCCCGTGCGAACGGCCTGACCTACAACCGCCTCATCCAGGGTCTCAACCTGGCCGGCGTCGAGGTCGACCGTCGCATCCTCGCCGACCTCGCGGTGAACAACCCCGAGACCTTCACCGCGCTCGTCGAGACCGCGAAGAAGGCCCTCCCGGCCGACACCTCGGCCCCGAAGGCTGCGTAGTCAGTTCTTCTGCTCGCGAAACCCCCGCCGCACGGCGGGGGTTTCGTCGTTCCTAGACTTGGGTCGTGAGCGATCTCCTCGAGAACCCCCGTGCCGGACGCGTGAAGGCCGTTGCGGCCCTGGCCAAGAAGGACGTCCGGGCCGAGACCGGCCTGTTCCTGCTGGAAGGGCCCCAAGCGGTCCGCGAAGCGCTGGAGTACGCCCCGGAGCTCCTGCGCGAGCTCTACGTGACGCCGACCGCCGCTGCCCGCTACGGGCTCGACGATGCGCCGGTGGACACCTGGTTCGTGACCGAGCAGGTGCTCGACGCGATGGCCGACACGGTCACCCCGCAGGGCGTGGTGGCGGTGTGCCAGCAGTTCCCGACGTCGGTGAAGGACGTCTTCCCGGACCGCGCTGCGGCCGCCGCCGACGCGGAGGCCCGAGATGCGTCCGACGAGCAGGCCGCGTTGCCCGGACTGGTCGCCATCCTCGAAGAGGTGCGGGACCCGGGGAACGCCGGCACGATCATCCGGGCCGCCGACGCGGCCGGCGCCGACGCGGTGGTGCTGACCGGACGCTCGGTCGACCCGTACAACCCGAAGGTCGTCCGGTCGACGACCGGGTCCCTGTTCCACGTCCCGGTGTCCGTCGGCGTGACCCTGGCGGACACGATCGAGCGGGCGAAGGCCCTGGGCTACACGGTGCTCGCGGCGGACGTCTCCGGCGACGACCTGCCGGTGGTCCGAGCCGAGGGGATGCTCGACGGACCGACCGCGTGGGTCTTCGGCAACGAGGCCCGCGGACTGACTGCCGACGACCTGGCGCTCGTCGACCGGGCCGTCAAGGTGCCGATCTACGGGCAGGCGGAGTCGATGAACCTCGCCACGGCCGCGTCGGTGTGCCTGTACGAGTCGGCCTTCGCGCTCCGGAGCTGACCCTCGTCCCTCCCCAGGCCGGTCGTCGGCGTCGGCCATCCACCGTCCGCTCGGTGCAGGTGGGTGGTATCCCGACGGCCGGTAGGCTTGGGTCTCGTGTCAGAACCTCTCGAGATCAGCGAATCGGCCGTCGCCGACGCGGTGGACGCGGCCCTCGCCGCCGTCCGTGCCACGACGACGGTCGCAGAACTGAAGCAGGCCAGGGCCGAGCACACCGGTGAGCAGTCACCGTTGGCGCGGATGAACGCATCGATGCGCAGTGTGCCGCCGGAGCAGAAGGCCGCGGCGGGCAAGCTCGTCGGGCAGGCCCGTGGGCGGGTGAACGCGGCGATCGCCGAGCAGGAATCCGTCCTCGCGGTGGCCGAGGAGCGCGCACGGCTCGAAGCCGAGCGCGTCGACGTCACCGCGTTGCCGGTCCACCGCGCCACCGGCTCCCGCCACCCGCTCTCGCTGCTGAACGAAGCCGTCGCCGACATCTTCGTGGGCATGGGGTGGGAAGTGGCAGAAGGCCCCGAGCTCGAGCACGAGTGGTTCAACTTCGACGCGCTGAACTTCGACCAGGACCACCCGGCCCGGGCCATGGCGGACACGATCTTCGTCGAGCCCGTCGACCGGCACCTGGTCATGCGCACCCACACCTCACCGGTGCAGGTGCGGTCGCTGCTGTCGCGTGACCTCCCGCTGTACGTCATCGCCCCGGGTCGCGTCTACCGCGCCGACGAGCTCGACGCCACGCACCTGCCGGTCTTCACCCAGGTCGAGGGCATCGCGATCGACAAGGGCCTCACGATGGCGCACCTGCGCGGCACGCTCGAGCACTTCGCCCGGCAGATGTTCGGCGCCGAGGCGCAGATCCGGCTCCGCCCGAACTACTTCCCGTTCACCGAGCCCAGCGCCGAGATGGACGTCTGGCAGCCGAACGCCAAGGGTGGCGCGCGGTGGGTCGAGTGGGGTGGCTGCGGCATGGTGAACCCCAACGTCCTGCGTGCCGCCGGCATCGACCCGGACGAGTACCAGGGCTTCGCGTTCGGCATGGGCATCGAGCGGACACTGCAGTTCCGCAACGGCCTGAACGACATGCGTGACTTCCTCGAGGGCGACATCCGCTTCTCGCAGCAGTTCGGAACGGTGGTCTGATGCGCGTCCCACTCCGTTGGCTCGGTGAGTCCGTCGACCTCCCCGAGGACGTCACCCTCGAGCACGTCCACGCGGCGCTCGTGTCGGTCGGCTTCGAGGAAGAGGACGTCCACACCTTCGACCTGACCGGACCCATCGTGGTCGGTCGGGTCCTCGAGCGCGTCCCCGAGCCGCAGAAGAACGGCAAGACCATCAACTGGTGCCAGGTGGACGTCGGCGAAGCCGAGCCCCGCGGCATCGTCTGCGGCGCGCACAACTTCGACGTCGGCGACCTCGTCGTCGTCACGCTGCCCGGCGCAGTCCTGCCCGGGCCGTTCCCGATCGCAGCCCGCAAGACCTACGGGCACGTGTCCGACGGCATGATCGCCTCGGCCCGCGAGCTCGGGCTGGGCGACGAGCACGACGGCATCCTGCGCTTCGCCGACCTCGGCATGGACCCCACCGTCGGTGCCGACGCCATCGCGCTCCTCGGCCTCGACGACGCCGCGGTCGAGATCAACGTCACGCCGGACCGCGGCTACGTGCTCAGCATGCGCGGGGTCGCCCGTGAGTACGCGCACGCCACCGGAGCGAGCTTCCACGACCCCGTCGACCGCGTCGCGCCGCGTACGGCCGAGGGCTTCCGGGTCACGATCGACGACCAGGCCCCGATCCGGGGTCGGGCCGGAGCATCGACGTTCGTCACGCGTGTCGTGCGCGGGATCGACCCGGCCGCGAAGACACCGTCCTGGATGGTGTCGCGCCTGTCGCTGGCCGGGGTGCGCTCCATCTCCCTGCCCGTCGACATCACGAACTACGTCATGTTCGAGCTCGGCCAGCCGCTCCACGGCTACGACCTGCAGACCGTCGCGGGCGGCCTCGGCGTGCGCCGGGCGGCCGCTGGCGAGACGCTCGAGACCCTCGACGGCACCGTCCGGAAGCTCGACCCCGAAGACCTCGTCATCACCGACGACGACGGTCCCGTCGGCCTCGCCGGCGTCATGGGCGGAGCCCGCACCGAGATCTCGGCGAGCACGACCGACGTCCTGATCGAGGCCGCCGGGTTCGACCAGGTCTCCATCGCTCGCACCGCTCGTCGCCACAAGCTCCCCAGCGAGGCATCCCGTCGCTTCGAGCGTGGTGTCGACCCGCAGGTGGCCGAGGCCGCGGCGAACCGTGCCGTCGAGCTCCTCGTCGAGCTCGCCGGCGGCACCGCTGACGCCCTCGGGTCGACACTCGTCGACACCGAGCCGCGGGCGACCGTGACGATGCGGCTCTCGCGTCCGGCCGAGCTCGTCGGCGTCGAGTACACCGACGCCGAGGTCATCGACACGCTCCGCGCGATCGGCGCCACGGTCGAGGCCGACGGTGAGCAGCTCGCGGTCACCCCGCCCACCTGGCGTCCCGACCTGACCGACGACACCACCCTCGTCGAAGAGGTCGCGCGCATCGTCGGCTACGACCGGATCCCGAGCGTGCTGCCGGTCGCTCCGCCCGGTCGGGGCCTGACCCGGCACCAGCAGGCTCGTCGTCGGGTCGCCTCGGCGCTGGCCGCGGCGGGCCTGACCGAGGTCGTCACGGCGCCGTTCGTGTCCGCGGCCACGCAGGACGCCTACCCGGGGATCGACCCGCAGGGCGGACCGAGCGTCGTGCTCGCCAACGCCCTGGACAGCGAGCAGAACCTCCTGCGCCGCAGCGGCGTGCCGGCCCTGGTCGACGCCGCCCGCCGCAACGTGTCGCGCGGGCTCGTCGACGTCGCGCTCTACGAGACGTCCCGGGTGTTCCTGCCGGTGACGGGCGTGACGCTCGGCACCGACGAGGTCCCGGCGGGCGCCGCCCGGCCCGACCGTGCGACGCTCGAGGCGCTGGACGCCTCGCTGCCCGCCCAGCCCTTCCACGTCGCCGCACTGCTCACCGGCCACCGGGTCGTCAAGCAGCCGGGCACCACGGCGGAACCGTTCGGCATCGCCGACGCGATCGATGCGGCCCGCCAGGTCGCCTGGGCCGTCGGTGTCGAACTCACCGTCGCGCAGACGACCCACCCGTCCCTGCACCCGGGCCGCGCCGCGTCGCTGCTCGTCGACGGCACGGTCGTGGGCGTCGCCGGAGAGCTCCTGCCCGAACTGGCCGAGGCCGCCGTCCTGCCCCGCGTGGTGGCAGCCGTCGAGCTCGACCTCGACGCACTGGTCGCCGCGGCCCCGGAACTCGTCGCGGTCGCGCCGATCGTCTCCTACCCGGCAGCCACGCAGGACCTCTCGCTCGTCGTCGACGCCGACGTGCCGGCCGGTGACGTGCTGGATGCGGTGCGCTCTGGCGCCGGAGACCTGTTGGAGTATGCTCGGCTCGTGGATGACTACCGGGGCTCCGGCGTGGACGAGGGACAGAAGTCCCTGACGTTCGCCCTGCGCTTCCGTGCCACGGACCGCACGCTGACCGCTGCCGAGGCCACCGAGGCCCGTGACGGCGCTGTCCGACGTGCCGGCGAGCGATTCGGGGCGACCCTGCGCGACTGACCCACACGGGATCAGCACCGCCCGGGGTCGCCGCCTCCGACTCTCTCGACGACCAGTCCGACCAAAGGTGGAATCCCATGTCCGTATCCGTCGCCGTGGCGGGAGCCTCCGGCTACGCGGGTGGTGAGCTCCTGCGCGTGCTCTCCGCCCACCCCGAGTTCGAGGTCAGGACGGTGACGGCGTTCTCGAACGCCGGACAGCCCCTGATCGCGACGCAGCCGCACCTCCGTTCACTGTCGCACCTGACCCTGGCGGAGACGACGGCCGAGACGCTGCGCGGGCACGACGTGGTGTTCCTGGCGCTGCCGCACGGGCAGTCGGGAGCGATCACCGCGGAACTCGGCGGCGACGCGCTCGTCATCGACTGCGGCGCGGACCACCGTCTGACGGACCCGGCGGCGTGGGAACGGTTCTACGGCGGTGACTACTTCGGCGCGTGGACCTACGGGCTGCCCGAGCTGCTGCTCGCGGCGCCCACTCCGGGCTCGGCCGATGAATGGCGCGAGGTCGACGACATCGCCTCGCAGGGCAAGCAGCGTTCCGCCCTGGTCGGCACGAAGCGCATCGCGGTGCCCGGCTGCAACGTCACCGCGGTGACGCTCGGCATCCAGCCGGGCATCCAGGCCGGCCTCGTCGAGTCCGACGACCTCGTCGCGGTGCTCAGCGTCGGCCCGAGCGGTGCCGGCAAGAAGCTCAGCACCACCTACCTGGCCTCCGAGATCATGGGGTCCGCCAGCGCGTACGCCGTCGGCGGCTCGCACCGGCACGTCCCCGAGATCCAGCAGAACCTGCAGGTCGCGGGGGCCTCCGACGTGACGATCTCGTTCACGCCGGTCCTGGTCCCGATGTCGCGGGGGATCCTCGCGACCACCACCGCGAAGCTCTCGCCCGGCGTCAGCGCACGCGACGTCCGACTCGCCTGGGAACAGGCGTACGCCGACGAGCCGTTCGTCCACCTGCTGCCCGAGGGCGAGTTCCCCCGGGTCGCGGACACGATCGGTGCGAACACCGCGCTCGTCGGCATCGCCGTCGACGAGGCCGCCAGCCGTGTCGTCGCGGTGACCGCGCTCGACAACCTCGCCAAGGGCACGGCGGGCGCCGCCGTCCAGTCGGCGAACATCGCCCTCGGTCTCCCCGAGACCACGGGCCTCAGCGTGGACGGAGTCGCACCGTGACCGACGCAGGCACGACCACCCAGACCGAGCCGGGCCTCCAGGGCGTCACCGCGGCAGCGGGCTTCCGCGCCGCCGGCGTCACCGCCGGTCTCAAGACGAGCGGCAAGCCGGACGTGGCCCTCGTCGTCAACGACGGCCCCGACGCGGCCGTGGCCGCCGTCTTCACCAGCAACCGGGCCCAGGCGCACCCCGTCATCTGGTCCCGCCAGGTCGTCGGGGACGGCGTCGCGCGTGCCGTCGTCCTGAACTCCGGTGGCGCGAACTGCTTCACCGGCCCGTTCGGCTTCCAGACCACGCACCTGACGGCCGAAGCCGTGGGCGACGCCCTCGGGATCGGGGCCGGCGACGTCGTCGTCTGCTCCACCGGGCTCATCGGTGTGGGCGACCAGACCTTCCGCGACAACGTGCTCCGTGGCGTCGACCTGGCGAGTGCGGCACTCAGCGACGACGGCGGTCCCGATGCGGCGACCGCGATCATGACGACGGACACGAAGGCCAAGCAGTCCGTCGTGACCGAGGACGGCTGGACCGTCGGCGGCATGGCCAAGGGCGCCGGGATGCTCGCGCCCGGGCTCGCGACGATGCTCGTCGTCATCACGACGGACGCCGTGCAGACGCCGGACCAGCTCGACCAGGCGCTCCGCGCCGCCACCCGCATCACGTTCGACCGGGTCGACTCCGACGGCTGCATGTCGACGAACGACACCGTCGTCCTGCTGTCGTCGGGTGCGAGCGGCGTGACGCCCGAGGTCGGTGACTTCCAGGAGGCCCTGACCGCGGTCTGTGCCGACCTGGCCCGCCAGCTGCAGCAGGACGCCGAGGGCGCGAGCCACGACATCGCGATCGAGGTCGTGCACGCCGCGACCGAGGACGACGCCGTGACCGTCGGTCGGAGCGTCGCCCGGAACAACCTGTTCAAGGCCGCGGTCTTCGGCAACGACCCGAACTGGGGCCGGGTGCTCGCGGCGATCGGCACCACCGACGCCGAGTTCGACCCGTACGCGGTGGACGTCAGCATGAACGGCGTCCGGGTCTGCCACGCGGGCGCACCCGACGAGCCGAGCGACTCCGTCGACCTGACCCCACGTGACACCCACGTGCGCATCGACCTCGGTGTCGGCACGCACTCCGCCACGATCCTGACCAACGACCTCACGCACGACTACGTGCACGAGAACAGCGCGTACTCCAGCTGATGGCGGCCGACACGAACGGGGCCGGCACGCCCCTCACGAAGGAAGAAGAACACGAGTTCGCCGCGGTCAAGGCGGCGACGCTCATCGAGTCGCTGCCGTGGCTCAAGCGCTTCTCGGGCAAGGTCGTCGTGGTCAAGTTCGGCGGCAACGCCATGGTGAACGAGGACCTGAAGCGCGCCTTCGCCGAGGACATGGTCTACCTGCGCTACGCCGGCCTGCACCCGGTCGTCGTGCACGGTGGGGGGCCGCAGATCTCCGCCGCCCTCAAGGAACAGGGCATCGAGTCCGAGTTCCGCGGCGGCTACCGCGTCACGACGACCGAGGCGATCACGGTCGTCCGCGATGTCCTGGCCGGCGAGGTCAACCGCGAGATCGTCGATTTGGTGAACGAACACGGCGAGGGCCTGGCCGTCGGCGTGTTCGGCGACGGCGGCTCGCTGTTCACCGGCGAGAAGAAGGGCGTCGTCGTCGACGGGCAGGAGTACGACCTCGGCCATGTCGGGGACATCACCCACGTCGACCCGTCCGGTGTGCTCGCCGCGATCGAGGCCGGCCGGATCCCGGTCGTCTCGAGCATCGCGATCGACGACGCGCACCCCGACCAGGCACTCAACGTGAACGCGGACGCTGCGGCGGGTGCCCTGGCGATCGCGCTCCGGGCATCGAAGCTCATGATGCTCACCGACGTCCCCGGCCTGTACCGCAACTGGCCCGACCGTGACTCGATCGTCGACCTCATCGCGGTCGACGAGCTCCGCGAGCTCCTGCCGAGCCTCGAGTCGGGGATGATCCCCAAGATGACCGCGTGCCTCGACGCAGTGGTCGGCGGGGTCGGCGGTGCGACGATCATCGACGGCCGGATCCCGCACTCGATCCTGCTCGAGGTCTTCACCCTGCGGGGTGCGGGCACCGAGGTGATCCCGGACCCGAGCCGACGAACCGAGAACCAGATGACCCACGCCGAGATCGGCCGTCGCGTGGCGTCGCCGTCGATCGACAGCCGTACCGGCCAGCACGTGGCGGGTACGAACGAGAAGGGACACCAGCAGTGAGCACTGAGACGCAGACCGAGACCTGGAACGACCGGTTCGGGGCGTCGCTCATGCGATCCCTGACCCCGCCGAAGATCATGCTCGAGCGCGGCCAGGGCTGCCGCGTCTGGGACGTCGAGGGCAACGAGTACCTCGACTTCCTCGCCGGCATCGCGGTGAACTCGCTCGGCCACGCGCACCCCGCCCTGGTGGAGGCGATCGCCGACCAGGCCGCGAAGCTCGTGCACGTGTCGAACTACTTCGCCACCCCGCCGCAGCTCGAACTCGCCGAGCGCCTCAAGCGCATCACCGGCGCGGGCGACGCGGGCCGCGTGTACTTCGGCAACTCCGGCGCCGAGGCGAACGAGGCCGCGTTCAAGCTGGCCCGCCTCAACAAGGGTGCGGACGGCACCAAGACCCGGATCCTCGCGCTCAAGCAGGGCTTCCACGGCCGCACGATGGGCGCGCTCGCGCTCACCGGCAAGCCCGCGCTGCAGCAGGACTTCCTGCCGATGATCCCGGGTGTCGAGCACATCGACACCTCGATCGAGGCCCTCGAAGCGTCGATCGACGACTCCGTCGCCGCCCTGATCCTCGAACCCATCAAGGGCGAGGCCGGCGTGGTCGACCTGCCGGAGGGCTTCCTGCTGGCGGCACGCCGACTGACCGCGGAGCACGGCGCACTGCTGATCCTCGACGAGATCCAGACGGGTGTCGGCCGGACCGGCAACTGGTTCGCGTTCCAGGGCCACGGTGTGACGCCGGACGCCATCACCGTCGCCAAGGGCATCGCCGGTGGCTTCCCCATCGGCGCCCTCGTCACGTTCGGCTGGGCCTCCGACCTGTTCTCGGCCGGGCAGCACGGTTCGACCTTCGGCGGCAACCCGCTCGGCACCCGAGTCGCCAACGCGGTGCTCGAGGAGATCGAGCGCGCCGACCTCGTCGCCGGCGCAGTGGTCAAGGGTGAGCGGATCCGTGACGGCATCCGCGCCATCGGTTCCCCGCTGGTGGAAGAGGTCCGTGGCACCGGCCTGCTCATCGGCGTCGGTCTGACCGGTCCGATCGGTCCGGCCGTCAACGCGGCCGCCCTCGAGCGTGGCCTCATCATCAACGCCCCCAACGAGTCGAGCCTGCGCATCGCGCCGCCGCTCATCGTGTCCGACGCCGAGATCGACGAGTTCCTGTCGATCCTCGCCCAGAGCCTCGCGGCCGTCGCCGCAGCGCAGGAGCCCACCGCATGACCCGCCACTTCCTCCGCGACGACGACCTGAGCCAGGCCGAGCAGTCCGCGATCCTCGACATCGCCGACCGCATGAAGGCCGACCGCTGGGCGGAGAAGCCGCTGGCCGGTCCGCAGAGCGTCGCGGTGATCTTCGACAAGTCGTCGACCCGTACCCGGGTGTCCTTCCACGTCGGCATCTCCGACCTCGGCGGCAGCCCGCTGATCATCTCGACGGCGAACAGCCAGCTCGGCGGCAAGGAGACCCCGTCGGACACCGCCCGCGTGCTCGAGCGCATGGTGTCGGCGATCGTGTGGCGCACCTACGGCCAGGCCGGGCTCGAGGAGATGGCCGCCGGCACGACGGTCCCCGTCGTCAACGCGCTGTCCGACGACTTCCACCCCTGCCAGCTCCTCGCCGACCTGCTCACCATCCGTGAGCACCGCGGCGCCCTCGCCGGGCAGACCGTGGCGGTCATCGGCGACGGCGCGAGCAACATGGCGCAGTCGTACCTGCTCGCCGGGGCGACGGCGGGCATGCACGTCCGCGTCGCCGCCCCCGCCGAGTTCTCCCCGTCGGCGCAGGTCGTCACCGACGCCGAGGAACGCGCCGCCGTGACGGGTGGCTCCGTCCTCGTGGTGACCGACCCGGTGGCCGCGGTCGCGGGTGCCGACGTGGTCGTCACCGACACCTGGGTGTCGATGGGCAAGGAGTCCGAGAAGCAGTCGCGTCTCGACACCTTCGCGGGGTACCGCGTCGACGACGCGCTCATGGCGCACGCCGCCGACGACGCCGTCTTCATGCACTGCCTGCCGGCCGACCGTGGGTTCGAAGTGACCGCCGACGTCATCGACGGCCCGCGCAGCATCATCTGGGACGAGGCGGAGAACCGTCTGCACGCCCAGAAGGCGCTGTTGGCCTGGCTGCTCGCCAACGACTAGCCGACGGACCGATCACCAGTGGCTGACCGCGTCGTCCTCGCGTACTCCGGCGGTCTCGACACCTCCGTCGGGATCGGCTGGCTGCGCGACGCCACCGGCAAGGACGTCGTCGCACTCGTGGTCGACGTCGGCCAGGGCGGAGAAGACCTCGGGGCGGTCCGGCAGCGTGCGCTCGACTGCGGCGCCGTGGAGTCACTCGTCGTCGACGCCAAGGACGAGTTCGCCGACGAGTACATCGTGCCGGCGCTCCGGGCCAACGCGCTCTACCAGAAGCGGTACCCGCTCGTCTCGGCACTGAGCCGCCCGCTCATCGCGAAGCACCTCGCGCTGACGGCGAAGCAACTCGGTGCCGACAGCGTCGCGCACGGCTCCACCGGCAAGGGCAACGACCAGGTCCGCTTCGAGTCAGCCGTCGCGGCGATCGCACCGGACCTGCGGACCGTCGCCCCGGTGCGGGACCTCGCCCTGACCCGCGACCGCGCCATCGCGTACGCGCAGGAGCACCGGCTGCCGATCCAGCACTCGGAGCGGGAGCCGTGGTCGGTCGACCAGAACGTGTGGGGCCGAGCCGTCGAGACCGGGCTCCTCGAGGACCCGTGGAACGCCCCCGCCGCCGACCTCTACGCGACCACGCAGGACCCGGCGCTCCCGCAGCAGGCCGACGAGGTCACGATCACCTTCGACCGTGGTGTCCCGGTCGCCCTCGACGGGCAGCGCTTCAGCGTGCTGCGCATGGTGCAGGAGCTCAACGCGGTCGCCGGCAAGCACGGCGTCGGGCGGATCGACGTCGTCGAGGACCGGGTGGTCGGCATCAAGTCGCGCGAGGTCTACGAGGCGCCGGCCGCGATCGCGCTCATCGCCGCGCACGAGGAGCTCGAGAGCCTCACCCTCGAGCGCGACGTCGCCCGGTTCAAACGCGGCGTCGAGTCCGAGTGGGCCGACCTGGTCTACGACGGCCTGTGGTTCGGCGGACTCAAGCGCAGCCTCGACGCCTTCGTCGAGCACACCCAGCAGCACGTCTCCGGCGACGTCCGGTTGCGGCTGCAGGGCGGGCGTGCCACCGTGACGGGCCGTCGGTCGGAGCAGAGCCTCTACGACTTCGACCTGGCGACGTCGGACACCGGCGACGCGTTCGACCAGTCCGTGTCCAGGGGGTTCATCGAGCTCTGGTCACTGCCCAGCAAGATCTCCGCCCGCCGCGACGCGGCGAACTGACCGACAGCCGCACCACAGACGAAACGACGCAGGACGACATGACCGACGAGAAGACCGACGCCACCAACACCGGTGCCCTCTGGGGCGGCCGCTTCGCCGACGGCCCGAGTGCGGCCCTCGCCGCGCTCTCGAAGTCGACGCACTTCGACTGGCAGCTCGCGCCCTACGACATCGCGGGGTCCCGTGCCCACGCCCGAGCGCTGCACACCGCGGGCTACCTGACCGCCGACGAGCTCGAACGCATGCTCGCCGGCCTCGACCGGCTCGAAGCGGCGCACGTCGACGGCACACTGCAGCCCGACGACTCCGACGAGGACGTCCACGGCGCCCTCGAACGCCTGCTCATCGCCGACCTCGGTCCCGAGCTCGGCGGCAAGCTCCGTGCCGGTCGGAGCCGCAACGACCAGATCGCCACCCTCGGCCGCATGCACATGCTCGACCACGGGCGGCGCATCGGCCGACTCGTCATCGACCTCGTCGACGCGATCACTCAGCAGGCGACCGAGCACCCGGCCGCGATCATGCCGGGGCGCACGCACCTGCAGCACGCACAGCCGGTGCTCCTGGCCCACCACCTGCTCGCGCACGCCTGGCCGCTCGTCCGCGACCTCGAGCGCCTCCGCGACTGGGCCGGCCGCGCGAGCGTCAGCCCGTACGGTGCCGGTGCGCTGGCGGGCAGTTCCCTCGGCCTCGACCCCGCCGCGATCGCCGCGGAGCTCGGCTTCGACCGTCCGGCGGACAACTCGATCGACGCCACGGCAGCCCGTGACGTCGTCGCCGAGTTCGCGTTCGTCCTCGCGCAGATCGGCATCGACGTCTCGCGCCTGTCGGAAGAGGTCATCCTCTGGAACACGAAGGAGTTCGGCTTCGTCCGGCTCCACGACGCGTTCTCGACCGGCTCGAGCATCATGCCGCAGAAGAAGAACCCGGACATCGCCGAGCTCGCCCGGGGCAAGTCGGGGCGCCTGATCGGCAACCTGACCGGGCTCCTCGCGACCCTCAAGGGACTGCCGCTGGCGTACAACCGCGACCTGCAGGAGGACAAGGAGCCGGTCTTCGACTCCGTCGCGACGCTCGAGGTCCTGTTGCCCGCGTTCACCGGCATGATCGCGACCCTGACCTTCGACACCGACCGGATGGCCGAGCTCGCGCCGCAGGGCTTCTCGCTCGCGACGGACGTCGCCGAGTGGTTGGTCCGTCAGGGCGTCCCGTTCCGGGATGCGCACGAGGTCTCCGGCGCGCTCGTACGGTACTGCGAGGAGCGCGGCATCGAGCTCGACGAGCCGACCGACGACGAGTACCGGTCGGTCTCCGAGCACCTCACGCCCGACGTCCGTTCCGTCCTGACCATCGAGGGCAGCGTCGCATCGCGCTCCGGCGTCGGCGGCACCGCACCCGACCGGGTCGCCGAGCAGCTCGCGTCCGTCACCCGCCGCGTCCGCGACCTGGCCGAGGGCGCACCCTTCTCGCGATGACCCGGGGGATCGCCGTGCTGCTCGCCGAGCCCGCCCCGATCATCGCGCCGGCCCTGCTCGGTGCGACGATCGCGGGGCGCGGCGTGGCGCTCCGCATCACCGAGGTCGAGGCCTACTCCGGCCCCACCGACCCCGGCTCACACGGACACCGGGGGATGACGGAGCGCAACCGCCACCTCTTCGGTCCGCCCGGCACGCTGTACGCCTACCGCTCGTACGGCATCCACACCTGCGTCAACGTCGTGAGCGGGCCGACCGGCACCTCGTCGGGCTCCCTGCTGCGCGGTGCGCAGGTCGTCGAGGGCCTGGACGTCGCGCGAGCGCGTCGCGGGTCGAAGGTCGCGGACGTCGCCTTGGCACGTGGGCCCGGCAACCTCGGTGGTGCGCTCGGAGCGATCCTCGGGCAGGACGAGGGCACGTCGCTCCTCGACGGGTCCGGCCCGTTCGTGCTCACCCTGGCACCCGGCCTGGAGGCCCGGCTCGCCTCCGCCGGACCGGCCCACGTGGTCGACGAGCTCCTGTCCGAGACCCTGGCCGGCCCGCCCGCGGGCGCTGCGGTCCCGCGGATCTCCCGCGGCCCGCGCACCGGCGTCGGCGGCATCGCCGGCGGGGTGCGGTACCCCTGGCGCTTCTGGCTGACGGGTGACCCCACGGTCTCGACGTACCGACGGCACAAGGGCGCCCTCGACTCGTGAACCCGGCCCCGGGCCTCCCGGCTGCCGCGCCTGACGGACGTCCGTCGCCGCTACGATGGCGGGGTGTCCAGTGATACCGCTCAAGACGTCCTGACGCGCCAGCAGAACGATCCCGCCTTCGACTCGGTGTGGGACGAACTCCAGTGGCGCGGTCTGGTGCAGGTCTCGACCGACGAGACCGCGCTGCAAGAGGCCCTCGACGGTGAGCCGATCACGTACTACTGCGGCTTCGACCCGACGGCGCCGTCGCTGCACTGCGGCAACCTGCTGCAGCTCCTGACCATGCGCCGGCTGCAGCTCGCCGGGCACAAGCCACTCGCGTTGGTGGGTGGGTCGACCGGTCTCATCGGCGATCCCCGTCCCACGGCCGAGCGGACGCTGAACACCCCGGAGACCGTGGCGGAGTGGGTGTCCCGGCTGCAGGCACAGGTGTCCCGGTTCCTCAGTCCGGACGGCGACAACGGCGTCCGCCTGGTGAACAACCTCGACTGGACCGCGCCGTTGTCCGCGATCGACTTCCTGCGTGACGTCGGCAAGTACTTCCGCGTCAACTCGATGCTCAAGAAGGACGCGGTGGCCGCGCGGTTGAACTCCGATGCGGGGATCAGCTACACCGAGTTCAGCTACCAGATCCTGCAGGGGCTCGACTACCGCGAGCTCTGGCGCCAGTACGGGTGCACGCTGCAGACCGGTGGCTCGGACCAGTGGGGCAACCTGACCTCCGGGACCGAGCTCATCCGTCGTGCCGAAGGGGCCACGGTGCACGCCCTGGGGACCCCGCTCATCACGAACTCCGACGGCACGAAGTTCGGCAAGAGCGAGGGCAACGCGATCTGGCTCGATGCCGAGATGACCTCGCCCTACGCGCTGTACCAGTTCTGGCTCAACACGGCGGACGCCGACGTCATCGCCCGACTGCGGCAGTTCACGTTCCTGACGCGTGCCGAGATCGAACGACTCGAGCAGGCCGTCGCCGACGAACCCTTCCGACGAGAGGCCCAGCGGACCCTGGCGTTCGAGGTGACCTCGATCGTGCACGGGGTGGCGGCGACCCAGGCGGCGATCGATGCCGCGGCAGCGCTGTTCGGCAACGGCGAGCTCGGCGCGCTCGACCCGGAGACCCTGCGGTCGGCGATCGCCGCGCTGCCGGGCACGGTCACGCTCGACTCCGGAGCGGACGTCGCACGCGCACTCGTGGAGACCGGACTCGTGAAGTCCCTCGGCGAGGCCCGCCGCGCGATCGACCAGGGCGGCGTCTACGTGAACAACGTCAGGGCCGAAGACCCGGCCGCCCCGCTGTCCGACCTCGCCCTGCCCGGGGGAGTGCTCGTACTGCGTCGTGGCAAGAAGACCCTCGCCGGCGTGACCCTCGCCTGACCCCGGTTGCTCGACCCCCAGCGATGCCCGGTTCCCCTGTGGAACCGGGCATCGCTGCGTCCGGGCGACGCCTGTTGCACAACGCGACACGCCCGGGATGGGAGCTGGCTTGGCGCACTCGCTCAGGGCTGCGTATAGTTCTTACTCGTCACCCCAAAGGTGCGGCGGAGCGGCTGGAGCGAAAGCCCAGAGCACGTCGGCCCTCAAGCGGGACCATCCTCCACTGAAGTTCAGATCGGGCCTTGCGCCGGATCGCTTCGACGCCTAGGATGACAAGTCCACCGGTTCTCTCCCCTCGGGATGAGCCACTGGACCTCCGGGTCCGACGAACCAACGGTGGCAAGCCAAGAACACAAGCCTTGTGGCTGAAGCTCGAACTCGAGCTGAGGAGCAAGTGCGTCTGGTCCTTGAGAACTCAACAGCGTGCACATTGTCAATGCCAATTTATTGATTGACCTCGTGCCTGGTCGGCTTGCTGACTGGGTCATGAAGCAATTCCTTTTGGATTGAAGATTGTCAGTAGACAGTCAACAGTCAGAATCAACTCGGTCTGATGCCTTCGGGTGTTGGGTCTGTATTTTTTTACGGAGAGTTTGATCCTGGCTCAGGACGAACGCTGGCGGCGTGCTTAACACATGCAAGTCGAACGATGATGCCCAGCTTGCTGGGTGGATTAGTGGCGAACGGGTGAGTAACACGTGAGTAACCTGCCCCTGACTC
>NZ_KK366001.1:192507-829930 GCF_000686685.1 Curtobacterium sp. UNCCL17 | reverse complement strand
ACTGACAATCTTCAATCCAAAAGGAATTGCTTCATGACCCAGTCAGCAAGCCGACCAGGCACGAGGTCAATCAATAAATTGGCATTGACAATGTGCACGCTGTTGAGTTCTCAAGGACCAGACGCACTCCCCGCTCGACCCATCACAGGTTCCGCCAGAGAGGCATTCGTCTTGTACAACATCCTGGGCGCACAACCAGAGGTCGTGGTTCCGAGGAGTTGGTTGCCTGAGCGGGACCCCGTCCGGACTGCATCTCCAGGTGTTCAACCCGGTGATCGTCTCGGCCGTTCCGTTCTCCGCCTCAGCGGCAACGAGTGATTACTTTACGCAGAGGTGAACGGCAGCGCCAAGCCGGGCCACATCCCGGGCGTGTCGCCATCTGCGCCCGCGCTGAACACTGCGCCGAGAACGACGAACGGCCCGCTCCCCAGCTGGGGGAACGGGCCGTTCGGCAGCGCTGTCAGTGCCGGGCGATGACGGGGTTCTTGAGCGAACCGATGCCGGAGATGGTGACCTCGACGATCTCGCCGTCGCGGATCTGTCCGACACCGGCCGGGGTCCCCGTCAGGATGACGTCACCGGGCAGCAGGGTCCAGATCGAGGACACGAACTCGACGAGCGACGGGATGTCGTGCACCATCTCGTTCGTCGAGGCCGCCTGCCGGAGGTCACCGTCGACGCGGGTCTCGATGCGGATGTCCGACGGGTCGATCTCGGTCTCGATCACGGGGCCGAGCGGGCAGAAGGTGTCGAACCCCTTCGCCCGGGTCCACTGCCCGTCGCGCGCCTGCAGGTCACGGGCGGTCACGTCGTTGGCGATCGTGTAGCCGAGGATGACGCTCGCGAAGTCCTCACGCCGGACGTTCTTCGCGAGTGAGCCGATCACGATGGCGAGTTCGCCCTCGTGGTCGACGCGTCCGATGTCGGCGGGGAGGCGGATGGGTTCGTCCGGACCGATCACCGAGGTGTTCGGCTTGAGGAACACCACCGGGTCGTCGCCGGCGCGCTCGTCCATCTCCGAAGCGTGCTCCGAGTAGTTGAGCCCGACGCCGATGACCTTCGAGCGCGGGATGACGGGGGCGAGGAGCTTGGCGTCGGCGAGTGCCACGCGCTCCCCCGTGGTCTCGAACCCCTGGTACATCGGGTCTCCCGCGAGCACCACCAGGGCGCGCTCGTCGAGGATGCCGTACCGGGGGTCTTCACCCTTGCTGCTGAACCGTGCGATCTTCACCGTTCGACCCTACCCACGCCCGCCGGTCGATCAGGACGCGTCGGTCAGCTTGGTCATCCACCCGTGCGGGTCGGGACGACGGCCGTACTGGATGTCGGTGAGTTCGTCGCGCAGGGACATCGTGAGCTCCCCCGCCCCGACGGTCGGCGAACCGATCGTGAAGCCGTCGCCCCGGAGCTCGGCGATCGGGGTCACCACGGCGGCGGTGCCGCACGCGAAGGCCTCGGTGATCGAGCCGTCGGCGACGCCGTCACGCCACTCGTCGAGGGTCACCCGGCGCTTCTCGACGGTCAGGCCGCGGTCCTCGGCCAGCTGCAGGATCGAGTCACGCGTGATCCCTTCGAGGATCGAGTCGGAGTCGGGCGTGACGAGGGTGCCGTCGGACTTGACCAGGACGACGTTCATGCCGCCGAGCTCTTCGAGGTACTTGCCCTCCACCGAGTCGAGGAACATCACCTGCTGACAGCCGTGCTCGTACGCCTCTTGCTGGGGCAGCAGCGACGAGGCGTAGTTGCCGCCGGTCTTCGCCGCACCGGTCCCGCCCTTGCCGGCACGGGCGTACTGCGTCGACAGCCAGATCGACACCGGCTTCGGGCCCGAGGTGAAGTACGCACCGGCCGGGCTCGCGATGCAGTGGTACGCGACGGCCTGTGCCGCCCGGACACCGAGGAACGACTCCGTCGCGATCATGAACGGCCGCAGGTACAGGCTGGTCTCGGGCGCCGAGGGCACCCAGTCGACGTCGGTCTGCACCAACTGCCGGATCGACTCGACGAACGCCTCGACCGGGAGCTCCGGCAGAGCGAGCCGTCGGGCGGACCGCTGGAATCGCCGGGCGTTGGCGTCCGGTCGGAACGACCACACCGAACCGTCCGCGTGCCGGTAGGCCTTGAGCCCCTCGAAGATCTCCTGGGCGTAGTGCAGGACACTCGCACTCGGGTCGAGGGACAGCGGCCCGTACGGGTGGATCGACGCGCTGTGCCAGCCGTCGTCGAGCGTCCACTCGACCGTCGCCATGTGGTCGGTGAAGTGCTTGCCGAAGCCCGGGTCGGCGAGGATCTGCTCGCGCTCGGCGGCCGCGCGACGGTCGGCGGACGGGGTGCTGGCGAACTCGAGTCCGAAGGCGGTGTCGGTGCTCATGGGGAGGACTCCTTCTCAGGCGGTGGTGGTGCGTGCCGTGGCCGCGGCGGCGATCGCGTCGCCGATCTCGGCCGTGCGACGCGGCGTGGTGCCCCGGTCGGCGAGGTCGGACTCCACCGCAGCCGTCACCGCGGCCGCCAGGTCACCGCGACCGATGTGGTCGAGCAACAGGGCGACGGAACGGATCGCGGCGGTGGGGTCGGCCAGCTGCTGACCTGCGATGTCCGGCGCGGAACCGTGGACCGGCTCGAACATGCTGGGGAAGGTGCCGTCCGGGTTGATGTTGCCCGAGGCCGCCAGACCGATGCCGCCGCTGATCGCGCCGGCCAGGTCGGTGATGATGTCGCCGAACAGGTTGTCGGTGACGATGACGTCGAACCGTGCGGGGTCGCGCACCATGTGGATGGTGACCGCGTCCACGTGTTGGTAGTCGACCGTGACGTCCGGGTACTCGGCGCCGACGGCCGCGACGGTGCGCTGCCAGAGGGCTCCGGCGTGCACCAGGACGTTGCTCTTGTGCACGAGCGTCAGGTGGCGACGCGGGCGTCGGTCCGCCAGCGCGAAGGCGTACCGCACGACCCGCTCGACACCGAAGGCGGTGTTCAACGAGACCTCGGTCGCGATCTCGTGCGGGGTACCGGTCCGGATGGCACCGCCGTTGCCGACGTAGGGCCCTTCGGTACCTTCGCGCACGACCACGAAGTCGACCTCGCCGGGGTCGGCGAGCGGTGTCGGGACGGCCGGGTGCACCGTCGTCGGCCGGAGGTTCACGTAGTGGTCGAACGCGAAGCGGAGATTGAGGAGCAGCCCGCGCTCGATGATGCCCCCGGCGAGCCGCGGGTCACGCGGGTCACCGCCGACCGCTCCGAGCAGGATCGCGTCGTGCTGCGCGATCGCTGCCATGTCGTCGTCGGTCAGGATGTCGCCGGTCTCCAGGTACCGTGCGGCGCCGAGGGAGAACGGGGTCTCCTGCACCACGAGGTCGTCCGGCAGGACCGCGTGCAGGACCTTCAGGGCCTCGTCGACGACCTCGGGGCCGATGCCGTCACCACGGATGACCGCGAGTCGGATCGTCTGCGCGCTGCTCATGTCCGCCACTCCCCTAGAGCGTGATGTCGATCTCGCGGAGCGAGGACGCGTCGATCGCCGAGCGGACGTGCTCGAGGATCTCGGCCGGCACGGGCGAGTCGACCGTCAGGACGCTCAGCGCCTGGCCACCGGCGGCTTCGCGCGAGATCTGCATCGCGGCGATGTTGATGCCGGCCTGGCCGAACTCCTTGCCGTAGACCGCGACGATGCCCGGTCGGTCGGTGTACTCCATGACGACGTGGTGCCGGTCGAGCGGCACCTCGACGTCGTGCCCGTTGATCTCGACGAGCTTCTCGACCTGCTTCGGGCCGGTGAGCGTGCCGGACACGCTGATCGCCGGGCCGTCGGACTGGGCACCGCGGATCGTCAGCACGTTGCGGTACTCGGGGCTGTCGGTCTCGGTGATGAGGCGGACGGTGACCCCGCGCTGCTCGGCGATGAGCGGGGCGTTGACGTACGAGACCTGGTCGCTCACGACGTCGGTGAAGACGCCCTTGAGCGCCGCGAGCTTCAGCACGCTGACGTCGTACTCGGCGAGCTCGCCGTGCACCTCGACGTCGATGCTCGTGACCGGCGAGGTCGCCAGGGCGGTGAAGACCTGGCCGAGCTTCTCGACGAGCGGGATGCCGGGGCGCACGTACGGGTCGATGACCCCGCCGGCCACGTTCACCGCGTCGGGCACGAGCTCGCCGCCGAGGGCGAGACGGACCGACTTGGCGACCGAGACGCCTGCCTTCTCCTGCGCTTCGTCGGTGGAGGCACCGAGGTGCGGCGTCACGACGACGTTCGGGAGCGCCAGGAGCGGCGAGTCCTTCGGGGGCTCGGCGACGAAGACGTCGAGGCCGGCGCCGGCGATGGTGTTCGCCGTGAGTGCACGGTGCAGGGCGTCCTCGTCGATCAGGCCGCCGCGGGCCACGTTCACGACGAACGCGGTCGGCTTCATCAGGGCGAACTGGGCGTCCGAGATCATGCCGAGGGTCTCCGGCGTCCTCGGCATGTGGATCGTGGTGAAGTCCGCTCGGCGCAGCAGGTCGTCGAGGGAGACGAGCTCGACCCCGAGCTGCTGCGCACGTGCCGTGGTGACGTACGGGTCGTACGCGATGACCGTCACGCCGAAGGCCTGCAGCCGCTGGGTGATGAGCGCGCCGATGCGGCCGAGGCCGATGATGCCGACGGTCTTCTCGTAGAGCTCCACACCGGTGTACGACGAGCGCTTCCACGCACCGGCGGCCAGCGAGGCGTGGGCGGCCGGGATGTGCCGCGCGAGCGACAGGATGTGCCCGACCGTGAGCTCCGCCGCCGAGATGATGTTCGAGGTCGGGGCGTTCACCACCATCACGCCGGCGGTCGTCGCGGCCTTGATGTCGACGTTGTCGAGGCCGACGCCGGCACGGGCGACGACCTTCAGGCTCGGTGCCGCGGCGATCGCCTCGGCGTCGATCTTGGTGGCGGACCGCACGAGGACGGCGTGCGCGTCGGACAGCGCCGCCAGGAGCGCCGGACGGTCGGTGCCGTCCACGTTCCGGATCTCGAAGTCGGGCCCGAGGGCGTCGACCGTTGCGGGCGAGAGTTCTTCGGCGATCAGGACGACCGGCTTCGACACAGCAGCTGTTTCCTCACTCGAGACGGTTGGTATCCCACCATGCTATCGACGCGGGCCGGTGGTTACGACCGCGGGAGCGGTCCTGTGGAGAACCACACGACGGCCGGGAGGCGCGGGGCGGGGCCGCACCGTGCCTCCTGGCCGTGGGCGGGTCACGTCAGAAGTCCAGCAGCGTCGGGACGAACAGCTGGAGGTCGAGCCAGAGGGCGCCGGCACCCGCGAACGCGACCACGAACACCGCGATCGTGACGGGCAGGCTCGCGCGCCGGGTGATGACGATCGCCGCGACGAACGCGACCGGCGCGATGAGGATGTCGAGCACGAGCCACAGCCACGGGGTGCTGGTCTGCAGCGAGTCGCCACCCGAGGTCGTCTGGAGGAACGCGTTGAAGGCGTCCACCCGCTGGTTGATCTGCGTCAGGTTGCCGACGGCCTGCACCGTCATGTAGGCGAACAGCGCCGCGAACACGACCCAGACCACGATCTTCGCGACCACGGGGGCACTGTTCCGGCGGGTCGTCGCCGGCACTGCCCCGGTCACCCGAAGCTCCGCGTCAGGAGGAACGGCCAGGGGAAGAGCACGACGGCGCCGAGGAGCATCCAGAGCAGGCGGGTCCGGGTGCGGCTGCTGCGCGCTGCCCAGAGCACCACCGTGAACCAGAGTGCCGGCGCGAGGATCGCGAGGAAGCGGAGCACCTCGACGAAGAGCGTGAGGACGGTGTCGACGCCGGAGACGTACGCGGTCGACGCGGTCAGGAGCCAGGCCACCGTGTAGAGCAGGTAGAGGCCACCGAAGACGCCGAACCCGACGAGCGCGCCGGAGGTCTCGGGCGCTTCGGGGTCACGGGCTCCGCGGTCACGCACCGCCACCGGGTTGTGCGCCGCGTCGACGTGGGTGGCGTCGTCCGCGTCACCCCAGCTGAGGGCGGCGTCGTCGGTGTCGACGGCGTTCGGCACGTCCGGGTCGATCGACCCGTCTGGTGGGGATGCTGCCGTGGTCATGCCCCGATTCTACGAGGGAGACGACCCCGGGGAGACCAGCGACGGCCGGGAGGTCGACGTCAGACGTCGGCCGGCTGCGTCGCGAGGACCTCGGCGACGACGTCGCGGACGGCAGGGAAGAGCGGGTGGCTCTCCATCAGGCCCGTGAGGATCTCGGTGAGCGCGTGCGCGGTCGCCCCGGAGCGCAGGAGTGCGTGCAGCTCGATCGACTCCGGGTCGTTCTCGTCGTCGAACGCGAGCGCCGCGCGGACCGCACCGAGCAGGTGTTCGACGGGCAGGCCGCGCTCGGCGAGCTGCGACGCCGGGCCGACGAAGCGTTCACGACGGCCGAGCTTGCGGAGCGGGTTGCGGCCGACGCGTGCCGTGGAGTCCGGCAGGTGCGGGTTCGCGATGCGGGAGAGGTTCGCGGCGACGTAGCGCGCGTGGTCCTCGGGGTCGAAGCCGTGCTTCGCGATCAGCAGTGCGGTGGTCTCGGCGAGCACCCCGTCGACCTCGGCGCGGACGGCGTCGTCCTCGAGTGCTTCGCGGATGAGCCGGATGCCCCGCACGTAGCCGTGGTAGGCGGCGGTGGCGTGCGCCGTGTTGACCGTGTAGAGCTTGCGCTCGACGAAGGGCTGCAGGTCGTCGACCCAGGTGACGCCCTCGATCGTCGGCGGTTCGGCGTCGGAGCCGAGGAACGGGGTGCGCTCGATGACCCACTCGTAGAACGGTTCGAGCACGACGTCGAGGCCGCCGGACTGCCCGAGCACACCGGACTGGTCCGGGACGATGCGGTCGATCGCGCAGTTCGCGAAGACGGCGGCGATGTCGCGGTCTTCGAGGATGGGGGCGCGGCGGATGCTGGCGTGCAGGGAGTCGGTCGCGTTGAACGCGTTCTCGCAGGCCACGATCGTGACGTCAGCGCGCTCGAGCGGACGTGCCGCGAGCCCTTCGGCGATGAGTGGCGCGACGAGCGGGAGCGTGCGTGCGCCCACGGCGGTGGTCACCACGTCGGCCTCGGCGATGGCCTGCACCACACGCTCGCGGTCGGTCTTGCTGCTGAGCGCACGGAACCCGTAGACGAGGTGCTCGACCGGCATCTCGCCGACCTCGTGCACCACGAACCGGCCGGCTTCGTTCAGGGCCGAGACCACGCGTTCGTCGACGTCGACGAAGGTGAGCTCGTAGCCGCTCGCCACGAGGAACTGGCCCACGAACCCACGCCCGATCTTGCCGGCGCCGATGTGGACCGCTCGCTTCGTCACCGCCATCGAACGATCATCCCATGCTGGTCGGGGCGGTCCTGACCGCGGGTGCGCAGCACGGCCGACGGGTGTCGGGAATCGTCCGCGCGCACGGCGGAGGGACGCCGGTCCGCGGCGTCGGGGCTGGAGAAGAGCTGCTGCATAACGTTCGGGTCACATCGCGAGGCGGCGGTGCAGGTGCACCGCCGCCTCGTCATCGAGTGGTTCTCGGAAGACTACCGCGCGGCCGAGCCGTCCACGTAGTCGCCGTCGTTCTGCTTCCACGCGAAGAGCGCGCGGAGCTCACGGCCGGTGGCCTCGATCGGGTGGCCCTCGCCCTTGGCACGGAGCGCCTTGAACTCCGGAGCGCCGGCGTCCTGGTCCTCGATGAAGCGCTTCGCGAAGGCACCGTTCTGGATGTCCGCGAGCACCGCCTTCATGTTCTCCTTGACGTCCGGCGAGATCACGCGCGGGCCGGAGACGTAGTCACCGAACTCAGCGGTGTCGGAGATCGACCAGCGCTGCTTGGTGAGGCCGCCCTCCCAGATGAGGTCGACGATGAGCTTGAGCTCGTGCAGGACCTCGAAGTAGGCGATCTGCGGCTGGTAGCCCGCCTCGACCAGGGTCTCGAAGCCGTACTGGATGAGCTGCGAGGTACCACCGCAGAGCACGGCCTGCTCGCCGAACAGGTCGGTCTCGGTCTCCTCGGTGAAGGTCGTCTTGATGCCGCCGGAGCGGAGGCCACCGATGGCCTTGGAGTACGACCACGCGAGGTCCCAGGCGGAACCGGACGCGTCGACCTCGACGGCGACGATCACGGGGACGCCACGGCCGGCCTCGTACTCGCGGCGGACGGTGTGCCCCGGGCCCTTCGGCGCGACGAGCGACACGTCGACGCCCTCGGGCGCCTCGATGTAGCCGAAGCGGATGTTGAAGCCGTGGCCGAAGACGAGCGTCGCGCCCGGCTTGAGGTTCGGGCGGATGTCCTCGGCGTAGACGATGCGCTGGACCTGGTCCGGCGCGAGGATGACGACGACGTCGGCCCAGGCGGTGGCGTCGCCCGGGGTGTGGACCTCGAAGCCCGCCTCTTCGGCCTTCTGTCGGCTCTTCGAGCCCTCCTGCAGGCCGATCTTCACCTCGACACCCGAGTCACGGAGGTTGAGGGCGTGGGCGTGGCCCTGCGAGCCGTAGCCGATGACGGCGACCTTCTTGCCCTGGATGAGCGTCAGGTCGGCGTCGGCGTCGTACACGATGTCAGTCACGAGGGTGTGTCTCCTTGGTTCTGTGGTCTGTGCCGGGCACCATCGGCGCCCGGAAGGGTGTGACGGGCGCTCAGCGCACCCGGTCGGTGATGCTCTTCGGTCCGCGGCCCATGCCGAGGAGGCCCGCGCGGGCGAGCTCCTTGACGCCGTAGGGCTCGAGCACGCGGAGGATCGCCTGGATCTTGCCGGGGTCGCCGGTCACCTCGACGATCAGGGAGTCGGTCGCCACGTCGACGACCTGGGCACGGAACAGGTTCACTGCTTCGAGCACCGCCGAGCGCGTCTGGTTGTCGACGCGCACCTTCACGAGCATGTGCTCGCGCTGGACCGACTGCGAGAAGTCCAGTTCGACGATCTTGATGACGTTCACCAGCTTGTTGAGCTGCTTCGTCACCTGTTCCAGCGGGAGGTCCTCGACGTCGACGACGACCGTGATCCGGCTGAGGCCGTCCACCTCGGTGTTGCCGACGGCGAGCGACTCGATGTTGAACCCGCGCCGGGCGAAGAGTCCGGCGACACGGGTCAGCAGACCGGGCTTGTCCTCCACGAGGAGGGAGAGGACGTGGCTCATGCGGTTTCTCCCGTCATGTCGGCGTCCTCGTCGTCCCAGGTGGGCGCGAGTGCCTGGGCGTACTCGATGGACGAGTTGCTGACGCCCTGCGGGACCATCGGCCAGACCATCGAGTCACGGCTCACGACGAAGTCGATCACCACCGGGCGGTCGTTGGTCGCCAGGGCGAGCTCGATCGCGGCGTCGACCTCGTCGGCCTTCTCGACGCGAATGCCGAGGGCACCGTAGGCGTCGGCCAGCTTCACGAAGTCCGGGACGCGGCGCGAGGCGTGCCCCGTCTCGAGGTCGGTGAAGGAGTGCCGACCGTCGTAGAACAGCGTCTGCCACTGCCGGACCATGCCGAGCGACGAGTTGTTGATGATCGCGACCTTGATCGGGATGTCGTTGATGACGCAGGTCGCGAGTTCCTGGTTCGTCATCTGGAAGCAGCCGTCGCCGTCGATCGCCCAGACCACGCGGTCCGGCTGTGCGACCTTCGCACCCATCGCTGCGGGGACCGAGTAGCCCATCGTGCCGGCGCCACCGGAGTTGAGCCAGGCGTTGGGCCGCTCGTACTTGATGAACTGCGCGGACCACATCTGGTGCTGGCCGACACCGGAGGCGTAGACGGCCTCGGGACCGGAGAGCTCACCGATGCGCTTGATGATGCCCTGCGGCGCGAGGAGTCCGTCGGTCGGCTCGGCGTACCCGAGCGGGAAGTCGGTCTTGAGCTGGTGGAGCTTCGCCCACCACTCGTCGGTCGACGCGCGGTCCTCGACGGCGATGCCGCCCCAGGCGTCGAGCAGGTCGACCAGGACCTCGCGGGCGTCACCGACGATCGGGACGTCGGCGAAGCGGATCTTCGAGATCTCGGCAGGGTCGATGTCGACGTGCACGACCTTGGCGTCCGGCGCGAACTCGTCGGCCTTGCCGGTCACGCGGTCGTCGAAGCGGGCACCGAGGGCGACGATGAGGTCGCTGTCCTGCAGGCCGAGCACCGCGGGCACCGTGCCGTGCATGCCGGGCATGCCGAGGTGCTGCGGGTGCGAGTCCGGGAACGCGCCGCGCGCCATCAGGGTCGTGACGACCGGCGCACCGGTCGCCTCGGCGAAGCGGAGCAGCTCCGCGGTCGCGCGGGAGCGGATGACCCCGCCGCCGACGTAGAGCACCGGGCGCTTCGACTCGGACAGCAGCTGCGCGGCCGCGGTGATCTGCTTGCCGTGCGCCTTGGTCACCGGCCGGTAGCCGGGCAGGTCGATCTTGGGCGGCCACACGTACGGCGCCGACTTCTGCTGGGCGTCCTTCGTGATGTCCACCAGCACGGGACCGGGCCGACCGGTCGTCGCGATGAGGTGCGCCGCGGCGAGGGTCGCCGGCACGTCGGCCGGGTCGGTCACCAGGAATGAGTGCTTGGTGATGGGCATCGTGATGCCGACGATGTCGGCTTCCTGGAACGCGTCGGTGCCCATCAGCGTCGAGAACACCTGACCGGTGATCGCGATGAACGGCACCGAGTCCATGTAGGCGTCGGCGATGGCCGTGACGAGGTTCGTCGCACCGGGGCCGGACGTCGCGATGGCGACCCCGACCTTGCCGGACGACGAGGCGTAGCCCTCGGCGGCGTGGCCGGCGCCCTGCTCGTGACGGACGAGGATGTGGCGGATCGTGGTCGACGCCATCAGCTCGTCGTAGAACGGGATGATCGCGCCGCCCGGCAGGCCGAAGACGTCGGTGATCCCGAGGTGCTCGAGCGTCCGGAGGACGGCTCCCGAGCCGGTCAGGATCTCCGGCGACCGGCGTGCACCGGCGGCCGCGGACAACGGAGTTGCTTCCGTGGGCATGAGTGGTCCTTGCCTGAGTGGTGGCGGTGGTGCGGGTGTCGGACGCTAGCCCGTGACCGCGCCCTGGGCGGCGGACTTGACGAGCTTGGCGTACTTCGCGAGGACTCCGCGGGTGTAGCGCGGGGGCAGCGGGGCCCAGCCGTCACGGCGGGCCTCCAGCTCGGCCGGGTCGACCAGTAGGTCGAGCGAGCGAGCCGCGATGTCGACACGGATGCGGTCGCCATCACGAACGAAAGCGACTGGACCTGCGTCCACTGCTTCCGGTGCGATGTGGCCGATGCACAGGCCGGTTGTGCCGCCTGAGAATCGACCGTCGGTCAAGAGTAGTACATCCTTGCCGAGGCCCGCGCCCTTGATGGCCGCGGTGATGGCGAGCATCTCGCGCATGCCCGGGCCGCCCTTGGGGCCCTCGTAGCGGATGACGACGACGTCGCCCTTCTCGATCTTGCCCTCGGTCAGGGCGTCCATCGCCGCACGTTCACGATCGAACACGCGGGCGGGGCCCTCGAAGACGGAGGCGTCGAAGCCCGCGGTCTTCACCACGGCGCCCTCGGGGGCGAAGGAGCCCTGCAGGACGGTCAGGCCACCGGTGGCGTGGATCGGGTTGTCGAGCGTGCGGAAGACCTCGCCGTCGAGTGCCGGCGGGTCGATCTCGGCCAGGTTCTCGGCGACGGTCTTGCCCGTCACGGTCATGCACTCACCGTGCAGCAGGCCCGCGTCGAGCAGCGCCTTCATGATCACGGGGATGCCGCCGTTGCGGTCGACGTCGACCATGACGTACTTGCCGAAGGGCTTCATGTCGGCAAGGTGCGGGACCTTCGAACCGATGCGGTTGAAGTCGTCCAGCGACAGCTCGACCTCGGCCTCGTAGGCGATCGCGAGCAGGTGCAGGATGACGTTCGTCGAGCCGCCGAGGGCCATCGCGACAGCGATCGCGTTCTCGAACGCTTCCTTGGTGAGGATCTGGCGGGCGGTGATGCCGTGCTCGAGCATGTTCACCACGGCCTCGCCGGAGCGGTGCGCGTAGTAGTCGCGGCGACGGTCGGCGCTCGGCGGGGCGGCGGAGCCCGGCAGCGACATGCCGAGGGCCTCGGCCACACTCGCCATCGTGTTGGCGGTGTACATGCCACCGCAGGCACCTTCACCCGGGACGATGGCGCACTCGATCTTCTTGAGCTCTTCCTCGCTCATGGTGCCGGCCTTGCAGGCACCGACGCCCTCGAAGGAGTCGATGATCGTGACTTCCTTCATCGTGCCGTCGGCCTGCTTCACGTAGCCCGGCATGACCGAACCCGCGTAGAGGAACACGCTCGCCAGGTCGAGTCGCGCGGCGGCCATCAGCATGCCGGGCAGCGACTTGTCACAGCCGGCGAGCAGGACGGTGCCGTCGAGGCGCTCGGCGTTGACGACGGTCTCGACGCTGTCCGCGATGACCTCACGCGAGACGAGGGAGAAGTGCATGCCCTCGTGGCCCATCGAGATGCCGTCCGAGACGGAGATGGTGCCGAACTGGAGCGGGTAGCCGCCACCGGAGTGCACGCCCTCCTTCGCACCCTGCGCGAGGCGGTCGAGCGAGAGGTTGCACGGCGTGATCTCGTTCCACGAGGACGCGATGCCGATCTGCGGCTTGCTCCAGTCCTCGTCTCCCATACCGACGGCCCGCAGCATGCCACGCGAGGTGGTTGCTTCGATCCCGTCGGTGACGACCCGGCTGCGCGGCTTGACGTCGATATCAGGCATGGGATGAGTCTAGGACGCTTTGGGATACCAGCCGTGCACCCCCGTGCATTCTCATGCTCCGGGCCCGCGATCAGCGGGTGGCGCGGAGCCTCGCCAGCTGCTTCAGGACCCCGGTCAGGGCCGCGGGGTCGGCGATGCGGTACCCGGCCCGGGTCTGGCCCGGCCCGACCTTCACCCCGACGTCGCCGTCGCCGAGCACGCGGAAGGCGTCCTCGTCGGTGACGTCGTCGCCGGCGAAGAACACCGCGTCGGCGCCGTGCAACTCGCGGAGCCGGGCGATCGCGTCGCCCTTCGTGACGTGGCGCACCGCGAACTCGACGATGTCCTTGCCACCGCGCTCGAGCACCTCGGGGTCGGCCTCGTGCGCCGCACGGCTCGCCGCCGCGTTCGCCTCGGCAGCGACCTCGGCGGAGACGCGGCGCGTGTGCACCCCGTGCCCCGCGGGCTTGTGCTCGATGACGACGCCCGGGAACCGTTCGCCGACCGCGTCGAGCGCGGCACCGATCCGTGCCACACGACCGACCTCGTCATCGGACAGCGCGGCCTCGTCGTGACCGTCCACGCGCCACTCGACACCGTGCGAACCGACGAGCGCCATGTCCTCGGGTGCGTGGGTCACCGCGGCCAGGCTGCCGAGCGGGCGCCCGGACACGAGCACCACCTCGGTGTCCTTCGCGCGGTGCAGGGTCAGGACCGCGGCCCATGAGCCGGGCAGCGCGCCGACCTGCGAGGGGTCGTCGGCGAAGGGGGCCAGCGTGCCGTCGAAGTCGAGGGCGACGATCAGTCGCGGCGCAGCCGCGAGCGTCTCGAGGGCCGCGTCGATGGCGGTCTGGTCGGTGGTGGTCTCAGTCATCACGTGCCTCCCGGGTGTCCTCGGCAGCCCTGGCGGACTGGGCGTCCTCGTCGAAGATCGACATGTTGTCGGTCTGCGCCTCACGGTGCTGCTCGCGCGGGTCGGCGGCGGACGGGTCGATCTGGGCGTTCCGCGGCGCGTGCCGGTCGAGCGCCTCGAGGAACGAGCGCGACCAGCGCGCCACGTCGTTGTCGCGGACGCGCTTGCGGAGCGCGCGCATGCGCGTCGACCGCTCGCGACGCGGCATCTGGATGGCGCGCTCGATCGAGTCCTTGAGCGCCCCGATGTCGTGTGGGTTCACGATCACGGCCTGCTTGAGCTCGTCGGCGGCACCGGCGAACTCGGACAGGATGAGCACCCCGTCGTTGTCGAAGCGGGCGGCGACGTACTCCTTCGCGACGAGGTTCATGCCGTCGCGCAGTGCGGTGACGAGCATGATGTCGGCGGCCAGGTACAGCGCCACCATCTCCTCGCGCGGGTAGCCGTGGTGCAGGTACGAGATCGGTTGGTGGCCGATGACGCCGAGGTCGCCGTTGATGCGGCCGACGCTCAGCTCGATCTCGTCGCGGAGCGCCGCGTACGAGTCGACACGCTCGCGACTCGGGCTCGCGACCTGGATGAGGGTGGCGTCCTCGACCGCGATCCGGCCGTCCTCCACCAGCTCGCCGAAGGCCTTGATGCGGTGGCGGATGCCCTTGGTGTAGTCGAGCCGGTCGACACCGAGCAGCACCGTCTTCGGGTTGCCGAGGCTCTCGCGGATCTCGCGTGCACGCTCCTGCACCTCGGGCTTGCGGGCGATCGCCTCGAAGCTCTCGGCGTCGATGGAGATCGGGAAGTGCCTGGCCTCGACGTGGCGCACCGTGATGCCCTTGCGGCTGCGCGGGGCTGCCGGGTCGTCCACCGGGACGTCGATCGTGGTGCCCTTGGTCGTGTAGCCCTTGATGTGCCGCACCGCGCGCAGGAAGTCGCTGGCGTCGTCGTGGCGCTGGAAGCCGATGACGTCGGCGCCGAGCAGCCCGTCGAGGATCTGCGCACGCCACGGCAGCTGCGCGTAGATGCCGACCGGCGGGAACGGGATGTGGTTGAAGAAGCCGATCGTCAGGTCGGGACGCTTCGCACGGAGCAGGGCCGGCACGAGCTGCAGCTGGTAGTCCTGCACCCAGACGATGCCGTCCTGCTCGACGATCTCGGCGATCTGCGTGGCGAAGCGCTCGTTCACCCGCTTGTACGCGTTCCACCAGTCGCGGTGGTAGCTCGGGTGCTCGATGACGTCGTGGTACAGCGGCCAGAGCGTGTCGTTGCTGAAGCCCTCGTAGTACTCCTCGACGTCGTCGTCGGAGAGCGGGACGGGGACGATGTGGATGCCCTCGTTGTCGAACGGTGCGACCTCGACCTCGGCCTGCCCCACCCAGCCGACCCAGGCTCCGTCGTTCGCGCGCATCACGGGTTCGAGGGCGGTGACGAGGCCGCCCGGCGAGTGCCGCCAGCCCTCGTTGCCGTCCTGGTCGACGACGCGGTCCACCGGGAGTCGGTTGGAGGCGACGACGAACGAGTAGCGGGTCTGTTCGGTGCGGTCTGCAGGCATGGGGTGGTGTGATCTCCGTTCCGCCCGGCCGGGGCCGGGTGCGTCGGTGCGTCGTGCGTCGGGTGCGACGGCCGGCGTGGTGCGCCGGGCGCGCTGCCGAAGTTACCAGCGTGGGGACAGCGCATTCACGGCGGATCGGCGGTTCCGCTACGCTGCAGGCACGTGTCGGGGGGACACGGGTGCTGGAGTGCGGCGCCGGCCTCCCGGTCGGAGAGGACCCCCAGCCGTGAGCGAGAACCCGCCCAACCAGCCCGTCCCGCCGTCGCAGCCCGGCCCCGGCCAGTCCGCCGGGACCGGCCAGCCCGCCTGGCAACAGCAGCCGGGAGGCCCGCAGCAGTGGTCGGGTCAGCCCGCCACCGCCGCGCAGCCGTCCGACGCGTTCGGTCGCTTCCTGCGCTCCGTGTCCGGTCGCGACTGGCTGGCGGCCGTGCTCGCCGCCGTCGGCGGCTGGGTCGCGGCGTACGTCGTCGCGGGACTCTCACTGCTCATCACCGTGGGCCTGCTCGCATCCGGCGGCAGCGGTTCGGCAGCTCCGTCCACCGGGTCCGGCACCGACCTCGGCGCGGGCTCGGCCCCCGACGTGGAGTCCCTGCTCTCCGGCGTGAGCGTCCTGCTCGGTGCGCCGGCGCAGCTCGTGGCCCTCGCCGACCTCGGCCGTCTGCACCTGTCCGGGTCCATCGGGTTCCTCGGTTCCGGTTCGGGCTCGCTCGCCGTGGTGCCCGCGCTGGTGCTCACCGCGCAGGTCGTCCTGGCCGTCGTGCTCACCCGCCGGATCCGTACGCGTGGCCTCGGTCGCACGCAGGTGCTCATCACGGCGGTGGTCTCCGGCCTCGTCACCACCGTGCTCACGAACGTCGCGGCCGCCCTGTTCGCGATCCGGTTCCCGTCGGTGTCCGGCGCGGTCATCGAGCCGGTGCACGCCGTCGGTGTCGGGAGCATCCTCGGCGCGTTCGTCATCGGTGCCCTGGCCGCGCTCCTCGCCCGGCCCTCCGTCCTGGCTGGTGGCAACGTCTTCGCCGCCCGCCTGCTCGGCACACTGCGTGTCGCCGCGTCGCAGCTCACGGTCCTCGTCGTGCTGGTCGCCCTCGTCGTCCTCGTCGTCGCCGTCATCGCCCAGCCGTCCTTCGGCTCCGCGTTGCCGCTGCTGCTCGGCAACGTCGCGGTCGGGCTGACCGCGCTCGGGTTCTTCGGTGGTGTGGGGACCTCCGGCTTCGGGTCCGCCAGCGACACCGCCTCGGTGTTCGGCGGGGCCGGCGGCTGGACCTGGCTGGTCGTGCTGTTCGTCGTCGTCACCTCGGTCGTGGCCGGGCTCGCACTCGCCGTCCGCCGCAACGACCGGATCCGCACCACCCTCGACTGGGTCGTCACGCCGCTGGTGTGGTTCGCACTCGGTCTGCTGTTCTTCGTCCTCGGCACCGGCGTCGCCTCGTACCAGGTGAGCAGCACGACCTCCGTGGACGCATCGGGGTCGATCGGCGTCGCGCCGTGGACGCCGATCGTCTTCGCCCTGTGGGGCGGCGTGATCGAGGTCGTCGCCCGGTACCTCGCTCCGGTGCTCCTGCCCCGCCTCGGTGGTGCCGCGGTGCTCCGGACGTCGCGTCTGGTCGGGGCGGACCCCCGCCCCGTCGTGCCGCAGGCGTTCCCGGCCGGGCCCGTCGCCGGTCCGGGTGCCCCCGTGGCACCCACCGCCCCCGTCGACCCGGCCGCTCCCGGTGCTCCCGCCGCGCCCGGCGCGCCTGTCGCCGCCGGCGCTCCGGCCGCCGCCGCGTGGAACACTCCCCCGGCCGCCGGCCAGCAGGCGCCGTACCCGCCGGCCGGGTCCGGCCAGGAGCCCGCGGACGGCCCGCAGTCGAACTCCGGCGCGCAGCCGTCGTACGGGTCGCAGCCGCCCTACGGCACGCAGCCCCCGTACGGCGCACCACCCGCCTACGGGTCGCAGCCGTTCATCGGCGGTGGTGCCCCCGCTCCGGCACCGATGTCCCCGCGGTCCAAGAAGATCCTGGTCCGTTCGCTCATCGCCGGCGGCGCCGTGATCGTCGTCGTCATCGCCGGCGCGGTCACGACGAGCGTCCTCCGCGCCAACGTGTGGGGTCCGGCCCCGACCGTCAAGTCCTACGTGCAGGCCATCGCCAGCGGTGACGCCGACACCGCCGCCGACCTGAGCGAGGTCCCCGACGACGCCGCGATGCTCGACTCGAAGGTGCTCCGGAGCGCGAAGGACCGCCCGTCGGACATCCGCGTCGGCCGGGTCGCCCGGACCGGTGACACCGCGATCGCCACCCTGAGCTACACGCAGGACGGCAAGAACCGCTCCGGCCAGGTGTCGTTGCGGCGCACGGGCACCTCGTTCCTGGTGAAGGACGAGTGGCGTGTCACGCAGCCCCTCGCCCAGCAGGTCACCCTGACGGCCTCCGACGTGCTCGAAGGTGCACCCGTGACCGTCGGCGGCAAGGAGATCGGGAAGATCAGCGAGGGCAAGTTCACGTCCCTCGCCTACCCCGGCACCTACCAGGTCTCGGTCGGCGGGACGAAGTACTTCACCGGCGGCACCGAGAAGGTCTCCGTGGGCACGGCCGCGTCCGGCTACGTCGACTTCGCGCCGAAGGCGACCAAGGCACTCGAGCAGGACGCCGAGCGGTACGTGACCGACCTGATCGACGACTGCGCCGAGAAGACCGAGCTCCGGGCCCTGAGCGGTTGCCCCTGGTACGGGCCCTACGACGCCGACGGCGGCGTGCAGTACGACGTCACGTCGAAGCCCGAGCTGCAGGTCGAGGCGTCCCGCGCCGGCACCGTGATGGTGACGAGCACGAAGGACGGGAGCGTCTCGTACAGCTACACCTCGTACCTCGGTGACGAGAAGCGCGGCGAGGATTCCTTCGATGTGAACCAGTACCTGAAGGTGGAGGACGGCAAGCTCGTCTCCGCCTACTGAGCAGGAGCCGAATGAGCAGGAGCCGACTGAGCGGCTCCGCAGCACCGCGACGGCCGACCCGGGATCTCCCGGGTCGGCCGTCTCAGTAGGCTGACGAGCATGGTCAGGACACGGGCGTGGTGCAAGGGCGACACGGTCGAGCGGGACTTCCCCGTCGACCGGATCTCCGACCTCGTCGCCGATCCGGACACGTTCGTCTGGATCGACTACACCGACCCGACGTCGGGCGACCTCGAGCAGATCGAGGAGGAGCTCGGCATCCACGCGCTCGCGGTCGAGGACGCCGTCGAGCACGGACAGCGGCCGAAGCTCGACCGGTACCGGGACAGTCTGTTCCTGGTCGTCTACGACGTGGGCGGCACGGACGACGAGGGCGACCTGATCACGCACGAGGTCAAGGCCTTCGTCACCGAACGGGCGCTCGTCACGATCCACGGGTCCGATGTCGACACCACCCCGATGGAACACCGACTCACGGCGAACTCCGACATCGCCGAACACGGCGTGCCCTGGCTCGTCTGGGCGCTGCTCGACGCCGTCGTCGACCGGGCCACCGACACCGTCGAGGACCTGGAGCGGCAGATCGACGCGCTCGAGGACGACCTGTTCGAGCCGGGCGACCCCCGTGAGCAGCAGATCCAGCGGCGGTCGTTCCGGCTCCGCAAGACCCTCGGGGTGCTCCGGCGGCTGGTCGTCCCGACGCGGGACAGCGTCGCCTCGTTGCTGCACGGTGACGCGGAGACGATCTCGAACGGCATCCGGCCGTACTTCCGCGACGTCGAGGACCACCTGGTCTCGATCGCCGACTCGGTCGAACAGCTGCGCGACGCGGTGTCGAGCGTGCTCGACACGACCCTGAACCTGGCGTCGAACCGGCAGAACACCGTCATGAAGAAGGTCACGAGCTGGGCGGCGATCATCGCGATCCCGACGGGGGTGACGAGCTTCTTCGGGCAGAACGTCGAGTTCCCGGGCGAGGGTGCCTGGAGCGGGCTCTGGGCGTCACTCGCGATCATCACCGCGTCGTCGCTCGTGCTCTACCGCGTGTTCAAGACCCGCGACTGGCTCTGAGCGCGCAGGGCTCCGGCACCCGAACGGTCCGAGGCCCCGCCGACGTCAGAGCGCGAGCGCCAGGACCCCGGCGACGACCGTGAGCGGCGCGACGACGCACCCGAGCGCCATGTACCGGCCCCACGACAGGTGCACGCCCTCGGCCGACAGCCGCGCGTGCCACAGGAGCGTCGCGAGTGAGGCCCACGGGGTGATGAGACAGCCGGCGTTCACGCCGATGAGCAGGGCCGCGTACCGCACGGCCTCGTGCCCGGCGGCCGGTTCGAGCACCAGGTACGCCGGCAGGTTGTCGATGCCGTTCGCCGCCACCGCGCCCGCACCGCCGAGCAGCAGCAGCGGGCCGGTCCCGGTGCCGCCCTGCAGCGCGTGCACGATCGGGTCGGTGATGCCCGTCGTGTGCAGCGCCTCGACCACCACGAAGAGCCCGGCGGCGAACAGCAGGGTCGACCACGGCACTCGGGACACCCGGAGTTCGGACGGGGACCGGAACGCCGCGACCACGACGAGCACCACGGCGGCCAGGACCGCAGCGATCCACACGGTCACCCCGGCCGTCAGGGCGACGACGAGCGCGACGAGCACGGCGGAGGCCGCCCAGAAGAACACGGGGTCCTTCGGCGTGCGGACGGACACCGGCGAGTAGCGGCCGAACAGCTTGCCCCGGAACACCACGAGCAGGACGATGCACGGCACGACCACCCCGGCGACCGCGGGCCAGGCCATCAGTCCGGCGAACGGCAGCGGGCCGCCGAGCCCCATCCGGTCGACGGCGAGCAGGTTCGTCAGGTTCGACACCGGCAGCAGCAGCGAGGCGGTGTTCGCGAGCCAGACCGTGGTCAGGGCGAACGGCATCGGGGGCAGTCCCACACGCCGTGCGAGCGAGACGACGATGGGGGTGAGGAGCACCGCGGTGGTGTCGATCGACAGGAAGACGGTGCAGAGCACGGCGAGCACGACGACCGCACCCCAGAGCCCGATGGTGCGTCCGCCACCGACCCGGGCGGCGACGTCGGCGAGGCGGTCGAACACTCCGGCGTCCGCGGCCAGCTCGGCGACGATGGTCAGTCCGAGCACGAACCCGAGGACCGGCAGGACCCGGTCGGCGAGCACGGCGAGGTCGTCGAGGGGCAGCAGCCCGAACACGACGCAGACCGCGCCGACCACGAGCAGGGCCGCTCCGATGACCGCTTGACGCACGAACACTCCTCTGGCAGACACCGCGGCAGGGTGACCGGCGGCGCTCCAATGTACGGGCCGGTAGCGTTGTCAGCACGACGACAGGAGGCCTCTGTGCGCAAGTTCATGTTCAACGGTGCGGTGTGGAGTTCGCTCATCAGCGGCTACAGCGTGCTGCAGACCACCCGCCAGGGACCGCGCGACTGGCGGCTCGCGCTGACCTGGGTCGCGTGGCTCGCCACGACGATCGTGGCGATCGGCACGGTCGTCGAGGACGACCGCGCGGTCAAGGCGCGCCAGTAGGACCAGACGCGGCAGGCGGTCGCAGACGCGACCGACCTCGAGACCGGGAGGCACGGTGCCAGCTGGCACCGTGCCTCCCGTTCGTCGTCCTGGCCGTGCAGGGCACGCCGATCCGGTCACCGGGTCAGCGCTCGGACTCCGGGATGCCGGAGGTCTGGATCGGTCCGGTGAAGAGCGCACCGCGCTCGTCGTCGCCGAACAGCTGCGAGTCCCCCTCTGCCGGGCGTCCGCGTCGCCGCGGCGCCGTCGCGCTCGGCTCGGTGAGCTGTACCCGCTGGACCGGCAGGGCGTCCGGGTGGGTGCGTTGGATCCACTCGACCATCTCCTCGCGGACGTAGCAGCGGAGGTCGAACAGGCCACCGGCGTCGGGTGCGGTCACGAGGATGCGGACCCGGACGAGTCCCCCGACGGCGTCCGTGACCTGGAGCACCTTGACCCGGCGGTCCCAGATCGTCGAGGTGTCGAGGATCCGGTCGAGCTCCGCGCGCATGTCGGCCGGGCTCACCCGCCAGTCGAGGTCGAACTCCACGGCGCCGAGCAGTTCGCTGCCGGTCCGCGTCCAGTTCTCGAACGGCGTGCTCGTGAAGTACGTCGACGGCAGCACGAACCGACGGTCGTCCCACAGGTGGACCACGACGTAGGTCAGGGTGATCTCCTCGATCCGGCCCCACTGCTGCTCGACCACGACGACGTCGTCCACCCGGATCGACCCGGAGAACGCCAGCTGCATGCCGGCGAACACGTTGCCGAGCGTGGACTGCGCGGCGAGGCCCGCGACCACGGAGATGAGGCCGGCGCTGGCGAGCACGCTCGCGCCGGCCGCCTCGACCCCGTCGAAGGTCAGCAGGATCGCGCCGACCGCGATGATGACGAGCACGGCGACGGTGAGCCGCCGGATGATGAGCACCTGGGTGCGGATGCGACGCGCCTGCCGGTTGTCGGGCACGTCGATGCGGAAGCGGTGCAGCCCCAGGTCCTCGAGGAAGATCGCGACCTGGCACGCCAGCCAGCACCCGGTCGCGATCGTGACGATGAGGAAGGCGTGCGCGACCTCGTCGCGCCACGGGTAGGCGTCGGCGTTCCGCGGGATGCTCGACGTGAAGGCGATCCAGAGCAGGACCACCAGCAGCACGGTGCGGAACGGGTGCTTCGTCCGTCGCGAGAGCACGCCGGCCCAGCGTTCCCGGCGCGCGATCGCCCGGAGGACCAGGTGCAGGACGAGGGCGACGACGGCGGTGACGAGCAGGGCGAACCCGATCGCGACGAGGAGTCGGAGGAGGATGTCCATCCCTCCATGCAAGCAACGGACGACGGTCGTCGTTCAGGATCGGGCCACCGTCGGCTGTGCGGACGTTCAGCAGCTGCGGTTCGACCGAACCGGGGTTTGCGTGACGGCCCGGTCCGGTGCGCATGTAGGTTCTCTCGCATGACAGCGCAGAACGACACGGGTGGCAACCGAGCGCCGGCGAACGACTTCTCGCACGAGCAGGAGGGCTACCAGCACGGTCTGAAGCCCCGGCAACTGCAGATGATCGCGATCGGCGGCGCGATCGGCACCGGCCTCTTCCTCGGTGCCGGTGGACGCCTGCACACCGCGGGCCCCGCGCTCGCGCTGACCTACCTGGTCGCCGGGATCTTCGCCTTCTTCATCCTGCGGGCCCTGGGCGAGCTGGTGCTGCACCGCCCGTCCTCGGGGTCGTTCATCTCGTACGCCCGCGAGTTCTACGGCGAGAAGTTCGCGTACGCCGCGGGCTGGATGTACTTCCTGAACTGGGCGATGACCTCGATCGTCGACACCACCGCGGTCGCGATCTACCTGCAGTACTGGTCGGCCTTCACCGCCGCACCGCAGTGGCTGCTGGCGCTGATCGCCCTGGTCGTCGTCCTCGCGGCGAACATGGTCGCCGTGAAGGTGTTCGGTGAGCTCGAGTTCTGGTTCGCCCTGATCAAGGTCGCCGCACTGGTGACGTTCCTCGTCGTCGCGATCATCTGGCTCGTCTTCGCGTTCCCGGTCGAGGCCGGTGGCGAGGCCGTCCGGACCGGCTTCTCGATCTGGGGTGACAACGGCGGGCTGTTCCCGAACGGGCTGCTCCCCGCGGTCATCGTGATCCAGGGTGTCGTCTTCGCCTACGCCGCGATCGAACTCGTCGGCACCGCGTCGGGTGAGACGCAGAACGCCGAGAAGGTCATCCCGCGCGCGATCAACTCCGTGGTCTTCCGCATCGCGGTCTTCTACGTCGGGTCGATCGTCCTGCTCTCCCTGCTGCTGCCGTACACGGCCTACAAGGAGGGCGAGAGCCCCTTCGTGACGTTCTTCTCGTCGCTCGGCAACCCGCACGTCGGCGCGATCGTCGGCGGCATCATGAACTTCGTCGTGCTCACCGCGGCCCTGTCGTCCCTGAACGCCGGCCTGTACTCCACCGGACGTGCGCTCCACTCGATGGGGATGAACGGTTCGGCGCCGAAGTGGACCACGAAGATGTCGAAGGGCGGTGTCCCCTACGCCGGCATCCTGCTCACCGCGGCGTTCACCGTCGCGGGCGTCGTGCTGAACTACTTCGTGCCGAGCCAGGCGTTCGAGATCGCCCTGAACATCGCCAGCCTCGGCATCATCACCGCGTGGGGCACGATCATCCTGTGCCAGATGCGGCTGCGCCAGTGGGCCAAGCAGGGGCTCGCGAAGGAACCCTCGTTCAAGCTCCCCGGGGCACCGGTCACCGCCTGGCTGACCCTGGCGTTCCTCGCCTCGGTCATCGTGCTGATGGCGATCGACTACCCCGTCGGCACGTACACGATCGCGTCGCTCGTCATCATCATCCCGCTGCTCATCGTCGGGTGGTTCCTGCAGCGTGACCGCATCCTGCGCATCGCCGCCCTGCGCGAGGGCGTCACGGGCCCCTACCCGATCGGTGTCCGCGACCCCGCCGCCTCGGTACGGCGCGACGGCGACGGGAGCTAGCGCTCCGCTTGTCCCCGGAACGCAAGGCCCCCAGCGCCGAACACGAGCGGTCCGGCACCCGTCGCTACCATCAGCGGGTGCCGGACCGCTCTGTTTCTCCCACCCTCGACCTGCAGCTCAGCTGGCGAGGTGCCTACGGACGCCTCCGGGTGTTCCCGGATCGTCTCGAGGCCGAGACCGACTACCAGCGCGAGACGCGCACGACGGTGCCGATGGACGCGGTGCAGGGGTGGCGCCTCGGACCGTGCGACGAGGACGCCGTCTGCGTCGAGTTCCTCGCCGGGCAGGACACCTACCGGGTGCTGCTCGACACCCCGGACGAGCAGCTCGCTGCGCTGGCGATCCGGAAGGTGCTCGGCCCGCCGCTGGAGTCCTGAGGACGCCGGTGCCGGGCCGCGGGAGGCCGCGGCGCGGCTGCCCGGTTGCGCGGTTGCCCGGGGGGCCGGGGGCTGGGGGCCGGGTCAGTCGTCGCTGTCGACGCGGTCGGTGACGACGTCACCGGAGCCGGCGTCGATGCGCACGCTGTGCTTGGTGCCGGACGAGTCGAGCACGTCGCCCTCCCAGACCACCGCGCCGACGTGGTCGTCGAGTCCGAGTTCGGTCACGGTCCCCGCGTGCAGGTCCTGGAAGGCGTCGACGGCCTGCTTGACGCTCAGGTCGGCGGCGGCGACGAAGCGCTCGTGCTCGGCCTTGTCGTCCGCGTCGGCGGCCTCGGTCTGCGGGGTGCCGACGACCGAGGTGCCGTCGGCGTTCGTGTGCACCTCGTGCTCGGTGCCGTCCTTCGTCACGACCAGGACCTCGTAGGCGGAGGCGCCCTGCTCCTGCTCGACCGAGATGACGGTGCCCGAGCCGACCTCGCCGCGTGCGGTGGCGACCGCTGCGAGCAGGGCCGTGTTCGAGCCGGTGGACGCGACGCCGGACGCACCGGACGACGACGAACCGGAGCCCGACGAGTCCGTCGCCGACGAGCCGACCGAGCCGGAGCCGGCCGAGCCGGTGTCGTCGTCGGAGTCGTCGCTGGCGCAACCGGTGAGTGCGAGCGCCGCGACGATCGGCAGGGCGGCGAACGCGGCGATCCGGCGGGCGGAGGGCTTCTGGTGCTGGGTGCGGAAGTTCATGTGGACGAGCATCGCGTCGGGGTGCTGAAGCAGCCCTGAAGCCACCTGTTCAGCCGCCGAGTGCGATGCGGACGACGAACCGCGCGCCACCGAGCGGGGACGTGACCACGGTCGTGTCGCCGCCGTGCGCCCGCACGGCGTCGCGGACGATGGCGAGGCCGAGCCCCGCGCCACCGGCGTCCCGGCTGCGGGCCTCGTCGAGACGGACGAACCGCTCGAAGACGCGCTCGCGCTCGTCCTCGGGGACGCCGGTGCCGTCGTCGTCGACCGTGAGCACCGCGGACCCGTCGTGCTCGGTGAGCGACACGGCGACGCGTGTGCTCGCGTGCCGGACGGCGTTGTCGACGAGGTTCCGGACCACCCCTGCCAGCACGCGCTCGTCGCCGAGGACCCGCGCTGCCGAGATCGCCGAGCCGTCCACCCGGACCGCCGGGGCGTCGCCGTCCCGCGCGGGCGCGTCACCGGCCGTCGACCGTGCTCGCGCGCGGGCCACCGCGTCCAACGCCAGGTCGTCGAGGTCGACGGGGCGCCGCGTGCGGATCCCGCCCTCGTCGAGGCGGGAGAGCTCGAGCAGCCCGGTGACCAGGTCCTGCAGGCGCACCGCCTCGGACCGGACGACGTCGGCGAGGTCGGCCACCTCGGTCCGCTCCGGGTGCGCGACGGCGACCTCGGCGTGCTGCCGGATCGACGCGATCGGCGACCGGAGTTCGTGGGAGGCGTCGGACACGAAGCGCCGCTGGCTCTCGGCGGAGAGTTCGAGGCGGTCGAGCATGGCGTTCATGGTGCTCGCGAGCCGGGCGACCTCGTCGCCGGTGTCCGGCACCTCGACCCGGGCGTCGGGACGGGCCGCCCGGATCGTCTCGACCTCGGTGCGCATCTGCTCCACGGGCCGCAGCGAGCGCCCGGTGACGGCCCAGGTGACCGCGACCAGCACGAGCACCAGCACGGGCACCCCGACGGCGAGGAGCACGACGGCGGTGCGGACCGCGGTGTCGGCCTGGTCGAGCGTGGTGCCGTAGACGAGCGTCGCCTCACCGCCGCCGGGCAGGTCCACGTCGTCCGCCACGAGCAGCCAGCGTTCGCCGTCGTGGGTCCACCGGGACTCGTCGGCGGTGGGCAGTGCGGCGCCGTCGGCGTCCTCGCCGTGCGCCAGGACCGCCCCGCCGTCGCCGATCACCTGCACCAGGACGTCCTCGTAGCCGGTCACCGCGGCCGCACCGTCCGTCTCGACCCGCGAGGACACCTGCTCGAGACCGGCCTCGGCCGAGGTCCGCACGCCGTCGAGCAGCACGAGCCGCAGCACGACGACGAACGCGACGGCGCCGAGGACCAGGGCCGCGAGGACGACGACCCCGGCGCCGAGGGTGGTGCGGGCACGGACCGACCGGGGGCGCCGTGGCCTGCTTCGTGCGGGCCCGCTCGCACGGGGGTTGACCGGCCGCTCAGCCACCGTCGGCCGCCAAGCGGTACCCGGCGCCACGGACCGTCTCGATCGCGGCACGCCCGAACGGCCGGTCGAGCTTCCGGCGGAGGTGTCCGACGTACACCTCGACGATGTTCGGGTCGCCCTCGAAGTCGACGTCCCAGACGTTCTCGATGACGTCGCGCTTCGACCGGACCTGTCCCGGGTGCCGTGCGAGGTACTCGAGCACGGCGAACTCGCGGCTGGTCAACTCGACGGGGGTCTCGCCCCGGGCCACGGTGCGCGCCGCGGGGTCGACGACCAGGTCGCCGAGGGTCAGCACGGTGGGGCGCTCGCTGGCACCCCGTCGGACGAGCGCCCGGAGCCGTGCGACGAGCACCGGGTGCGAGAACGGCTTGGTGACGTAGTCGTCGGCCCCCGCGTCGAGCGCCTCGACCTGGTCCCACTCGCCGTCCTTGGCGGTCAGCATGAGCACGGGGGTCCAGTCGCCGTCGGCGCGGAGCTGCGCGCACACGGCCCAGCCGCTCAGGCCGGGCATCATCAGGTCGAGCACGATCGCGTCGTATCGGAACTCACGCGCGTGCCACAGACCGTCCACGCCGTCGTTCGCGACGTCGACCGCCCATCCCTCGGCCTCGAGGCCGCGGCGCACGCCGTCGGCGAGCCGGACCTCGTCGTCGACCACCAGCACACGCATGGGTTCGATCCTGTCGTGCCCCGCTGAAGCAGGGCTGAAGCGACCGGCTCAGACCAGCAGCAGGATCCCTGCGATGACGGACGCGACGGCGATCGCGAGCGCGATGAGCAGGAGCACGAGGTGCACCGTGTAGAAGGTCGTCGGCTTGCCGGCGGCGTCGCGGGCACGAGAGTCCTTCGCGACGCGCTGGAAGAAGCGCGGCCAGGTGACGACGTTGAAGACGGCGCCGATGAACAGGACGACTGCGGCGAAGACGAGCACGGGACGATCCTACTGAACGCCGGTCTCGACGATGCTGGTGCCGCGATGCCGGGCGGGTGGTGCTCGGCCGCCCCCAACGCGGCCGAGTCCCGACCCGGCAGGCCACAGGATCTGTAGCACCTGCTACAGACTCTACACGGCCTGTCCGGCAGCGTCGAGGGACTACGCGGTCTCGAGCGCGGCCTCGGCGTCGGCGAGGGCGGCACGCTCGGCGTCGGACAGTGACGCCCGTGCGCCCCGGACGCCGTCGTTGATCTCGACGATGCGGCGGCTGAGCCGGGTCGCGGGGTCGTCGGTCGGCGGGTAGGCGTTGTCCACCCCGATCCGTTCGTGCAGCGGCGCCAGGCGGCGCAGCGCATCGTCCACGCGGCGGGCCCGGCGCCGGCGGGAGACCCGGTGTCCGACGACGAGCAGCAGCATGCCGGACGCCACGCACAGCACGGCTCCCGGCGTGGTGACGTCGTAGGGCAGCGAGAGCGCGTGCGTGACGTCGAGGTCACCGGCGACGTGGGCGACGTCCATCACGACGACCACGACCATGCGGACGACCCCGAGCACCCCACCGAGGACCAGGACCCACAGCCCCACCAGGTCGGTGGTCGTCCGGGCTTCGCGGAGCCGGAGCACGCAGATGAACCCCGTCGCGCCGAGAGCGACTCCGAGGTAGACGGTCTGCGCGATCGAGTAGACGGTGGCCGCCGGGTGGGAGCCGGCGTCGAGCATGAAGGTCGTCGTGGTCGCGGGCTTGTCGAGCACGGTGAACGCGACGACGACCACCACGACGACCACGGCGAAGGACACCACGACCGCGTTCCGGAGCCAGGGCCGCGCAGCACCGACCGCCTTCGCCACGCCCCACAGCAGCGTGCTCGTGCCGGCCACCATGAGGCAGTCGCTGACGACGGTCACGACGTTGTACCCGCCGAGCAGCGGGTCGAGCCACCGGTACAGCGGGTCGACGTTCGTCACGATGGTGGCGGCGAAGAGCAGGAACGTGAACGCCAGCGTGCGGTCCTGCCCCCGTTGCAGGACCAGCAGCACGATCGTCCCGACGATGAGCAGCACCGCCTGGACGACGGCGATGATCACCCGAAGACCCCTCGGAAGGCGCTCGGGCGGCCGCGGTGCTGGCGGATCACCGTGGCCAGGCGGTCGGCGAAGACCTCGGCCTCGTGCTCGTAGGTGTTCGAGAACATGCCCCGGGCCAGCGCACGCTCGACCTTGTACTCGGGCAGGTCGGGGATGACGTCGCGGATGTACGCGCTCTGCGGGGCGTGCTCCTGGTGCCGGTGCAGGACGTGCCCGAGCTCGTGGCCGATGACGAACGACCGGAACGTCGGCGAGGCCGTCGGCGAGATCATCACGAGGTGCGCGTGCTCGAGCGTCGCCACGAAGCCGCACACGGGCTCGGCGGCCAGGAACGACTCCTCGCGCACCACGATCGGCTTGCCGACGACGTCAGCGGCGGCGGCGACGGCCTGGTCGACGTCCGACCACCCCTCGGCGGCACCACGAGCCCAGAACGCCTCGACGAGGGCGTCGGTCATGCGACACTCCCCCGCTGCGATTCCTCCTCGAGCACCTCGGCGATGCGCCGCAGCGCGTCGGGTGAGAGTTCACCGGGGAAGGTCCGGGCCGCGAAGCCGCTCACGCGGGCGGAGCGCAGGGACCGGACGAGTGCAAGCTGGGCACCGATCCGTTCCGGTACCTCGCTGTCCTCGAGCAGGAAGCGTTCGTCGACCTCGAAGTACCCGGCCAGCAGGCGCAGGAGCTCGGTGTCGCGGTTGCGGCGGCCGTCGCCGGAGAGCATGTAGGTCCACTTCGCCCGGGACAGCGACCCACCGTGGGCCGCGACGTACTCCTCGATCGAGGAGAACGGCACCGGCGCGCCACGCTGGGACTCCTCGAAGTCGAGGAGCAGGTTGAGGCGGCGCGCGAGCTCGGCGGCGTCGAGCGCCCCGCCCTTCAGATCACCCGTGTCCATGTCGGACTCCTCCCCAGCCGTGTCCGCGCGAGGTGTGGGTCCGGCGCGTGGACGCCATGCTAGCGCGGGCGCCCGGCACGCGCGCCGCTAGCCTCGTGGGCATGCCCCGCCGCTTCCCCGCCACCGTCGCGGCACCGGTCGAGCACGAGATCGTGATCACGAAGTCGCGCTTCATCACCACCGTCGTGCCGGTCTCCGGCGTCGAGGACGCCGACCGCGTGATCGCCGAGGTCCGCCGGCGGTACTGGGACGCCCGGCACAACTGCACGGCGATGGTCACCGGCGTGCTCGGGGACCAGGCCCGTTCCTCGGACGACGGGGAACCCTCCGGCACCGCGGGCGTCCCGATGCTCGAGGTCCTGCGACGCCGCGGTCTGACCGACGTCGTCGCGGTCGTCACGCGGTACTTCGGCGGGGTGAAGCTCGGTGCCGGCGGACTGGTCCGGGCCTACTCGACCTCGGTGTCCGAGGCGCTCGACACGGCGGTCCTCGTCCGCCGCGAGGCCCTGACGCAGGTGCGCTTCGACGTCGACCACGCCGACGCCGGGCGGCTCGACAACGTGCTGCGCGATTGGGTCCGGCACCACCACGCGACGCTCGGCCCGACCGAGTACGGGCAGGCGGCGACCTTCGAGGTGTGGGTCCCCCACGAGTCGCTCGGCGCCCTGACGGCCGACCTCGCCGCCGCGTCGGCCGGTTCGCTCGAACCCGTCATCGGCGAGGAGCGGATCGTCGACGTCTCCGCCGACTGAATCCGCGGTTCCTGCACACCTCGGGCGTGTCTCCGCTTCGGCGTGGAAACCTGCCCGGAACGCACGAACGCCCCGACTCGATGAGCCGGGGCGTTCGTCCTGCGGTGCACCCCCTCGGACTTGAACCGAGAACCCACTGATTAAGAGTCAGTTGCTCTGCCAATTGAGCTAGAGGTGCATGTTGCGGCTTCCGTGCCGCAACGGGAATCAACAATAGCATGGGTTTCGCGCGCCCACGACCACTCGTGGGCGTACGACGCGAACAGGAGCACCATGACCGACCGTCTCGTCCCCGGCGACACCGCCCCCGACTTCACGCTGCCCGACCAGGACGGTGTGGAGCACTCCCTCGCTGCCCTTCGTGGCAAGAAGGTCATCGTGTACTTCTACCCGGCGGCCTCCACCCCGGGCTGCACCACCGAGGCCTGCGACTTCCGCGACAACATGTCCTCGCTGCAGGCCGCCGGCTACGAGGTCCTCGGCGTCTCGAAGGACGAGCAGGCGAAGCTCAAGACGTTCCAGCACGAGCAGGCGCTGACCTTCCCGCTGCTGAGCGACCCCGACCTCGCCGTGCACAAGGCCTACGCGGCCTGGGGCGAGAAGAACAACTACGGCAAGATCGTCACCGGCACGATCCGGTCCACGATCGTGGTCGACGAGGACGGCACCGTGCAGCTGCCGCTCTACAACGTCAAGGCGACCGGTCACGTGGCGAGCCTGCGGAAGAAGCTCGGCCTGGTCTGAGGACCGGCCACGCACCGGAGGCCCGGTGCCGGTTCTCGGAACCGGCACCGGGCCTCCGGTGCGTGGCGGACCAGACCGTCTACTCGGCCGGACGCGCGAGCGCGGCCGTCACCGACCGCGACAGCACCAGCGTGATGCCGAGCAGGGCCGGGACGAGCAGCAACCAGCCGACCGCGGCGACCCGGAAGACGCCCTGGAACGCCCCGATGGCGATGGCGCCCTGCAGGACCTGCCAGACGATGATGCCGGAGCGCACCCAGGCCCGGCCCTGCCACAGGCCGTTCAGCAGCGCACCGAGCCAGAGCGCGGCGATGGCGACGAGGACCGTGAGGGCGATGCCGGAGGCGATGCTCGTGGCCGGCGCGACGAGCAGTTCGACCACCAGGACGACCGTCACCACCACCAGCGCGAGGAACTCGAGGCCGACCACGGCGAGCAACCCCAGCATCGCCGGCGACCGGCGCGCGACGGGTGCGGAGGGATCGGTGTCGTTCGGGGTGTCGTCGTGCACAGTGATCCTCCAGCATCGGAACCCTTGATTTGGCCCTACCAGTATGGAACGATATTGGAGGTCGTTTGGACGGCACGATGTGGTGTGCGTCTCCCGTGGTTCATCGCTCCTCCCCCGAGCGTCTCGCGGGCGTCAGACACGCTTCCTGCGGACTCCTCCCCACAGTTGTCCCCTCCATGCCGCATGCATGGTCAGCGTTCCGATCCCCCGAACCACGGCCCCGGCCTGCCGTTCGAGCATCGACATCAAGGAGCACCACACATGGACTGGCGTGACAAGGCTGCCTGCCTCACCGCAGACCCCGAGCTCTTCTTCCCCGTCGGGAACACCGGGCCCGCCGTCGACCAGATCGAGAAGGCCAAGTCGGTCTGTGCGCGTTGCACGGTCACCGAGATGTGCCTGCAGTACGCACTCGAGAACAACCAGGACTCGGGTGTCTGGGGTGGTCTCAGCGAGGACGAGCGTCGTGCCCTGAAGCGCCGCGCCGCCCGCGCTCGCCGCGCGTCCTGACCCCGGTCGTCTGACACCACGACGCCCGTCGTCCCCTCGGGGGCGGCGGGCGTCGTCGTGCGCGCGGGGCGGGCGCGGCGCAGCGCGGCTGCGCACAACCAGAATGCGTCCGCGCCACGTGATCGGCTTGTGCGGATGCATTTTGGTTGTGCGGACGTTCGCGCAACCGCCTGGAGGCCCGCTGCCGGTCCGCCGTGCAGCCGCCGCGCCTCCGGGCGGTCGCGTCGCGAGCTGCGACGGAGTCCGCAGGGCTGGCCGTCGGCGGACACGACCAAAGCGAACCCGCGCCACACGAGCGCAGGGCGCGGATGCACTTCGGTTGTGCGGACGACGAGCGCGCCAACCGCCGGGCGGCGTCAGGCGGGTGCGGTCAACCAGCGGAACGGGATGGTGATCGTCACCTCGGTGCCGCTGCCCGTCAGGGTGTGCCAGTCGATGGTGCCGCCGAGCTCGCCCTGGATGAGCGTGCGGACGATCTGCGTGCCGAGGCCCGAACCGACCTTGCCCTCGGGGAGCCCCACGCCGTTGTCGCGGACCTCGATCTCCAGGTGGTCGTCGAAGCGGCGGGCGACGATCTCGACCTCGCCGTCACGGCCGTCCAGCCCGTGCTCGACGGCGTTCGTCACGAGCTCGGTGAGGCCGAGGGCGAGGGGCGTCGCAGCCTCGGACGGCAGCACCCCGAACTCGCCGGTCTTCTTCGGGTGCACGGTCGTGTTGTGCGACGCGGCGACCTCGGTGACGAGCTTGAGCACCGAGTCGAACACCTCGTCGAAGTCCACCGTCTGGCTGAGGCCGCTCGACAGGGTGTCGTGCACGACGGCGATGGCGGCGACGCGGCGCATGGCGTTCTGCAGCGAGGTCCGCGCTTCGTCCGAGTGCGTACGACGCGCCTGGATCCGCAGCAGGGACGCCACCGTCTGCAGGTTGTTCTTCACGCGGTGGTGGATCTCGCGGATCGTGGCGTCCTTGGTGATGAGCTCGCGCTCCTGGTGCCGCAGTTCGGACACGTCGCGGCAGAGCACGATGGCACCGATGCGCTCACCGTGGTCGCGGAGCGGGATCGAGCGGAGCGACACCGTGACGCCCTTCGACTCGATGTCCGCCCGCCACGGTGCACGGCCGGTGACGACGAGCGGCAGGGACTCGTCGACGTCGAGCTGGGCACCGATGAGCTCGGTGGTGACCTCGGCGAGGGACTTCCGCTCGAGTTCCCCCTCGAAGCCCATGCGGTTGAACGCGCTCAGGCCGTTCGGGCTCGCGAACGTGACGATGCCGGCGGTGTCGAGGCGCAGCAGGCCGTCACTGGCACGGGGCGCACCACGACGGGGGCCCGCCGGTGCACCGAGGTCGGGGAAGTCACCGGTGGCGATCATGCCGAACAGGTCGTTCGCGCTCGCGGTGAAGTTGAGCTCCTGGCGGCTCGGGGTCCGCATCTCGTCCTGGTTGGAGTGCCGGGTGACGACCGCGATCGGCCGCTCGGTGGTCTCGGCGCTCTTCGCGCTCAGGCGGCGGAGCACCGGGATTGCGCGGACGCGGGTCGGGGTGTCCTCGTACCAGTCCGGCTCGGCGGAGTCGACGACCCGTGACCCGGCGAAGCTCTCGGTCACCTGGCCGCGCCACTCCTCGCGGATCTCCTGCCCGACGATGTCCCGGTAGAACAGCGTCGCCGCGGAGCTCGGCCGGGCGTGTGCGACGGCCACGAACGAGCCGTCCTCGGCGGTCGGCACCCAGAGCACCATGTCGGCGAACGACAGGTCGGCGAGGAGCTGCCAGTCCCCCACGAGCAGGTGGAGCCACTCCACGTCTGCTTCCGAGGAACGGCCTTGCGCGAGGACGAGGTCACTGAGGGTCGACACCCAGCCAGTCTAGGTCCGACGCCTTGTGGAGAACGTCGCCCTCTCCACAGGGTGGAACGGTTTGTATTTTGCATGTTGCACGCCCCATACGCTCGCTCCAACGACGGAAGGGGCAGGGGTGGCAGAGCAGGCACGCCGCATCGATCACGAGACGACGACGCACCCGCCGCCGCTGCGGATCGTCGAACCGCCGCCGGAGCCCGCCCCGGCGACCGGTCCCCCGGACCCGGCGACGACGGCACGAGCGCTCGGGCTCTGCGTCGCCGAGGTGCTCACCGGCGCGCGGGAGGTCGACAGCATCGCCCGGTGGATCAGCGACGACGTGCAGCGGCACCTGCAGCAGCGGGCCGCGGTGGCAGCGCACGCCCGGGGCTCCGGTCGGCGGGCACGCGGGCGCCCGGTGCTCCGGGTCGGCAGCGTCCTGGTGTGCCGCCCCGCGGCGGGCGTCGCCGAGGCGACGGTGGTCGTGCACACGCGCAGTCACGCGCGAGCGGTCGCCATGCGGCTCGAAGAGCGACACGGTCGCTGGCAGGCGACCGCGATCGGGGTCCTGTAGCCGGGTGGCGGACGGACGGGAGGCCCGTGGCGGCGCCGCCACGGGCCTCCCGTCCGTCGGCGGTCACGCTTGGTGAGCACGAACGGTCGGGTCCCGACGTGGGACCCGACCATTCCTGCTCACGATGCGCTCGCGCGCGGACGCTAGTTCTTCTTGGCCGCCTGGCGACGCTCGGCGCGGTTGCTCGCCGCGGCCTGGCCGGAGGCCGTGGCCGCGTTGCCGAACGCGGAGCCCTGCTCCGGCTCGGCGGCCGCTTCGGCCTCGGCCTGGGCGCGCTGCGCGCGAGCGGTCGCGGCCTGCTCGAGGCGACCCTTCTCGTCGCGGACCTCGACCTCGCCGTCGATCGACGGCGCCGAGTACTCGAGGCCGGAGACCTCGTCCTCGCCGAGACCCTTGGCCTCGATCACCGCGTTCTCGCCGTCGGACTGCACCTGGACCTCGAGGTTGAACAGGTAGCCGACGGACTCTTCGCGGATCTGCCCCATCATCGTCTGGAACAGGGCGTAGCCCTCGCGCTGGTACTCGACCAGCGGGTCGCGCTGCGCCATCGCGCGGAGGCCGATGCCGTCCTTGAGGTAGTCCATCTCGTACAGGTGGTCGCGCCAGCGGCGGTCGATCACCGAGAGCACCACGCGACGCTCGAGCTCACGCATCGCCTCGTCGCCGAGGAGCTCCTCACGCTGCTGGTAGGCCAGCTTGGCGTCCGAGAGGATCTCGCGGGCGAGGAAGTCACGCGACGCCTTGCCCTTCGAGCCGGCCTCGGTGATGACCTCGTCGATGGAGATCGAGATCGGGTAGAGCGTGCCGAGCTCGGTCCACATGGCGTCGAGGTCCCAGTCGTCCGGGGAGCCTTCGCCGGTGTGGCTGTCGATCACGTCGTCGATGACGGCCTTGAGGAACGACTGCGCACGGTCGTGCAGGTCGTCGCCCTCGAGGATGTGGCGGCGGTCGCTGTAGATCGCCTCGCGCTGGCGGTTCAGGACGTCGTCGTACTTCAGGACGTTCTTGCGGATCTCGGCGTTGCGGCCCTCGACCTGCGCCTGGGCGGACCGGATCGCACGGCCGACGAGCTTGTTCTCGATCGCCAGGTCGTCCGGCACGTTCGAGCGGCCCATCAGGCTCTCGGCGGCACCGGAGTTGAACAGGCGCATCAGGTCGTCGGTCAGCGACAGGTAGAAGCGGCTCTCGCCCGGGTCACCCTGGCGGCCGGAACGACCACGCAGCTGGTTGTCGATGCGGCGCGACTCGTGGCGCTCGGTACCGAGCACGTACAGGCCGCCGACGGCGCGGACCTTGTCGCCCTCTTCCTCGACCTCGGCCTTGACGCGGGCGAACACGTCGTCCCACTCGGCCTCGTACTCGTCCGGGGTCTCGGCCGGCGACAGGCCCTTGGCGTGCATCTCCTGCACGGCGAGGAACTCCGCGTTGCCACCGAGCATGATGTCGGTACCACGACCGGCCATGTTCGTCGCGACGGTCACGGCGCCGAAGCGACCGGCCTGGGCGACGATCGCGGCTTCACGTGCGTGGTTCTTCGCGTTGAGGACCTCGTGCTTGACGCCCTGCTTGGCGAGGAGCTTCGACAGGTACTCGGACTTCTCGACGCTCGTGGTGCCGACGAGGACGGGCTGGCCCTTCTCGTGGCGCTCCGCGATGTCCTCGGCGACCTGCTCGAACTTCGCCTTCTCGTTCTTGTAGACGAGGTCCGTCTGGTCGATGCGCTGCATCGGCTTGTTCGTCGGGATGGGGACGACGCCGAGCTTGTAGGTCGACATGAACTCGGCCGCCTCGGTTTCGGCGGTACCGGTCATGCCGGAGAGCTTCTGGTAGAGGCGGAAGTAGTTCTGCAGCGTGACGGTGGCGAGGGTCTGGTTCTCGGCCTTGACCTCGACGCCTTCCTTCGCCTCGATCGCCTGGTGGATGCCCTCGTTGTAGCGGCGGCCCATCAGGATGCGGCCGGTGTGCTCGTCGACGATGAGCACCTCGCCGTTCATCACGACGTAGTCCTTGTCCTTCTTGAACAGGGCGACGGCCTTGATGGAGTTGTTCAGGAACGAGATGAGCGGGGTGTTCGCCGACTCGTACAGGTTCTCGATGCCGAGGTAGTCCTCGACCTTCTCGATGCCGGGCTCGAGGACACCGACGGTGCGCTTCTTCTCGTCGACCTCGTAGTCCTCGCCCGGGGTGAGGCGCTTGGCGATCGAGGCGAACTCGGTGAACCAGCGGTTGGCCTCGCCCGAGGACGGACCGGAGATGATGAGCGGCGTGCGGGCCTCGTCGATGAGGATCGAGTCGACCTCGTCCACGACGGCGAAGAAGTGGCCGCGCTGCACCATGTCCGAGGCCTGCCACGCCATGTTGTCGCGCAGGTAGTCGAAGCCGAACTCGTTGTTCGTGCCGTACGTGATGTCGGCGGCGTACTGCTCGCGGCGCTCGGCCGGGCTCTGGTTCGCGATGATGCAGCCGGTGGTCATGCCGAGCGCGCGGAAGACGCGGCCCATGATCTCGGACTGGTACGACGCCAGGTAGTCGTTGACCGTGATGACGTGCACGCCGCGCGACGGGATCGCGTTGAGGTACGCGGCGGTCGTCGCGACGAGGGTCTTGCCCTCACCGGTCTTCATCTCGGCGATGTTGCCGAGGTGCAGTGCCGCGCCACCCATGAGCTGCACGTCGAAGTGCCGCATGCCGAGGGTCCGCTTCGCGGCTTCCCGCACGGCGGCGAACGCCTCGGGCAGGAGGTCGTCGAGGGTCTCGCCGTTGGCGTACCGCTCGCGCAGCTCCTTGGTCTCGTCGTGGAGTTCCTCGTCGGTGAGGCTCGAGAAGTCGTCCTCGAGGTCGTTGATGGCCGAGGCGTACGCCTTCAGCCGACGGAGGGTTCGTCCTTCGCCGATGCGGAGGACCTTCTCCAGCACGTTTGCCACGTGAACTCCTTACGAGGTCGTCGCGCGCGACCTGCACGCCCGATCGACCAGTCATGCTAGCAACCCGCGAACGCACGGCGCTGTGAGCGGCGCCGCTGCCCGCGGACACGGGTGTGCGCGGCCCGCGAACGGACCGCGCACACGGTGCGGGACCGGTGGTCCCGAGTGGGATCAGGCGATCGCGGCTGCGCGCTCCGCGTCGGCGTCCGCGTCGACCGCGGCCGGCGCCTGGCCGGCCGGCACCTCGTCGATGCCGATCACGCCGTAGTCCCAGCCCTTGCGTCGGTACACGACACTCGGACGGCGGGTCTCGGCGTCGAGGAACAGGTAGAAGTCGTGCCCGACGAGCTCCATGTAGTACAGGGCGTCGTCGACCGTCATCGGGGCGGCCTCGAAGACCTTGTGCCGGATGACGACCGGGCTGTAGACCTCGTTCTCGTCCTCGGCGGTCTCCTGGTCGACGACCGGGACGGCACCGGTCGCGACGTCCTCGATGAGCTTGCCGTCGGCCGGGACGACACCCATGCCGTCGAAGCCGCTGCCGGCGGCCTCGGCGACCGAGGTGGGGCGGTGCCGGCCGTGGTGCACCTTGCGGCGGTCACGCGCCCGACGGAGGCGTTCCATGATCCGCGCGAAGGCGAGGTCGAAGGCGGCGTACTTGTCCGACGCCGCGGACTCGGCCCGCACGAGCGGCCCCGGTCCGATCAGCGTGAGCTCCACGCGGTCCTCGCCCTGGCTGCCGCTCGACTTCTCGTGGTGGCGGCTGATGCGCACCTCGAAGGCGAGGGCGCGGTCGGCGAGCACGTCGATCTTCTCGGACTTCTGTTCGACGTAGGTGCGGAAACGGTCGGTGACCCCGACGTTCCGGCCCGTGATCGTCACGTCCATGTGGCGGCTCCCATCCAGTGTCGGCGCGTCGCCTCCGTCCGGCGACCCGAACGCCTTGTCGCGAGGCTAGACCCGGCGCACCCTCGGCGTCACGGGGAGGCGGCGAGTCCGTCGGACACTCACCGGACACACAGCGGCCACCGGGTGTTCACCGAGCGTCAGTCGTCGACGCTCGCCACGGCGACACAGCGCACCACCCGCCCGCCCGCAGCGCGCACGGCACGGACGCCCTCGGCCATCGTCACTCCCGTGGTGACGACGTCGTCGACGAGCACGACGTCGCGGCCGTCGACGCCGGACGCACGCAGGGTCCCGACGGTCGCGGCGACGCGTTCCACCGCCGACCGCTCCTTCTGCCCCGGTCCGGATCGCCGTCGTCCGGCAGGGGAGCGGACGAGGCGCCCCGTGTGCCGGACACCACCACGGGCGAGCAGCAGCACCACCGGGTCGAACCCACGCCGTCGGGCGCCCGCCCGGGACGGCGGCACCCGGAGCACCACGGTGCCGTCCGGGGCCGCGGCGAGCGCCGCACGGACGAGTGCACCGAAGCGGACGCCGAGCGGTCGGGCGACGTCGACCCGGCCCCGGAGCTTGAGTTCGAGGACCAGGGTGCGGACCAGCCCCTCGTACTCGAAGGCGGCGTCGAGCCGGACGCCGGCGACCAGCCGGACCCGCCGGGGCCGTGCTGCGAGCGCCGCGCCGCACGGTGGGCAGAGCGCGCGGTCCGGGCGGCCGCAGCCCAGGCAGGTGACGGGCAGGACGAGCCCGAGCACGGCGAGCAGGGCATCGCACCAGGGGGTGGGGGCGTCATCAGGGGACATGCCCACGACTGTGGTGGTGACCGGACGACGGCGGTGGGCCGGTGCGCCGGACGGTGGACGGGCCTCCAGGCCGGGTGGGGTGTGGAGGACCGTCGCGTCAGCGCTGGACGCCGAGCACGTCGGCGGTGACGCCCGTCGTGTCCCAGCCACCCCCGGTGGACTGCAGGACGTTGCCGCTCGACATCCGGAGCAGCAGCGCGCCACCGCTGCCGCCGCTGATCGCGGTGGCGCGCCCGTCGGGCTTCGGCAGGGTGCTCGACTTGCCGCCGATGGTGGTGCGGACGATGTTCGGACCGGTGGGGGTCTGCCCGACCGAGGCGACGTCGGTGTCGCTCACCCACGCGGCATCGACCGCGGTGCCGCTGGCGGCCTGCACCCGGACCGGGGCGCCGAACGAGGTCGGTGACCGGTCGGAACCGCGGATGATCGCCATCACGTACAGGCCGGGGCCGTCCGAGGTCTGGATGAGCGCGAGCGCCCTGGTCGAGTCGCGGGACACCTGGAACGACACGAGGTCGCCGCGCGGCAGGGTGGTGCGCACCTGGTGGGGGTCGCCGCCGAGGCCGTACGCGGTGATGTGACGGGTGTCGGACTGCTGCCCCGCCCAGACGAAGCCGAGGTCGTCGACGGCGGGGGCGATGAGGTCGTCGCGGGCATCGACGCGCAGGCGGTCCTTGCCGCGCACGACGACGACGCCGTCCCGGTTGCCGACGGCGGCCGTGGTGCCGGACGCCGACAGGGCGATCGAGGTCGGGTCGAGGCCGGCGATCGCGGCCCCGACGCCGCTGCCGAGCTCGGAGACCTTGCCGGTGCCCGAGGCGGCGTAGCCGACGACGCCGTCCTCGTCGACCAGGGGTCGGGGGTCGACGTCGGGGTTCTGCTGGGCGTCCGCTCCCCCGGAGTCCGGCACCGACAGCGTCGCGCCCTCGATCGTCATCGAGACCGACGAGATGGTGGCGACCGAGGCGAGGGACTTGCTGAGCTGTTCCCGCATCCGGACCTTGTCGACGGTGCTCGCGCGCAGGGCGTCGCTCGACAGGTCGACCAGGGCGGTGCCGCTGTCGATCGTCACCGCGTTGAGCGACAGCTGGGTGCCCTCCGGGAACGACGAGACGACGGCGCCCTTCAGCCAGTCGGCGGGCCCCGCGAGCAGGGCGCTGGCGATGCGGGTGCTCGTGGAGGACCGGGCGAGGAACCAGCGCTGGTCGGGCACGAGGAAGCGGTAGGTCGGGTCGTAGAAGTACAGCGCGTGCGGCTGGAACACCGACTCGAAGCTGACCGGCGACAGGATGATGCCGTCCGGGGCGTAGGCGATGCGCCACTCGCCGTCCTCACGGACGAACTGGAACGTCAGCGTCGACGAGGTCGGGCGGACGGCCTGGGTGTACTCCCCCTCGGAGTCGACCGTGGCACTGGCCGTCATCGTGTAGGTGAGTTCGCTGTCGTCGGCGCGCTCGACGGTGCCGCTGCCGTCGCGGATCGTGACGCCCTGCCGCGGGTTCCACTGCTGGGCGAAGTCGGCGGCCAGGAACTGCCGGGCGATCGCGTAGTTGTCCTGGGCACCGGTCGCGGCGGCGATGAACCCGCGGAGGATCGCCGTCTGGTCGGACCCGGTGATCGGCTTGTCCGGCCGGAAGTCGACGCCCGAGAGCGACTCGTCCTTGATCGTCTGCCCGGTGCGCACGGCGCCGTCGGTCGGGATGGCCGCGCAGGCGGTGACCGCGAGCAGGCTGACCGCGGCGAGCGCGACGGCGAGGACGTGGCGGATCCGGTGGCGCATCAGGACTCCTCTCGCACGGCGCGGGGGCCGTCGTACGACTCGTCGAGTTCGGGCAGCGGGATCGCCGAGGTGGCGGTGGTGCCCTGCTCGTTGCGGGGCAGGGTGAGCACGAAGGTCGATCCCTCGCCCGGTCGGGACCACACGTCGATGCGCCCGCCGTGGAGCTTCGCGTCGCCGAGGCTGATCGCGAGGCCGAGCCCGGTGCCGCCGATGGTGCGCTTCCGGCTCGGGTCGGCCCGCCAGAAGCGGTCGAACACCCGAGCGGCGTCCTCCGGCGGCATGCCGACGCCCTGGTCGCGGACGGCGATGGCGACGGTGCGTGCGTCGCTGTCGACGACGACCTGCACGGGCTTCGCGTCACCGTGCTCGATGGCGTTGCCGACGAGGTTGCGCAGGATCCGGCGGACCCGCTTGGCGTCGAGCCGCATCGTGGTGTGGCCGCCGGGGGTCGCGAGCTGCAGCTCGACGCCGGCGCGTTCGGCGAGCGGACGGAACTCGTCGACGATGTCCGCGGCGAGGGACGCCGGCACGACGGGTGCGGTGTCGAGCTGCACCGCCTGGGCGTCGTACCGCGAGATCTCGAGCAGGTCGGCGAGGAGCGTCTCGAAGCGCTCCACCTGGGTGTGCAGGAGCTCGGCGGACCGGCCGACCGATGGTTCGAACGCGTGCCGGGAGTCGTAGAGCATGTCGCCGGCGAGCCGGATCGTGGTGAGCGGGGTGCGGAGCTCGTGCGACACGTCGGACACGAACCGCTGCTGCACGCGGGAGAGCTCGGCGAGCTGGGTGATCTGGCGGCTGACCGCCTCGGCCATCCCGTTGAAGCTCCGCGCCAGGGTCGCCAGGTCGTCCTGCCCGCGCACCGGGATGCGTTCGTCGAGGCGCCCCGCGGCGATCTTCCGGCTCGTCTCGGCGGCACCGCGGATCGGCACGACGACGAGCCGGACGACGAGCGACGTGACCAGGGCGATGAGCACCATGAGCGCCACACCGCCGATCGAGAGCGTCTGGGAGACGAAGTCCAGGGTCTGCTGCGCGTCGGAGAGGTCGTAGACCAGGTAGAGCTCGTACTGGCCGGCGCTCGGGATCTGCAGCGTGGACCCGACGGCGAGGCCCGGCACCCGGCGCCCGTCGTCCTCGAGTTCGACGGGCTGCAGGCTCAGCCGCCCGGTGTTCTGCGCGACCTCCTTGCGCAGGGCATCGGTGATCACGGCGTCCGGGAAGCCCTGGCTGGCGATGGTCTGCAGCGTCTGCGCGGTGGACTGGTCCGGGCTCCGCTCGATCGCGATGCTCGTGCCGCCCGGACTCGTCGTGTTCGACAGGATCGCCTGCCGCGCCTCGTTCTGCAGCGTCTCGAGCTCGGACTGGTTGTTGTCCTCGCCCGCGGTCGCCGCGTCGAAGATCCCCTGGGCGACGATCGTTGCCCGTGCCGACTCGGACTCGATCTGGTCGCGGCGCTGCGAGTAGACGTTCGTCGAGATGCTCACCATGACCGCGGTGCCGATGATCCCCACCGCGAGTCCCGTCGTCATCACGGTGATGGCAACCGAGCGGAACATGAGCGAGCGCCGCCACAGGTACGCGATCGGACGCCAGGCGCGTCGGAGCCAGCGCCGCATCCGGCGACGGCTGCGGTCGACGACGCCGATCGAGACGGTGGCGCCGCCGGCCCCGCCGGCGCGGCCCGAGCGGCGTGCCGAGCCCGACGGGCGCGTCGAGGGCGGCACGGTGCTCAGGCTCCTCCGGCGCGGTACCCGACGCCGCGGACCGTGGTGACGGTCTTCGGGTTGTCCGGGTCGTGCTCGATCTTCGCGCGGAGCCGCTGCACGTGCACGTTCACCAGGCGGGTGTCCGCCTTGTAGTGGTAGCCCCAGACCTGCTCGAGCAGCATCTCGCGGGTGAACACCTGGTTCGGCTTCTCGGCGAGCGCCCGGAGCAGGTCGAACTCGAGCGGCGTGAGCGCGATCACGGTGTCGCCGCGGCGCACCTCGTGCCCGGCGACGTCGACCGTGACGTCGCCGACGTGCAGCACGGTGGCGTCGGACGCGCTCGGCCGCAGGCGGGTCCGGATGCGGGCGACGAGCTCCTTCGGGTTGAAGGGCTTCACGACGTAGTCGTCGGCACCGTTCTCGAGGCCGAGGACGACGTCGGCGGTGTCGCTCTTCGCGGTGAGCATGATGATCGGCGTGCCGCTCTCGGCACGGATGCGCTTGCACACCTCGATGCCGTCGATGCCGGGCAGCATGACGTCGAGCAGGACGAGGTCCGGCTTGGTGGCGTGGAACGCGTCGACGGCGTCGTTGCCGTCGGCGCTGAACTCGGGTTCGTACCCCTCGGAGCGGAGCACGATGCCGATCATCTCGGAGAGGGCCTGGTCGTCGTCGACGACGAGGATGCGCGGTGTCATGTGATCTGGACTCCGGGTGGCGTGCGGGTGCCGTGGTCGGCACGTGTCCCCACACGATAGCCGAGGCCCCGCCGCGCCGGGTTTTCCGCCAGGATGGAGGTGGACCGTGCATCGCTGGCTCGGTCCGACACGACGAGGGGGCTGGAGTCATGTCCGATTGGCACACACCGGGCGGTGGGCAGCAGGGTGCGCCGACGCCGCCGGCGTCCGGACCAGGACCCCTGTCTGGAGGCCCGCCCCGCTTCTCCGTGCCGCCGCAGCCCGCCCCCGGGCCGGGTCCGGGGCGACCGGGCGGCCCGTCCGGCGGCTCGCGTCCGGTGATCCCGCTGCGCCCGCTCGGCCTCGGTGACGTCCTGGCCGGCGCGTTCACGGTCTTCCGCCGGAACGCCCGCGTGCTGCTGCTCTGGAGCGTGCTGCTGAGCGGTGTGCTCGGCCTGCTCTCGACGCTGGCCAGCACCTTCGGGCAGCAGGCGCTGCAGTCGCGGATGTTCTCGGCCCTCGACGGCGGCAGCGGTGCCGACTCGGTGGTCGCGGGCACGCTGACGCTCACGGCGCTGCTCTCGGTCGTGCTGCCGTTCCTCGCCTACCTCGGTCGCGGGTTCCTGGTGGCGCCGGTCGCCGCGGACACCGGGCAGCGGGTGCTCGGCCGTCGAGCCACGTTCCGGGGGCTGTGGGCGCTGCTCGCCGGCCGCCGGTGGTCCGTCGTCGCGTGGATGCTCGTGCAGATCGGGGCCGGCGTGGTCCTCGCGATCCTGGCCGGGCTCGTGTTCTTCGGGGTGTTCGCGGCCATGGGTGCCGCCGACTCCGCCGGGTGGTTCGTGCTGGCGCTCGTGCTGTTCGTGCTCGGGATCGGTGTCGTCGTCGTGTGGCTCGCCACGCGCTTCGTGCTCACCGTCCCGACCATCGCGCTCGAGGGCCGGCCGGTCTTCGCCGCTGCCGCCCAGTCGTGGCGCCTGACCCGCGGGGCCTTCTGGCGGACCTTCGGCATCCTGCTGCTCGTGCAGCTCATGTTCGGGTTCGCCGCGTCCATCGCGTCGATCCCGCTCACCATCGGTGCCGTGCTCATCGCAGGCACCTTTGACCCCCTCGGGCAGACGGGCGGCACGTCGGGTGCCGGTACCGGTGCGGTCATCGCCATCGTCGTCGGGAGCCTGCTCGCGATCGCGGTGCAGTGCGTCACCGACGTGCTGAGCGCGTCGATCACCACGTTCCTCGCCATCGACCGGCGGATCCGCACCGAGGCGCTCGACCAGCGGATCGCGTCGCACCTCGACTCGGGGCAGCCGACCGACCCGTTCGCGCCGTCCGAGCCCGTCGCACGCCCGCCGTGGCCGCCGCAGCAGCAGTGGGGTGGCCAGCAGTGGCAGGCGCAGCAGTGGCCGGGGCAGCAGCAGTCCTGGCAGCCCGCGCAGCAGCAGCCGTGGCAGCCCGGTCAGCAGCAACAGCCGTGGCAGCCGGGCCCGCAGCAACAGCAGCAGCCGTGGCAGCCGGGTCCGGGCCAGGCGCCACCGAACGGCTCCGCGTGACGGCGGTCGACCCGGACGAGGCGCGGCGCCTGCTCGAGCGTGAACTCGAGCGGTCCGCCTACGACGGTGCCCGGCCGACGTGGTGGGACCGTGCCTCGCGCTCCTTCCTCGACTGGCTCGGGTCGCTCCGCGCCGACGGCATCGACTCCCCCGCTGCGGCCCGCACGGCGCTGGTGATCGCGATCGTGGTCCTCGTCGCGGTCGTCGTGCTCGTCGTCGTGGCCCGCGGACTCCCCCGCCGGCGCGCCCGGGCCGGTGACGGTGACACCGGCGGGGTGTTCGACGCCGACGACCTGCGCTCCGCCCGGGAACTCCTCGAAGCGGCACAGGCCGCGGTCCGTCGCGCCGACTGGTCAGCAGCGGTGCTCGACGGGTTCCGCGCGATCGCCAGGGGCCTCGGCGAGCGCGACCTGGTGCCCGACGTGCCCGGAGCCACCGCGCGGACGATCGCCGCACGGGGCGCCGTGCCGTTCCCCGCGTCGGCCGGTGCACTCGACGCGGCAGCGACCGCCTTCGACGCGGTCCGGTACCTCGGTGGCGAGGCCGACGAGGCCGACGAGGCCGCGGCCCTCCGCGTGCTCGACACCGAGCGCTCCGTCCGGCAGGCCCGCCCCGCCCGCGCCGAGGGTCCGGCGGTACCGGCATGACGACCGACACCGCCACGCGGACGAGCACCGGGCCGACTCCTGCTCCGGCTCCGGCTCCGACCGAGGGACGCCGGTTCCGCGTCGGGTTCTGGGTCGCCATCGTCCTGGTCGGCGTCCTGCTCGCCGCCCTGACCGCCCTCGTGCAGGGCACCGACCCGGACGCACCGCGCGCGCTCGACCCGACCTCGACGACGGCGAGTGGTTCGGCCGCCCTGGTCAGGGTGCTCGAGCAGCGGGGCACCGCGGTCTCCGTCACCGACACCGTCGACGGCGTCGGTGGGATCGACGGCGGCACGGTGTTCATCGACGACGCCGACGGGGCGCTCGACCCCGACGTCGCAGAACGGATCGCCCGCACGGCGCGGCACGTCGTGGTCGTCGGCACGAGCGGCGCCGGGCTCGAGGCACTGCTCGGGTTCCCGGTCGACCCGGCCGTCCAGGTCGACGGGGACGCCACCGTCTCGACGGCCTCGTGCGGGATCCCGGCGGCGGCCTCGGCTGCCCGGGTCACCACCGCCGGCTCCGGGTTCACCGTGGACGACGACGACGCCGCCGAACGGTGCGCGCCGACGGGCGACGGCGGCTCGCGCGTCTGGGGCCTCGTGCGCACCGCGACGCCGGGCGGCGACGTCACCCTGCTCGGCACGACCTCGGCGTTCCGGAACGACACGATCGCCACCGCCGGGAACGCCGCGCTCGGCCTCGGGCTGCTCGGCGCCGACGAGCGACTCGTCTGGTACACCCCGGCCGTCGGCACCCCCGACGCCGCCCCGACCCTCGGCGAGCTCGCCCCGCCGTGGGTCCCGAGTGCCCTCGCACTGCTCGCCCTCGTCGCCGTCGCAGCCGGTGTCTGGCGGGGCCGACGGCTCGGCCCGCTCGTCGTCGAGCGGTTGCCCGTCGTCGTCCGTGCTGCCGAGACCACCGAGGGGCGTGCCCGGATGTACGCCCGCACCCGTGACCGCACCCACGCCCTCGACACCCTGCGCGTCGCCGCCGTCCGCCGCATCGGCCGGATGCTCGGACTCCCCCGTTCGGCCCACGTCGACGAGGTCGTCCGGGCCGCGGCCCAGGCCACCGGCATCCCGCACACCCGTGTCGGTGCCGTGCTCGTCGGCGGGACCACCGCCGACGACCGTGCGCTCGTCGACGGCACCGCGGCGCTCGACGACCTCGAACGCGCCGTGCGCCGGGCGACCTCCGGCGACCGACCCACCTCTGACCCCGACCGACCAGGAGCACGACCGTGACCGACCTGCCCCCTGCCACCACCGAGCACACCGCGCCGGAGCACGACCCCACGACCGCGGCCGTCTCCGACCTGCGCGACGCGTTCGGCCGGGTCCGCACCGAGGTCGCGAAGGCCGTCGTCGGCCAGGAGGGCGCGGTGTCCGGCATGATCGTCGGACTCCTCGCGCAGGGGCACGTGCTGCTCGAGGGCGTCCCCGGTGTCGCGAAGACCCTGCTCGTCCGCAGCCTCGCCGCCGCGATGACGCTCGACACGAAGCGCATCCAGTTCACGCCGGACCTGATGCCCGGCGACGTCACCGGGTCGCTCGTCTACGACGCCTCGACCGGCACGTTCCCGTTCCGCGAGGGCCCCGTCTTCACGAACGTCCTGCTCGCCGACGAGGTCAACCGCACGCCGCCGAAGACCCAGTCGGCGCTGCTCGAGGCGATGGAGGAACGCCAGGTGAGCGTCGACGGTGACGCCCGCGCGTTGCCGGACCCCTTCTTCGTCGCCGCGACGATGAACCCGATCGAGTTCGAGGGCACGTACACGCTGCCCGAGGCGCAGCTCGACCGGTTCCTGATGAAGCTGACCCTCGACATCCCGCCGCGCGACGTCGAGTGGCAGGTGCTCCGTCGCCACGCCGACGGCTTCGTGCCGCGCGACGTCCGGTCGGCCGGCATCACCCCGGTGGTCGGCGTCGACGAGGTGGTCCGTGCGCAGCGTGCCGTGCGCGCCGTCGGTGCCCGCGACGACGTGCTCGCGTACATCGTCGACCTCGCCCGGGCCACCCGGCAGGCACCGTCCGTCCGTGTCGGTGTCAGCCCCCGCGGTGCGACGGCACTGCTCGCGGCCGCCAAGGCCTGGGCCTGGCTCACCGGCTACGACGCGATCACCCCGGACCACGTGCAGGCCATGACCCTGCCGGTCTGGCGGCACCGCCTGCGGGTCGCCGCCGACGCCGAGCTCGAGGGCGTCGGCGCCGACGGCGTGCTCCAGCAGGTGCTCGAGCAGGTGCGGGTGCCGATCTAGTGGCGGTCTCCGGCCGGTTCGTCGCGCTCCTCGCCGTCGCCCTCGTGCCCACCGTGCTGCTCGGCAGCGGGTGGGCCGGTCTGGCGTGGGTCGGGGTGGTGCTGCTCGCCGCGGTGCTCGACGTCGTGCTCGCCGCCGACCTGCGACGGGTCCGCGTGGAGCGGCGGATGCCCCGGCTCGCTCGACGCGACAGCACCGCGGACGGCACCCTCGTGCTCGCCAACGACGGCTCCCGGACCGTCCGTGGTGTGGTCCGCGACATGTGGGAGCCGTCGGCCGGCCACCGTCCCCGTCGGATCCGGATGACGGTCCCCGCCGGGGAGCGGCGGACGGCCCGGATGCGCTTCACACCGTTCCGTCGGGGTCGACGCCGCACCACCGGGGTCGCCGTGCGGTCCTTCGGTCCCCTGGGCCTCGCCGCACGGCAGCGGGTCGTCGCGGCACCGGGCGAACTCGTCGTGACGCCGCCGTTCCGCTCCCGGCGGCACCTGCCGTCACGGTTGGCGCGGCTCCGCGAGCTCGACGGCGAGACCACGCTGCAGCTCCGCGGGCACGGCACCGAGTTCGACTCCCTGCGCGACTACGTGCGCGGCGACGACGTGCGGTCGATCGACTGGCGAGCCACCGCGCGACGGCAGGACCTCGTCGTCCGCACCTGGCGTCCGGAACGCGACCGGCGCGTCGTCGTCGTGGTCGACGCGGGCCGGGCGGGTGCCGGCCGGGTCGCCGACGAACCCCGACTCGACACGTTCATCGAGTCGGCACTGCTCCTCGGCGCCCTCGCGGCAGCCGCCGGTGACCGCGTCGACCTGGTGGTGCTCGACGACACGGCACATGACCGGGTGCACGGCGCCACCCGCACCGACGTCGTGCAGCGCTTCGGCGAGGCGCTCGCGATGGCCGAACCCGGGCTCGCCGCGACCGACTGGGCATCCGTGCCCGCACTCGTCGAGTCGATCACGACCTCGCGCGCCCTGGTCGTGCTCGCCTCGAGCCTCGACTCCGTCGGTGCCTCGGGCGACCTGCTCGCCGTGCTCCCCCGGCTGTCCCGACGGCACGCGGTCGTCGTGACGAGCATCGAGGACCCGGCCGTCCAGCGGATGGCGCGCGGCGGGGTGGACCCGACCACGGCGATCCGGACCGCGCGGGGCGGACGGGTGCCGGGCCTCCCGACCGGCGCGGAGCGCGACGTCTACCGACGCGCCGCCGCCGAACGCACCCTGCTCGACGCGGACGGTGCGGCGGACGTCGCACGGCGCTCCGGCGCCGAGGTCGTGCGCGGCGCACCGGCGGACGTCCCGCCGCTCGTCGCCGACGCGTACATCCGGGCGAAGGCCACCGGCCGGCTCTGAACCGGGACGGACGCTAGCCGGCCACCAGGGCGGTGGAGCCGCGCTCGAACTCCTCGAGGTCGCCGCGCTCTCCCGCTCGGTACGCGCGGCCGCCGAGTACCCACTGGTAGGCGAGCACCGCGACCAGGGCGAGGGTACCGATGCCGATCTTGATCGGCCACGGCCAGTCCTGCCGCGTCACCACGCCCTCGACGATGCCGGACAGCAGCAGGGTCAGGGTCAGGCCGATCGCGATGGTGATGAGCGCACGGCCGTCCTCGGCGAGAGCCTGGGCGCGGGTCCGTCCGGACCCCGGTGCCACCCACGACCAGAAGATCATCAGCCCCGCGCCGCCGGCGAGGAACACCGAGTAGAGCTCGAGCTGCCCGTGCGGGGAGATGTAGAGGAAGAAGTCGGCCAGGCGCCCCTGGGAGTGCATGATCGCCGCGGAGACCCCGAGACTGACGGCGTTCTGCATGATCGAGAACGGCACGAAGACGCCGGTGATGCCGAACGCCACCATCGTCGCGGCGATGTAGGCGTTGTTCGTCCAGACCTGCGCGGTGAAGGCCCCGAGGCCACGGTCGGAGTAGTAGTCGACGAAGTCATGCGTGGCGTACCGGCGCAGGGCCTCGTCGCTGCCGAACGTCGCCGTCGCACCGGGGGTGGTGGTGATCCAGACGGCGACGATCGCCGCGATCGCCACCGTCGCGAGCGCGACCCAGATGGTCACCCAGCGGATCCGGTAGAGCGCCGCGGGCAGCTGCCGCGTGAAGAACAGGGCGACCGCGGTCAGCGGGTCGACGGGGGTCCCCGTGAACCGCAGACGGGCGCGGAACAGCGTCAGCGAGAGCCGGTCGCCGGCCACGGTACGCGGTGCGGCGCCCCGGATGCGGGCGAGGTCGGTCGCGGCCTCCTGGTAGCCGGCGACGAGCCGGTCGACGTCCGCACCGGACCGGTGCCGGGCACGCGCCAGACGGTCGAGCTCCTGCCACCGGTCACGGTGCACCTCGGTGTAGGCATCCAGGTCCACGTGTTCCCCCTCAGGTCGCGCGATCTCCGACAGAATGATCCCATGCCGAAGCCCCGCACGCCGCGTGACCTCGCCGACGCCCGGTTCTCGCGCGACCTCGACGAGACCGCCGACGAGCTGGTGGTGGGCGAGGGCGTCGCGCTCGACGTCCAACCCGCCGGACTCGTGCTGCGGCTCGCGGCCGCGCTGCTGGACGGCCTGTGCGTCCTCGTCCTGTTCGTGCTCGCGCTGTTCGGTGTCTCGCGGCTCTGGCCCAGCGGCATCGACCCGGCCTGGGGCGCAGCGCTCGGCATCGTGCTGCTCGTCGTCGTGCTGGTGCTGGTCCCCGCGGCGGTCGAGACGGTGACGAAGGGACGGAGCGTCGGACGGTTCGCCACCGGCACCCGGGTGGTCCGGCTCGACGGCGGCGCGATCGGGTTCCGGCACGCCTTCACCCGGGCGCTCGTCGGCCTGTTCGAGCTCTGGATGACGTTCGGCTCGGTCGCCCTGCTCGTCGCGCTGTTCGGCAGTCGGCCCCGGCGCCTCGGCGACCTGCTCGCGGGCACGATCGTGCAGCACGAGCGCCTGCCGAAGCAGCGGGACCCCGAGGTGCTGCTGCCCCCGGAGCTGACGGCGTGGGCCGTCGTCGCGGACGTCTCGGCGCTGCCGCAGCGGTTGGAGAACCGTCTCGGTGCGTTCTTCCGCGGGGCTGCTCTGATGCGCCCCGAGCTGCGCGAGGCCGCGGCGCAGACCCTGGCGGCCGAGGTGTCCGCGTTCGCGCACCCCGTGCCGCCCGTCCCGCCGGAGGTCTTCCTGGCCGGGGTCGTCGTGCTGCGGCGCCGACGGGACGTCCGGGCGCTGGGCGCCCGCGCAGAACTGCTCACCGCCGCGGGGGCGACGGCGGCGGCGCCCCCGCCGGGCTTCCCGCGCTGACGCGCGGCGCGCGGGCTGCGCGCTGCGCGCTGCGCCCTGCGCGCTGCGCCGCTGCGCGCAGCGCCGGAAGAGTTCGCACAACCAAAGTCACCCGGCACCACACAATCGCGCGGTTCCGGGTGACTTTGGTTGTGCGGGCCGCCCCGCCGCGCTCAGTAGCGGTAGTGGTCCGGCTTGAAGGGACCCTCGACGGGGACACCGATGTACGCCGCCTGCTCCGGACGCAGCGACGTCAGCTGCACCCCGAGGGCGTCGAGGTGCAGCCGCGCGACCTTCTCGTCCAGGTGCTTCGGCAGTACGTACACGCCCGTCGGGTACTCCTCGCGCCGGGTGTGCAGCTCGATCTGCGCGAGCACCTGGTTCGTGAACGAGTTGCTCATCACGAACGACGGGTGCCCGGTCGCGTTGCCGAGGTTCATGAGCCGGCCCTCGGACAGCACCAGGATCGACCGCTCGGTCGGCAGCCGCCACTCGTGCACCTGCGGCTTGATCTCGACCTTCGAGACGCCGGGCAGCGCCTCGAGCCCGGCCATGTCGATCTCGTTGTCGAAGTGCCCCACGTTCGCCACGATCGCCAGGTGCTTCAGCCCGAGCATCTCGTCGACCCCGACGACGCCCAGGTTGCCGGTGCACGTGATGACCATGTCGACGGTGTCGACGACGTCCGCCAGGCGCGCGACCTGGTAGCCGTCCATCGCCGCCTGCAGCGCGCAGATCGGGTCGACCTCGCTGACGATGACACGCGCACCCTGCCCGCGGAGCGCCTCGGCCGCCCCCTTGCCGACGTCGCCGTAGCCGACGACGAAGGCGACCTTGCCGCCGATGAGCACGTCGGTGGCACGGTTCAGGCCGTCGGGCAGCGAGTGCCGGATGCCGTACTTGTTGTCGAACTTCGACTTCGTCACGGAGTCGTTGACGTTGATCGCCGGGAACTTCAGCTCGCCGTTCCGGAACAACTCGTACAGACGGTGCACGCCCGTGGTGGTCTCCTCGGTGACGCCCTGGATGTCGGCCGCGATGCGGGTCCAGCGGTCCGACGATGTCTCGAGCGACCGCGCGACGGTGTCGAGCACGATCTTCCACTCGGTGCTCGCGTCCGGCTCGGCGACCGGAGCGGCGCCGGCCGCCTCGGCGTCGGCACCGGTGTGCACGAGCATCGTGGCGTCGCCGCCGTCGTCCAGGATCAGGTTCGGCCCGGTCCAGTCGGCGCCGGCCGCGGTGGCCTCGTCGCTCCAGTCGAAGATGCGGCTGGTGCACCACCAGTACTCCTCGAGCGTCTCGCCCTTCCACGCGAACACCGGGACGCCGGCGGGGGCGTCCGGGGTGCCGGTGGGTCCGACGGCGACGGCGGCGGCGGCCTCGTCCTGGGTGGAGAAGATGTTGCAGCTGGCCCAGCGCACCTGCGCGCCGAGGGCGACGAGCGTCTCGATGAGCACCGCGGTCTGCACCGTCATGTGCAGGGACCCCGCGATGCGCGCGCCGGCGAGCGGCTGCGACGCCGCGAACTCGTCACGCAGGGACATCAGGCCCGGCATCTCGTTCTCGGCGAGGCGGATCTGGTGCCGGCCCGCCTCGGCGAGGGACAGGTCGGCGACGCGGAACGCAGCAGCGGTGCGGGTTTCGGTGGGCATGCCCACAGTCTTCCATGCCGGGAGGCGCGGATCACCAGCCGATCCCGGTCACGTCCCACGGGCCTCCCGTCCGACCACCGCGGCACGTCGCGGACGCGAGCCGTCAGTCGGCGTCGCGCGGCAGCGGCTCGCGCCGCACCACCTGCCAGCCCCGCGGGACGCGCAGGGTGGCCGCGTGGCGGGCGCAGAGGTCGTAGCCGTGCGGTTCGACCCGGGTCGACAGCGGGCCGACGACCACCATGGAGTCGCCGTAGTCGTACGTCAGGGTCGACGAAGCGCTGTTGGCACACGCCACCTTGCTGCAGATCCGCACGTCCATCTCGTCAGGGAGCCTAGCGGAGCGTCCGGCGCGCACCGGTCCCCGCGTACGATGTGGGGATGCGTCGGAAGCCTCGCCTCGTCACCCCGGTCGACCGCGGTCGGGGGCGCTCCCGGCACGGCCGTGGCGGGCGTTCGAGCGTCACCGGGCCGGAACTCGCCCCGGTCATCACCCGCGCCGAGGCGTTCGACCGGATCGTCGGTGACAGCGCGCACTACCTGCTCGGTCTCTGGCCCGAGGAGCTCTCCGGCGTGGTGTTCCAGGTGGCGGACATGCCGAGCGACACGACGCTGCCGGACGAGATGCCGCGCTGGCGCATCGACCGCGACACCCGCCGCGTGACCGTCTTCCGGATCCCCGTCGAACGGGTGAACCGGAGCCCCGAGAAGGACGACTCGGACCGCCGCATCATCATCGAGACCGCGGTGTTCCGCGCCGTCGGCGAGCTGATCGGCAAGGACCCCTGGGACCTGGCACCGGACCGCTACCGCCACTGGTGAGCCACGGCGGGCCGCCGACGACGTCCGTCGACGCGCCTCCGCCGGGCGTCAGGGGTAGACGCGGACCGGGGTCGACACCGCGGTGGCCGGACGGATCGGGAACCCGGCGATCCCGTCGTCCCCGAGGTAGCTGACGCCGGCGACGACTCCGTCGGCACCGGTGATCGTGAGCTGCTTCGCGGTCTGGACCGACAGGGTCTCGGTCGCTCCCGACGGCACCTCGACCCGACGCTGCTCGTCGCCCGAGCGGATCGTCACGGTGCGGTCCGATCGGGTCGGGTTGACGAGGTTCAGCCGTGCGCCGTCGCCCGGGGCGATCGAGGTGATCGCCCGCTCGCCGAGCGGCTCCGCCGACGCGAACCAGCCGAGGTCGGTGCCGTCGCCGTCGGTCGGGGTCGTCGTGCGGGCCCCGGCGACGATCGGGACGGTCGAGGTGATGGTGAACGAGTACCGGCCGTCCGGGAAGTCGTCGAGCGGGACGTCGGTGACGACGCCGGGTTCGGCGGTGGCGTTGACGGTCGTGCCGCCACCGTCCGCCGTCGTGATGCCGAGGGTGACGCGTGCGGACCGCTCGCCGGGGACGAACAGCCGGACGACCGGTGCGGCGTCCGCGGTGTCGCTGCCGCGCTGGGCCGCCTTGGCGTTCGCGAGGGCGACCGCGGGGATCACCTGCGAGCGCGTGGGCGCGGCGCCGCCGGAGACGATGTCGTAGCCGCCCGGCGTGAGCGTCCGGACGACGGTCTCCTGCATGTGTGCCACGATCTGGCCGCCGGATGAGGTGACGTGCACGACGGTCGAGGCCGCGTCGGAGACGAAGCCCGAGAGCGGGACGACCTTCTGCGTGTTCGGCGCCACGACGATCCCGGTGGTGCCCGGCGCGCTGACGGTGCCGTTGCTGTCGAAGATCGCCAGGTCGACGGTGGCGTTCACGTCGGTCGGGTTCGACAGCGTGACGAGGCTGGTGCGCCCGGTCTCCGTCGAACCGCCGACGAGCCAGGTGGACTGGCTCGGGTCGTCGCACGAGGCGGCACCGGCGCCGACGAGGTCGCCGTTCGAGACGCTCTGGAAGCTGCTGCCCGCGACCTGCGGCGTGGTCTCCCCCGCCGGGGCCGTCAGCAGCCGGGGGTCGCTGCCGCCGGTGGTCGAGGCGTCGAGCTCGGACCGGTCGACCGTCGAGCCCGTGGTCGCGGTGGCGACGGTGGCGGTGCCGACCGTGCTCGCCTGGGTCGCGTCGTTGCCGGCGTCGTCGGACAGGCGCAGGGCGCTGCCGGCGCAGACGCGCTCGGCAGCGGCCGGGATCGGTGTGACCGTGCGCCCGGCCGGACGCCCGGGCTCGGAGTCGGTGCCGTAGGCGTGCGCCGCGGTGACCGCGCCGGCGGCGACGACGACGGCGACCGCCGTGGCGGTGCCGCGGACGACCCACCGGCGGACGGAGGCGGGGGTGCGGCTCATTCGTCTCGCTCCTCGTCGAAGGTGGTGGCGGGTTCCTCGGCCTCGATGACGTTCGAGGTGGCACGGCGGCGGCGCGGTGCCGTCGGGACCGCGAGCAGGGCTGCGGCGCCGAAGACCACGCCGAGCACGACGAGGTACAGCACGTGGGTGGCCTGGGTCGCGGCGGAGCCGGAGCGGGTGCGGTCGACCTCGCCGTCGTAGTGGAACAGCTGCCCGTTGGTGGTCTCGCCGATGCTCGTGAAGAGCGCGTTCTGCCCGATGGCGCCCGCGGCCCGGTCGTGCACCGTCTGCGCCTCGGGGTCGTCGTCGGCGTCATCGATGAGCACGAAGCTCACGCCGAGCTCGCGGAGCGCCGGCCGCGGGTCGTACCCGCTGCGGCTCGCCAGGTTGCCGGCGAGCGTGGTGAGGCGTGCGCCGGACTCGCTCAGCCGGAGTGCGGTGGCGTCGAGCGTCGACTGGTCGTCGAGGGTGGAACCCTGCCCGCGCTCGAGCGTGACCGCGAGCGATCCGTCGTCCTGCGGGACGACCACGAGCGTGCCGACGTCCGGGTTCGCCTGGGCCTCGGCGTTCACGTAGGCGCTGAGCACCCGGCCCGTGGTCGGCTCGATCGTGGCCGTGCCGAGGTAGAACGCTGCGAAGGCCGGCGCCACGGCGACCCCGGCGAGCACGGTCGCGACGAGCCCGGTGACCGGGGCGGCCTTGGGCAGCACGTCGATGCCGATGCAGGCCGCGACCACGAGGGCGAGCCAGTACACGGACAGACCGCTGCCGGGCCAGACGATGGTGGTGGTCGAGCCGACACCGGTGACGGTGACGTGGGTGGCGGCGAAGGCCGTCGCGAAGCCGAGGAGCGCGATGACGAGCGCCGAGCCGGCGACCGCCCAGCGGTGTCCGAGCATCGCCCCGATCGCGGCGACGGCCACGGGGAGCGCGAGGACGGCCATCACGATCGGCAGGGCCGCGGCGACCAGTCCGAGCCCGGAGGTGGCCGGGAGCCAGCCGCTCCAGTCCGGCAGGGGCTGCCCGATGGCCAGCTGGAGCGCGGACGGCGCCCGCGTCGCGGACGGCACACCGGGGTCGGCGAACACGGCGAGCAGGTTGCCCCGTGCCGCCTGCGCCAGGATCAGCGGCAGGAACAGCACCGCGGTCGGCACCGGGATGAACACACGACGGTGTGCCCGGCGCCAGCCGACCAGGAGCGCCACGAGCCAGCCGATCAGCAGGACCGGCAACAGCGACGGCGCCGAGGCGGCGACGACGGCGAACAGGAGCGACGCGCCGGAGGCCCACGCCCACGAGCGGTGCGCCTCGAGCACGGCGACGAACAGCCACGGCAGGACCAGGTGCGCGATCACGGCGCCGAGGTGCCCGGTGGTCACCGCGCCGACGAGCGACGGGGCGATCGCGTAGAGCGACGCACCGATGACCGGGACCCACGTGCGGGTCGTGACCTTGCGCACTGCGAACCAGGCACCCAGGGCGGACAGCGGGAACGCGACGAGCATGACGAGCACGACCGCGGTGGACGGCGACCAGAAGACGATCGAGCCGAGCACGGCGAGCACCGCGGCGAAGGGGTCGGACGGGCCGGTGAAGCCCGTGCCGAGCGAGTGGAAGCCGTAGCCGACGTTCTGCCAGAGCTGCCCCGGGGTCGCGGAGAGCGGCAGGAGTCCCCCTCCGGTCAGGGCCGGCGACCCGAGCAGCGGGTAGAGCGTCACGACGCTGAGCACCGCGGCGGCCAGGACCACCCAGATGCCCCCGTCGCTCAGGAACGACGCCCGGGCGATCGGGGCGTCCTCGACCCGGGCGAGTTCGACGTCGCGCGAGGTGGTGCGGTGTTCGTGCACCCGCCGCCAGCTCACGCGGAGCGGCTCGACGGCCGCCCAGCCGAGCTTCTTGGTGCGGGCCAGGTTCTTGCGCGCGCGCCCGGTGCCACCGCCGAACGCGACGGCGAACGCGGCGGAGAGCTCGGGGACCACGGCGGCGGGGTGCTTCGCGACGAGGTGTCCGAGCGCGCGGCCGATCGCGAACGGCACGAGCGTGAGCCAGTGCAGCCAGACCAGCGCGGCCGGCGCGTAGGTCATCCGGCGGTGCAGCTGCGCCTGCCGGTGCATCCGGACGCGTCGCGCCTCGGACACGCGCTTGCGACCGAACTCCTCGATCGGTCCGGCGCTGGTGACCTTGGCCTCCGGCACGAGGGCGACGCGGTGTCCGGCGAGACGGACCCGCACCGAGAAGTCGAGGGCCGCGTCGACGTCCGGCAGCGCCGGATCGAAGCCGCCGAGTTCGTTCCAGACCGAGCGGCGCACCAGCATGCCGCCAGCGGCGACGGCGAGCACGTCGGTGTTGCGGTCGTGCTGGCCCTGGTCGAGCTCGTCCTGCACCAGCACGATCGACCGGCCGAAACGGGTCATGCTCTCGCCGAAGGCACGGATGAGCGAGGGGTCGTCGTCGGCGACGAGCTTCGGACCGGCGACGACGACGGACGGTGCGATCTCGACGGCGGACAGCAGCTCGGCGAGCGCGGTCGGTGCCGGCGCGTTGTCGTGGCCGAGGATCCACAGCCACTCGTCGACCGGCTCGTCGGTCGCTGCGGGCGGCGCGCTGCGCTCGCCCTGGCGGACGGCGTCGCCGAACGCCCTGCCCGCGGGGAGACGGACGAGCTGCGCGGACCCACCGAAGGACAGTTCGGCGGTCGATCCGTCGGTCGTGCCGACGTCGACGACCACCAGGTTCTCGGGGTGGCGGGTCTGGGCGGCGAGCGCGTCCAGGGTCCGGTCGAGGTGGGCCGCCCCGTTGGCGGCGACGAGGATCGCGGTGACTCTGGGCTGCATGACGGGCGTCACTCTACGGTCTGGAGGCGCGGTGTCGGCTGCGCACGGCGGCGCGCCGTGAACCTGTGGACGCGCTCACTGCACGGTGCGGGACGGGCGGAGGTGGTCGCCTTCCGGCGCCTTCGTCGCAGGCTCCTCAGGGGCGCGGTCGCACGGCGCTGGCGCGCCGTGAACGCTCCTACGCCCGCTTCCGCAGCTTGCGGCGTTCGCGCTCGGAGAGGCCGCCCCAGATGCCGAAGCGTTCGTCGTTCTCGAGCGCGTACTCGAGGCACTGCGCCCGGACCTCGCACGAGGTGCAGATCTTCTTCGCCTCGCGCGTGGAGCCGCCCTTCTCGGGGAAGAACGCCTCGGGGTCGGTCTGCGCGCAGAGCGAGTCGACCTGCCAGGCGAGCGGGTTCTCCTCGTCGTCGGTCTCCGGACGTCGGACACCCGGGACGCCGAGCGCCACGGGATCGACGTGCCAGTCCTCCGGAACTCCGGCGTGGAACTCGGAACCGTTCACCCTGATCACCCCTGCCGCCTCGACAACGAACCCCAACTCTTGCGGCCGTTGCCTGTAATTACAGCGGTGTCATTCGTCTGAGTCAAGTCGCGGATCATAGAAGGCACTGACCGCTCCAGCGTGTCATGTCCCCCGTTTGGGCGTGTCGCACCGCACCGGTGGGCCTTCCGGGGGACAACTGACGCGTCCTCAGGCGCTCAGGAGGCGCTGCGACGTGCCTCCCACGCGCTCGACACCATCTCGTCCAGGGAGTGCCGCATCGCCCACTCGAGGTCACGGGCGGCGGCCTCGCCGGTCGCGACGATGCGGGCCGGGTCGCCGGGGCGCCGCGGTGCGATCTCGGGGTCGAAGGCGATCCCGGTGCCCGCCGCCATGGCGTCCATGATCTGCCGGACGCTGACGCCGTCGCCGCTGCCGAGGTTGTAGGCACGCTCGAGCGGCTCCCCCGCCTCGAGCTTCTGCGCGGCCACCGCGTGCGAGTGCGCCAGGTCGGCCACGTGCACGTAGTCACGCACGCAGGTGCCGTCCGGGGTGGCGTAGTCGTCGCCGTTGATCCGCGGGGTCCGGCCGGCGAGCAGCGCGTCGAAGACCAGCGGGAACAGGTTGTGCGGGCTGGCGTCGTACAGGTCGGGCTCCCCCGAACCGACGACGTTGAAGTACCGCAGCGACGTGGTGGTGAAGCCCGCGGCGACCTCCATGTCGCGCAGCAGCCACTCGCCGATGAGCTTCGACTCGCCGTAGGGCGACTCCGGGTTCTTCGGGGTGGACTCGACCACGGTCTCGACGTCCGGGGTGCCGTAGACCGCCGCGCTCGACGAGAACACCGCCTTGGTGACGCCGGTCTCGGCCATCGCACGCAGCAGGGTGGCCATGCCGGTGACGTTCTGCTCGTAGGTGTGCAGCGGACGCTCGACCGAGACGCCGGCGTACTTGAACCCCGCGACGTGGACCACGCCGGTGACCTCGTGCTCGCGCAGGGTGCGTGCGACGAGCTCGCCGTCGAGGATCGTGCCCTCGACGAACGGCACGTCGTCCGGGACGAACGCGCGGAAGCCGCTCGAGAGGTCGTCGAACGCGACCGTGTCGATGCCGGCCGAGCGCAGTGCTCGGACGACGTGGGACCCGATGTACCCGGCACCGCCGGTGACCAGCCAACTCATGCTCGCCACGCTAGCGGACGTCGGCGACGCCCCGGTCGCGGCGCCGGTGTCGCGCCCTAGGCGCCGGTGGCGATGAACACGGTGGACGTGATGCCGTCCGACGAGTCCGCCTCGACCGTCACGTCGCCCTCGTCCGGCGTGACGAAGCACGACTCGCCCTTGCGGAGCAGGGTGGCGGACTTCGCGCCGACGAGCGTGACGACGCCCTCGGTGCAGACGGCGATCGACGGGCCGACCAGCGGGGCGACGCCGCCGGTGCTCAGTCCCGCGGGGCGACCGTCGCCGTCCACCCGCAGCAGCGCGAACCCGACGCCGTCCGGCGCGAACCGGTCGACGCCCGGGGCGATGCGCTCCGGCTCGAGGACCGGGGCCGGGTACGCGGTGAAGTCGAGCACCCGCAGGAGCTCCGGTACGTCGACGTGCTTCGGCGTGAGCCCGCCGCGCAGCACGTTGTCCGACGGCGCCATCAGCTCGATGCCGAGCCCGTCGAGGTAGGCGTGGATGTTGCCGGCGGGCAGGTACATGGCCTGCCCAGCGGCGAGCGTCACCCGGTGCATGAGCAGGGAGACGACGATGCCGGGGTCACCGGGCCAGCTGGTCGCCAGGTCGCGGACGGTCGCGGTGTTCGGGGTGAGCAGGTCGTCGTCGAGCGAGACGGCCAGGTCGCTCGCGGCCTGCACCACGGCGAGCGCGGACTCGTCGGCGGTCTCGAGCCAGCGGACGGTGTCCTCGAGCCCGTGCAGCAGGTGCACCTCGAGCGGACCGAGCCGTCCGGTGCCGGCGTCGAGCACGCGCACCTCGGCCAGGGTCTCCTCGACGGGGCGGAAGCCGCTCAGCGCCTCGAACCGCTCGCTCAGCGCGACGACGAGCTCGGGCTTCGGGAACGGGTCCTTGTAGTTGCGGGCCGGGTCGTCGAGCGGGATCCCCTCGCGCTCCTCGCGGGCGAACCCTTCCTCCGCCTGCTCCGGGGTCGGGTGCGCCTGCAGCGAGAGCGGTGCCGCCGCCGCGAGCACCTTGAGGAGGAAGGGCAGGTCGGTGCGGTCCGGACCCAGTGCGGTCTCCGGCTCGTCGGCGATCCAGTCACGGAGCGTGTCGGCCCCGCCGACCATGGCCGGGTTGACGACGACACTGGGGCTGCCGGCGTGGGCGCCGAGCCAGAGCTCCGCCTGCGGGGCACCCGTGACGGTACGGCCGAGGAGCTCCGGGATCGCGGTGACCGAGCCCCAGGCGTAGTCGCGGGGGGTGTTCGTGATGCCGAGGAACATGGGCCAGAGCCTACCGGCGCGGCGCGCGACACTAGAATCTCCGCGATGTCTGCAAGCACGGTGGAACCGCCGACCCGAGGATCCCTCCGCACCTCTTCGCCCCGGTCGACCGACCCGACCCGGTGGGACATCCAGGGGCTCCGCGCGTTCGCGGTCCTGGCGGTCGTGCTCTACCACCTCTGGCCGGCACGTCTGCCCGGCGGGTTCGTCGGCGTCGACGTGTTCTTCGTCATCTCGGGTTTCCTCATCACCGGACACCTGCTCCGCGAGCTCACCGCCACCGGCCGGATCGGGCTCGCCGGGTTCTGGGCGCGCCGCGCGAAACGGCTGCTGCCCGGGGCGTTCATCACCATCGTCGCGACCGGTTCCGCCGTCCTGCTGTGGGTGCCGAGCGCGCTCTGGGGGCAGTACGGACGCGAGCTCATCGCGTCGACGGTGTACGTGCAGAACTGGCAGCTGGCAGCCGACTCGGTCGACTACCTGGCGCAGGGCAACCGGCCGTCGCCGTTCCAGCACTTCTGGTCGCTGTCGGTCGAGGAGCAGTTCTACATCGCGCTCCCGCTCCTCCTGCTCGCCGCACTGTGGGCTGCTCGCCGCATGCGCCGATCGGGTGCCGACCCGGTCACCGTCACCCGGGTGCTCCTGGGGGCCGTGGTCGTGCTGTCGCTCGCGTGGAGCATCATCCAGACGCAGACGGCCCCGGGTGTCGCGTACTTCTCGACGGCGACCAGGGCGTGGGAGTTCGCGCTCGGCGGCCTCGCCGCGACCCTCCCCCTGACGGCACCGCGGACGACGCCGGCGCGGTCGGTGCGCATCGTCGGCGCGTGGCTCGGCGCAGCGGGGCTGGTGGTGTCGTTGTTCGCCATCACCGCGTCGACGCCGTTCCCGGGCATCGCCGCGGCCCTGCCCGTCGTGTCGGCCACGCTCGTCGTGCTGTTCGGTGGGCACTCCGGCCTGCAGCGCGTCGGCCGGTCCACCCCGGTCGCGTTCCTCGGCCGGATCTCGTACGCGGTCTACCTCTGGCACTGGCCCGCGGTCGTCCTGCTGCCGATCGTGCTCCGCCACGACCTCACGACGAAGGACCGGCTCGCGATCCTGGTCGGCTCGGTCGTGGTCGCCGCCGTGACGACGCTCGGCATCGAGGAACCCCTGCGGTTCTCCGCGCGGGTGCGGTCGCTCCGACCGCGGCGGGTCGCGCTGTACGGCGTCGTCAGCACCGCCCTCGTCGTGGCGCTCGGTGCCGCGTCGCTCACCGCCCTGCACGTGCAGCAGGTCCAGGCGGCCGAGTTCCAGGAGCGCCTGAGCACCGGTGACGTCCGGTGCTTCGGAGCGGCGGCACTGATCTCGTCGTCCGATCCCTGCGTCAACCCGGCGCTCGCGGAGGTCCGCGTCCCCGCTCCCGCGAACGCCCTTGAGGACGACTCGAACCGGCCGGCGTGCTGGTCGAACGACTCGAGCGCGTTCAACGTCTGCGCGCTCGGCCCGAAGTCCGGCTACACGAAGCACCTCATCGCGATCGGCGACTCGCACAACAACGTCTTCGTGGACACGTACGAGAAGATCGCCGAGGCGCGCAACTGGCGCATCGACGTCGCCGGGCACCAGAGCTGCTACCTCACCACGGCGGTGCAGAGCGCTGGCTCGCAGAAGCAGGTCGACGACTGCAACGCCTGGAAGCAGAACGCGATGGCGTACCTCCGCTCCCACCCGGACCTCGACGGTGTGATCGCGACGCACTCGACCGGCAACGGGCCGGTCGAGCCGGCGGCCGGCGAGTCCGATGAGGACGCCGTCGTCGGCGGCCTGGTGCAGGCGTGGCAGGCCGCGGCCGACGTCGGGATCCCGATCGTGGCGCTGCGCGACAACCCGGTTGCGCGACCGGACATCGTGGCCTGCGTGGGGCAGATGTCCGGACCGACCACCGACGAGTGCGACTCCAGCCGTTCGGTCGGGTTCACCCTGTTCGACGGCTCCGAGCAGGCGGTCGCCCGGATGCCGGACAAGGCGCGCCTGATCGACCTGTCGCGCTACTACTGCACCGACACGATCTGCCCGGCGGTCATCGGCGGCGTGCTCGTGCACCGTGACCGGACCCACCTGACGAACACCTTCGCGGTGACCCTGGCCCCGTACCTCGGCGACGAGATCGCCGGCGCACTCGACACGTTCGGCGGCGACGGTCGTCGATGAGCACGTACCCTGACGTCGTGACGAACACCTGGCCGCTGTCCCGCGGGACCGTCCCCGAGCGCGAGGCGTTCTCCTTCGGGGCAACCCTGCTGTTCGTGCTCTTCGCCGGGGACGCCGTCCCCAACACGCTCACGTGGGTGGGCGGGGCGGTCCTCTGGGCGCTCGTCGCCGCGTGGGGTGTCTCGATCCTGGTCCGGGCGCGTCCGCCGATCGTCCGGACGCCCTGGGCGCTCTGGTTCTTCCTGGGCTGGTGCCTGGTGTCGGTGGCGTGGTCGCACTGGCGTCTCGCGACGCTCGCCAGCATCACCGCGCAGGTGATCTGCGTCGCGGTGGCCTTCGCCGTCGCGTCCACCCTCACCTGGCGCCGGATCCTGGACGCGCTGAGCCTCGCCATGCGCTGGGTGCTGCTGGTCTCGCTGCTGTTCGAGGCGTTCGTGGCCGTGGTCGTGCGCCACCCGATCGTGCCGGTCTGGACCGACTACGGCGACCGGGACATCCCGGACGCGTTCTACTTCTCGCGGGCCGAGCTCCTGACCGGCGGACGCATCCAGGGTCTGCCCGGCAACGCGAACCTGCTCGCCATGGTGGCCCTGCTCGTCGCCATCGCCGTCGCCGTGCAGTTCGCCGAGGGGCGCATCCGGCGGAACCGTGCCGTCGGCTGGCTGGTCCTGGCCGCCCTGGTGCTCGCCCTCACGCGGTCGTCCACCGTGCTCGTCGCGGCGCTCGTCGTCGTGGTCGTCCTCGTCGTCGCGCTGTGGATCCGGAGCGTCCCGACCGAGCGGCGGACCCCCAGGTACCTGGTCGTCCTGCTCGGCGCCGCGGTGGTCGCCGTGGTCTCGTCAGCGGCGAGCGGAGCCGTCTCGGAGCTGCTCGGCAAGGGTGCCGACGCGACGGGCCGCGGGCAGATCTGGGACCGCGTCCTCGGCCTGGTCGACCAGCACCCGGTGCTCGGGTGGGGCTGGATCGGGTACTGGTGGCCGAGCATCCCGACGCTGGCCGACCTGGCGCACCGGAAGGGTGTGACCTACCTGCAGGCCCACGACGCGTACCTGGACGTGTGGATGCAGACGGGGTTGATCGGGCTGGTCCTGTTCGCCGTGTACGTCCTGACCACCCTGAACCGCTCGTGGTCGTCGGCGACCCGCATCGGGTACGGGGCGACGCAGGTCCCACGGCCGTTCGACCCGGTGTCCCTGCTGCCGCTGCTCGTCGTCGTCGCACTGCTCGTGCAGTCCGTCGCCGAGTCCCGGTTGCTCTACCAGGGCAACTGGGTGCTGTTCGCCCTCATCGCGATCAAGACGCGCATCGTCCTGGTCGGCGAGGAACCCCACTCCACGGGCGACGGCCCACGCACACCGGCCGCACGACGCGAGTTCCGGCTGCCGACCGGGCGCTGACCGCCTCCCCGGACACGGACCGAGCACACCGGGGCCGTCAGCGCTCGAGCAGTCGCGCGCACGGCACCCGTGCAAGCCACGGTGCTTTCCGGACGGCGACCGCACCCGTCGGGTCCCCGTCGCACGCCGCGACCGCCGCCGGGATCTGTGTCGCCCACACCGGACCATCGCTCCGGCGGGTCGGGCCCGGCCCGACGTTGCCCAGCGTGGCGACGACCACCACCGCGACGACGCACCAGCCGGTCAGGAGACGGACGAACCGGGTCGGCGACGAGCCCGAGGCCTTCCGCCTCGGCTGCTCCCCCAGCAGGACGCTCGCCGCGACGACTGCGCCGGCGAGCAGCAGCAGGCCGGACGCAGCGGCGTAGCGCAGCGGCGGGACGGCCGCGAGGGCCGCGGTCGGCGCCGCCCAGGGCTGCGCCTCGCCGCCGTTGGCGTACAGCGCCGCCCACCACAGACCGCCGGACGCCACGGCGAGCGCCACGATCACCCACCGGGCTCGCCACTGCGCGACCACGACGGCGGCGACGAGCACGGCGGTCAGGAGCAGGACGGGGACGACCACGACGCCCCAGCCGTGCGTCACCACGGAGCGGACGGCGGCTCCGACGTCGGGGTTCCAGATCCCGGCGACCGGCTGCAGCACCCAGCCGGCGATCACGTCGGCGATCGTCGGCGAGCCCGCGGTGCGCGAACGGTGGTCGGTGGCCGCCGTCACGATCTGTGCGACGCCTCCGGTCAGGGCGACCACCGTGACCGGGACGGCGCGGGGCCACGCCCGGGCTCCGGACGGATCCCGTGGCGGCCACCACGCGAGTCCGAGGAGCGGGAGGAACAGCACCGCCTGCAGCTCGGAGAGGACGACGAGGCCGGTCAGGACGGCGACGACGCCGGAGCCCCACCAGGTCCGTGCCCGGTACGCGAGCAGCCACGGCACCGCGAACAGCAGGAACCAGTGGAGGTTCGCGGCGTTCCCGGCGATCTCGAACGGGGCGAGGGGCAGCAGGGCGGGCACCGCGGCGAGCAGCGCACGGAGCGGCCACTGCGGCACGACCTCGCGGGACAGCACGAACACGGTCGCCGCCACAGCCCCGACGACCAGGCAGGCGCCGACCGACAGCGCCCGGGCGTACTCCTCGACGGGCACCGACCAGGCGACGTCGACGAGCACCCGCGGCACGAGGTGCAGGTACCCGGCGTACGGGTGCAGGAGGGAGTCGACCGGGCCGAGGGCCAGGCGTTCCCGGAGGAACACACCGCCGTCCTCCGCCCACACGGTCCCCCGGGTCGCCGGACCGAGGCGCCACCACGTGAGCGCGGCCACGACCACGCCGACCACGAGTGCGGCGCCGACCGCGCCGAGGGCGTGGAAGGGGCGGGGGATCGTGCTCGCGGGGCGCTGCATCGTCGGACGACGCTAGCCGGTTCATCACGGATCAGCGATATCGACGCTCCGCGATGCCCGGCTCCGAGGTGCGTGCGCCAAGATGGTCGGGTGACGGACGGACGGTTGACGAAGCGTGTGCTCGCGCGCCGCTACCTCTCCGCGTGGGTCGGGTTCTCCGCCGGTGGACGGTTCAGCCAGGCGCTCGCGACGGTCATCGTCCTGTTCGCCTTCGGCCAGCCGACGGTCGAGGCGCTCGTCGGCCGTGCCGGGGTCTGGGCCGTGCTCGTCGCCCTCGTCGTCCTCGCCGGGCTCAGCCTGCTCGGCCAGCGCTACCGGATCGAGTGGCACGGGGTCCTCCCGCTGTCGCTCCTGGCCCTCGTCGGCTACTGCGCCCTGAGCGTGCTCTGGAGCGAGTACTCGTGGGTCGCCCTGCGGGGGCTCGTCAGCACCGTCTGCTTCATCGGCCTCGGCCTGTACCTGGCGCTCGGCCGCGACCTGGTGCAGCTCATCCGGGCGTCCGGCGACGCCTTCCGCATCCTGCTCGTCGCCGCGCTCGGCCTCGAGGTCCTGTCCGGGCTCGTCCTCGACCTGCCGATCCCCGCGTTCGGGATCCAGGGCACCATCGCCTACGGCGGCCCGATCCAGGGCATCGGTGGCACCCGCAACTTCATGGGGTTCATCGCGGCGATGGCCCTCGTCACCTTCGTCGTCGAGTTCCTCACCCGCTCGGTGACCACCTGGCGGGCGATCGGGTCCGTCGCCCTCGCCGTGATCGCGCTGATGCTGGTGCAGTCCCCCATCACCGGTCTGGCGATGATCGCCCTCGCGGTCACCGCCCTCGCACTGTGGTCGCTGCGGCACGCCCGCCCGACGACACGGCCCGTGGTCAACGGGGTCCTGGGCGGGACGGTGCTGCTCATGGTCGCCGTCGCCGTGCTCGCCCGGCACCGGGTCCTCGCCGAGATCGGCGCAGCGGGCGGTACCGCGACACGGCTCGACCTGTGGTCGCAGATCAGAGTGTTCATCGGCCAGTACCCGATCCAGGGCTGGGGCTGGGTGGGGACCTGGCCCCGGGAGGCAGTCGTCCCGTACGTCACCTTCATCGACCCCGCCGGGCACCGGTTCACGTCCGGGCTGAACGCGTTCATCGACGCGTGGCTGCAGATCGGTCTCGCCGGCACGATCATCCTCGGGCTGACGGCCGTGCTCGCGTTCGCACGCGCGTGGGTGACGGCGACGACGTTCCCCGGCGTCGCCTACGTGTGGCCGGCCGCCGTCCTGGTGCTCCTCGCGGTCACCAGCACGGCGGAGAGCTACCTGCTGCACGGCGCGGGCCTGATGGTCTTCGTGGCCGTCCTCGTCATCGCGGCACGACGTCGGTCGTGGCGTCGGCACCTGCCACGCACCTGATCGCCGGGCCGTGTGCCGACGGACACACCACCGCGCCGTCGAACGCGCTCCCGTCACCGGGTGCCCCTAGACTGCCCGGGACCGTCAGGGGGACGGTCCTCGTCGTCAAGGAAGCACCACATGCGCCTGCACCGCCGCCTCGCTCTCGTCCTGACCACCGCGCTCGTCGCCACCGGCGTCGCCGTCGTCGCACCCGCGACCGCGGCCGACGCCGCAGCTCCGGCGACCGGTCGCTACACGCCGATCGACACGACGCGCGTGTGGTCGGGCGCCCTCGGCACGACGCCGAAGGCCGTGAAGATCGCCGGTTCGGCCGGGGTGCCGACGAACGCGACCGCCGTCGTCGTCAACGTCGAGGTCGCGAAGCCGACGGCCGCCGGCTACGTGCGGGTGACGCCGGCCGGCAAGGACGCCACCGTGGCCACCCAGGACTTCGCGGCCGGCCAGACGATCGCGAACCTCGTGACCGTCCGCCTGGTGAACGGGTCGATCCAGGCGAAGCTCTCAGCGGGCACCGCGAGCGGGTACTTCGACGTCGCCGGCTACTACGCCGACGGCGCCGGCGCGACGTACACCCCGCTGGACGCCGCCCGCGTGTTCAGCGGCCCGGTCGGCACCACCCCCGTCCCCGTGCCGCTCGCCGGCCGCGGCGGGATCCCCGCCGACGCCACGGCCGTCGCCGTCAACGTCGAGGTCAGTGGGCCGACGACGGCGGGCTACGTCCGGGTGACGCCCGCCGGGCAGGACCCGCAGGTCGTCACGCAGCTGTACTCGGCCGGGCAGTCGCTGTCGAACCTCGCCATCGTGAAGCTCGTCGGCGGTGCGGCGCAGGTGAAGCTCTCGAAGGGATCGGGGACCGTCTTCATGGACGTCGCCGGGTACTACTCGAACGCGTCGACCGGTTCGGTGTTCGTGCCGATCGACACCACGCGCGCCTTCGCCGGAGCCGTGTCGACGACCGCGGGCACCGTCCGGCTCTCCGGCGTGGCCGGGGTCCCGGGCACCGCGACCGCCGTCGTCGCCAACGCCGAGGTCACGAAGCCCACGACGGCCGGGTACCTGCGCCTCACGCCGGCCGGACAGGACCCCCAGGTGGCGACGCAGCTGTTCGACGCCGGGCGGCCCGTCGCGAACCTCGTGATGGCCAAGGTCACCGGGTCGAGCGTCGACCGCCGGGTGCAGGCCAAGGTCTCGCGCGGCTCGGCGCAGCTCCACCTCGACGTCGCCGGGTACTTCCTGGACGGCTCGAGCGGGACCGGCTTCGGCGCCGACGTCTCGTGGCCGCAGGGCGGTTCGCCGTCGGACTACCCCGTCGGCCAGGCGTTCGGGATCGTCGGTGTGAACGGTTCGCTGCCGAACCAGGACAACCCCTCGCTCGCCCCGCAGCTCGCGTGGGCAGCCGGGTCCACGGGCGGGACGTCGCAGCCGGCGACGCAGCTCTACGTGCTCGCCGCGAACCCCGGAAAGGCCGCGTCGGTCTGGCCGCGGACGAACCGCGACCCGGGTGGCACGACGGTCACGAACCCGTACGGCACCTGCACCGGCGGCTACGACCAGGCGTGTTCCTTCATGTACGGCTACACCCGAGCGTACGAGGACACCCACACCCGTGGGGTCCCCAACCCGTCCTCTCACCGCTGGTGGATCGACGTCGAGACGGGGCTGTCCTGGCTGACGGCCGCCGACGCGAAGGACCACCAGACGCAGAACCGCGCGGACATCGAGGGCATGGTCGCCGCCCTGCGGGCCGCCGGGGTGTCCACCGTCGGCATCTACTCCACCGGGTACCAGTTCTCGCAGATCGTCGGCACCGTGCCGACGTCGTCGCCCCTGCGCGGACTGCCGAGCTGGCTCGCCGTCGGCGAGGACGGGGTGGCGGCCGCGCAGAAGGCGTGCTCCGGTGCCGGGCTGACCGCCGGCAGCCAGGTCCGGATGGTGCAGTACGTGGTCGGCGACCAGGACCGCGACGTCACCTGCGTCTGAGCCGCGACGAGCGCCGGACCGGAGGCGCGGTGCCCGCCCGCACCGCGCCTCCGGTCCGGCGACGTGCCGGGACACCGCCGTCGTGCGGCGGGCGGATCAGCCGTACCGTCAGGCGCTCGGCCGGCGCCGGAAGCGGCGCTGGAGTCCCCACCGGGTGACGCGGACCATGGCCTCGACGACGACCGAACGGCTCATCTTCGAGACCCCGTGCACACGATCGCGGAACCGGATCGGCACCTCGACGATCCGTCCGCCCAGGTCGTCGACCCGCCGGGTCATGTCGATCTGGAAGCAGTACCCCTTCGAGTCCACCGTGTCGAGGTCGATGCGCGCGAGCGACTCGGCCCGGTAGGCGCGGAAGCCCGCCGTGACGTCCCGCACGGCGACGCCGAGCAGGATCCGGGCGTAGGTGTTCGCGCTCCGGCTCAGCGCCTGCCGCGACAGCGGCCAGTCCACCACCGACCCGCCCGGGACCCAGCGCGACCCGATCGCGAGGGCGACCGACTCGTCGTCGCGGACGGCGTCGAGCAACGCCGGCAGCCGGTCGGCGGGGTGCGAGCCGTCGGCGTCCATCTCGACGAGCAGCGGGTACTCGCGCTCGAGTCCCCACCGGAACCCGGCGACGTAGGCGGTGCCCAGGCCGAGCTTGCCGCTGCGCTCGACCAGGTGCACCCGCGGGTCCGTCGACGCGATGTCGCGGACCACCCCGGCCGTGCCGTCGGGGCTGCCGTCGTCGACCACCAGGACGTGCGCCGTCGGCACCGCCCGGAGCACGGCGGCCGTGACCGCACGGACGTTCTCGGCCTCGTCGTACGTCGGGACGACGACGAGGGCCGAGGCCGGCGCCGGCGTCACCGGTTCGTCAGGCGCCGCTTGATCTTGCCCGCGACGCTGCGCGGACCCTCGGTGCGGAAGTAGTGCACAGCACGGCCGACGTCGTAGCGGACGCCCGACAGCGGCTTGCGCTCGGGCACGCGCACGCGCATCTGGTGCGGTTCGACGGCCGCGACGGTGTCGCGCACCGACTTGTCGGCCGCGCGGACGGGGTTCCGGCAGAACTCGACGAGCGGCGCGAGGACGTTCTCCCACGTGAACTGCTCGCGGATGCGGTCGACGTTGCCGATGAACTCGGCGCGGGCCTTCTTGTCGAAGAGCGCGGTCTCCAGCGCGTCGGCGAGGCCGTCGATGTCCTGCTCGTGCACGGCGATCCCGAGCTTCTCGGCAGCGACCAGGTCACCGAAGGAGTCACCGGCGGTCGTCACGATCGGCAGACGGGCCCACAGGTAGTCGAGGATCCGGGTGCGGAACGAGAACGTCGTCTCGAGGTGCTCGTAGTGCGTCGAGACACCGGCGTCGGCCTCGAGCAGGTACGCACCGCGCTCCTCGTACGGGATCCAGGCGTCGTTGAAGAAGACGTTCGTGCCCGTGAGTCCGAGGGCGTCGGCCTCGGCACGCACCTTGGCGACGATGTCCATCTCGGGCACGTCCGGGTTCGGGTGCTGCACGCCCATGAAGAACAGCTTGACGTTCGGCTTCCGCTCGGCGAGCCGGCCGATCGAGCGCACGAGCGTGATCGGGTCGAACCAGTCGTAGATCCCGCCACCCCACACGACGAGCTTGTCGGTCTTGCCGATGCCCGGCACCACGCCCTTGACCCGCTGCTGGTCGTGCACGGGCGGCGTCGAGGAGAGGCCGAACGGCACGACGCCGATGAGCGAGCGCAGGTCGGGATCGCGCGAGTACGTCCGCGCGTTCACCCGCCCGGACCCGGCGAGCTGGCCGAGCCAGAACATCCGCTGCCGTTCCGAGGCGCAGATGAAGTAGTCGCCGAGCTCGAGCTGGTGGTTCAGCGTGTCCGAGGCGTCGAGGATCTGACGGTTCCACTGGTCGACGTCGTCGCTGCGGCCCTGCTCGAGCTGCTCGAGGTGCAACGGGTCGTAGACGTCGACGACGAGGATCTTGCGCGTGGACTCGAGCACCGGGAACAGCCGGAGCGCGTGGCCCTGGACGATGATGACGTCCGCCCACGCCTCGTGCTCGACCATCTGCCGCGGGTGACGGTGCGGCACGGTGACGACGTCGTACGTCGGGTCGATCTGCGACGAGCGCGTGAGGCTGATCACACGCACGTCGTGCTCGTTCGCGAGCTGCTTCGCCATCTGGGTGGCGCGGATCGCCGGGCCGGCCATCTTCTCGCCGATCGAGTCGCCGGTGATGATGAGGACGCGACGACGGGTCCCGACCTCGAGCACGCCGAGCGAGTGCACGATCTTGTCGTAGCCGGCCAGGTAGTTCTCGATCGGGTACGCGGGCTCGTCACGGTTGCCGAACAGGCGCAGGAGCTCGCGGTCACTGCGGACACGGCTCGCCTGGATCGCGCGGCGCGACTCGGTCATCGAGGGCAGCTGCTCGACGAACTGGTCGACGCCGTAGATGCCCGCCATGCTCGTCTTCGGCACCGGGATGGTCGGGACGCTGTCGTCGCCCGGGTTGCGGAGGTCGAGCTCGGTGGAGTCGAGTTCACCGCGGCCGACGGCCCGGCGGACGGCCAGCGCGAGCGATCCCGGCAGTGCCGCCGCGAGCTGCTCGTCACCGAGGTTCTTGTACAGGGTGAAGAGCGCGTTCCGCTCGAGCAGGTACGTCTCGCGGAAGTCGCCGAACTTGTTCATCGACGCGTGGTGCTTGTGGAACGCGACCGACTTCGGCTGGTAGCGGAAGCGCCACCCGAGCAGGTTGAGGCGCCATCCCAGGTCGACGTCCTCGTAGAACATGAAGTAGCGGTCGTCGAACCCGCCGAGCTGCTCGAACAGCTCCGCACGGATGAACATCGCCGCACCCGTACCGAACAGCACGTCGGTCTCGGATTCCCAGCGGCCGGTGTCCGGCGACCCGGCGAAGGGCTTGTAGCCCATGCCGTACCAGGTCATCGCGGCCTCGGTGAAGTCGACGTTGACGCCTTCCCAGTCGAGGACCTTCGACGCCACGGCACCGATGTCCGCGCCGGCGGCGAAGGTCGCCATCGCCTCGCGCACCCAGCCGGTGTCCGGACGGGCGTCGTTGTTCAGGAACGCCACGATCTCGCCGGAGGAGTGCTCGACGCCGAGGTTGCAGCCGCCCGTGAACCCGAGGTTCGCACCGGAGTCGACGAACGTGAAGTCGAGGTCGGAGGCCTTGAGCCGTCCGACGTGCTCGGGGCCGGAGCCGTTGTCCACGACGATGACCTCGAGCCGGTCCTGCGGCCAGTCCTGCTTGCGGAGCTCGGCGATGCTCGTCAGTGTGTCGTCCGTGCCCTTGTAGTTCACGAGAACGACGGACACGACTCCTGGCTTGCGCTCTGTCACGGCGAGTTCCTCCAGCTGCAGCCGCGGGCGCGGCACGGGTCGGTGATCCGGCCGTCGAGGATGCCCGACGGCCGACAACACCCTACAAGGCGCAGCACGGCGCTCGGCGGAGGTCGTGCCCGGGTCGGGCACAATGGGCACCGTGACGCACCACTCGATCCCCACGGCCCCCGCCCCGTCCCCGCTCGCCGCCGAGTACGACGCGATCGCTCGTGGCGACCACGCGACGGGCAGCAGGGGGACGATCCGCTTCGCGGTGTCGACGGACGACACCACCGAGGGCAAGGGCGACCTGTTCGTCGCGCTCGGGCTCGCCCGGGCGCTGCGTGCGCACGGCTGGGGCGTGGACCTGTGGCCGATCCGCCGCTGGACCGAGGACGTCCCCGACGACACCACCGTGCTCGTCAGCATGATCGAGTCGTTCGTCCCCGGACTCGTGCCGTCCCGGACCGCCACGGTGGCGTGGGTGCGCAACTGGACGGCACAGTGGGCATCGTCGCCCTCCCTCGCCGAGTTCGACGCCGTGTGGGCGTCGTCCTCGATCGCCCGCGACGCCCTGTCCGAGGTGGTCGACGTCCCCGTCGAGGTGGTCCCGATCGGCGTCGACCTCGACCTGTTCCGGCCCGACGTGGACGGGACGCCCGGCCCGCGGACCGGACGCACGGTCACCACCGTCAACTTCTGGGGTGCCAGGCGCGGCGTGCAGGACGTGCTGCAGCAGGTGGCGCCGGCCGAGCCCGTCGTCTGGTTCGCCGCCAACGTGGAGCACGTCGATGCCGCCCCGGGCGTGGAGCTCCGGCCGGCGGTGTCGTACTTCGCCCTGCCCGAGGTCTACCGGGCCGCCGCGTTCGTCGTCGACGACGTCATCGCGCCGGCCGCCGAGTTCGGCACCCTCAACTCACGGCTGTACGAGTCGCTCGCGTGCGGCGCGCTGCCGGTGACGAACTGCGCGCTCGGTCTCGACGAGCTCGGCCTGACCGACGTCCCGGTCTTCACCGATGCCGCCTCGCTCGAGCGCGCGATCGCGATGCCTGCCGACGAGCGCGACGAACGCGCCGAACGGCTCCGGAACGTGGTCGTGGAACGCCACTCGTACGCCCGACGAGCCGAACAGGTCGCGCCGTCGCTCGACGCGGCGCTGGAGCGGGCAGCGACCCGCTCGGGCGCGCGGCACCCGCTGCTGCGGTGGGCGGCACTGCAGCGCGAGGTCCTGCGCGCGACCGAGCAGGAGCGCGACGTGCACCGCGCCGGGGTCGACGACATCAACCGCCGGCTCATCGTGTCCGAGGAGGCGGTCGCGGTCCTGGACCGGGCCCGACAGGACGCCGAGGCCGCGCGACGGCACGCCGAGGCCGAGCGTGACGCGATCGCCACCCGGTACGACGCCCTCACCCACTCCGCCGAGTTCCGTGCCCTCGACCGGCTCGGCGGCGTGGCACGAGCCCTCCGGCGCCGCGGCTGACACCGCTGCCGCGGCTGCGTGCGCCGCGGACGTGACGATGACGGAACGGGAGGCGCGGTGCCAGCTGGCAGCTGGCAGCTGGGCCGACGCCGGCCGGTTCTGGGTCGACGCGCCAGCGGCGGACGGGCCGTGCCCGGTGGGGAGCCTTGCGTTCCGTCGTCCCGGACCCGCTACGAGACCGTCACCGTCTTGGTGCCGAAGTCCTTGTAGGCCCCGCCCGGCAGCTCCTGGTACCAGATGCGCACGGTGTGCTTGCCCGGCTTGACGCCGCTGAGCGTCGTCGCCAGACCGACGTCGGAACCCCATCCCGGGTGTGCCCGCTCCACGTCGGTCCGGACCGCGTTCGCCGTGCCGGAGGCCGCGCCGACGCCGTCGAGGTGGATCTTGTACCTCACCGGGGCGAACGTGTCCGGGTCGATCGCCCAGCCCTTGACGGCGACGGTCCCCCGACCGCCCGTCGCGGCGTCGTAGGCGCCGTACACGGCTCCGGTCTTGCCGGTGGGTGCGGGGACGGCGTCCTGCACGGTCACGGACTTCGTGCCGAAGCTGACGTAGTTCCCGCCGGGCAGGTCCTGGTACCAGACCGTCACCGTGTGGGTGCCCGCCTTGACGCCGGTGAGGGTGACCGCGAGCCCGAGGTCGTCACCCCACCCGGGCTTGGCGGCGGCGATGTCCGCACGGACCGCGTTCGCGCTGCCCGCGGCGGCACCGACGCCGTCGAGGTGGATCTTGTACTTGACCGGGTCGTAGCGGTCCGGGTCGATCGCCCAGCCCTTCAGGGCCACGGTGTTCGGACCGGCGGTGGCCTGCTCGAACGAGCCGGTGACGGCGCCGGTCTTGCCCGTGGTGCCGGTCGACGGCGGGGCCGCGACCGTGACGGTCTTCGTCCCGGCGCTGACGTAGGTGCCGCTCGGCAGGTCCTGCCACCAGAGGGTGACCGTGTGCTTGCCGGGGGTGAGGCCGGTGAGCGTGGTCGCCAGGCCGTGCGACGATCCCCACTTCGGGTAGGACTTCGCGACGTCGCTGCGGGCAGCGCTCGCGCTGCCGGCCGCCGCTCCGGCACCGTCGACGTGGATCTTGTACCGCACCGACGCGTACGTGTCCGGGTCGATCGCCCAGCCCTTCAACGCGACCGAACCGATGCCGCCGGTGGCCGACTCGAACGAGCCCTTCACGGCGCCGGAGGTCCCCGTCGACGCCGTGACGGTGACGGCCTTCTGCGCCACGCGCACCCAGGTCGCGCCCGGCTTGTCCTGGGTCCAGAGCGACACCGTCCGCGATCCCGCCGCGACGTTCTGGATCGTCCTGGAGAAACCGACCGTGCTGCTGGCACCCGGGTACTTCGCGGCGATGTCGGTCCGCTGGACGTCGGCGGTCGCCGAGATCGCGCCGACACCGTCGACCTGCACCTTGTAGGCGGTCGCGGCGGACGAGTCCCGGTCGAGCGCCCACCCGCTCACCGCGATCGTGCCGGTGCCGCCGGTGACGGTCTCGAGGCTGCCCACCGGGGCCGCGGCAGGGACGGTGACGTCACCGCAGTTGAGCAGCGTGTTCGCGCCCGCGCCGACGTTGATGCCGAAGACGCAGACGGTGTGCTTGCCCGGCGTGATGCCCGTGAGCGTCGTCTGGAAGCCGTGTGCGGTGTTGCCCGAGCCGAGGCGCGAGGCCAGGTCGGTGCGGTTCGCGTCGGCCATGACCGACGCCTTGCCGACGCCGTCGACGTAGAACTGCGCCTTGATCGAGGCGGTGGTGTCCGGGTCGGCCGTCCAGCCGCGCACGGCGATGGTGCCGCCCACGTTGCCGGACTGCGAGTCGACGTGCCCGATCGGCGAGGAACCGCCCGTGGGCGATCCGAACCAGTCGGTGTACATCCGCCAGAAGTTGCGGTTGCCGTAGGCCGAGCAGGAGTCACCGGTGCCGTAGAGGTTCGACATCGCCGCCGTGTTCGGCGTGTACGGGGTGTAGATGTACAGGCCCGCGGTCGCCTGGTTCTTGATGTAGACCGTCTTGCGCCCGCACGCCGCGTTCGGGTTGTAGAGGATCGAGTTGTTGCGACCCGCCTGGTACGCCCACGACGTCGGCGACGCCTGGTAGCGCTTGAACTGCAGTGCCGCGGCGTAGACCTGCTGGCCGAAGCCGTAGTACGCCGGGTCGCACGGGGCGGTGTCCGGGCAGGCGAAGCCGGTGGCGTGCAGGTACATGTAGCTCGTCGGCGAGTTCGTCGCGACGATGCCCTGCTCCTTCTGCAGCAGGACCAGCAGCACCTTCTGACTGATCCCGCACGCGGCACCCACCTGGGCGATGACCGTGGCTGCGGACTTGTTGCCGCCGGGGATCGCCGAGCACCGGTTCGGGACGACCCCGATGGCGCTCATGTTCTGCGTGAAGTCCTTCAGGCAGGCCGGGCCGCCCGAGGCGCGCTTGCAGTTCGGTGCGACGCTGTTGAGGAACGACTGGACGGCCGATCCGCTCATCGCGTCGCCGTCGTAGAAGTTGGCGTCGCTGATGATGTTGCCGGGGTCGAAGTTCGCGGGGACCGCGGCCGAGGCCGGTTCGGTCGTCGTCTGCTCGGACACGATCGTGCCGATGGTCAGGCCGCTCACCGCGATCGCCAGGGCGGCGGTCATGCCGAGCACCGCACGCAGGGGTCGACGGCGACCGCCACGGTCGAGGATGGAACGCATCACGGCACCTCCGCCGTCATCGGCTCGGACGTGGTCGACTTCGACCCGACCGAGTACTGCAGGGTGATGGACCACGTGCCGGTCGACACCTGGCTCGCGGGGAACGACGCCTGCGCGCAGTTCACGGACGAGGCGCTGGCCTGCGCCGTGCTCGTCGCGCTGCGGGTGACGCCGCCCTTCTTCGCCTGGAAGGTGCAGGTCCCCGAGGCGTCGGTGGTGCCGGACACCAGACCGCCCGCCTGGAGCGTCTTGCTGCCCGCGTCCCATCCGGAGAACGTGACGACCGCCGTCGCCGGGAAGTCACCGGGGTCGACGTCGGGCTGCGGGGTCTCGCCGCTGCCCGGGAAGGCCGTCGGGACGTCGTCGTCGGACGGCTCCGCGGTCGGCTGGGTCGACTCGGGCGTCGAGGGCGTCGAGGGGGCCGCACTCGGCGACGTCGTCGGGGTCGCGCTGGCCGTCCGCGTGGCGCTGGGCGAGGGTCGGGGGTCGTCGCCGGAGGAACACCCCGCCGCGAAGAGACTGAGAGCACCGACCACCGCGAGCGCAGCGATCGACCGTGGAGCAAGCTGCATGCTTTCGGGCCGTCCTGTGGTTGTTGACAAGGGTCCGGGTTGCGTCAACGGTAACCCCAAAGTGAAGGTTGAGAGTTGTTCTCGCGCACTTTGCCCCCCGCTCGGGGGCGGAGTCGCCAGGGATTCCGCGCACGGGGCGCGCGGCGTTCCCCCGCGGTGCAATGAGTATGCTGTTCCGGTCCTGCCCCCACGAACGAAGAGACGTATGGTCGACCAAGCCCGCATGACGGCGCTCGCGAACGAGCCCCTCGTCGTGATCGGCGCTCCGACGAGCGCCTTCAAGGGCACCTGGAGAGAACTGCGCGACGTCTTCCGTCAGCGCGAGATGCTCGGGATGCTCATCCGCCGCGACCTGAAGGCGCGCTACAAGGACTCGGCACTCGGGTTCGTGTGGACGCTGGTGCGTCCGCTGACCCAGCTGATGATCTACTACTTCGTGATGGGCAAGATCCTCGGCTCGTCACGGGCGATCGACAACTTCGCGATCTACGTGTTCACGGGCCTGACCGCCTACACGCTCTTCAGCGAGATCGTCGCCGGCTCGACCGGGTCGATCGTCGGCAACAGCGGGCTGATCAAGAAGGTCTACGTCCCGCGCGAGGTCTTCCCCCTCGCCAGCGTGGGCGCGGCCCTGGTCAACTTCCTGATCCAGTTCGCGATCCTCATCGCCGCGACCGTCGTGCTCGGGGTCTTCCCCTGGCACGAGGGGTTGATCTACCTCATCCCGTCGCTCCTGGTGATCCTGGTCTACGGCGCGGCCATCGGCCTCGTGCTGTCCGCGCTCAACGTGTACCTGCGCGACGTGCAGTTCGTGATCGACGTCGGCCTCATGGTGCTGCTCTGGGCGTCGCCGATCGTCTACTCGTACTCGATGGTCGTCGCCGAGCTGAAGGTGCAGTGGCTGCTGGCGGTCTACACGAACAACCCGCTCACCCTGTCGGTGCTGGGTCTGCAGAACGCGATCTGGATCCACCCGACCCCCGTCGACTACCCGCCGCACCTGATGATGCGCCTCGGCATCGCCCTCGTGATCGGGCTCTTCTGCCTGCTCGGGGCGCAGCGGGTGTTCTCCCGGCTGCAGGGCAACTTCGCGCAGGAGCTCTAGACCATGGCCATCAGCACCCCCGTCGCCCCGGCGACCTCCGGCGCCCACACCGACCGCCCGGACGTCATCGTCATCGACCACGTCCGCAAGCGGTTCGTCGTCCGCAAGGACAACACCATCCGCGAGCGGATCGTCACCCTGGGCCGTGCCGGACGGAAGCACCGGCAGGACTTCTGGGCGCTCGACGACGTCACCGTCTCGATCCAGGCCGGCACCACCGTCGGGCTCATCGGGCAGAACGGTTCCGGCAAGTCGACCCTGCTGAAGGCCATCGGCGGGATCATCCAGCCGACGTCCGGCACGGTCGCGCGCCGCGGACGCCTGGCGGCCCTGCTCGAGCTCGGCGCCGGGTTCCACCCGGACCTGTCCGGCCGCGAGAACGTCTTCCTCAACGCGAGCCTGCTCGGCCTGACGCGCAAGGAGACCGAGGAACGCTTCGATGACATCCTCGCGTTCTCCGGCATCGGCGACTTCATCGACACCCAGGTGAAGTTCTACTCATCCGGCATGTACGTGCGACTCGCCTTCGCGGTCGCCGTGCACACCGATCCCGACGTCCTGCTGGTCGACGAGGTGCTGGCCGTCGGTGACGAGGCGTTCCAGCGCAAGTGCCTCGACCGCATCCGCTCGTTCCAGGAGCAGGGCAAGACGATCATCATCGTCACGCACTCGCTCAGCCAGGTGCAGGAGATGTGCGACCGGGTCGTGCTCCTGAACAAGGGCAAGGTCCTGCACGACGGGGACCCGATCGGTGCGGTCAGCCTGTTCCGCGACGTCCTCGAGGAGCGCCGTGCGGGTGAGCTCAGCGCCGACGTGGCGGTCGGCCGCGGCACCGTCATCGGGGCCTCGGTGCACGCCGACGGCAAGGGCCAGCGCGACGGCGTCACGCCGGGCGACGACCTGCTGGTCGACATGGAGTTCGAGCACCTGGACGGCGTCGAGGACTGGGAGGCCGCGGTCCAGATCAACAACACGGCCGGGCAGGTGGTGTACGGCACCACCACCGGCATCATGGGCATCCACCTCGACCCGCTGCACGGCCGCAAGAAGCTCCGCCTCCGGATCGCGGACACGAACTTCGGCACCGGCAAGTACTTCATCAACGTGTCGATGATGGACTCCGCTGGTCGGCACCTGCACGACCTGCCCGAGTGCGACTCGTTCGAGGTCCCCTCGTTCGGCGACGCGGTCGGCAGCGTGTACGCGAAGCCCTCCATCGAGGAGCTCGGCTGACGCCGGTCGACGACGCATCCCGCACCGCGGTCGTCGTCGTCAACTGGAACCGTGCTGATCTGACCACCACTGCTGTCCGCGCCGTGCTCGCCGAGGGTGCGGCCGACCAGGTGGTCGTCGTCGACAACGGGTCGTCGGACGACTCCGTCGCCGTCCTCCGCCGTGACCTGCCCGACGTCACCGTCATCGCGCGGGAGCACAACGGGGGGTTCGCGGCCGGCGCCAACACCGGCATGCGGCACGCGGACGCCGACGTCGTCGTCCTGCTCAACAACGACGCGGTCCCCGCGCCCGCCTTCGTCGCGGCGCTCCGCGACCACCTGGCGCAGGCGGGGCCGGAGGTCGCGGCGGTGACGGGCCGCATCGTGCTCGCCGGACGCTGGACGGGCCTCCCGACCGGCGTGACGCCCGCACCCGACCAGCGCGTCCTGCGCGACCACGACGGCCGTCCCTGGACGCCGTCGGCCGACGGCGAGGTCCGCCTCAACTCGACCGGCGTGCGCGTCGACCGCGACGGGAACGGCATGGACCGCGACTGGTTCGCGCCCGTCGACCGGGCCGCGGACGTCGACGTCTTCGGGTTCTCCGGCGGCGCGTCGGCCCTGCGGCGGAGCGCGCTGGACGACGTCGGCCTGCTCGACGAGTCCCTGTTCATGTACTACGAGGACACCGAGCTCGCCTGGCGGCTCCGCCGACGCGGGTGGCGCGTCGAGCACGCCGCCGGCGCGGTCGTGGAACACGACCACTCGGCGTCGTCCGGCGTGCAGAGCGACCTGTTCCTCTTCCGCAACGCGCGGAACCGGATGGTCGTCGCGCTCTGGCACGCACCGTGGCCGACCGTCCTGCGCGCGAGCGCCCGGACCCTCTTCCGCGGCCTGCGCGGGATGCTCTCCGCATCCACCCGTCGGGAGGCCCGGCTCGTCCTGGCAGCGTTCGCGGACGTCGCCGGGGCACTCCCGTCGCACCTCGCGCGGCGGCTCCGCGAGTCGCGGCGCGCGTCCGTCCCTCGTCGCAGCGTGGACCCGGGCGCATGAGCGCGGAGGGCTATCCTGGTCACTCCCCCGCCGACGGACCCGACCGTGGCGCCCCCGTTCGGAAGGACCCACGCGTGCCGCAGCTCACCGTCCTCGTCGACGGGACCGCGGTACCGCGCGAACTCGGCGGTGTGGGCCGGTACGTCGAGGGCGTCGTGTCACACCTGACCGACCCGGCGCTCGACGTCCACCTGGTCGTCCGGCCCGTGCACGCCGAGCACTTCCGCGCCGTGGCTCCGGACGCCACCGTGCACACCGCGCCGGCGTGGACCGACTCCGTGCCGCTGCGGTTCGTGTGGGAGCAGACCGGCCTGCCGGCACTCGGCCGCAGGATCGGCGCGCAGGTGCTGCACTCCCCGCACTACACGTTCCCGTTCGGCTGGCGCGGTGGCTCCGTCGTCACCCTGCACGACGCCACGTTCTTCTCGAACCCCGAGTGGCACTCCCGCCTGAAGCGCACGTTCTTCACCTGGTGGAGCCGTCGATCGCTGCGCAGCCGCCCGGTCGTCATCGTGCCGAGTGCGGCCACCGCGACAGAGGCCGCGCGGGTCGTCAGCGGGATCCGCGCCGACGTCCGGGTCGCACCGCTCGGCGTCGACCGTGCCGTGTTCCACGAGCCGTCGATCGCCGAGGTCGAGGACGCCCGGATCGCGGCGACACTGCCCGAGGGCGCACCCTGGATCGCGTTCCTCGGCACGATCGAGCCCCGCAAGAACATCACGGCCCTGCTCGACGCCTACGCCACCGTGCGGGCGTCGCGAGCGGCCGCCGGTTCGGACACCCCGTGGCTGGTGCTCTCCGGGGCACGCGGATGGGACGAGTCCGCGATCGCACGGCTCGACGCCCTGCAGCCCGACGACCACGTGATCGAGGCCGGCTACCTGCCCCTCGAGGACCTGTCCGGCTACCTCGGTGGGGCGGAGTTCGTCGTCTACCCGTCGCTCGGCGAGGGCTTCGGCCTGCCGGTGGTCGAGGCGATGGCCGCAGGCGCCTGCGTCCTGACCACCCGGCGGTTGTCGCTGCCCGAGGTCGGCGGCGACGCAGCGGTCTACACCGAGCCGTCCGCTGACGCACTGGCCGAGGCGATGGCCGCGCTGCTCGACGATCCCGCACTCGTGGCGTCGCACCGGGCGGCCGCGCTGGCGCGTGCCGACGTCTTCACCTGGCAGGCCACCGCGGGCGTGCACGTCGACGCGTACGCCGCCGTCGCCGGGGGTGCACGGTGATCCGGGTCGCGGTGCTCACGGTCACCTACAACACCGGCGAGACCATCCGGCCGTTCCTGGCGAGCGTCGCCGCTGCGTCCTCCGAACCGGTCGCCGTCGTGATCGCGGACAACGGCTCGACCGACATCGACGCACTGCGGGCGATCGGCGAGTCCTACGGCGCCGTCGTCGTGTCCTCCGGGGGCAACCGCGGCTACGGCGGGGGCATCGACGCCGCGCTGAGCGCCCTCGACGACGTGCTGCCCGACGTCCGCCCCGAGTTCCTGCTCGTCACGAACCCCGACGTCGTCCTCGCACCGGGATCGATCGACGAACTCGTGCGCGCCGCCGACCGGCTGCCGACGGGCGGGTCGTTCGGGCCGCGGATCCTGGACGAGCAGGGCGAGACGTACCCGTCCGCGCGCCAGCTGCCGTCGCTCCGGACCGGACTCGGCCACGCGGCGTTCTCGCGGTTCTGGCCGGCCAACCCCTGGAGCCAGCGGTACTGGTCCACGACGCAGGTCGTCGAGCGTGAGGCCGGCTGGCTGTCCGGCGCGTGCTTCCTCATCCGCACCGATCTGTTCCGGCAGCTCGACGGGTTCGACGAGTCGTACTTCATGTACTTCGAGGACGTCGACCTGGGCCAGCGCGTGGGTCGCTCCGGTCGCACGAACGTGTACGTGCCGACCGCCGTGGTCACCCACACCGGGGCGCACTCGACGTCGTCGAACCGTCGCCGGATGGAGATCGAGCACCACCGCAGCGCGTACCGGTTCCTGTCGCGGAAGTACCGGGCGTGGTGGCTGTTGCCCCTCCGTGTCGTGCTGCACGCCGGTCTGTCGCTCCGAGCCCGCTGGGTCACGCGCAAGTAGCGCGAGCCGGCGGCGGGTGTCAGGGGCCGGGGCGCAGACGCCTGCGTGCGGCGCGAGCGGCGGCGAGCAGCACCGCGGCCCGGGCGTCGAAGGAGTGCTCCGCCGCGATCCGATCGGCGACCGCAGCACGTTCGGCAGCCGCCGGCCACGCGTGCGTCGGGTCGAGCAGGGCGGCCACGTCGTCCCGCGAACGGGCGACGGCGAGCGTCGGGACGTCGAGCACGTCCCCGAGGCCGGCGACCTCGTCCGTGACGACGACCCCACCGGACGCCAGCACGTCGAAGACCCGGTTCGACACGAAACCGCCCGCCGCCATGTCCGGCCAGTGGTCGTTGAGGACCACGCGGGCGGACGCGTACGCCGTCGCGACCTCGGTCCGTGACAGCGCGACGGCCCCGAGCATCGCGGAGGGCACGACGCCGTCCCACCCCGGGCCGTGCACACGCAGGTCGGTGCCGAGTGCGACCGCGTCGGCGACCACCGGCCGGGCCGCGCCACGGGTCGACCCGACGAACACCACGTGCCCCGCGTCCTGGCCTGCGACCGACCGGGCGGCCGGGTGGAACACCGCCGGGTCGGTCGCCTGCAGCAGTGCCCCGACCGGCACACCGGCACGTGCGGCGGCTTCGGCGGCCCACACCGGACCCGCAGCGAACGCTGCGTCGAACGACCGGAGCTCGGTGTCCGAGACGTCGTCGGGGTGGCTGATCACCCAGAGCAGGTTCACCGACGCCGGGTTCGGCGGCACACGGTCCAGCCCGCGGATGACGAGCGTGACGTCGTCCGCGGCGTCGTCGTCCCGGACGTGCGCGTCACGCCGGTCGACGCGGACCCGCTGGCCGAGGCCCTCGAGCGCGCCCGCGAGCTCGGTGGCGAAGTGCACGTCGCCCCACCCGTCGCCCTCGGGCCCGGCCGGGGCGGCGATCTTGACGGACCAGGACAACCGGTCGTCGTCGGAGCGCGATCGGGGCGCCGGGGTGACGGGCCGCGCACCCCACGGGGGCAGCGGGGGGCCGGCTGCGACCGCTCCGTCGCCGTCCGGCGCCCGGTCGCGCCAGACCGAGAACGCATCCACCGTCGCCGCGTCGACCGTCCGTCCGGAATCAGCCGAGCGGGTCAGCGACCACACCGCACGCACGGGTCGGCCGTCGCGGTCGGCGACCGCGCGGGTCCAGCTGGTCAGGGTCATCCGCTCGTCCGGGAGGCACGGTGCCGGCACCAGGGAAGCGCCCGGCAGCGAGACGGCCGGCTGGTCCGCTGCGAAGACCGGCACCGCGGCGAGCGGGGAGTCCTGGCGGTCGTCCGCCTGGCTGCGGGCCGGACTCGTCGACCCGTCGTCGGACCAGGGAAGTGCTCCCGGGCGCAGCAGCCGCACGCCGTCCCGCTGCGAACCGTCGGGCATCCGGATGCGGGCCTGGGCCACGCCGTCGCCGCCGGCCTGTGCGAGGACCCGCAGGTCCTGGTCGGTCACCCGGACCGTCGAGTCGAGCGCCAGGAGCACACGCCCGACCCCGGCGGCGACCCCGGCGTTGATCGCCGAACCGATGCCGTCGACCGGCGCCGAGCGGACCCAGGGGATCCCCCGCGCCTGCTCGCCGACCGGCGACGCATCGGCGACGTAGCCGACCGCGCGGACGTCCGCCGAGGGGCCGAACGCCAGACGAGCCGCGGTGACCATCGACGGCAGCGCGTCGTACCGGTCGGACCGGCTCACCAGGAGCACCGTCACCGACACCTCGAGTGCCGGCAGGGCACCGTCCCAGCCGACCACCCGCTCGGGGTGGGCCGGTGTCACCGACGTGGGACGGGCCTCCGGGCCGGAGACCGCCGCGTCAGGCCGACGCCGACGGAAGAGTGCCATGCGAGGACCGGCCGCGCCGACGTCAGACGGCGAGCAGTCGCTGCAGGTAGACGCCGTAGCCGCCCTTGACGAGCGGTGCTGCCAGGTCGGCGAGCTGCGCGTCGTCGATCCAGCCGTTGCGCCAGGCGATCTCCTCGATGCAGCCGATCTTGAAGCCCTGACGGTCCTCGATGACCTTGACGTACTCGGACGCCTGCATCATCGACTCGAACGTGCCCGTGTCGAGCCAGGCCGTCCCGCGGTCGAGGACCTGGACGCCGAGCTCGCCCGCCTCGAGGTAGCGCTCGTTGACGGTCGAGATCTCGAGCTCCCCACGGGCGCTCGGCTCGATCGTCTTCGCGATCTCGATGACCTTGTTGTCGTAGAAGTACAGGCCGGGGACGGCGTAGTTCGACTTCGGCTCCGTCGGCTTCTCCTCGATGGAGACCGCGGTGAAGTCGTCGTCGAACTCCACGACGCCGTACGCCTTCGGGTCGGCCACGTGGTACGCGAAGATGGTGGCGCCGTCGACCTCGGTGTTCTTCCGCAGGTTCGTGCCGAGGCCCGTCCCGTGGAAGATGTTGTCGCCGAGGACGAGCGCGACGCTGTCGTCGCCGATGAAGTCCTCGCCGATGACGAAGGCCTGCGCGAGGCCGTCCGGGCTCGGCTGGACCGCGTACTGGATGTCCATGCCGAGGGACGAACCGTCGCCGAGCAGGGCACGGAACTGGTCGTTGTACTCCGGCGTCGTGATGACGAGGACCTCGCGGATGCCGGCCATCATGAGGGTCGACAGCGGGTAGTAGACCATCGGCTTGTCGTAGATCGGCATGAGCTGCTTGCTGATGCCCTTGGTGATCGGCCAGAGACGGGTGCCGGAACCCCCGGCCAGGATGATGCCCTTCATCGCGCTGTGCTTCCTTCGTTCGTTACTTGGTCGTGCGGAGCGACTCGGTGTACGCCACGCACTCCTCGTAGGTGGGCAGCAGACCCGCGGCGGCGGCTTCCTCGAGCGTCGGCGCGCTGGTGTCCTTCTCGGACAGGACCGGCTCGCCGAGTCCGTCGGGCAGCTCGAGGCCGACCGTCGGGTCGAGGATGGTGATCCCCTTCTCGCGCTCCGGGTCGTAGTGGGCGCTGACGAGGTAGTTCACCGTGGACTGGTCCTCGAGCGCGACGATGGCGTGCCCGAGGCCCTCGGACAGGTAGACGGCCCGACGGTCGACGTCGTCGATGCGCACGGAGTCCCACTGGCCGAACGTCGGCGAGCCGACCCGGATGTCGACGATGTAGTCGATGAAGGCGCCGCGCACCGCGGTCACGTACTTGGCCTGGCTCGGCGCGACGAGGGCGTAGTGGATGCCCCTGGCCACTCCGGCCGAGGAGATCGACATGTTCACCTGTCGGAGGTCCAGCGGGTGACCGACCGTCTCTTCGAGGACGTCGGCGCGGTACGCCTCGAGGAATGCTCCTCGTGCGTCGCCGTGCTGGACGGGCGTGAACTCCCACGCGCCGGGGATCTTCAGTTCGCGGATCTGCACGGCTGCACCCTACCAAGCCGCCCGCCCCGGGACGCGTCGGCAGGCCGTACCTGCGCCGGTCCGTGGGTTCGCATAGGCTGTCATGGCCTCGCGCACCTGCCGGACCCCCTGAAACGAGACACTGCGAACCCGTGAAGCTCTTCATCCAGATCCCCTGCCTCAACGAGGAGAACACCCTCGCCAGCGTCATCGACTCCATCCCGCGGGAGATCGACGGCATCGATGAGATCGAGATCCTGGTGATCAACGACGGCAGCACCGACCGCACCGTCGAGGTCGCCAAGGAGCACGGTGTCAAGCACTTCGTGCACCACACCACGAACATGGGGCTCGCCCGCTCCTTCCGGGACGGCGTCGACTACGCGCTGCTCCACGGCGCGGACATCGTCGTCAACACCGACGGTGACAACCAGTACCCGCAGTCGCAGATCGCCGAACTGGTGCAGCCGATCCTCCGGAAAGAGGCCGAGATCGTCATCGGCGACCGGCAGACGCGGACCATCGAGCACTTCTCCGGCTTCAAGAAGCTCATGCAGCGCTTCGGCTCGTGGGTCGCGAGCCGCGCCGCCGGGCTCGACCTGCCCGACGCCGCGAGCGGGTTCCGCGCGTACTCGAAGTACTCGCTCATCCGCCTGAACATCGTCACGCGCTTCAGCTACTGCATGGAGACCATCGTGCAGGCCGGCTACAAGCGCCTGGCCATCGCCTCCGTGCCGATCACCACGAACCCGAAGACCCGCGAGTCGCGGCTGTTCAAGAACATCTGGCAGCACATGTTCCAGTCGGGTTCGGCGATCGCCCGCGTCTACCTGATGTACCGGCCGATGGCGCTGTTCCTCTGGGTGGCGGCGATCCTCGGGGCGCTCGGGGCCTGGCCGCTCGTCCGGTACCTGGTGCTGCTGGCGATGCACACCGGCGGCAACCACCTGCAGTCGATCATCCTCGGCGTCGTCCTGTTGATCACGGCGGTGCTGAGCATCGTGATCGGCGTGGTGGCGGACCTGACCCGCCTGAACCGGACCCTGGCCGAGGAACAGCTCGACCTGCAGAAGCTGCAGCGGTATGGGGACTGAGCGCGGAGCGTCCGTGCTCGACCGGCGGACACGCTTCGCGCTCTGGGTCCGTCGACCCGGCAGCTGGGTGGAGATCGCGGCCTGGGCTGCGCTCGCAGCGTTCGTCGTCTGGACCATCGGACCGGCACTGATCGGACACGGCACCTTCCTGAACACCGGCCTGCTCGGTCGGTACACCCCGTGGGGTTCGCTGTTCCAGTCGACGGCGACGTCGACCAACATCCTGAACAGCGACACGATCGACACCGTCGCGCCGCAGACCTCGCTCCTGACCCGCCTCGCCCACGAGGGCGTCTTCGGCGCGTGGAACCCCTACGTCGCCGGCGGCGCGGAACTCGGCGGCGTGCCCGACTCGGGCGCGTGGTCCCCGCTCGCGCTGCCCTGGTGGATCCTCCCCCTGGCGGCCGCGCCGGGCTGGGTGAAGCTCCTCGAGATCGTCGTCGTCACGGTCGGCATGTCCCTGCTGCTGCGCCGCTGGGGTGTCCCCCGCGCGGGCTGGGCGATCGCCGCCCTCGTCTACTCGTCGTCCGGCTTCATGGTCGCGTGGTCGAACTGGCCGCAGACACGGGTCGCGGCCTGCATCCCCCTGCTCTTCTGGGCGATCGACCGCGCCGCGGTGGAGCTCCGCGCGCGTGACGTCATCGCCGTGGGCGTGCCGCTCGCGTCGATGCTGCTCGGCGGGTTCCCGGCCATCGTCGGCTACGCCCTCTTCATCGGTGGGCTGTACTTCCTCGTCCGCACGATCGTCGCGCACCGACGGTGGGTCCCCGTGGTCGTGAGCGGGGCGATCGCGGTGGGCGGCATCCTGTTCGGCCTGCTGCTGTCCGCGTGGCAGCTCGTCCCCTTCGCCATCAACGCCACGAGCCTGGTCGACTTCAGCGGCCGTGGGCAGAGCGGCCCGAACGGTCTCGGCACCCCGCCGCTCGTCAGCGCGTGGGTGCCCGACATCTCGTTCGTCCAGAGCACCGGCCCCGCCTGGGGCATCCGCAACCCGGTGGAGGAGTACTCCTACCTGGGGATCGCGGCCGTGGTGCTCGTCGCCGTGGCGGTCCTCATCCGCCCGGCGACGCACACCGCCGCGGCCCTGCCCGACGACGCCACGCCGGCCGTCCGCGCACGGCACGACCTGGCCCGACGTCGCACCCGCGGCGTCGTCGCGATCGTCGCCTCGATGCTGGCGCTCGCGGTGGTCATCGTCTACCTCGGCGGCCCCGTCCTGTCCGCCGTCCGCGAGCTGCCGGTCTTCGACACGAACCCGATCGGTCGCGCTCGCGTCGTCGTGATGTTCCTCGCCGCGGCCATGGCCGGGGTGGGCTTCGGCCGCCTCGTGCAGCCGGAGAACCTCCGCGACGAGCTGGCACGCTTCCGCGCCGCCGGACCCCTTCGGCGCACCGGTCGGATCGCGGCCGTCGCCGTCGTGCTGTTCACCGCCGTCGGCGTGGGGATGCAGACCCTGCTCGCGATCCCGCCGATCGCGGAAGAGTACGTGCACCGCACCAAGCTCGAGATCCTGGCGGTCGGCATCCTCGGCGCGGTCACCGTCGTGCTCGTCGTGCTCGTCTGGGTGTTCCGGTCGCGGGTGCTGGCGACCGTCGCCGCCATCGGGGTCGTCGCGCTCGTCGTCGTCCCCGCGGTGACGGCCACGAAGCCCTGGTGGCCGATCGCGCCCACGTCGACGTTCTACCCGACCACCCCGGCCATCGACTACCTGCAGGAACACGTCTCCGCGCAGGACCGCTACGCCGCCACCGGCAGCGCCATGCTCCCGGGGTCGTCCTCGTACTACCGGATCCGCGAGACCACCGGACACGCGTTCCAGACGGGCGAGTGGAAGGACCTCATGCGGGCGGTCGACCCGGACACGTACCCGACGGCCACCTACCTGACGTTCGAACCGAACCTCATGCCGTCGCTCGCCCGGTCGGGGATCCTCGACCGGCTCAGCACGAAGTACCTCGTCGCCGATCCGTCGGGGCCGCTCGCCGGCACCGCCGAGCCGGGTGCAGCGCAGACGAAGTGGTCCGACCTGACCGCGGACAACCCCTCGGTGGACTCGGCCAGCAACACCGGCCCGGTGAACGGCATCACCTTCACCGGTCCGCCGGCCCCGACCCTGACGCCCGGGGGCATGACCCTCGACGTGGCGATCGTCGCCGATGACTCCGGCAAGACGATCACCTCGACGTCGACCCACGTGCCGGGCCTCGGCGGCCTGCGGAACGTGGCGCTCCAGGGCTCCACCATCCCGACGTCGACCTCGTGGCACGTCCGGATCACCGTGACCGGGCAGGACAAGCTCGTGCCGATCGGCACCGACGACGCCGGCGACGCCGTGATGAGCATCACCCGTCCGGTCTCCGGCGACGGCGTCCGCGTGGTGCACACCGGCGATGCGACGATCTACGAGCGCGGCAACGCCCTGGACCGCGTGCGCTGGGCCTCCGGCCAGGTGGTGGAACGCACCGGACCGGCGCGCGTCCGGGCACTCGCCGACCAGTCGCTGCCGGACTCGACCGTCGTCCTGAGCGCGCCGTCCGAGCACACGGCCGACCCGGACTCGAGCGCCGAGATCACCCTGCGCGACAGCGACGTGAACAGCACGGTCGCCGAGGTCGACGCCACCGGGAGCGGCTGGGTGGTCGTCTCCGACTCGCTCCAGCGTGCCGGCTGGACGGCGACCGTCGACGGCGAACCGACCGACCTCGTCGCAGCCGACGACGCCGGCGCCGCCGTGTGGGTCCCCGGCGGCGAGCACACGGTGGAGCTGCGGTACGCGGTGCCGGGCGCCCGGACCGGGTACCTGCTGACCGGCGGCAGCATCGTCCTCGCCGTCCTCGCCTGCACCGTCGTCACCCTGCTCGTCCGGCGCCGCCGCAGGCGTGACGACGACGCGGCAGGGCTGTGACCGGCTGGTATCGTCAACCGATCCACGGTCGACCGGCGATCCTGAACGGGACGCCGACGACCGACGCACCACCGGACGGCCACCGCCGACCGGAGCACACCGATCCCAGAACCACACCGACTCCGAAAAGGAACCAGACCTCGTGAAGATCCTCGTCACCGGCGGAGCCGGCTTCATCGGCTCGAACTTCGTCCGACGCACCCTGCAGGACGCGTACCCCGGACTCGAAGGCGCCGAGGTCGTCGTCTACGACGCACTGACCTACTCGGGCAACCTCGAGAACCTCGCCCCGGTCTCGGACTCCCCCCGGTACACGTTCGTGCAGGGCGACATCCGCGACGCCGCGAAGCTCGACGAGGTGATCCCCGGCATCGACGCGATCGTGCACTTCGCCGCCGAGTCCCACGTCGACCGGTCGGTCCGCGACTCCGGCATCTTCGTCGAGACGAACGTCGTCGGCACCCAGCGTCTGCTCGACGCGGCGCTCCGCCACGGCACCGAGCGCTTCGTCCACGTGTCCACGGACGAGGTCTACGGCTCCATCAGCGAGGGGTCGTGGGACGAGGAGCGCCCGCTCGAGCCGAACTCGCCGTACTCGGCGTCGAAGGCCGGCAGCGACCTGCTCGCCCGCAGCTACCACCGCACGCACGGGCTGAACCTCTCGATCACCCGCTGCTCGAACAACTACGGGCCCTACCACTTCCCCGAGAAGGTCATCCCGCTCTTCGTCACGAACCTCATCGACGACCTGCACGTCCCGCTCTACGGCGAGGGCAACAACATCCGTGACTGGCTGCACGTCGACGACCACACCCGCGGCATCGCGATGGTCCTGACCCGTGGTCGCGCCGGCGAGATCTACAACATCGGCGGCGGCACCGAGCTGACCAACAAGGAGCTGACGCAGCTGCTCCTGGACGCGACCGGCAAGGACTGGTCGTACGTCGACCGCGTCGCCGACCGCCTCGGCCACGACCTGCGCTACTCGGTCGACATCTCGAAGATCAGCAGCGAGCTCGGCTACGAGCCGCAGGTGCCGTTCGAGCAGGGCCTCGCCGACGTCGTGCAGTGGTACCGCGACAACCGCAGCTGGTGGGAGCCGCTCAAGGAACGCGCCGCCCTCTCCTGAGCCGCCGCGGCCCAGGAGCACAACGGCGTGCTCCTGGGCCGGCCCCTGCTCGACCGCCACCCCCGACACGGAAGCGACACCATGACCCGGTACCTCATCACCGGCGCCGCCGGCATGCTCGGCCACGACCTGCAGCACGCCCTGGCCGGCCGCGACGTCACCGCCCGTTCCCGTGCCGAGCTGGACATCACCGATCCCGAGGCCGTCGACGCCGCGGTCGCCGGGCACGACGTCGTGATCAACTCGGCCGCCTACACGAAGGTGGACGACGCGGAGACCCACGAGGACACCGCGACCGCGGTGAACGCGGACGGGCCGGCGTTGCTCGCCGAGGCCGCGGTGCGGCACGGGGCCAAGCTCGTGACCATCTCGACGGACTACGTCTTCGACGGCAACGGCACCGCTCCCTACGCCGAGGACGCCCCCACGGACCCCCTGAACGCCTACGGCCGGTCCAAGGCCGTCGGTGAAGACCGCGTCCGCGCGATCGCGCCGGACTCCTCGTACGTCGTCCGGACGGCGTGGATCTACGGCGCACACGGACCCAACTTCGCCGCGACCATGCTCCGGCTCGCGGCGTCCCACGACACCGTGAGCGTGGTCACCGACCAGGTCGGGCAGCCCACCTGGACCGGAGACCTGGCCGCACGCATCGTCGAGCTCCTCGACGCCGAGGCTCCCGCCGGCATCTACCACGGCACGAACAGCGGCCAGGGCTCGTGGTACGACTTCACCCGGGCGATCTTCTCCGAGAACGGTCTCGACCCGGAGCGCGTCCTGCCGACCGACAGCGGTGCCTTCGTCCGTCCGGCACCCCGCCCGGCGTACAGCGTGCTCGGCCACGACGCCTGGTCGCGCGCGGGCCTCGCCCCGATGCGCGACTGGCGCGAGGCGTTGCACGCGGCGACCGAGGCCGGGATCTTCCGCGCATGACCCAGCCGTCCACCCTGGTGGTCGGCGCCGGCGGGTTCCTCGGCGGTGCCGTGCACCGGTCACTCGTCGGTTCGGGGGCAGCGACCACCGCCGCCCGCGTGCCGTGGGACGACCAGGACGCCGCCGTCGAGGCACTCGTCGACGCCTTCCGCTCGGTGCGGTCGCAGCCCGGCCGCTGGCGCGTGCTGTGGTGCGCGGGCACGGGGGTCGTCGCCACCGGAGCCGACGTCTTCGACGAGGAGCAGCGCCTGATCGCCCGGGTCCTCGACGCGACCCGGGACGACCCGTCCGGAGACGGCACGCTCTTCTTCGCGTCGTCGGCCGGAGCGGTCTACGCCGGCAGCGCCGAACCACCCTTCGACGAGGGCACCGAACCGCTCCCGCTGGCTCCCTACGGCCACGCGAAGCTCGCCGCCGAGGCCCAGTTCCGGACGTGGGCCGCCGAGACCGGCACGCGCCTGGTGGTGGGACGCATCTCGAACCTCTACGGTCCGGGCGCGAACCTCGGCAAGCCGCAGGGGCTCGTCTCGCAGCTCACCCTCGCCCACCTCGAGGGCCGGCCGTCGTCGATCTACGTGCCGATGTCGACCACCCGCGACTACCTGTACATCGACGACGCCGTCGACATGGTGCTCCGGACCATCGACCTCGTCGAGCAGGGTCCCCCTGCGGCCGCGGTCACGAAGATCCTGGCCTCCGGGCAGCCGGCGACGATCGCCGACGTCATCGACGCGGTCGAGCAGGCGATCGGCAGCCGCCTGGACATCCGTGAGGGCGCCGACCCCTCGGCCACGTTCCAGGGACTCGACCTCCGCATGCGGTCCGAGGTGCTGCCGCAGGTCGGCGACCGCACCTTCGTCCCGTTCCCCCAGGGGGTCGCGACGACCGTCGAAGCCATCCGCGCCCGTCGCGCACCCATCGGGGCCGAACCCGCCGAGCAGTAGGATCGCCGCATGCGTGATCGCCCCGCGGGCCGCATCGGGTCGTTGGACGGACTCCGTGGCGTCGCCGCCGCCGTCGTCCTGATCCACCACGGACTCCTCGTGGTGCCGACGCTCTCCGACGGCAACAACGGCCAGCCGATCCCGGCGAACCGCGCCTGGCTCGTCGACACGCCCCTGCACGTGTTCTGGGCCGGCGGCGAAGCGGTCTTCGTCTTCTTCGTCCTGAGTGGTTTCGTGCTGACGCTCCCCGCATTCCGACGCGCACAGGACTGGATCGCCTACTACCCGAGCCGCCTGCTCCGGCTCTACATCCCCGTGATCGCCTCGGTCGGCCTGGCGCTGGCCCTGTTCCTGCTCGTCCCCCGGACCCCCGAAGCCGGGGCCTCGGGCTGGCTGCTCCGGCACGTCGAACCGCTCACCGCCGGCGGCCTGCTGGGCGACCTCACCCTGGTCGCGCCGACCCGACTCAACAGTCCGCTGTGGTCGTTGACGTGGGAGGTCGCGTTCTCCCTCCTGCTGCCGCTCTTCGTGCTCATCGCGAAGGCCACGCACCGGGTGTGGTGGCTCACCGCGATCGCCGCGCTCCTGCTCTCGGCACTCGGCCGGCAGTACCGCGAAGACTGGCTTATGTACCTGCCGATGTTCCTGCTCGGGTCCGCCCTGGCAGCCGGGTGGGAGCGGATCCCCGAGATCCGGCGTGGCCCGGGCTGGGTCCTCGCCGTCCTGGCGGTGCTCGGCATCACGTTCGAGTGGTGGCTCCCCCGCTCCCTGGTCGGCATCCACGTCCCGATGGTGGTCCTCGCCTCGGCCGGGCTCATCGTCCTGCTGTGCGGGAAGTGGCTACCGGCGGAACGCGTGATGCTCGGACCGGTCCCCCGGGCGCTCGGACGGCTCTCCTTCAGCCTGTACCTGGTGCACGAGCCGATCACGGTGTCGGTCGCCTACCTGCTGCCCACCTCGGTGCCGTGGCTCACGATGCTCGTGGCGATCCCGGTCGCCGTCGTGGTCGCCGGGCTCTTCGCCCGGCTCGTCGAGCTGCCGGCGCACCGGCTGGCCAAACGGGTCGCACGGACGATCACCGCGCGACGCGGACGCGTCGGCGGCCCGCCCGCCCGCGCCGACGACGCGCGCCTCCCGGACGACGACCGCCGCGCAGCCTGACGGACGTCAGGTCGCGGGACCGGGACGGAACGAGTCTGCGGGCCTGGAGGCGCGTGACGGCGCCGCCACGCGCCTCCAGGCTGCCCTGTGGTCGCGTCACCTCGTCGAGGGGACGCTCCCGGCTACCGGGCGCGTGCGGCGGTGAGCAGGGTGCGGTACCGGTCGCCGACGGCGCCGACGGTGTGTGCCGCGGCGGTGTCGGCCGCGGCACGGCCGAGCCGCTCGGCCAGCGCGGGATCGGCGAGCAGGCGGTCGATCGCCGCCGCGAGCGCGCGGGCGTCGCCGGGTTCGACGAGCAGTCCGTTCACGCCGTCCTCGACGACGTCGACGATGCCGGGGACCGCCGAGGCGACGATGGCGCAGCCGGCCGACATGGCTTCGAGGAGCGCCACCGGCAGGCCGTCGCGGTCGCCGTTGGCGGCCGGCACCGACGGGTAGAGCGCGATCGCCGCCTTCGCGTACTCGGACGCAAGCGCTTCCTTCCCCTGCGCGCCGAGGAACGTCACGGCCGAACCGGCACGGGCCTGCAGCTGAGCGCGCAGCGGACCGTCCCCGACCACGGCCACCTCGGTGGGCTGCTCGGCCATGCGGTCGAGGGCGTCGAGGGCGTCGAGGAGGACGGTCGCGCCCTTCTTCTCGACCAGGCGGCCGACGAAGAGCACCCGGCCGGGCACCCGGGTCTCGCGCTCGACGGCGCGCGTGATCGGGTCGAGGTCGACACCCATCGGGACGACGTGCACCTGGTCGTCACGGGCGCCGAGCTTCCGGAGTTCGCGCGCCATGTCGGTGCTCATGCAGGTCACCGATGCGGCGCTGCGGATGACGGACCGCTTGACGGCCTGGAGGACCGGGTGGCGCAGCGCGTACAGGTCGCCGCCCAGCGTGGTCACGACGCGGGGCAGGTCGCCGAGCACGACGCGGCCGACGGCTCCCTGCGGGATGATCCAGTGCAGCAGCGCGACGTCGGGCTGCGAGCGGCGGCGCTCTCGGCCCAGCGCGGCGGCCATGGACACGAAGAAGAACGGGACCTGCAGCCAACGGGACTTCTTCGCCCGCAGGTTGTCGACGATCGCGCCATCCGCCAGGTCACGCCAGCGCGACGGGAAGTAACCGAACCGACGGACCTCGACGTCCCCGATCCGCTGGTGCGCGCGGGCACCCTTCGTCATCGGGGCGACCACCACCACGCGGTACTCGTCCGACAGTGCCGTCGCGAGGTCGAGCACGAAGCCGGGCGTGCCGTCGCCGGCCTCGGCGGGGAAGGTCGACGCAGCGACGAGCAGGGTCGGGCGGAGTTCCGGATCGGGTCGCATCCAGCGCGCTCCCTTAGAGTTGTCGGTCGATGGACGCACAACAGCCTACGGGGTCGGCCGCGGGGTCCCCGGACCCGCTCGACACCTCCGCCGACGCCGCGATCGGCGCCGTCCCGACGACCGGACGGCGGGCCCGTGTGCTCACCGTCGTCAAGTGGGTGGCGGCCGTCGTGGCCCTCGCGTTCCTGGTCTGGAGCATCGCGCGGCAGTGGGACGCCATCAGTCGCGACTTCGTGCGGCTCGACGCCGGCACGATCGTCCTCGGCGTCGCCGCGACGATCGTCGCCCTCGTGGCGAACATGCTCTCCTGGCGGGCCATGATGTCGGCGAGCGGGTTCCGGGTGCCCCTCGCCGCGGCGTCCTCGATCTTCTTCGTCGGGCAGCTCGGCAAGTACATCCCCGGCGGCGTCTGGTCCATCGCCGCCCAGGCCGAACTCGGGCGCGCACACGGCCTGCAGCGCACCGGCAGCGCCGTCGCGGCACTGGCGTCGATGCTCGTGAGCATGGTCACCGCGGCCGTCGTCGGGATCGTCGCGGTCCTGCTGGCCTCCTCCACCGGGTTCGCGACGTTCTGGTGGCTCATCCCGCTGATCGTGGTGGGGCTCGTCTGCCTGACCCCGCCGGTGCTCGGCCGCCTCATCGCCGTCGCGTTCCGGATCCTGCGTCGCCCCGCCCAGGACACCACCCTCACGTGGACGGGCACCGTCATGTCGCTCGTCTGGTCGCTCGTCATGTGGCTGGCGTACGGAGTCCAGGCGACCCTCGTGCTGCGGGTCTTCGGAGCCGACTCGCCCACGCTCTTCCCGGTGGCCGTCGGCGCGTACGCCGTCGCCTGGCTCGTGGGGTTCGTGGTCGTCATCGCCCCGGCGGGGATCGGGCCGCGCGAGGGCATCCTGGTCCTGCTCCTCGGCAGCGTGGCCGGTGGATCGGCACCGCTCGCCCTCGCCGTCATCAGCCGGGTCTTCATGACCATCGGGGACGTCGTGCTGGCCGGGGTCGGCGCACTGCTCGCGGCGCGCCACCGCCGGAAGACGGCCGCCGCCGCGCTGGGCGGTGGCGCTCCGGGAGCGCCCCGTGCCGACTGATAGGGTCGGCGTTCGGCCGCGCCGCGCGCACGGCAGCACCACGAGGAGGCGCACCACATGACAACGCTCCACGTCATCGTGGACCAGGTCGTCGCCCCGGTCCCCGGAGGCATCGGTCGGTACGCCGAAGAGCTCACCCGCCACCTCATCGAGCACGCCCCCGCCGGCTGCGAGGTGTCCGGCGTCGTCTCGGCGGTGGGCCGCGACGAACTCACCCACATCCGGACCCTGCTGCCCGGGCTAGCCGACCTCGACCGGCTGCCGCTCCCGCGCCGCGAGCTCTCCCTCGCCTGGCAGGGCGGGATCGTCGGCAGCGTGGCGAAGGGCATGGTGCACGCCCCGAGCGTGCTCGCCCCGTTGGTCCGGCACGACCGTTTCCAGGACCCGGGCCGGCAGACCGTCGTCACCGTGCACGACACGGTCCCGTGGACCAACCCCGAGACCCTGACGCCGCGCGGCGTGCACTTCCACAAGGCGATGGTCAAGCGTGCGTGGAAGCACGCCGACGCCGTGGTGGTGCCGACCCACGCGGTGGCGAGTGCGCTCAACGAGATCCACCGGTTCGACGACCGGCTCCGGGTCATCGGCGGAGCGCCGAGCGGGCGGCTCCGGCTTCCCGTCGACGCCGATCTCCGCGCCGAGCGGCTCGGGCTGCCGGAGCGGTACGTGCTGGCCGTCGGCACGCTCGAGCCACGGAAGGCGCTGGGATCCCTGATCGAGGCGATGGCGCACCCCGACGCGCCGACGGACATCCCGCTCGTCATCTCCGGCCCGGACGGTTGGGGCGACGTCGACGTGTACGGCACGGCGGAACGAGCCGGTCTCTCGCGTGACCGGGTGAAGGTGCTCGGGCGGATCGACGACGCCGACCTCGCCGTGGTCTACGACCGGGCCACCGTGTTCGTGTTCCCGAGCCTGGCCGAGGGGTTCGGGCTGCCCGTCATCGAGGCGATGAGCTTCGGCACCCCGGTCGTGCACTCGGACGACCCCGCCGTGTCCGAGGTCGCCTCCGACGCCGGTGTCACCGTCGCCATCGGTCCGAAGGAGTCCTACCCGGAGCGGCTCGCGCAGGCCGTCTACCAGGTGGTCAACGATCCCCTGCTCGCCGGGCAGCTGGCCGTCGCCGGCCCCGATCGCGCACGCATGTACGACTGGAGCGACTCCGCCGCCGAGACCTGGCAGCTGCACGCCGACCTCTGACGGCGTGCAGCTGCCGTCCGGCGGTCAGCCCGTGTACGAGTAGGTCGTGACCCAGTCGATGTACAGGTGGCCGACCCCGCCCCAGTTGCCCACCTGGAACATGTAGCGGTGCGCGGTGGTCGGGACGTCCCTGGTGACCGTCTTGATGACCTTCCCGTCGAGCGAGTACGACACGGACTTCCCGGGGATCCACTCGATCGAGTAGGTGTGCCACGAGCGCCACGTCGTCCCGGTGCTCAGGCTGGTCGCCGTCGCTTCACGTCCGGGCGTCATCGAGTGGTGGTGCAGCATCGGTGCGGACTCGAAGTTGGCCTCCGGGTAGTCGATCTCCCCGTCCGACCACTTGTCCGACGTCGGCCACAGCATGAAGGCGGCACCGTTCCCGTTGCCGCCGGCGGCCATGGCGCGCACCGTGAACTTCCCGCCCTTGTGTCCCCACGCGCCCGTGGGCGAGCCGAACGTGCCGGCTGACCCGCGCTTGCCGTCGAGACGGACGTCCATGTTCCCGTTGATCGCACTGATCTGCGTCCCCGAGTAGTACATCCCGCCCGTCCCGTCGGGGTAGGGCTGCCACGACTTCGCGTAGGACGCGGCGAACTTCCCCTTGGCCGCCGCGGTCGTCCGGAAGTCCTCGCGGAACGTCTGCTTGAACTTGCCGATGTTCCCGACCGGCGCGGAGGTGTTCGCTGCTGAGGCGGCGCTCACCTGACCGAACGGCCCGGCGACCAGCACGACTCCCAGGAGCACGACGGAGAGTGCGGCTCTCGTGATCGCGCGTTTCTGCATGAGCTGTCACTCCCTGACATGACGATTCGCACCCGTTCCCGTGGGTGCCGGACGGCCGGCCCTCGGCCGTCCGGGGTCCACGGTAGTTGCGTTGTCCATCCTGCGCGGGGGGTTGACTTCGCCAGGGCGTCCCCAGTACGAGGGGTGTCGAACGGTACGGGGAGCGCAGCGGACGTCAGAGGGAGTCGCGGAGGCGCGCGGCCTTCTCCTCGACCAGGCGCTCGAGTCCTTCGGCGTACTCCGTGAGCCGCGCCGCGACACCGGGCTCGGAGGACCCGATGATCCGCGCGGCGAGCAGTCCGGCGTTCGCCGCGCCGTTGATCGCCATCGTCGCGACCGGGATGCCGGCCGGCATCTGGACGATCGACAGGAGCGAGTCGAGTCCGTCGAGCCGTGCCAGCTGGACGGGCACGCCGATCACGGGCAGCGTCGTCATCGAGGCCACCATGCCGGGCAGGTGGGCAGCCCCACCGGCACCGGCGATCACGACACGGATGCCCCGCTGGGCGGCACCCCTGGCGAAGCGGTTCATCTTGTCGGGCGTGCGGTGCGCGGACACCACGTCCGCCTCGAACGGGATGCCGAGCTCGGCGAGGATGTCGGCCGCGGCCCGCATGGTCGGCCAGTCGGAGTCCGACCCCATGATGATCGAGACGAGCGGCTGTGCTGGGGCTGCGGAGTCGGTCACACGCCGAGCCTAGCCGAGCAGCACCCGCCGCCAGGTGTCACCGTCACGGCCGATCGTCCGCGCGTCGCGGACCCACCGCTCGGCCCGTTCGTCGGGCGCCCCACGCTCGACCGCGCCGCGGACGGCTACCCGCCAGGCGTCGACGTCGTCGGGGACCCCGACCGCTCCGTACCGCTCGGCCACGGCGTACGACGGCCGGTCGGAGACCACGGCCGGCAGCCCGAGTGCCGTGTACTCCAGGAACTTCAGGTCGCTCTTCGCGCGGTTGAACTCCTCGTCCCGCAGCGGCGCGACTCCCGCACGCCAGCGCGCGCGGTGGGCGACGAGCCAGCGGGAGAACGCCGGGTAGTGCCCGTCGGGCACCTCGATCCGGCGGAACCAGTCGGCGTCGCCGTCCTCGGTGACGCCGATGACCTCGAGCCGGATCGGGGTGCCGTCGGCGGTGGCCAGGTCGGCGAAGACGTCCCGGAGCAGTTCGAGGTCGGCGGCGTGGGTGAGCGTTCCCATGTACAGCACGCGGTGCTCGCCGGCCGGCCGCTCGTCGTCGTCCTCGGTCGCGCCGGAGGTCCACAACCCCGGGTCGAGGGCGTTCGGCACGACCACGACGTGCCGGGCGACCGGACGCACCACCTCGGCGAGCTCCGGCGTGCTCACGATCACGGTGTCGGCGCCGCGCACCAGGGCGTCGATGGAGGCCAGGCGGTCCGGGTCGTACTCGGCACGGGCCAGTCGTGCCCGGCCGGACACCGTGAAGAAGTCGTCGTCGACCTCGGCCACCACCCGGATCCCCCGCCGCGCCGCGGTCTCGAGGAAGGGCTGTACGACGGTGCGCGGCAGGACGTCGCGCTGCACGAGGACCGCGGTGTACGCGGTGGTGTCGGCGCCAGCGACGAAGGCCACGGGATCGACCTGTCGGACCTCGGCGGCACCGGCGTCTGACAGGTGCTCCACCCGGCGCACGACGCGGACGTGGGCGGACGCGGGGTGAGCACCGCCCCCGCCCGCGACGACGTACCCGAGGACCGGCAGCGGCACGGCCGGAGTGGCCGTCGCCTGCTGCTGCTCGGGCTGACGCTCGTGCTCGGCATCGGGACGCGGCGCACCGACGACGGCGCGGCGGAGCCGACGGACGGCCCGGCGGACGAGATCACGCGGCATGGCGCCATTCTCCCGCACCCGCCGGACGGTCGCAGCCGCACCCGCCCAGGCGACCGCTCCGCTCGCCCTCGCGGTCGCGGTCGCGGTCGCGGTCGCGGTCGCGGTGGCGGTCAGCGCACCTGCACCGTCGCGCAGCCCAGCGACGTGTCGCCGCCCTTCCCGATCCCGACCGCGGTGAGGCACACCGATCGCTTCCCGGACGCGACCGGCACCGACCCGGTGAACCCGTGGTGCTCGCCGCCGCCGTGGACACGGTCGACGTCGCTGCGCTGCCGGTCGGCGACGAGACTGCCGACGACCCGGCCGCCGACGCTCACACGGACCGTGACCGGACGCTGCACGGCGTCGCGGTCGAACGCCCACCCCCGGACGCTGACGCGGCCAGCCGATCCCGACGACGCTGATTCGCTCCGGCCGACCGGGGCCGCGACGGGCACCGTGACGCTCCGGCACGGGCTCGCCGTCCGGTCCGCGCCGCCGTCGATGTTCCGGGCGATCGCGCACACGGTGTGCTTCCCCGCCCCCGAGGCCACGATCTCGGCGAACCCGTGCGCGGGACCGGCGCCCCAGGTCCGGTCGACGTCGGCCCGGGCCCGACCGGCGGACCGGGACGCGACGACCCGTCCGTCGACTGTGAACGCGACCGTGCTGGCCGTGTCCGGAGCGTCCCCGTCGAACGCCCAGCCCGTCACGGCGACGCCACCGACCGCGACGGTCACCGACTCGAGGCCGACGTAGGGGTCGTGCCGGAGGGCACGCACCTGCACGCACCCGAGCTCGGCGTCGGACCCCGCGCCGATGTTCACCGCGGTGACGCAGACGCGGCGGAGGCCCTCGGCGGCCGGCACCGCGGTGTCGAACCCGTGGGGCTCCCCGACGCCGTACGCCGCGTCGACGTCCGGGCGGGTGCGGTCCGCGCTCAGCACGCCGGCGGCGACACCGTCCACCGTCGCCCGGACCCGGACCGGCTGCGTCGGGTCGTCCTCGTCGAAGGCCCAGCCGCGCACGCGGACTCCGCCGCCGGCACCGACGACGGCCTCGAGCGCACCGCGCGGTGCCAGGTCCGCGGTGGGCACCCCGAGCCGGGCGTTCGCGACCAGCGCCTGCGCGTAGGAAGAGAACCACTTGCCTGCAGCCGGGGCACCGTTGCAGGTGCCGTCGCTCGCGCCGGGGGTCTTCACCCACAGCAGGGCGTCGAGCGCCGTGCTGTCGGACACCACCCGGGGCGAGGTGCCCAGACCGGCACCCGGCCCGTTGCACCAGGTGCCGCGCCAGCCCTGCCCGTTGCGCGAGGTGTCGATCACGTAGTGCGAGCCCCCGGTCGCGGCGGACACCTTCTGCGCGTACGCCTGCTCCTGCGCGGTCGGGTAGTAGTTCGCGACGTTCGTGAAGAACCCGCGGGCCTGCTGCACGCCCGCACTGTTCAGCCGCGACGCCATCAGCGCCGGCTGCACCCAGTTCGAGTTGCCGGCGTCCAGGTAGGCGGGGACCCCGGCGGCGGTCAGCCCGGCGACGGTGCGGGACAGGATGCGGTAGCGCTGCTCGTCGAGCGCGGTGCTGCACTTGGCGTTGCTGAGCATCGCGAGCGAGTCCGGTTCGACGATGACGGCTGCACGGTGCCCGGCGAGCGCCGCGGTGACCTGGTCGACCCAGGCGTCGTAGGACCGCTCGTCGAAGCCCCCGGCGGAGTACCCGCCGCAGTCGCGGTCCGGGATCGCGTAGAGCACGAACACGGGGGTGGTACCGGACTGCTCGGCCCCCGTGAGGGCGGTGCTGATCGTCTTGGTCAGCTGCGTCCCCTGGCTCCAGTCGCCGAGCCAGGTGGCGACGGGGTGGCCGGCGATGGTCCCCGCCGCAGCGGCTCCGGCCGGGTCGGTGGCGGCGAGGGCTGCCTGCGCCTTCGCGGCCTCGCTCGTCGGCGACCGGTACGGCCCGGCGCCGTAGAGCGACGCGGACGTGGCCGAGCGGATGGTCGAGGCCGAGGGCGCTGCGGACGCGGACGCGGTCGGCAGCAGGCCGGCGACGGCTGCGACGAGGGCGACGGCGGCGCCGCAGACGGCGGCACGGCGCGGACGGCGGCGCATGGGGACTCCCTGGACGGTGGGCACGGACCGTTCCAGGGGAACACGCGCTCCCGGCCCCCGCCAGCCTCCCGACCGGGTGCCACCCGAGGGGGTGTCCGCAGAGCGGCCGACAAGTGCGTCCCGCACCCGGGACGCTACGGGAGGCCCGTGACGGCGTCGCCACGGGCCTCCAGTGACGTCATCCGGTCACGTCGAGGACGCGACCTCAGTCGTCGAAGTGCGCTGCGGCCGCGCGGGCGCGGTACACGACGTCGTCGACGTCGTCACCGAGCACCGTGACGTGCCCGATCTTCCGGCCGGGCCGGGGCGCCTTGCCGTAGAAGTGGTACTTCGCCTCGGGGAAGGCCTCGAGCGCTGCGGGGTACCGGGCGGCGAGGTCGCCGTCAGCGGGTCCGCCGAGCACGTTCACCATGACGGACGCCGGGGCGAACGAGCCGGTGGCTCCGAGCGGCAGGTCGAGGACCGCTCGCAGGTGCTGCTCGAACTGGCTCGTGGTGGCGCCGTCGATGGTCCAGTGCCCGGTGTTGTGCGGACGCATCGCGAGCTCGTTGATCAGGATGCGTTCGTCGTCGGTCTGGAACAGCTCGACGGCCAGCACGCCGGTCACCCCCAGTTCTTCTGCGATGCGGACGGCGATCGACTCGGTCAGGTCGGCGATCCGGCCGGCGCTGTCCGGAGCGGGTGCGATGACCTCGGCGCAGACCCCGTCGCGCTGCACGGTCTCGACGAGCGGCCAGGCGACGACCTGCCCGGAGGGGCGGCGTGCCACGGACTGCGCGAGCTCGCGGGTGAAGGGGACGAGCTCCTCGACCAGGAGGGCCTGGTCGCCGCCGGCCTCGGCCACGGCGATGAACCAGTCGTCGACGTCGGACGCGTCCGAGACCACCCGGACTCCCTTGCCGTCGTAGCCGCCCCGCGGCGTCTTGACGACGGCTCGGCCACCGTGCTCGGCGAGGAAGGCACGGAGTTCGTCGGGACCGTGCACGGCGGCCCAGTCGGGCACCGGCAAGCCGAGTTCGCTCAGCCGGCGGCGCATGGTGATCTTGTCCTGGGCGACGGCCAGCGCGTCCGGACCGGGGTGGACCGCCACGCCCGCGTCGACCAGGCTGCGCAGGACGTCCTGCGGCACGTGCTCGTGGTCGAAGGTCACGACGTCGACCTGCCGGGCGAACTCGAGCACCGTGGCGGCGTCGTGGTAGTCGCCCTCGGCGGTGGCGGCGATGCCTGCGGACATGCCCGGCCCCTCGGCGAGCACCCGGATGTCGATCCCCAGTTCGACCGCGGCCGGCACCATCATCCGTGCCAGCTGTCCCCCACCGATGACCCCGACGCGCAACGCCATGCTGTGTGATCCTTCCGGCGTTCCCACCGCATGGTGTGAACGCGTTGTCTACAATCGCTGTTCGGGTCGCGCTCTGCACGACCGGTCACAACTCTACGGATCCTGGAGGGCTCGTGCGGCGCCTCATCGCCCAGCTGGCACGCTTCGGCGTCGTCGGTGCCGTCGGCTTCGTCGTGGACACCACGGTGTTCAACGTGCTGCGGTCGACCCTGCTGAACCCGGACGACGTGCACTCGGGACCGTTCTGGGCGAAGGTGGTCTCCACGACGGTCGCCATCTTCGTCAACTGGATGGGCAACCGGTACTGGACGTTCCGCGAGCAGCGACGGGCCGTGGCCACCCGCGAGGGGGTCGAGTTCGTCGTCGTGTCCCTCGGCGGCATGGTCATCTCGCTCGGCTGCCTCGCCGTCTCCCACTACGTCCTCGGCTTCACGTCGGCGCTGGCCGACAACGTCTCCGGCAACGTCATCGGGCTGCTGCTCGGCACCGTGTTCCGCTTCTGGCTCTACAAGGTGTGGGTCTACCACCCGGAACGCGTCGGACGCACCGGACCGGACGAGCGCGCCGGAGCCGACACCGTCGAGGACGCGACCGTCGCCGCGACGTCCCGGTCCGAGGCGTCCGGCCAGTAGTCTCGGAGCGATGCAGCACGCACCGCACCCCCTCGTCACCCGGGCGGAGGCCCTGCGGACCGCGGTGCTGACCGCCGCGTTCGGCCTCTGGCTCGTCCTCTGGGCGCTCGTCGTCCCGGCGTTCCAGGCACCGGACGAGCCGGCCCACTTCGACGCCGCCCTGCACGTCGCGACCGGCTCCGGGTGGCCCGACCCGGGCACCCTGCACGTGTCGAACGCCGTCGGGGCCGCGCAGCAGGAGCAGGCCTCCGGGGATGCGTCGTCCTGGTCGACCGTCAGCGCGCTGCTGCAGGAACACCCCGGGGACTCCGGAACGGTGAACCAGATGACCCAGCACCCCCCGACGGCGTACCTGGCGGACGCCGCCGTGCTCCGGGTCCTGCACCACGGCTCGCTGCGCTGGGACCACGCGCTCGTCGCCCTCCGGCTCGTCGACGCCGCGCTCGTGACCCCGCTCGCGCTGCTGACGTGGGCAGCGGTCCGCCGCCTGACGCGCTCGCCGCGCGCGGCACTGTTCGGCGCCCTCGCACTGTTCGCCCTGCCGCAGCTGGCGTCCGTCGGGGCGTCGGTGACGAACGACGCCCCGGTGCTCCTGCTCGGAGGCACGGTGGTGTGGCTCGCGACCCGGCTGCTCACGGGCGACCTCCGCCGCCGGACCCTGCTCGCCCTCGCCGTGGCGCTCGGACTCCTCGTCGCGACGAAGGGCACGGGGCTGCCGGCGATCCCCTTCGTGGCGCTCGTGGTGCTCGTCGCCGGAGCAGGCACGCTGACCGGTGGTGCACGATCCCTCCGGACGGCCGCCGCACTCGTCGTGGCGGGGGCGATCGGTGGGTGGTGGTGGGTGCGCAACCTCCTCGTGATCCACACCCTGCAGCCCGACGGCTACGCCGCGATCCGGCCGGACCGTCCGTTCCCGGCGGGTGAGCACCCGTCGCCCGGGCACTTCCTCGACGTCAGCTGGGGAACGCTCGCGCGGACGTTCTGGGGGTCCCCCGGGCAGCGGGCGCAGGTGAGCATCGGTGACACCCTGACGGCCGTCCTGACCGCCGTCGCGCTCGTCGTGCTCGTCGGCTGGGCGTTCCGGCGCGGACCCACCCTGGTGCCGGCGGTGTGCCTCGCGGTGTTCCCCGGACTCCTGCTGCTCCTGCAGACCGCGAGCAGCGCCCGGGCGTACCTGGACACGACCGAGGTGGCCGGCACCCAGGGCCGCTACCTGTTCCCCGCGCTCCTGTGCCTCGTCGCGCTCAGCGCCCTCGCGTGGCGGCGGCTCACGGGGCCGGGCTCCGGCCGGATCGTGCTGACCCGGTCGCTCGCCGTCGCGCTGCCGGCGGTGGGGCTCTGGGGGCTCTCCGTCGTCAGCGCCTGGTTCTGGAACGCCGCCGACGGTCCCCTGTCGGCAACGAGCGTCGCGCGGTACGGGGCCACCGGTCCGGTGCCGTTCGCCGTGGTGCTCCTGGTCGCCGTCCTCGTCGCCGCCGGGATCACGGTCGGCGTGGGCGGGGTGTGGCGGCCGTGGCCCGTCTCGGTCAGCGCTCGGCGACCTGGATGACGTCCACCGAGCAGGACTGCTGCGGGGCTCCCTTGGCGTCCGAGCAGACCTGGTAGACCGGGAACGTGCCGACCACCGGTCCGATGGCGGAGTAGTCGCGGACCTGCGGGTCGCGCGGGTTCGTGTAGTTCAGGAAGTACTGCACGTCCGCTTCGCGGAGCAGGCCGACGAAGGCCGGGTCCTGGTAGTCGTACGCCTGCCCGTCCTCGCCGTACATCTGGGCACCGAGCCGGAACGCCACGAGCACCGTGTTGCGGGTGTTCGTGCCGAGGATCCTGCTGCCGGCGGGGATGACGTCGGACGCCAGGAGCGCGTCGACCAGCGGCTCGTCGGGGTGGATGACCTCGCCGAGGACCTGTCCGGCCGGGATGCCCGACGGGCGGACCTCGTACGTCGAGAACGGGGCGCGGACACCGTTCACGTTCTGACTGTACGAAGCGACCACGACCAGCACACAGCCGAGGACGGCGACGACCTTGCGGATGCGTCGACCGCGCCGCACCGTGCGCCAGAAAGTGGGCAGCAGAGCTCCGGCGACGAGCACCGAACCCGTGAAGAGCGGCAGGTAGTACCGCGCGTTGCCGCCCAACGACTCCACCGTCGCGATGCCCGCGTACCCGAGCAGGTACACGCCGGAGAACAGCCCGACGATGCTCGTGAAGACGAACCGCCGGTAGTGCACCACCCCGGCGACGGCCGCACCGACGAACACCACCCCGATGGCCAGGGCGAAGGGCGCGAACGAGCCGATGCGGGTGAAGTAGAAGGGCAGCGCTTCGAGGCGCTGCTCGACGTAGTACCGGACCTTGCCGACGAGCGTCGTCGTGCTGCTCTCGTCGGGCTCGGCCGCGACCGGCGTGCCGGCAGGCAGCCGGACCGGCAGCTCGCGCTCGGCGGTGTACACGCCGGCCTCGTACAGCGACGGTGTGCGGTCCTCGTTCGGCGACACCGCCAGCCCGTTCGGCGGCGCGGGGATCCGGACCTCCTGGTAGTCCTTGCCGGACGAGTCGGAGAACTTCTTCGAGACGTTGACCGTCAGTGACGATCCGAGCTCGATGCCACCGAACTTGGCCGACAGTGCCCCCACCCAGGGCGCGGAGAACAGCACCGCCGTCAGGAGCGCGACCACCGGCAGCAGCAGCGACCGCGGTTCTCGTGCGTCCCGCCGGTCCTGGAACCACCGGACGAGCGCCCACGACGGCACCACCACGAGGAACACGGGGACCAGGAACGCCTTCGTGCAGTACCCGATGGCGCACACCAGTCCGACGACCGCCGCGGCCACGACGATGCGCCGGACCGAGCCGTGCCAGGCGCGGTCCGCCGCGAGCAACGACCACACGAAGAGCAGGCCCCACAGCAGCACGAGGGTGTCCGGCGTCTGCAGGGCGACGTTCGCCAGCATCAGCGGGGCGGTCGCCACGATCGACCACGCGGCGGTCCAGCCGTTGCCGGTCGTCCGCAGCAGCAGCCACGCGCCGACGCCCATCACGGCGGTGCTCGCCGCCAGGTTCACGATCCCGAACGCCGTGCTCGGTCCGAACCCCATCACCATGAACGGCGCCATCAGCCAGGAGACCATCGGGGACCAGTAGCCGTTGACCGCCTCGGCCCAGTGCCCGCCGGCGTACTGCTCGGCGATCGACATGTACGAGATGCCGTCGATGTTGGTCACCTCGAGCCGCGTGCGGTAGGCCACGACGCCGACCAGGACCGCGGCGACGAGCAGCAGCGCAGCGTTGGCCAGGATCGAGGAACGCGACGGGTGCCGCCCCTCGTGGAACGCGCCGAACCGACGACGGTGACGCTCCCGCTCCCGCGTCCGTGGCCCGGCCGCGTGCGCGACAGCACGTGGCGGCACGGTCGTCCCCGTGTCTGTGTCCGCGATGCCCGTGCTGCCGCCCCCCGGGATGATGCTCAGCGCCCCATGCCGCGGTACGTGAAGCCCGCCGCGGTCCAGGCGTCGCGATCGAGGCAGTTGCGGCCGTCGATGACGACGGGTGACGCCACGAGCGCGGCGGCGGCGGTCGCGTCGAGCTCGCGGAACTCGGTCCACTCGGTGAGCACGAGCACCAGCTCCGCTCCCCCCAGTGCCTCGGCCGCGCTCTCGACGTAGTCGAGCTCGGGGCGCACGCGGCGCGCGGTGACGACGGCCTCGGGGTCGTACGCCGAGACGACGGCGCCGAGTTCGTGCAGGCGGGCCGCGATGTCGAGGGCCGGCGAGTCGCGGACGTCGTCGGAGTTCGGCTTGAAGGCCAGGCCGAGCACCGCGACGCGCTTGCCGCTGACGACCCCGCCGAGCAGCTCCTGGGCCAGCTCCACGACGTGGGCGCGACGGCGCAGGTTCGTGGCGTCGACGTCGGCCAGGAACGCCAGGGACTCCCCGACGCCCAGCTCGTTCGCCCGCGCCTGGAACGCACGGATGTCCTTCGGCAGGCAGCCGCCACCGAAGCCGAGGCCGGCGTTGAGGAACTTCCGGCCGATGCGGGCGTCGTGGCCGATCGCGTCGGCGAGCGCCGTGACGTCGGCACCGGCGACCTCGGCGATCTCGGCCATCGAGTTGATGAACGAGATCTTCGTGGCGAGGAACGCGTTGGCGCTGATCTTCACGAGCTCGGCGGTGGGCAGGTTGACGACGAGTCGGGGCGTGCCGATGGACAGCGCCTCGGCGTAGACCTCGTCGAGGGCGGCGACGGCCTGTTCGCCGGCCTCGCCGTCGGGCACACCGTAGACGAAGCGGTCCGGCGCGATGGTGTCCTGCACGGCGAAGCCCTCACGCAGGAACTCGGGGTTCCAGACGAGGGTGGCACCGGGGACGGCTTCGCTGACCTCGGCGGCCAGGCGTGCGGCGGTGCCGACCGGCACGGTCGACTTGCCGACGACGAACTCGCCGGCGGACAGGTGCGGGGTGAGCGCGGCGACGGCGGCGTCCACGTAGGTCAGGTCTGCGGCACCGGTCGGACCCTGCGGGGTGCCGACGGCGAGGAAGTGCACGCGGGCGCCGGCGACCTCGGCCATGTCGGTGGTGAAGCGGATCCGACCGGACTCGAGGGCCTCGGTCAGGATCTCGGGCAGGCCCGGCTCGAAGAAGGGGGCCTCGCCCGCAGCGAGCCGCTCGATCTTGGTGGGGTCGACGTCCACGGCGACGACCTCGTGTCCGAGTTTGGCCATGGAGGCGGCGTGCACGGCACCGAGGTAGCCGCAGCCGATCACTGAGATACGCACGTCGAAGACGGTACCGGTTTCTCGCCGAACTCTCATCACGGCGCCGCAGCGACGCCCGCGGCGACGCCCGCACCGGCCGGGGTCAGGCCCGCACGTCACCCCACGGCGGACGGTCCGGACCGCCGACGATCTCGTCCCAGTCCGGCTCACGGTGCCGGCGCCTGGCCTCGTACGCCTCCACCAGGTCGTGCAGGACGGCGACGACGAGGTCGGCGTGCGGCACGTCGGCGAGGACCACCGCCGGGTCGTCCCCGGGGAACACGAGCACGTCGCCAGAGCGGAACAGCCCCTGCAGCCCGCGGCGCCGCACGGTGACGTCGTAGCCGCGGGAGTGCAGCAGCTCCCGCCGCGTCCGCGTGCCGAGTCCGTTGACCACGACCAGGCGACGGGTGGTGACGACGTACCGCTCCGACATCCAGCGGAACAGCGGGACGGCGCCGCCGAACACGACGAGCACCACGACGACGAGCGCGACGACGGCGTTCAGCCACGCCAGCTGCGCCTGGAACACGCCGAAGCCGAACCCCCCGGCCGCGGTGACGAGCACGACGAACACCGCCGGGCGCACCAGCCGACGAGCGTGCGGTCGCAGGCGCGCGACGACACGTTCGGGCGGGGGCTCGGCGGTCATGCCGTCATGTGCATACCGCAGGTGGGTGACGTCTCCCACCGCGACGCCCCTGGTGCGCCCCGCCTGGTCCCGGATCGTGATGCGACCGGCGTCGTCGATGCCGGTCGCGTCGGCCTCCTCGACGGTGCCGTCCGGCAGCTCGAGGCGGATGCGGCGACCGATGGTGCCGCACGCGGCGCGGACGTGGGACCGGACCGTCTCGGCGGCGGGACCACCCGTGACCAGGCCGGCCACCGCCTCCAGGACGGACCGCACGAAGGCGGACAGGACCGCGTCGGCCAGGGCGGGTGCGTCGTCGACCGCGCCGGCGAGCAGGAGAGAGGTGGACGTCGGGGTGGGCAGCCGATCAGCCGGGATCGTCAGGTTCACGCCGGCCCCGACCACGACGCTGCCGTCGGCGGCGACCTGGCAGAGGATCCCACACACCTTGTCCCCGGCGACCTGCACGTCGTTCGGCCACTTCACCACGACGTCCGCGCCGGCGGGCAGGACCGACGCGATCGCGTCGCGCATCGCCGCGCCGGCGACCAGCGGCAGCCAGCCGCGGTCGTGGTCGTCCAGGTCCGCACGGACGAGCACGCTGGCGGCGAGCGTCTCACCGGCCGGAGCGGTCCAGGTGCGGTCGAGCCGACCCCGGCCCGCGGTCTGGTGCAGGGTCGCAAGGACACTGCCGTGCTGCTGCTCCGGGGCGGCGGCGAGCAGGTCCGCGTTGGTGGACCCGGTCTCGGCGGGGGTGGTGATCGTCGCGCCCGCCGACCGGACCGCCTCGCTGGTGGCGGGGAACGACGGCGACGGGGATGTGGACATGCACGCAAATGTACGGGCAGGAACCGTGGGGGTCCTCCAACCGGCAGCGTCCCACCCGCCGGTAGGGTGAGCGGGTGACTTCAGGAGACACCCCCGATCTGTCGACGACGGCCGGCCGGCTGGCCGACCTCCGCGACCGGTACCACGAGGCCGTGACCGCCGCGGGCGAATCCGCCATCGCCAAGCAGCACGCGAAGGGCAAGGGCACCGCGCGCGAACGCATCGAGCAGCTGCTCGATCCGAACTCCTTCGTGGAGTTCGACGAGTTCGTGCGCCACCGCACCACGTCGTTCGGCATGGACGCCAAGCGCCCCTACGGTGACGCGGTCGTCACCGGCGTCGGCACGATCCACGGCCGCAACGTCGCGGTCTACGCCCAGGACTTCACGGTCTTCGGCGGGTCCCTCGGCGAGGTCGCCGGCGAGAAGATCATCAAGGTCATGCAGCACGCGCTGAAGACGGGCGTGCCGATCATCGGCATCCTCGACTCCGGCGGCGCCCGCATCCAGGAAGGCGTCGTCGCGCTCGGCAAGTACGGCGAGATCTTCCGCCTGAACACCCAGGCCTCCGGCGTCATCCCGCAGCTCTCCATCGTGATGGGCCCGGCGGCCGGCGGTGCGGTGTACTCCCCCGCCCTCACCGACTTCGTCATCATGGTCGACAAGACCAGCCACATGTTCGTCACCGGTCCGGACGTCATCAAGACCGTCACGGGCGAGGACGTCGGCTTCGAGGAGCTCGGTGGCGCGCAGACCCACAACGCGGTCTCCGGCGTGGCCCACTACCTGGCCGAGGACGAGACCGACGCGCTCGACTACGCGCGCTCGCTCATCGGGTTCCTGCCGGACAACAACCTGTCCGACCCGCCGGCCTACGACGTCGCCCCGGAGCTCGAGACCACCGACGCCGACCACGAGCTCGACCTCGTGATCCCGGACTCGACGAACCAGCCGTACGACGTCACCACGATCATCGAGCACATCGTCGACGACGGTGAGTTCCTCGAGGTCCAGCCGCTCTTCGCGCCGAACATCCTGATCGGCTTCGGCCGGGTCGAGGGCCGCACGGTCGGCATCATCGCGAACCAGCCGCAGGCGATGGCCGGCACGCTGAACATCGACGCCGGCGAGAAGGCCGCCCGCTTCGTGCGGTTCTGCGACGCCTTCGGCATCCCGATCCTGACCCTGGTGGACGTGCCCGGCTACCTGCCCGGCACCGACCAGGAGTGGACCGGCGTCATCCGCCGCGGCGCGAAGCTGCTGTACGCCTACGCCGAGGCCACCGTCCCGCTCGTCACCGTCATCACCCGCAAGGCCTACGGCGGCGCGTACATCGTGATGGGCTCGAAGCAGCTCGGTGCCGACATCAACCTGGCGTGGCCGACCGCCGAGATCGCCGTCATGGGCGGCCAGGGTGCCGTCAACATCCTGTACCGCGCCGAGATCAAGCGCGCCGAGGAGTCCGGCGAGGACGTCGCCGCGGTCCGCACGAAGCTCGCGAACGAGTACACGTACAACGTCGCGTCGCCCTACCTGGCGGCCGAGCGCGGTGAGCTCGACGGCATCATCCAGCCGCACGCCACCCGGGTGTCGGTCATCAAGGCCCTCCGGTCACTCCGGGGCAAGCGCGCCACGCTGCCCCCGAAGAAGCACGGGAACATCCCCCTCTGATGGGCCGACACGCAGCAGCCGTGCCCTCGGACGAGCCCGCCTCGGTGGCGGACGTCCGGGTGGTCTCCGGCGACCCCACGCCCGAGGAGCTCGCCGCCGTGGTGGCCGTCCTGCAGCGCCAGGCCGACGAAGCCGCAGCAGCCGGACGCGCCGCCGTGGTCGTCGAGCCCCGCACGGGGTGGGACGCCGCGGCCCGCGGACTGCGCCGCCCGCTCGACCACGGACCGGGCGCCTGGGGCCGATCGCTCCGCTGATGTACCCCTGGTGCGCGCGCGACCGGAAGGGTTGCAGGGCGCACTTCCCGGTCGGTATCCCCTCACTCGGGGGACACGTTCAGCCGATACGGACCGGAACTGCCGAAATTGTCCCCCATAATGACGACTGACACGCAGCTCGTGCGTGGGCATAGTAGTTGGTGTTCGGTGTCCTTCAACGAAAGACATCGCAGGACGGTGGCCGACTAGGGTACGAAGCCACCGCCCGCTGCGAGGCAGGGCGACATTCGGGTTGTCGCTCAGCCTCGGGTCGTGAACGGGCCGGTCGGTATCCGACCGGCCCGTTCCCCGTTTCCGGGGCGTGTGGCGGCTGCGGGCGGGTGCTGCAGCGGCTGCGGGGGCGACACCGATGCCGACGCGGAACGACACCGTCGACGTCGTACGACACCGACACGGTCGCTTCCGCGCGTGCGCAACCGTTGCGCACGCGTCCGAACGACACCGTCGACGTCGTACGACACCGACATGGTCGCGTCCGCGCACGCGCCAGCCCGGCGCACCACGTGACGGCCGGGAGGCCCGTGCCGGGGGCCGCCACGGGCCTCCCGGCTGTCCCCCATCACGTCCAGCGCCGCCCGCACGCCCGGCGCACCACGCGCGTCCGCAACGCCGTCCGCACCGCGTTCGCGACGATCCACCTGTCGATCACGTGGTGCATCGTCGCGGAACGCGCGCGCGTGCCGCGCTCAGCGGGCGCTACGCCGGCTCGTGCCGCGGGATCTCCAGCCAGAGTGCGACGGAGTCGTCCTCGTCACCGTCGTCGTCGTCCAGCCCCGCTCCGAGCGCCGCGGACTCGCTGGCCGCGCCGTCGAGGCGGAGTCCGACGACGGTCACCGCGGAGTCGGACCCCTCGCCGACCGTCCGCACGATGACGTTGTCGGCGTCGCGGGCCTGCCGGAGCGCCTCGGCGACGCGGGCGTGGATGCGGCGGATGTCCGGGGCGTCCAGGTCGTCGAGCCCGCCGTCGTCGTGCAGCTGCACGGTCGCGCCGCGGCGACGCAGACGCATCACCTCGTCGCGGACGTCGTCGGACAACAGGGACCGGCCCCGGATCTCGTCGCGGATAGCCTGCTCGAGGTGCAGGCACTCGGCACGGTCGGCGTCGTCGAGGTCGCCGCAGGAGTCGATGATGCGCTGCAGCATCGGCAGGGCCATCCGGGTGGTCTGGCTCAGCCGGAACTGCCGCTCGAACACGTGGGCGTCCTGCGCGGCCTGCCAGTCGGCGGTCTCCTGCTCGGCGAGGACGAGCTCACGGGTGTTCCGGATGGCGCGGCTCATCGCGGCGGCGAAGACCGTGGCGATCGCGACCCAGGCGACGCTGCCGACCACCCCGAGCCCACCGAGCGAGCCGAGACCGGCCCAGGCGACGGTGTACACGGTCAGGAACAGCACGCCGGCCCATGCGAAGGGTCCGCGGCCGCGCACGACGAGCACCACCATGAGTGTGCCGATGGCCGCGATCCACCAGGTGGCGGACCCAGGACCGCGACCCTCGACGAGGACGGGGGCGGCGATCACCGGCATCACGATCGCGGTGGCGAGCGAGAAGCAGGCCGTCCAGACCGGCAGGACCCTGCCGGGGACGAAGAGTGCCAGGCCGGTGGCCGCGGCGTACAGGACCATGCAGGCGATGATCGGGGCGACCTGGTCGACGCGCGGCAGCGTGGCCGCGGCGAGGACCAGGTGGTAGACGGAGAACAGCGACGCCAGGCCGAGGGCGATGCTCGCCGGCAGGGAGACCTTCATGCGGTCGTCCTCGCGGCCGGCGACCACGTCAGCACGATGCGGGTGCCCTCGCCCGGTGCGGTGTGCACCTCGGCGCGACCGTCGACGGTCGCGACCCGCTCCACGATGGAGCGACGGACACCGAGCCGTTCGGCGGGGATGGCCGCGACGTCGAACCCGCGGCCGTCGTCACCGACCTCGACGAGCACCCCCTGGCCCTGCTGCTCGATGCGGACCCAGCGGGAGACGTCAGCGTCGCCGGCGTGCTGCACGCTGTTCACCGCGGCCTGCAGCGCCGCCGAGGCCAGCGCGTCGGCGACCGAAGCGGGCAGGCGGACCGACCCGGTCGGCGTCGGGACGAGGCGGACCGGGGCGGGCAACGCACCCACCCCCTCGCGGATGCGCGCCCGGAGTTCCCCGAGGGCGACCGGCGCGACGTCGCCGGGACCGTCGGTGGCCGCTGCCTCGAGGTGGTCGATCGCGTTCCGGGCCATCCGCGCGGCGAGGGTCTTGGCCTCGAGCGTGTCGGCACGGGCGGCGGAGAGCAGCGTCGTGAGCACGCTGTCGTGCACGATGGCGTCCACCTGGACCCGCTCGACCTCGGTGGCGTGTTCCCGGATGGCGAGCGAGTACCGCCGCACGGCCGTGGACTGCGCCGTGTCGACCGACGTGGCCGCACGCCGCAGCACCACGGCGATGACGAGCACCGCGCCGCTGAGCAGCGCCGTGTAGACGCCGTCGAGCAGGACGGCGAGGACCCCGACGTCGCCGCCGAGCGGGCTGAGCCGGATGACGACGTACACCGCCGGCACGAGCGCGGTGTAGACCGTCGCACGCCACGTGGCGAAGCCCATCGCCGCCGCCGTGCAGCCGACCGTGCAGAACCACCACGGCCACGGCTGCTGCGCCGACGGGATGGACTCCTGCACGGTCGCCGTCCACGTCACGAGCACGACGAGGAACAGCAGCGCGCAGACGATCTGCGCCAGCTGCGCGACCCGCTGCACGAAGGCCGAGACCCCGATGAACACGAACGACGCCGCGAGGGCGAGCATCAGCGTCGGCCCCCAGAACGGGTCGAGGTACGGCAGCTGCTGCAGGACCGCGGGCGCGTCGACGATGCCGAGGCCGATCGCCGCCATCGCGAGGAGGATCGCGAACGCGCGCTCGACCGACGCCTGCGTGATCGAGGCACGGACGCTGCGCGCCGGATCGGCGCCGAACGGCGCCGGTTCGACGACCGTCCGCGCCGACTCAGCCGCGGTCGCCATCCGTGTCAGCGACCGTCGCCGTCGGGGTCGATGCCCGAGTCGAGCCCGGGGAGGATCCCGTCCTCGACGGCTCGACGCAGCAGGTCGACCTTCGTCGGGGCCGGGCGACCGACCTCGACGTACTTCACGCGGATCCGGTCGAGGTACTCACGGGCCGTCGAGTAGCCGATGCCGAGCTGCTGGGCGGCGAGCTTGAGCGGGAGACCCGAGGCGTAGAGGTGCAGGATCTCGCGCTCACGGCGGCCGAGCTGCGCCTTCGCGAAGTCGCGGTCGGCGTCGATGGCGCTCGCCCACTCGAGGTTGTTGAGCACGTCACCGCGTGCGACGGTGGCGACCGCGGCCATCACGGTCTTGGTGGCCGAGGACTTCGGGATGACGCCTGCAGCCCCTGCTGCGAGCGCCTCACGCACGTTGGCGACACGGTCCGCGATGGAGTGCACGAGCACCGCCGATCCCGTCCCCTGCACGCCCTTGACGTTCTCGGTCACGGTCGAGCCGTCACCGAGGGACAGGTCGAGGACGACGACGTCGACCTCTCGCCCGTCGAGGTTCTGGACGTACTCGGGGACGCTGGCGGCGGTGAGCACCACCTCGAACCCCTCGTTCTGGCACGCCGCCTGGATCCCGAGTCGGACGGACTCGTGGTCGTCGACGATCGCGACCCGGACCGGCCTGCTGGCCGCCCCTGACGTCTCGGTGCTGGTGGTTGTCGTTCCTGCTGCCACAGTGGCCTCTCGTTCCGATGCGCGACGCCGGCCCCTGAAACCGGAGTGCCATCAACGACCCAGGATACCCAGCCCGGACTCAGGTGCGGGGCTTCTGGGCTGCGCCACGCTGGCCGGTCCGCCGATTGGTGGACACCCCGACACGCAAGGACCCGGCCTCGCGCGACCACCGGACCTCAGCGTGCGGGGACCAGGCGCGCGACGGCTTCCAGGTGGTGGGTGTGCGGGAACAGGTCGAAGGCCCGCAGTGCTTCGAGCCGGTAGCCGAGGTCGGCGAACGTCGCGACGTCGCGGGCCAGCGCCACCGGGTCGCACGCCACGTAGACGACCTGCTCCGGCTGGAGCGCCGCGATCTGCACGACGACGTCACGACCGGCACCGGCGCGGGGCGGGTCGAGCACGATCGTGCCGGCGCGGAAGCGGTCCTTCTCGGCGCGCGAGGCGTTCGCCACCGTGTTCGTCAGCCAGCGGTCCACGCGGCCGGTCTCGGCGCGGGCGCCGAGCCACTCAGACAGGTTCTCCTGCGCGTGCTCGGTGGCACGGGCGGCGCTCTCGACGCTCGTGATGCGCGCCTTCGGGCCGACCAGGTCGCCGAGGGCGGCGGCGAGCAGGCCCACACCGCCGTACAGGTCCAGGTGGGTGCCCTCGGGGTCCAGGCGGTCGCGGTCGACCAGGTCCTGGACGGCCTCGGTGAGCACGGTCGCCGCGGCGCGGTGCACCTGCCAGAACCCGTTGTCGTCGACCTGGAACGTGCGCTCCCCGACGACCTCGGTCACCACGGTGGGCTTCTGGTCGTCGATGACGAGCCGCGCACCCTCGGAGCCACTCGGCGCGAGGACGTCGATGACCGAGGAGCCCGGCAGCGCACCGCGGCCGAGCGGGGCGCTCTGCTGCACGACGGCGGTCGCGAGCGGCAGGCCGGTGACCGGGATGACGGAGTGGGAGCGGGCCGCGAACGGGCCGGCGGTGCCCTGCTCGTCGACGTGCAGCCGGACGCGGGTGCGCCAGCCGAGGCCGTTCGCCGCGTCGTCGCCGGGCGCGGCCTCGACGACGACGTCGTGGCCGAGCACCTCAGCGAGGTCCATCCGTGCGAACCGCGCGAACGAGTCGACGAGGACGTCGTGCTTGAGCGTGCGCTGGTGTGCGAGGGCGATGTGACCGAACTCGGCACCACCCGGGCGCGTCTCGGGGTCACGCTCGAGCGCGGCCTCGGGCCAGACGTGGTCGACGCGGTGCTCGCTCGGCGTGATGACGCTGACCGTGTCGGCGCGCCAGAACGACTTCTTGCGGTCCTCGGTCACCCGGGCGACGACGCGCTCCCCGGGGATCGCGTCCGAGACGAAGACCACCCGTCCTTCGTGTCGTGCCACCGAGATGCCGCCGTGGGCGATCCCGGTGACGTCGAGTTCGAGCAGCGTGCCGACGGATTCACCCATGGTGAGATGGTCCCATGCGTCTGTACCTCGCGAGTACATCCCCCGCCCGCCGAGCACTCCTCGCCCAGTCCGGGATCGAACCCGTGCTCGTATCCCCCGGCGTCGACGAGGACGCCTTCGGCGCCGCCGCCGCGGCATCGCTCGGCCGCGCCCTGACCGGACCGGAGCTCGTCTCGCTCCTCGCCGTCGCCAAGGCGTCCGCAGTCGCCGACTCCGCGGTCGCCGGGTCCCCGGTCGACGGGGTCGTGTTCGGCGGGGACTCCGCGTTCGAGGTCGACGGACAGCTGTACGGCAAGCCGCACGACCCCGCGGTCGCCCGGGAGCGCTGGCGGCAGATGCTCGCCGCCGGCGGCGGGACGCTGTGGAGCGGACACTGCGTGATCGATCGACGACGCGACGACCGGCACCGGGACCCGGAACCGGTCACGGGACGGCCTGGAGGCGCGGCACCGGCCCGCACCGCGCCTCCCGTCCGGTCCCTGGTCACGTCCACCGCCGGCGTCCCGCAGCTGGGTGCCGTCGCGCCCGGCGGGTCGGCGCTGGCCGCCGGTGGCGACCGCGTGGTCGCGGTCGACAGCGCGGTGCTGACCTTCGCCGACGACGTGTCCGTCGACGAGATCGACGCGTACGTCGCGACGGGCGAGCCGCTCGAGGTCGCGGGTGCCTTCACCATCGACGGCCGGGCCGCCGCGTACATCACGCGGATCGACGGCGCACCGTCCGCCGTGATCGGGATGTCGCTGCCGGTGCTGCGATCGATGCTCCTCCGGGGCTTCGGCATCGCCTGGCACGACCTGTGGGCACTGTAGACATCCGCACCTGTTCCGGGTGGTTCTTTGTGGGTGCCAGTCAAAACGCACTCCCGCCGCACGAATACGCTGATGTGTCATGCCCCGTATCAGCAAGGTCCTCATCGCGAACCGCGGCGAGATCGCCGTCCGCATCATCCGCGCGGCCCGCGACGCGGGCAAGGCATCGGTCGCGGTCTACGCCGACCAGGACCGCGATGCCCTGCACGCCCGCCTCGCCGACGAGGCCTACGCGCTGAACGGCACCACGAGCGCCGACACGTACCTCGTCATCGACAAGATCATCTCGGTCGCCCGCCGCTCCGGCGCGGACGCCGTGCACCCCGGCTACGGGTTCCTCGCCGAGAACGCCGACTTCGCCCGCGCCGTCATCGACGCCGGGCTCGTCTGGATCGGCCCGTCGCCGGAATCGATCGAGCGCCTCGGTGACAAGGTCTCCGCGCGCCACGTCGCCGAGAAGGTCGGCGCGCCGCTCGCCCCCGGCACCATCGAGCCCGTGCAGGACGTCTCCGAGGTCTTCGACTTCGTCGACCAGGTCGGTCTGCCCGTCGCGATCAAGGCGGCGTTCGGCGGTGGCGGTCGTGGTCTGAAGGTCGTCCGCGACCGTGCCTCGGTCGAGGAGCTCTTCGAGTCCGCCACGCGTGAGGCGATCGCCGCGTTCGGTCGGGGCGAGTGCTTCGTCGAGAAGTACCTGGACAAGCCGCGCCACGTCGAGACCCAGTGCCTGGCGGACGAGCACGGCAACGTCGTCGTCGTCTCCACCCGCGACTGCTCGCTGCAGCGTCGCCACCAGAAGCTCGTCGAGGAAGCCCCGGCGCCCTACCTGACGCCCGAGCAGCAGACCGCGCTGTACGAGTCGTCGAAGGCGATCCTGCGCGAGGTCGGCTACGTCGGTGCCGGCACCTGCGAGTTCCTCATCGGCGCCGACGGCACCGTGTCGTTCCTCGAGGTGAACACCCGCCTGCAGGTCGAGCACTGCGTCTCCGAAGAGGTCACCGGCATCGACCTGGTGCGCGAGCAGTTCCGCATCGCCGAGGGCGGCGTGCTCGACTACTCGGACCCCACGCCGCGGGGACACTCGTTCGAGTTCCGCATCAACGGCGAGGACCCGGGTCGCAACTTCTTCCCCGCGCCCGGCCCCGTGCACGCCTTCAACGCACCGTCCGGCCCCGGTGTCCGTGTCGACTCGGGCGTCGTCTCCGGTGACGTCGTGTCCGGCTCGTTCGACTCGATGCTCGCGAAGCTGATCGTCACCGGCGCCACCCGTGCCGAGGCGCTGGAGCGATCGCGTCGTGCACTCGCCGAGTTCGAGGTCACCGGCCTGCCGACCGTGCTCCCCTTCCACCGGGCCGTGGTGTCGGACCCGGCGTTCGCGACGGCCGACGACGAGCCCTTCAGCATCTACACGCAGTGGATCGAGACCGACTTCGTCAACGACATCCCGGCGTGGAGCGGCTCCCCCGAGGAACTTCCGGCCCCGGCTGCGCGCGAGAGCGTCGTCGTCGAGGTGCAGGGCAAGCGCATCGAGGTCACCATGCCGTCGATCGTCGGTGGCGGTGCTGCCGGTGCCGGTCTCGCCGGTCGTCGTCCCGCCGGCCCCACCGCTCCCCCGAAGCGCCGCTCGTCGGCCGTCCGCGGGGGCCTGGCGAAGTCCGGGTCGTCCGTCTCGTCGCCGATGCAGGCCACCGTGGTGAAGCTCGCGGTCGCCGAGGGTGACACCGTGGTGAAGGGCGACCTGCTCGTCGTGCTCGAGGCCATGAAGATGGAGCAGCCCGTGCAGGCCCACAAGGACGGCGTCGTCACCGGCCTGAACGCCCCGGTCGGCCAGACGGTCTCGTCCGGTCACGTGCTGCTCGAGCTCGCGTAGCCCGGGCTGTCCTCCTCGCGCGCCGCGCGGCAGCGTCGCACAACCAAAGTCACCTCGAACCCGATCATTGCGCGGTTCGGAGTGACTTTGGTTGTGCCACGGGATCTCACGGGCGCGGTCATCGGAGATGGTGGAAGGCACGGATGCTCGTCGGCAGCCCGACGGCGTGCAAGACGGCCCGCAACGACTCGGCATCGTTCGCCTCGGCCCAGCCGAACCGCCCGACGCCCCGGACCTCGGGATGACGCCGGAGCCGGTCTTCCCGCCGTTTCTCGTCCACCACGACGTCGGCCGCCGAGCGGCCCGCTGCCCGGAGCGCCGGATCGACGTACTTCGACCGCCCGTCGAACTCGAGGACCACACCCTGCTCGGGGAACCAGAAGTCGACCCGGCCGATGAACCCCGCACTGTCGTGGAAGACCTGCTGCAGGACGGGCCGAGGAGCTCCGACTTCGTCGAGCGCCACACGGGCGACGGATTCGCCCGGTGAACCACTGGCGGCGTCCGCGAGGTCGAGCGCCACCTGTGCCCGGTGCCGTCCGTGCACCGCGCTGCGTCGCTCGAGTTCGTCGCGGATCTCCTGTTCGGTGACGCCGCACTGCAGGGCGACGTCGATGGCCGGTACCGCGATCCGGAGCTCGTAGGAGATCGCCAGGTCAGCGACCGTGCTCACCATGTCCGTCAGTCGCCGCCCGTTCGTGACCATCGTCCGGGTCCGCAGTTCGCGTCCCTTGCCCGGGCGTTTCCGGACGTGGGTGAGCGACTGGGACGTCGTCCGGTGCGGATCGATCACCTCGACCACCTCGGGGAACTCACCGCGCCAGGGCAGACCGTGGAGCGCGGCCGCCGAGGCGTGCGAGACCACGAGCCGATCGGCGATCCGGTCGTGCACGGCCTTGACCCGTGCCATGTGCCGTTCCCCGGGCGTCGCGCGGCGCCAGTCGTCGGCGTCGACGAAGCGGCCGGGAGTCAGTCGGACGAGGCGGCCCGTGTCAGATTGCTGGCGGTGGACCCGCCCGGTCCGGCCGCTGGTGTCCGCCGATCCTCCGCGCATGATCGTGAGTCGTGTCATGCGGGCATCGTCACGCAGGCGTGCTGCCCTCCGAGGGCTCCTCGACGAACATGTGCACGGAGCACGCGTCGGGACTGGCTGGGGAGAACTCGGCATCGCAGCACTCCGCACAACCAAAGTGACCTCGAACCGCGCGCGGGAGCGGTTCGAGGTCACTTTGGTTGTGCGACGGGCGGGAACACCGGTGTTTTGCGGACCGGTGCGCCTACGACACCAGGGGGCGCACCGCGGCGGCGAGGGCGTCGACCAGGCGCTGGGCCTCGGCGGGGGTGTCCGCGACCGTGTCGATGTAGACCTTCACCTTGGGCTCGGTGCCGCTCGGGCGGACGATCACCCGGGCGTCGCCGGACAGGTCGTAGCGCAGGATGTCAGAGGGCGGGAAGCCCGCCACCCCGTCGGCGTAATCCGTCACCGTCTGCACGGACAGTCCGCCGAGCTCCGTCGGCGGCGTGGCCCGGAGCGACGCCATGATCTCGCCGATGCGCGACAGGTCGTCGACGCGGGTCGCGACCTGCCCCGAGGCGAACGCGCCGAACTCGGCGGCGAAGGCCTCGAGGTGGTCGGCGATGGTCGAGCCCGACGCGGCGAGCTCGTCGGCGAGGGACAGCAGCTCCAGCGCAGCCGAGATGCCGTCCTTGTCGCGCACGACCGACGGGTCGACCAGGTACCCCAGGGCCTCTTCGTACCCGAACAGCAGCTCGGGCACCCGCGACACCCACTTGAAGCCGGTCAGGGTGTCGCGGTACTCCAGCCCGTGGCGCGCGGCAACCCGGGCCAACGCCGGCGACGAGACGATCGACGCGGCGAGGGTGCCGGTCGCGCCGGACTCCGACGCCCGTGCGGCGGCCCGCCACCCGAGCAGCCAGCCGACCTCGTTGCCCGACAGTCGGCGGTAGGAACCGGATCCGTCCGGGATCGCGAGTGCGAGCCGGTCGGCGTCGGGGTCGTTCGCGATCACCAGGTCGGCGCCGACGGCGAGACCGCGGGCGATCGCCAGGTCCATCGCGCCCGGCTCCTCGGGGTTCGGGAACGACACCGTCGGGAACGCCCCGTCCGGCTCGATCTGCTCCGGCACGACCGCCGGCTCGGCGAACCCGGCCGCTGCGAACACCGCACGAGCGGTCTCCCACCCGACGCCGTGCATGGCCGTGTAGACGACCTTCGGCTGCGCATCGACCGCGAGTGCGGGAGCGGGCACGATCGCCGCCGTGGCGGCCACGTAGGCGTCGACCAGGGCCGACGTCGCCACGGTGTAGTCCGTACCGCGCGGCAGGTCCGTGACGGACCCTGCGGCGACGGCGTCGATGGCGTCCGCGATCTCGCCGTCGACGGGCGGGACGATCTGCGAACCGTCGTCGTCCTGACCGAGGTAGACCTTGTACCCGTTGTCCCGCGGCGGGTTGTGGCTCGCCGTGACCATGACGCCGGCACCGACGTCGAGGTGCCGGACGGCGAACGCGAGCACCGGCGTCGGCAGGGCCGAGGGCAGCAGGGTGACATCGAGCCCGAGGCCGCGCATGACCTCGGCCGAATCACGTGCGAAGACGTCCGAGTTCACCCGGCCGTCGTACCCGATCACGACGCTGCGCGAGCGCCCGGTGTCGATGAGGAACCGTGCGAGCCCCGCAGCGGCCTGGGCCACGACGACCCGGTTCATGCGGAGCGGGCCCCAGCCGAGCTCCGCGCGGAGTCCGGCGGTGCCGAACTGCAGCCGGCCGTCGAACCGCTCGGCGAGCGCCCGGACAGCGGGACCGTCACCGTCGGCCGCCGCGTCGATCGCCGCGGCCAGCTCGTCGCGGGTCTCCGGGTCGGGGTCCTGCGCCAGCCACGCCCGCGCGGTGCCGAGCACCTGGTCGAGGTCGAGCTTCACGACGCCGGCTGCCCGAGTGCGGCGACCACGCGTGCGAGCAGGTCGGCGATCACCGGCTCGGCCTGCTTGCCGGCCTCGAGCACCTCGGTGTGCGACAACGGGGTCTTCTGGATGCCCGCGGCGAGGTTCGTGATGAGCGAGAACCCGAGGACCTCCATGCCGGCCTGACGGGCGGCGATGGCCTCAAGCGCCGTGGACATGCCGACGATGTGCCCGCCGATGGTCTTCGCCATCTGGACCTCGGCCGGGGTCTCGTAGTGCGGGCCGCGGAACTGCGTGTACACGCCCTCGTCGAGCGACGGGTCGACCGTCCGGGCCAGCTCGCGCAGCCGCGCCGAGTACAGGTCGGTGAGGTCGATGAACGTCGCGCCCTCGAGCGGGCTGTCCGCGGTCAGGTTGATGTGGTCGCTGATGAGCACCGGCGTGCCCGGGGTCCAGTGCTCCTTGATGCCGCCGGCACCGTTGGTGAGCACCATGATCGAGGCACCGGTCGCCGCCGCCGTGCGGACGCTGTGCACGACCCGACGGACCCCGTGGCCCTCGTAGTAGTGGGTGCGGGCACCGATGACGAGCGCGTGGCGGCCGTCGGCGAGGCGGATCGACCGGATCGTGCCGGAGTGTCCGGGGACGGCCGAGGCGCTGAACCCGGGGACCTGCTCGGCCGGGATCTCGGAAACGGTCTCACCGATGATGTCGGCGGCCTTGCCCCAGCCCGAGCCGAGGGTCAGGGCGATGTCGTGCCGCTCGATGCCGGACTGTTCGGCGATGGCGGCTGCGGCGTCCCGCGCGACCTCGAACGGGTCGGCAGCGGGGTCGTTCAGCGGGTTCTCGGTGCTCATGCCCCAACTCTAAAGGGCGGACGCCCGCCCCAGCGGCCGCCGCCGCGCCCGCCTCAGTGCTCGCCGAGCGCCCGGTCCACCGCCGCCGTGATCTCGCCCTGGTCGAAGTGGTTCGCGATGACGATGACCTCGGCGTAGGTGTCGCCGATCGCCTCGACGAACTCCTGACTCGTCAGGATCACGTTGGCGTCGTCGGAGACGTCCCGCACGGACGCGACGTCCGCTGCGACGACGGACGCGGAGAGCCCGAGGGCGTCGAGTGCCTTCTCGGCGTTCACCTTGAGGATGCCGCTCGACCCGATGCCGGCGCCGCAGATGGTCACGATCTTCACGCGGAGACCCCCATGATCGTGCGGACCTCGTCCGCGGTGGTCGCCGCCGCGATCCGCCCGGTCACGGTGGCGTCGTTGAACAGGTTCGCGATCTCGCCGATCGACTCCAGGTGGGTGCCGACCTCGGCCACAGCGAGCCCGAGCACCACACGGACGGGGTCGTTGTGCGGGTGGCCGAACGCAACAGGAGCAGCCAGCGTCACGATCGCGAGTCCGTCCCGTACGACGGCACCACCCGGCCGGGCGTGCGCGAACGCGAGCCCCGGCGAGATGACGATGTACGGCCCGTGCTCCTCGACCATGCCGATCATGGCGTCGGTGTACTCGTCGGTGGTGGCGCCCGAGGCGACGAGCGCACCGCCGACCAGGCGCATCGCGTCACGCCACGCGGGCGCGTCCGCACCGAGGAGGACGGCGGTGTCCGGCAGCGGTGGCAGTCCCATGCGTCAGGCCTCCTGGTACCCGGCCGTGATGGTGGCGATGATCTCCTCGCGGTCCTCGAGCGGCAGGAACGACCCGAGCGCGGCGTTGATCTGGAACGCGGCCAGGTCGTCGAGGTCGTAGCCGAACGTGCCCGCGAGCAGCGCGAGCTCCTTCGACAGCGAGGTCCCGCTCATCAGGCGGTTGTCGGTGTTCACCGTGACGCGGAAGCCGAGCTGGTAGAGCACGTCGAACGGGTGGTCGGCGAGGTCGTCGCCCCACGCGGCGATCGCACCGGTCTGCAGGTTCGACGACGGCGAGACCTCGAGCGGGATCTCGCGGTCACGGACCCACGAGGCGACCTCGCCCAGGGAGGCCAGCGTCGAGCCGTCCCCGGCATCGGACAGGGCGACGTCCTCGAAGATGCGGACGCCGTGCCCGAGGCGGAGCGCCCGACCGTCGACGAGCGCGGACCGGATGGACGCGAGCCCGTCGGCCTCGCCCGCGTGCACGGTGACGGGGAACAGTTCGGAGGCCAGGTAGTCGAAGGCGGCGCGGTGGTTCGAGGCGGGGAACCCGGCTTCGGCACCGGCGATGTCGAAGCCGACGACCCCGGCGTCACGGTGCCGGACGGCGAGCTCCGCGATCTCGAGCGACCGGTCGGCGTGCCGCATCGCGGTGACGAGCTGGCCGACGCGGATGCGCCCACCGGCGGCGTCGACGGCTTCCTCGATGCCGGCCTGTACCGCCTCGACCGTCTGGTCGAGGGTCAGTCCGCCCTGCAGGTGCTGCTCCGGCGCCCAGCGGACCTCGCCGTAGACGACGCCGTCGGCGACCAGGTCCTCGACGAACTCGCGGGCGATCCGGGTGAGCTGCGGTGCGGTCTGCATCACCGACGTGGTGACGTCGAACGTCTTCAGGTACTCGACCAGGGAGCCGGAGTTCGACTGGTCGGCGAACCACTGCCCGAGCTCGGCCGGGTCGGTGGTGGGGAGCGTGACACCCGCCGAGGCCGCGAGCTCGATGATGGTCGCGGGACGCAGGCCGCCGTCGAGGTGGTCGTGCAGCGAGACCTTCGGCAGGTCGTTGATGACCGCCCCGGCGTCGGGCAGGCGGTAGGTCGGGGCATCGGCGCTCATGCCCCCAGGCTATCGGTGGTCACCGCCCCCGCGCAGGCACCTGTGCACAACCCACAACGGAAGACACTGGAGGCTCCCCACAGCTGTGCAGGGAGCCTCCGGTCGGTCGGGTGGCCGGGTTCAGGACCCGATGCGCTCGCGCACGATCGGCCCACGTGCCGTGGCAGCGGAGCCCGCCGGGCCGATGGTCCACGCACCCTCGAGCGACTCGAGTGCGCGCGGGATCCGCGACGCGTCGTCGGAGTGGAGCGTCCAGAGCGGCTGGCCCTCGGTCACGGTGTCCCCCGGCTTGACGTGGAGCTCGATGCCCGCACCGGCCTGCACCGGGTCCTGCGCGCGGGCACGACCGGCCCCGAGCCGCCAGGCCGAGACCCCGAACGGCAGTGCGTCCTGCTGCATGAGGACCCCCGACGTCCCAGCGGTGACGACGTGCTGTTCGCGGGCCACGGGCAACGCGGCGGACGGGTCCCCGCCCTGTGCCTCGATCATCCGACGCCAGGTGTCCATGGCGCGGCCGTCCGCGAGCGCCGCTGCGGGGTCGGCGTCGGGCAGTCCGGCCAGCGTGAGCATCTCGGTCGCGAGCGCCACGGTCAGCTCGACGACGTCGGCGGGGCCGCCGCCGGCGAGCACCTCGACCGACTCCCGCACCTCGAGCGCGTTGCCGATCGTCAGCCCGAGCGGGACCTCCATGTCGGTCAGCAGCGCCGAGGTCGCGACCCCGGCGTCGTTGCCGAGGTCGACCATGGTCTGCGCGAGCTCCCTGGACGCCTCGTAGGTCGGCATGAACGCGCCGGACCCGAACTTGACGTCGAGCACGAGCGCACCGGTGCCCTCGGCGATCTTCTTCGACATGATGCTCGACGCGATGAGCGGGATGCACTCGACCGTGCCGGTGATGTCGCGGAGCGCGTAGAGCTTCTTGTCCGCGGGGGCCAGGCCGGACCCGGCGGCGCAGATGACCGCGCCGACGTCCTGCAGCACCTGCATCATGCGGTCGTTCGAGATGGACGCCTGCCACCCGGGGATCGACTCGAGCTTGTCGAGCGTGCCGCCGGTGTGGCCGAGCCCGCGGCCGGACAGCTGCGGCACCGCGACGCCGAACGACGCCACCAGGGGCGCCAGCGGCAGGGTGATCTTGTCGCCGACCCCGCCGGTGGAGTGCTTGTCGACCGTCGTCTTGCCGAGCGACGAGAACGACATCCGCTCCCCCGAGGCGATCATCGCGAGCGTGAGGTCCTTGATCTCGCGCCGCTCCATCCCGTTCAGGAAGATCGCCATCGCCATCGCGGCCATCTGCGGGTCCTCGACGTAGCCGCGGGTGTACGCGTCGACGAGCCAGTCGACCTCGGCGGTGCTCAGGGCGCCGCCGGAGCGCTTCGTGCGGATGAGGTCGACGGTGTCGAACGGCTCGACGGCCATGTCAGTGCTCCTGCTGGTACGTGGCGAGGGTGCGCGGCCCGAAGGCGTCCGGCAGGACCTCGTCGATGGTGCGGATGCCGGAGAGCGTCTCGAGGAGCATGCCCTCGGTCGAGTGCTCGAACAGCAGCTGGCGGCAGCGGCCGCACGGCATCAGGGTCGCCCCGTCGCCGTCGACGCACGTGAACGCGACGAGCTTGCCGCCGCCGGTCATGTGCAGCTGCGACACGAGGGAGCACTCCGCGCAGAGCGTCACCCCGTAGCTCGCGTTCTCGATGTTGCAGCCGGAGACGATCCGGCCGTCGTCGGTGAGCGCCGCGGCGCCCACCGGGAACGACGAGTACGGCGCGTAGGCGCGCCGCATCGCGGCCGTGGCGGCGTCCCGCAGGACGCCCCAGTCCACGTCTTCGACCGGGAGGCCCGTGGCGGCGTCCGTCGGGTCGGTGGCGGTGACCGCCTGGTCACCTGGTTGCTGCGTGTCGGTCATGTGTCGTGCCTCCAGGCCGTCAGCTCTTGATGTAGGGCTTGCCGGACGCGGCGGGGCCGCGCGACTGCCCGACCAGGCCGGCCACGGCGAAGATCGTCACCACGTACGGCAGCATCAGCAGGAACTCGCTGGGCACGGGTGAGTCGATCGCTCCGAGCGTGTTCTGCAGGTTCGACGCGAAGCCGAACAGCAGCGCCGCGAGGGTCGCCTTGATCGGGTCCCACCGGCCGAAGATGACGGCGGCCAGCGCGATGTAGCCGGCGCCCGCGGTCATGTCCTTCGTGAACGGCCCGACCGCGTCGAGGGTGAAGTACGCCCCACCGAGACCGGCGATCGCACCGGCGAGGGAGACGTTCCAGAACCGGGTGCTCGTGACGTTGATGCCCACCGTGTCGGCGGCCTGCGGGTGCTCGCCGACGGCGCGGAGGCGCAGGCCCCAGCGGGTCTTGAACAGCCCGAAGGTGACGACCGCCACGGCGATGTAGGCCAGGTAGACGACGACCGTCTGCTCGAAGAACACCGGACCGATGACCGGGATCTGGTGCAGCAGCGGGATCTCGACCTTCGGGAACCGGATGCCGATGTTCAGGGTCTCCTCGTTCGGGGAGAGCACCTGCGAGTACAGGAAGCCGGTCAGGCCGGAGATGAACGCGTTGATGACGACACCGACGATGACCTGGTCGACCAGGTACTTGATGCTGAACGCCGCGAGGACGAACGACACGAGCATGCCGGCGACGAGTGCGGCGACGAGGCCGACCCAGGGCGACCCGGTGATCGACGCGACCATCGCGGAGCTGAACGCACCGGCGAGGAACTGGCCCTCGATCGCGATGTTCACCACGCCGACCCGCTCGGAGATGACGCCGCCGAGGGCACCGAACACGAGCGGGACGCTCAGGCTCAGCGCGCCGAGCAGCAGGCCGGGGATCGGCAGGGACGAACCGGCCGCGGCCCAGGTCAGGAACCCGATGACGAAGACGACCGCGAACACCGACGTGACCCACAGCGGGACCCGGCGGAGTGCCCGCGTCTCGATGAACGCGTACACGGTCAGGATCGCGAGCAGGACGATGACGACGATGCCCGTCCCGAGCGCGGGCAGCGGGACGTTCGGCAGCGCGAAGAAGTCACCGGCGTTCGCGAGGCGGAACGTGGTGGTACCGGAGCGCGGCAGCAGGCCGAACAGCACGATCGCGATGAGCGTGAACACGCCGTACCCGATCGGGAGCTTCCAGCTCCTGGTGGTCTCGACCGGACGGGCCGCGAGCGGCGACGCGGGGGCCGCGGTGGGGCTGATGGTGCTCATGCGGCGACCGCCTTCTTGCTGGTCTTGCTCGTCTTCGTGCGCTTGCGTGCACCCGGCTGCGGGATCCGGAAGATCGCGCGGACGAGCGGCGGCGCCGCGATGAAGAGGACGATGAGGGCCTGGATGACCCCGACGATGTCGATCGGGATGCCGTTGGCGGCCTGCATGGCGTATCCACCGTTCTTGAGCACGCCGAACAGGATGGCCGCCCAGAAGACGCCCCAGGGCTTGGAGCGGCCGAGCAGGGCCACGGTGATGGCGTCGAAGCCGATGCCGGCGTCGATGCCCGAGGTGAAGCCCGAGGTGACGGCGCCCTGCACCTGGTAGGCGCCGGCGATGCCCACCAGGGCACCGGAGATCAGCATCACCCAGATGGTCAGCGACGGGACGCTCATGCCGGCCACGCGGGCGGCACGGGGGTTCTCACCGATGGTGCGGAACCGGAAGCCGAGCGACGACTTGTTGACGAGCCACCAGACGACGACGACCGCGATGATCGCGACGATGAACCCGAGGTCCACGCCGTACCGCACGCCGAAGAGCTGCGGCAGCAGGGCGCTCTCCTTCGTGGCGGGCGAGATCGGGTTGCTGCTGCCCGGGGCCTGCAGCAGGCCCGGGGTGCGGAGCAGGTAGCTGACCAGGTAGAGCGCGACGTAGTTGAGCATGATCGTGACGACCACCTCGTTCGCACCCGTCCGGGCCTTGAGCACCCCGACGATGCCGCCCCAGACCGCGCCGCCGACGATGCCGGCGAGGATCGTGAGCGGGATGTGGATCGCGGCGGGCCCGTCGAACGAGAACCCGACCCACCCGGCGGCAGCGGCGCCCATCAGGATCTGGCCCTGGCCGCCGATGTTGAACAGCCCGGCGCGGAACGACAGCGCGATCCCGAGCCCGGCGGCGATGAGCGGCACCGAGTAGTCGACGGAGCGCGTGAGGGGCCCGATCGCCTGCTGGAACGAGTCCGCGCCGAAGTTGAACACCGAGCCCTGGAACAGCGAGGCGTACGCGCCGCCGACCGCGGTGCCGACCGCCTGGAGCATGTCCGTCGGGCGGGCGAAGAAGTACCCGGCGGTGGCACGGACGTTCTCGTCCGTCACCGCGATGAGGATGCCGCAGGCGACCAGCGCGAGGACGACGGCGAGCACCGTGACGAGCACGGACCCGTTCAGGATCCCCTGCAGGGCGGCCTGCCAGCGGTCACCACCGGCGCCGTTGCGGCGCTCGGTGTCCTCTGCCGAGTCCGTCATCAGGTGCGGGGTCGACTCGACCTCCTGCAGACGGTCGTCAGTGAGCGGGGCGTCCGCGGTGCCGTGCGCAGCCGAGGTCGGCTGCTGCGTGTTGTCTGGCGGTGGGGTGGTCACGCTGCCAGCTCCGTTCCGGTCGTGGGTGTGGCGTGGATCTCGCCGGCCGAACCGGTCATGCGGCCAGCTCCGTTCCTTCGGGGATCTCCCCGGCCATCATGAGGCCGAGGACGTCGCGGGGGGTGGTCGCGGGGACGATGCCGACGATGCCGCCGCGGTACATCACGGCGATGCGGTCGGCCAGGGCGACGACCTCGTCGAGCTCGGTGGAGACGACGATGACCGGCACCCCGGTGTCGCGAGTGGCGACGATGCGCTTGTGGACGAACTCGATCGAGCCCACGTCGATGCCGCGGGTGGGCTGCGCGGCGACGAACAGCCGCAGTTCACGGCTCAGTTCGCGCGCCAGGACGATCTTCTGCTGGTTCCCGCCGGACAGCCGACCGGCCGCGGTGGTGCGGCCGGGGGTGCGGATGTCGAACTCGGCGATCTTCTCGTCGGCGAAGGCGTCGCGTTCCGCCGACCGAATCGTCCCGGCGCGGACGAACTCGGCGTGGTCGGCCCGGTCGAGCATCAGGTTCTCGGCGATGGTGAACTCGCCGACCAGGCCGTCCTCCTTGCGGTCCTCGGGGACGAAGCCGACGCCCGCGTCGAGCACCTGCTTGACGCTCCGGCCGGTGAGCTCCTTGCCGTCCAGGGTGATCCGGCCGGCGTGGGCGGGCTCGAGGCCGATGATCGCCTCGGTGAGCTCGGTCTGGCCGTTGCCCTGCACACCGGCGATCGCCAGGACCTCGCCGCGACGCACCGTGAAGGAGACGTCGTCAACGAGCACGATGCCGGACGGGTCGGTGACGGTGAGGTGCTCGACGACCAGGGCGTCGTCGCCACCGGTCGAGGGTTCCTTGTCGACCACGAGCGAGACGGCACGGCCGACCATCAGCGCGGCCAGCTCGTTGTTCGTGGCGGTCGGCGAGGCTTCGCCGACGACCTTGCCGAGACGGATGACCGTGATGCGGTCGGCGACCTCGCGCACCTCGCGGAGCTTGTGGGTGATGAAGACGATCGCGGTGCCGGCTTCGCGGAGCTGGCGCATGATGCCCATCAGCTCGTCGGTCTCCTGCGGGGTGAGGACGGCCGTCGGCTCGTCGAACACCAGCACGGAGGCGTCGCGGGACAGCGCCTTGATGATCTCGACGCGCTGCTGCACGCCGACGGGCAGGTCCTCGACCTTGGCGTCGGGGTCGACGTCGAACCCGAAGCGGTCGGAGATCTCCTGCACGCGCTTGCGGGCACCGGCCAGGTCGAGCCGCCCGCCGAAGGTGGTCTGCTCCTGGCCCAACATGACGTTCTCGGCGACGGTGAACACGGGCACGAGCATGAAGTGCTGGTGCACCATGCCGATGCCGGCGCGCATGGCGTCACCGGGGCCGTCGAAGTCCTGCACCACATCGTCGAGCAGGATCTCGCCCTCGTCGGCGTCGTACAGGCCGTACAGGACGTTCATCAGGGTGGACTTGCCGGCGCCGTTCTCACCCAGGAGGCAGTGGACCTCACCCGGCTCGACGGTGAGCGAGATGTGGTCGTTGGCGACCAGGGCGCCGAACCGCTTGGTGATGCCGCGGAGTTCGAGCTTCATGTTCGGGAGTCTATTTCTGTCTCGCGCGCGCCACGCGGGCGCACGGTGTCGCGTGCACCCCGCGGATGCACGATGTGGTGTGCGCCACCCGGGCGCACGAGAACGCGGGCGAGGGATGCTCCCCCGCCCGCGTTCACCGGGTCAGGACTGGGTCTTGACCTTGATCGAGCCGTCGATGATGCCGGCCTTCACGTCGTCGAGCTCGCCCTGCAGGCCCTTGTCGACCTTGGACTCGAAGTCGTGGAACGGCGCGATGCCGACGCCGTCGTTCTCGAGGGTGCCCACGTACGGGTCCTTCGAGAACTTGTCGTCAGCCGCCTGCTCGACGACGTCCTTCACGGCCGGGCGCATGCCCTTCTCGACCGAGGTGAAGGCGATGTCCTTGTAGCGGGGGTCGGCCTCGTAGAGGTCGCTGTCCGCACCGATCAGGACGGAACCGTTGTCGGCGTCCTTGATGGCCTCGGCGGCGGACTGGTAGATCGGGCCACCGACGGGCAGGATCACGTCGGCGTCCTGGTCGAGGAGCGTCTGCGCGACGGACTTGGCCTGCGTGCCGGCCTCGAAGCCACCGGTGAAGGAGCCCTTGCCGGTGTCGACGTTCCAGCCGACGACCTTGACGTCCTTGTCCTTCTGCTCGTTGTAGTACTTCACGCCGTCCGCGAAGCCGTCCATGAAGATGGTGACGGTCGGGATCTGCATGCCACCGAAGGTGCCGACGACGCCGGTCTTCGAGTAGGACGCCGCCGCGTAGCCGGCGAGGAACGCTGCCTGCGAGGTGTCGAACGTGATCGGCTTGACGTTCTTCGCGTCGATCGAGTTGTCGTCGATGATCGCGAAGTCGGTGTCGGGGTTCGCAGCGGCCTGCTTCTTCGTGGCGTCGGCCAGGTTGAAGCCGACGGTCACGACGAGGTTGCAGTTCTGGCCGATGAGCTGCTCGATGTTCGAGTCGTAGACGGTGGCGTCCTTCGACTCGGCCTCCTTGTAGGTGGCACCGAGGTCCTTGGCGGCGTCCTTCATGCCCTCGTAGCCGAGCTGGTTGAACGACTTGTCGTCGAACCCACCGGCGTCGGAGACCATGCAGGGGCGGAAGTCGGTCTTCTTCGCCGAGTCGGTGGTGGACGGCGCCGAGGCGCAGCCGGCCAGGACGGCGACGGTGCCGGCGAGCGCGAGGCCGCTGAGGACGACCTGTCGGGTACGAGATGTCACGGGTTGGTTCCTCCGGGGAGCGTGCCCGGACCACGTGCGTTCCGGGCGATCGTGGCGACAGTACACGACCGTCGGGCCGGTACAGGACCCGTTGCGGGGGTCCTGCGGATCGGTTACGGGATCGCGACCCCGCCGAAACGCGCCCGTAACGCAGGGTCGCACACAGACCCCCAGTTCGAGGGGTTTGTCGGTGGAGCGCTACAGGACGCTGCCGGCGGGGCGGATCTCTGGAGGTCAGAGTTCGTCGGCATCGCCCGGGAAGCACAGTGAGACGGCCTGGACGGTGTAGTTCCCCGGGTAGGCGTAGACGCTGATCGAGGTGACCTTCCCTGCGCCGTCGCCGAAGATGGCGGGCCCGTCGCTCGAATCACGCTGGGTGACCCGCATCCCCTGCGCTTCCCAGTGCTCGGTCATCCGGGCGGCGTCGGCATCGGGTCGCCCGGCCAGCGTGCTCCCGGTGAGGTAGCGCCAGTGCGCACCTCGCTCGCCGTCCGCGAGGACGCAGCCCTCCGAGTAGTCCGGCCCGGTGCGTGCTTTCCATTCACCGCCGAGTCGCTCTGTTGCGTCATCGACCGCTTCGACCATCTGTCGCTTCGCGGCGTTCTCACTCACCTGGAGCTCCGCCCGCTCAGATGAACCGGTGCCGGTCCTCTGCGCGGCGCAACCGGTCAGCCCCACCAGCAGCATGCCGACCAGGAGCACGGAGCCGACAAAGCCGCATCCCACGTCACGTCGGTGTGTCACAAGCTGTCGGCGTCGCCCGGGAAACACAGTGAGATCGCTTCGACCGTGTAGTTGCCCGGGAACGCGTAGAGGTTGATGGAGTCGATCGAACCACCGCCGCGGCCGACGATCGCGGGCCCGTCGGGGTCAGCCCAGCGCTCGACCTCCATGCCCTGGGACTTCCAGCGGTCGAGCACCTTCTTCGCGTCCGGTTCCGGGTCCTCCGAACCGACCCTGGAAGTCCGGCCGGTGAGGTACACCCAGTGCGCCCCCTTCTCCCCGCCGGACAAGCTGCAACTCTCGGCGTAGTCGGGCCCAGTTCGCGCCTTCCACTCGCCGCCCAGACGTCCAGTGACGACGTCGATGGCGTCGATCATCTGCCGCTTCGCGACGTCAGGGTCTACGACAGGCTTACTGTCCTCAGGCTGCCGGGCGCACCCGGCGAGCGCGGTCGCCACCGTCACGACCATGAGCGTGCTCGCAACCCACCGCGACCGGCTCCTCACATGCCCGTGCAGATTCGCTGCCGCCGCCGGAACCGCCTCCGCCAGTACTGACGCATCCCCCGCGTCGAACTCGATGTACGCCATGTCCTCCCCCGACGTCGCTCCCCAGCGACCCTACACCTGACACATCACCGGCCGGATGGCCGATGCTCAGCGCTACAGGACGTCGCCCCGGCCGCTGATCTTCAGGGCATCCACCACACCCTTCACCCGCTGAGCGTTCGCGCTGGTGGTGACGAGCAGGGCGTCCGGGGTGTCCACGACGACGATGTCCTCGACGCCGATGAGCGAGATGAGTCGCTGGCTGTGCGAGATCACGATGCCGCTCGACGAGTCCGCCAGGATGCGGGCACCGTCCCCGAGCACGGCGAGGTTGTTCGGCCGACCGCCGGACTGCAGCTTGGCGAGGGAGGCGAAGTCCCCCACGTCGTCCCAGTCGAAGTCACCGGGGACGACGGCCATGCGTCCGGCCGCGGCGGCGGGTTCGGCGACCGTGTAGTCGATCGCGATCTTCTCGAGCATCGGCCAGACGGCGTCGACGACGGCGCCGCGGGCCGAGGTGTCCCAGGCGTCGGCGAGCTCGTTGATGCCGGCCAGCAGCTCGGGCTTCGTCCGGCCGATCTCGGCGAGCAGCACGTCGGCACGGGCGATGAACATGCCGGCGTTCCAGAGGTAGTTGCCCTGCTCGACGTACGAGCGGGCGGTGTCGAGGTCCGGCTTCTCGACGAACGACTTGACGGCGTGCGCGGTGGGGGCACCCTCGATGTCGAGTCCGGCGGTGTCGGCGTTGATGTACCCGAAGCCGATCGCGGGTTCCGTCGGGGTGATGCCGATGGTCGTGACGTAGCCGGCGCGGGCGACGGCGACGGCCTCGCGCACCGAACGACGGAAGCCGCGGGCGTCCCCGATGACGTGGTCGGCGGCGAACGAGCCGATGACGACGTCGGGCTCGCGGCGCACCAGGATCGCCGCGGCCAGGCCGATGGCGGCCGTGGAGTCCTTCGGCTCGCTCTCGAGCACCACGTTGTGGTCCTCGACGCCGGGCAGCTGCGACTCCACCGCGACCCGGTGCGCACGGCCGGTGACGACCATGATCCGCTGGTCACCGGCGAGCGGCGCCAGGCGGTCCCAGGTCTGCCGCAGCAGCGAGGTGCCGGAACCCGTCAGGTCGTGCAGGAACTTGGGTGCGTCCGCGCGCGACAACGGCCACAGGCGCGATCCGATGCCCCCTGCGGGGATGATCGCGTAGAAGTCTTCGAGAGCGTCAGCCACGCGCTCACCGTACCGGTCCCACCGGGCGGATCCTGGGTGGTCTCCGCACGATTCCCGCATGCGGGCTCCCGCAGCGTTGTTCACCCGGCGCGCGCGTCCCGTTCACGTCGTCGGCCCCGCCGGGTCACGTCACGCCCGGAGCATGGGCAGCACCATGAGCGCACGCAGCGTGGAGCGCGGCACGTCCCCCCGGACCGTCGCCGTCGTGACCGAGAGCTTCCTGCCCACCCTCAACGGCGTGACCACCAGTGTCCTGGCGGTCCTCGACCACCTGGAACGACGGGGTCACCGCGCGGTCGTGATCGCCCCGGACACCCCCGGCCTCGCGCAGTTCCGGTCGCGCAGCGCCGTCGAGCGCTACCGCTCCTTCGACGTCCACCGCATCCCCGCCGTCGCCTACCGGCAGTTCCCGGTGGCGCTCCCCCACCCGGTGCTCGACACGATCCTCGCCGCCTCCGGCGCCGACGTGCTCCACGCCGCGAGTCCGTTCCTGTTGGGTGGGCGCGCGATCACGGCAGCCGGGAGGCTCGGCATCCCCTCCGTCGCCGTCTTCCAGACCGACGTGGCCGGGTTCGCCCGCCGCAACGGCCTGACCGCGACCGTCCCGTTGGTGCGGAAGATCCTCGGACGCATCCACGCCGGGGCCTCGCTGACGCTCGCCCCGTCGAGCGCGACCGCCGCGATGCTCGCCGAGGAGGGCGTGCCCCGCGTCGCCCGCTGGGGTCGCGGGGTCGACACCGAGCTGTTCCACCCCGCGCGCCGGTCGACCGGGCACGTGCGGGCACTCCGCCGCCGCCTTGCCCCCAACGGCGAGACCATCGTCGGCTACGTCGGACGCCTGGCCCCGGAGAAGGAGGTCGAGCGGCTCGCCGAGCTCGGCGGTGTCCCCGGCATCCGGGTCGTCGTGGCCGGAGGAGGTCCGTCGCGGGCGATGCTCGAACGTCGGCTCCGGCACCTCGACGTCACCTTCACCGGCCCCCTGCGCGGCGACGCCCTCGCCGACGCGTACGCGGCGCTCGACCTGTTCGTGCACACCGGTCCGGCCGAGACCTTCGGGCAGACCCTGCAGGAGGCCCACGCCTCCGGCCTGCCCGTGATCGCGCCGGCGTCCGGCGGCCCGCTCGACCTGGTGGCCCCGGGACTCGACGGCGAGCTCTACGACGCCGATGCCCCGCAGGCCCTGCGACACGCGGTCCTCCGGCTGCACCACGACCGCGCGCTGGCGGAGCGGATGGGTTCCGCCGGTCGACTCCGGGTCGAGGGAACCACCTGGGAGGCGGTCGGCGACCAGCTCCTCGACCACCACGACACGGCCCGCACCATCGGCGCGCCGCCCGTCGGACGGGGCCTCCGGGCCGGTCGGGACGAGAAGGTCAGCGCCCGCGCATAGGATGGGTCGTGTTCCACACGAACACGAACGGCAAGGGCTCGCCGATCGGGCGAGCCCGTCCTATGGAAGGACGAGCTCATGGCTGAGCACACCGGCGGGGGTACGGCGACCGCGGTGCCCGACGTCTCGATTGAAGCCCCGCGGGCTTCTCGGACGCCACAGGGCACGCTCTACCGCGGTTCGATCGGGATGTGGTCGTGGGTTCTCCACCGCATCACCGGCGTCGCGATCTACTTCTTCCTGCTCGTGCACATCCTCGACACGGCGCTCGTGCGGCTCTCCCCAGAGGCGTACAACGCGGTCATCGGCACGTACAAGACCCCGATCATGAACCTCGGCGAGATCGCGCTCGTCATGGCCATCGTGTTCCACGCCTTCAACGGCCTGCGGATCATCCTGATCGACTTCTGGTCGAAGGGCCCGAAGTACCAGCGGGCCATGTTCTGGATCGTCATGGTCCTGTGGGCGGTGGCGATCGCGGGCTTCCTGCCCCGCCAGCTCATGAACCTCGTCGCGGACTTCAACTGAGGGGCACGAACATGACCACGCAGATCGTCGAACCTCCCCGCTCGGCCGCAGCCGCCCGCAGCACCACCAACTGGGAGAAGTGGGGCTGGATCTACATGCGCGCCTCGGGCGTGCTGCTCGTCGTGCTGATCTTCGGCCACCTCTTCGTCAACATGGTGGCGGGCGAGGGCGTCAAGCAGATCGACTTCGCCTTCGTCGCCGGCAAGTGGGCCAACCCCTTCTGGCAGGTCTGGGACTCGCTCATGCTGGTCCTCGCCCTCATCCACGGCTCGAACGGCATGCGCACGATCGTCAACGACTACGTGTCGAAGCCCGGCATCCGCAAGACCCTCCTCGTCGCGATCCTGGCCGCCTGCGTCGTGCTGATCGTGCTCGGGCTCCTCGTCTGCTGGACCTTCGACCCGTGCCCCGCCGGCGCCGCTGCCGCCGACCTGCCGTCCTTCTGCCCCGCGCAGTAGCACCACCACCGTTGCTGCCCGCGTTCCCACCGTCTACGGAAAGACCCCTGTGACCGAGACCACCGTCCACCACCACCAGTTCGACATCGTCATCATCGGCGCCGGAGGCGCGGGCATGCGAGCCGCGATCGAAGCCGGCCCGAAGGCGAAGACGGCCGTCATCTCGAAGCTCTACCCCACCCGGTCGCACACCGGTGCGGCACAGGGCGGGATGGCCGCGGCCCTCGCGAACGTCGAAGAGGACTCGTGGGAGTGGCACACCTTCGACACGATCAAGGGCGGCGACTACCTGGTCGACCAGGACGCCGCCGAGATCCTGGCGAAAGAGGCGATCGACGCCGTCATCGACCTCGAGAACATGGGCCTGCCGTTCAACCGCACGCCCGAGGGCAAGATCGACCAGCGCCGTTTCGGTGGCCACACCCGCGACCACGGCAAGTCCCCGGTCCGCCGGGCCTGCTACGCCGCCGACCGCACCGGGCACATGATCCTGCAGACGCTGTTCCAGAACTGCGTGAAGCTCGGCGTCGAGTTCTACAACGAGTTCTACGCGCTCGACCTCATCATGGTCGACGTCGTCGGTGACGACGGTGTCACCCGCCAGCAGCCGGCCGGCGTCGTCGCGTTCGAGCTCGCGACCGGTGAGCTGCACGTCTTCCACGCCAAGGCGATGATCTTCGCGACCGGCGGCTTCGGCAAGATGTACAAGACCACCTCGAACGCGCACACCCTGACCGGCGACGGCGTGGGCATCGTGTGGCGCAAGGGCCTGCCGCTCGAGGACATGGAGTTCTTCCAGTTCCACCCGACCGGGCTCGCCGGGCTCGGCATCCTGCTGACCGAGGGCGCCCGCGGCGAGGGCGCGATCCTCCGGAACGCCTCGGGTGAGCGCTTCATGGAGCGGTACGCCCCCACCATCAAGGACCTCGCACCGCGTGACATCGTCGCGCGCTGCATGGTGCAGGAAGTCGCCGAGGGCCGGGGTGCCGGACCGAACAAGGACTACGTGCTGCTCGACTGCACGCACCTGGGCGCCGAGGTCCTCGAGACGAAGCTGCCGGACATCACCGAGTTCGCCCGCACGTACCTCGGCGTCGACCCCGTCGTCGAGCCGGTGCCCGTGATGCCGACCGCGCACTACGCGATGGGCGGTATCCCGACGAACGTCAAGGCCGAGGTCCTGTACGACAACACCACCGTCGTCCCGGGCCTGTACGCCGCCGGCGAGTGCGCCTGCGTCTCCGTGCACGGTTCCAACCGCCTCGGCACCAACTCGCTGCTCGACATCAACGTCTTCGGCAAGCGCTCCGGCAACAACGCCGCCGAGTGGGTCCAGACCGCCGAGTTCCTCCCCCTGCCGGAAGACCCGGCGGCCGGCGTCCGCGGCATGCTCGACCAGCTCCGTGCCTCGACCGGTACCGAGCGCGTCTCCGCCCTCCGCAAGGAACTGCAGGAGGAGATGGACAAGAACGCCCAGGTGTTCCGCACGGACGAGTCACTCGCCCGGGTCACCGAGACCCTGCACACGCTCCGCAACCGCTTCATGCAGGTCTCCGTGCAGGACAAGGGCAAGCGGTTCAACACCGACCTGCTCGAGGCCGTCGAGCTCGGGTTCCTGCTCGACCTGGCCGAGGTCGTCGTCTACTCCGCGCGCAACCGCAAGGAGAGCCGTGGCGGCCACATGCGCGACGACTACCCGAAGCGCGACGACGAGAACTACATGCAGCACACCATGGCGTACCTGACGGGCGACCCGCACTCGTCACTCGCCGACGACCACATCACGCTCGACTGGAAGCCCGTCGTCATCACGCGGTACCAGCCGATGGAGAGGAAGTACTGAGATGACCGACACCCTGGTCTCCGACGCACCCCGCACCGACACCGTGCAGGACGCTCCTCCCGGATCCTTCTCCGTCACGGTCATCGTCCGTCGCTTCGATCCCGACGTCGACGACGAGCCCCGCTGGCAGGACTTCGACGTCATGATGCTGCCGACCGACCGCATCCTCGACGCCCTGCACAAGATCAAGTGGGAGCAGGACGGGTCCCTGACCTTCCGCCGCTCGTGCGCACACGGCGTCTGCGGGTCCGACGCCATGCGCATCAACGGCCGCAACCGCCTGGCGTGCAAGACCCTCATCAAGGACCTCGACGTCTCGAAGCCGATCTACGTCGAGGCGATCAAGGGCCTGCCGCTCGAGAAGGACCTCGTCGTCGACATGGAGCCCTTCTTCCAGAGCTACCGCGATGTGCAGCCGTTCCTGCAGTCCTCGTCGGCCCCGACGCCCGGCAAGGAGCGCGTGCAGTCCGTCGCCGACCGTGCCCGCTTCGACGACACCACGAAGTGCATCCTCTGCGCCGCGTGCACGTCGTCCTGCCCGGTGTTCTGGACCGACGGGCAGTACTTCGGCCCCGCCGCGATCGTGAACGCACACCGGTTCATCTTCGACTCCCGCGACGACGCCGCGAACGTCCGCCTCGACATCCTCAACGACAAGGAAGGCGTCTGGCGCTGCCGCACGACCTTCAACTGCACCGACGCGTGCCCCCGTGGCATCCAGGTGACGAAGGCGATCTCCGAGGTCAAGCAAGCGATCATGCGCGGCCGGGCGTAGTCCCGGCTCCGTCCAAGGCCCAGCACCACGCCGACCGATAGGCTCCCGACCATGACGTTCGCGGACACCCGCCCCATCCTCGACCAGCTCGGCTACACGACCCGGTACGTGCAGCTCCCCGGCGAGACCCTGCACGAACCGCCGGTCGAGGGGGCGCTCCGCATCGTCCAGACCGACGCCTCCGGCTACGCGCTCGAGGTCGTCGACTACGGCACGGCTCGTCGTCTCGCGCAGGCCACGGGCGAGGACGACGCGGTAGAGATGCTGCGCCGGTTCCTGAACCGTCCGTTCCCGGAGCCGCGCGACATCCCCCGCCACGAGCTCGAGGGGCTCCGCGACCGCGCAGCGTCGACCTACCCGCAGCTCGCGCAGCAGGTCGCGCAGGCCGGCGAGCAGGGGCTGGCCATCCAGATCCCGGCCGGTGTCCCCGTCGACCGCATCGGTGGCCCGGACGGCTACCTGCTGCACCCGCTCGACACCCCGCTGCCCAGCCGGTCGCTGCCCCCGTACGTGGCCTCGTCGCCGGAGACCCACCGGTACGTCGTCGACCGGCCGTTCCTGGTGAACGTCCGCTTCGTCCAGCCGTGGTTCGAGCAGCCTGGCGGAGCCCTGCGCTTCCAGATCGCCGACCCGTCGGCCACCGTGCGTGACCTGGTCGTCGACGGTGCGCTCGTCCGTCTCCGGGTGGTCTGAGCCCTCCGACACACGAACAGCCCGCCCCACGCTCGACGCGTGGGGCGGGCTGTTCTGGTCCGTGGAACTACCGCAGGTCAGGGCGGTCGTACTGCGCGCCGGCCGGGCTCGACGGCAGGCAGCCGAACACGATCGCGGCGGCGCTGACGAAGAGCGCGATGAGCCAGAACGGGCCTGCCAGGTTCGCATCGTGCACGCGACGCCAGCCCAGGGCGATGCCCGGCACGATCGTGGCGAGCCACCAGAGGAAGTAGAGCCCGAGCAGCACGAAGGCGAACGGCGACGGCGCGCTGCTCCCCGTGGGGTTGCCGTACTCGTCGACGGCGCCACTCGTCCCGACCGTCGCGAAGAGGACGGCGTAGAACCCGCCGAACAGCACGATGGTCACGATGGCGTTGGCGAGCACCGCGTACCAGAACTCACTCCGGCTGGCGCGGCCGTCGAACCGGGCGTACTTCTTGAAGAACCGGGTGAACGCGTCGAGGAACCCGATGCCGTACCACGGTGCCCAGAGCGGCGGCACCCCGTCGGGACCGAGCGGGATCGGCTGCGCGAACTGCGGGTACGGGTCGGCGTACGGCTGCGCGTACGGCTGCTGGTACGGCTGCTGCCCGTAACCAGGCTGTTGCCCGTACTGGGGCTGCTGCCCGTAACCAGGCTGCTGCCCGTAACCAGGCTGCTGCCCGTACTGAGGCTGCTCGCCGTAGCCGGGCTGCTGCCCGTAGCCGGGCTGCCCCTGCGACTGGTCGCCGTCCGGCTGGCCCCACTGGGGCGTCCCGCCGTTGCTCATCGGTTCGTCCCGGGCCGGTCGTAACGTGCGCCCTGCGGGTTCGACGGCAGTAGCCCGAAGACGATGCCGACGACGCCGATGAACAGCGCGATGATCCAAAGTGCCCCGGAGAGGTTCGCATCGTGCAGGCGTCGCCAGCCGAGGGCGAGCGACGGCACCAGGGTCGCGAGACCCCAGAGCGCCAGCAGGACGAGCACGACCCAGAAGACCGGCGGGACCGGGTCGACCACGGTGATCTCGTTGCCGTAGTAGTCGACGGTCCGGCTGTTGAGCGTGGTGAGGCGGATGACGGTGCCGATGGCCACGAGTGCCCCGGTGACGATCGTGTTCGCCAGGAACCACCACCAGAACTCACTCCGGCTCGCACGACCGCTGAACGTGGCGTACTTCGCGAAGAAGCGCGCGACCGCCTTCGGGAACGAGATCCCGTACCACGGGGCCCATCGCGGCGGCGTCCCCGCGGCGTCGGTCTGCTGACCGGGCTGCTGCTCGGGCGCCCACTGCTGCGTGCTCTCGGTCATCGGGCGCCCTGCGGACGGTCGAAGCGCGCACCCTGCGGGTTCGAGGGCAGCAGGCCGAAGACGATGCCGACGATGCCGACGAAGATCGCGATGATCCACAGCGCGCCCGTCAGGTTCGCGTCGTGCAGGCGGCGCCAGCCGAGGGCGAGCGTCGGGACGATGATCGCGAGGCCCCAGAGCAGGAACAGGATGCCCGAGATGACGAACAGTGCCGACGGCTCGGTGACGGTCGACTGGACGCTGGTGGACGTCGCGGTCGACATCGACACGGTGGAGCGCTCCGAGGTCGCGACACCGATGCCGTACAGGATGCTGAGGACGATGGTGACGATCCCGTTCGCCAGGTACCACCACCAGAACTCGCTCCGGCTGGCCCGACCGCTGAACGTCGCGTACTTCTTGAAGAAGCGGCCGACGGCCTTGCCGAAGGAGATCCCGTACCACGGTGCCCAGAGCGGCGGTTCGCCGTTCGGTCCGGTCGGCGGCTGCTGGCCGTACTGCGGTGCGCCGCCGTACTGGGGTGTGCCGCCGAACTGGGCGTTCGGCTGGTTGTTCGGATCCTGCGGGTACTGGTCGCTCACGTGGTCCCCCTCGAGTGTTGGCTGATGTTCACGGTCGAGTCAACCAGAACTCCTGAGAGGCCGTCAGAACCGGTACCGCGCGTCAGCCCTGCAGCGGACGGTCGTACTGCTGCCCCTGCGGGTTCGACGACATCAGGCCGACGATCAGCGAGAACAGGATGCCGATCGGCGGGATGACGAACAACAGCGCGAGCAGGCCGCTGAGGTTCACGTCGTGCAGCCGCCGCACGGTCAACGCGATGAAGCCGAGCGCGCAGGCCAGGCTCCAGAGGCTGCCGAGACCGTCGGAACCGTCGTCGATGAACGGCAGCACGTTGAACCCGTTGCCGATGATGCCCGCGGCCGCCGAACCGATCAGGTACCAGAGCGCCCAGAACCAGTACTCCGACTGGCTGGCCCGGCCGTCGAACCGCACGTACTTCTTCCAGAAGCGCAGGAACGCCTGGGGGAACGGGATGCCGTACCAGGGCGCCCAGAGCGGCGGCTCGGACCTGCCGCCACTCGGCCGCCCCGGACCGGGCTGCGCGGACTGGCCGTACGGGTCCCGGGGCGGGTACTGGTCGCTCATCGTGGGGTTCCTTCCGGCGGGGCTGTCGGTCCACACAGAGTGTGGCACTCCCCCGAGCCGGCGAGCGTCATCCGTGCGAACGACTCTGGCCCCGACCGTGCACCTGACCCGACCGTACGGTCAGGGCAGGAGCGCGAGCTTGCCCCCGGGGTGCCCGGACTCCAGCAGCTCCGCCGCCGCCTTCGCCTCGGCCAGCGGGAAGGTCCGCGCCACCGGGACCTCGAGCTGTGCGGCGCCGGCGAGGTCGATGAGCCGCTGCCGCACCGAGTCACGGAACGCCTTGCTGGCCGGCTGCGCCCCGCCCACCGCGGCGATGCCGTCCGATGCAGCGCGCGCCTGCGCGGCGATCGTCACGATCCGTGACCGGTCCGCGACCAACGCGAGCGAGACGTCGACGGCCTCGTCGGTGCCGACGCAGTCCAGTGCCACGTCGATACCGGAGGGTGCGAGGTCACGGACACGCGCCTCCAGGCCGTCGCCGTACGCGACCCATTCGCCACCGAAGCGTCGCACGACGTCCGCACCACGTTCCGACGCGGTGCCGATGACGCGGGTGCCGAGCAGCCGCAGCTGCTGGAGCAGGCTGACGCCGACCGCGCCCGAGGCGCCGTGCACCAGGACGGTGTCGCGCCCCTCGGCGCGGGTGACGCGGAGCATGTCGGCGGCGGTCGAGCCGGCGAGGAGCAGGTTGGCGGCCTCCGGGAAGCCGAGCGACGCGGGCTTCGCGAAGACGTCGGCCGCGGGCACCGTGACCGACTCCGCCCAGCCGCCGCTGATGCGGAACGCCAGGACCTCGTCGCCGACCGCTCCCCCGCCGGACGCGATCTGCGTGTCGGGGCCGACGGCGGACAGGACGCCGGCGACCTCGTACCCGACGGCGATGGGCAGGTCCGCGGGATCGCCCTGACGGGTGTGTTTGGTGTCCGCCGGGTTCATGCCGGCGGCGCGGACGGCGATGGTGACCTCGCCGGAGGCGGGTGCCGGCACCTCGGTGTCGACGTACTCGAGGACTTCGCTGCCGCCGAACCGTGGTGCCACCCAGTGCTTCGTCATGCGATGGACGCTACGCCGCACGGCTGTCCGCACGAGGAGCCGCTGGTCACGAGGTGCCGGTGCGTCCCGTCTGCCACTCGACGAGGCTGACGGACGCGTCGATGCGCGACACGAAGTCCTCGATCGCGGCCGCGCGGTCCGCGTACTCGTGCACGCTCTCCTCCGTCGCACGCTCGTTCGTGGTCGAGACCACCCAGCGGCCGTCCGCCTCGTGAAGGGACGATACGTTCACGTCGTTGTGCGGTGCTCGCAGCCAGTTCAAGCCGGCACCGGCCGCTTCCGCGTCGGCGAGGTGTCGGAGCGCGTCGATCTGGTGCATCGGTGTCAGTGCTCCTCGTCTCGGTGCATCAGCGGACGGCTCTGCTGGCGATGAGGTCGTTGAGGTCCCGCAGCAGCGCCAAGGTACATCTCCAGCGCAACGGACTCGTCCTCGTAGTGCCGCCAGCCGACCTCGAGACACATCGGACGGAAGACTGCCGGTGCGATGGCCCGGGTCATCGGAGGTGACGATCGCGATCACTTCGGGCAGAGAACAGAGCCGCACCCACGCGAGCTGGCAAACGAGCGTTGTGCTGTCGTCAATGAGCACCTGAACGACGTGTTCCTCGCCTTCGGTCTCCCAGCGGAGCACCGTCCCGGATTTGTCCCTGAGGACGCCGATGCCGTCCGGGACACTCGCCAGTCCGGGGAACCACGAGACACGGTTCCGCCAAGCCCCTTCCCGCAGCAGATCTCGAACGCGAACCCAGAGCCGGCGACGGCTATCCGGAACGTCGTCTCCAGCTCGCCGAACTCGAAGAGGACGAGGGAGCGCGCACTGCTCGATGCGGTCCACGGGAACACGCGCCACCGTTGCGAACGGCAACGAAACGACCCCTCCCGAACCAGGCACGGTGCGGGGCGCCGTCCACCGGAGCACGTTCAACGTGGACTCGACCGTCGACGTCATGCCAGCGGGAAGCTCCTGGGGGTGATCGATGCAGCCAGTGGGCGCGTTCGAGGTCAGCTCGATCTCGGGTGACACCAGCGGCAGAGGACGCGATTCTACGCGCAGCATCGTCACCGTCTCCGTCTCTGAACACGACATCTGTCCAGTCTCCCGAGCCTCGGTCGCCTCGCCATCCCAGGACTTCCGAGTCCTGCACGACGTAACGCTCCAACGTCTCGTGATCGCCGAACTCCACGAGCGTCGGCTCGGTGACGACCCGCTCATGCCCAGCACTGCGCAAGAGGACCACGAGCACCTCGAGGCACGGTATTGCGGCGTAGTCCGATGGATCAGCGGCACGACGGAGTCGTTCAGCGCGAAGCAGCGGACGCCGCGGCCGCGAACGCCGAGCGGGCGTCGAGCTGGAGCGCGCACTCTTCGATCTGGTTCAGCGGCACCCGTGCCACGGCCGAGAACTGCACCGCATGGGCCTCCGGGAGAGCGCCGCCGAAACGGACTCGGTGTTCCGTTCCCGATGCGCTCCAGGTGAGGAGAACACCGGCGCCGTTTTGCTCCATAGTGAACCCTTCGGGGAGTTCGTGCTCTTGGTCGGGAAGCCAATGTGCGATCGGCAGGCCACGAGCTTCGCGAATGTACCCACTCGCGTCCGCGACGATCCACAATTCCGCGTCCGTGGCCGACCCGAACCGTGTGCCGGTCAGGGCGCCACGCCCCCGGTCTCCACGCCACTCCTCGACCGACGTGCCTGACACCGAGTACCGCTGCAGTGTCTCGTGATCGCCGAACTGCACCCTTCGCGGTTCACACGTGACGAGGTCGTTTCCGGCACGCAGCAGGACGTCCTCGAGGTACTGGAGGTCGGCGAACTCGCCTGGTTCACTGTCGGTCAACTCAGGATTCTGAATCTCTTGAGGTCGGTGACGGAAACGATCTCAATCTGCAGACGACCGTCCGGCTGTCAGAAGGGTCCTCGACCAGGCCCAGTCAGAACGGGCATCAGACCTGCGCTAGTGCCCGAGGAGCTTCTTGCGGAGCTCCTTGTACCGTACGGACCCTTGTACGCGGCTCACGAAATCGTCGACGGCCGCGGAGCGGTCCGAATAGTCGTCGACAGATTCCTCGGTGCTCCGTTCATTCGTCGTGGAGACCCGCCATCCGTCTGCTGTCTCGTAGATGCACGGGGTGTTCACATCGTTGGAGGGCCGCCGCATCCAGCAAAAGGGAACGCCCGCGGCCTCGGCGACGGCGAGTTCGCGCATCACGTCGATGTCATCCATGAGTTCGTCCTGTTCTCAGTGCAGAGGAATTTCGCGGAGTACGCCGAGGACCTGGAGGATCTCGACCGGCAGCGGCAGTTGTACCTGCACTCCGCCGCCCGGAGAGCCGAAGCGACCGACTGCTGCGATCTCACCACGATACGCACCGAGGGATCCGAGGTCGTCCGCCGTCTTGTTGCGCTGCTGGAGCAGTGCGTTAACGAGTTCCTTGTGGTCCCCGTCCAAAGCGTCGTACGCGCCCCGTAGATCGCCGACGTCGTGGACGACCTCGTACTGGTGGTACTGGTTGGCGTCCTCCAAGTAGGGCAGACCGCGTTCATCGTACGGGTACGGGCCCCCGTCGGGGACTGGCGACGTGAAGCGTCCGTCCGGAGGTCCGTATCGGTCGAGCACAGATCCGACGGGCGGATCGTAAGGAGCACGGTCGACCGTCCCGTCGCCCCTCGAGGCGAAACCGTCGTTGTCGACGCCGTCCCAGTTGATCTTGCCGTCTGGGGTGAGGACTTCCGGGCCCTTCGGGATCTGGACGTCGTGCGGCCACACACCGGACGACTCGAACTCTCGTGCCAGTGCGCCGTCGCGCGGCCACTGAGATTCGAGGTAGTCGTGCAACTGCTCGGGCGACAGACTACTCTCGGCCACCAAAGGACCGACGTTCTTGCCCTCGGAATCGAGCGCGACGTGCGAGTAGGCCTCCGAAACCGTGCCCTGATCGTGCGAGCCGTCCGGGGAAGTGCCGCCGGTGCCGTTGTCGGCGCCCGTGCCGTGCCCGGAACCGTCGTGCTCGGCCGAGTCGCCACCGTGCCCGGCCGAGTCGCCCCCGTGCCCTGCACCGCCGTGCGACCCCGACGTCGAACCGCCGTCGCCTGTCGCCGTCTCGCCGTGCTCCCCGCGCCCACCGGCCCCCACGAGCGCCGGCTCCCGCTCCGGCGCGTGCACCGTCGCGTCGCCGCCGTCGGCCCGCGCGTTCGCGTCGCTCCCCGCCCGCACGTCCGTGTCCGCCTCGGTCCGAGCAGGCGGCACCTCGACGTCGGTGTCGCCGTGCCGTCCGTGCAGGTAGTCACCGAGCCCGGTCTTGAAGTCGGCGAGGCGCCCGGTCGACCCGACGGCGTCGTCACCGACACCCTTGGTCATGATCGTCTTGAGCTCATCGAGCCTCGGCAGCACCTTGGTCAGGCCCTTCGAGACCCACGCACCGGCATCGACGAGATCGAGGTACTTCCCCGCCTTGCCGACGGCCCCCGCGACTTCGCCGACCTTGCCGACGGCGCCGAGCTTGCCCGCCTGCCCGACGATCGGGACGACGATCGAGCCGATCCCCCACAGCGCCTGTCCGGCGGCGCGACCGGGGTCCCTGCCCCATTCGTCCCAACCGACGGTGGCCTTCCCCAGCTGGGTCCACGCCTCGCGCTGGAGGTCGGGGTCCTTCTGCATGGTCTTCGTGTTGAAGCCGGTGAGGGCGAGGACTCCGCTCCACGACGTCGCCGCGGTCTCCAGGTGGAAGCCCGTGCCGTCCAGACCGACGAGGGTGCCGAGTCCCTTCACGGTGCCCCAGATGCCGTCGACGGCCACGCCCGTGAGCATGTTCGGCAGGAAGTCGACGGTCTTCTCGGAGCACGATTCCTTCCGCTCCGACGCGGTCCCCCACGGCAGCTTCGTGCCGGCGGGCAGTTTGTCGTACCCGTAGGCGAGGGCGTCGTCCGAGCCACTGCCGCTCATCGCGTGCAGCGGTTGCAGGCCGGACAGCCCGCGGATGGTGTTCGCGCATGTGCGCTCGGCAGCCTGGTACGCCACCACCTGGGCGGCGACGCCGTTGATGATCGCGTTGTTCTCGTCGGTCAGGGTCTCGTCCTGGTCCCAGGACTCGACGGTCGCGTTGTTGCCGTACTCGGTCGTCGCGGTCTTCGGGGTGAACGCGTCGACGTCGCGGTGCAGCTGCTCGGCACGCGTGACGTACGCCTTGAGCGCAGCGACGATCGGTGTGACCTCGGTGACGAACGTGTCGAGCGCCTTCGCCGCGGCGTCCAGGTCGTCGCCGAACGTCGTGCCCTGGGGCCCGATGGGCGTCATGACCGCGAAGAGTTCCTGATCGCTCGGGCCCTCGTAGGAACCGGAGATGCCGCTCCAGGCGGTGACGATGTCGGCCGTGCCGTCGCGGACGGCCGACGCGACGGTCCGCAGCGAAGCGGCGCCGCTCGTGATCGCCTCGAGCTGGACGTCCGTGTACGGGATGGCTCCCGTCTTGACGACGCCGGTCACCGGTCGAACATCCCGTCGAACGCGCGGAAGTCGCCGTTGGTGGACGCCGTGACGGCGTTCGCCTGTGCCGTGGCAGCACCCATCTCGTCATCGCCGTCGACGATGGCACGTGTCGCGCCGGCAGCGCCGTAGAGCGACGCCTGGATCCGGTTCTGGATCCCCGTCAGTGTGGCCTGCCGGTGCTCGAAGAACCCGGCGAGCGCCTCACCGATCACCGGTGACTGTGCTGCCGTCGCGGCGTCCTGCACGACTTCTCCGACGCCCTGGATCGATCCGTCCGCGGATCCGCCCAGAGCGTTGTTCATCGTCGTGGTCTTGGTCGAGACGTCCGTCAGGACGGCCTCGACCCCGGCGGGGTCGACCCGCCATCCGTCGACCACGTCAGCCGATGTTGCCGACGGCCGACTTCGCCTTGCTGATGGCCGACTGCGCCGACTCGTCGTTCGACTGCAGCGATGCGCGCAGCGTCGCGATGATCTGCTTGACCTCGCCGGCGACGGTGTTCCACCGCTGTTCCTTGGCGTGGTACTCGTCCGAGACGCCGTCGGCCTGGTAGTCGGCCATGGCTGCCTTCACGTCGGAGTCACGCTGCGCGATGAGCGACTCGAGCTGCGCCGCGACGGCGTTGAAGTTGTCCTGTGCGTTCTGCGAAGCCGCGACGTCGTAGTCGCGACGATCTGCCTGGTTGCCACCGCTCATGGTGTTCTCTCCCTCTCCCCGAAGATCCGTCAGGCGCGGCCGCTGAAGCGGGCCGCGTCGAAGTTCGAGCTGCCCTCGAGCGAGCTCGTGGACTGCGCCATGTCCTGGTCGCCTTCCTGGAACGAACGGTCCATGCCCGAGATGCCCTGCAGCACGCTCGCGAGCGCACCGTTCAGCTCGTTGGCGATGGTGTCGGTCTCGGCCTTGAAACGGTCGAAGGCCTGTCGACCGGCACCGTTGAAGCGACCCTGCAGCGGCTCGGCCGAGTCGGCCAGCTTGCGCACGAGCGTCCCCAGGTCACCGGAAGCACCGGACGTCTGCTTGGTCAGGTTGGTCAGGACCTGAGCCCCCATCGCGAACTTCATCGCGCATCCTCTCCGTCGTTCCCCCACCCCGAACGGGTGACAGCGAATACACGCAGCGTAGACCACGTCCGCCGCGCGCGTCACCCTCCGGTTCTGACATGATCGTTCCTGCCGAGGGGAGGTGGGGCATGTCGTCGATCGTGGTCGAGTCCGTGGTACCCGTGCTGACCTGTGGTCGCTGCGGGGTCGCGACGAGCCAGGGCCAGCGCTTCTGCACCGACTGCGGTGCCCTCCTCGGGCGCACGATCGGCTCCGCCGAGTACGACGCCGTGCACGGCGTCGCCACGGCCCCGGCCGGTGCTGTCGTCCTCGCCCGGCTGGTGGACGTCGTCGTCTGCCTGCTCGGCGGTGCCGCCGGCGCCGCCCTCCTCTTCCTCGCCCACACCGCGGTCCCCTCCTCCGACCCCGTGGGCACCGCCGTCGCCGGAGCGGTCGCCGGGCTCGTCGTGACGACCGCGATCGTGGTGATGCGTGCCTCCAGGACGGGCCGCGGGCCGGGCGGGCTGCTCCTCCGTACCCGCGTCGTCGACGTCGACGACGCGCTGCCCGCCGGGCCCGTCCGACAGCTCGCCCGGCTCGGTGGCGGTCGGCACCGACGTGCGCCCGGAGCCGGCCCCTGGGCCGCGGCGACGGGCACGCTGACCGCGTCACTGAACCGCGGACGCGAGCCGCTCGACCCCGCCGTGCCCGCGCTCGGCACCGCCTTCGGTGCCGCCGCGTCGGCGGGTGTCCGTCCGGGGTCGGCGCCGCTGCCTGGAGGCGCGGTGCAGGCTGGTCTCGACGCCACCCGCCGTGCGGGGTTCGGTCCCACCCCCGCGGCCGGGTTCGCGGCGGTGCCCGCGCCGACCGCACCGGTGGCCGACGACTCGGTACCGCCCGACGCGGTCGTCCTGCGGTTCGACTCCGGCGCCGTGCACTGGTTCGACGGAACCTGCGTGATCGGCCGGAACCCCGAGGCGGAGTCCGGTATCGCCACGGTCGCGGTGCCGGACCTGTCGCGCACGCTCTCGAAGACGCACGTGGCCCTCGTGCAGGCCGGCGGAGTCGTCCTGATCCGTGACCTCGGTTCGACCAACGGCACCTCGGTGGTCCGTCCGGACGCCTCGTTCGAGGACCTCGTCCCCGGCGTGGACCTGCCCGTGCCCGCCGGTTCGACGGTCCGGATCGGCGACCACGCCTTCGTGGTCGACCGGATCGGGGCCACGACGTGAGCCCGCTCCGACACGACACCGCCGAGGACGACCGTCCGGGCGCGACGCACCCGCTCGTCGACTCGGCGGGCGACGGCAGCATCCGCTACGAGACCCGCGCGGCGATCGTGCGGCTCGGACGTGCCCAGGCGGACCTGCTCGCCACCGCGGCAGGCGGGGGCGCCCGCCCGATCCTGGTGACCGACGGCCTGTCCGTCGTGACCGAGGCCTTCCGCCAGGCGTTGCTCGACTGCGGCGGGGCGTGGGTCGTCCGCGGCGACGACGGCCTGCGGAACGGACTCGACGGCGGACGACTCGACGACTTCACGGACGCGCTCCGGACCGGCCCGCCGACCTCGGTGCAGGACGTCGCCGTCGGGTACCTGCGTCCCTGGACGCCGACGGCGGAACACCTCGTCGTCTCGGTGTCCGTCCGGCACCGGGCCGCGGACGAGACCGTCCTCGGGGCCACCACCGAACTCCTCGCGACGGAGCTCGCCGGGGCGGCACCGACCGGTTGGGGGACGCACGAACCCGCGGGTCACGCGTGGGACCGGCACACGCTCACCGAGGCCGCTCGCTCGCGGATGCCCGACTCCACGCGGTTCCTCGCCGTCGGTTCGCCCGACGCGCCCCTCGCGGTGACGATCGCCGCGCAGCGCACCGAGCACGGCGTCGAGGAGCTCACCACCGGGCTGCTCGCGGTCGGCGCACTCGGGGACACCGTCTCCGAGATGCGGGTCGCCGCCGTCCCGCAGGTGCTCGGGCGGCTCGCCACGACGCAGCTGCCGCTCTTCGCCCTGGTGCTCCGGCGCCAGGGCCGCGCGGACCTCGCGCAGGCGCCGCGGCTGTCCCCGCCCCCGCTGCCGGTCGGGATGCTCCTCGGTGCGCCGGCCGTCCGGCAGCTCGACCTCGACGTCGAGGCGATGCGCGACCGCTTCGGCGCCGTCATCGCCGGACGCCCTCGGATCCCGGCGCTCGTGCTGCCCTTCGGGCGGCGGCAGGACCGCAACCCGGTCGACGAGCTGGCCGACGTCATCGACCACATCGGGCCCGACCGCGTCGCCGACGCCGTCGGGATGGACGACCGGACGAGGGAGCAGGTGCAGCGTGCCGCGGAACAGTGACTCGATCCTGCTGGAGAGCGTCTCGACGCACCGCCGACGACTCCGGCAGGCGTTCGTGCTCGGGCGCCTCGCCGACCGCCGGTTGGTGAACGACAACGTCAAGCGGTTCATCGGCAGCGTGGTGCTCGCCGCGGTCGTGGGGGTCGGGTGCCTCGGGTACTCCTTCGTCACGAACGCGCTGGCGCAGCAGGCCGCCCAGCAACAGGCGCAGCAGACACCGCGACCGGTGCCGACCACGCAACCCCAGCAGGAGACCAATTGAGCGACTTCACCCGCGTGACCGTCGTCGGTGTCGGCCGCCGTGCAGACGTCGTCGTCGCCTCCGACGAGCCGTTCGCCGGACTGCTGCCGCGGCTGGTCGACATCCTCGACGAACCGATCGCGGACAGCGCGCAACCCGTCGCCCTCGTGCGCGTCACCGGTGAAGAGGTCTCCCTGGCAGCGGACGCCGCCACGCAGGAGATCGCCGACGGCGAGGTCCTGCACCTCGTCCGTCGCGCCGACGCACCACCGCCGCCCGAGGTCTCGGACGTCACCGACGCCGTCGCGGACTCGCTCGGCCGTCGTCGCGACGGCTGGGGCACCGCCGCACGCTGGTCGGTCGCCGCCGCCGCCGTCGGGGCCACCGCCTCCGTCGCGGGCACCCTCGTGGTCGCCGCGTTCACCGTCGCCTCGGTCCGAGCCGCGTTCGACGGCGGGACCGTCTCCCCCGCACTGTTGCCGTCCGTGCTCGTCGGCAGCGGCGTGGCACTGGCGATCGCGGCGCTCGTCGCGGGTCGTGCCGGGGCACGCTGGACCGGCATCGCCCTCACGGCCGCGGCCACCGGGCTCGCGCTGCCGATCGGGCTGGCCGTCGGACCGGTCGTCGGGCGGGACGGCGACCAACCCGCGATGGTCGCCGCCCTGGTGCTCGTCTGGGCGTGGATCGCGCTCGGCCTCGGACTCGGCGTCGGACAGCGCACGCGGACGATCGGCGTCGCGGCCGTCGTCGGCGTCGTGCTCCCGCTGCTCGGCATGCTCACCTGGCTCACTCCGGCGCCGCAGGCCGCCGGCTGGGGCGTGGTCGGGATCGCAGCCATCGCCGTCTGCGGGCTCCTGCCCTCGGTCGCGATGTCCTCCGCCGGACTGACCGGCCTCGACGACCGTGTGAGCGGCGGCGAGCCCGTCGCTCGCGCCCGCGTCGTCACGGCGCTCGAGGACGCGTACCGAGCACTCGACTGGACGACCGCCGCGGTGGCCGCCCCCATCGCCCTCGCCGGCGCCGCACTCGTCTCCGACCGCGACCCCTGGGCCGTCGGGCTCGGCGCCGCGGTGGTCGTCGTCGCCGCACTCCGCACGCGCGCCTTCCCGCTGACGCTGCAGGGCGTGCTGCTCTGGAGCGCCGTCGTGGTCGCCGCGGTGCTCGGGCTCCTCGGTCACGCCACCACCGCACCGTTCCAGGTGCTCGGCGCGCTCGCAGGCCTCGGGGTGCTCGGAGCCCTGCTCGCCGGGGTCCGGCCGGCCGCACACCAGCGAGCGCGCCTGCGGTCGCTCGGCAACGTCCTCGAGACGATCTCGGTCGTCGTGGCACTGCCGCTGCTGCTCGGCACCTTCGGCCTCTTCGCCGCACTCCTGGAGACGTTCTGACCATGCGGCTCCTCGACGACGTCGTCCCCGCGCTCGGGCGGGCGTTCTTCGGCAGCGTGGCCGGTGGTGCACGCGAGCTCGACGATGCGCACCGGGCCATCCGGCAGGCCGTTCCCACCAGTCGGCGCATCGCGTTCGCCTCGCTCCGGGGCGGCACCGGCTGCTCCGTGACCGCGGCAGCCGTGGCGACCGTGCTCGCCCGTCGTCGCTCCGGACGGGTGCTCGGCGTGGACGGTGCCGCCGGGCTGCGCTCGTTCGCCACCCACGCCGGCGCCGACCGGACGGACCCGACGCCGCGGTCCGAGCGCCGCGACGCCGCCCGGACGTCCTGGGACGCGACCGACGGTCTGGCGGTGACCCCGTCCGGACTGCACGTGCTGCGGATCGGCGACCCGCGCCTCCCGAGCCGACAGGCCGCACCCGCCGAGTGGACCGACGCCGTCGAACCGATCGCGCGGTTCTTCGACGTCGTCGTCGGGGACTGGGGGTCCAGGAGCCCGTTCGTCGATCTCGGGGCCGTGGCTGCCGATGCCCACGTCGTCGCCCTCGTCACCGGCCCGGACCGCCCCGCCATCGAGGAGGGCGTCGCCCACGCCGACGCCGTCCGGCGGCACGCACCGGACACGCGCGTCCTGGTCGTCCCGGTCGACACCACGGGGGCTGGCCTCCGGGCCGCGCGCACCGCCGTCCGGTGGCCCGGGCACGCCGTCCACCCGATCCCGGGCGACCCGAGCGTCGCCGGGGGCGGCGAACGCCCCACGGCCTCGCGGATCGCGCTCATCCACCTGACGGCAGCGCTCGTCGACGCCGCGGTCGACCGTCGCACCAGCCGCACGACCCCGGAGGTCGCCCGGTGAACCGCGTCGTGCACCGGCCCGCCCGGGTCTCCACCCCGCTCGTCCGTCCCGAGGCCGAGCAACTCGCCCCGCCACCGCAGCTCCCGGAGGGGCCGAGTGGCGGCCTTCCGCTGCAATCGCTGCTGCCGGTCGTCGGTGCGATCTCGTCGGTCGTGATGATGGTCGTGCTCCGGGGCAACAACCCGGTGCTCATGGTCGTCGCCGCCCTGGTCTTCGTGGTCGCCCTCGTCGGCGGGCTCGGCATGGCCTTCACCCAGCGGGGCAACGCCGTCCGGAACCGGCGGACGCAGCGCGAGCGGTACCTCGACTACCTCGAGGAACTGCGCGGCGACCTGCGGACGCGCACGACAGCCGTCCGGGAACGGGCCGAGCACGTCGACCCCTCGCCCGACACCCTCCCCCGTCTCGTCGGTGACCCGGCACGCCTCTGGGAACGGCGGCGCACGCACGGCGACTTCCTGCGGGTCCGCGTCGGATCAGGTGACGTGGGGTGGCTCGACCTCGCCGTGCCGCCCGACCAGAACCCGGTGCAGCCGCTCGACCCGCTCATGCTCGCCGAGCTCGAGCAGGTCGCCGAACACTACGGCACCGTGCACGCCATGCCCATCGCGGTCCGACTCGACGGCGCCGGGGACGTCTCGGTCGTCGGCGACCGCGACGCCGTGCTCGAGGTCGCACGGGCACTCGTCGTGCAGCTCGCAGCGCTGCACGCCCCGGACGACCTGCACCTCGCCGCGGCGTTCCCGGCGGCGCGCGCCGATGACTGGGACTGGTTCGACCTGCTCCCGCACGCACGGATGGACCGCACCTTCGACGGGCCGCTGCGCGCGCGCCGGGTCGCCGAGGACGTCCCGGCGCTCGCACGCACCCTCGCCGGCGAGCTGGGCGAACGCGCCCGGACCGCCGCGATGTACCGGCGATCCGGTGACTCGGCCAAGCGCAGCGACCTGCCGCGCCTGGTGGTGTTCGCGGACGAGCACGGCGCCGTCGCCGTTCCGCTCGCACTCCCCGAGGGCGAGACCCGGCCGGAGGACCTCCGGATCACGGTCGTGCACCTCGTCGCCGACCGGCTGCACGAACCGTCGGACGTCCGGGTACGGGTGACTGCGAGGTCGGACGCCCCGGGTGCCGACCGTGGCACGGGCGCCGGATCCGGTGCACGCACGACGCTCCTCGAGATCGTCGACGCCCGCGACGTCGAGGAAGGTGAGCCCGCTCCGGTCCAGCTCGCCGTCTGCGACCCCGTCACCCCGCCCCTCGTCACCGCCGTCGCGCGAGCGCTCGCACCCCTCCGACTGTCCGCCGACACCGAGCAGCGTGCCGAGTCGTCGGCCGCCATCGGCGTCTCGGACCTGCTCGGGGTCGACGACGTCGCCACGATCGACCCGGACCGCACCTGGCGCCCCCGAGCCCCGCGGGACTTCCTGCGCGTGCCGATCGGTGTCGACGACTTCGGCGCTCCGCTGCTGCTCGACCTCAAGGAGTCGGCGCAGCTCGGCATGGGGCCGCACGGCATCTGCATCGGTGCGACCGGATCCGGCAAGAGCGAGATGCTCCGCACCCTCGTGCTCGGCCTCGCGGTGTCGCACCCGCCGGAGGACCTCGCGATGATCCTCGTCGACTACAAGGGCGGTGCCGCGTTTGCCCCGTTCGCCCGCCTCCCGCACGTCGCGGGTCTCATCGACAACCTCGCCGACGACCCGCAGCTCACCCGGCGTGCTCGGGCGTCGATCGCCGGCGAGGTCCGACGGCGCCAGGAGATGCTGCGCGACGCCGGATCGGCGCCCTCCATCACGCACTACCGGGAACTCCGCACCCAGCGACCGGACCTGCCGCCGATGCCGCACCTCGTGCTCGTCATCGACGAGTTCGGCGAGCTGCTCACCGCGGAACCCGAGTTCGTCGACCTGCTCCTCATGATCGGGCGCATCGGACGATCGATCGGCGTGCACCTGCTGCTGTCGAGCCAGCGCATCGAAGCCGGCAAGCTCCGCGGCCTCGACACGTACCTGTCCTACCGGCTCGGCCTGCGCACGTTCTCCGAAGCCGAGAGCCAGGTCGTGCTCGACACGGGCGACGCGTTCCACCTGCCCGCCGTGCCCGGCTACGGCTACCTCAAGGTGGACACGAGCGTGTACACGCGGTTCCGATCCGGCTACGTGTCCGGCCCGGTCGAGGACGCAGCTCCCGCGTCGGCCGTCACCACGTCGTCCGCGGACACCGCCCCCGAGCCGTTCGAGCTGCCCGTCTACAACACGCTGGCGGCCGAGGACGACGCACCCGGTGAGGTCACGCTCGAGGCACCCGACGTCGGGCGGAGCGTCGTCGACGAGGCCGTCGAACGCCTCGACCGCGGCGACCGCGACACCACGCCGGTGTGGCTGCCGCCGCTGCCGACGCGTCTCGCACTCGGCGCCGTCCTCGACCCCAACGCCGTCTCCGACCCGACCGGCGTCACCGTGCCGATCGGCCTGCTCGACGACCCCGCGCGGCAGCGACAGCGGCCGTGGATGCTGGACCTCACGCGGGGCGGCGGACACGTCGCCGTCATCGGAGCACCCGGATCCGGCCGGACCACGTTCCTCCGCACGCTGGCCGCATCGATCGCGCTGACCACCACGCCCCGGCAGGTCAGCGTCTACGGGATGGACCTCGCCGGCGGCGGCCTCGGTCGCATCGAGGGCTTCCCGCACGTCGGCGGTGTCGCCACGCGTGCCGACCGGAACCGCCTGCTCCGGCTGATCGAGGAGCTGCAGGCGATGATCCGCCTGCGCGAACGGGTGTTCCGCGACCACGGCATCGACTCACTCGCGATGCTCCGCACCCGGCACGCCGCCGGCCGTGTCCCCGAACTGGGATCGGCGGACGTGGTGCTCCTCGTCGACGGGTTCGGCGTGATGCGCACCGAGTTCGAGGAGCTCGAGGACGCCTTCGCCGACCTGCTCCAGCGCGGCGGCAGCTTCGGCATCCACGTCGTCCTCGGGCTCACCCGGTGGAACGAACTCCGGCTCGCGAGCCAGCCACTGATCGGCCAGCGGTTCGAACTGCGCCTCAACGACCCGGCAGACTCCACGATCGCCCGTGCCGCCGCGGCGACCCTGAAGTCCGGCGAGCCCGGTCGAGTCCTCACCGACGGCGAGTTGTTCGGCCAGGTGGCCCTGCCGGTGCTCGACGACGTGGAGGACGGTGTGGTCGGCGACGAGCTCGGCGCCCTCGCGCAGCGGGTCGCCGACAGCTGGGGCGGTCCGGCTGCCGCGCCGATCCGCCTGCTGCCGGAGTCGTTCGACCCCGCCGAGCTCCCGGACCCGCTCGACACCCCGACGACGGTCCCGTTCGCGCTCCGCCAGGACACGATGGACTTCGTGGCCTTCGACCCTGCCGTCGACCAGCACCTGCTGGTGTTCGGTGACACGGCCAGTGGCAAGACCGCGCTCCTCCGGGGGCTGGCGGCCGGGTTCATGGAACGTTCGACGCCGGACGAGCTCGTCCTCGCCTTCATGGACGTCCGCGGCAGCGCTGCGGCCGGGACGCCTGACGACTTCCTCGGCGGGCACGCGGCGAACGGCCGGGACGCCCGGGGGCTCGCCGCGGCCATCGCCGCGGAGCTCGAGCAGCGCGCCGCCGGCACGTCCACCGGACCACGGCCCCGCATCGTGGTGCTCGTCGACGACTACGACATCGTCGCCTCGGCCGGCACCGACCCGCTCGCGCCCCTCATGCCGTACCTGCCGTCGGCGCGTGACCTCGGACTCCACGTCGTGCTCACGCGGCCCGTCGCCGGTGCGGCACGCGCGATGTACGACACCGTGATCCAGTCGATCCGCGACTCGGGTGCGACCGGGCTCGTGCTGAGCGGCGAACGGTCGGAGGGGCAGGTGTTCCCGAAGGTCTACGCGGAGCAGTTCCCGCCCGGCCGTGGGCGTCTCGTCCGACGCGGGACGCCCCCGCGCATCGTGCAGGTCGCCCACTTCCCCACGGCGACGACCGTTGCCCCGGCGCAGGCCGACCCCGCCGGTCAGACGACCGTGCTCGACCCGAAGGGAGCCGTCGATGCCCCGTGAGGTGAACATCCTGTCCACTGCGGCGCCCTCGTCGCTCGCACTGGTCGAGGCCGGAGCGAAGATCGCGCCGGCTCTGCGGGTGCGAACGCTCGACCGCGTGGTCACCGAGATCGTCGACGACCGCGGGCGGGCCGTCCTGAGTGTCCAGATGCCCGAGCGTGTCGAGAACGCCGCCGAGATCGCACGACTCGCCCCGTGGGCGACGCGCGCCGCGCCCGTCTGGTGGACCGAGGCCTGGGTTCCGTGGGGGCCGACGGGCGAGGTCGGTGTCGCGATCGTCCAGGCCTTCGCAGCGTCGATCGACGCCCAGCTCCTCGTGGAGGACGGCGCGTGAGCACCACACCCCCGACCTCGGCTCCGTTGCCGCCCATGCCCGGCTCGCGGCGGGCAGCCGCGCAGCGCGCCCGGACCGTGCTCGTCGCCGGGGTCGCCGGCGGCACCGGGACGACGACCGTCGCGGCACTCCTCGCCGATGCGGTCGGCGGACGTCTCGGCGTGGTGGTCCAGGCGACGGACCACTCCGGTGGCGAGCTCGCCGCACGACTCCCCACCCTGCAACCGGCCACCTCACGCGTGACGGTGCACGACATGGGGGCGCACGTCGGCCCTGCCGCCGTCCTCGCGGCGACGCCGGAGAACTCCCTCGTCGTGGTCGGGCGGGCCACCGCCGACGGTGCGGCGGACGTCCGGGCAGCGCTCGCGTCCATCGCCGGTGCTCCGGACCCGACCCTCATCGGGCGATCGGTCGTGGTGCTCGTGGACCGCGGCGCGGCGCACGATCCGGTGGACACCCGTCGGCTGAGCGACACCGGGGTCTCGGCGGTCCTCGTGCTGCGCGCCGACCGCGCGCTCGGCCGTCCCGGTCGGGTCCAGGTGGGAGCGATCAGCGACACCACGATCACGACGGTGTCCGGTCTGCTCACGGCCCTGGGCTGGTAGCCGCGACCGGTGGACGAACGGGAGGCCCGTCACCAGCTGGTGACGGGCCTCCCGTTCGTCGGTGCTGACGTCGTCAGGCGCGCGCGGACCGGATCCGCTCGGTGAACGCGGCGTGCAGCGGATGCTCCGCAGCGAGACCGGTGATCTGCGTGGCGACGTCCGCGTCGGATGCGTCCGACGCCAGCAGCGCCTGCAGTTCGACGCTCTGCTCGTCGTCCGCGACGTCGAAGCGGAGCGCCGCGGCCATCGCGTCGAGGAGCGCCGTGGGCTCGGTGCCGTCCTCGGCCAGCGCGGCGGCGGGCGAGACGAACCGCTCGTCGCGCGACAGCTTGCGGAGCGGCTGGCGCCCGACGCGGGTCACCGTGTCGGGCAGGTGCGGATTCTCGAACCGGCCGATGATCGCCTGCACGTACGCGCGGTGCACCTCGGGGTCGAGCTCGTGCCGGCGGATGAGCAGGTCGCTCGTCTCGGCGAGCACGGATTCGAGCTCGGAGCGCACGGCGGGGATCGCGATGGCGTCCGAGATCTTGTCGGCCCCGGCGACGAAGCCGTGGTACGCGACGGTGGCGTGCCCGGTGTTCACCGTGAAGAGCTTGCGCTCGATCGACGCCGCGAGGCCGTCGACGTAGTGCGCGCCGGGGATCTCCGGCTCGTTCCCACCGAACGGCGTGCGGTCGATGGCCCACTCGAAGTAGGTCTCGACGGTGACGTCGAGTCCGCCACCCTCGGGCTGTGCCGGCACGATGCGGTCGACGGCGGTGTTCGCGAAGACGGCCTTGGCCAGGGCGGCGTCGCGGCCGTCCTCGGGCAGGGCGGCGACGATGAACTCGCGCAGCCGGTCCGTGGCGTTCAGCGCGTTCTCGCACGCCATGACGGCGATCGGTGCGGCGTCCGCGTCACGGGCGACGAGCGCGCGCGCGATGACCGGGGCGATGAACCTCAGGACGTTCGGGCCCACGGCGCACGTGACGATCGCTGCGGTCGCGATCTCGGCGACCACGCCGTCCTCGTCCTGCGCGCTGTTCAGTGCGCGGAAGTTCGTGACCTCGTGGTCCTGGGCGCCGGCCCCGACCTCGTGCACGGTGTACGAGTCGGCTGCGGCCAGGGCGTCGATGAGCGGGGCGGCGACGTCGGCGAAGACGACCTCGTACCCGGCCTCGTGGAGCAGGAGCCCGACGAAGCCGCGGCCGATGTTGCCGGCGCCGAAGTGGACGGCGGTGCTGGTGCTCACTCGTTGACCTCGCCGAGGATCGACAGGATCGCAGAGGTGTCGGCCGCGTCGGTGAGCTTCTGGACCTCGTCCTCGTCGGAGAACACGATCGCGATCTTCGACAGGATGTCGAGGTGCTCGTTGTTCACGCCGGCGATGCCGACGACGAAGCGCACGGGGTTGCCGTCCCAGTCGATCGGGCTGGCGTAGCGGATGAACGACAGGGCGGACGACTTGATGGCGTCCTTCGCGTCGTTGGTACCGTGCGGGATGGCGAGGAAGTTGCCCATGTAGGTGGACACGCTCTTCTCACGCTCCAGCATGGCCGGGTAGTAGTCGGCCGTGACCGCGCCCGCAGCCTCGAGGATCTCGGCCGCCTCCTTCATCGCTTCCGACTTGGTCGGCGCGGTGTCCTCGGTGTGGATGCGGATCTGGCTCTCCTGCAGGACGGGCATCGGGGGTTCTCCTTGTGTTGAGGACGAGATGGAGGGGACGGGTCAGCCCCGTCCCCTCCGATACTGCACTTCGTTACTGGTTGTGGCGTTACTGGTTCTTCAGCTGCTCGACGACCTGGTCGTACTGCGGAGCGTTCATGAAGTTGCCGACCGACACGTGCTGCGCGTTCGGGTTCTTCTGCTTCGCGCGGTCCGTCAGTTCTTCCTGCGTGATGATCAGGTCCTCGTCGCCGGACAGGTTCGCGATCGCCTTGTTGGAGACCGTGACCCCTTCGATGCCCGCCTTCTTGATCTTGTTGCGCAGTACGCTGGCACCCATCGCACTCGAGCCCATGCCGGCGTCGCAGGCGAAGACCAGGTTCTGGACCTTCGTCGCCGTCGCCGTGCTCGCCGAGCCGACGCCGCCGAGGGAGGCCTCGGCCTCTTCCTCGTTGGCCGGGGAGTTGTTGCCGAGCAGGCCGGCGGTCGCCGCGTTGACGTCGCGGCCCTTGTTGGCCTGGAGCTTCGCCATGGCGGCGCTCATGTCTCCGTCGTTGCCTGCGGCGCGGTCGCGCTTGCGGGTGGCGAGGAGGAAGAACGCGGCGACCGCGAACGTCACCGCCGCCGAGAACACGACCGACAGGATGACGCCGACGAAGCTGTCACGGGGCGTGTTGCCGAGCACCGCGATGATCGAGCCAGGGGACGCCGGAGCGGTCAAGCCCGAGTTGAAGATGACGTTCGTCAGCACGCCGGTTCCACCACCGAGGATGACGGCGATGAACAGGACCGGCTTCTGCAGCACGTACGGGAAGTAGATCTCGTGGATGCCACCGAAGAACTGGATGATGATCGCGCCGGGAGCGGTCGAACGGGCGATGCCCATGCCGAAGAAGGAGAAGGCGAGCAGGATGCCGAGGCCCGGACCGGGGTTCGCCTCGAGCAGGAAGAGGATCGACTTGCCCGACTCCTTGACCTGGTCGACGCCGAGCTGGTCGAGCACACCGTGGTTGATGGCGTTGTTCAGGAAGAACACCTTGGCCGGCTCGATGAAGACGCTGGCCAGGGGCAGGAGGGAGTGCGTGATGAGGAACTCCACCGCGACACCGAGCGCGTCGGCGATACCGGTGAAGACCTTCGACAGCCAGAAGAACCCGGCCAGGAACAACCCGAACCCGAGGATGCCCGCGGAGTAGTTGTTGACCAGCATCTCGAAGCCCGGCTTGATCTTGCCGTCCCACAGGCGGTCCATCTGCTTGACCAGGTAGGCGCCGAGGGGGCCACAGATCATCGCACCGAGGATCATCGTCGTACCGGAGCCGAGGATGACACCCATCGCGAAGATCGAACCGACGACGGCACCGCGGGTCTCGTAGACCATGCGGCCACCCTGGATCGCGATCGCGAGCGGGATGAGGTACGTCAGGATCGGGCCGACGACGCCGACGACGCTCCCGTCGCGGGAACCGCCGAGCGCCGCGACCGGCGTCCAGCCGTCCGGGATGAAGAAGGCCGTGATGATGCCCCACGCGATGAAGATCGCGATGTTGGGCATGACCATGCCGGAGAGGAACGTGCCGAACTTCTGAACGGCGACGCGTGCGCCGCCCCGCGACTTCGCGGGTGCGTCGGGCGCTGCAACGGACGACGTTGTCATGTGCGGTGACTTTCTGTGTGGTGGAGCTGCTGCGTGGTGATGGGAGGGGTGGTGCTGGGGGTGGTGGTTCAGGCGGCGTGCGTCGCGGCCGCGGCAGCGGACTTCGCGGCCGCCGCCGTGCTCGCGGCGAGTGCCGCCGTCGCCATCTCGCGGGCCTGTTCGAGCGTGTAGCGACCGAGTTCGGCGCGCACGTCGGCCAGGGCCGCGGGGGTCATCGAGAGGGTGGTGGCGCCGAGACCGACCAGGACGACGGCGAGCAGCGGGTCGGCTGCTGCCTCGCCGCAGATCCCGACGGCCTTGCCGGCGGTGGCGCCCGCGGTGCCGAGCTGCGCGACGAGGCGCAGGACGGCGGGGTGCCACGGGTCCTGGTAGGACGCGACGGTGCCGAGCATGCGGTCGGCGGCCATCGTGTACTGGGTCAGGTCGTTCGTGCCGATCGACACGAAGTCGGCGTTCTGGAACACCTGCTCGGCCATCAGCGCGAGCGACGGCACCTCGGCCATGACACCCGCGGTGCGGATGCCGAGTTCGCGGGCCAGGGTGACGAAGTACTCGGTCTCCTCGGCGTCGGCGACCATCGGGGCCATGACCCACAGGTCGGCCTCGGTCGCGGCGTCGGCCTGCGCGAGCGCGGTGAGCTGGTCACGCAGGACCTCGGGGTGGTTCCGCAGGGCACGCAGGCCGCGGCGCCCGAGGGCCGGGTTCTCCTCGTCCTTGTCGGTGAGGAACGGCAGGGGCTTGTCGGCGCCCGCGTCGAGCGCGCGCACGACGACCTTCTTGCCGGGGAACGCCGCGAGGAGCTGACGGTACGACTCGGTCTGCTCGTCGACCGTGGGGGCCTTCGGCGAGTCGAGGAAGAGGAACTCGGTGCGGAAGAGCCCCACGCCCTCCGCACCGAGAGCAACGGCGCCGGCGGCGTCGGCGGGGCTGCCGAGGTTCGCGAGCAGGGGCACGACGTGGCCGTCTGCGAGCGCACCCGCGGTGAGCGGTGCTGCTGCGGCGGCGAGGCGGTCGGCGATGCGCTGGTCGACCTCGGCCACGAGCGCGTCGGACGGGTCGGTCGAGACGGTGCCGGCCACGGCGTCGACGACGACGTGGACGCCGTCGGCCAGGTCGTCGGCGCCGGTCACACCGACGATGGCGGTGATGCCCTTGGCACGGGCGAGGATCGCGGTGTGCGAGGTCGGGCCGCCGTCACGGGTGACGAGCGCCAGGACCTTCTCGAGGTCGAGCAGCGCGGTGTCTGCCGGGGCGAGGTCGCGGGCGACGAGGACGAAGGGGGTGTCCGACTCGGGGACGCCGGGGGCGTGCACGCCGCGGAGCTTGGCGATGATGCGCTGGGCGACGTCATCGAGGTCGGCTGCGCGCTCCCCCATGTAGCCACCCATGCCGACGAGCAGGTCGCGGAACTGGGCGAACGCCTCGTACACGGCACGCTCGGCGTTGGTGCCGCCGTCGATGCGGGTGTGCACGTCGTCGAGGAGCGTCGGGTCCTGCGCCATGAGCGCCTGGGCCTCGAGCACGGCCTGGGCGTCGCCACCGGCGAGCTGTCCGCGCTTGTTGAGGTCGTCCGCCACGGCGGCCAGTGCGTCGTGCACGGCCTGCTTCGCGTCGTCCGCCGAGCCCACCAGGGCGTCCTTCGACGGTTCGCCGAGCGGGTCAGCCATCCGGAGCACGGGGCCGTGGGCAACGCCACGGCCGACGCCGGTGCCGAGCAGTTCGGACATTCGAGACTCCTTCATCTCACACGCGCTTGCGGTGGGGTGGATCGTTCGGTGCACACGACACGGGAACGGACCACGCCCGTGCGGCTGAGCAGCACACTACCCCGCTTCGCGTTGACAAACAAACACATCCGGGGATAAAAATACAGAAACAGATGCCCGTTTGCGTCTGGCGGATCGAACGCAGGGGACGACATCGCGGATGTCGTGCCCGAGCATGTCCGTTCCGTTCCGACCCGAGACGACGAGGTCCGATGTACGCACCAGAACGCCACCAGCGCATCGTCGAGCAGGCGCGCGCGCAGGGCCGGGTGGACGTCAAGGACCTGGCCGAGTTGCTCGCCGTCACGCCCGAGACCATCCGCCGCGACCTGACGAGCCTCGAGCGCCGCGGCCTCGTCCGTCGCGCGCACGGCGGCGCGATCCCCGTCGAGCGGATCACCCTGCACCCCGGCGTCGGTGACCGTGGCGGGATCAACCAGACCGAGAAGATGGTCATCGCCGAGGCCGCCCTGGCGGAACTGCCGGAGAACGGCTCGATCATGATCGACGCCGGCACCTCGACCATCTGCCTCGCCGAGCTGCTGCCGACCGACCGCGGGCTGACCGTCGTCACGCACTCGCTCCCCGTCGCCACCGCCGTCGCGAACCGCCCGGGCATCGACCTGCACCTGCTCGGCGGAAACATCCGCAGCGACTCCCTGGCCGGCGTCGGCACCTGGACGCACCAGCTCATCGGCATGGTCAGCGTCGATGTCGCCTTCATCAGCATCAACGGCATCACGCCGGAGCGCGGCCTGACCACCCACAACATGGCCGAGGCCGCCGTGAAGAGCGCGATGATCAAGTCCGCACGACGGAGCATCCTGCTCGCCGACCACACCAAGTTCGGCCGCGAGGAGTTCGGTCGCGTCGCCCCGCTCGCCGCGATCGACACGATCATCACCGACCCCGCCGTCAACCTCGACCTGGTCCGCGAGGTCGAGGCCGCCGGCACCGAGGTCTTCTGGCCCGGCCGACCCTGACCGTGCCCCGTTCCCGCCCACCCAGCGCTCGCTAGCATGAGCCAACCACCCATCGACAGGAGTACATCGATGTCCGAAGCCACCCGCACCGTGACCGTCGCCAGCGCATCCGGCCTGCACGCTCGCCCCGCATCCCTCTTCGTCCAGACCGTGACGGCGTCGGGGCACCAGGTCACGATCGCCAAGGGCGACAAGTCCGGGAACGCCGGCAGCATCCTCGCCCTGCTCGGGCTCGGCATCGAGAACGGCGACGAGGTCACCCTCACCGTGTCGGGCGACGACGCCGAGACCACGGCGGACAGCCTGGTCGAGTTCCTGAAGACGGACCACGACGCGGCCTGATCGCGCAGGTCGCGTCCTGCACGCGACCACCAGACGGACGGGAGGCCCGTGGCTGCGCAGCCACGGGCCTCCCGTCCGTCGTCCGATCGCCGCTACGGCGCGATGGGCGGGATCGCGCGCAGCTCGCCCCAGGCGAAGGAGCTCTCGGCGATGAAGTCCTGCAGGTCGTCGGCGAGGTCGTGGAGGAGTCCGGGCAGGTCGTCGACGTCCTCGACGAGGCTCCTCGTACCCTGGGTCTCGCCGCCGATCTCCCAGACGACGCTCATCGAGCTGTCGATGAATTCGTCCTCCTCGTGGTCGAGTTCCCAGTCCCCGTGCGGGCTCACCCAGAAGCGGGCGGAGCGGAACTCGTCCGGACGGAGCATCTGCGCTGCCACGGGTCGGAACGCGGCGAGCAGCTCGCCGACGGTCATCACGACGGTCATGGGCAGATCGTACGACCGAGGGCTGTCGGCACCCGCCGATAAGGTGTTCTGCATGACACGCCTGCGCCTCGCATCCGTCAACGTGAACGGCGTCCGCGCCGCCTTCCGCAAGGGCATGGGCGACTGGCTCGCCACCCGCGACGTTGACGTGCTGGCCCTGCAGGAGGTGCGCGCGTCGAGCGACGACCTGGCGGCGCTGCTCGGCGACGAATGGGACATCGTGCACGACCCGGCGACCGCGAAGGGCCGGGCCGGCGTCGCGATCGCATCTCGACACGGTGCTGGTCACAAGCGTGCCCAGCTCCACCGCGTCGCCCTGGGCGCCGACGACTTCGACTCGGCCGGCCGCTGGCTCGAGGCCGACTACGAGATCGGCGGGACGACCGTCACGGTGGTCTCCACGTACGTGCACTCGGGCGAGGTCGACACCCCCAAGCAGGACGAGAAGTGGAAGTTCCTCGACGCGATGACCGAGCGGCTGCCGGCGCTCCGCGAGCACAACCCGCTCGCGGTCGTCGTCGGTGACCTGAACGTGGGGCACGACGAGCGCGACATCAAGAACTGGAAGGGCAACGTCAAGCGGGCCGGCTTCCTGCCGCGCGAGCGCGCCTACTTCTCGCGGTTCTTCGGCGCCGACGGCGAACCGGTCGAGGGTGCCGACGGCTCCACCGGTCCCGGGCTCGGATGGGTCGACGTGGGCCGCGCCCAGGCCGGCGACGTCGACGGCCCGTTCACGTGGTGGTCCTGGCGCGGGCAGGCGTTCGACAACGACACCGGTTGGCGCATCGACTACCAGATGGCGACGCCCGACCTGGCCGCCAAGGTCACGGAGTACACGGTCGACCGCGCCGCGGCGTACGACCAGCGATGGTCCGACCACGCCCCCGTGGTCGTCGACTACGAACTCTGACCCCTCTTCTCTCGCTTCACCTGACGCACCGGAGCACCACCATGACCAAGACCCGCATCTTCTCGGGCATCCAGCCGTCCGCCGGATCGCTGCACCTCGGCAACTACGTCGGGGCGCTCATGCAGTGGAGGACCCTGCTCGACGACTACGACGCCATCTACTGCGTCGTCGACATGCACGCGATCACCTCGCCCCAGGACCCGACCGAGCTCCGCGCGAACACCCAGGCCACCGCTGCGCAGTACATCGCGTCGGGCATCGACCCGTCCAAGGCGACGCTGTTCGTGCAGTCGCACGTGCCCGCGCACGCCGAACTCGCCTGGGTGCTGAACACCCTGACCGGCTTCGGCGAGGCGAGCCGGATGACCCAGTTCAAGGACAAGTCGGCACGCCAGGGTGCCGAGGCCGCGTCGGTCGGGCTCTTCACCTACCCGATCCTGATGGCCGCGGACATCCTGCTCTACGACACCAGGGTCGTGCCGGTCGGCGACGACCAGCGCCAGCACGTCGAGCTCACGCGCGACCTGGCCGGACGCTTCAACTCGCGGTTCGGTGACACCTTCGTCACGCCCGAGGCACGCATCCTGACCGAGACTGCGCGCATCTACGACCTGCAGGACCCGACCAGCAAGATGAGCAAGTCCGCAACGTCGGACAACGGCCTCATCCGCCTGCTCGACGACCCGAAGCGCACTGCGAAGAAGATCAAGTCGGCCGTCACCGACGCCGAGCGCGAGATCCGGGCCGACCGCCAGGCAAAGCCCGGTGTGACGAACCTGCTGTCGATCCTGTCGGCGTTCACCGGCACCTCGATCGCCGCGCTCGAGGAATCGTTCGCCGGCAAGGGCTACGGCGACCTGAAGGGCGAGGTCGCCGACGCCGTCGTGGCCGAGCTCGAACCGGTCCGCACCCGCACGCTCGAACTCCTCGACGACCCGGCGGAGCTCGACCGGCTGCTCGCCGTCGGCGCCGACCGCGCCGAGTCGATCGCGCAGGAGACCCTGGCCCGCGTCTACGACCGCATCGGGTTCGTCCCGCGGTCGCGCGGCTGACCGTGCAGCCCGTCACGCTCGAGTCGGCGCGGGTCCGGCTCAACCTCCCCACCCGCGCCGACACCGCGGCGATCACCGAGGCCTGCCAGGACCCGGAGATCGTCCGGTGGACGACGGTGCCGACGCCGTACCGCGAGCAGGATGCCCGGACCTTCGTCGACGCCCTGGTCGGACCGGGGTGGGCCTCGGACCGCGAGTACACGTGGGCGATCCGACCGGCCGGTTCGACCTGGCTCGCGGGCATCATCAGCTACCGCACCGCCGGTCGTGACCTCGGGTTCTGGCTCGCACCGTCCGCGCGCGGCGCCGGGCTCATGCACGACGCCGTCCGGCTCGTCGTCGACTGGGCGTTCGAGCAGGGCGCGCAGGACGTCTACTGGGAGTGCTACGAGGACAACACGGCTTCGGCGGCGGTCGCCCGTGCGGCCGGGTTCTCGTACACCGGCCTCGGCGCAGCCCGGGTTCCGGACCGGGACGGCGGCCCGACCACGGCGTGGACCGCACTGCGACGCGCCGACGGCACACCCGCCTCCGAGCTCCCGTGGCCCAGCGCCTGAACGCGCTCACAACCGTGGTGACGTGTCACCCAACCACCGCCGGTAGGCTCGGCCCGTGAGCGACACGGCACGACCCACCGAGGTCCGGGCGATGCGCCGCGGGCTCGAACTCGCGGCCCTCGGGCCTGTCGTCGGCGACCACGCCCGCGTCGGCGCCGTGATCCTCTCCCCCACCGGCGAGGTCCTCGCCGAGGGGTGGCACAAAGGCGCCGGCACCCCGCACGCCGAGGTCGACGCGATGGCCAAGGTCGATCCGGCACTGCTGCGCGGCGCGACGGCGGTCGTCACCCTCGAACCCTGCAACCACGTCGGGCGCACCGGGCCGTGCGCCGTGGCACTGCTCGACGCCGGGATCGCCCGGGTCGTCTACGCGATCGACGACCCCGGAGCCGACGTGCACGGCGGCGCCGACCGACTCCGCGCCGCCGGGGTGCAGGTCGTCTCCGGCGTCCTGGCCGACCAGGCCGAGGCGTTCCTCGAACGGTGGCTGCTCTCGGTCCGGCTCGGCCGACCGTGGGTCACCGTGAAGTGGGCTTCCAGCCTCGACGGGCGCGCCGCCACTGCCGACGGCACGAGCAAGTGGATCACCGGCGCCGCCGCGCGGCAGCACGTCCACGAACAGCGCGCCGCCCACGACGCGATCCTCGTCGGCACCGGCACCGTCCTGGCCGACGACCCGAGCCTGACCGCCCGCGGGGACGCCGGCGAACTCCTCGCCGACCAGCCGCTCGCCGTGGTGCTCGGTGACCGCCCGGTGCCGGCCGACGCCGCGGTCCGTCGGCACCCGCGCGGGCTCGTCACCCTGCCCGGACACGACCTGGCCACCTCGCTCGGTGCCCTGCGCGGGCACGGCGTGCACTCGGTGTTCGTCGAGGGTGGTCCCACGGTCGCCTCGGCGCTCATCGCCGCCGGACTCGTCGACGAGTACCTGGTGTACCTCGCCCCGGTGCTGCTCGGCGGACCCCGTGTCGCCCTCGACGACCTGGGGGTGGGAAGCATCTCCGAGCGTCGGCGGTTGGACGTACTATCGACCACCAGCCTCGGCCCCGACCTGCTGGTCCGGGCCCGACCGCACCGTCCGCAGCACCAGAACCAGCACCGCCAGCAACAGCAGCACGCGACACCCGGGCTCGGGAACGACGGGCCCACGAACGACCGGAGCACCCCATGACCGATGCGCTGACCTCCCCCACGCCGGGGAGCCCGGTCAAGTTCGAGGTGTCGACGAACGTGCCGACCACCCACGGCACCTTCCAGATGCGCGCCTACCGCGACCTCGTGACGAGCGCGGAGCACGTCGCGATCATCGGCACCCTGCCGGACGGCTCGATGCCCACCGACGGCGCACTCGTCCGGGTGCACTCCGAGTGCCTGACCGGTGAAGCCTTCGGGTCGTTGAAGTGCGAGTGCGGCCCCCAGCTCGACGCCGCGCTCGACACGATCGCCGCCGAGGGCGGTGTGGTCATCTACCTGCGCGGGCAGGAGGGCCGCGGCATCGGTCTCATCAACAAGCTCAAGGCCTACCGCCTGCAAGAGGACGGCCTCGACACCCTCGACGCCAACCTCGCGCTCGGCCTGCCCGCCGACTCCCGCGCCTACGGCGGCGCCGCGGGCATCCTCGCCGACCTCGGGATCACTCGCGTCCGGCTGCTGTCCAACAACCCGGAGAAGCGCCGCCAGCTCGAGGAGCACGGCATCACCGTCGACTCGCTCGTGCCGCTCGTCGTCGGCATCTCGGCACAGAACGCCGGGTACCTCGACACCAAGCGCGACCGGATGGGCCACCAGTTGCCGGAGCACCTCGAAGCCGGGGCCGGCGCGGGCGCCTGAGCGCGCGCCGGTGACGGACGCTGCGGCCAGCTGACTCTGGGCTGATTCGCAGGCAGACGACATCTGTCGTATGATCGGGCTTCCGTCACAAGCGGTCCCCCTCAGCCGAACGCACCCGATCGGTGCCCGCGCCACCCCGCGCGAACCGATCGGTGTCCGCCGTTTCGGATCCTCGTGCTCCCCGTCGGGAGCACGCAGCACGGAAGACCCCGCACTGTCATGACCGCCGCCCCGGCACCCGCAACGCCCACCTCCGCTCCGGCACCCACCGGCAACCCGCGCTCCCGCGTCGTCATCGCGAGCCTCGTCGGCACGTCGATCGAGTTCTACGACTTCTACGTCTACGCGACCGCAGCGGTGCTCGTCTTCCCGACGCTGTTCTTCCCGAACGAGGACCCGACGGCCTCGCAGCTGTCGTCCTTCGTCACGTTCGCCCTGGCGTTCTTCGCCCGGCCGGTCGGGTCGATCATCTTCGGGCACTTCGGCGACCGGATCGGCCGCAAGACCACCCTCGTCGCATCGCTGCTCGTGATGGGCACCGCCACGTTCCTGATCGGCTGCCTGCCGACGTTCGACACCATCGGGGTCTGGGCCCCGGTCCTGCTCGCCGTGATGCGCTTCGCCCAGGGCGTCGGCCTCGGCGGCGAGTGGTCCGGCGCGGCCCTGCTCGCGACCGAGAACGCGCCGAAGGGCAAGCGCGGCGTCTTCGGCTCGATGCCGCAGCTCGGTGCCCCGATCGGTTTCCTGCTCGCGAACGGCCTGTTCATCGCGATCAACGCGGCGATGCCCGCCGGTGCCGACGGCACCCCGAACGCCGACTTCCAGGCGTGGGGCTGGCGCATCCCGTTCCTGCTCTCCGCCGTGCTCGTCATCATCGGACTCTACGTGCGCTTCAAGCTCGTCGAGTCGCCGGTGTTCCGCGGTGTACAGGAGTCCGGCACGGTGGCGAAGGTCCCGCTCGGCCGCGTGTTCCGCACCTCGTGGCGGGCCGTCATCGTCGGCACCTTCGGCATGGTCGCCACGTACGTGCTCTTCTACTTCATGACGACGTTCACGCTGTCGTACGGCACCACCGGCACCGAGAACAGCCCGCTCGTCCCGAAGGTCGGCCTCGGCTACACCCGTGGCGAGTTCCTGACGCTGCTCATGATCGGCGTGGTGTTCTTCGGCATCTTCACCCCGATCGCCGGGCTGCTCGCCGACAGGTTCGGCCGCCGCAAGACCCTCATCCCGACCACGATCGGCATCGCGCTGTTCGGCCTGACGTTCCAGTTCTGGTTCGCGGCGTCGAGTGGGCCGATCACCGTGGTGACGTTCCTCATCGTCGGGCTCTCGCTGATGGGGCTGACGTTCGGTCCGATGGGTGCGCTGCTGCCCGAGCTGTTCCCGACGAACGTCCGGTACACCGGCTCGGCCATCGCGTACAACGTCGCCTCGATCCTCGGTGCGTCACTCGCCCCGACCATCGCATTGGCACTCTGGAAGCCGGACGGCAACATCTTCCTGGTGGGCCTGTACCTGACGATCGCCGCGGTCGTGACGCTGGTCGCGCTGCTCTTCGTGCGCGAGACGAAGTCGAAGGACTTCGCCGACGCCTGATCGGCGACGCATCCGCGGGACGGGAGGCCCGGTGCCAGCTGGCACCGGGCCTCCCGTCCCTCGTGTGCCCCCCCCCCCCCCCCCGCAACACGCCGTCGTGTCAGCGGGACGCCGCATGCCCTCCGAGACGCCGCCGGATTCGGCGGCGTCTCGCGCGCGTGGCGGCGTCGAACGAAGACGCCGGCGTTTGCGCACCCGATGCAGCGCGGCGAGACGCCGTCAACGCAGGTTGACGGATGTCGGTGCGTCAATGTAGGTTGACAGACATGGACCGACCGACCATCACGAGCCTCGCGGCCGGAGCATCGGGGGACGACCCGTTCTCCGCCCTCGCCAACGTGCGGGAACTGCGCCGTGAGCTCGACCGGACCGAAGAGCTCGCCGCGCGACGTGCCCGCACCGCCGGCGCCTCCTGGCAGGAGATCGCGACGCTGCTCGGTGTCAGCCGACAGGCAGTGCACAAGAAGTACGGCAGAAACTAGGAACACGATGAGCTTCCCCTTCGCACGCCCGAAGACCTCCGACGGCCCCCGCGCCACGTTCGGTCGCCTGCTGTCCTACCTGTTCGAGAACAAGCCCGCGATGGTCGTGATCATCGTGCTGAGCGTCCTCGGTGCGGGGGCCTCGCTCGCGCAGCCGCTCCTGGTCAACCAGGTCATCACCGCGGTGCAGCAGGGCAACACCCTCAGCACGCTCGTGTGGCTGCTGGTCGGGCTCGTCATCGTCGCGGGGGTGCTGAACGGTGTGCAGCACTTCCTGCTGCAGCGCGCGGGCGAGGGCGTCGTGCTCTCCACCCGCCGCAAGCTCATCGCCCGCATCCTCAACCTGCCGATCTCGGAGTTCGACACCCGCCGGACCGGTGACCTGGTGTCCCGCGTCGGCAGCGACACCACGCTCCTGCGGGCCGTCCTGACCCAGGGACTGATCGAGTCGATCGGCGGCGCGCTCACGTTCGTCGGTGCCATCGTCGCGATGGCGATCATCGACCCGCTGCTGCTCGGCATCGTGATCGTCATCGTCCTGATCGCCATCGTCGTCGTCGGCGGGCTGAGCCGTCGCATCCGGGTCGCCTCGAAGCGTGCGCAGGAGAAGGTCGGCGACCTCACCGCGGCCGTCGAACGCGGGATCGGCGCGGTCCGCACCATCCGAGCGGCCGGCGCCACCGAGCGCGAGGTGCGCGAGGTCGACGGCCACGCGACCGAGGCCTACAAGCGAGGCCTCGACATCGCCAAGATGTCCGCCTTCGTCGTCCCCGTCGCCAGCATCGTCATGCAGGTCGCGTTCATCGCCGTCCTGGGCGTCGGCGGGGCACAGGTCGCCGCCGGCACCATCACCATCGCGACGCTCATCACGTTCATCCTGCTGCTCTTCATGATGATCATGCCGCTCGGCCAGGCGATGGGCGCGGCCGTGGCCGTCGCCCAGGCGCTCGGCGCGCTCGGCCGGATCGAGGAGATCCTGCACCTGCCGACCGAGTCCCAGGACGACGAGTCGGTCCGACCCGCCGCAGCGGTCGCCACTGACGACGCCATCGCGTTCGAGCACGTGTCGTTCCGGTACCGCGCCCAGGCGGACGCCTCGGGTGCCGACGGCGCGGTCGCGTCCGACCCCGCGGACCGTCCAGGAGGCCCGGGTCACGTCGACGACGAGCGCCCGGCCGACGACGTGGTGCTCCACGACGTGTCGTTCCGGGTGCCCCGCGGCTCGCGCGTCGCACTCGTGGGCCCGTCCGGTGCCGGCAAGTCGACGACCCTGGCGCTCATCGAGCGGTTCTACGACCCCACCGACGGGGTCATCCGCCTGGGTGGCATCGACGTGCGCGGCATGGACCGCGACGAGCTCCGTGCCCAGATCGGCTACGTCGAGCAGGACGCCCCCGTGCTCGCCGGCACGATCCGCGCCAACCTGCTGCTCGGGTCGCCGAACGCCACCGAGGACGACTGCGTCCGGGTGCTCGAGGCGGTCAACCTCGGCGAGGTCCTGCACCGCGATCCCCGCGGTCTCGACGCGCAGGTCGGTGAGGACGGCGTGATGCTCTCCGGTGGGGAACGGCAGCGCCTGGCCATCGCCCGCGCGCTGCTCGCCGCTCCCCCGATCCTGCTGCTCGACGAGTCGACGTCGTCACTCGACGGGGTCAACGAGCAGAAGATGCGGCTCGCGATCGACGCCGTCGCCGAGGACCGCACGCTGCTCGTGATCGCCCACCGGTTGTCGACGGTGGTCGACTCCGACGTGATCGTCGTGCTCGAGCACGGCCGCGTCGTCGGCAGCGGCACGCACTCCGAGCTCGTGGAGTCGACGCCGCTCTACCGCGACCTGGCGAAGCACCAGCTGCTCGTGTGAGTTCGGGTACGGCCGCGAGCACCGCGGCCGTACCGTCGACTCGGACTCAGGCGGCGAACGGGTCCGGCGTCAGCACGTAGACGGTCTCGAGGTACTCCTCGATGCCCTCGTGCGAGCCCTCGCGGCCCAGGCCCGAGGACTTCACGCCGCCGAACGGGAACGCTGCATTGGACACGACGCCCGTGTTCAGCCCGAGCATGCCCGTCTCCAGGCGTTCGGCGAGCCGCTGGCCGCGCCGGAAGTCGGTCGTGAAGGCGTAGGCGATGAGTCCGTACTCGGTGTCGTTCGCGAGCCGGATCCCCTCGTCCTCGGTGCTGAAGCGCGTCACCGAGGCGACCGGTCCGAAGATCTCCGTCGTCATGATCTCCGAGCCGGGCTGCACGTCGTCGATGACCGTCGCCTCGTAGAAGGTGCCGGGGCGGTCGATCCGGTGGCCGCCGGTGACGAGCCGGGCCCCGCGGCCGAGGGCGTCGTCGACGAGCGAGGCGGCCTTGTCCACGGCCCGGTCGTCGATGAGCGGTCCGAGCGTCGTGCCGTCCTCGGTCCCCCGGCCGACGCGCAGGGCGTCCACCTTCGCGGTGAGGGCCGCGACGAACGCGTCGGCGATGCCGTCCTGTACGAAGAACCGGTTCGCAGCGGTGCAGGCCTCGCCCGTGTTGCGGAACTTCGCGAGCATCGCCGCGTCCACCGCCGCGTCGAGGTCCGCGTCGTCGAACACGAGCAGCGGGGCGTTGCCGCCGAGCTCCATGCTCGTCTTGAGCACGTTGTCCGCCGCCTGCTTGAGGAGCGCCGAACCGACGGGGGTCGAACCGGTGAACGTCAGTTTGCGCAGGCGCGGGTCGGCGATGATCGGCTCCGACAGCCCCTTGGCGTCACTCGACGGGATCACGTTGAGCACACCGTCCGGCAGCCCGGCACGGCGGAACAGCTCGACCAGGAACAGGGTCGTCAGCGGGGTGAGGTCGGCCGGCTTCGCGACCACCGTGCAACCAGCGGCCAGGGCCGGTCCGATCTTCCGGGTCGCCATCGCGAGCGGGAAGTTCCACGGGGTGATCGCGTAGACGGGGCCGACCGGACGCTTCAGCACGATCGCGCGGCCGGTGCCCTCGGGGTTCGTGCGGTAGTCGCCGGTGATGCGGACCGCTTCCTCCGAGAACCACCGCAGGAACTCGCCGCCGTAGACGACCTCGCCGCGGGCCTCGGCCAGCGGCTTGCCCATCTCGAGCGACATCAGGGCCGCGAGGTCGTCGGCGTGCTCGTGCACCAGGTCGAAGGCCCGGCGCAGGATGTCCGACCGTGTGCGCGGGGCCGTGGCTGCCCAGGACTCCTGCGCGGCGGCTGCGGCGTCGAGGGCTGCGATGCCGTCCTCGGGGGTGGCGTCCGCGACCTCGGCAAGGACGGCACCGGTCGACGGGTCGTGCACGGCGAACGTGGACCCGCTCGACGAGGCACGCCAGGTGCCGCCGATGAAGAGTCCGGTGGGGACGTTCTCGACGCGGACGTGCTCGTCGGCGACGGTGGTGGTGGTTTCGTTCGTGGTGGTGTCGGTCACAGTCGTGCTCCTCCTGGGTTCGCGAGGCCCTCGTCCATGTCGCTGCGGTCGACGTGTCCGCCGGCCGCCCGGATCTCGTCGAGCGCCCGGGCGCTGCGCTCGGCGTCGACGCCGGCCACCAGGTCCTCGTACACGGCGACGTCGAGGCCCGCGGCACGGGCGTCGAGTGCCGAGGCCCGGACGCAGTGGTCGGTCGCGATGCCGACGACGTCGATCGTGTGCACGCGGCGCTCGGCGAGCACGTCGGCCAGCGGGACGCCCGCTTCGGTCACGGCCTGGAACGCCGAGTAGTCCGGCGTGCCCTGGCCCTTGAGGACGTCGACGTCGATCAGGGCGGTGTCGAGGTCGGGGTGGTAGTCCGCGCCGGACGTCCCGGCGACGCAGTGCACCGGCCACGTGTCGACGAAGTCCGGTCCGTCGGGTCCGGCGAAGTGTCCGCCGTTGTCGTCGTCCCCGTGGTGCCAGTCGCGGGACGCCACGATCAGGTCGTACTCGTCCCCGTGCCGACCGAGGAACGCGGTGATGCGCTTCGCGAGCGCCGCTCCCCCGGTGACCGCGAGCGCACCGCCCTCGGTGAAGTCGTTCTGGACGTCCACGACGAGCAGTGCTCTTGCCATGGGTCCATCCAACACTCGTCGGCTCAGGAGCCGGTGAGCTTGCTCCCGCACGAGTAGGTCGCGGCGGTCACCGCGTCGAGTGCCGGCAGTGCCGCCGCACGCGGCGAACCGATGGCGTAGAAGGCGAAGGTCAACCGGGACCCGTCGGCGGCGTCGATGTAGCCGCCGAGGGTGTTCGCGCTGTCGATCCAGCCCGTCTTCGCGTGCACCTTGCCACGGGCGACCGCGTTCGCGCCGGTGAACCGGCTGGCGAGGGTACCGGACTGCCCGGACACCGGCAGGGCGCTCGCGAGCGTCCCGAGGCCCTTCGCTCCGGAGGCGACCTGCACCATCAGGTGGGCGACGAACTCCGGTGACACGGCGTTCGAGGCGCTCTCGCCCGAGCCGTCCTTGATCACGATGCCGGCCGGGTCGAGGCCGTAGGAGCGCAGCGCCGACTGGTACACGGACGACAGGGACGCCGCCGAGCCGTTCGACCCGGACTCCTTCGAGGACACCCGGGCGAGCATCTCGGCCAGGGTGTTGTCCGAGTTCGGGATCATCTGCCCGATGAGCGTCGACACCGGCTGCGAGGAGACCGTGGCGATCGTCTCGGTGCCCGTCGTCGCCCGCTTGACGATCTGCGCGGAACCGGCGCCCGCGACTCCTGCGTTCGCCAGTGCCGTGCGGAAGGCGACGCCCGCCCGCCCGACCGGGTCCTCCGACCGCGGTGACGTCGCCGCTGCGGGGTTCGCTCGGTCGCCGTCGACCATCAGCGCGGTGACCTCCGGCTGGTACCCGATGGTGCGCTCGGAGACCGGCCACGTGGGGTCCCAGGCGTCGGCATCGCTCCAGTAGGAGTCGTCGGTGACGATCGTCGTGACCGGGGCGGCACCCACCTTCGCCTTCACCTGCTGTGCGAGCTGGGCGAGGGTCGGGGCGCCCGGGTACACGGTGCCGCCGCCCGCGGACAGCGTCGCGTCACCGTGCCCGACCAGGGCGACGGTGTTCGCGGACTCCCGTGTGACGGTCGTCGGGATGCGGTGGTCACCCCCGAGCACGGAGAGCGCGGTCGCCGACGTCAGGGTCTTCATGACGCTGCCCGTCTGGGCGGCCCGCTCGCCGTGCTTCGAGAACAGCACCTTGCCCGTCTCGGCGTCCATCACGAACCCCTCGAAGTCGCCGAGGCCGCTCGCCGACGCAGCCGTCGCGATCGAGCAGGTGCGGAGGGCGGACGGGCCGGCGAGGTCGTCCGGCACCGCGCGGGCGTCGGCGGTCGGCGTCGGCGACGGCTTCGCCGTCGGGCGCTTCGTGGTGGTCGTCCGGTCCGGAGCCGAGGACGCGGTCCGGGTCGAGCTCGGCGCGGCGGCAGTCCGGGAGTCAGGGGTCGTGGCCGCTGCGACGGCGACAGCCCCACCGGAGCCGACCACGAGCAGCGCCGCGAGACCACCCGCGATCCAGGGGACCGGGCGTCGTGCGGCGGAGGCGCGCGCCGCGGTGACGGCGGCGCGGAACCGCTCCGGGACGGAACGCGGGGTGGGCTGCTGCTCGGACATCGTGACCGATCCTACGGAACTGCGGCAGGAGCCTCCAGGCCGGGGGCGGGATCCGTCGAGGACGGGTGCCGGATCAGGGAGCCGTGCCGGGACCGTCGGCGGGGTACCGGACCCCGACCTGGCGACGTGCCTCGTCCAGCACCGCCATGATCGCGACGGTCTCGTCCGGGTCCATCGGGCCGCCGTCGTGGCGGCCCGACGTGATCATCGTCTCGAAGGCGCGTGCCTCGTGCTCGTAGCCGGCGAGCTCCTCGCGACCGTCGAACTCCTCGACCACGGCGCCGTCGCGGTCGCGGATCCGCCAGGTGGTCGGCGTGTACCAGGTGGAGTCGAGGTCGATGCGGCCGGTCTCGCCGATGATCGACGCCGTGTTCGGGCTCCGCAGGTCCATCCCGAAGTGGATCATCGACTGCGCGCCGCCCGGGTGCGTCATCACCAGGCCCATCTGCTCGTCGACGCCCTGCTCGCTCAGCGTGCCCGCTGCGACGAGCGCGGTCGGCACGCCGAGTACGTCCACCGCGAAGGACACCGGGTAGATCCCGAGGTCGAGCATCGCTCCCCCACCGAGTGCAGGGTCGCGCAGCCGGTGACCCGGGTCCGTCGGGAGGGCCTGGTGGTGGGTCGCCTCGACCACCATCGGGCGACCGATCCGACCCTCGGCGACGATCTCGCGGATCATCGCCATCTGCGGCAGGAAGCGGGTCCACATCGCCTCCATCACCGCGACGCCCGCGTGCCGAGCGGCGTCGACGACCGTACGGGCCTCCTCCGCGGTCATCGTGAAGGCCTTCTCGACCAGGACGTGCTTGCCCGCCCGGATCGCGAGCAGGGCGTCCTCGGCGTGCCGGACGTGCGGGGTCGCGACGTAGACCGCGTCGATGCGCTCGTCCGCCACCAGGTCCTCGTAGGAACCGTGGGACCGCTCGATGCCGAACTCCGCGGCGAAGGCCTCGGCGTGTTCGCGGGTGCGGCTACCCACGGCGGTGAACACGATGCCGGCCGCGGTGCAGTCACCCACGAAGGACCGTGCGATGCCGCCTGTGCCGATGACTCCCCAGCGAACCGTCATGGGTCCTGTCTACCAGCGCGAGGTGGGCCGCGGCGGCGCTGTCAGCGGCGGTGGCCGCCTCGGGTCGTCAGCGGCGGTGTTTGCCGAGCGCCGCGTCCGGGGCGGCCATCGGGTGGTTCCGGAACCAGCGCAGGAGCTCACGGGCACGGCTCGTGTCGGCGCTCGCGTCGCCCTCGGCGAGGAACGAGTCGAAGCCGTCGGGCAGGTCGGCGTCCGGTTCGCGGTGGAACGCCATCTTCCACTCGCCGAAGCGCCGGGTGTGGATGCGCTCCTCGACCAGCAGGCCGACGTCGGTGTGCCGCGGGTCGTCGATGATGCGCTGGTACGTCTCGAGCACGGCCGCCTCGGGGCCCTCGAGCAGCTGCATGAACCGGCCGTCCTTGTAGACGAGCAGACCGGACAGGCCGGACGCGGTGTTGCGGACCCGTGCGTGCTCGAGCAGTGCGTCGAGCCGCTCCTGGTCGAACACCTCGTTCGCCGCGCTCATGTAGACCAGGGACAGCAGCATGACGACCTCTCGGTGACGACGGAACGCGTTCCCTCTCATCGTGGACCGCGCCGAGCCAGGCGGGCAGCCCCAGAACGGGGATCGTTCCCGTCCGCGCGCCCGCGTCGAGGTTCGGGTCATCGACGCGAGCACACGGGTGTCGGGTCGTACGACCGGACTGATTCGGAGCCCCCGTCCGGGGGGATTGGTCACTCACCTGTCGTAGGTGCGGACCCAGTCGATCTGGACGTGCCCCGGGTCGCCCCAGTTGCCGGTCTGGAACATGTAGCGGTGCGGAGTGGTGGGGACGTTGCGCGGCACCGTGAACACGAGCTTGCCGTCGAGGTAGTACCGGACGCTCTTGCCCGGCACCCACTCGGTCGTGTAGGTGTGCCACTCGTTCCAGGACACCCGGGTGTTGTAGTGCTCGAAGCGGCGCTCCAGCCCGGGCAGCATCGAGTGGTGGAAGACACGGGGCGACCCGTCGAACTGTCCCTCCGGGTAGCTCAACTCGCCGTCGGCCCAGGCGTTCGACGTCGGCCACAGCATGACCGCGATCCCGTTGCCGTCTCCGCCGGTCGCCCGCGCTCGGATGCTGAAGGTGCCGCCGACGTGTGACCACGCGCCGGTGGGTGTGCCGAATGTTCCGGCAGCACCGTGCTCACCGTCCATCGCGACGTCCAGGTAGCCGTCGTGGGCGCTGACGACCTCGTTCGAGTAGTACTTGCCGCCGGTGCCGTCGGGGTACGGCTGCCACGAGTTCCGGTACGTCTCGGCGAAGGGGCCGCCGGCTGCGGCGGGGGTGTCGAAGTCCTCGGAGAAGGTCGGCTCGCGGTCCGCCAGGTACGCAGGGCCGGTCGCGGACGCCGTCGGGGTCGCGGACGAACCGGTGCTCGGCGACGAGGTCGACGCGGACGTCGCGACGGACTCGGGCACGGCTGCCGCGGTCACCGCGAGTGCTCCGGCGGTGGCGGCGACCACGACGATGACCAGGACACGCTTCAGCACTGCGTCATCGCCGGTGGAGCGCTGGGCTGGTGGTCGGTCATCGTGTCCCCCGTATCGCGGACAAGGCTAGCCCGCGATCACGCCCGACGTCTGCCCCTCGGGCGAGGGACACGGATTCGTCCGGAATACGAAAACCCCGGTCAGAGCCACTTCGAGTGGACCTGACCGGGGTGTTCACGGAGCCGCCTGTCGGAATCGAACCGACGACCTATTCATTACGAGTGAATCGCTCTACCGACTGAGCTAAGGCGGCGCACACTCCATGTCCGGAGTGGCACGAGCAATGACTATACAGGTTCAGACGAGTGAACGCGAAACCAGCACGCCGAGCTCGGCGAAGGACCGTTCGAGCTCGTCGACCAGGTGTGTCCCGGCTTCGGAACCCGACCACTCCCACCATGCGTGGCGCAGGGCGGCGAGGGCGACGATGGCCGCGAGACCGGCGCGGCGACGAAGCGCCTCAGGGTCCGCGGCGAGCTCCGGGTCGGCGTCTTCGAGCCGCCGTGCGACGGCCGCCTGCAGCTCCGCCTGGAACTCCTTCATGGACGCCATCCGACGGCTGAACAGCTCCGGGTTCGCGCGGAGGACCTGCTGACGCTCCTCGATGAGCCCGCGCTCCTCGATCAGTTCGCGCGTGGAGTGCACGAGCAGCGTGCCGATGTCCGCGAGCAGGTCACCGCTCGGACCACCGTCGACGAACGCCTGCAACGCCGCGTCGTCGGGCAGCTGCGGGTCGTCCCCGAGGATCGCCTGCTCCTTGCTCGGGAAGTAGTTGAAGAACGTCCGCGGCGAGACGTCGGCTCGCCGGGAGATCTCGTCCACCGTGACCGCGCCGAGGCCGTCCTCGAGGGCGATCCGGAGCGCAGCCTGCTGGATGGCGCGCCGCGTGGCGCGGCGCTTCCGTTCGCGCAGGCCGGGTTCAGCGTCGGGCATGCCGTGATTGTCGCACGCCGTGCCTCAGCGGCGGGCGCGGGCGATGGTGACGAGCAGTGCTTCGAGCGCCAGGAGTGCCGCCACGTTGGCCGCGATGCGCTGGCGCGCCAGGGCGACGGCGTCGAGGACCTCGAGCGCGGCAGCGGGCGGTGTCGTCGGCAGCGCGTGCTCGAGCTGGTCTCGCATGGCCAGGTTGACCGGTTCCGCCGGGGCTCCGAGCCCCAGCAGGAGCAGGTCGCGGTACAGCGAGGAGACGTCCACCAGGATCCGGTCGAGGCCGTCGCGCAGGCTGCGGGTCGCACGGCGTTTCTGATCGTCCTCGAGGGCGCGGAGCTGCGACCGGAGCGCCGGCGGGATCGTCCCGCCGGGTTCGACCCCGAGCGAGCGCAGGGCCGCGTCGCGCTCTTCGGAGTCGCGCTGCTCGGTGATCGACTTGGCGTCTTCGTCGGCGACGGCGAGGAGCTCGGCCGCCGCCATGACGGCGTCACCCACGCTCCGCACACCGAGCACGGTCGTCAGGGTCCGGCGTCGGCGGTCACGTGCGGGCTCGCTCGTGGCCAGGCGCTGCGCCATGCCGATGTGGCTCTGCGCCTGACGAGCAGCATCCATCGCGAGGGCGCGGTCGACACCGGTCCGGGCGACGAGCAGGTCGGCGACGGACTCGATGCCGGGCACGCGCAGACGGACCGAGCGGACGCGCGACCGGATCGTCGGCAACAGGTCGGCTTCACTCGGGGCGCAGAGGATCCAGACCGTGCGCTCCGGGGGTTCCTCGAGCGCCTTGAGCAGCAGGTTCGAGGTGCGCTCGGTCATGCGGTCGGCATCCTCGATGATGACGACGCGGTAGCGCCCGACCGACGGCGAGTAGTACGACGAGGTGACGAGCTGCCGGATCTCGTCGATCGTGATGATCACGCGCTGGGTCGTGAGCACCGAGACGTCGGGGTGGGTCTTCGCGGTGATCTGCCGCAGGGTGTGGTCGTCGTCGGGGCCGTTGCCCACGAGCGCCGCGGCGAAGGCGGTCGCCACGTTCGACCGACCCGACCCGGGCGGGCCGGTGATGAGCCACGAGTGCGTCATGCCACCGGTGCCGTCGGTCGACTCGGCCGCGTTGCGCAGCGACGCGACCGCTTCTTCCTGCCCGGTCAGGCCGTCCCACACGCTCACGGGACCATCCTGTCAGTGACCACCGTCATGCCGGGTCGATCCCGACGAGCGGAGCGACCGCTCGACGGACCGCGTCCTGCACGGCGTCGGTCGGGTCCGAGGCGTCGACCACCAGGAAGCGCGATGGCTCAGCCTCGGCCATCTCGAGGAAGGCCTGACGGACGGACTCGTGGAACGCCGCGGCCTCGGACTCGAGGCGGTCGAAGGTGTCCCCCCGTGCCGCGGCCACCCGGGCGCGTCCGACGGTGACGTCGAGGTCGAGCAGGATCGTGAGGTCCGGTGCCAGACCGTCCGCTGCCCACTCCGAGACGGAGCGGACCTGCTCGGCGCCGAGCCCGCGCGCGACGCCCTGGTAGGCGACGGACGAGTCGATGTAGCGGTCCTGCAGGACGACCTCACCACGGGCGATCGCCGGACGGACGACCGTCTCGACGTGCTGGGCACGGTCGGCCGCGTACAGCAGTGCCTCGGCCCGGGGAGCGACGTGGCCCCGCTCGTGCAGGACCATCTGCCGGATCTGGACGCCGAGGTCCGTGCCGCCGGGTTCGCGGGTGCGCACCACGGTCCGGCCGTGCGCGCCGAGCCACGCCGAGAGCAGCTCCGCCTGGGTCGTCTTGCCCGCGCCGTCGCCGCCCTCGAGCGTGATGAAGCGACCGGTCACTTCTTCTTGGCCGCCGTCCGACGAGCCGGGGTCTTCTTCTTGACCGGCCCCTTGGCACGCTTGTCGGCGATGAGCTGCACCGCGCGGGCGTGGTCGACGGCCTCGACGTCCTCGCCCTTCGGGATGGTCGCGTTCGTCTCACCGTCGGTGACGTACGGGCCGAACCGGCCGTCCTTCATCTTGATCGGCTTGCCGGACACCGGGTCGGCGTCGAACTCCTTGAGGGCGGCGCTCGCGGTGCGGTTGCCGCCGTACTTCGGCTGCGCGAACAGCTCGAGTGCACCGGGCAGGTCGATGTCGAAGATCGCGTCCTCGCCGGGCAGGGTCCGGGTGTCGGTCCCCTTCTTCAGGTACGGCCCGTACCGGCCGTTCTGCGCCGTGATGTCGTTGCCCGTCTCCGGGTCCTGGCCCACGACGCGGGGAAGGTCGAGGAGCTTCAGCGCGGTCTCGAGGTCGACGGTCTGCGGGTCCATCGACTTGAAGAGCGAGGCGGTGCGTTCCTTCGGCGCCGCGGCCTTCTTCGTCGTCTTCTTCGCGGGCGCCTTCTTGGCGGGGGCCTTCTTCGCCGTCGCCGTCTCGCTCGTCGCGGTCGCCGCAGCTGCCTCGGCCGCCGGGGCCTCTGCCGCTGCGGGTGCCTCGACGACCTCGCCGGTCTTCGGGTCCACGGTGGGTTCGGGCTCGGGGCTGCGCTCCGTGACGTAGGGGCCGAAGCGGCCGTCCTTCGCCAGGACCTCTTTCCCGGTCTCCGGGTTGATCCCGACGACGCGGTCTCCGATCACCGGGGCGTCGACGAGTTCCTTCGCCTTCTCGACGGTCAGTTCGTCGGGAGCGAGGTCCTCGGGGACGTTGACGCGTCGCGGCTTCTCGGGGTCGTCGCTCGGCACCTCGATGTAGGGGCCGTACCGACCGATCCTGAGCGTGAGGCCCGGAGCGAGCTCGACCGAGTTGATCTCGCGGGCGTCGATCTCACCGAGGTTGTCGATGACGGTCCGCAGGCCGCGCTGGTCGTCGTCGCCGCCACCGAAGTAGAAGCCCTTGAGCCAGTCCACGCGGTCGGCGTCGCCGCGGGCGATGCGGTCGAGGTCTTCTTCCATCTCGGCGGTGAAGTCGTACTCCACGAGCTCGCCGAAGTACTCCTCGAGCAACCGCACCACGCTGAACGCGATCCAGTTCGGCACCAGCTGCGTGCCGCGGAGCGAGACGTAGCCACGGTCGATGATCGTCGGGCTGATCGTGGGGTAGGTCGACGGACGCCCGATCCCCAGCTCTTCCAGCGTCTTGATGAGGCTCGCCTCGGTGAAGCGCGGCGGCGGGGTGGTGTCGTGCCCCTTCGCCTCGACGTCGGTGACCGAGAGGTGCTCGCCCTGGGCCACGTTCGGCAGGGCGACGTCCTGGCCGGCACGCTCGGAGGACTCGTGGCGGTCCTCGTCACGGCCTTCTTCGTAGGCGCTGAGGAAGCCGCGGAACGTGATGACGGTTCCCGAGGCGGTGAACTCGGCGTCGGTGCCGTTCGCGGTCGACGCGATGCCCTCGACCGGCTCGGTGGAGGAGATGCCGAGCACGATCGACGCGGTCGAACCCTTGGCGTCCGCCATCTGGGACGCGATGGTGCGCTTCCAGATGAGGTCGTAGAGGCGCCACTCCACACCGGTCAGGGTGCCCTGCAGGTCCTGCGGGGTGCGGAAGGAGTCGCCAGCGGGACGGATCGCCTCGTGCGCCTCTTGCGCGTTCTTGCTCTTGCTCGCGTAGAGACGGGGCTTGTCGGGCACGGTGGCCGAACCGTACAGGTCGGCTGCCTGCTTGCGAGCGGCGTCGATGGCCTGCTTCGAGAGCGAGACCGAGTCGGTACGGATGTAGGTGATGTAGCCGTTCTCGTACAGGGTCTGCGCAGCACGAGCGGTCTGTCGCGGGGACAGACGGAGCTTACGAGCGGCTTCCTGCTGGAGCGTCGACGTGGTGAACGGGGCGGCCGGGCGTCGCGTGTACGGCTTCGAGTCGACGCTGCGGACGGTGGCGTCACCGGCGCGCTCGAGGACCGTCGTCAGCGACGCGGCAGCGGCCTGGTCGAGCCGGACGACGTCACCGCTGAGCGTGCCGCGGTCGTCGAAGTCACGACCGGAGGCGACGCGGGTGCCGTGGATCCGGGCGAGTCGCGCGGAGAAGGAGGACTCGCCGGCCTTCTCGAACCGGGCGGAGAGGTCCCAGTAGTTGGCGGAGACGAAGGCCAGGCGCTCGCGCTCACGGTCGACGACGAGTCGGGTGGCGGCGGACTGCACGCGGCCCGCGGACAGACCGGGGGCGACCTTGCGCCACAGGACCGGGGAGACCTCGTACCCGTAGAGACGGTCGAGGATCCGGCGGGTCTCCTGCGCGTCGACGAGGGCGGTGTCGAGCTCACGGGTGGCTTCCTGCGCGCGCTGGATCGCCTCCTTCGTGATCTCGTGGAAGACCATCCGCTTGACGGGGACCTTCGGCTTCAGGACCTGCAGCAGGTGCCACGCGATCGCTTCACCCTCGCGGTCTTCATCTGTTGCGAGGTAGAGCTCGTCGGCGTCCTTGAGGGCACGCTTCAGCTCGGAGACGGTCTTCTTCTTGGCGTCGGACACGACGTAGTACGGCTCGAAGCCGTTGTCGACGTCCACCGAGAACTTGCCGAGGGAGCCCTTCTTGAGCTCGGCCGGCAGGTTCTTCGGCTCGACGAGGTCGCGGATGTGTCCGACCGAGGCCTGGACTTCGTATCCGTCACCGAGGTATTGCGCGATCGTCTTCGCCTTCGCAGGGCTCTCGACGATCACGAGCTTCTTCGTGCCTGGCACGTGTCTCCTTGATCGATGGTGCTGATCGGCCCTGTCCACGAGCGTGTCCGGGTCGACCGGGACATCGGTGACCGCGGGCCGACAGGCACACCATACACATAGTGTTCGGGCGGGTCGCCTGCCGGACCGGCCACCGCGAGTGCGCTGACGACGAACGGACCCGTGCCCACGACCACGCGGACCCGGGCCGTGGTGGCGACGAGTTCGCAGGCGTCGAGGGCGGCCCCGTTCGCCGTGGCGATCCGGGTGGCGATCGCGCAGGGCTCCCCCGGCACCAACCCGGTGGCGGCCGCCGCGGTGCCCACGGCGGCGGCGTCGGCGGCGCCCTGGGCCCGGATGGCCTGCGTGCGGTGACCGGCTGCGGCGAGCGCCGACGACCCAACGAGGACACCCACGCCGAGGACCGCCACGAGCAGCACGGTCGCCGAGCCGCGTTGGCCGTCGGGACTCGTCACGTCAACCCCCTCGGGCCGCGGCGCACCCCGTCGCGCTCAGTGGGAGCGCCGCGGCGGGACCGGTCGCGCCGCGCGTGGCGTCGACGCAGACCAGGTCGCCGTCCGACCGGACGACGACCGAGACCCCCGGGACGATCCGGTCGGCCGCTGACCGCCCCTGGCTCTCGTCGTCGCGCCCGATCGCCCGGGCGGCGGTGGCTGCGGCGAGTTGCAGACGGCCCTGCGCGTCGACGACGAGGACCGCCGCGACGAGGGCGGTCAGCACGATCGCCACCACGGGGAGCGCCACCGCGAACTCGACGGTCACGGAGCCGCGCTCACAGCGAGAGCGCGCCACGGACGAGGTCGGTGAGGATGGTCTGGACCTCGCCGGACCGCATGACGGCGACGAGCACACCGGCGAAGGCCACGGCGGCGAGGATGACGACCGCGTACTCGGCGGTCGCCGATCCCCGGTCGTCCCGCAGTCGTGACCCCCAGCGGGCGACGAGGGGGCGCGGGTGACGGTGGCGGATGGTCCGACGGGTGCGGTTGCCGGGGGATGACGTGGTGCTCATGGTGTCCGTCCTTTCTGTTCGGTGGGACCAGCGTGTCCGGGCCGGGGTGTCGACGAGGCAGTCACGGTGGCATCTGTGGAGAAGTCATTCAGTACCGCCCACCGTGGAGGAGAGGACCCCCACCACCACGGGCACCACCCCCACGAGCACGAACGCCGGCAGGACGCAGACGCCGAGTGGCAGCACCAGTCGGACGGCCAGTCGTTCCGCCGCCACGAGCCCGTCGGCAGCGGCCTCGTCGCGCACGTCCTCGGCGGCGCGGCGGAGCAACCCTGCGGCGGGGACTCCTGCACGCCGGGCGAGGTCGAGGACCTCCCGCAGCCGGTCCAGGTCTCCGGCGGGCGCGGCGGCTCCCGCGGACGCCTCGGCGACGGCCTGCCCGGCGGTGGTCCACGACCCGCCTCCGGCGACCGCCACGGCCCAGGCGTCGAGGAGCACCCCGGGGACGCGGCCGTCGGGCGTCGCGGAACGGACCAGCCGGGCGGTCCACCTCCGACCGGCCAGGACGAGGGCCGCCGCGGTGCACGAGCACGCCCAACCGGCCGGTGAACCGACCAGGACCTCGACGGCACCGGCGCCCCAGGCCGCACCGAGGCCCAGCCCGAAGAGCGGCAGCGCGAGCACGACCCGGGCGCTCGTCCGCGGACCGGCCAGGGCGACCCGGATCGCGCGGTCCGAGGCGGCGGCGCGTCGGAGCGCGCCTGCGAGCCCACGGAGGGTCTCCGCGACGGGCGCTCCCGTCCGGTCCGCCACGCGGAGGACGACGACGATGTCCTGCTGCGCGGGTCCCCCGGCCCCGGGCAGTCCGCCGACGAGCCGCCAGGCCCGCGGCGGCGGGACTCCCGCCGCGACCAGCGTCGCCACCCGGTCGAGCACCCCGGCAACCCGCGCCGGGCCGTCGGGTGTGGGTCGGCTCACCGCAGCCCGTCCACCGGGCGCACCTCGAGCCTCCCGTCCGGGCCGACGCACAACGTGCCCACGCCGCCCAGCCGCCGCTGTCCTGCTCGTCGTTCCACGTGCAGGACCAGGTCGAAGGCGCTGACGGCCTGCCGGGCGAGCGCCTCGGCACCGAGGCCGGCGAGTGCGCCGAGTGCTTCGAGGCGAGCGGCGACGTCGGCGATGCCGTTGGCGTGCACGGTGCCGGCTCCCCCGTCGTGCCCGGTGTTCAGGGCGGAGAGGAGTTCGCGGACCTCGGCACCGCGGCACTCCCCCACGACGATCCGGTCGGGTCGCATCCGCAGCGCCTCGCGCACGAGCCGGTCGAGGCCGAGCGCGCCGACCCCCTCGGCGTTGGCCTGCCGCGCCTCGAGCGCGACGACGTGCGGGTGGGCGATCCGGAGCTCGGCGACGTCCTCCACCGTCACGATGCGCTCGTCGACGGGGACGTTCCCGAGCATCGCCGCGAGCAGGGTGGTCTTGCCGCTGCCGGTCGCGCCGGTGACCAGGACGTTCCGGCGCGCGGCGACGGCGTCCTCGACGACCGATCGCGGGACGAATGCGAAGGTCCCGCCGCGCTCGAGGGTGGCGAGGGAGGGTCGCTGGACCTGTGGCAGCCGGATCGACACGGCGGTGCCCCCGACGGACACCGGAGCAAGGACGACGTGCACCCGGACGCCGTCGCCGTGCCGGACGTCCGCGCACGGGGTGGTCTCGTCGACGTGGCGACCGCCGAGCGCGACGAGCCGGGTCGCGAGTTCGCGGGCTCGCGCTTCGGTCAGTCGCGGCTGGACGGCTTCGAGGCCGGTTCCGCGGTCGACCCACGTCCCGACGCCACCGAGCACCAGGACGTCCGTCACGGTGGCATCCGTCACCAGGGCTGCGAGTTCCTCGAACTCGACGACCACGGCGGCCCGGCGACGAGTCGGCTGCGCGGTTCCGGGCAGGAAGGGGGCGGACGGAGCGAACGGCCGCGCCGGTGCCGAGGACACAGGCGGTGTCGACGCAGCAGGCGCCGAGGCGTGAGACGGCGACGCGGCGGACACCGACGCCGACGCGCGGGGAAGTAGAGGAGCACGGTGCAGGGGCATGCCGCCGACGGTAGGGAGCGCGCCACCGCACCGGAGAGACGGTCCCCACTTCTGTGGACAACGTCGGGATGCCCCACCAACGGACCGGTTTGTCCCCCGAAACGGAAAGCCGTACCCCGGTCGATAATGCGACACCGACGCACTCGGGGTGACCCGCCACCCCCGCTTCCCACGGCCGCACTGTGCGTAGCACCTGCTACGCAAGAACATGCAGAATGCATGCACGAGCATGGACCGGTCTGTCCACGCGACCGGCGTCCCTGCGCGGATCGGGGCACACGACGGAGCCCGACGAGCAAGCGTCGCTCGAGTCGGACCCCGGGAAACAGAAGAGGCGGCACCGGTTGGGGGGAACAGGTGCCGCCTTGACATCGAGGGATTGGGGGGAATCCGATTCGATGCCGCCGGAAACGAGTCCAGCGGGAACTACTGTACCCCACGATCGACCCTCGAGGGCAACCCCGGACACGACGTCCGGGCGTGCCGCGCCCCGACCCGGCCGAGGGGTAGTCTCCGGATGCACGCAGGCACCGGCGACGGATGCACGCAGGCACCGGCGACGGATGCACGCACGCAACCGCCCCGGATGCACGCACGCACCCACGACGGATGCCACCAGAGGCCGCAACGACGCGAAAGGACATCGATGTCCACTCCGACCCAGACCGACCCCCGAGGCGACGACGGAGCGACCTTCGCGCCGCCGCCCGAGTTCGTGGCCGACGCGGTCGCCGGCGAGGACCTCCACCGCGCGGCAGCAGCCGACCGCGAGGCCTTCTGGGCCGAGCAGTCCCGCTCCCTGCTCGACTGGCGCACCCCGTTCACGCAGACCCTGGACTGGTCGGGCGCCCCGTTCGCGAAGTGGTTCGCCGACGGCACGCTCAACGTCGCCGAGAACTGCCTCGACCGACACGTCCGCGCCGGCAACGGCGACCGGGTCGCGATCCACTTCGAGGGCGCTCCCGGCGACACGCGCCGCATCACCTACGCCGAGCTGACCGCCGAGGTGCAGCGCGCCGCGAACATGCTCACCGACCTGGGCGTGGGCCGGGGCGACCGGGTCATCGTGTACCTGCCGCTCATCCCCGAGGCCGTCGTGACGATGCTCGCCGTCGCCCGCATCGGTGCCGTGCACTCGGTCGTCTTCGGCGGGTTCAGCGCGGAGAGCCTCCGCGCCCGCATCGAGGACGCCGGCGCGAAGCTCGTCGTGACCGCGGACGGCGGATGGCGGCGCGGCGCCGTCTCACCGCTCAAGCCCGCCGTCGACGAGGCACTGACCGGCGAGGGCACCGACACGGTCGAGCACGTCCTGGTCGTCAAGCGCGGCGGCAACGACATCGCGTGGAACGACCGCGACCTCTGGTGGCACGACGAGCTCGCCAAGGCGGCACCGACCCACGAGGCCCCGGCGTTCCCCGCCGAGACCCCGCTGTTCATCCTGTATACCTCGGGCACGACCGGGAAGCCGAAGGGCATCGTGCACACCTCCGGCGGCTACCTGACCCAGGCGGCCTACACGCACAAGAACGTCTTCGACATGCACCCGGAGAAGGACGTCTACTGGTGCACCGCCGACATCGGCTGGATCACCGGCCACTCCTACGTCGTCTACGGCCCGCTCGCCAACGGCGTCACCCAGGTGCTCTACGAGGGCACCCCCGACGAACCGAAGCCCGGGCGCTGGTGGGACCTCGTCGACGCCTACGGCGTCACAGTCCTCTACACCGCACCCACGGCGGTCCGCGCGGCGATGAAGGCCGGCCGCGAGATCCCCGAGGCGCGCAGCCTCGAGACCCTCCGCCTGCTCGGCAGCGTCGGCGAACCCATCAACCCCGAGGCGTGGCAGTGGTACCGGCAGGTCATCGGCCACGATCGCACGCCGATCGTCGACACGTGGTGGCAGACCGAGACCGGCGCGATCATGATCTCCGCACTGCCCGGCGTCACGAAGCTGAAGCCCGGCGCCGCGCAGACGCCCCTGCCCGGCATCGTCGCCGAGATCGTCGACGACGACGGCAACCGCGCCGACCCCGGCGAGAGCGGCTACCTGACGATCACCGAGCCGTGGCCGTCGATGGCCCGCGGGATCTGGAACGACCCGGACCGGTTCGTCGAGACGTACTGGTCGCGGTTCCCCGGCCGCTACTTCGCCGGCGACGGCGCACGGCTCGACGGGCAGGGCGACATCTGGGTCCAGGGCCGCGTCGACGACGTCATGAACGTCTCCGGCCACCGCCTGTCGACGGCCGAGATCGAGTCCGCCCTGGTCGGCCACGAGGGCGTCGCCGAGGCCGCCGTGGTCGGTGCCGCCGACGAGACCACCGGGCAGGCCGTCGTCGCGTTCGTCATCCTGACGGCCGAGGCCGCCGCCGACGTCGACCGTGATGCCGCCTCCGCGGAACTCCGCAACTGGGTCGGCAAGCGGATCGGCGCGATCGCGAAGCCGCGCCAGGTCGTCATCGTGCCGGAGCTACCGAAGACACGCTCCGGCAAGATCATGCGGCGGCTGCTCCGCGACGCGGCCGAGGGCCGCCGCATCGGCGACACGACGACACTCGCCGACCCGACGATCATGGCGACCATCTCGGAACTCATGTAGTCACGCCAGACGGAAGCAGGGCCTCCAGTCAGATCCAGACTGGAGGCCCTGCTCGCGTCCTGCGTTCGACTGACGGTCCGTCAGGCGGTGAGTTCCACCACCAACTCGACCTCGACCGGCGCGTCCAGTGGGAGCACCGCGACGCCCACCGCGCTCCGCGCGTGGACGCCGGCGTCACCGAAGACCTCGCCGACCAGGGTCGACGCCCCGTTCGCGACACCGGGCTGCCCGGTGAACGACGGGTCCGACGCGACGAAGACCGTGACCTTGACGACCCGCGCCACGCGGTCGAGCGACCCGGCGACCGACTGCACGGCGGCCAGGGCGTTCAGCGCGGCCACACGAGCCTGGGCGGCGGCGGTCTCGGCGTCGACGTCGGTGCCGACCTTGCCGGTCACGGGCAGGGCACCGTCGACGAACGGCAGCTGACCGGCCGTGTACACGTACTGCCCCGTCACGACGGCGGGGACGTACGCGGCGACGGGCGCGGCGACCGCGGGGATCGTCAGGCCGAGGGCGGCGAGCCGGTCGGAGACGCTCATGCGTCAGCCTTGGGGCGCTTCAGGTAGGCGACGAGACCGCCCTCGGGTCCGGTGACGATCTGGACCAGTTCCCAGCCCTCGTCCCCGTAGTTGTTGAGGATCGCGGTGGTGTTGTGGATCATCAGCGGCGTGGTGAAGTACTCCCAGCGAGTCATGCGGTTCCTTGCCAGCCTTTCAGTCGGGGGTGTCGTTTAGGCTGCATCCTATGTCTGCCCAGAAGACGTCTGCATCGCGGACCAAGCCCGTCTCAGCAGTCGGCGCCTTCATCGGATTCGTCGGGTTCAGTGCCCTCGCCGGCCTGCTCGTCACGATCGGTGTCACCCCGGCCATCGCGGTCGCCGGTGTCACGACGACGTCCACCATCGGCGTGTTCGAGTCCCTGCCGGAGTACATCGAGATCGGTGACCTCCCGCAGCGCAACGAGGTCTACGCGTACTCGGGCGGCAAGTCCGTGCACTTCGCGACCGTGTACGACCAGAACCGCGAAGAGCTGAAGTTCGACCAGATCAGCGAACAGCTCAAGAACGCCGCGATCGACGGCGAGGACAAGCGCTTCTACGACCACGGCGGCGTCGACATGACGTCCCTCGTCCGCGCCGGCGTCGGCAGCCTCGCGGGCGGTCTCGGCGATTCCGGCGGTGGCTCCACGCTGACGATGCAGCTCGTCCGCAACATCAAGATGCAGCAGGCCCTCGAGCTCCCCACGAAGAAGGAGCAGGTCAAGGCCTACAACGAGGCAGTCGAGCAGACCATCCCCCGCAAGCTCGAGGAGATGAAGCTCGCGATCGGGCTGGCGAAGAAGTACTCCAAGAAGGAGATCCTCACCGCCTACCTGAACATCGCCTACTTCGGTGACCAGACGTACGGCGTGCAGGCCGCCGCGCAGCACTACTACAACAAGAGCGCGACCGACCTGACCGCGGCCGAGGCGGCGTCACTGCTCGCCATCGTGCAGTACCCCGAGGCGCGCAACCTGTCGAACCCGAAGAAGTACGAGGCGAACGTCGCCCGGCGCGACGTCATCCTGAAGTCGATGTACGCCCAGAAGAACCTGACGAAGGCCGAGTACGACCAGGCCGTCGCCTCGAACCCGAAGGACTACGTCCGCCTGACCCAGCCCTCGCAGGGGTGCCGGGCGTCGGTCGGCGACGGATCGCAGTTCTTCTGCGACTACGCCGTCAAGGTCGTCAAGGAGATGTCGCAGCTCGGATCGTCGCAGAAGGCCCGTGACACCGCGTGGCGCAACGGCGGCTACAAGATCCAGACGACGCTGAACATCGACCTGAACGCCGAGCAGAAGCGACTCGTCAACACCTACGACAACAAGGCCGAGACCGGCCTGGCGCTGGGGGCCACGCTCAACTCGATCGAGGCGGGCACTGGTCGCATCCTGACGATGGCGCAGAACAAGGACTACGACCAGTCCCTGAAGTCCGCGCCGACGTCGACCTCGATCAACTACAGCGTCGACTACAAGTACGGCAACTCCGGCGGCTTCCAGACCGGCTCGACGTACAAGCTGTTCACGCTCCTCGCCTGGCTCAAGGCTGGTCACGGTCTCAACGAGGTCGTCAGCGGCGCACCACGGAACATGTCGTCCGGCTGGACCGCCTGCGGGTCACCGATCACCGCGGGCAACTACAACCCGAAGAACGACAGCCCCGGCGAGAGCGGCAACTACACGGTGGCCGCCGCGACCGCCGGCTCCATCAACCTGGCGTTCCTGAACATGGCGCAGAAGCTCGACCTGTGCGACATCCGCGACACGGCGGAGTCCCTCGGCGTGCACCGCGCCGACGGCGGCGAACTGCAGTACACCCCATCGTCCGTCCTCGGCGTCAACGAGATCGCTCCGATGACGATGGCAGCCGCCTACGCCGCCGTCGCGAACAACGGCATCTACTGCAAGCCGATCGCCATCGAGCAGGTCACTTCCCCCAGCGGCAAGCAGCTCGGCGGACAGACCAAGGACTGCAAGCAGGTGCTCGACCCCGAGGTGGCCCACGCCGCTGTCTACGCCATGAAGGGCACGATCGCCAGCGGTACCGCCCGCGGCGCGCAGACCCCGGACGGTACCCAGCTCTTCGCCAAGACGGGTACCACCGACACCGCGAACCAGATCTGGCTCGTCGGGTCGAGCTCGCGGGTCGCGACGGCGTACTGGCAGGGCAACACCGACGGCAAGCTCAACAACCTGCGGCACTACAGCAACGGCGTCAACGGCACGTACGCCGGTGTCCGAGCGAGCGTGTGGCAGCAGGCGATGACCCCGATCAACGCCGCCTACCCCGCCGGTGCCTTCACCGACCCGAACACCTCCGCCCTCCGCGGCAACAGCAAGGCGCTGCCGGACCTCCGCGGCAAGACGGCCGACGAGGCCCGCGCCGCGATCTCGGGTGCCGGCTTCACCTACGTCGACGGCGGCGCGCAGCCGGGCGCCGGCAAGGCCGGAACCGTGACCTCGACCTCACCGTCGGCCGGTTCGCTGCTGTCGTCCGGGTCGAGCGTCACCGTCTACACCTCCGACGGGTCGCAGATCACCGTGCCGTCGGTGACGGGCAAGCCCCTCTCCGACGCACGCGCCCAGCTGAACCAGGTCGGGCTGACGAACGTCGCCATCGCCGAGCAGTACGCGAAGGGCGGCGGCGACAAGGAGTGCCGTGTCGCCTCGGTCGAGCCCGGCGTGCACACCGACGCCAACAAGGACTCGACGGTCACGCTGACCCTGTACGGCGACAAGAACGGCAAGGCGCCCAAGGACTGCAAGTGACCCGCGGTCGTACCGCACTCGGGGTCCTCGCAGCCGGCGCGGCCGTCGGTGCCGCGTCGGCAGCCTGGGGTTCGCTCGTCGAGCGTCGCCGTTTCGGGATCCGGTGGGAGACCGTCCCGGTGCTCCCGCCGGGCTCCCGCGACGTCACCGTCCTGCACCTGTCCGACATCCACATGGCTCCGTGGCAGGCCGACAAGCAGCAGTGGCTGCGCGACCTGAGCCTGGTCGAACCGGACTTCATCGTGAACACCGGGGACAACCTCGGCCACGCGACCGCGAACGCCGCCGTGGAGTACGCGCTCGAGCCGTTCCGCGGGGTGCCCGGGGTCTTCGCCTACGGGTCGAACGACTTCTTCGGGCCCTCCCCGCGCAACCCGCTCAAGTACTTCTCCGGGCCGAGCCGGATGCACAAGGCCGCGGAGCCCGTCGGGCTCGACATCGATCGGCAGACGGCGTTCTTCGAGTCGCTCGGCTGGCTCGATCTGAACGACCAGGCGCACGCGATCGAACTCCGCGGCTCCCGCTTCGAGCTGTTCGGCACCTCGGACGCGCACCGCGACTGGGACCGGCTCGACCTGCTCCCCACCAACGTCGACGAGATGCGCAGTGACGTGCCGTGGTCCGAGGACGAGGACGGCCCCGCGCCGGTCGCCATCGGTGTCACGCACGCCCCCTACCGTCGGGTGCTCGATGCCTTCGTGACCCAGGGCGCCGACATCATCTTCGCCGGGCACACCCACGGCGGTCAGGTGGCGGTCCCCGGGGTCGGCGCGCTCGTCACGAACAGCGACCTCCCCCGTCGGTACGCCAGTGGGCTGCACAAGTGGGAGCACCGCAACCACTGGTCGTGGCTCGAGGTCTCCGCGGGCCTCGGCACCTCGATCTACGCGCCCGTCCGGTTCGCCTGCCGACCCGAGGCCGTCGTGGTCACCCTCTCCGCACGGGCGTCCTGACCCGACTCGCCCGGGAGTTCGCCGGATGGTCGTGAGCACCCTGGATCATCGGATAGTATTGTCGGGTTGCTCCGGTACGGAGTGATCACACCGCGGGGTGTGGCGCAGCTTGGTAGCGCGCCTCGTTCGGGACGAGGAGGTCGCAGGTTCAAATCCTGTCACCCCGACACTGTGTTGAGACAGTACGAAGAAGGCCCTGGTTCTCCGGAACCAGGGCCTTCTGCTTTCCCCGGGCGCAGCTCGACCGCCGATGGGTCGCACGACCCACTCGGTCCGTTCGTCCCCCGCTGCGAGCACCACCTCCCGCTACGCTCGCAAACGCCATGCAGAACGACCATCCCCTCGCCGCCGTGCTCACCACGATCGCTGCGGAGTTCCCCGACATCGCGGACGACCCGGTGCTCGCGGGGAACCTGACGGAGAACGTCACGTCGATGATCGCCGAGGCCCACGAGCGCTACGCGGCGGGGACCGACGGAAGCGTCGTGAGCCACACGTTCCTCGACCCCGAGCACCTGGCGACCGGCAGTCTGCACGCCGAGCACGCCCAGCACCCGGCCGGCGCCATGCTCGCGGCGGAGATGCTCTTCGACGCCTACCTGCCGGTCTTCGTCGACGAGGTCGGCGCGGTGTCCACCGCCGAGGTCCTGCGGGCCACCAGGGCCCTGCACGCCGGCATCTGGAGCCGGTTCCCGGCCGGGGCGGTCGCGTACACGGAGGCACTGCGCCAGCGTGTCACCACGGCACACCTGGACTCCCGCACGCAGATCGCGCGAGACCTGCACGACCGCGTGGCACACGGCATCCTCGCCGGCTTGCAGCGCCTCGACCTCGTCCTGCTGACGGACCCGCCCGCGGACGAGCGCGCCGCACAGCTCGACGACGCGGCACGGTTGCTCAGGAGCGCGCTCGGCGACGTGCAGGACCTCGCGGTGAGCCTGCATGCCCGCGTCGGTGACGCACAGCTGGACGACGCGCTCCGCCGGCACGTGCACGACCTGTTCCCCGACGACGTCCGCCTGTCCATCGAGTCGACGGGCACCTCCGGTCCACTGCCGAACTGGCAGGCGGAGGAAGCGCTGACGATCCTGCTCGAGGCGCTCACGAACCACGGTAAGCACGCCCCGGGTTCGACGGCTTCGGTGCGCTTCGCGTGGTCCCCCGCTGCCGTCGTGGTGACGGTGACTGACGACGGCCCGGGCTTCGACGTGCACAGCGACGTCGACGGTCGCCTCGGGCAGCAGACGATGCGCGAGCGCGCCGCGGTGATCGGCGCTCGGCTCGACGTCGAGAGCACCCGCGGCAGCCGACAGCACGGCACCACCGTCCGCCTGAGGATCCCGAGGGGCACCCTGTGACCGTCACCCACGTCGCCATCGTCGACGACCACCGGCTGTTCCGTGAAGGGCTCGCCACCATCCTGGCCGCGGTCCCCACGATCCGCGTCGTCGCACACGGCGAGCGACCGGCCGAGGTGCTCGACTCCCCCGAGGCCGCCGCGGTCGACGTCCTGCTGCTCGACGTCGAGCTGGACGGTCCTCCGGCACGGACGACGATCGCCACGATCCGCCGCACCCGCCCGGACATCCGGGTGGTGGTGCTCACGATGCACCGGGACGCGGTCCTCCGCCGCACCCTGCTCGACGCCGGCGCGGTCGACTTCGTCACGAAGGACACCCCGAGCCGCGAACTCGTCGACCGGATCGCGCGTGCGGCACATGCCGACGCGGCTCCGGTCACGTTCCCCGTCGACCTGGTCACGGAGGCCCGTGCCGGCTCACCGCTGAGCGACCGCGAGCTCGAGGTCCTGCGACTCATCGCCGCCGCACGCACCAACGCCGAGATCGCCGCCGACCTGCAGCTCGCGATCGGCACCGTCAAGCGGCACGTCTACAACGTGTTCCGCAAGCTCGACGTCAGCTCCCGCGTCGGTGCGGTCGCCGCGGCCACGCGTCTGGGCTTGCTCACCTGAGGCTCCGCGGAACTCCGTGAGCAGCAATGGTCGGGTGCCCAGTGGACACCCGACCATTCCTGCTCACGAAGCGACCCCGACTAGACGGACGCAGCAGCCGCGCCCGCGGGCACGAGCTTGCCGGCGGCGTGCAGCCCGGCCACGACGTCGAGCGCCTGGTGCCGGTACCGCGCCTGCGCAGCACCGGGCGACACGATCACGCCGTTCGCCCCGGTCGACGCCACGAGTGCGTTGATCTTCTCCGCGACCTGCTCGGCGTTGCCGTAGGCCTGACGCTCGGTACGGGCCGCGATGAACCGACGCTCGAGGTCGTTGAACTCGTACGCACGCGCCTCGTCCATCGACACCGGCTCGGGCTTCCGGCCCGAGCGCATCCGGATGAACGAGATCATGCCCGGGGCGCTCTGCTCGTCGATGACGGCGGGGTCCTCGTCGGTGACGACCTGCACGCCGATCAGCGCGTTCGGCGTCTGGCGGAAGCGCGACGGACGGAACGAGTCGCGGTACAGGGCGAGTGCGGCCTCGGTGTTGTCCGACGCGAAGTGGTGGGCGAACGCGAACGAGATGCCGAGCGCACCGGCGACCTGGGCGCTGTAGCCCGAGGACCCGAGCAGCCAGAACTCCGGCACGTCACCGTAGCCCGGCACGGCGCGGATGCCGGCCAGCGGGTTCTCCGCGCCCATGCCGGTGAAGAACCCGATCAGGTCGGCCAGGCGGTCCGGGAAGTCGTCGACGTCCAGTCGGTCCGTGCGGCGGAGGGCCATCGCCGTCGCGCCGTCGGTGCCGGGAGCGCGCCCGAGCCCGAGGTCGACCCGGTCGCCGTACAGGGCACGGAGCGTGCCGAACTGCTCGGCGACGACGAGGGGCGCGTGGTTCGGCAGCATGACGCCACCCGAACCGATGCGGATGGTCGAGGTGGCAGCACCCACGGCGCTCAGCAGCACCGCCGGGGCCGAGGACGTGATGCCCGGCATCCCGTGGTGCTCGGCGACCCAGAACCGCTCGTACCCGAGCTGCTCGGCGTGCACGGCCATGTCGATGGACCCCTGCAGGGCCTCGGTGTTGGACTGGCCGTACTCGCGGGTGGCCAGGTCGAGGACGGACAGGTGCAGGGTGTCGTCGGTCATGTGGTCACCAACGCGCGCGGGCCCGCCCGCATTCCACCCGGGACCGGGACGTCGACTGGTCAGGACATGTCGTCGCGCGGCCGCCGACGGGTCACCAGGCGTCGCCTGGAGGTCGCGGCAGCGACGGTTCGCGACCACTCGGCGGACGCGTGCGGCGCGCCCTGGACGCACCGTGCAGCGGACTGGAGGCCCGTGGCGGGGCCCGTACCGCGCCTCCAGGCCGCCCTTCGGTGGCGTCTCGGGCGCGAGCGTCAGGCGCCGTCGAGGCGGCCGCCGGACTCCGTCAGGTAGCAGTTGGCGCAGAGCGACTCGTAGGCGACGTCCACGCCGTCGATCGCGACCTGGGAGCCGTCGAAGACGAACCGACCGTCGACCGTGCGGGCGTTGAAGACCGCCTTGCGGCCGCAGCGGCAGATGGTCTTCAGTTCTTCGAGGGAGTGCGCGACCTCGAGCAGTCGGGCGCTGCCGGGGAACGCCTCGGTGCGGAAGTCCGTGCGGATGCCGTACGTGATGACCGGGATCTCGTCGAGCACCGCGATGCGCAGCAGGTCGTCGACCTGCCGCGGGGAGAGGAATTGCGCCTCGTCGACGAGCACGCAGCTGACGGGCCGCACCATGCCGTCCAGGCGGTCCGACTCGGGGTCGACGGCGCCGGCGGCGGTCACGGCCTGGCGCACGTCGGCATCCGGGGAGAAGACGATGTCGACGGTCCGGGTGACGCCCAGGCGCGAGACGATCTCACGGTCGCCCTTGGTGTCCACGGCGGGCTTGGCGAGCAGCACCCGGTGTCCGCGCTCCTCGTAGTTGTAGGCGGCCTGCAGCAGGCCCGTGCTCTTGCCGCTGTTCATCGCGCCGTAGCGGAAGTAGAGCTTCGCCACTACGCGAGGAACCCGTCCTCGGCGGCCCGCCGGATGAGGTCGGACTTCTTCGAGGCGGGGCGGCCCACCTTGCTGTACTTCTCGCGCACGCGACGCAGGTAGGTCTTGGCGGTCTCGTACTGCACGTTCATCTGCGCGGCGACCTCGTTCGTCGAGTAGCCGGACACGTAGAGCCGGAGCGCCTCTTCTTCACCGGCGCTGAGCTTCGGCCGCTGGTGGGCGGCGGCGCCCGTCGGCAGCGGACGCCATTCCCGGGGCTGCGGGGTCTCGCGGGCGACGCCCATGATCTCGCGGGCGACGTCCATGACCTCGCGCATCGGGAGCGACTTCGACAGGAACGCCGCGGCACCGGCGGCCAGGGCACGGTCGCGGGACTCACGGCTGTCGACGCTCGAGAGCACGATCACCTTCGCGCCGGCGGCACGGCAGGTGCGGACGCGGGCCTCGATCGAGACGGGTTCCTTGAGCTGGAAGTCCAGGAACACCAGGTCGGTCGGAAAGCTGTCGCTGTGGACCATCTCGAGCCAGGTGTGCGCGGTCAGGGCCAGGTCGAAGTCGAACGCGTTCACCGCGATCCAGCTCGACAGGCTGTCCAGCAGCACCTCGTGGTCGTCGAGGATGGCCAGCCGCACACGTCGTGCTCCCGGGTTCGGGAGGGACGGCGACCCCTCCGAGAGCCTGTTCGGGTCAGTGCTGGTCATAGGAGAACCTTAGTGCGAGGGCGGAAGGGCGGACCGCGACGTCGAGGTCGGGGAACGTCACGCGGAGGACGGCGAAGTAGGGGTCGAAGGTGCGGTGGATGCCGATGTCGGAGTCCGCGACGGCGAGTTCCATGTCGACGGACACACGAGCGAGTGCGGGCGACTGCGCGGGCCGGGCGGCAAGGGGCGCCGACGCTGCCGGCGACGCCGGAGTTGCCAGGGGTGCCGGGGTTGCCTGGGCGGCCGGGCCCGCCACGGTGTCGGCTCGTCGCACGGTCGCGCGGAACCCGGCCGGGTCGACGGTCGACGCGCGGAGCGCTGCACGGACGAAGGTGCGGACGACCGCCCGCTGGTCGGTGTCGAGCGTCGCGATGAGGCCGTCGGGGTCGTCGACCACCGGCGCCTGGCCGCCGTCGACCCGGACGGCGTGCTCGAACCAGGTGCGATCGGCGTCGGCGACCATGGACGCCCGGATGCCGTCGGCGATCGCGCGGGCACGGGCACGGTCGGCGTCGGTGATGACGTCGCGCGTGCGGAGCTCGGCGAAGAACGGGGCGACGTCGCGGGACAGGATCGTCGAGCGGTCCTGCTGCACGCTCGCCGCGATGCCGTCCCGCTCGGCACGCGCGACGGAGTACGACCCGGCACGGATCTGCACCCGTTCGGCGAGCCCCGCGAAGGTCCAGGCGAACACCGCGGACGCGGCGGTCAGCACGAGCGTCGGGGCCGCGGCCAGGAACGCCGCGACGGCGACCGGCACCTCGTGCGGGAACTCGGCTGCACCCGCGCCCCAGGTCACGGCGTTCACCGCTGCCAGGACGACCCCGCCGATCGTCAGGTCCGTCCACGGGCGGTACGGGGCGACCATGACGATGCCGGTCGCGGTGATCAGGGACATGAAGTCGTTCAGGGCACTGCGGTCCGGCCCCCACTGCGCCGCGACGCTCGTGACCGACGCCAGGCCGAGCAACCCCACGTGCGCGACGAACGCCGAACGAGGGAACGGCGCACGGAACGGGCTCGAGGCAGCGAACACCACCACCGCCGAGGCCGCGACGAGCAGCACCGTGAGGGCGCTGAGTGTCGGGCTGCCCACGACGTCGCGGTCGAAGATCGACACGAGCAGGGCCCAGACGACGCTGCCGGCCCCGAGCACGAGGGCCAGGGGCCGCGACCCCATCGCGCCGAGCGGGTCGTACTGCTGCGCGGTGCGGCGGGACCCGCGCTGCCGTGCCGCCGTCATCGCCCGGTCCCCCGGTCGTCACTGATCACGGGCACGGTGACCGCGCCGGTGACCGGTCCGTACGGCACGGTCATCATGACGCTCGTGCCGGAGCCGGGCGACGACCAGATCTGGACGTCACCGCCGACCCGGCCGATCCGCTCACGCACCGAACCGCGGAGGCCCATCCGGTCGGCTCCGGTGGCGTCCTCGTCGAACCCACGACCGTCGTCGACGACCATGACGGTGCAGGACGCGCTGTCGTCGAACACGCTCACCTCGGCGGCGTCGGTGCCCGCGTGCTTCCGCACGTTGGCCAGGCACTGGCCGACGGCTCGGACGACCGCCGACAGTGCACGCTGGTCCAGGCGTTCCAGCGCGGAGGTGTCACCGGAGACCGTGACGTCGAGCCCGAGCGTCCGGTGTTCGTCGACCATGGCACCGAACGCCTCGGCCGCGGCCCCGGGACGCGGGCGGGCGGCCGGCGCGAGCCACCCCTTGCCGGTGAGCACCGCGACGTCGGCGTCGACCGTCTCGGCGAGGTGCGGGTCCATCGGGCCGTCCGGCGCGAGGGTGATCGCGCCCAGGTGGTTGAGCACGGTGTCGTGCAGGATCGCGGACGCCTCGGCCTCGACCCCGGCGCGGTAGGCGGACACGTGTTCTTCGCGCGCGGAGCGCAGGAGTTCGGGCTGCACCCGTTCGCTCCGGCCCGTGCTGCGGGTGGTGAAGAGCACGAGCGCGACCACGAAGCCCAGGGTGACCCACGCCAGGATGAGCGGACGGGGCGACTGGTCGGCCTGCACGATGGCGATCCAGGTGGCGAGTCGTCCGGTCAGGAAGCCCACGAAGGACCACAGCACGACGCGGCTCGGCACGGCCCCCGCTCCCCCGACCAGGATGAGCGGGATCACGACGAGGGACATCAGGTACGAGGTCACCCACCCGGTCGGCACCTGCTGCTGGACCCCGACGGCGAACCACCAGGCGCAGACACCGCCGACGGCCAGGAACGCGATCGCCGAGACCCGGGTGCCGAACTGCACGTGCACGCCGATCATGGCGAGCATCGGGACGACCGCCAGCGCGGTGCCGACGACCTGCACCCCGGGCTCGGACAGACCGTAGAGCACGAGCGTGATGGCCGCGGCCAACAGGGACCCGATGGCGCCGGCGTGGAATGCGCGCACGGTCGACCACGCGTTCACTCGCGGTGCGAGGTGCGTGGGGATGCCGAGCACGAGGTGGATCCTTCCGGGTGGCGAGGGCGCCGTCCACGATCCAACCACCGGAGCAGCGGCCGTGTACCCCGAATCCGGGGCCGTGCGGCGACCCGCACGATGATAGCGGCCCGGACCGGGGTCTTGCTGTCCCCCGAACGTGGACCGGACACGACCCGGACGGACACCCCTCAGAACAGCGTCTGTGCCGCCGCCGGCCGGAGCAGCCGCTGGTCGAACCCGGGGTCGGCGCGCTTCAGCGGTGACACCGTCGGCACCGACTGCTCCTGTGGCACGCGCGGCTGCGGCACGCGCGGCTGCGGCGTTCGCAGTTCGGAGAAGCCCATCGACCCCGTCGCCGGGTCCACGCGCCCCAGTCCGACCCCGTGGGCCGCCAGGATCGGGCGGATGCGCTCCGACAGCCACCGTCGGTAGTCCTTCGGCGCGTAGGTGTTGTCGAGGTACATCGCGCGGTACCGCTGCACCAGGTCGGGTCGCTCGCGGCCGAGCCACTCGAACCACCACGGCTTGACGCCGGGTCGCAGGTGCAGCGCCGAGTACATGATGCTCGTCGCACCGGCCGCGGTCGCCCGACCGATGGCGTCGTCGAGGTGTGCGCGGGTGTCGGTGATGTACGGCAGCACCGGCATCAGGAACACCGCGCAGTCGAGCCCAGCGTCGCGGATCGCCCGCACGGTCGCCAGCCGGGCCGACGTCGTCGGGGTGCCGGACTCGACCGACTGCTGCAGCGAGTCGTCGTACACGGCGATCGACATCGCGAGGTCGACCGGCACCACCTTCGCCGCCTCGACCAGCAGCGGGAGGTCGCGGCGCAGCAGCGTGCCCTTCGTCAGGATGCTGAACGGGGTGCGCGACTCCGCCAGCGCCTCGATGACACCAGGCATCAGGCGGTACCGCCCCTCGGCCCGCTGGTACGGGTCGGTGTTCGTGCCGAGCGCCACCGGGTGGCGGTCCCACGAGGGCTTGCCGAGCTCACGCCGCAGCACCTCGGCGACGTTCGTCTTCACCACGATCTGCTGGTCGAAGTCGGCGCCGCCGTCGAACTCCAGGTACGTGTGCGTCGGGCGGGCGAAGCAGTACACGCAGGCGTGGCTGCACCCGCGGTACGGGTTGATCGTCCAGCCGTACGTCCCCGAGCCGTCCGCGCTCGGCACCCGGTTCAGGGCGCTCTTCGCCAGGACCTCGTGGAAGGTCACCCCGGCGAACTCGGGCGTCGTCACGCTCCGGACGAACCCGCCGTTCGACTCCATCCCGGGCAGCGCGTCACTCTGCTCGGCATCGATCGCCTGTCCACTCCACCGCATGCCGTCATTCGAACACACGTTCGAACGGACCGCAAGCCGGAGCGGTCCGGGGCAGTCCTCAGTGGTGCAGGCCGAGCACCTTCGCGGTGCGCTCGAGCGTGGCGTCCGCCAGCTCCGGGTCGTCGCCGAGGTCCTGCCCGTAGGTCGGCACCATCGCTCGGACGTCGTCCTGCCAGGCGTCCCACCGGTCCGGGAAGCACCGGTGCAGCATCGTGAGCATGATCGGCACGGCGGTCGAGGCACCCGGTGACGCCCCGAGCAGCCCCGCGATCGAACCGTCGGCGGCGGTGATGACCTCGGTGCCGAACTGCAGCACGCCGCCCTTGTCCTTGTCGGGCTTGATCACCTGGACGCGCTGCCCAGCGGTGATGCGGTGCCAGTGCTCGGGCTCGGCGCTCGGCATGAAGTCACGGAGCGCCTCGAACTTGGTGTGCTTCGACGCGAGGAGCTGGCCGACCAGGTAGCGGACCAGGTCGAAGTTCGAGAACGCGACGCTCAGCATCGGGCGGAGGTTGTGCGGCCGGATCGAGCGGAACAGGTCGAGGACCGAGCCCTGCTTCAGGAACTTCGGGCTGAACCCGGCGTACGGCCCGAACATCAGCGACGAACCACCGTCGACGATGCGGGTGTCGAGGTGCGGCACCGACATCGGCGGGGCGCCGACACTGGCCTTGCCGTAGACCTTGGCCGAGTGCTTCTGCACCACCTCGGGGTCGTCGGTGCGCAGGAACTCGCCCGACACCGGGAAGCCGCCGTAGCCCCGGATCTCCGGGATGCCGGACTTCTGCAGCAGGTGCAGGGCTCCGCCGCCGGCGCCGACGAAGACGAACTTCGCGGCGATGCGCTGCGTCGACCGGCCGATCTCGTTGCGGACGTTGAGCACCCAGCCCTCGGACACCTTCGAGCGGGTCAGGTTGGTGACCTGGTGCGAGGGTTCGAACTCGACACCGTCGATCTCGAGCTGGTCGAAGAGCTGGCGGGTGAGCGACCCGAAGTCGACGTCCGAGCCGGCCGCCGAGTAGGTCGCCGCGATCGGCTGGTCCTTCTTGCGGCCGGGGATGAGCGCCGGCGCCCACTTCCGGATCTGCGCCGGGTCGTCCGAGAACTCGATGCCCGCGAAGAGCGGGTGGTCACGCATGGCCTCGTACCGGGCACGCATGTAGGCGACGTTGGCCTCGCCCCAGACGAACGAGATGTGCGGCGTGGGGTTGATGAAGTTCGACGGCTCCGGCAGCACACCGGTCTCGACCAGGTGCGCCCAGAACTGCCTCGAGACCTGGAACTGCTCGTTGACCGTGACGGCCTTCGCGATGTCGACACGGCCGTCCGGCAGTTCCGGCGTGTAGTTCAGCTCGCACAGTGCCGAGTGCCCGGTACCGGCGTTGTTCCACGGGTTCGAGGACTCCTGCGCAACCGTGCCGAGCCGCTCGTACACGCGGATCTTCCAGCTGGGCTCGAGCTTGTGGATGATGGCCCCGAGCGTGGCACTCATGATGCCTCCGCCGATCAGGACGACGTCGATGGGGTCCACCTGCTGCTCTGCCACCCGTCGATCCTACCGGCGGCATCCGACAGACGGACAGGAGGCCCGTGGCGGTGTCGCCACGGGCCTCCTGTCCGTCTGCTGGTCGCGCTCGGCGCGCTACGCGTCGACGGAGCGGCGCGCGACGATCGTCTCCGCGATCTGCACCGCGTTGAGCGCGGCGCCCTTCCGCAGGTTGTCGTTGCTGACGAACAGGGCGAGGCCGCGGCCCTCGGGCGCGGACTGGTCCGCGCGGATGCGGCCGACGAACGCCGGGTCCTGGCCGGCGGCCTGCAGCGGGGTCGGGACGTCGGAGAGTTCGACTCCGGGTGCGCTCGACAGGATCTCGGTCGCACGCTCGGGCGACAGCGGACGCTCGAACTCGGCGTACACCGAGATGGAGTGCCCGGTGAACACGGGGACGCGCACGCACGTGCCGGCGACGAGCAGGTCGGGGAGCTCGAGGATCTTCCGGCTCTCGTTCCGGAGCTTCTTCTCCTCGTCGGTCTCGCCCAGGCCGTCCTCGACGATGCTGCCGGCGAGCGGCACGACGTCGAAGGCGATCGGGCGGACGTACTTGACGGGCTCGGGGAACGTCACGGCGGATCCGTCGTGCGTCAGCGCAGCGGTGTCCTGCTCGAGCGCGGCCTTCGCCTGGCCCAGGAGTTCCTCGACCCCGGCGAGCCCGGAACCCGAGACCGCCTGGTAGGTCGTCGCGACCAGGCGGCGGAGCCCGGACTCGGTGTCGAGCACCTTGAGCACCGGCATGATCGCCATGGTCGTGCAGTTCGGGTTCGCGATGATGCCCTTCGGCGCCTGGTCGATGGCGTGCGGGTTCACCTCGCTCACGACGAGCGGGACGTCGGGGTCCATGCGCCAGGCGCTCGAGTTGTCGACGACGAGCGCTCCGGCTGCGGCGAACTTCGGCGCGAGGGCCCGGGAGGCGGTGGCCCCGGCGGAGAACAGCGCGATGTCGATGCCGGACGGGTCGGCGAGCTCGGAGTCCTCGACCACGATCTGCTCACCCCGGAACGGCAGCGTCGTGCCGGCGGAACGGGCGCTCGCGAAGAAGCGGACCCGGTCGGCCGGGAACGCGCGCTCTTCGAGCAGGCGACGCATCACGGCGCCGACCTGGCCGGTGGCGCCGACGACGGCGACGGTGAGGGTGCTCATGCGGTGCTCCTGGTGGTTCAGCGGATCGACGGTTCAGCGGGCGTCAGCGGCCGGTGCCGGCGTAGACGACGGCCTCGGCGTCGGCGTCGAGGCCGAACGCGCTGTGCACGACGCGCATCGCCTCGTTCAGGGTGTCGGCGCGGGTGACGACCGAGATGCGGATCTCGGAGGTGGAGATCATCTCGATGTTGATCGACGCGTCGTGCAGGGCGCGGAAGAGCTGCGCCGAGACACCGGCGTTCGTGCGCATCCCGGCGCCGACCAGGGCGAGCTTGCCGATCTGGTCGTCGTACTGGATGCTCTCGTAGCCGATGTCGGCCTTCGCGACCTCGAGCGCCGTCAGCACGGTCTGGCCCTGGTCCTTCGGCAGGGTGAACGAGATGTCCGTCCGCCCGGTCGACGCCGCCGACACGTTCTGGACGATCATGTCGATGTTCGCCCCGGCGCGCGCGACGTTGGTGAAGATCTCGGCGGCCTTGCCCGGCTGGTCCGGGACCCCCACGACGGTGATCTTGCCCTCGGAGAGGTCTCCGGCGATCCCGGTGATGATCGGTTCTTCCACGGTTTCCCCCTCGGCAGGGTTGTAGACGATGGTGCCCTCGTTGTTGTTGAACGAGGACCGGACGTGCAGCGTGACGCCGTGCCGCCGGGCGTACTCGACGGCGCGGATGTACAGGACCTTGGCACCCGAGGCTGCGAGCTCGAGCATCTCCTCGCTGGTGACGCGGTCGACCTTGCGGGCCTTCGGCACGACACGGGGGTCGGCGGTGAAGATGCCGTCGACGTCGGTGTAGATCTCGCAGACGTCGGCGTCGAGTGCTGCGGCGAGGGCGACGGCCGTGGTGTCCGAGCCGCCGCGGCCGAGCGTGGTGATCTCGCCCGTGGTGCGGTTGAAGCCCTGGAACCCGGCGACGATCGCGACGTGGCCGGAGTCGAGCGCCTCGCGCACGCGCTTCGGGGTGACGTCGACGATGCGGGCCTTGCCGTGCTGGGCGTCGGTGAGCATGCCCGCCTGGCTGCCGGTGTAGGAGGACGCTTCGACCCCGAGGCTCTTGATCGCCATCGCGAGCAGCGCCATCGAGATGCGCTCCCCCGCGGTCAGGAGCATGTCGAGCTCACGGCCGGCGGGGATCGGCGTGACGGAGTGCGCCAGGTCGACGAGTTCGTCGGTGGTGTCGCCCATCGCCGACACCGCCACGACCACGTCGTTGCCGGCCTTCTTCGTCTCGACGATCCGCTTCGCCACGCGCTTGATGCTCTCGGCGTCCGCGACGGATGAACCACCGAACTTCTGCACGATCAAGGCCACTGGCTGGTACTCCCGGAGACGGCGACACCGCGAGGTCACGCGGTCTCACAATGGTAGTCGGTGTTTCGGGGATGTTGCGTGCGAGCGGGCCCCGACGCAAGGATCCTGCGTGGGGGTCAGCCGCCGACGACGCGGCGCCCCTCGAAGGCACGACCGAGCGTGACCTCGTCCGCGTACTCCAGATCGCCGCCGACCGGCAGCCCCGACGCGAGCCGCGTGGTGCGGATGCCCATCGGGACGAGCAGCCGGCTGAGGTAGGTCGCCGTCGCCTCGCCCTCGAGGTTGGGGTCAGTCGCGATGATGACCTCGGCCACGGTGCCGTCGGCCAGGCGCGTCATGAGCTGCTGGATGCGGAGGTCGTCCGGTCCGATGCCGTCGATCGGGCTGATCGCCCCGCCGAGCACGTGGTACAGCCCACGGAACTCCCGGGTGCGCTCGATCGCCGCCACGTCCTTCGCTTCTTCCACGACGCAGATCGTGGCCGGGGAGCGACGCGGGTCACGGCAGATGCTGCACTGGACGTTCTCGGTGACGTTGCCGCAGATCTCGCAGAAGCGGACCCGCTCCTTGACGTCGGCCAGCAGCTCGGACAGACGACTCGGGTCGAACGACTCGGTCTGCAGGATGTGGAAGGCGATGCGCTGCGCCGACTTCGGTCCGATGCCGGGCAGGCGGCCGAACTCGTCGATGAGGTCCTGGACGATCCCGTCGTACATCAGGCACCGTCCTGGTGGAGAGCGGTCTCCTCGATGAACTGGGCGTTGAGGATCTCACGCACGACGGCCTCGCCGTACCGGCCGGCGACCGGGGCTCGGCGCGCGGGCGGTGCGGTGCGCGCAGGAGCGGCGGCGGGCTGGGCCGCGCGCTGCGGTGCGGCCTGCTGCGCCGGGGCTGCCGGCGCCGCGGCTGCGGGTGCTGCTGGCGCTGCACCGCGTCCGATCCCCGGGTCGGGGAACGGTGCGCCGTCGTCGTACGGTTCGTCGTCGAGCGGGTAGTCGTCGACCGGTACGCCCGGCGCGACGGGACCGCCGGGAGGCACGACCGACGCTCCGGACGCCGCCTGCGGACCCGGGGTGGTCGGCTGGTCGGGCTGCCCGGCCGTGGCACCGGGCGGTCGCGCGGGTGCGGCCGACGGCGCCGGCTCGGTCGGCTGGGGCGTGCTCGTCTCGGCGGGGGCGACCGGCGCGGATGCCGGCACGGTGCCGAAGGGTGCCGCCCAGCTGGGCTCGACGGACTCCGGGACGGCGTCGGCGGTGGGGTCGCTGGCGGGGATGGTCGCGACTGCCCAGTCCGTCACCGGTGCACCGGAGGGAGCGGGGGTCGGCTCGGCCGGTGCCTGGTCGCGCTGCGGCGCGGACGCGGTCGGCGCTGCCTTCGGCTCCGGCGAGGACTTCGGCGCTGACTTCGGCGCTGGCGCGGACTTCGGCGCCGGCGCTGCCGTCGGCGCAGGGGCTGCCGTCGACTCGGGTGCTGCCGACGCGGCCTTCGGCTCCGTGGCAGGGGCGGCCGTCGTCGTGGAGGCGGCAGCGGACGCCGGCGCCGGGGCTTCCGGTGCTGTGGGCTCCGGAGCCGGGCTCGCGGCGGCGGGCGCCTGCGCGGCGGGGGCCGGACGCTGGGCCGGTGCGGCCTGCTGCGCCGGAGCCGGCTGCTGCTGCTGCTGGGGACGCTGCTGCTGTCCGGGCCCGCGGGCGACGAACTTCACGCGGAGCCCGAGGACGTCCACGATGGCGGCGCGGAGCAGTTCGCTGACGCTGGCCGAGGGGTCGGACATCTCCTTGAACGAGGCGACGTCCTGCTGGCTCGGGAACGTCAGCGTCAGCACGTCGTCGCGGAGCGCGGTGACCTGCGCCGTGACGACCACCGACCACGCCGAACGCTTGGCGTGCTGCACGTGCTCGACGATCTGCGGCCAGGAGTCGCGCATCTGCTGGAAGCCGACGGCACCGACGGTCCGGACGGCGGGCTCGTCACCGATCGTCGTGCCCTGACCGGTGGACGACGGACTGACCGGCTCGGCAGCGGGCTTCGAAGGCTCGGACTTCGCGGGCTCGGCCGAGGACTTCGCGGGCTCGGCCGAGGTCTGCGCGGGTGCTCCAGGGGTGCTCGGAGCGACCGCTGCCCACGACGCTGCGGCGTCACGAGCCACGGCTCCGGAGTCGGCCTGCGGCGCGGCGGGCTGCTCGACGGGACGCTCGGGCGTCGTGCGAGGCGCTGCCGGAGCGGGCGACGGGGCGAGGGAGGGAGCAGGAGCCGCGGCTGCCGGCTGCTCACGACGCGGTGCAGCGGCGACGGCGGGAGCGGACTGCTCGCCGGCGCCGGCCTGGTGTCCACCGGCGTCGTGCCCACCGGCGTCGCCCACCCCGACACGGCGTTCCAGCCGCTCCACCCGGGCGAGGGCCCCGCGCTGGGTGTCGTCGGCCTCGGGCACGAGCATCCGGGCCGTCATGAGTTCGAGGTGCAGCCGGGGCGAGGTCGCGCCGGTCATCTCGGTGAGTGCCCGGTTCGCGATGTCGGCGGAACGGGAGAGCCCGGTCGCGCCGAAGACCCCGGCCTGGCGGCTCATGGTGTCGAGCTCTTCCGGTGAGACCCCGCGCAGGACCGCGGCGGCGCTCTCGTTGGTCGCCGCGACGACGATCAGGTCCCGCAGGCGCTCGAGCAGGTCCTCGACGAAGCGGCGGGGGTCCTGTCCGGTCTGCACGACACGGTCGATCGCGGCGAACGCGGACGCCGGGTCGGCGACGGCCAGGGCGTCGACGACGTCGTCGAGCAGGGCGGCGTCGGTGTAGCCGAGCAGGGCCACGGCGCGCTCGTAGGCGATCGCACCGTCTTCGCTGCCGGCCATCAGCTGGTCGAGCAGGGACAGGGTGTCACGGACGGATCCGCCGCCGGCACGCACCACCAGGGGCAGGACGCCGGGGGCCACCGAGACGGACTCCTGCGTGCAGAGCTGCTCGATGTACTCGAGCATCACCGCGGGCGGGACGAGCCGGAACGGGTAGTGGTGGGTGCGCGACCGGATGGTGCCGATGACCTTCTCGGGCTCGGTCGTCGCGAAGATGAACTTGACGTGCTCCGGGGGTTCCTCGACCAGCTTGAGCAGCGCGTTGAAGCCCTGCGGCGTCACCATGTGCGCTTCGTCGAGGATGAAGATCTTGTAGCGGTCGCGGGCCGGGGCGAACACGGCACGGTCGCGCAGGTCACGCGCGTCGTCGACACCGTTGTGGCTCGCGGCGTCGATCTCGATGACGTCGAGCGAGCCGCTGCCGTCGCGGGCGAGTTCCACGCAGCTCGGGCAGACACCGCAGGGTGTGTCGGTCGGGCCCTCGGCGCAGTTCAGGCAGCGCGCGAGGATGCGGGCCGACGTCGTCTTGCCGCAGCCACGCGGGCCGCTGAACAGGTAGGCGTGGTTGACGCGGTTCGTGCGGAGCGCCGTGCGGAGCGGGTCGGTGACCTGCGACTGCCCGATCAGCTCGGCGAAGTTCTCGGGCCGGTAACGGCGATACAGGGCGGTGACCACGCGACAAGGGTAGCCGTCACGACCGACAACCCGCGTGCCCGTCCACAGGTCGTCCCGCCGGGCCGGACCACCCACAGGCGGTGGGCCGAGCGCCCGGACGGCACCGCGCCTCCCGTCCGTCTGGTCGACGGGCGGGAGGCGCGGTGTGTGACGCTGGTGCGGACTCAGCCGCGGGTGCGGCGACGGAACCCACGGGCGAGGCGGGAGAGCCCCAGCAGCAGGAACCCGAGGGCCACCAGGCCCGCCGCGGTGCCGGCGATCGGGACGACGTCCGCGCCGGTCCAGGCGAGGTCACCGGTGCCGTTGCCGGAGCCAGCGATCCCGGTGCCGGTGCCGTTGCCGGAGCCACCGCCGATGCCGTTGCCGGTCCCGATGCCGCTCCCGGAGCCCCCGCCGGTCCCCGGCGTGCCGGGCAGCCCGGGCGTACCGGGCGTTCCGGGCGTACCGGGCGTACCGGGCGTACCGGGCGTACCCGGCTCCTCCGGGTCGACGGCGTCGTCCATCACCATGACGCGGAGCATCTGCGCCTGCGAGGTGAACCCGCCGACCGACTGGGTGACGCGCAGCATGTGCCCGCCGACCGGCAGCCCGACCATGACCCACCACGTGCCGTCCTCGTCCGCCGTCGTGGCGACCGCGTCGCGGCCCATCGGCTGCACGGTGACGGTCGCGCCGGGCTCCGCGGTACCCGTGACCATCAGGTCGTGGTCACCGTCCTCGTCCGCCGTGTACTGCGAACCCGGTGTCGGCGAGGTGACCGCGAGCGGCTCCAGGGTGTCGACCACGATCGGCACCTGCGGCGCCGCCGAGGTCGTGCCGTTCACCGACTGCGTGGCGCTGATCGTCCACTCCCCCTCGGGGACGCCCTCGAACGCGACGCTCCACGCACCCTCGTCGTCGGCGGTGGTGGTGCGGACCTGCCCGGTGGACAGGGTCACCGTCACCGCGGCGCCGGGGGTGGCCTGACCGGTCACCGTGAACGATCCGGTGTCCCCGAAGCCGTCCGCCTGGATCAGCTGCCCGGGGTCGGGGCTCGTGATGACGATGCCCGTCTCCTGCGCGGCCACGACCGTGACGTCGGCGGTCACCGGGTCGGAGGTCCGACCGCCGACCGTCTGCGTCACCGACACCGTGTGGTCCCCGAGCGGGACGCCACCGATCGTGACCGTCCACGAACCGTCGTCGCCGGCGGTCGTCGTCGCGCTCCGGCCGTCGACGTCGACCGTGACGGTCGCACCGGGCTCGGCGGTGCCGCTCACCGGGACCGACGTCGTCGACCCCGTGGTGGGGAATGCCTGGCCGTCGGTCGGGCTCGAGATGACGACCGGCGTCGCGGCCGTCACGGTGAAGCCGACCCGCGGGGCGTCGGTCGTGGCACCGTCGACCGTCTGGCTGGCGGCGATGGAGTGGGTCCCCTCGGTGACGTCCGGCACCGTCACGGACCACGCACCGTCGTCGTCCGCGGTCGTGGTGACCGCGGTGCCGTCGTCGATGCGGACCGAGACCGTGGCGTTCGGTGCGGAGGTACCGGTCACGCGCACGTCGGTCGAGCCGCCGAGCACCCGGTGGTCGGCGCCGTCGGCCGGGCTGGTCACGACGATCGCGTCCGCGGCGGCGACCACGACGGTCACGTCGCGCTCGATCGCATCGGACGTCGTGCCGTTCACGACCTGGGTGACGACGAGCGTGTGCTCGCCCGCGGGCACGTCGACCAGCGTGGTCTCCCACCGTCCGTCGGTGCCGACACGGACCACGACCGGGTCGGCATCGTCGAGGACGACGCGGACCGTCGCGCCGGGCTGGCCCTCGCCGCCGACCGGGACGGTCGCGGTGGGGTCGGTGCTCGGCACGGTGAACGTGGCGTCGTCCGCCGGGGCGGTGACCGTCAGCGCCGCACCGGGTGCGACGGTGAAGGTGCTGCGCACCGCTGCGGACGTCGAGCCGTCGACCGTCTGGGTCGCACGGATCGTGTGCTCGCCGACGGCGGTGTCCGGCAGGTCGACGCTCCAGGTGCCGGCGTCGGTCGCGGTCACGGTCCGGGCGTCGCCGCCGTCGATCGTGACACGAACCTCGGCACCGGGCTCGGCGGCCCCCGCGGCGGTGAGGGTCGCGAGCGAGTCGCGCTGGGCGACCCGGATCGTGGTCCCGTCCGCCGGGGTGGCGATCGTGATCGGGTCGGCGACGAGGACGCGGACGTCCACCGTCACCGGCGCGGACTCGGTGCCGTCGATGCGCTGCGTGACGCTGACGGTCGTGGTGCCAGCCGGCACACCGGGGACCGAGACGCTCCAGGCGCCGTCGTCGTCCGCGGTGGTCGACTCGGTGCGACCGTCGCCCAGGTCGACCACGATGGTCGCGCCCGGCTCGGCGGTGCCGGCGACGTCGACCGTCGTCGTGCCGTCCCCGTCGGCGACCGTGTACTCCTGGTCGGCCGTCGGCTCGGTGATGACGACGGGTGCGCCCGCCTCGATCTCGAACGTCGTCTCGACCGGGGTGGTCGAGGTCGAGCCGTCCACGGTCTGCGTCACCTCGACGGTGTGCTCGCCGACACCGAGGTCCGGCACGTCGACGCTCCACGAGCCGTCGTCACCGGCGGTGACCTCGACGGGGTCGCGGTCGTCGACGGTGACCGTCACCGTGGCGCCGGGCTGGGCGTCACCGGCGACCGTCACGGTCGTCGTCGCGTCACCGTCGGCCACCGTGATCGGGTCGTCGCCGGGCTCACGGATGACCAGGTCGGCAGCCGCGACCACGGACACCGGTCGTTCGACCGCCGCACTCGTGGTGCCGTACAGGGCCTGCGTGACCGAGGCCGTGAACGAGCCGGTCGGCACGTCCTCGACCGTGGTCGCCCAGCGGCCGTCCTCGTCCACGGTCGCCGTGGCGCTCCCACCGTCGCCGAGGTCGACCGTGACGGTCGCGCCCGGCTCACCGGTGCCGGCGAAGTCGACCCCGGTGGTGGCGTCGTCGTCCGCCACCGTGACGGTGGTGGCACCCCGCGGCGTGGACACGACGAGCGGGGCTCCGGCACGGACCGACACCGCCGCCGTCACCGGCGTCGAGGTCTGTCCGCCGACGACCTGCGTCGCGGTGACGCGGTGGTCGCCCACCGGGACGTCCTGGAAGGTGGTCTCCCACCGGCCGTCCTCGTCCGCCGTCACCGTCTCGGTCTCGCCGGTCGAGATCCGGACCGTCACCTCGGCGTCGGGCTGCGCCCGCCCGGTCACCTCGACGTCGGCGGTTCCGGACGTGTCGGCGACCGTCAGGACGTCGCCGTCCTCCGGGGTCACGATGGTGAGCGCGGTCCCGGCCCGCACCGTGACGGTCTGGTCCGGACTGGAGGCGGTGGTCCCGCCGACCGTCTGGCTGGCGGTCAGCGTCGGGGTGCCGACACCGACCCCGCCGAACGTGACCGTCCAGTCGCCGTCCGCGTCCGCGGTGGTGGTCGCCTCGTCGTCGCCGAGTCGCACCGTCACCGGCGCGCCCGGCTCCGCCGAACCCGTGACCACGACGTCGCGCGTGGCGTCGGCGTCCGGCACGAGCAGGACCGCGTCGGTCCCCGGTGCGGTGATCGTGACGGCTTCGGCGGCCTCGATCGTGACCGTGCGCCCGACCGGGTCGGAGGTGCGCGGGTCGGAGACGGTGCCGGCCAGGGTCTGGGTGACCGTGACCTGGTGCGCGTCGACGCCGAGGTCGGGGAACGTGACCGACCACGTGCCGTTGGCACCGACCGTCGTCTCCTGGTCCTCGGAGCCGGCGAGGGTCGCCGTGACCGCGGCGCCGGGCTGGCCGGTGCCGGTGACCGTGACGTCGCGCTCGACGTCGGGGCCTGCGACCGAGATCGGGTCCGTGTCCGGACCGGTGATCGTCAGCGCGTTGGCCGTGACGACCTCGAAGGTGATCGGGACGGCGCTCGTCACGACGTCCTCGACCTCCTGGCTGGCCGACGCCGTGTAGACGCCGGTCGGGGCGAGACCGGTCGCGTCGACCGCCCACCGCCCGTCGTCGTCAGCCGTGGTGGTGAACCGGGTGCCGGGGCCGACCGAGACGGTCACCGCGGCGCCGGGCTCGGCCGTGCCGGTGATCCGGACGGTCGCGGTGGCGTCGGCGTCGACCACGACGAAGCGTGCGCCGCTCGCCGGGGTGTCGATGACGATGGCGTTGCCGGGGACCACGGTGAAGTCACGCGTGACCACCGGGCCGTCGGTGCCGTTCACGGTCTGCACGGCCTCGACGGTGTGCTCGCCGATGCCGAGCTGCGTGGTCGGGAGCTCCCAGTTGCCGGCCGTGTCCGTGACGACCTCGACGGGGTCGCCGTCGTCGATCGTGACGACGACGGTCGCGCCGGGCTCCGCGGTGCCGCGGACGACCACGTTGGCCTGGCCGCCGGTGCCGGCGGGCACCTGCTGGGCGTCACCCGGTGCCACGATGACGAGCTCGTCGCCGGCCTCGACCGCGAAGTCACGGTCCACCGGTGCCGAGGTCGCACCGTCGACGGTCTGGGTGACCGTCGCGGTGTGGTCGCCGGTGCCGACGTCGGTGAGGACCACCGACCAGGCGCCCTGCGGGTTCGCCGTCGTGGACACCGCGTCGCCGTCGTCCAGGACGACCTCGATGCGGGCGCCGGGCTGCGCGGTGCCCCGCACGGTGACGTCGACGACGGAGTCGTCGGTGGCGACCGTGACGGTGGCGTCCTGCGCCGGAGCGGTGACGGCGAGCTGGGCGCCCGCCTGCACCGTGACGACCTGGCGGACGGCCGGCGAGGTGGTCCCGCCGACGGTCTGCGTCGCCGAGATCGTGTACCGACCGGCCGGGACGTCGGTGACGGTCAGCGTCCAGGTGCCGTCGTCGTCGGCCGTCGTGGTGGCGGTCAGTCCGTCGCCGAGCGAGACCCGCACCTCGGCGCCGGCCTCGGCCGTGCCTGCCAGGTCGAGGTCGGTGGTGGTGTCGGCGTCGAGGACGGTGACGACGTCGCCGTCCTCCGGCGAGGTGATCGCGAGCGGGTCGCCCGCCTCGACGGTGAAGGTGGTCTCCACCGGGCCGGACGTGGTGCCGTCGACGCTCTGCCGCGCCGTGACGGTGCGCTCTCCGACCGGGACGTCGGCGAAGGTCGTCGTCCAGGCACCGTCCTCGTCGGCGGTGACCGCGGCGGCGAACGAACCACCGATGCCGACGGTGACCCGAGCGTTCGGGGCGGCCGAGCCGGACACCGTCACCGGGGTGGTCGAGCTCTCGTCGGCGACGGTGATGGTGCTGCCGTCGGCCGGCTCGTCGATGGTGAGCGCGGGGGCCGCCGTCACGGTGAAGTCCCGGGTGACCGGGGCGCTCGTGGTGCCGCCGACGGTCTGGGTGACCTCGGCCGAGTACTCCCCGGCCGGGACGTCCGTGACGCTCGTCGACCAGGTGCCGTCGGCGTTCGCGCGGGTGCTGGCGGTCAGGCCGTCACCGAGGTCGACGTCCACGCGGGCACCGGCCTGTGCGCTGCCGGAGAACGGGACGGACCGGGTGTCGCCGGCGAGCGGGAAGTCCTGGTCCGCCGTGGGGGTGTCGACGGTCAGGCCGGCCGCGGCCACGACCCGGAAGGACCGGGTCACGGGTGCCGAGGTCGTGTCGCCGACGGTCTGCGTGACGCTCGCCGTCTGCTCGCCGACCGGGACCTCGGGGACGGTGACGCTCCAGGCGCCGGCGTCGTCCGCCGTGCCCGTCGCGGTCACGCCGCCGCCCAGGTCGACGCTGATGCGCGCGTTCGCCGTCGCGGTGCCCGTCAGGGTGACCGGGGCGGTCTCCCCCGTCGTCGTGAAGGTCTGACCGGCCGTGGGGGTGGTGATCGTCAGGGCGCGCTGGGCCACGACGGAGAAGTCCTGCGTCGCGGTGCCCGCCGCGGTGCCGCCGACCGTCTGGGTCGCGGTCGCGGTGTACGAACCGGTGGGGACGTCGGCGATGGTCGTCGTCCAGGCACCGTCGGCAGCGACGGTCGCGGTGCCGGTCCGGTCCCCGCCGAGGCTGACGGCGACGGTGCCGCCGGGCTCGCCGGCACCGCTCACGACGACGCTGCGGGTCGAGGTCGCCGACGGCACGGTGAACTGCTGTCCGGCCGTGGGCGCCGTGATGGTCGGAGCCGCGAACGCCGTGGCGCGCACGGTCGAGGTGGCGAGGTCCACGGTGGCGACGTTCGCCCCGGGGAGCACGGAGAGCCGCAGGGCGTGCACGCTCCGCGATCCGGTGTCGTACCCGCGGGGGTCGCGGAAGCCGGTGGTGTCCTGCGCGTTCACGGTGAGGTCGACGACCTGACGGAGCAGCAGCACGACGGGGCTCAGCAGGGTGGAGACGGCCGAGGTCGTCGCCGTGAGCGTCGCGCCGAGGTTCGTCAGGGCCGTGCCCGTGACCAGGGGACGCACGATGGTCTGCAGTGCCGGGATGACGACGGTGTTGACCGCCGGGGCGAGCAGGGTGCCGAGCACGTTCAGCCCGAGGGGGCCACCGGTCGCCGTCACCGTGGCGGCGGCGGGCGACGTGCCGGCGAGTGCGCCGAGCGTGGTGTCCGCGCGGAGGGCCAGTGCGGTGAGCGGGATGCCCGCGAGGTTGACGTTCGCGGTGACGTTCACCCGCACGGCGGTCGAGTTGATCGTGTTGACGACCGCGGTCTGCAGCGCCGTCGGCAGCTGCGTACCGAGGATCGTCGTGATGCTCCGGTTGATCGAGCTCACGGCCGCTTCGGTCAGCACCGACGTGTTCGCGGGCTGACCGTTGAGCGTGGTGAGCCGGTCGAGGTCGACCGTGATCGCGCCGGTCGACGGGGTGATCGTCACCGCACCGTCCGTGAGCGGCTGCTGCAGCACACGGGTCAGGGTGTCGTCGAGGTTCAGGTCGACGGTCGCGGTGACCGTCGTTCCGTTGACGTTCACGAGTCCGAGGCTCGTCGTGCGGAGGAGCCGCTGCAGTTCGCTCGTCAGCGCCGTGGTCGTGCCGGACAGCGCGCCGTCGGCACCGACCGCGGAGTTCACCGTGCCCGAGAAGGTGCGCAGGTCGTTCCGGAGCGCGGTGCTGAGTCCGGCGACCGCCGGGCTCGTCAGGTTCAGGTCCGCGCCGGCGATCCGGTAGTCCGTCGTCGTCCCGACCGTGGTGCCGCGCGTCGCCTGGATCCGGGACGCCAGGGCCCCGACCCGCAGCTGCGCGTTCGACAGCACCGTGGTGTCGGCGCCGACGCGCGAGAACAGCGGGTTGAGGTTGACCGTCGCGGCGCCGGTGCCGGATCCGGTGCCGACCCCGATGCCGCCGTCGTTCGTCAGGAGCCCCGACGACGCGGTCGCGCCCGAGGCCGAGGTCGTGGCGTACTGACCGTCGACGCCGAGGGTCAGGATGCCGTTCGGGCCGAGCAGGTCGACGTCGTTGCCGAGGTCCACCCCGACCGCGTTGAGCGCCGTCAGGTTGAGCGGCTGGTTCGTGGTGCCGCCGCCGGAGCTCGCGCCCCGCGCGGAGTACGCGCCGCCGAGCTGGGCGACCGCGTCGGCGTTCACGATGCCGGAGCCGCTGAGCAGCAGCCCCTCGGCCTCGGCGACGTCGGTCTGGGCGGCCGCAGCGGGTTGGATCGCCACGGTGGCGGCGATGAGCGCCGTCACCGTAGCGACGACGCCGCCGCGCAGGAGGAGCCGCCGACCGTCCGTCGCTCGTCCTCGAGCTCGGCCGTCGGCGCGGGTGATCCGTCGTGTCCGTTCGTCCGCTGCGGAGGGTACGGGGGTACCGGGCAGCGACGCGTGCCTGCGCATGCGTGTCTCTTTTCCTGGCGGGCGCGCCCGCCACCTGATCCTCGGAATCCACCGCTGGTGAGGCGGTGGAGGCTCCTCCGCTGGTGAGGCGGTGGAGGGTCGGAATCCTGGTTGGGGATTCCTGAGGCAGATCTTTACACATGATCAGGAAGCTGTCCGCAAGCATCGAAGAAAAAGGACGCGAGACCTCCCGAACGGGGGGGGCGACACCGGGGAGCTGACTCGACCCGGAACGAAGAAGACTCCTCACGCACCCGCCAGAGCCTGGTTACCCTTGCTGCGTTTCCGCCCTGGGGGAGTTGGCCTGGATGGCGTCACGTGAGGAGCCGCCGATAAGTCTACCGGACGCGACGGGCAGACTCGAACACATGAAGATCGCCATCGCCGGAGGACACGGCCAGATCGCCCTGCTCCTCGCCCGCCAGATCACCGACGCCGGCCACGACGCCGTCGCGATCGTCCGCAACCCCGCGCACGTGGCCGACGTCGAGCAACAGGGGGCGCGTGCGATCGTCGCCGACCTGGAGCAGCTCGGCGACGACGACCTCGCGCTCCGCCTGCGCGGTGTGGACGCCGTGGTGTTCGCCGCCGGTGCCGGGCCGAACAGCGGCGCCGAGCGGAAGCTCACCGTCGATCGTGACGGTGCGATCCTGCTCGCCGACGCCGCCGAGCGTGCCGGCATCGAGCGCTACGTGATGATCTCCGCGATGGCGGCCGACACCTACGACCCCGAGCTCGCCGTCGTGCCCGCGCAGGACGACGCCGCGGTGTTCCAGGTCTACCTGCGGGCGAAGGCCGAGGCGGACGCGAACCTGCGGGCCCGACGCCTCCGCTGGACGATCGTGCGTCCCGGCGGCCTGCTCGACACCCCGCCGCAGGGCACGGTCCACGTCGGCCGGACCGTCCCGCGCGGCTCGATCCCCCGCGCGGACGTCGCGACCGTCGTCCTGCACGCCCTGCTCGACGACGCCGCGGTCGGCGTGCAGTTCGAGGTCACCAGCGGCGACACCCCGATCCCGGCGGCGCTGGGCGCCCTGACCTGACCGGTCGGCGCCGGCCGCACCGTGCGCGCTTCGTCTCCCCGTGCGGGCTCCTCGCCGAAGGTGCCGCCCCGCGCCTCCCGTCCGCACCGTGCGCACCTGCTCACCCCGTGCGGGCTTCCGCGCCCCGTGCCACGCTGCAAGCGCGCACCCAGCAGGCAGCCCCGCACCCACCGACGAACACCGGACCGTGCGGTGGACGTAACCCACGGACGGACGGGAGGCACGGAGCCAGCCCGCCCCGCGCCTCCCGTCCGCACCGTGCGCACCTGCTCACCCCGTGCGGGCTTCCGCGCCCCGTGCCGCGCTGCAAGCGCGCACCCAGCAGGCAGCCCCGCACCCACCGACGAACACCGCACCGTGCCGCCGCGACGCCGCGACGCCGCGACGGCACGTGCGACGCCACGCGTCAGAGCGCGACCGCGGCCGACTGCCGAGCGATCTCGAGCTCCTCGTTCGTCGGGATCACGAGCACCGCGACCCGTGAGCCGTCGGTGGAGATGCGGCGGGCGTCGCGCGACGCCAGCTCGTTGCGGTCCGGGTCGATCTCGATGCCCAGGTGCTCGAGCCCCGCGAGCACGCGGCGCCGCAGCAGCGCGTTGTTCTCGCCGACCCCCGCGGTGAACACGACCGCGTCGAGCCCGCCGAGCTGTGCCGTGTAGGCGCCCACGTACCGACGGATGCGGTGGCGGTACACGGCGAGCGCCGCCTCCGCCTGCTCGTCGCCCTTGGTGGCGGCGTCCTGCACGTCCCGCATGTCGCCGTTGCCGGTCAGGCCGAGCAGACCGGACCGCTTGTTGAGCATGGTGTCGAGCTCGTCGAAGGTCATCCCGGCCTCGCGGTGCAGGTGGATGAGCACCGCGGGGTCGAGGTCGCCGGAGCGGGTGCCCATGACGAGCCCCTCGAGCGGGGTCAGCCCCATCGAGGTCTCGATGGACTTCCCGCCGTCGATCGCCGCGACCGAGGCGCCGTTGCCCAGGTGCAGCACGATCGTCTTGAGCTCGGCGAGTGGCCGGTCGAGGAACTCCGCGGCCTGCTCGGAGACGTACTTGTGGCTGGTGCCGTGCATGCCGTAGCGGCGGATCCCGTACTCGGCGGCCAGGTCGGCGGGGATCGCGTACGTGTACGCGTGCGGCGGCATCGTCTGGTGGAACGCGGTGTCGAACACGGCGACGTGCGGGACGTCCGAGAAGACCTGCTTCGCGGCGCGGATCCCCTCGAGGTTCGCGGGGTTGTGCAGCGGTGCGAGGCTGTTGAGGTCCTCGATCTGCTGCTCGACCTGGTCCGTGACGACCGTCGCGCGGTCGAAGGTGGTGCCGCCGTGCACGACGCGGTGGCCGACGACGGCGGGCGGGTGCTCGTCGAACGACGGCCCGACCTTCGCGAACGCGTCGATCATCGCCTGGAACCCGGCTGCGTGGTCGGGCACCGACGCGGCGTCGTTCGACGACGACTCCCCCGTCAGCGCGTTGGTGTGCTTCCAGGCCCCGGCGGACTCGCCGATGCGCTCGACGAGCCCGGAGGCGAGCGTGCGCTCGTCCTCGAGTTCGATGAGCTGGTACTTGAACGAACTCGAGCCGGAGTTGACGACGAGGGCTGCGGTCACGGGGTGGTCACTTTCTGTCGGGCCTGGAGGCGCGGTGCGGGTCGGGCGGTCAGGCCGCGTCGGTCGCGGTGCCGGCCTGGATCGCGGTGATCGCGACGGTGTTCACGATGTCGCCCACCAGGGCGCCGCGCGACAGGTCGTTGATCGGCTTGCGCAGGCCCTGCAGGACCGGGCCGATCGCCACGGCGCCGGCCGAGCGCTGCACGGCCTTGTACGTGTTGTTGCCGGTGTTGAGGTCCGGGAAGATGAACACCGTCGCGCGGCCGGCGACCGGGGAGTCCGGCATCTTCGTCGACGCGACCGTGGGGTCGGCTGCGGCGTCGTACTGGATCGGGCCCTCGACGAGCAGGTCGGGCCGGCGTTCCCGCACGAACGCGGTGCCGGCGCGCACCTTGTCGACGTCGGCTCCGGAGCCGCTGTCGCCGGTGGAGTAGCTGAGCATCGCGACGCGGGGGTAGATGCCGAACTGGGTCGCGGTCTCGGCGGACGAGATCGCGATGTCGGCGAGCTGCTCGCTCGTCGGGTCCGGGATAACGGCGCAGTCGCCGTAGACGAGCACGCGGTCGGCGAGCGCCATCAGGAACACGCTCGACACGATCGAGGTGTCCGGACGGGTCTTGATGATCTCGAACGACGGCCGGATGGTGTGCGCGGTGGTGTGCTTCGCGCCGGAGACCATGCCGTCGGCGAGCCCGAGCTGCACCATCATCGTGCCGAAGTACGAGACGTCGGTGACGGTGTCGCGGGCGAGCTCGATCGACATCCCCTTGTGGGCACGGAGCCGGGTGTACTCCTCGGCGAAGCGCTCACGCAGCTCGGGGTCGAACGGCGAGACGAGCTGCGCGGCCTCGAGGTCGAGGCCGAGCTCGGTGGCCCGCGTGCGGATGGCCGCGGGGTCGCCGAGGATCGTCAGCTCGCAGACCTGGCGCTGCAGCAGGGTGGAGGCGGCGCGGAGGATGCGGTCGTCCTCGCCCTCGGGCAGGACGATGCGCTTGCCGTAGCTGCGCGCCCGGTCGAGCAGGCCGTGCTCGAACATGAGCGGGGTGACGACCCCGGACGGGGCGAGCTGCAGGCGGTCGCGCAGGGCCTCGGCGTCGACGTGCTGCTCGAACAGGGCGAGCGCGAGGTCGGCCTTCCGGGGCGAGTCGGCGGCCAGGCGGCCCCGGGTCTGGGTGATCCGGAGGGCGGTGTCGTACGTGCCGAGGTCGTTCTGCGCGATCGGCAGCGAGCTCGACAGGCCCTCGAGCAGCCGGGACACCTGCGGGGCGATCTCGAACCCGCCGTTCAGGATGACGCCGGCCAGGCTCGGGAACGTCTCGGACTGGTTGGCGAGGAGCGTGGCGATGAGGACGTCGCTCCGGTCACCGGGGACGACGACGATGCCGCCCTCGATCAGCCGGGGCAGCACGTTCTCCATGCTCATGCCCGCGACGACGGTGCCGAGGGCCTCGCGGTCGAGCAGGGCGTCGTCACCGCGGACCAGGGTGGCGCCGGTGGCCTGCAGCAGGGCGCGGACCGTCGGGGCGACGAGCACACGGTCCTCGGGGATCGCCCACACCGGGACGTCGGGGTGGTCGTCGTGCACGGCGTGCTCGACGCTCGTCACGATCGCGGCGAGGGCGTCCGGGTCGGCACGGTTCACCACGACGCCGAACAGCTGTGCGTGTGCCGCCCGCAGCTCGCTCGTCGTGACGTCCGCCACCTGCGCCATGCCCTCGGGGGTGCGGGCCGCTCGTTCGGCGGCGTCGCGGCCACCGAGCACGAGGAGCACCGGAGCGCCGAGGTTCGCGGCGACCTTCGCGTTGAAGGACAGCTCGGTGGGGCTGCCCACGTCGGTGTAGTCGGACCCGAGCACCACGACGGCGTCGCACTGCCGCTCGACCTGGGCGAACCGGGTGACGATGGTGCCGAGCGCCGCCTCGGGGTCGGCGTGCACGTCGTCGTAGGTGACCCCGACCGCGTCGTCGTACGAGATGCCGACGGCCGTGTGCTGCAGCAGCAGCTCGAGCACGTAGTCGGGTTCGACGACCGAGCGGGCGACGGGCCGGAACACGCCGACGCGGCCGACGGACCGGGCGAGGGTCTCGAGGACACCGAGGGCGACGGTGCTCTTGCCCGTGTGCCCTTCTGCTGACGTGATGTAGATGCGGGTCGACACGAGGCCCAGGGTAGTCGCCGCACATGTCACGACATCTGGGAGCACCGTCGCCGACGACACGCGGTCGTGAGCACCTCGGAGAACCTGTACCATTGGGTGTCGCCGTCGCGAGACGGTGTCAGGAGAATTCGCCTAGTGGCCTATGGCGCACGCTTGGAAAGCGTGTTGGGTGCAAGCCCTCGGGGGTTCGAATCCCCCATTCTCCGCAGCGAGCAAGACCGCAACACCCACGAAGGACCCGCACCGATCGGTGCGGGTCCTTCGTGGTTCCACAGTCGATCGGTCCCCCACCCTGCGGACGAACGCGTGCCCTGTTCCCCCTCGGTTGGCCGGGAAACGCCGACCAGGGGTGGAACGGGCTGTCCCCGGTACCCGTCGGTCGCCTATGCTGGCCGAGCGAACGGCTCCGGGACGAGCCGACCGCGGTGCATCGAGCGGCAGGGGCGTCGCTCGGAGGGCGTGCTGGTCAGCGTGCCCGGAACACCCGAGGGGACGAGGAGACGCGCCATGGGGGACACCACCGTGCCCGCAGTGCCCGTGCGGCCCGCCGTCTTCGACACGGTCCTCCGTCCGCGCCGGTCCCTCGTCCGTTCCACCGCGCTGAGCATCGCCTTCTCGGCCGTGCCGCTCGCCGTCGCCCTGGTCTGGGTCTCGTTCCCGTTCCGCACGTGGGCCGTGTTCGCCGGCATCGTCGTCGCGATGGCCGCGGCCGTCGGCATCGTGTTCGTCCGACTGCACACCGCGTTCATCGGGATCGACGACGACGGTCTGACGATCCGTGGCGTCCTCACGGCGCACCGTCGGATCCCCCGCGACCGCGTGCACAGCCTGGTGCTCGCCACGACCTTCGGCTCGTCCGTGGACCGGACCGTGCGGGAACTCGTCGCGTTCGACCGGACCGGCACCCACCTCTTCCGGCTCCGCGCCGACGTGTGGGGCGACGACGGGCTCGACCGGGTGGTCGACGCGCTCGGCGTGCAGGTCGTCGAAGAGTCGCGGCCGGTCTCCTCCCGCACCTTCGCGAAGCGCTACCCGACGAGCCGCGCCTGGTACGAGCAGCGGTCGGCGTTCCTGCTCGTCGGCGGCCTCGTCGTGCTGGTCGTCGGCGGGTTGCTCGCCGTCGAGTTCGCCGGCCTCAACGCCCCCTGACCCACCGGCGGACCGGCCAGCGGCCACCGCACGGCACCCGTCAGCACGGCACCGGTCAGCACGGCACCGATCAGCGCCGACGCCGCAGCGTCGAGAAGATCCCGCGCACCACTTCCTTCGCGATGGTCCCGCCCAGCCCGGAGCCGAGCAGGTCCGACAGCGGGTCCCCCGCGGACCGCCGCGTCCCGGCCCGCTGCGTCCCGCCCGACCGACCGGAGCCGCCGGACCGACCGGACCGCCGGGCGTCCGACGCTCGCTCGGCCCGCTCGAACTCCCGCTGCTGCCGCTCGTACTCCTGCTGGGCATCCGCCGATGCGTCCGCCGCGGCGGCAGCTGCCTCGTCGGCTGCGGCAGCGGCGTCGGCTGCAGCGGCCGCCGCCTCCATCCGGCGCGCGAGCACCTCGCGCGCCGAGTCCGGATCGACGCGGGTGCCGTAGGTCGACAGGAGCGGTGAGGCCTGCACCCGCGCGGCCATCTCGTCGGCCGGCATCGGCTCCATCGACCCCTGGGGTGCGCGCAGCCGGGTCCACGCGACGGGGGTCGGTGCGCCCCGCTCGTTCATCACCGTGACGATCGCTTCGCCGGTCGCGAGCGACGTGAGGACCTCGCCCAGGTCGTAGTCACTCGTCGGGTAGGTCGACACCGTCGCCCGGAGCGCCTTCGCGTCGTCCGGGGTGTGGGCGCGGAGCTGGTGCTGGATGCGAGACCCGAGCTGCGCCAGCACGTCGTTCGGCACGTCCTTCGGGGTCTGCGTCACGAAGAAGACCCCGACGCCCTTCGACCGGATGAGCCGCACGGTCCGCACGATCTGCTCGGTGAAGTCCTTCGACGCCCCGTTGAACAACAGGTGCGCCTCGTCCAGGAAGAACACGAGCTTCGGCTCGTCCTGGTCGCCGACCTCGGGCAGCTCGTTGAACAGGTCCGCCAGCAACCACATCAGGAACGTCGAGAAGACCTCCGGCCGGTCCTGCACACCGGGCACCTCGAGCAGGCTGACGATCCCCCGCCCGTCCGCCGCCGTCCGCAGGAACACCTGCGTGTCGATCTCGGGCGCCCCGAAGAACCGGTCGGCGCCCTGGTCGGCGAAGGTGACGAGCTCGCGCAGGATCACCCCCGCGGTCTGCTTCGACAGGCCCCCGAGCTCGGCGAGTTCCCCCTTGCCCTGCTCGCTCACCAGGAACGTCAGCACGCTCCGCAGGTCGTCGAGGTCCACCAGCGCCAGACCCTGCTGCGTCGCGTAGTGGAACACCAGGCCGAGCGAGGACTCCTGCGTGTCGTTCAGGCCGAGCACCTTCGACAGCAGCAGCGGCCCGAACCCGGAGACGGTGGCACGGATCGGCACGCCCGTACCCTGCCCGCCCAGCGAGAACAGCTCGGCCTGGCTCGCGACGCCCTGCCACTGCTGGCCGATGCCCGCGGTGCGGTCGAGCAGCTTGTCGGTCGCCTGCCCCGCGACGGCCAGACCCGACAGGTCGCCCTTGATGTCGGCGGCGAACACCGGCACCCCGTTCGCCGCGATCTGCTCGGCGAGCACCTGCAGCGTGCGGGTCTTGCCGGTGCCGGTCGCCCCGGCCACCAGCCCGTGCCGGTTCAGCATCGCGAGCGGGATGCGGACCTGCACCTCGGGCACCGCTGCGCCGTTGACCAGGGCACCGAGTTCGATCGCACCGCCGTCGACGGCGTAGCCGTCACGGACCGCCGCGACCGCGTCCGGTCCGAGCGGTCCGGTCCCACCCCGGACGGGAGGCGCGGCGCCGGTCGCCGCCGTCGCCACCGGATCCGGGGTGGTCGCCTCGACCGCCGCGGCAGGGGTGGTCGGAGCCGGTGCGGCCGCAGGGGCGGGCTCCGCGTCGGGCGTGAGCCGCGCCTCCAGGCCGGTGGGTGGTGGGGACCCGACGACCGCGGGTTCCGCGTCGGCGGTGCGCTCCGTCTGCTCCTCCACCGCCAGTGCGGCGGCGAGCTCCTCGGCTCGCCGCGCCGCTTCGTCGGCGAGCCGACGTGCCTCGTCGGCGGCCTGTCTCGCTGCCTCGGCAGCCGCCCGTGCCCGCTCCGTCGCGTCGCTCATGGGCACAGCCTAGGGACCGGAGCGCGCGGCGGTCCGGGTCGTCAGTGCGTGAGCGCGGGGACCGTCCGGGGGCGGACCACGAACCAGAGCATCAGGATCGCGACGGCGGCGGTCGACGCCATCACCATCGCCATCGGGGTGGCCGTCGTGATGCCGAGCCAACCGACGACCGGCGAGATGAGCCCGGCGACGCCGAAGTTCAGGGCGCCGAGCACCGAGGCGGCGGTCCCCGCCTCTTTTCCGTGGGCGGCGAGACCGATGACCTGGACGAGCGGGAACGAGAACCCGCACGCGGCGATGAAGAACCACAGCGGCACCAGCACGCCGACCAGACCGGCCCCGAGCTGGTCGAGGACGATGATCGCGAGCGACGCCAGCAGCAGGGTCGCGGTGGAGCACGCCAGGATCCACTGCGGACCGACGCGCTGGGCGAGGCGCGACGAGATCTGCACACCGAGGACGACCCCGACCGAGTTGACGGCGAAGAGCAGCCCGTACTGCTGCGCGTCGAGCCCGTAGACCTGCTGGAACAGGAACGGCGACGCGCTGAGGTACGAGAACAGCCCGCTGAACACCATGGCGCCGATGAGTGCGACGCCGACGAAGATCCGGTCGGAGAACAGCGCCTTGTAGCGCTGGCCGATGGTGGAGTGCCCGGCCTCGTGCCGGCGGGCCGGCGGCAGGGTCTCGACGATGAGCAGGATCGACGCGATCACCACCGCCAGGCCGTAGCAGGCGAGGAAGACGAAGATGCCGCGCCAGCTGGTGAACTGCAGCATCTGCGAACCGATGAGCGGCGCGAGGATCGGCGCGAGGCCGTTCACCATCGCCAGGCGGGACAGCATCCGCACCAGCGGCTTGCCGCCGAACAGGTCACGCACCGTCGCCATCGCGACGACACCACCGGCTGCGGCGCCCATGCCCTGCAGCACGCGGAACACGGCGAGCAGCTCGATGTCCGGCGCGGTCGCGGCGCCGATCGACGCGGCGATGTGCACCGTCGTCGCGATGATCAGCGGCAGTCGGCGACCCACCTTGTCGCTCCACGGGCCGACCAGGAGCTGCCCGATGGCGAAGCCGAGCGTCGTCGCGGTGAGCGTCAGCTGGACCGCACCGTCGGTGACGCTGAACTGGTCCTTGATCGCCGGGAACGCCGGCAGGTACAGGTCGATCGTGAACGGACCGAGCGCCGTGAGGGCGCCCAGGACGAAGACGTAGACGAGTCGCTGTCCGCGGGAGAGCGAGTCTCCCGGGTGCAGGACGACCCGGAGCGAACCGGTGGTGGCGGGCGCGGTCACGAGACAGGAGTCCTTCGACGATGAGGGTGGCGGGGGGGGGGTCGCGGGTCGATCGAATCGATTCGTCCGCGGAACCATCCTACGGTCGCCGGTGCGTGCTCGGCGCCGCCGGTGCCGGCCGCCCGCGTGAAGCGGCTCGTGCTGTCCCTCGGCCCGGCGCGGACCATGCGGTAGCGTCGGACTGCTCGGGGGCCTTCCGGGTGAAGCGGATCAGAAGGGGGTGGGCGTCATGGTGGATGCCCGGATCCTGCACACCACTGCAGCGCTGCGCGAGGCGATCCTGCGACTCGCCGCGGACCGACCGGTCTCGGAGATCACCGTCGCCGACGTCACGCGTGCCGCCGGCATCAACCGGGCCACGTTCTACTCGCACGCCGTCTCCCCCGGATCGCTGCTCGCCGACGTCCTGACGCCGGAACTCGACCGCATCCGGCAGGACGACGCCGACGAGCGCCGAGCCGCCGCCGACCGGGGCGCCGGAGCCGACGAGCTCGCAGCCATCACCCGGCGCGGCATCAACGCCGTCGTCGAGCACGTGACCACGCACCGCGACATCTACGGCAAGGCGCTGCCGGACCCGAACGACGCGTCGCTGCACCGGCTGCTCGTCGAGCACTTCACGGTGTCGAGTGCCCTGCACATCCGCGAGCTCGACCCCGCACGCCGGCCCGAGCTGCTCGACGACGTCGCCGCGGGGTTCGTGGCGCAGGGGTTCGTCGGGGCGATCGAGGCCTGGCTGGCGGGGCCCCGTCGGTCGCGGAAGGCGCTGGTGGAGACGATCACGCTGTCGTTCCCGGCGTGGTGGAGCTGAGCGGGCCGTTCGTTTCGGTCGTGTGAGCGCGTGAGCGCGTGAGCGCGTGAGCGCGTGAGCGCGTGAGCGCGTGGGTGCTGGCCTGCTGCCGTGCTCGTGCTGCGCGTGCTGCGCGTGCTGCGCGTGCCTACTCGGCGTCGGTCGTGTCGCCGTCCGACGGGTCGGTCTCCGGCTTCTCGCCGCGCTGCAGGGACTGCACGACCTCGACCGCGGTGGCAGCGACGTCCGCGTCGTCGCCCTCCGACGGCACGCGGTAGTCGGCGGAGACCCCGTCCCCACCGGTGCCGGCGGCGGGCAGCGGGTCGCCGAGGGACACCACGACGACCCCGGCGTCGTGGGCGGTCTGGATCACACCGGTCAGGGCGGACGGTCGGGCCGCGTGCACGAGCAGGGCCTTGGCGCCCTTGCGCACGAGCTGGGCGACCGCGGTCTGCTGTGACGCCGCAGCGCCCGATGCCGGAGCGACCCGGACGTCGGGCCGGAACCCGGCGTCGGTCAGGTCGGTGCGGAGCCGGTCTGCGAGGGCCGCGTCGTCGTGGAGCAGGACGACACCGATCACGGCCTGCTGGTCGAAACCGCCGTCGGAGCTCGTCAGGTCGGTGCTCTGCACCGGTGTGGGGGCAGCCGACGTCGTGCCCTGGCACCCGGCCAGGGTCAGGGCCGCCGCCAGGGCGACGGTCACGGCGACGATGCGCAGCACGGGGTCTCCTCTTCGGTCCGGTCTGCCACGCTACCCGGCGGCCGGGCCGTGCGACGACGGAGTCCGCGACGGGACGGATCCGCCCGGGCCCACCGGGGCCGTCGTCGCCGGCGCCGGCACGGGGCCGAGCCGTCGGACGGCCGCGATCGCCAGCGCAGCGAAACCGATCATCGCCGCGAAGACCAGGGGGAACGACACCGTGCCGTCGGCACCACCGGTCGCTGTGAAGAGCAGGCCGGTCACCGCGAGACCGATCACGCTGCCGGCTGCGTCAGCGATCGTCAGGGCCGAGCTCGCGAACCCGTCGTCGCCCTCGCCGGAGAACCGCAGGGTCAGCATCGAGGCGCGCGGGTAGATCGCGCCCATGCCCGCGCCACCGACGAACCAGCCGGCGACCAGCACCCACCACGACAGGTCGAACGTCGCGACCGCGAGCGCGGTCACCAGGCTGACGAGCACCAGCGTCAGCCCGACCCCGAAGGTGCGACGGGCGGTGAGCCGCTGCTCCCCCAGACGACCGTGCGCCCAGCTCGAAGCAGCCCAGCTGAGTGCCGCCACCGTCAGGGCCAGCCCCGCAGCGGACGGTGACAACCCGTGTTCGGCCTGCAGCAGGAACGGCACGTACGCCTCGCTCCCGAAGAACGACGCGGCGACGAGCCCGCGCAGCAGCACGACCGACGGCAGCCCGGCCGCGGCCCGGAACGTGCCGGTCGGCAGCAGCGGCCGCAGGGCGAACCAGGTGCCGATCAACCCGACGAGCACCGCCGCGACCATGCCCCACGGGGCCAGGTCGGGCGCGACGTTGAGCAGCAGGATCGACACGGCAGCGGCCACCGACCAGCCGATCCGGACCCGCTGCCACGGCGGGCGGAGCGACGCGGCCGGAGCGTGCACCCGGCCGAGGGTCGGCACGAGCAGGGCGAAGGCGACCAGCGCGATCGCCAGCGCCCCGGCGAACACCCAGTGCCAGTTCCAGGTGTCGGTGACGATGCCGGCCAGGGCGGGGCCGATCAACGCCGGCACGACCCAGGCCGCGGCGAACCCGGCGAACACCGGGCCGTGCAGCTCGGCGGGGAAGATCCGGGCGACGAGCACGTAGAGCACCACGTCGATGGCCCCGGCACCGAACCCCTCGATGAGCCGACCGGCCAGGAACACCTCCATGGTCGGCGCGAGCATGACCACGGCGGTCCCCACGGCGAAGAACGCCGCCGACACCCACGCCACGATCCGGCCACCGGCGCGATCGGTCCAGTTGCCGGCGAGCACCATCCCCGGCACCCCGGCGGCGAGCGGGGCGGCGAAGGCGAGCGCGTACAGGGTCTCGCCGTCGAGGTCGCGGCTGATCACCGGCATGATCGTCGTCATCGCCAGGTTCTGGAACGCCGCGACGCCGACGATCGCGACCATGCCGATCGTCGCGAGGGCGTACGGCCCGCTCAGCAGGCTGGTCCGCGACGCCGTTGTGCTCACCTACGACATCGTAGGGGCGAGGGGTGACGGTGTGGCGGCGGTCCCGCGTCAGCGGTCCCGCGTCAGCGGTCCGCGTCAGCGCGTCAGCGCCTGCTCCAGGTCCGCCACCAGGTCGCCGGCGTCCTCGATGCCGACCGACAGCCGCACGACGTTCTCCGGCACGGCCAGCTCGGTGCCCTTGACCGACGCGTGGGTCATCTCGCTCGGGTACCCGATGAGCGACTCCACGCCACCGAGCGACTCGGCCAGGGCGAACAGCTCCGTCGACTCCGCGAACCGCTTCGCGGCCTCGGCGCCGCCGGACAGCGCGACCGAGAGCATCCCGCCGAAGCCACGCATCTGGCGGGCGGCGACGTCGTGCCCCGGGTGGTCGGGCAGGCCCGGGTAGTAGACGCGCTCGACGCCGGGCGCGACGACGAGCGCCTCGGCGACGGCCTGCGCGTTCCGCGAGTGCCGCTCCATCCGCACCGCGAGCGTCTTGATGCCACGGGTGGTCAGGTAGGCGTCGAACGGCGACGAGATCGCGCCCGCGCCGAACTGCAGGAACTGCACCTTCGCCGCGAGCTCCTCGTCCGCGAGCACGACGGCTCCGCCGACGACGTCGGAGTGTCCGCCGAGGTACTTCGTGGTCGAGTACACGACGACGTCGGCGCCGAGCGACAGCGGCTGCTGCAGGTACGGCGACGCGAACGTGTTGTCGACGACCACCAGGGCGCCCGACTCGTGCCCGAGGGTCGCGAGCGCGGCGATGTCGGCGATCTTCATGAGCGGGTTCGTCGGCGTCTCGACCCACAGCACCGTGGTGGCCGGGGCCCCCTGCAGTGCCGCGCGGACCTGGTCGAGGTCGCTCATGTCGACGACGACGAGCTCGACACCCCACGGAACGTGCAGCCGACTCACCAGGCGGTGGGTGCCGCCGTACACGTCGTTGCCCATCACGACACGGCCCCCGGGGACCAGTGCGGCGCGGAGCAGGGCGTCCTCGGCGGCGAGCCCGGAGGCGAACGACGACGCCGCGACGCCCCCGTCGAGGTCGGCGAGGAGCACCTGCAGCGAGTCGCGCGTCGGGTTGCCGGCGCGCGAGTACTCGTAGCCGTTGCGCATGCCGCCGACACCGTCCTGCACGTACGTCGACGTCAGGTGGATCGGCGGGATGACGGCGCCGGTGGTCTCGTCGGGCTCCTGGCCGGCGTGGACGGCCCGGGTGCTGAACTCGGTCATGCTCGGTGGTTCCTTACTCGGAGAGGTAGGTGAGGAGGTCGTGCCGGGTCAGCACCGTGACGGGCTTGCCGTCCTCGACGACGAGGAGCGCGTCGGCCGACTCGAGCGCACGACGCGCCGCGGAGACCGACTCGCCGACGCCGATGAGCGGCAGCGGGTCGCCGACGAAGCCGGTGAGCGCGTCCGACATCTTTGCGGTGCCGGTGAAGACCTGCTCGAGCAGCGCCTTCTCCTCGACGGCGCCGACGACCTCGCCGATGACGACGGGCGGCTCCGCGCTGAGCACGGGCATCTGCGAGACGCCGTACTTGGTCATGATGTCGACGACGTCGCGCACGGTGTCCGCCGGGTGCGCGTGCACCAGGTCGGGCAGGCGGCCGTCCTTGCCGGCGATGAGCGAGCCGACGGTGCGCTCGTCGTCGGTCTCGGCGAAGCCGTAGGAGCGCATCCACCGGTCGTTGAAGATCTTGCCGAGGTAGCCGCGGCCGCCGTCCGGCAGCAGCACGACGACGACGTCGTCCTCGGTCAGGTCACGGGCGGCGCGGAGTGCCGCGACGACGGCCATGCCGCTCGAGCCGCCGACGAGCAGTCCTTCTTCACGCGCCAGGCGCCGGGTCATCGCGAAGGAGTCGGCGTCCGACACGGCGATGATCTCGTCCGGCACGCCGGCGTCGTACGCGCTCGGCCAGAAGTCCTCGCCGACGCCCTCGACCAGGTACGGGCGACCGGTGCCGCCGGAGTAGACGGAGCCCTCGGGGTCGGCCCCGACGATGCGGACGCCGCCGTCGGACGCCTCCTTCAGGTACCGTCCGGTGCCGGAGATCGTGCCGCCGGTGCCGACGCCCGCGACGAAGTGGGTGATCTGCCCCTCGGTGTCGCGCCAGATCTCCGGACCGGTGGTCTCGTAGTGGCTGCGGGGACCGTTCGGGTTCGCGTACTGGTTCGGCTTGTAGGCGCCGGGGATCTCCTGCACGAGCCGGTCCGACACCGAGTAGTAGGACTCGGGGTGCTCCGGCGCGACCGCGGTCGGGGTGACGACGATCTCGGCGCCGTACGCCGTCAGCACGTTGCGCTTGTCCTCGCCGACCTTGTCGGGCAGCACGAAGACGCACCGGTAGCCGCGCTGCTGTGCGACCAGGGCCAGACCGACGCCGGTGTTGCCGGAGGTCGGTTCGACGATGGTGCCGCCGGGGCGCAGATCGCCAGAGGCCTCGGCCGCGTCGATGATCCGGGTGGCGATGCGGTCCTTCGACGACCCACCGGGGTTCAGGTACTCGACCTTCACGAGGATGGTCGCCCGCACCCCCTCGGTCACCCGGTTGAGCTTGACGAGCGGGGTGTCGCCGACGAGGTCGACGACGGAGTTCGCGTAACGCACGCCGTCGAGTCTAGGACGCGGTCCCCGCGTCCCGCTGGGATGTGTCGTGTGCGGACAACGCTCCGGGATCCCGCGGCAGACGGCGTGCCCTGGTCGCGCTGCGCGCCGGACGGGAGGCCCGTGCGGACGCCGCCACGGGCCTCGGCGTCCGGCGCCCGGTCGCGACCGTCAGGGGCGGACGACGTCCGCCGACGAGTTCTGCTGTCGGTGCAGCTGCGCGTACGTGCCGTCGAGGGCGAGGAGTTCGTCGTGCGTGCCCTGCTCGACGATCTGGCCGTGGTCGAGGACGAAGATGACGTCGGCGTCGCGGATCGTCGACAGCCGGTGCGCGATGGAGATGGTGGTCCGGCCGGCCGCCGCCGTGTCGAGCGCCGTCTGCACGACGTGCTCCGAGATGGAGTCGAGCGCGCTGGTGGCCTCGTCGAGGACGAGCACCGGCGGGTCCTTCAGCATGACCCGGGCGATGGCGATGCGCTGCTTCTCACCACCGGACAGGCGGTAGCCGCGCTCCCCCACGACGGTGTCGTAGCCGTCCGGGAACGACGCGATCGTGTCGTGGATGTTCGCCGCACGGGCCGCACGCTCGAGCTCGTCGTCGGTGGCGTCGGGCTTGGCGTACCGCAGGTTCTCACCGATCGTGGCGTGGAACAGGTACGTCTCCTGGCTGACGATGCCGACGTGCCGCATCAGGTCCTCGTGCACCAGGTCGCGGACGTCCTGCCCGGCGAAGCGCACCGAGCCCTCGGTCGCCTCGTACAGCCGGGGCACCAGGTAGGACACCGTCGTCTTGCCCGCGCCGGAGGGACCGACGAAGGCCGCGAACTGCCCGGGGCGCAGCTCGAACGACACCCCGCGCAGGGTCGGCTTGTCGGCTTCGCCGTCGGGGTAGGTGAAGACGACGTCGTCGAAGGCGACGTGGCCGACCTTCGACTCGTCCACGGGCCGGGCGGTCGGCGAGTCCGTGATGGCCGGCTTGAGGTCGAAGTACTCGAAGATGCGGGCGAAGAGTGCACCGGAGGTCTGCAGGTCGAGGACCACGCGCAGCAGCCCGACCGTCGGGAACAGCAGCCGGGACTGCACCGTCGTGAACGCGACGATCGTCCCGGCCGTGATCGGGACGTCGCCGATGATCAGGTACGCGGCGACGACGTAGATGATCGCCGGGATGATCGACAGGAAGATCTGCACGATCGCGAAGAACCACTGCCCGGACATCTGCTGGCGCACCTGCAGGGTGATCTGGTTGCGGTTCTCGTCCCCGTAGCGGCGGGTCTCGCTGGCCTGCTGGTTGAAGCTCTTCGCGAGCAGGATGCCGGAGACGCTCAGCGCCTCTTGCGTGATGGCCGTCATGTCGGACAGCGACTCCTGCGTCTGCGCGGCGATGCGGGCGCGGACCTGGCCGACGCGGCGCTGCGCGATCACCAGCAGCGGCAGCAGGACCACGGCGACCAGCGTCATCTGCCAGCTCAGCAGGAGCATCGCGACCACGGCGGCGATCACGGTCACGGTGTTGCCGAGCACCGACGAGATCGTGTTGTTCAGCACGCTCGCCACGCCGCCGACGTCGTTCTGCAGGCGGGACTGGATGACGCCGGTCTTGGTGCGGGTGAAGAACGCGAGTTCCATCCGCTGCAGGTGCGCGAACAGGCGCATCCGCATCGCACCCATGACCTTGTTGCCGACCGTCGCGGTCAGGTACGTCTGCCAGACGCCGACCCCGGCGCTCGCGATCCAGAGCAGGACCATCGCGGACACGAGCTCGATCAGCACCGGGACGTCCGGGCGGCCCGACGGCGGGAACAGCCCACGGTCGAACGCCTGCTGGGTGAGCAGTGGCGGCACGACCGAGATGGCCGCACCGATCAGCACGAGGACGACCGTGAGCATGATCGCCCGACGGTGCGGCTCGAACAGCGCGGCGATGCGCCGGACCAGGTGCGGGATCCTCGGCGCCTCGGCGTTGGCGGCCTTCTGCGCGCGGAAGTCGCCGCTCGAGATGCGCCCACCCCCGCGCGGACCGCCGCCTCGCCCGCCGTGTCCCATGCTCATGGAGCCACCGTAGCCCCGCGCTCGGACATCGACCGCTCTCTCCACAGCACCGCAGTATTTGACCCCGTTCAGGGGGCGTGCGAGCATGTGCCGTCCCCGTCCCCGCACCACCGAGGTCCCATGTCGTCCGCGCCGTCACGTCCCACGTCCCTGGGGGCGCAGCTCGCCCGCCGCAAGCCGATCGAGCAGCTGCAGGCCGAAGCCTCCCGAGGTGTCAACGGTGAACCCCTCCGCCGATCGCTCGGGGTCTGGCAGCTGACGATGATCAGCGTCGGGGCCACGCTCGGCACCGGCATCCTGGTCGTCCTCGGCACCGCGGTCCCGCTCGCCGGTCCCGCCGTCTGGATCTCGTTCGTCGTCGCGGGGATCGCCGCGCTGCTGTCCGCGCTCTCCTACGCCGAGATGGCAGGCGCCGTCCCGACCTCGGGGTCCAGCTACTCGTACACGTACGCCACGATGGGCGAGGGCATCGCCTGGATCTGCGGCTGGTGCCTCGTGCTCGAGTACGCCGTCTCGGTGGCCGCGGTCGCGGTGGGTGCCAGCGAGTACGTCGACGAGACCCTCCGCGTGTTCGGCCTGCACCTGCCCACCGCGCTCGCCGCTCCCCCGGTCGACGGCGGCGTGGTCAACCTGCCCGCGGCGGTCCTGGTCCTGCTCGCCACCGTCGTGCTGCTGCCCGGTGCCCGCGAGAGCGCCTGGGTGAACACGGTCATGGTGATCGTGAAGATCGCCTTGCTGGTCTTCTTCGTCATCGTGGCGTTCACGGCCTTCCGGGCGCAGAACTTCGAGCCGCTGGCCCCGATGGGCGCCGCCGGGGTCACCGCCGCCGCGTCACGGCTGTTCTTCTCGTACATCGGCTTCGACGCCGCCTCGACCGCCGGTGAAGAGGCGAAGAACCCCCGCCGCGACCTGCCCCGGGCGATCATCGGCTCGATCGCGCTCATCACCGCGCTGTACATCCTCGTCGCGATCGCCGCCGTCGGCGCCCGCTCGTGGACCGCGTTCTCGTCGTCCGAAGCGTCACTCGTCCGCATCGTCGTCGACGTCACGGGGCAGCCGCTCGTCGCCCTCGTGTTCTCGATCGGCGCCGTCGTCGCCATCGCCAGCGTCGTCCTCACCGTCCTGTACGGCCAGACCCGCATCCTGCTCACGATGTCCCGCGACGGCCTGGTACCGAAGGTCTTCGGGCGGGTCTCCCGTCGCACCGGCACCCCGATCGCGAACACGCTCATCATCGGCATCTCCGTGACGATCGTCGCCGCGCTCGTGCCCCTCGGTGAACTCGCCGACGCCACGAGCATCGGCACCCTCGTCGCCTTCGCCCTGGTGAACGTGTCCGTCATCGTGCTCCGCCGCTCGCAGCCCGACCTGGAGCGCTCGTACCGGGTGCCGCTGTTCCCCGTCGTGCCGATCCTCGGCACCCTGAGCTGCGTGCTGCTCGCGGTGTTCCTCGGCGCCACCACCTGGATCGCCTTCGGCATCTGGATGGTCGCCGGCGCCCTGCTCTACCTGGCCTACGGCCGCCGCCACAGCACCCTGCGCTGACGCGCCGCCGCGCCGCGCGACGACCTCACGCGCTCACCGACACCTCACGCGCGCCGTCCCCCGTGAGGTGTCGCTGAGCGCGTGAACTCGCGACGCGGTTCCTCGTCCACAGCGGCCACGTTGAGACCGCCTCGTCCACAGATGCCCTGTTCGGACACCGGCGGCGGTCGCCGTCGACGAACATCACGGCATGAACGAGAGCACCCACCGCCCGCACCTGCTCCGTGCCACCGCACAGGACCCGACCCACGCGAGACTCCTGCAACGCCGGTACGCCTCGGGATCGTTGGTCCGCCTGCTCGCGGGCGTGTACATCGTGACCGAGGAGTGGGACGCGCTGAGCGCTGTCGGCCAGCACCTCGCCCGTGCGCGGGCCATTGCGCCACGGCTGCGTCCCGGCTCGGTGTTCTCCCACGTCACCGCCGCGCTGATCCACGGCTGGCCACTGGTCGGGGACGCACCGGATCGGGTCCACGTGGTCGACCCGGCAGTCTCGGTCATCCAGCACCGAGCCGGTCTCATCCGTCATCCGAGCGGTCCGACGCCGCGGACCGCTGCCACGGCGTTCGACGGCGTACCGGTCACGGCTCCCCTGGACACCGCGGCGGCGCTCATCACGACAGGGTCGCCCCACGTCGCCGCCGTGGCCATCGATGCCGGCATCCGTCAGGGGGTGCTCACCCTGGACGACCTCCGCGGCGTGGTCCCCGTCCGTCCTGCACGCGGCTCGGTGCACGCCGAGACGGTCCTCTCGGCGCTCGATGCACGGCACGAGTCGGTCGGCGAATCGTTCGCTGCGATCCGGTTCGTGCAGGTCGGACTCCCGTCGTGTGAGCCGCAGGTCGAGTTCCGGCACCGCGACGGCACGGTCGACCGCGTCGACTTCTGGTTCCCGTCACTCGGCGTCGTCGTCGAGTTCGACGGCCGGCAGAAGTACGTCGACCTGTCGATGCTGCAGGGGCGCGATCCCGCGGACGTCCTCTGGGCCGAGAAGCGTCGGGAGGACCGGCTGCGCGCGCTCCCCGCGGTCAGGGCCGTCATCCGCGTGACGTGGTGGCACCTCGTCGAGCCCGACCGCCTCCGTGCGCTCTTCCGCTCGCACGGCGTCTTCATCTGAGCGGTACGAAATCACGCGCTGACCGACACGTCACGGGCCGGAGCGCGCGTGAAGTGTCGGTGAGCGCGAAACGTCGCCGCGCCCGCCGCGCGCGGCCCCCGCACACGACGAAGGCCGCCGCCCCGAGGGGCAGCGGCCTTCGTGACCGGAACGGTCGAGACTACGCGAGCTCGATCGTGGCGCCAGCGGCCTCGAGGGTCGCCTTCGCCTTGTCGGCGGTCTCCTTGTTCGCACCCTCGAGGATCTTGGCGTCGGCGGTCTCGACGAGCGCCTTGGCCTCACCGAGGCCGAGCGACGTCAGGCCACGGACCTCCTTGATGACCTGGATCTTCTTGTCACCAGCGGACTTGAGGATGACGTCGAACTCGGTCTTCTCCTCAGCGGCCTCGGCCGGAGCAGCTGCACCGGCGGGGGCGGCAGCGGCGACCGGGGCGGCCGCGGTGACCTCGAAGACCTCTTCGAACTTCTTCACGAAGTCCGAGAGCTCGATGAGCGTGAGCTCCTTGAAGGCCTCGATGAGCTCGTCCTGCGAAAGCTTCGCCATGATTTTCTCCTACTACTAGCTAGTACGTGTGGTTGATGAACGCGAGCCTGATCAGGCCGCGGACTCCTGCTTCTCGCGAAGAGCGTCCACGGTGCGGACGGCCTGCGAGAGGGGTGCCTGGAACAGGTACGCAGCACCGAACAGCGAGGCCTTGAGTGCGCCGGCGAGCTTGCCGAGCAGCACTTCACGGGACTCGAGGTCGGCGAGCTTGTCCACCTCGGTCGCGGTGAGCGGGTTACCGTCGAAGTAACCGCCCTTCACCACGAGCTCGGGGTTCGCCTTGGCGAATGCACGCAGCGACTTCGCGACGGCGACGGTGTCACCGTGGACGAAGGCGAGAGCGGACGGACCGGCGAGCTCGTCGTCGAACGACGAGATGCCGGCGTTGTTCGCCGCGATCTTGGTCAGCGTGTTCTTCACCACGGCGTACGTGGCGTGCTCACGGATCGAGTTGCGGAGCTCCTTGAGCTGCGCGACCGTGAGACCGCGGTACTCGGTGAGCAGAACGGCGTTCGAGCTACGGAAGGACTCCGTGAGCTCGGCGACCGCAGCTTCCTTGTTCGCCATGGTTCTCCTTGGGGGTCTTGCCGGCAGCCCCAGGTCCACGAACGAAAAAAGCTCCGGCGCAGAGGCTCGGAGCTGCTCTCACCAGATGGTGGGAGTGGTTCGGAACACCTGCGCGGGATGCCTCACGAGTGAGGACCTTCGGTCACGATGTTCACAAACACGTTGCGAGCAGCACGACATCCGGCGGTCTTTGGCTTCGAGAACTGTACCAGACGCCGTGGGCGTCACCAAACACCCCCACTGGAGGCGCGGGGCGGCCCCGCCCCGCGCCTCCCGACCGTCAGTGGGTACGGTCCACCGCAGCGGGTGTCGCCGACCAGTCCGCGGACCCGGCAGGGTCAGCCGACGACGACGCGACAGCCCCCGCCGCGGCGGCAGCCGCAGCAGGGTCGCGCGGAAGGTGCACCGTGAACACGGTGTCTCCCGGCTCGCTCGTGACCTCGACCCGGCCACCGTGCGCCTGCACCACCGCGTCCACGATGGCGAGCCCGAGGCCGGTCGACCCCACCGTGCGGGACCGCGAGCTGTCGGCCCGAGCGAAGCGCTCGAACAGCTTCGGCAGGAATTCCGGGTCGATCCCCTGGCCGGTGTCGCGCACGGTCAGGTCGACTCCGCCGTCGACCGGCGCGAGGCCCACCGTGATGCGGGTGCCCTCGGGCGTGTGGGTCCGGGCGTTCGTGACGAGGTTCACGATGACCTGGTGCAGTCGTGCGGCGTCGCCCGTGATGGTCACCGGCTCCGGCGGGACGTCGACCTCGATGGGGTGTTCCGGCGAGGCGGCGTGTGCGTCGTTCACCGCGTCGAGCACCAGGCCGGTCAGGTCGACCTCGGCGAACTGGATCTCGCGGCCTTCGTCGAGCCGGGCGAGGAGCAGCAGGTCCTCCACCATCGAGGTCATCCGGATGGACTCCGACTCGATGCGGCTCATCGCGTAGACGACGTCCTTCGGCAGGTCGCCGCCCATGCGCCGGGTGAGCTCGGCGTACCCGCGGACCGAGGCGAGCGGGGTCCGGAGCTCGTGCGAGGCGTCGGCGACGAACTGCCGCACCTTCTGCTCCGAGCGTTCCCGGGCCTGCATCGCACTGCCGATGTGCCCGAGCATGCGGTTGAACGCGCTGCCGACCCGGCCGACCTCGGTTCGGGGGTCGGTGTCGGGCACGCGGACACCGTCGAGGGCGTCGCTGCGGTCGAGCGGCATGCGCGCGACGGTGGACGCGGTCTCCGCGACGCGCTCGAGCGGTCGGAGCGACTGCCGGACCACGAACGCGGCGACGACCGAACCGGCGACCAGTGCGGTCGCCACGACGGCGAGGACGACCCCGAAGAGCTTCCAGACGCTGTCGTAGACGGGGGCCATCGGGAGCCCCACGACCAGGACGGCCGGGCCGACGTTGACGGCGGCGAGGCGGTACCGCCCGACGTCCGAGCCGAGGTCGATCGTCTCCGGGTCGGCGTCAACGCGGACGGACCCCAGTGCCTCGGCGCTCGTCTGCGGGACCCCGCTCGGGCGGCCGTAGTCGTCGAGCACGTTCGCGATGACGACCTGCCCGTCGACGAAGTACGCGGTCAGGGTTCCGGCGGCCTGCCCGGACGGTCGGGACAGGTCGATGCTCGGTTGCCCCGACTGGTTCTGCTGCAGGTACCGCTGCGCCCGGTGCGTGGCGCTCGTGATCTGCTTGTCGATCGCGCTGGTCTGGATCGAGGCGAGCGCGATGATGCTGGCCGCCCCGATCACCGCGCTGACGGCGACGACCAGGGCGACGATGCTCAGGACGAGCCGGCGCCGCAGGGTCACGAGGTCGGCTTGATGACGTACCCGACGCCGCGCACCGTGTGGATCATCGGGGTCTCACCAGCGTCGATCTTCTTGCGCAGGTAGGAGATGTAGATCTCGACGACCGACGACTTGCCGCCGAAGTCGTACGACCACACGCGGTCCAGGATCTGCGCCTTCGACAGCACGCGGCGGGGGTTGCGCATCAGGAAGCGGAGCAGCTCGAACTCGGTGGCGGTCAGTTCGATCGGACGGCCGGCGCGGTGCACCTCGTACGACTCCTCGTCGAGCACCAGGTCGCCGACCACGATGCGGGAGTCGCCGGCCTCGGAGATCGAGATCTGCGAGCGGCGGATGAGCCCGCGCAGACGCGCCACGACCTCCTCGAGGGAGAACGGCTTGGTGACGTAGTCGTCACCGCCTGCGGTGAGCCCGGTCACGCGGTCCTCGACGGAGTCCTTCGCGGTGAGGAACAGCACCGGGGTGTCGTCGTTGTTCTGCCGCAGCCGGCTGAGCACCTGCAGCCCGTCGAGGTCCGGCATCATCACGTCGAGCACCATGGCGTCGGGCTTGAACTCCCGCGCGGTCGTCAGGGCGTCCTGGCCGCCGTTCGCGCTCTTGACGTCCCAGCCCTCGTAGCGGAGCGCCATGGACAACAGGTCGGTGAGGCTGGCTTCGTCGTCGACGACCAGGATGCGCAACGGGGTTCCGTCGGCACGCGTGAGGCGCGGGGCTGCTGCGGGCTGGGAGATGGTCACGTCTTCGAGTATCGAGAAGTTCCTATGAGTCGTCTGTGGCACGGCCCAGTGCGTTCTGTGGATCGAGGACACGTCCACGTGTGCCGCTCCGTACGTTGGGAGCATGTTGCGATCTGCAGCCTGGCCCCCGTCGGCCCGGCACCTGGACACCGCGCGGATCGAACGGACGACCGGGAGGCCCGGCTCGACACCGACGGACCGCCTCGCGGTCGCGCGAGCGGTCGCCGCCACCACCCCACCCCTGTCCGCCGGGACGGCCGGCGGGTTCTTCGGCACGCTCGCCGCGGTCGCCGCGGCGGACGTCGCCACCGCCCGCACCGTCGAACCGCACCTGGACGCGCTCGGGATCCTGGCACAGGCCGGGGTGGACTCCGCGGACGGCTCGACCTGGGGTGTCTTCGCCGCCGAGGGCCCGGGCCTCCGGCTCGATGCCGCGCCCCAGAACGACGGCACGGTCCTGCTGCACGGCACGAAGCCGTGGTGCTCGCTCGCCTCGACGCTCTCGCACGCCCTGGTCACCGCGCACCTGGGCGACGAGCGGGTCCTCGTCGCCGTGGACCTGCGACAGCCCGGCGTCACCGTGCACGACGACGCCTGGGTCGCACGCGGCATGCCGGACGTGCCGAGCGGACCGGTCGACTTCGACGGCGTCCGGGCACGACCCGTCGGCGCTCCCGGTTGGTACCTCGGCCGTCCCGGCTTCGCCTGGGGCGGCATCGGCGTCGCGGCCTGCTGGTGGGGCGGTGCGGTCGGGCTCGCCCGGGTGCTCCGCGAGACCGCGGCCGCGCACCCGGAGTCCGAGCTGCTGCAGGCCGCCCTCGGCGCCACCGTGGCCGACCTCGCCGACGCCGAGGACGCCCTCGCCGACGCCGCCGCCCGGATCGACGGGTCCGACCCGGGTTCCGACGACACCGACTGGCGGTTGCTCGCCCAGACCGTCCGGTCTCGGGTGCGCCGATCGGTCGACGCCGTGCGCGAGCGGGTGGTCGCCACGATCGGCCCGGCTCCGCTGACCGCCGACGCCGCCGTCGCCGCGCGGGTCGCCGACCTCGAGCTCTACGTCCTGCAGGACCACGGAGCCCGCGACCTGGCCCGGATCGGCCGCATGGTGCTCGAGCGGGGCGGTGTCGCGTGGTGAGCTTCGACCACCGCGAGCCGGGCACCGACCCGGCGGCGTGGACGGGGTTCCTCGACGGCCTGGACGCACCGGCGATCGACCTGGCCGGCACCGGATCGGTGGTGGTCGTCGCACCGCACCCCGACGACGAGACCCTCGGCGCCGGTGGCCTGATCGCGGCCGCCGCAGACGCCGGCGTCCCCGTGCACGTGCTGCTGCTCACCCGCGGCGAGCGCTCCCACCCGGACTCCCCCACGACGACCCCGGAGGCGCTCGCCGCCGCCCGTGACGACGAGTTCGTGGCGGCCCTGCGCACCCTGCACCCCGACGTGACGTCGACCTCGGCGGGGATCCCGGACGGCGCGACCCGCGAACACCGAGACCGTGTCGTCGACACCCTCGACACGGTGCTCGCCGACGCCGCCCGCCCCGTGCTGCTCGTCGCGCCGTGGCGCGGGGACGGGCACCGCGACCACCGCATCGCCGGCGAGGTCGCCGAGGCCGCCGCGGCGAGCGCCGCCGACGTCGACCTGCTCGCGTACCCGGTCTGGGCCTGGCACTGGGACGACCCGGACCGCTCCGTCGCCCCGTGGGACGACGTCCGGGCCCTGTCGCTGCCCGACGACCTCGTCGCCCGGAAGCGTGCCGCCCTCGACGCCTACCCGTCGCAGACCCGGCCCCTGTCGCCCGCGCCGGGGGACGAGGCGATCGTCGACGACCGGCACGCCGCCCACCACCTGCGGACGACGGAGTGGTTCTTCGCGCCGGGGCCCGCCCCGTCGCGGTCTCGCGAGTCGTTCGACGCCCACTACGACCGGAAGCCCGAGGGGTGGGACTTCGACGGGTCCTGGTACGAGCAGCGCAAGCGTGCCGTGACGCTGGCGGCGCTCCCCCGCCCGCGCTACCGGTCGGCGCTCGAGCTCGGCTGTGCCACCGGGGTCCTGACGGCCGCCCTCGCCGAACGCGCGGACGACGTGCTCGGCACCGACATCTCGGCGGCGCCGCTGGAGCGTGCTGCCCGCCGTGCCCCGACCGCGCGGTTCGTGCAGGCGGCCCTGCCGGCGGAGTGGCCGGACGGGCGCTGGGACCTGGTGGTGATGTCCGAGGTCGGGTACTACCTGTCGCCCGCCGACCTCGACGCGACGATCGACCGTGTGCTCGGGTCGCTCGATGACGACGGCGTGCTCGTGGCCTGCCACTGGCGGCATCCCGACGACGAGGCCGTGTCGAGCGGTGACGCGGTGGACGCGCGGCTGACCGAACGATGGCCGCGTCCCGCTCTGCTCCGGCACGTGGAGGAGGACTTCGCCCTGAGTGTCCTTCCCGGTCCGGCGGTCACCTCGGTGGCCCGGGCCGAGGGGATCATCCGGTGACGCGACCGGAATCACGTGCACGCATCGACGTCGTCGTCCCCGCGCACGACGAGGCGGACCGGATCGCCGCGTGCCTCGATGCGCTCCTGGTGGCCCTCGACCGGCTCGCCGCGGAGCGCCCCGGAGTCGACGCCGCCGTCACGGTGGTGCTCGACGGCTGCACGGACGGCACCGCTTCGGTGGTCGCGCGGTACCCGGTCGACGTCCTGACCACGGACCGTGTCGGGGTCGGTCGGGCACGGACCATCGGGGCGACGCACGCCCTCCGTGCGCACGACGGCGACCCGGCGTCCCGGTGGCTCGCCCACACCGACGCCGATTCCCGGGTGCACGAACGGTGGCTCGTCCAGCAGTGCGACTCCCTGGCGTCCGGCGCGCAGGTGCTCGTCGGCGCCGTCGTCCCCGACCCGGACGACCTGGCGCCCGCGGTGCTCGACCGCTGGAGGCTGGCGCACCCGCCCGGTGCTGCCCTCGGCCACGTGCACGGCGCGAACCTCGGCGTGCTCGCCGCGGCGTACGTCAGCCTCGGCGGGTTCGACCCCGTGCCCGAGCACGAGGACGCGCGGCTGGTGGCCCGGGCGCGGGCGCTCGGCTTCCGGGTGGACGCCACCGTCGACCTGCCGGTGGTGACGAGCGGGCGTTTCGCCGGCCGGACCCCCGGCGGGTACGCGGAGCACCTGCGCCAGCGGTACGGCGACGTCGGCTGATGCGCCCTTAGCCGTCACATAGGTGCGCGATGGGTCGGTCATCGACAGCGTCCCTAGGTTCTCCTCCGTCGGCCCCGCCGCGTGCTCTGCGCGGCCGGTGACCCCAGCCGGCCACCACCGAGGAGAACCATGTTCCTGACCTACCTCAGGCGCGAACTCACGAACCGCAAGAAGCAGACGGTCATCATCGCGATCGGGATGGCCCTGGCCATCGCCCTCGTGGTGATCGTGTCGTCGATCTCGGGTGGCGTGCAGGCAGCGCAGTCGAGCGTCCTGCAGTCCGTGTACGGCGTCGGCACCGACATCACCGTCACCAAGACCGCGACGGCGTCGACGAACGGCGGGCGTCCGAGCTTCGACTTCGGCAGCCAGGGCGACAGCGACGACGACAGCGGTTCGACCGACCTGTCGCAGTCGCGGCTCGCGGTCGCGCGCGGCACGAGCACCCTGGACGCCGCGAACCTGTCCACGATCACGAGCACCGACGGCGTCAAGGCCGCGACGGGTGTGCTGACCCTCGAGAACAGCACGTTCTCCGGCCAGGTCCAGCAGCAGTCGACCGACGACAGCAGCACGGACGGCAGCAGCGACTCCAGCAGCGACAGCACGACCCAGCAGGGCCCGCCGAGCGGGGACACCGGCGGAGGCGGCGGGTTCGGCGGTGGGTCGTTCAGCGTCGACTCGTTCACGGTGACCGGCATCCCGGTGTCCGGCGCGACGGTCGGTCCGCTCACGAGCACCGAGCTCACGAAGGGGCGCACCTTCGCCGCGAAGGACGCGGGCAAGGACGTCGTCGTGCTCGATGCGTCGTACGCGAAGAGCGAGTCGAAGGCGGTCGGCGACACCGTCGACATCGGCGGCACGGACTTCACCGTCATCGGCATCGTCAGCTCCACCGGCTCGGCCTCGACCACGGGCTCGAACACCTACATCCCGCTCGACACCGCACAGGCGCTGGCCGACCTCGACGGCAAGGTCACCTCGATCTACGTCTCCGCCGAGTCGTCCTCCGACGTCAGCACCATCAAGTCCGCACTGCAGGCGAAGCTGACGAGCGCCACCGTCTCCACCGAGGCCGACCTGGCATCGAGCGTGTCCGGGTCGCTCAGCACCGCGTCGAGCCTCGTCTCGAACCTCGGCAAGTGGCTGTCGATCGTCGTGCTCGCCGCGGCGTTCCTCATCGCGATCCTCTTCACGATCTCCGGCGTGACCCGCCGCACCCGCGAGTTCGGGACCCTCAAGGCGATCGGCTGGTCGAACGGCCGCATCACCCGACAGGTGGCCGGCGAGTCCCTGGTGCAGGGCCTGATCGGCGGCGTGCTCGGCGCCGCGGCCGGCCTGATCGGCATCCTCGTCGTGAACGTCATCAGTCCGACGATCTCGGCGAGCGCCTCGAGCACGACCGGCGGGGGTGCCGGTGGCGGTGGTGGCATGCCCGGCGGCGCAGCGACCGCGGCCGCGGGCAGCGGCACGACGGGCGGTGCACCGGCCGGGGGCTTCGGCGGCGGCGCGAGCACCGCGTCGACGACCGACGTGGTCCTGCACGCCCCGGTGACCGTCGAGATCATCCTGCTGGCGATCGGCCTCGCGATCCTCGGCGGCCTCATCGCCGGCGCGCTCGGCGGCTGGCGGGCGAGCCGGCTCCGTCCGGCCGAGGCGCTCCGGAGCGTGGCCTGATGCCGGGCCGCACCGACACGACCGAACCGACGACAGGAGCAACCGTGACCAGCACCGACACCGCGACCGGCGAGGCGGAGGCGAGCCGTGCCTCCAGTCCGATGTACCGGCTGACCAACGTCAGCAAGACCTACAAGCAGAAGAACCGGACCGTCACCGCCCTGACGAACGTCCACCTGACGATCCCGCAGGGGCAGCTCGTGGCCGTCCAGGGGCCGACCGGCGGCGGGAAGTCGACGCTGCTGCAGATGCTCGGAGCACTCGACCGGCCGAGTGCCGGGTCGATCCACCTCGGTGGCGACCGCGACGTGGCGAAGCTCGGCGACGGCGCGCTGACCGACCTGCGGGCGACCGAGATCGGCTTCGTGTTCCAGAGCTTCAACCTGATCCCGACGCTGACGGCGCTCGAGAACGTCGAGACGGCGTTCGCGGGGTCGCTCGCGAACCGGTCCCGGAGCGAGGTCCGCGAGCGTGCGGTCGCTGCCCTCCGCGAGGTCGGACTGGGTGAGCGGATGGAGCACCTGCCGGCCGAGCTGTCCGGCGGACAGCAGCAGCGCGTGGCGATCGCCCGGGCGCTGGTGAAGAACCCGAGCGTGCTGCTCGCCGACGAGCCGACGGGTGCGCTCGACGAGTCGACCCGCGACGAGATCATGGCGCTCATCGAGAAGCAGTGGCGGGAGCGCGGCCTGACCGTCGTCATCGTCACGCACGACTCGTGGGTCGCGAAGCGTGCCGAGCGTCGCCTGCACATCAAGCAGGGGCAGGTCCGCGAGGTCTAGCGGGCGGCGGGGCGGCGGGGCGGGGTGTCGGGGTGTCCGTCCGCGTTTCGCGCTGAGCGACAGTCCACGCGTCCGGCGGCGCGTGGACTGTCGCGCAGCGCGTGAGGACGCCGCCGCCCCCGGCGCCGCAGACGCCGCCGCTACCCGGCCACCCGGTAGTCGCAGTACGCGAACCACGTCGAGTCGGGGGCCCACGGCGGCACGTTGACCGTCCCCTGCCCGCCGTCGAGGGCCACCAGGGTCTCGGGCCGGACCGCGATCCGTGCGCCGCGGACGAGCGAACCGGGCAGCAGCCGGAGTTCGACGCGGTGGTCCGCCGGGTGGCCCTGCACGCCGGGCTCGTACGACAGGTAGAGCAGGTGCGCGCCGTCCGGCGACAGGTGCGGGAACCAGTTCACCCGGTCGTCGTTCGTCAGGCGGACCGGGCTGTCGTGCCCGGGCCAGCGCACGGCCAGCTGCGCGGTGCCGGGGGTGAACCGCTCCGTGTTCCAGAGCAGGATCCCGCCGGCCGGACTGATGGTGCAGCCGTCGTCGGGGTGCTCGTCCCGCGTGACGAAGGTCGGCTCGCCGGTCTCCGGGTCGACCATCGCGACGTCGGTCGTCCAGACGCCGTCCTCGGACAGCTCCCCCACGATCGCGGCGAGGGCGCTGCCGTCGGGGGCGATGCCGTGCAGGTAGAACTTCCGCTTGGTGGGCAGGGCCGCTGCGACGTCGGTGATCCGGGTCGCGGGACCGCCCTCGGGCAGCGGGACGCGGTAGAGCTCGCCGTCGCGGGCGCTCACCACGATGGAGCTGCCGGACGGCTCGAGCACGTGGTCGTTGTTGATCTCGTCGACGCCGTCCATCGGCACCGGCACGAGCGCGGTCTCGTCGAGGACGATGCCGCTGTCGGCCGACGGCAGCCGCAGCAGCCACAGGTCGCCGTCGCCGTTGAGCACCAGGGTCTCGGCGTCCAGGACGTTCGGCGCCTCGACGAGCACCGTGGCCGACTCGAACACGAGCCGCGAGGTGCGGGATTCGACGTCGTACACGTGCACGCGGCTGGTCTGTCCGGGCAGCAGCTGCCGCCCTCGGGTCTCGTCGCTCATGGATCCATCCTGTCGGTCGTCGGGTGGTCGGGGTCGTCGGGGTCGGTGGGGAACGGCAAAACACCGGTGTTCACGCTGCGCACCGCGTCATGCGGGGGCGTCGAGCGCGAACACCGGTGTCTTGCGGAAGGGGCCTCCGCCTACTTCACGGCACCGGCGGTCAGGCCGGCGACGAACTGGCGCTGGACCACGAGGAACGCGGCCACGACCGGGATCGACACGACGAGCGACGCCGCCATGACCTGGTTCCAGTACACGTTCGTCTGCGTCGAGTACTGCTGCAGACCGACCGCCAGGGTCGAACCGAGGCCGTTCGTCATGACCGAGGCGAAGAGGACCTCACCCCAGGCCGTCATGAACGAGTAGATCCCGACCGCCACCAGACCCGGGCGGGCCGAGGGCAGGATGACCCGGAACAGCGCACCCATCGGGCCCGAACCGTCGACCATCGCGGCCTCGTCGAGCTCGCGCGGGATGGTCTCGAAGTACCCGGCCAGCATCCAGATCGAGAACGGCAGCGTGAAGGTCAGGTACGTGATGATCAGGCCGAGCCACGACCCGACGAGCTGGATGCCCAGGGTGTTGCCGAGGTTCGTGAAGATCAGGAACAGCGGCAGCAGGAACAGCACGCCGGGGAACATCTGCGTGGAGAGCACCGCGGTGGTGAAGGTGCTCTTGCCCTTGAAGTTCCAGCGCGAGACACCGTAGGCGGCGAAGGTCGCGATGATCAGCGAGAACACCGTCGCCACCGTGCAGACCACGAGCGAGTTGACGAAGTACCGGCCGAGCGGCACCGTCGACCACATGTCGATGAACGGCTGGAAGGTGATCCTCGACGGGATCCACGTGAAGTTGTCCTGCACGTCGCCGAGGGGCTTGATGGCCGTGGTGATCATCACGTAGAGCGGTACGACCGTGAACAGCGTCAGGACGACCAGGGTGATGATCTTGAAGGACTTGGCGCCAGTTGTCTCACGCACGGACGGACCTCCGGTTGGTCACGGCGAGGTAGATGCCGGTGACGACGAGCAGGAAGAGCAGGAGCAGGACGCTCATCGCGGCACCGGAGCCGAAGTTCCAGGTGATGAACGACGCGTTGTAGATGTGGAAGCTCAGCAGGTCCGCGGCGGGCGGCTGGGCGGTCGAGCCGAACAGCACGAACGGCGTGTTGAAGTCGTTGAACGTCCACAGGAACATCACGAGCACGAGCGTCACGTTGACCGGGCGGACCATCGGCAGCGTGATCGAGCGCCACTGGCGGAACGGCTTGGCACCGTCGACCGAGGCTGCCTCGTAGACGTCGTTCGGGACGGACTGCAGACCGGCCATGAGCATCAGGAACGCGAACGGCCAGGTCTTCCAGATCGCGACGACGACGACGGCCACGAAGGCGTTGTTGCCGATGAGCCAGAAGGGGGCGTCCCCGCCGAACAGGTGCAGCTGGTCGACCAGCAGGTGGTTCAGGGCCCCGGAGTCACGCTGGAACATGAACTTCCAGGTGATGACGCCGGCGTACATCGGCAGCGCGTAGGGCACGAGGAACAGGGTGCGGAAGAGCCCGCGTCCGGCGAACGGCTTCTGCAGCGCGACCGCTGCGGCCATGCCGAAGGTCCAGGAGAGCCCGACCACGAGGACCGTGAAGGCGCACGTGATGAGGAACGAGTTGAGGACCCCGCGGCCGATCGCCTGGTCGAAGTCGACGACGACCTGGTAGTTCCGGAACCCGGCGAAGGGCGCGGCACCCCAGTTCGCGATGAAGTACTTGGTGAGCTGGATGAACGAGATCCAGATGCCGGTGAGCATCGGGACGATGTGGATGAGCAGCTCGAACAGGATGGCCGGCGCGACGAGCGCGTAGGGCAGCCAGTGGGTCTTGCGCTTGCGACCTGGCGGACGGCCCGACATCGTCGGGGCCTTCGTGTGCGTCAGGTCGATGCGCTCCGAGTCGGGCAGGACCGTCGTGGACATCTGGTGGGGCCTTTCGGCAGGAGGGGCGTGCAGGTGCGGTCCGCGCGGGCCGTGGCAGCGGCCTGGGCCCACGCGGTCCGGTTCCGACGCGATGCGGAGCTTGCGGAGCAGCGTGGCGGCCGAGGCCGTGGGGGGAGGCGCGGGGTGCGTGGGGCGTGTGCCTCACGGCCGACGGGTGGTCGGCCCTGGAACGTCAGGGGCGGAGGCCCGGGCGCGTCCGTCGGACGCGACCCGGGCCTCCAGGGTGGATCAACCGGCGGCCTGGGACACCTGGTCCTGGGCGGTCTGCAGTGCCGACTTGATGTCGGCCTCGGAGACCTTGGAACCGGTCGCGATCTTGGCGAACATGTCGTTCATCGCCTTGCCGACCGTGGACTCGAACTGGTCCTCCGCGGGCACCAGCGGGAGCGGCTTCGCCTTGTTGTTGTAGATGTCGAGGAACGTCTTCGTCTGCTCGTCCGTGACGGAGTCAGCAGCCTCGGCGAGCACCGGTAGGGCCGAGTACGGCTTGTCCAGCGTCGTCTGCGTGTCCATGCTCGTCATGTACTTGACGAACTTGAGCGCGCCGTCCTTGTTCTTCGTGTTCTTGAAGACCGACAGGTTGATGCCAGCCGGGAACGAGGCGATCTGCTCGCCACCGCTCGGAGCGGGCAGCGCCACGACGCCGTACTCGTCCGACTTCATGCCGAGGGACTCGATGGTCGCGTTCGCGTTGTTCTGGTTGAGGATGAACGCGGCCTTCTTCTTCGCGAAGTCCGTGGTGGACTGCGTCGCGTTGTCGTACTGCGCGTTCGACAGGTTGGCGACCTTCGAGTCCTGCATCAGGTCGAGGTAGCGCTTGATGCCGTCGACGTTGGCCTTCGAGGTGAAGGTCGGCTTGCCGTCCTTGTCGAACCACTCGCCACCGTTCTGCGCCGAGTTGATGAACGCGAAGTGCGAGTTCTCGGTGTACGAACCGCCCGCGAGGCTGAAGCCGTAGGTGTCACCCTTGGTCAGCTTCTCGGCGTCGGTGACCATCTCCTCCCACGTGGTGGGCGGGGTGATGCCGGCGTCCGACAGCATCTTCTTGTTGTAGTACAGGCCGTAGGCGAGGCCGTAGAGCGGGACGCTCGTGACCGTCTTGTCGGGCGCGCCACCGGTGGACAGGGCGACCTTGCCGAACTTGTCCTCGCCGCCGATCGCCTTCATCTCGGCGTCACCGAACTCCTGGAAGGCGCCGGTGGCCTGGAGCGAGGTCGCCCAGGTGTTGCCGATGTTGACGACGTCCGGGCCCTGGCCCGAGGTGACGGCGGTCTGGATCTTGTTCTGCAGGTCGTTCCAGCCGATGACCTGGAGGTCGACCTTGATCCCGGTCTCCTTGGTGAACTTCTTGAGGACGGGGGTCAGCACCTCCTTGTCGTTCTGCAGGGACGTGCCCTGGTTGGACGCCCAGTAGGTGAGCGTCTTGGAGTCGCCGGCGTCGCCAGACGATCCGGAGGAGCAGGCTGCGAGGCCGGACACGGTGAGTGCGGCGGCCGCGGTGATGGCCAGTGCGCGGATGGCAGTGCGCATGACTCTCTACTTTCTCGTCGTTGAGATGGTGCAGGGGATGGTGCAGGGGTGGAGCTGGTGCTGCGGATGGTGCTGGTCGGGTGCTGCTGTGGGTTGCGGGCAGCGCCCTGGCGGTCAGGCCAGGGTGCGTTCCGCGGGGTCCCAGCCCTCGGGGAGGGTCGGGGAGGGCGACACGGTGCTCTCGACGAGCACCGCCTCGCCACGTTCTGCCGCCTCGGCGATGGAGACCATCACGTCGAGGACGTGGAAGGCGAGCGCACCGGGGACGCGGTTCTCGTCGCCGGCCCGCAGCGAGCGGGCCAGGTCGACCACGCCGGTGCCGCGCGAGTAGGTGGAGCCGACCGCGGGGATCGTCTCGGGCTCCTCGGAACCGAGGGCGTACAGCTCGGTTTCGCCGTCGAAGTTGTTCGGGTCGGGGAACACGACGGTGCCGGTCTCCCCCGCGATCTCGACGAAGCCGGTGCGGCCGCGGTCGGACTCGAACGAGAAGACACTCTGCGCGCTGCCGCCGTTCTCGAACTCGATCAGCGCGGAGTGGTTCGTCGGGACGTCCACCGGGAACTCGGTGCCGGCCTTCGGCCCGGAGCCGATGGTGCGGGTGGCGCGGGACTTCGACGCCGTCGCCGTGACCTTCTTCACCGGTCCGAACGTCTGGACGAGGGTGGTGATGTAGTACGGGCCGATGTCGAACAGCGGACCGGCGCCGTACGCGAAGAGGAACTCGGGGCTCGGGTGCCACGACTCGGGTCCGGGGCTCTGGAAGAGCGTCAGGCCGTTCAGGGGGGTGCCGATGCGGCCTTCGCGGATGGTGCGGAGCGCGGTCTGCAGGCCGGCGCCGAGGAACGTGTCCGGGGCGACGCTGACGGTCTTGCCCGCGGCGGCCGCGGCGTCGCGGAGCTCCGCGGCGCTGGCACGGTCGAGGGCGTAGGGCTTCTCGCCCCAGACGTGCTTGCCTGCGGCCAGGGCCTGCAGCGCGACCTCGACGTGGGCGGCCGGGATCGTCAGGTTCACGACGATCTCGATGTCGTCGTCGGCCAGGAGCTCCTCGACGGTGCCCGATCCGGGGACGCCCCACTTCTCGGCCTGGGCGGCGGCGCGCGGCAGGTCGATGTCGGCGATGAAGCGGACCGTCACGTCGGGGAAGACGGTGAGGTTCGACAGGTACTGGTCCGAGATGACCCCGGCGCCGATGACGCCGACGCCGACGGGGCCGGTGCGGGTGCTGCTGTCGGTCGCCGTTGCAGCGGCGGTCGTGGTGTCGGTCATGCGCGGGCCCCCTCGAGGAACGTGTAGGAGTCGGCGACGGCCTGGAAGACGTCACCCTCGTGGTCGTCGAGCTCGACGACGTGCAGTGCATCGGGCGCCGCGGCGATGATCTCGCGGATCGGCATGATGCCGTTGCCGACGGCGACCTGCTGCTTGTCGTCGTGCGAGCCGTCGCCGTCCTTGACGTGCAGGAACTGGACCTTGTCGCCGTACTTGCCGATGACCGCGACCGGGTCGTCCCCGCCGACCTGCACCCAGTAGGTGTCGAGCTCGAGCACGACGTCGTCGGACAGGGCGTCGGCGAAGACCTCGTAGGCGCTGACACCGTCGATGCGGTTCGAGAACTCGAACGCGTGGTTGTGGTAGCCGAGCACCAGGCCGTGGTCGGCGGCGCGCGGGGCGAGGGCGCTGAGTTCGCGGGCGATCGCCTCGACGTCCTCGCGGGTGGTCCAGCGGGACTCGTCGATGTGCGGGTCGATGAGGGTCCCGAAGCCGAGGGTGGTGGAGGCGTGGAAGATGCGCTCGAGGTCCTGCTCGCCGGCGTCCAGCAGACGGGCGTGGCCGCTCGGGGCGGCCAGGCCGGCGTCGCGGAGGGCGGCGGCGAGCTCGTCGGCGTCGTCGACGAAGCTGAAGGCCTCGACGTTCGTGTAGCCGATGTCGGCGATGCGCTGCAGGGTGCCGGGCAGATCAGCACTGAGGGCATCGCGGACCGTGTAGAGCTGGACCGAGAGCGGTTGGGTCACCAGGGGTTCTCCTCGTCGAGATGGTGCGGTCGTCACTGACCGATCGTCACACTACGAGCACTTTTGTCGGCGGTCAAGCAGAAGTCCGAGGAATGTCGACGGACTTCATTGCGTGGCGCGAACGATGTGTGCTTCACTCCCCACATGGTCGACTTGAACCGGACGGCAGCGTCGCCTCCGGTCGGGACGAGCGAGCTCTTCCAGATCCTCCGCGACGGCGTGCCGCGCACCAGGGCCGAGCTCGCCGCACTGACAGGACTCGCACGCTCCACCATCGGCGTGCGCCTCGACTCCCTGATCGACATCGGGCTGGTCGGCGCCGTGGACACCGCCGTCTCCACCGGCGGTCGCCCGCCCGCCCAGGTGGCGCTGAAGCCCCGCGCCCGGCTCGTGATCGCCGCCGACCTCGGCGCCTCACACGGTCGCGTCGCCGTCACCGACCTGGTCGCGGCACCGCTCGCCACCCGCGAGGCCCGGATCGACATCGCCGCCGGTCCGGTGCCGACGCTGTCCTGGCTCGTCGAGACGATCGACGACCTGCTCGCCGAGGTCGGGCGCAGCCGACAGGACGTCATCGCGATCGGGATCGGGGTCCCCGGGCCCGTCGAGTTCTCCACCGGCCGCCCGGCCAACCCGCCGATCATGCCCGGCTGGGACGGCTTCGACGTGCCCTCGTGGCTCCGCCAGCACATCGCCGCCCACGTGCTGCTCGACAACGACGTCAACATCGCGGCCCTCGGTGAGCGGGAGCACGGCTGGCCGGACGTCGACCACCTGCTGTTCGTGAAGGTCGCCACCGGCATCGGGTCCGGCATCGTCTCCGAGGGCCGACTGCAGCGCGGGGCCCAGGGCACCGCGGGTGACATCGGCCACGTTCGGGTCTCCCGCGCCGGCGACGTCCCCTGCCACTGCGGCAACACCGGCTGCCTGGAGGCCGTGGCCTCCGGTCCGGCCATCGCCCGCGCACTCCGCGCGAAGGGGCACGACGCGCACACGGGTGCGGACGTGATCGACCTGGTGAACCGGTCGGACCTCGACGCGATCTACGCCGTCCGACAGGCCGGTCGCGACATCGGCGAGGTCCTGGCGACCTGCATCTCGCTCATCAACCCGTCCGTGATCGCACTCGGCGGCTCGATCACGCAGGCCGGTGAGCACCTGCTCGCCGGCGTCCGCGAGGTCGTCTACTCCCGCTCGATGCCCCTGGCCAGTGAGCACCTCGTCATCGTGCAGTCCCGCGCCGGGTCCCTCGCCGCGCTGCAGGGGGCTGCGGCCCTCGCCATCGGGTACGCCCTCTCCCCCGCCGGGGTCGACGAGCTGGTCGCCTTCGCCGAGGGCCGCGAACTGGTCTCCTGACGCACACCCGCGGTCGCGTGAGCGCGTCGGTTTCGGTCTTGCCGGTGGTCGGGGGGACAATCGTCGGGTGACGATCGTGCAGCCCACCCTGTGGGGCGACCTGGACCCCGGTCTGGAGTCGTCCGCGCCGGTCCCGGCTGCGCGTGATGCGTTCACCGCCCTGCGCGGCCACACCGAGCGCATCGTCGCGCACTCCTCGGACCGCGTCGCCTGGCTCCGCGCCCGCGCCATGGGGATCACCGCCACCGACGTCGCCCGGCTCGCCTCGCTGCGCGCCGTCGAGGCCGTCGTCACCGAGAAGCGCTACGGATCCCGCTTCTCCGGCAACGCGTTCACCGAGCACGGCAAGGACCGCGAACCGGTCATCGCCGCCTGGGTGGCCGCCACCCACGGCATCCAGCCCTCGGCGCACCTGTTCCACGCCGCTGCGAACCGCGCCCACCTCGCCACCCCGGACGGCGTCGGGGTCGACGAGTCGTCCCGCGTGGTGCTCGCCGAGATCAAGACCACCGGCAAGGCCTGGCGGAGCATCCCCCGGCACTACCTCCGGCAGATCTGGTGGCAGCAGTACGTGCTCGGTGCCGACCGCACCCTGTTCGTCTGGGAACGCCACGACGGGTTCGTGCCGGTCGCCGACGAGCCCGAGTGCCGCTGGGTCGACCGCGACGACGACCAGATCCGCGGGCTCGTCCAGCTCGCCGACCTGGTGCTCGACAAGCTGCGCGGCTTCCGCTCCTAGCCCCCTAGACCTTCACCAGTCGCAGTCGGCTCATCCCGACGACGAGGATGCCGAGCAGGGTGATCGAGACCGCGATCCCGACCACGTAGATCGCGACGACGCCGTAGCCCTGCGCCGGATCGAGGAACGGGTACGGCACCCACCCGTCGGTCGCGCCACGGACGAGCACCACGGTGGTCCAGACCGCCGGGTAGAGCAGGAACCACCACACGTGGCGGAGCAGCAGCCGCGCACGGTCCGAGAACAGCAGCCAGTCGAGCACCGCGTACACCGGGATGATCTTGTGCACGATGTCGTTCGACCACGGCACCGAGGCCGACACGTTCGCGCCCGTGAGCAGCGTGTTGTAGACGATGCCGGTCGTCGCGATGTACACCGTCGCGGCGCCACGGAGCACCGAGACGGCGAGGTCCGCCCGCTTGCGTCGGGCTGCGGCGACGAGCGTCACCGCGAGGGCCACGGCGACGATCAGGTTCGACTGGATCGTGAAGTAGCCGAAGAAGTTCCAGAACGAGTAGGTCGGGGTCTGCGAGCTCTCGAGCCACTGCGCCACGACCGCGACGACGATGGCGATGACTGCGATCAGTCGGAGCGAGTTCACGAGGGTGCGCACGGCTCCACGGTATCGGGACACGCGCCCCACATGCGGAAAGGACCCGCACCGTTGCCGGTGCGGGTCCTTCCACGAGTCTCTCGACTCAGATGCTGTTGACGTCCAGCGGGATGCCGGGACCGAAGGTCGTCGAGACGGCGCCCTTCATGACGTAACGGCCCTTCGAGGACGACGGCTTGAGGCGGTTGATCTCCTCGAGCGCGGTCGAGATGTTCTCGTCGAGCTGCTCCGGCGTGAACGAGGCCTTGCCGACGACGAAGTGCACGTTGGCGTGCTTGTCGACGCGGAACTCGATCTTGCCGCCCTTGATGTCGTTGACGGCCTGCGCCACGTTCGGGGTCACGGTGCCGGTCTTCGGGTTCGGCATGAGGCCACGCGGGCCGAGCACCTTACCGAGACGACCGACCTTGCCCATGAGCTCCGGGGTCGAGACGGCGGAGTCGAACGAGGTGTAGCCCTCGGCGACCTTCGCGATGAGCTCGTCGCCACCGACCTCGTCGGCACCGGCGGCGATGGCGGCCTCAGCAGCGGCACCCGTCGCGAAGACGATGACGCGGGCGGTCTTGCCCGTGCCGTGCGGCAGGATGACCGTGCCGCGGACCATCTGGTCGGCCTTGCGGGGGTCCACGCCGAGCTTCAGCGCGACCTCGACCGTGGAGTCGGTCTTCGAGGAACCGGTCTCCTTGGCCAGGGCGACGGCCTCGGTCGGGGTGTAGAACTTGTCGGCCTCGATCTTCGCGGCCGCGGCCTGGTAGGCCTTGGACTTCTTCGCCATGGTGGTCTCCTTGCGAGATACGTGGTTGGCGAGCCGGCGAGGCTCTCCCACGGAAAGGTGTCTGGTGGTGGGCCGGAGCCCGATCGGTGCTTAGGCCTCGACCGTGATGCCCATCGAGCGTGCGGTGCCTGCGATGATCTTCGCGGCCTGCTCGATGTCGTTGGCGTTCAGGTCGGCCTGCTTGGTCTCGGCGATCTGACGGACCTGGTCCATCGAGATCTTCGCGACCTTGACCGTGTGCGGGGTCGAGGACCCCTTCTGCACACCAGCAGCCTTCTTGATGAGCTCAGCGGCCGGCGGGGTCTTCAGGACGAACGTGAACGAACGGTCCTCGTAGACGGTGATCTCGACCGGCACGACGTTGCCACGCTGCGACTCGGTCGCCGCGTTGTACGCCTTGCAGAACTCCATGATGTTGACGCCGTGCTGACCGAGCGCCGGACCGATCGGGGGGGCCGGGTTGGCGGCTCCCGCGTTGATCTGCAGCTTGATCAGGCCCGTGACCTTCTTCTTCGGTGCCATGACTTGTCTTCCTCCTGGAATCGAACACACGGGGATCCGTGCACTCTCCCGCTGGTCCGGCCGTTCCGGACAGCGGTGAAGGCCCGCTCGCACGAGGCGCGCGGGCCCAAACCCGTTCAGTGTAGTCGATCTCGGTGATCGCTACAGGTGGGTGGTCGCTAGAGCTTGGTGACCTGGTCGAAGCTGAGCTCGACCGGGGTCTCGCGCTCGAACAGCGAGACGAGGACGGTGAGCTTGCCGCTCTCCGGCTTGATCTCGGAGATCGAACCCGGCAGGCCCGCGAACGAGCCTTCCTTGATGGTGATCGTCTCGCCGATCTCGAAGTCGACCTCGGCTGCCGGCTGTGCCTGCAGGCCGCTGCCCTTCGCGCCACCCTTGGTCGGGGCGGCCTCGGCGACCTGCACGAGGGACTTGAGCATGCCGAACGCCTCGTCGAAACGGAGCGGCGTCGGGTTGTGCGCGTTGCCGACGAAGCCGGTGACGCCCGGGGTGTGCCGGACGACGGACCACGAGTCCTCGTTGAGGTCCATGCGGACGAGCACGTACGAGGGGATCCGGACGCGGGTGACCAGCTTGCGCTGCCCGTTCTTGATCTCGACGACGTCCTCCATCGGGACCTCGACCTGGTAGATGTAGTCCTCCATCGACATCGAGACCATGCGGTTCTCGATGTTCGACTTCACGCGGCGCTCGAAGCCCGCGTAGGAGTGGATGACGTACCACTTGCCCGGCTTCATCCGCAGCTCGGCCTTGAAGGCCTCGTACGGGTCGACCTCGGCGGGCTCGTCGTCCTCGTCCTCGGCGTCGAGTGCCTCGTCGGCGGCGAGCGTCTCGTTCGCCTCGGCGGCGGTCTCGGTCTCGAGCTCGACTTCTTCCTCGTCCTCGACGGCCTCGACGGCGGCCTCGGCCTCGTCGGTGGAGTCGATCTCGAGGGCGTCGTCCACGACGGCGTCGGCCTCGGGGTCGCGGGCTTCCTGCAGGGCCGTCAGTGCTTCGTCGAGGCCGGCGTCGACGGTGCCGTCGTCGGGCTCGGAGCTGAGGCCGAGGGACTCGTCGTCGTCGCCCTCGATCGAGATCGCACGCTCTTCAGCGGACTCGACGGAGCGTCCTTCGCCGGTCTCGACGTCGCCTTCCTGGTTCTCCTCGACCTCGGAGGACTGCTCGGCAGCCGTCGCGAGGTCGATGTCATCGCGGGAGTTGTCAGACACAGTCGATTCTTTCCGTTCGGTGGTTCGGGTCGGGTTGGCGTTCGTTCACGGTCACGAGCGACGCCGTCACGATCGACGCCGTCTCGGGCGACCGTACTCCTCGAGGACGACCGCACACGGCAGTCGACGTCAGGGTCAGGCCGTGGGCCCGTTGCCGAAGACGTACCCGACGCCGAGACCGAACACGAAGTCGAGGATCGACACCAGGATCATCATGACGACGACGAACACGAGCACGACGCCCGTGTAGCTGAAGAGTTCCTTGCGGGTCGGCGTCACGACCTTGCGCAGTTCGCCGATCACCTGACGGATGAAGAGCACGATGGCAGCGATGGGCCCGCGGCGCTCGGCCCGGTCCTGCTTCGCCTTGGCGACGACGTCGTCCGCCGTCGTCTCCATGTCTTTGCTCGCCAACTTCTACCCTTCCAGAGTTGCAGGGCGGACAGGACTCGAACCTGCAACCTGCGGTTTTGGAGACCGCTGCTCTACCAATTGAGCCACCGCCCTTCGCAACACGGTTCGTCACCGATCCGCGTTCCGGTGGACGAGTCTACGGGAGTCCGTCACACGGTGTCCACTTGGCCCCTCGCACGGCGTGCCGCGCCGGTAGGCTGGACCCCGTGAGCACCGCAGCCCCAGGCCCCGAGTCCACCGCCCACGTGTCCGTCGACACCCTCGCCACCGCGCCGGCCGATCGTCCGCGCATCGCGTCCCGCATCGCGGCCATCGCCGAGTCCGCGACGCTCAAGGTCGACGCGAAGGCCAAGGCGCTCAAGGCCGCCGGGCGGCCGGTGATCTCGTTCGCCGCCGGCGAGCCTGACTTCGCGACCCCGCAGCACGTGGTCGACGCGGCCGTCACTGCCGCGCAGGACCCGAAGAACCACCGGTACACGCCCGCGACCGGCCTGCCCGAACTCAAGCAGGCCATCGCCGACAAGACCGCCCGAGTGTCCGGCATCACCGTCGAGCCGTCGCAGGTCATCGTCACGAACGGTGGCAAGCAGGCGGTCTACCAGGCGTTCCAGACCATCGTCGACGCCGGTGACGAGGTCCTGCTGCCCGCGCCGTACTGGACCACCTACCCCGAGGCCATCCGGCTGGCCGGCGGCGAGCCCGTCGAGGTCTTCGCCGGCAGCGACCAGGACTACCTGGTGACGGTCGAGCAGCTCGAGGCCGCCCGCACCCCGGCGACCAAGGCACTGCTGTTCTGCTCGCCGTCGAACCCCACGGGCGCCGTGTACTCCGCCGAGCAGACCCGGGCCATCGGCGAGTGGGCGCTCGAGCACGGCATCTGGGTGATCAGCGACGAGATCTACCAGGACCTGGTGTACGACGGGGTCCGCTTCGCCGGCATCCTGGCCGAGGTCCCCGCCCTCGCCGACACCACGATCCTGGTGAACGGCGTCGCGAAGACCTACGCGATGACCGGCTGGCGCGTCGGGTGGTTCATCGGCCCGACCGACGCCGTCAAGGCCGCGTCGAACCTGCAGTCGCACCTGTCGTCGAACGTCTCGAACGTGTCGCAGCGCGCCGCGATCGCCGCCCTGACCGGTCCCCAGGAGCCCGTCGCCGCCATGCGCGAGGCCTTCGACCGCCGACGGAAGGCCATCGTGGACGGCCTCAACGCGATCCCGGGCTTCCGCACGCCGACCCCGCAGGGAGCCTTCTACGTCTACCCGGACGTCACCGCGCTGCTCGGCCGCGAGTGGGCCGGCACCACCCCGACGACCACGCTCGAGCTGGCCGATCTGATCCTCGAGCACGCCGAGGTCGCGGTCGTGCCGGGTGAGGCCTTCGGCCCCTCCGGCTACCTGCGCCTGTCGTACGCGCTGGGCGACGACGACATCGCCGAGGGCGTCGCCCGGCTGGCGGCGTTCTTCGCGTAGACCTCGGGAACACAGAACGGGCCACCTCGTGGAGGTGGCCCGTTCTGTGTGCCGGGAGGCCCGTGGCGCGTCGTGCTCGTCCGTCCCGTCGGGCGGACGATCAGCCGAGCAGGTCGCCCACCACGACGGGTTCCGGGACGAGCGAGACGCCGAACCGGTTCAGGACGGTCACCTGCACGAACCGTGCGAGCTCGGCCACCTGCGCGGCCGTCGCCCCACCGCGGTTCGTCAGCGCGAGCGTGTGCTTCGACGAGATCGCCGCACGGGAGCCCGGCACCGCATAGCCACGGTGGACGCCGGCGTGCTCGATGAGCCACGCGGCACTGAGCTTGACGTCGTCACCCGCGGGCCAGCGGGGCGCGTCCGTCGGCAGGGTCTCGGCGAACGCCGGCGAGACGATCGGGTTGGTGAAGAACGACCCGGCGCTCCAGGTGTCGTGGTCGTCCCCGTCGAGCACCATGCCCTTCGAGCCGCGCAGCCGCAGGACCTCGTCGCGGACGGTCGTGGGCGGCACGAGCGCACCGAGCTCGACCTCGAGCGAACCGGCGAGCTGCGCGTAGCGCACGGGCACACCGTGCTCCCCCGCGAGCCCGAGTCGGAACTCGACCGTCAGCACGACACCGCGCCGACCGTGCTTGAGGGTCGACGTGCGGTAGCCGAGCGCCAGCTCGGCTGCGGGGACCCACGCGCGCTCCCCCGTGGCCGCATCGAGGAACTCGACCCGGGTGAGCACGTCGGCGAGTTCGACCCCGTAGGCGCCGATGTTCTGCACCGGGGACGCACCGACCGTGCCCGGGATGCCGCTGAGGGCCTCCAGGCCGGTCCAGCCGTTCGCGACGGTCGTGGCGACGAACGGGTCCCACGGTTCCCCCGCAGCGACGCGCACCGTGACGCCGTCGGCGTCGCGGTCGGCGTCGACGCCCGTCGTCCGGACCAGCACGACGGTGCCGTCGAAGCCCTGGTCAGCGACCAGCAGGTTGCTGCCGCCGCCGAGGACGAGCCACTCGTGGTCGTCGAAGGCGTCGAGCGCGTGGGTGACGAGCTCGTCGGTCGTCGTGGCCGTGAGCAGCCGGGTGGCGGCCCCGCCGACGCGGAGCGTCGTCAGGTCGGCCAGCATCGGCTCGGACACGGTCAGCGGAACACCACCGTGACCTGCGCCTTGCCGAGCACGGTCTGCCCGGCGGCGGTCACGGTGAGGTCGATGCGTTTCGGCCGGCCGTCCTCGTCGACGGTGCCGACCTTCGCGACGATGCCGACGGTGGCACCCTGCTCCGGGTCGACGACGACGGGGCGCGTGAAGCGGACGCCGTAGCCCGCGACCCAGCCGCTGTCGCCGAGCCACTCGGCGACCGGCTGGACGGCGATGCCCATCGTGAGCATGCCGTGGGCGAGGACACCGGGCAGGCCGACCGAGGCGGCGACGTCGTCGCGGTAGTGGATCGGGTTGAAGTCGCCGGAGGCGCCGGCGTACCGGACCAGCGAGTCGCGCGTGATGTGCACGTCACGCTCGGCGACGACGGTGCCGACCTCGAGCGCGGTGGCGGGTGCGGCGGTCATGCGTCGTCTCCTCGGACCACGAGGGTGGAGGTCGCCGTGACGACGTGCTCCCCCTCGGCGTCGTTGATGGTGCTCTGGGCGGTGACCATCGCGTTGCCGCCGAGGGTCTTCACGCTGGTGACCGTCAGGGTCGCGGTGAGCTCGTCACCGGCGACGATCGGCCGGTCGTACGTGAAGGACTGCTCGCCGTGGACGACGCGGGAGAAGTCGATGCCGGCGTCGGGCTCGTTCAGGAGCTGCGCGAGCGTGGCCTCCTGCACGACGACGGCGAACGTCGGGGGCGCGACCACGTCGGCGTACCCGGCGGCACGTGCGGCGCCCGGATCGTGGTGGACGGGGTTGGTCGCGAAGACCGCACGCGAGAACTCGCGCACCTTCTCGCGGCCGACCAGGTAGGGCTGGGCCGGCGGGAACGTCCTGCCGACGAGCTCGGGGTTCACTGACACCACGGCAGTCTACCGAGGCCCGTCCGGAGGCCGGTGATCGATGAGAACGCTTCAGCTAGACTGTCTGAGACCGATTCGGGGGAATCGGAGCGTGCCGTGCGGCACGGGTTCGTTCGGGACGGGGAGGGCCGATGGACGCCACGACGGGGTTCGCCGTGCACACGGGAGACCGGTGCACCGCCATGGAGGTCGCGGCCGCCGCGCTGCGCCGCACGGGCCACCACGTCGAGTCGACGGGTGGCACGATGACCGCGACGGCGGGCAGCCGCACGCTCACCATCCTGCTCGGTGCGCTCGTGCAGCCGGCCCGGGAGTACCGCCGGTACGAGCTGTCGACGGTCGTGGACGGTGCCACCACCACGATCACCCTGCGCCGGGCCGGGCACGGCACGGCCGTGTCGGGCGGCAGCATCGGGGCGAACCGGCGACGGGCCGCCTGGCAGCACGTCACCGCCGCGGTCGAGGACGCGTTCCGTGCGGCCGGGGTGCTCGCGACGCGCACGGACACCGGCTCCCACCGCACGCAGTAGGCCGGCCCGACGGCCTCCGGCGGGTGGCCGCGCGGCGCACCGCCACAGGAGCGGTCACCGGGGACCCGGCCAGCCATCTAGGTTGGGCCAGGGGCCCCGGAAAGGAACCGCCATGAGCATGGAGAGCGCAGCCTGGAGCTCGCTGTACAAGATCTCGTCCGCGCAGGGCGGCAAGCACGGGTTCTCCCGCGCGTCCGTCCGGCGGATCCTGACGTTCGCGGTGCCGTACCGGGCGAAGCTGCTGGTGTTCATCGGTCTCTCCGTCGTCGGCGCCTTCCTCGCGGTCGCGACGCCGGTCCTCGCCGGGCAGGTGGTCGACGTCATCGTCGCCCGCGGAGAGGTCTCGACGATCGTCCGGCTCGCCGTGGTCATCGCCCTGGTGGCCGTGGCCGACGCCGCCGTGTCGCTGACGACGCGGTGGTACTCGGCGCGCATCGGCGAGGGCGTGATCCTGGACCTCCGCACCGCCGTCTTCGACCACGTGCAGAAGATGCCCATCGCGTTCTTCACCCGCACCCGGACCGGTGCGCTCGTGAGCCGCCTCAACAACGACGTGATCGGCGCCCAGCAGGCCTTCAGCGGCACGCTGTCCGGCGTGGTCACGAACCTCGTGGCGCTGGTCCTCACCCTGATCGTCATGCTCAGCACCTCGTGGCTCGTGACGGTCCTCGCCGTCGTCATGCTCCCGGTCTTCCTGGTGCCCGCCCGCCGGATGGGCAGCCGCCTCGCCGCCCTGCGCCGCGAGGCCGCCGACCACAACTCCGCGATGAGCACCCAGATGACCGAGCGCTTCTCGGCTCCCGGCGCCACCCTCGTCAAGCTGTTCGGCCGGCCCGACGAAGAGGCCGAGGAGTTCCGCGTCCGCGCCGCCCGGGTCCGCGACATCGGTGTCCGGACCGCGATGCTGCAGTTCGTCTTCTTCACCGCGCTGATGCTCGTCTCCGCGCTCGCCCTGGCGCTGGTCTACGGGCTCGGCGGCTTCCTCGCGCTCGCCGGCCGGCTGGACACCGGCGAGGTCGTCACCCTGGCGCTCCTCCTCACGCGGCTGTACGCCCCGCTGACGAGCCTGGCGAACGCGCGGGTGGAGATCATGAGCGCCGTGGTCAGCTTCGAGCGCGTCTTCGAGGTGCTCGACCTCGAACCGCTCATCCGGGAGCAGCCCGACGCGGTGACCATCGCCGACGGCCCCGTCTCCGTCGAGTTCGACGACGTCCGGTTCGCCTACCCGTCTGCCGACAAGGTGTCCCTCGCCTCGCTCGAGGAGGTCGCCACGCTCGACACCCGCGGCGGCGAGGAGGTGCTGCACGGACTGTCCTTCCGGATCGAGCCGGGGCAGACCGTCGCCCTGGTCGGCTCGTCCGGGGCCGGCAAGTCCACGGTCGCGCAGCTGCTCGCGCGGCTGTACGACGTCGACAGCGGCGCGGTGCGCCTGGCCGGGACGGACGTCCGCGACGTCACGTTCGCCTCGATGCGGCACACCCTGGGCATGGTGACGCAGGACGGCCACCTGTTCCACGAGACCATCCGTTCCAACCTGCGCTTCGCACGGCCCGAGGCGTCCGACGACGAGGTGTGGGACGCCGTCCGCCGTGCGCGGCTCGAGCCGCTCATCCGGTCCCTCCCCGACCAGTTGGACACCATGGTGGGCGAACGCGGCTACCGGCTGTCCGGGGGCGAGCGCCAGCGGATGACGATCGCCCGGCTCCTGCTCGCCCAGCCACGCGTCGTCATCCTCGACGAGGCGACGGCGGCACTCGACTCGACGTCCGAGGCAGCGGTGCAGGCTGCGCTCGGCGAGGCGCTCGAGGGGCGGACGGCGATGGTGATCGCGCACCGGCTCTCCACGATCCGCAGCGCGGACATGATCCTGGTGGTCGAGGACGGCTCGATCGTGGAGCGTGGCACGCACGACGAACTGCTGGCCGCGGGTGGCCGGTACGAGGAGCTGCACCGCACCCAGTTCGCCGCGCAGGAGCACGTCGCGGTCGATGTGCAGGTGGCGGACTGAACGCGCGGCGGGTGGGCCCCGAGAATCGAAGTGGGGCCGGCAACAGAGAAGGCCCCCTGACCCAGGGGATCCTGGACGAGAGGGCCTTGCGTGTAGCGAGGGCGGGACTTGAACCCGCGACCCCACGATTATGAGTCGTGTGCTCTAACCAACTGAGCTACCCCGCCAGAGATCCGGAGCGGCACGCGCACCGGGTCGGAGCCCCGAGTCAGGATTGAACTGACGACCCCCTCCTTACCATGGAGGTGCTCTACCACTGAGCTATCGGGGCGATGTGCCGCGAACGGCACCACACGAGGATAGCAGACCTCCGACGCTGCTCCGGAACCGGACGAGACGCCCGGGCGTGCCGCGTCGTGGGCCGCTAGTTCGCGTTGGTCCGGAGCCACGCCAGCGGGTCCACCGGGACCCCGTCGACGTGCACCTCGAGGTGCAGGTGCGGGCCCGTGGAGTTGCCCGTGCTGCCGACGAGACCGAGGATGTCGCCGACCTCGACGTGCTGGCCGGTGACGACCTTGAAGGAGTTGTCCTCCATGTGGCCGTAGACGCTGACGAACTGCTTGCCGTCCACGTCGTGCTCGACCCAGACGTCGTTGCCGAAGCCGCCGTCGTTCGCCTGCACCTTGATCACGGTGCCGGCGGCGATGACGCCGATCGGGGTGCCCTCGCCCGGGGCGAAGTCGATGCCCATGTGGTTCGTCGAGCAGAACGAGCACCCGGCGACCTGGCGTCCACCGAAGCCCGAGGTGATCGGGACGCCGGTCAGGAACGGCCACTGGATGGTGCCGGTCGGGTCGTTCGTGAAGGTCGAGGAGTCGACGTTCGCGTACTGCGTGGCGTCGGAAACCGTGTACTGGTCACGGGCGGTCGATCCGTCGGCCGAGGCACCGACCTGCATCGACTGGGTCGCTCCGTCGACGGTGGCACGGGCCGCGGTCGAGCCGGACGCCGGGACCCAGAGCGCCTGCGCCGGCAGCGAGGTCGAGACGACGAGGCCTGCTGCGAAGAGCAGTGCGCCGACCGCGGTCACGCGCGAAGCAGCACGGCGGAACGACGCGCCCTGCTTCGGGGACCGCGCTGCTGCGGCGGTCGTGGTGGCCGTGGACCGGATGTGACGGGTTGCGCGGTCGACCGGGGTCTTCGTGGCCGGACGGCTGCTGCGGCGGCGCGATGCGGGGACCTGCCCCGCGACACGACGCGGCTGCGACGCCGGGGCGACGGGAGCAACCCGCAGGGCGTGCACGACGGGCGAGGTGGGGGCCGGCGGCGTCACGATCCGGGAAGCCGGGCGCACGGGCGATGCCGGTGCGAGGTCGATCGGCGACACGGGGGCCGCGGGGGTTCCCGGCGTGACCGCACCGATCACGTCGTCGAAGCTCGGACCCGTCGAGCCCTGTCCCTCCTGCGCCACGACCGTGCCCTTCGCCGCGGCTCGCTCTGCCTCGATCCGAGCGCGTCGGGTCTGGTGGACGACCGGGGTGGCGGCGTCGACGGAACCGTCGGTGGGAGCGGACGACAGAGGAGTACGGGGCATGCGTGCGGTGGCGATCCTGATCAGAGAAGGGCTCACTCGTTGGTAACGAGCAGATAACGGGACCTGAGCACGCTAGCAGGCGAGGTCGCAGGTCGCCAGTCGTGGTCAGGCCCGCCCGGCACCCCCGGACCCGGGGATCGGCACGTCGTCAGGCCCGCACGGCTCCGAGCGCACCGGCCTCGAGACCGCGCACCAGGGCCTCGAGTTCGTCGGCGACGGCGGGGCTCGCGAACAGGAAGGAGCGCGTCCCTCCGGCCTCCCAGATGCGGATGGCCGCGCCGGCCTCCTGCGCGACGAGGGCGCCACCGGCCATGTCCCACGGGTTGATCCCGCGCTCGTAGTACGCGTCCACCACGCCCGCCCCGACGGCGCAGCAGTCGAGCGACGCCGCTCCCCCGCGGCGGATGTCCCGTACCTCGCCGATGAGTCCGGCGAGCACCGCGACCTGCTCGCGGCGACGGTCGGCCGTGTACCCGAACCCGGTGGCGACGAGCGACTCGGCGAGCGAGCCGGGCGCGGCGACGGACAATGGTTCCCCGTCACGGGTCGCACCCTGGCCGACGGCCGCGCGGAAGACGGTGCCCGTCGCCGGCGCCACGACGACGCCCGCGATCGGCTCCCAGGTCATCGGGTCGGGTGCTCCACGCACGACGCCGATGCTCACGCCGTACTCGGCGCTGCCGTACAGGTAGTTGACCGTGCCGTCGATCGGGTCCACCACCCAGGTGATGCCCGAGGCGCCGGAGGCCGACCCGGACTCCTCACCGTGGAAGGCGTCGTCCGGTCGGGCCTCGGCGATGCGGGCGCGGATGAGTGCCTCGACCTCACGGTCGGCGGCCGTGACCACGTCGACGATGCTCGACTTCCGGTCCGCGACCTCGACCCCCTCGGCGCGGCGACGTGCGGCCAGCGCCGCTGCATCACGGGCGATCGACTCGGCGAGGTCGGCGAACTGGGACGGTGTGGGGTCGGATGCCATGCACCCATCCTCCCGGAAACACCATCGGCCCCGTCCGCAGTGGACGGGGCCGATCAGATGGTGGCAAGTGAGGGATTCGAACCCCCGAAGGCTACGCCGGCTGATTTACAGTCAGATCCCTTTGGCCGCTTGGGTAACTTGCCATGCGCACCCAGCCGGTGTGATCACCAACCGAAGGCGCGCACAAAAGCATAGCGGATGGCTGACGGTGGTCGTGACCACCGCGAGCCGATCCGCGCGACCGGAACCGGGCCTCCCGTCCGCCGTTAGGCTGTTCCGCATGGCAGACAGTTCCTTCGACGTGGTCAGCAAGGTCGACAAGATGGAGGCGGAGAACGCCCTCAACCAGGCGGCCAAGGAGATCGAGCAGCGGTACGACTTCAAGGGCGCCGACGCCTCGGTCGCGTTCAGCGGCGAGGACGTCCTGATCAAGGCGAACTCGGAAGAGCGCGCCAAGGCGGTCCTCGACGTGCTGCAGAGCAAGGCGATCAAGCGGAACATCAGCCTGAAGAGCCTCGACGCCGGCGACCCGTACCCCTCGGGCAAGGAGTACCGCATCGAGGTGAAGTTCAAGAACGGCATCGAGCAGGACGTGGCGAAGAAGATCGGCGCGTTCCTGCGGGCCAACGCCCCGAAGACGGTGAAGAGCCAGATCCAGGGTGACGAGCTCCGCGTCTCGTCGAAGAGCCGTGACGACCTGCAGAACACGATCCAGCTCCTCAAGGGTGAAGAGTTCGACGTCCCGTTGCAGTTCATCAACTTCCGCTGACCCGCGGCCCCTGCGAACGACACCCGACACCCCGTGGAGCACTGGCTCAGCGTCGTCATCACCGTCCTGCTCGTCCTGCTGGACCTGGCGATCCGCGTCTTCTCGATCATCTACGTCCCGATCAACCGGAAGCCGCAGACCGCGACGGCGTGGCTGCTCGCGATCTTCCTCATCCCCTACATCGGCTTCATCGTCTTCCTGGTCATCGGGTCGACGAAGCTCCCCCGCGCCCGTCGCGAGAAGCAGACCGAGATCAACGCGTACATCCTCGAGCAGACCGAGGGCATCGAGCGGGTCCGGCGCGACCACCCGTGGCCCGCGTGGCTCGAGAGCGTCACGCGGCTGAACCGCGAACTCGGCGCGATGCCGTTGGTCGGCGGCAACTCCGCGGAGCTCTACCCCGACTCCGAGGAGTCCATCGCCGAGATGACCCGGGCGATCGACCAGTCCCGCCGGTTCGTGCACGTCGAGTTCTACATCGCGACGCTCGACGACACCACGCGCCCGTTCTTCGAGGCGCTCGCGCGGGCGCAGGCCCGTGGGGTGACCGTGCGGTTCCTGCTCGACCACTGGGCCAGCCGCGGGTACCCGGGCTACAAGGACACCCTGTCGTTCATGGACCAGGCGGGCATCGAGTGGCACCTGATGCTGCCCCTCCTGCCGCTGCAGGGGAAGTTCCAGCGCCCCGACCTCCGCAACCACCGGAAGATCATGGTGATCGACGGCTCGGTCGCGTTCACCGGCTCGCAGAACCTGATCGACGCGTCGTACGACATCAAGTCGCACGTCGAGAAGGGCATGGTCTACAAGGACCTGTTCGCCCGGTTCGAGGGACCGGTCGTCGCGGGGCTCAACGCCCTGTTCGTCACCGACTGGTACAGCGAGACCGACGAACTGCTGCTGCGCGAGAGCGACCCCGTCCAGCGTGCCGACCGCGGCGACGCGCTCGACTGCCAGGTGGTGCCGTCCGGCCCGGGCTTCGACGGCGAGAACAACCTGCGCCTGTTCAACGCGCTGCTCTACTCGGCGCAGCAGAAGGTCTCGATCACGTCGCCGTACTTCGTGCCGGACGACTCGATGCTCTACGCCATCACCACGACGGCGCAGCGCGGGGTCGACGTCGAGCTGTTCGTCGGCGAGATGGGCGACCACGCGATGACCTGGCACGCGCAGCGCTCCTACTACGAAGGACTGCTCCGCGCCGGTGTGCGGATCTGGCTGTACCGCGCGCCGACGATCCTGCACGCGAAGCACTTCACGATCGACGACGAGGTGTCGGTGATCGGGTCGAGCAACATGGACATGCGCTCGTTCAGCCTGAACCTCGAGGTCTCCGTGATGGTGCGCGGTCACCGTTTCGTCGACGCCCTGCGCGAGGTGCAGGAAGCGTACAAGGAGCAGAGCTTCGAGCTCACGCTCGACGAGTGGTTCGACCGTCCGCGCCGGTCCAAGGTGCTCGACAACGTCGCGCGGCTCACCGCGGCGCTGCAGTAGCCGCCTGGAGGCACGACTCGCGCCCGCCAGGTGCGCTCAGCGCATCGGGACGAGGGACGCCAGGGCCCCGACCACCCGCTCGAGCGGGCCGCGACCCAGGAACCGCTTCCACAGCATCGCGAAGACCACCGAGCCGAGGGCGAACCAGCCCCAGGCCTCGACCGACTCGGGGGAGGTCGGCAGCATCGCGATGACCACGAGGTGCCCCGAGTACACCGTCAGCGGCATCGAGCCGACCGCGGCCAGGGGGAACGCGATCCGCTCGGCGAAACGCCCGCGGCCGTCGAACACGAGCAGGCACAGGGCGATCACGGCGACCGCCACCCCGGCCGTCCCCACCACGTCGACGACCGACGACGAGTGGTCGCGCGGGGACAGGAACAGCTGCGCGAGGGCCTGACCGGGGGTCGAGCCCTCGCCCGCGTACGGGACCCCGGGGAACGCCAGGGCCGCGTCGTCCGGAAGCGGGGCGAGGACCGAACCGGCGACGTACGCGGTGGTGGCGACCAGTGCGCCGGACACGAGGAGCGCAACCTGCCGGCCACGTTCCTCCAGACCGGCCCGGGCGACCGCGAGCCCCACCAGGACGTACGCCAGGAAGGTGACCACGGGGTAGACCAGGCCGAGCTGGACGCCGATCATGCCGGCGTCCGCGTAGGCCGGCGCGATCGTCAGCGCGGCGAGCGGCGACAGCACCGCGCAGAGCGCGGCGATGCCGAGCAGCGCCGCCGGTCGGACGCGGAGCACCGGAACCACCAGCAGGAACAGCACCCCGTAGGTCGGCAGGATCACGTACACGGGGGTGTCGAGCGCCATCAGGGCGAACCCGATGACGACGACCACCACGGCGCGGATGGCGAGCCGGGCACGGATGCGGCCGATGGTGGGCGGGCCGGGCGGGTCGGCACGGCCGCTCGTCAGGCCGATCGAGACCCCGGCGAGGACCGCGAACAGCGTGGACGGGCGGCCGTGGGCGACGGCGGTCCAGGTGGCGGGGTCGGTCCAGTCGAGCTGCTCCGCGATGCCGCCGACGTGTGCGGCCATCATGCCGAGCAGCGCGACCGCACGGGCCACGTCCACGCCCTGCAGCCGTGACCCCGACGCGGACGCGCCCCGCACCGCGGTGGGCGGGACGGGGCGCGCGTCGGTCATGGTCGTCAGCTGGTCGGGGTGTCGACGCGGCCGAGCGAGACCTCGATCATCTCGTCGCGCGGCACCACCTTGATGCGCTCGCGCCCGTCGACCGCGCCGAGCGCCTGCTCGTGGGTGTCGAGGTGGTGCCAGCCCTCGAGGTCGGTGTACTCGACACCGCGCTCGCGGAGCAGGGCCGGGATGGCCTCGTCGGACGGGTCCTCCGGGGTCCACCAGCTCGCCTGGTCGTTGACGATGTGCTGCACGGTCTCCATCGCGTCGGACTTCGTGTGTCCGATGAGCCCGACCGGACCGCGCTTGATCCAGCCGGTGGCGTACACCCCGGGGATCTGCTGGTTGTCGTCGTCGAGGACCTGGCCCTCGTGGTTCGGGATGACACCGTGCCGCTCGTCGAACGGCACCCCGGGCAGCGGGGAACCGAAGTACCCGACCGCGCGGTAGGCGGCCTGGATCGGGATCTCGCGGATCTCGCCGGTGCCCTCGACGCCGCCCTCGCCGTTCGGACGGGTGCGCTCGTAGCGGATGGCGGTCAGCTTGCCCTGCTCGTCGCCGACGAACTCGATCGGCTTCGCGTAGAAGTGCAGGTGGAGCCGGCGGCTGGCCTGGCCGACCTCGCGCGTGCGCCACTGCTCGAGGACACGGTTGATCACCATGACCTGCTTGTTCGTCGCGATCGCGGTCTTCGACGCCTCGTCGTGGTCGAAGTCCTCGTCGTAGACCACCATGTCGACGTCACGGACCTCGCCGAGCTCGCGGAGCTCGAGCGGCGTGAACTTCACCTGCGCCGGACCACGGCGGCCGAAGACGTGCACGTCCGTGACCGGCGATGCCTTCAGGCCCTCGTACACGTTCGCGGGGATCTCGGTCGGCAGCAGGTCGTCGGCGTGCTTCGCCAGGATGCGCGAGACGTCGAGGGCGACGTTGCCGACGCCGATGACCGCGACGCTCTCGGCGTGCAGCGGCCAGGTGCGCGGGACATCGGGGTGGCCGTCGAACCAGCTCACGAACTCGGCTGCGCCGTACGAGCCGTCGAGGTCGACGCCGGGGATGTCGAGGTCGGCGTCCTTGATCGCACCGGTCGAGAACACCACCGCGTTGTAGTGCTTCTTGAGGTCCTCGAGGGTGATGTCCTCGCCGTAGCGGACGTTGCCGAACAGCCGGACGACACCGCGGTCGAGGACGTCACGCAGGGCGTTGATGATGCCCTTGATGCGCGGGTGGTCGGGGGCGACGCCGTACCGGACGAGACCGTAGGGCGCGGGGAGCTGCTCGAACAGGTCGATCGACACGTCGTAGCCGTGCGCCTCGCGCAGCAGGATGTCCGCGGCGTAGATGCCGGCCGGGCCGGCGCCGACGATGGCGAGTCGGAGGGTGGGCACTGATCGTCTCCAGTTCGTTCGGGTGGGGGTTCCCGGGGGCCTCCCGACCGGGCCGCCGTGGGCGTGCCGCGTCGGGAGGGGTGTTCAGCGGCTTCGGTCGACGACGGAGTCCGCGAAGCGGGTGAGTGCCCGTTTCACGGTGCCGTCGGGGAGCGGGGCGAGGGCGGCGACGGCTTCGCGGGCCCAGGCGACGGCGACGGCGCGGGTCGCCGCGGTCGCCTCGTGTTCGCGGAGCGCGGCGACGGCCGACTGGTACGGCGCGGAGTCGACCACGTCGTCGGGCGCACCGTTGACGTCGCGCTCGATGCGCTCGACCAGGTGCTGCGCGGACGGATCGGTCGCGGCCATCCGGCGCAGCTGCAGGACCGGCAGGGTGTCCACGCCTGCGCGCAGGTCGTTGCCGGCGATCTTGCCCGTCTTGTCCGTCGCGGGGGCGAGGTCGATGACGTCGTCGACGAGCTGGAAGGCCACGCCGACCTTCTCGCCGAAGGTACCGACGGCGTCGAGGTAGGCGCGGTCGGCACCGGAGAACATCACGCCGGCGCGTGCCGCGGTGGCGATGAGCGAACCGGTCTTGTCGCTGAGCACCTGGATGTAGTGCTCGAGCGGGTCGTCGTCCGGCTGCGGCCCCGTCGTCTCGTGCAGCTGCCCCATGCAGAGGCGCTGGAAGGTCTCGGCCTGCATCCGGATGCCCTCGGTGCCGAGGTCGGCCGTGATCAGGCTGGCGCGGGCGAAGAGCAGGTCACCGGTCAGGATCGCCACGTTGTTGCCGTAGGTGATCTGCGCGGCGGGGACCCCGCGGCGCACGGGCGCCTCGTCCATGACGTCGTCGTGGTACAGCGACGCCAGGTGCGTGGTCTCGATGCTCACCGCGGCCTTGACCACGGCGTCGGTCACACCGTCACCGAGCTGGGCGATGAGGAGCGTCAGGGTCGGACGGATGCGCTTGCCACCGGCGGACAGCAGGTACCTGCTGGTGGTGTCGGCGAGGGTGTCGGTGGAACGCATGGCGTCCTCGAGCCCCTGCTCGACGAGTTCGAGCCCGTCGTCGACCGCGGAGATGAAGCGTCGGTCGGCGGGCGTGGCGAACAACCGCTCGCCGATGCCCAGCGATGCGCGCAGGCTCGGCGCGCGACGTGCGACCGGGACGCTCGGATTCAAGTGCTGCTCCGTCTTCGGGGGTGGTGACCGGTCAGTCGGCGGCCGGGTCGACGCGCGGCTGCTCGCCGGTGTTCTGGTGGTCACGGCGGGCCTTCGCACGCCGTGCCGCGGACTCGCGCACCGTGTCGGCGACGGGCTTGCGGCCACGGTGCAGTGCGACGATACCGGCCGTCAGGTTGCGGTAGGCGACCACCGAGAAGCCGACACCGCGGAGCCACTGGGTGAGCACCTGCTGGTCGGGCCACGCGTCGATCGACTCGGCGAGGTAGCGGTAGGCGGCCGGGTTGCTGCTCGAGAGCCGCGCGATGCCCGGGAGCACGCGCTTCAGGTAGGTGCCGTAGCCGAAGCGCAGCAGGGCGCGGGGCGGCGTCGAGAACTCACAGATGACGACGCGGCCACCGGGCTTCAGGACGCGCAGCATCTCGGCGAGCGCCTGCTTCGGGTCGTTCACGTTGCGCAGCCCGAACGAGATCGTGACGGCGTCGAACGTGTCGTCGTCGAAGGGCAGCTGTTCGGCGTCGCCCTCGACGAAGGTGATCTCGGGGTGGCGTTCACGGCCGACGGCGATCATGCCGGCGGACAGGTCGAGCGCGGTGACCTCGGCGCCCTTCTTGGCGAAGGCAGCCGCGCTGGTCCCGGTGCCCGCGGCGATGTCGAGGACCTTCTCGCCGGGCTGCGGGTCGACCGCGCGGACCGTGGCGACACGCCACAGCGGGGCGTTGCCCGCCGACAGGATGTCGTTCGTGAGGTCGTACTTGGCCGCGACGTCGTCGAACATCGCCGCCACCTCGTCCGGGCGCTTGTTCAGGTCCGCTCTGCTCACACGATCAATCCTAGAGGTCCCGACCGAGCGTTCACCGGACTCGCAGCCACCCGGGCGGTGCGGGATCGGCGCGTAGCATCGGAGCCGTGACCCGAACCACCACGGCGGCGCCCCCGCTGACGGTCTCGACCCGGATCCTCGACGACCCGGGCGCCGTCCTCCGCCACACGCTCCGCGACCGTCCCCTCGCCTTCGTCCGGAACGGCGACGGCATCGTCGGCCTCGGCGAGGCGCTCCGGTTCACCTTCACCGGCCCCGACCGGATGCGTGACGCCGCGGCTCTCTGGCGCAGCGTCGTCGAGACCGCCGTCGTCGACGACCCGGTGCAGCTGCGCGGTTCGGGGCTCGTCGCGTTCGGGTCGTTCGCCTTCGCCGACGACTCCGCCGACGAGAGCGTGCTCATCGTGCCCCGGGTGGTCCTCGGTCGGCGGCGCGGCAAGGCCTGGCTGACCGCGATCGACACGACGCTCGGCGCAGAGCCCCTGGCCTTCACCCGGACCTCGGTCCCGGTCCCCCACGTCGGGCCGCACGTCTCCGTCGCGCTGCGTCCCGGGCACATCGACGAGGACATCTACGCCGCCAACGTCTCCGAGGCCGTCCGCCGCATCGTGGCCGGGAGCGCCCGCAAGGTGGTGCTCGCCCGCGACCTCGTCGGCACGCTGCCGCCGGGAGCCGATCGACGGGCGGTCCTGCTCGACCTCGCGGCCGCCTACCCGCAGTGCGTGACCTTCGCGGTGGACGGGCTGATCGGCGCCACCCCCGAGACCCTCGCCCGCACCGACGGCACGCGGCTGACCGCACGGGTGCTCGCCGGCAGCGCCGCCCGGGGCACCGACGAGGTGTCCGACCGGGCTGCAGCAGAGGCCCTGGCCAGCAGCGCCAAGGACGTCGAGGAGCACACCTTCGCGATCGACAGTCTGCTCGCGGCCCTCGCCCCGCTCGCGACGGACCTGCGCGCCGACGCCGAACCGTTCCGGCTGCAGCTGCCGAACCTGTGGCACCTGGCGACGGACGTGCAGGCCACGCTGCCGCCCGACACCACGTCACTGGACGTCGCCGACGCCCTGCACCCGACGGCCGCGGTCGCCGGCACCCCGACCGACGTGGCCGTGCGGTTGGTCGCCGAGCTCGAGGGCGTCGACCGCGGCCGCTACGCCGGGCCGGTCGGCTGGATGAGCGCGGCGGGTGACGGCGAGTGGATGCTCGCGCTCCGCAGCGCCCGGATCGACGACGACGGCACCGTCCGGGCCTGGGCGGGGGCCGGCATCGTCGCCGGTTCGGAGCCCGCGCGCGAGGTCGCCGAGACCGCCCTGAAGTTCCGGCCGATCACCGACGCGCTGGCCTGAGGCAGCCGCGCGACCGGTTAGCCGCGCGACCCGCGCGACCGCGTAGCCGCGCGGGCGCAGCCGCGCGACCGGTCAGTCCGCCAGCGGGACCTCGATCACGACCCGCTCGGCGGGGTCGGTGAGCACCCGCTCGAGGTCACCCCACGTCGCCGCCCGGCGGTACTCCCACCCGAGGCCCGTGACGACCCGCTCGACGTCGACGTGCTGCGGGGTCGACATCATCCGCCGCATGTCGGCCTCCGGCGTGGTCTTCGCCACCTCGAGCCCGCGGAAGATCGCGCCACCGTGGTCGTTGCCGACGACGACCTGCACCCGGTGGGTGCGCTCCTCGGTGCCGGTGACGAACGCTCCGAGGTCGTGCAGCAGCGTCAGGTCCCCGAGGAGCACGCGTGTGGTGCCCACCGAGGCCGAGGAGTGTTCGAGCGCCGCGGCGATGCCGAGCGCGGTCGAGACGGTGCCGTCGATGCCGGCGAGGCCGCGGTTCGCGTGCACCCGGATCTTCTTGCCGAGCACCCGGGCATCGGCTTCACGGATGAGCTGCGACGCCCCGAGGACCAGCCGGTCGTGCGGCCAGGTCACGCCCCAGACGGCCTCGGCGAGCATGGCGCGGTCGACGGGTCGGCGACGGAGCGCGACCTCGTCACGCAGGAACTTGTTCCGCTCGGCGCGGTCGGCGGAGCGCTTGGCGTCGAGGTCCGGGCCGGCGTCGCCGTCCCCCAGGACCCGCCGGCTGGAGCCGACCCAGCGGCCGATCCACGCGCGGTGCTCCGGCTGGGTCCGGCCCGTCACGCGGACGTCGGACACGAAGGTGGTCACGGCGTCCGGTCGGGAGGCGCGGGCCGGGTCGAAGGGGTCGGCCGCCGGTCCGCGGACCACGATCGTCTCGACCCCGTCGCGCTGCAGGAGCGCGGGGATCTCCCTGCTGAGGGTCGGGTGGCCGAGCACGACGGCCCGGCGGACCGCGCCGCCGTGGTCCGGGTCGCGCAGCAGTTCGCGGTAGGCCACGACCAGGTTGCGGCCGAAGCGCGCGCCGCTCGAGACCTCGGCGAGGAGCGGCGCCCCGAGTTCCCAGGCGATCCGCTCGGCGTCCTCGCCGGCGTCGTGCCCGGCGATGACGACGGTGCCCGGTTCGTCGTCCGGGGTGAGTTCGGCGACCGGCAGACCGGTGTGCGCCCGGCGGGTGGCGAACGCCAGGTCGACCTCGTCGTCCGGCACGGGGCCGACGTGCTCCGGGACGAGCCCGGCAGACAGCGGCTCGCGGAACGCGACGTTGAGCTGCGCGGGACCGGGCTGCCCGGTGTGCCCCGCTGCGGCGGCGACGGCCTGTCGGGCGAGGGTGCGCAGGGCGTCGCGGACCGAGGCGTCGACGCCGTGCGCCGACGGGGCCTCGACGTCGCGGACGAAGGCGACGGCCTGGCCGAAGATCCCGGGCTGGACGGTGGTCTGGTTGCTGCCGATGCCGCGCAGTTCGTCGGGGCGGTCGGCACTCAGGACGATCATCGGCACGCCGGAGTGGTGCGCCTCGAGCACGGCGGGGTGCAGGTTCGCCACCGCGGTGCCCGACGTCGTCACCACCGCTGCAGGCCGGTGTGTCTCGACCGCGAGCCCGAGTGCGAAGAACCCGGCGGTCCGTTCGTCCAACCGCACGTGCACGGTCAGCCCACCGGCGCGTTCCAGGGCGACCGCCGCGAGGGCGAGTGCCTGGGAACGCGAACCGGGGCTCACGACGACGTCGGTGACGCCGGCACGCACGAGTTCCTGCAGGAGGGCGAGCGCGGTGTCCGTCGCCGGGCTGCCCGAACCGACTGGGCCGTCAGCGATCGGTGCGGCCGTCGTCGTCGCGATCGTGGAACTGGTCTTCGAGGTCTCGGAGGGTCGCGTCGTCCTGGTCCTTGTCCGTGAGGGTGGTGCCCGGCTCCGGCGTGGTGCCGAGGAAGTCCGGGTCGTCTTCGGGTCCACGGTAGCGGGCCGACGCACCGGGGTCGGCCGCCGGGGTGCGACCGAGCAGGAACCAGAGCACGCCACCGAGGACGGGCAGGATGATGACGAGCAGGAGCCACACGCCGCGACGCAGGGAACGGACGCGCTGACGCGGCATCGTGCCGCAGTCGATGGCCGCGTACACCGTGAAGGCGACGGCGGCCACGGCGACGATCAACCACAAGCGGACCATGCGGTGAAGTCTAGGTCGCGACCCTGTGATGCCCCTGCCGGTCAGCGCTTCCGTAGACTCACCGTGTGAAAGCGTGGCTCCTGTACACCCTGGCTCGGCTCGGCATCTTCGTGGTGGCGCTCGTGCTCCTCCTGCTCCTGACGCCGATGCCGTGGTACTGGGCGACGATCGTGGCCGCCCTGGTGGGCCTGCTCGTCTCGTACATCGCCCTGGCCGGACTGCGCACGCAGGTGGCCCTGAGCCTGGCGAACCGCCGCGGCACCCCGGAGCGCGACGCCGACTCGGACTTCGAGGACGACTTCGTCGACGCCGCCGACTCCGACGCGGCGGCCACCCCGACGGACCGTCCGGTGTCCGACGCCGACCGGCACGGAACGCGCCGGGACACCGACGCCGACTGACCCCGGACGCGCGGCCGCCCGGTCGAGCAACCGGAACGGCTACGGCTGGACGGCCAGGGTGATCCCGAGCACCACGCCGAAGGCGAGCGAGGCGAACGACGACAGCTGCAGGGCCGTGATGAGCTCGCGGGGCTTCCGTGACGACACCCCGATCGCCAGTGCCGGCAGGGCCAGCAGCAGCGAGAAGTACGTGAAGCCCGTACGGAAGTACAGCAGCACGAACCAGAGCAGCACGACGTACGGCAGCATCAGGAACAGGCCGAAGAGGACGCGGGCCACCGGACGGCCGACGACCACGGCGAGCGTGCGCTTGCCCGCCAGCTGGTCCTCGTCGATGTCGCGGATGTTGTTCACCATCAGGACCGCGCAGGCGAAGAACCCGGCGGCGACGGCGGCTGCCCAGCCGTTGACGGTGACCTCGCGGATCTGCACGAACTGGGTGCCGAGCACGGCGACCAGTCCGAAGAAGACGAAGACGAAGACCTCGCCGAGGGCGTTGTACCCGTACGGCTTCTTGCCACCGGTGTAGAACCAGGCGGCGACGATGGCGGCGGCCCCCACGAGCAGCAGCCACCACAGCTGGGTGAGCAGCACGATGACCAGGCCGGCGACCGCGGCCAGGCCGAAGAACGTCAGGGCGACGGTGAGCACGGTCCGGGGCTTGGCCAGGCCGGCTCCGGTGAGTCGTGCCGGACCGACGCGGTACTGGTCGGTGCCGCGGACCCCGTCGGAGTAGTCGTTGCTGTAGTTCACGCCGATCTGCAGGAACAGCGCCACGGCCAGGGCGAGCAGCGCGACCGCGAGGTGGCCGTCCTTCGCCAGGTAGTCGCCGAAGTCGCCGGGCTCACCGCTGTCGACGAACGCGACGGCGGTGCCGAGCACGACCGGGACGACACCGAGGGTCAGGGTGCGCAGGCGTGCGCCGCCGATCCAGTCGCGCGCGGTCGCCTTCCGCTTGGTGCGGGCGGGGGCAGCGGCCTTCGCCGGGTTGCCGGACCGGCCCTGCTTCTGCGTCGAGTTCTTCGTTCGTGCCACGAGCACCGATCTTATTGCCGATGCGACCGCCCGGCGGCTCGCGGTCCCGACGAGCGGACTGGGTCGACGAGCGCCTGCACGGCCCGACGGTCGGGTTTGCCCGACGGCAGCATCGGGATCCGGTCCACCAGGACCACGTCGGCGGGGCGGGCGGCACGCCCCAGGGCGGCTCCGACGTGGGTACGCGCGGCCTCGAGGTCGAGCGGCTGCTCGGTGACGACGACCGGGACCTCGCCCCACTCCCCCGCCGAGCGCCGGGCGACGACAGCGCTCACCTGCCCGGGGAGCCCGCGGACGAGCCGTTCGACCGCACCGAGCTGGACCTTCTCACCGCCGGAGATCACCACGTCGTCGAGGCGTCCGAGCACGCGGACCACGCCGTCGGACAGGGTCGCGGTGTCCCCGGTCCGGTACCAGCGCAGCCCGTCCCGCTCGACGAAGGCCGACGCCGTGCGGGCGTCGTCGTCGAGGTACCCCTCGGCGAGCATCGGCCCGGCCAGGTGCAGCTCGCCGTCGACCAGCGCGGTGCGCACCGTGCCGAACGGGACGCCGTCGTACACGCATCCACCGCTCGTCTCGCTCGCACCGTACGTCGTCACGATCCGGACCCCGGCGTCGAGCGCCCGCTGCCGGAGCGGCGCCGGGGTGGCCTGCCCGCCGACCAGCACCGCGTCGAACCGGGCGAGCGCACGCATGGCGTCGGGGTCGTCGAGGACGCGTGCGAGCTGCACCGGCACCAAGGAGGTGTAGCGACGGGGCGCGGCCGGACCGACGACGAGCCGTTCGGCCGCCTCGGTGAACGCGGCGGCCGCGAAGTGCCCGGGTGGCACGACGACGGGGTCGGTGCCCGCGGTGATCGAGCGGGTCAGGACGTTGATGCCGGCGATGTAGTGCGTCGGCAGGGCGAGCACCCAGCGCCCGGGCCCACCGAGTGCCGCGTCCGCCGCGGCGGCACCGGCGAGGAGCGCCTCGGACGAGAGCGCCACCCGCTTGCCGGTGCCGGTGGACCCGCTCGTCTCGACCACCAGGGCGACCGCCTGACGGACCTCGGCCGGCGGTGGCGTCGGCAGTGCAGGAGCCCCCTCGGCGACGGGGAGCAGTGCGGGGCCGCCGGCGAGTGCTGCCTCCAGGCCGCGCAGCACGGCCGTCGGGTCCGACGTGCCGGTCGCGACCAGCGAACGGGGCATCAGTAGTGCCAGGGGAACGCGGTCCACTCGGGAGCGCGCTTCTCGAGGAACGAGTCGCGACCCTCGACGGCCTCGTCGGTGCCGTAGGCCAGCCGCGTGGCCTCGCCCGCGAACACCTGCTGGCCGACCATGCCGTCGTCCACGGCGTTGAACGCGTACTTGAGCATGCGGATCGCCGTCGGGGACTTGCCGAGCACGATCTCGCCCCAGCGGATCGCCTCCCGCTCCAGGTCGGCGTGCGGCACCACGGCGTTCACCGCACCCATCTCGTACGCGCGCTGGGCGGAGTACTCCTGCGCGAGGAAGAAGACCTCGCGGGCGAACTTCTGCCCGATCTGCTTGGCGTAGTAGGCGCTGCCGTAGCCGCCGTCGAACGAGCCGACGTCGGCATCGGTCTGCTTGAACTTCCCGTGCTCGGCGCTGGCGATGGTGAGGTCGCAGATCGCGTGCAGGGAGTGTCCGCCGCCCGCAGCCCAGCCGGGGACGACCGCGATGACGACCTTGGGCATCATCCGGATCAGGCGCTGGACCTCGAGGATGTGCAGCCGCCCCATGGACGCCTGTGCGGCCGCGGGGTCGACGCCCTCCGGCGGTGCACCCTCGTCGCCGACGTACTGGTAGCCGCTCCGCCCCCGGATGCGCTGGTCGCCGCCGGAGCAGAACGCCCACCCGCCGTCCTTCGGGCTCGGGCCGTTGCCGGTGAGCAGCACGACGCCGACACGGGGGTCCTGCCGGGCGTCGTCGAGGGCGCGGTACAGCTCGTCGACCGTGCGCGGGCGGAAGGCGTTGCGGACCTCGGGACGGTCGAAGGCGACCCGGACGATGCCCTTGGAGACGTGCTTGTGGTACGTGATGTCGGTGAACTGCTCCGCGATCGGAGCGGGGGTCCAGACGTCGGGGTCGAACAGGTCGGAGACGGGAGCAGCCATGCTCCCAACGTACCGCCGGGCGTCTGGCGGGTCAGGCGCCCATGTCGGTCAGGATCTCCGGCGCGACGAACACCATGATCACGATGAGGATCACGGGGTTCGCGAAGAACGCCAGGACGACCCCGACGGCGCCGTACCAGCGCCCGAACGAGCCGACGGCGGCGACGAACCCGAGCACGGCGGCGACGAGCGTCAGGAACACGACGACGAAGCAGATGCCGAAGGCGAAGTTCGTGTCACCGCCCATGAACACTGCGAAGGCACTGGCGTCCACCGCGGCGGAGACGACGGCGAGGCCGAGTGCGATCTTGCCGACGACGGGGTTGCGGCGCCTCGTGGCGCCCGTCTGCCGCACGTCGACGGTGTTGCGCTGCATGAGGCTGGCGAAGTCGTCGGAGTCGCGCCCGGCAGCCGCCGCGGGTCGAGCGCCCGCTGCCGGTCGGGCTGCCGCCGCTGGTCGGGCTGCGGCCGCCGATCTGGCTGCCGACGCCGGACGGGCCGCGGCGCCCGACGGGTCGGACGGGCGCTGCGATGCGCGTTGCTGTGCTGCGCGCTGCCGCGGATCCACCGCCACCGAGCCTCCATCGTCTTCGCGTCGTTCCCCTGCCGACCGAGGCCGACCGATGCATGCTAGTGCCCTGCCCTGGCGGTCCCCTCTGAGGAACCGGCGGGCCCCCTGGGTGCGGTGGGAGGATGGCGGACGTGCTCCCCGACCTCGCCGAACTCCTCGCCGACGCCCACGTGGTGGCCCTGCCGATGCGCGTGCGGTTCCGCGGCATCACCACGCGCGAGGCGGTCGTGCTGCGCGGCCCCGCAGGCTGGACCGAGTTCTCGCCGTTCGTCGAGTACGACGACGCCGAGGCCGCCGCCTGGCTGCGGGCCACCGTCGACTTCGGGTGGACGGACCACGAACCGGCCGCCGACTCCGTGCCGGTCAACGCCACCGTCCCGGCGATCGCCGCCGACGCCGTCGCCGACCTCCTCGCGCGGTACCCCGGGTGCACCACCGCCAAGGTCAAGGTCGCGGAGCCCGGCACGACGGTCGACGACGACGTCGCCCGTGTCGCCGCGGTCCGCCGGGTGATGGGGCCCGAGGCCGCGGTCCGGGTCGACGCGAACGGGCTGTGGAGCGTGGAGCAGGCGACTGCGGCGCTGGAGCGGCTCGCACCGTTCGACCTGCAGTACGCCGAGCAGCCCTGTGCGACGGTGCCCGAGCTCGCCGAGCTCCGGTCGCGCGTCGCCGGTCTCGGGGTCCGGGTCGCCGCGGACGAGAGCGTCCGGAAGGCGAGCGACCCCCTCGCCGTCGCCCGGGCCGGTGCCGCCGACGTCCTGGTCGTGAAGGCCCAGCCGCTCGGCGGGATCAGCGCGGCCCGTGCCGTCATCGCCGACGCCGGGTTGCCATGCGTCGTCTCCAGCGCGCTCGACACCTCGGTCGGGCTCGGGATGGGAGCGTTCCTGGCCGCCGCGGCGATGACCCCCGGGTACGCCGCAGGGCTCGGGACGGCGGTGATGTTCGCCGGGGACGTCACGGCCGATCCCCTGTTGCCGGTCGGCGGTCGGGTGCCGGTACGCCGGGTCGACGTCGCGCCCGAGCTGGTGGAGCGCTCCGCCGCGTCGCCGGAGCGCACGGCGTGGTGGCGTGCGCGGGTGTCCCGCGTGCACGCACTGCTCGCCGCCGGGTAGCGCACCCGCCGCGTCCTCGCGAGACGCCGTCGTCTCCGCAGGACGCCGGCGTCTCCTTTCGGCGCCGCCACGTCATCGAGACGCCGCCACGTCATCGAGGCGCCGCCGAGTCATCGAGACACCGCCGAAACCTGCGGCGTCTCGCCGACGACGCGGCGTCCCACCGACACGACGGCGTCTTCCTGGCCGTGCACGCGACCCGACGACGGACGGGAGGCACGGTGCCAGCTGGCACCGTGCCTCCCGTCCGTCGTGGTCGCGACCAGGGCCGCATCAGCGACCCACGCGGCTCACAGCCCCGAGTAGCTGTGCAGGCCCTTGAAGAAGACGTTCACGACCGAGAAGTTGAACATCACCGCAGCGAAGCCGATGAGGGCCAGCCAGGACGACCGCGCACCGCGCCAGCCACGGGTCGCACGGGCGTGGATGTAGCCCGCGTAGACGACCCAGATGATGAAGGTCCAGACCTCTTTCGTGTCCCAGCCCCAGTAGCGGCCCCAGGCGCGTTCCGCCCAGATCGCACCGGCGATGAGGGTGAAGGTCCAGAGGACGAAGCCGACGAGCAGGACGCGGTAGGTCAGGACCTCGAGTCGGTCGGCGTCGGGCAGCGTCGCCATGAAGCGGAGCTTGCCGGAGGCCGTGCGGCCCTGGCGGTACGTCTGCACGAGCTGCGCCACCGCGAGCCCCGCGCCGAGCGCGAAGAACCCGGTGCCGGCGATGGCCACGAAGACGTGGATGACCAGCCAGTACGACTGCAGGGCCGGCTGCAGCGGGACGACGGGGACCCAGTAGTTCACCGTCGCGATGCCGAGCAGGATGATCGTCAGGCCGGTGATGAAGACACCGAGGAACTTCAGGTTCTGCCAGAACTGCACGAGCAGGAAGATCAGGGTGATCAGCGCCGTGCCGGTCAGCGAGAACTCGAACATGTTGCCCCACGGCACACGGTCGGCCGCGATGCCGCGGAGGACGACCGAGGCGACGTGCAGGACGAGCGCGAGGATCGTCATCGCCATGCCGACGCGCTCGAACTTCGTGCCGCGGCCGGCCGAGCCGCCCGACGGCGGTGCGGCGACCTGCTCGAGCACGACGGTGCCGCCGCGGACGGTCGCGACCGTCTTCGCGCCGACTGCCGACGCGGCGCTGGCCGCGTCGGACGAGCTGTCGTCGGCGTCCGCGTTCTTCGCCGCGGCCGTGACCTCGCCGGAGCGTTTGGCCATGTCGAGGGCGAACGAGATGAACGCGACCACGTACACCGCCATCGCGGAGTACGTGAGCACGACCGAGTAGGTCGCGAGGTTCGTGGTCATGTCGTTCACTGGGGCATCCTAACTCCGAGGTCCGACGTGTGGCGCTGTGCGATGTCCGCGACGGCCCGTTCGAGGTTCGGGTCCTCGCCGCGTGCGAGTCCGGCGTACTCGAGGTCGTACTCGCCGCCCTGCGCGTCGCGACGCGGGACGACCTTCACCCAGACGCGGCGGCGCGGGACGAACAGCGAGGTGAGCAGACCGAGGGTGGAGAGCAGGGCGAACCCGCCCACCCAGAGCTGCGAGGGGTCGTGGTGGACGTCCAGGGAGACGTACCGCTTGACGCCGTCGAAGGTGATCGACCCGGCGCCCTCCGGCAGCTTCTTCGTCTGGCCGGGCTCGAGCGCGATGCTCGCGGTGTCCGACTGCCGACCGGCGATCTGGTCGAGGCCCTTGGTGCTCAGCGTGTACACGCTCTGCGGCACACCGCTGTCGAGCCCGAGGTCACCCGTGTAGACCTGCAGCGTCAGCAGCGGGTTCTGGGTGTCCGGGTAGGCACTCGAGTACGCGCCGCTCGCGAGCTTCGATGCCGTGGGGTAGAAGAACCCGACCATGCCGAGCTGGTCCGGCTTCGCGTCCGGCACCTTGATGACGCCGGTGGAGGTGTAGTTCGCGTCCTCCGGCAGGAACGGCACGACGTCCTTGAACGCCACGTTCCCGTCGCCGTCACGCACCGTGACCTGCATCGCGTAGCCGTTGCCGAGCAGGTAGACGTTCGTGCCGCCGACGTGCAGCGGGTCGTTCACACCGAGGCGGCTCGTCTTCGGCTCGCCGCCCTTCTCGGTGCTCGTGACGGTGGCCGAGTAGTCGAGCGCCTGGCCGAGGGCGTCGAGGTTGCGCTCCTCGTACTTCGTCACGAACTTGTCGAGGCGCAGGTTGTAGCCCTTGAGGTCGGTCTGCTGGAACCAGCGACCGGGGTTGAACGAGTCGTACGAGCCGAGCACGTTCGAGAAGGTCTGCCCCTCGACCAGCAGGCGCTGTCCGGTGAAGCCGAAACCGCCGCCGACACCGACCGCCAGGAGCACCCCGACGAGGGCGGCGTGGAACACCAGGTTGCCGGTCTCGCGCAGGTAGCCGCGCTCCGCACTCACCGAGTCGCCGAACCGCTCGACGCGGTACCCGGACCGCTTCAGGATCGCCATCGCACGCGTCACCGCGTGCTCGGCGGACGGGAGGCCCGTGGTCGCGTCGATCCCGGTCGTCCCGTCGATCATCGCGTCGGGTTGCACCGCCACGGTGCGGAAGCCCGCCAGTCGCGTCAGGCGCGCGGGGGTCTTCGGCGGACGGGTCCGCAGGGCCTGCCAGTGGTGCTTCGTGCGGGGCACGATGCAGCCGATGAGCGAGATGAAGAGCAGCAGGTAGATCGCGGAGAACCACACCGAGGTGTAGGTGTCGAAGACCTGGAGCTTGTCGAGGACCGGGTAGAGCTGCGGGTGGTCCGCCTTGTACTGCACGACGCCGTTCGGGTCGGCGGTGCGCTGCGGGACGAGCGAGCCCGGGATCGCCGCGAGGGCGAGCAGCATGAGCAGGAACAGCGCCGTGCGCATGCTCGTCAGCTGGCGCCAGAAGAACCGGAGGTACCCGACGAAGCCGAGCTTCGGCTGGTTGATGCCACCGTCGGTGGGGCCGGAGCCGTCGACGTGGTCGGACGGTCGCTGCGGGTCGGAGGCGCTGTCGGCCCCGTCGCCTGCGCCCGTCGGGATGTGCTCGTTGAGGTCAGACCGCGGGGACAAAGCTCTGGATCACCGCCCCGACGCTCGACATGACGGCCGACCAGATACCGGTGACCATGAGCAGACCGATGACGATCAGGATCGCTCCTCCGATGATGTTGACGGTGCGCATGTGACGCTTCACCGCCGCGATGGCCCCCGTGGCCCAGCCGGCGCCGAGGGCGACGAGGACGAACGGGATGCCGAGCCCGAGGCAGTACGCCACCCCGAGCCACATGCCCTGCCAGGCGCTGCCCGACTGCACGCTGAGCAGGTTGATGGCCGCCAGGGTCGGGCCGAGGCACGGGGTCCAGCCGAGGCCGAACACGATGCCGAGCAGGGGGGCACCGAGGAGCCCCGTGGCCGGGGTCCAGCTGGGCTTGATGGTGCGCTGCAGGAACGTGAACCGACCGACGAACACCAGGCCCATCGCGATCACGACGACCCCGAGGATCTGCGTGATGAGGTCGCGCCACCGCACGAGCCAGAAGCCGAGCGCCCCGAACACCGTCGTGTACGCCACGAACACCGCGGTGAACCCGGCGATGAACAGCAGCACGCCGAGCACCACGCGGCCCCGACGCTGCCCGCCCTCGGCGACTCCGCCGACGTACCCGAGGTACCCCGGAACGAGCGGCAGCACGCACGGGGACAGGAACGACACGAGCCCGGCGAGCGCCGCCACGGGCAGCGCCACGGTCATCTGGCCGCTCAGGATCGCGTCGGCGAAGGGATTGGAGGTCACGGGTCAGGAGGCCTTGCCGGCGTCGAGCTCGTCGCTGACCAGGGTCTTCAGGATGCTCGTGCCGTCGATCGCGCCGAGGACCCGGGCGGCGACGCGGCCCTTGGTGTCGAGGACGATCGTGGCGGGCACCGCGTTCGGTGCGATCTGCCCGGACATCGCGAGCTGCATCGTGCCCGTGCGCTGATCGAGGACGGTCGGGTACTGCACGTCGAAGGTGCGCTCGAAGGCGGCCGCGGTCGCTGCTTCGTCGCGGACGTTGACACCGATGAACGCGACGTCGTCGGCGCCGGCGTACTCGTCGTGCACCTGGTTGAGGTACTTCGCCTCGGCACGGCACGGCGGGCAGCTGGCGTACCAGAAGTTCAGGACGACGACCTTGCCACGGAGGTCCTTCGACGAGACGGTGTCGCCGTTCGAGTCCTCGGCCCGGAAGGTGACCGGGTCGGTGCGGTCCTTCGCGGAGACCTCGGTCACGGCGCCGTCGCCGGAGATGTAGTTCTGGGTCGTGCCGTTGCCGTACTGCTTCGCGATGCCGCCGCTGTCCGACGAGCACCCGGACAGGACGAGGACTGCGGCCACGGCCGTCGCTGCGAGGACCGCGAACCGCTTGCTGATGACGCGCACACTGCTCGTGCTGTTCACACTGCTCCTTCGTCGACGGCGGTCGCGCGCAGTTCCTGCGCGGGGTCCGCGTACCCGACCTCGGTGAACCGACCGGTCGACGTGGCGGGCACACGTTCGACGGTGGTGATGCTCGACAGGTCGCAGCGGCGCTTGCGCGGGTCGTGCCACAGGGGTTCCCCCGCGAGCTTCCGGTGGACCATCCAGATCGGCAGCTGGTGACTGACCAGCACGACGTCGCCCTCGTCCACGCTCTCCCACGCCGTGGTCATCGCCGCGAGCATGCGGTTGGCGATGGACTCGTACGCCTCGCCCCAGCTGGGACGCAGCGGGTTCGCGATCCACGGCCACTCCGCCGGGCGGCCGAGCGAGCGCTTCGTGAACCCGGGGGGCTGCCCCTCGTAGCGGTTCGTCGGTTCGATCAGGCGCTCGTCGAGCGCCACGTCGAGCCCGTAGGCGGCCGACCAGGGCGCGGCGGACTCCTGCGTGCGCTGCAGCGGGGACGCGACGATCCGACGCACGTCGACGCCGGCGTCCTTCCAGGCGGTGGCGGAGGCCTGGGCCATCCGCGTGCCGAGGTCACTCAGCCCGAAGCCCGGGAGCCGGCCGTAGAGGACGCGGCCCGGGTTGTGCACCTCTCCGTGCCGGACGAGGTGGAGACGGGTCGCGGGCATGGGTTCCAGTGTAGGTCGCCCGCGGTTCCCACCGCCCCCTCAGGTGATTCACCGGATGCGGAAGCACTCAGCCGCCGAGCTCACCGGAGAGCCGCCCGTGCAGCGCGATCGACCCCGTGTTGAGGTTCACCACCTCGACGGTCGACCCGTGCTTCGCGAACCGCTGTTCGACCCCGTCGAGCGCCGCGACCGTGGACGCGTCGAACACGTGGGCGTCGGCCAGGTCGATGATCACGTGCTCCGGGTCCTCGGCGTAGGAGAACCGTGTGACGAGGTCGTTCGACGAGGCGAAGAACAGCGCCCCGCGGACCCGGTACCGCACGGTGCGGTCGTCGACCGGCTCGCGGACCACGGTCACCACGTGCGCCACCCGTCGGGCGAAGACCAGGGCCGCCACGACCACGCCGACGAGCACCCCGGTGGCGAGGTTCTCGGTCACGACGACCACCACGACGGTGACGAGCATGACCGCGGTCTCGCCGAGCGGCATCCGTCGGAGGGTGCGCGGTCGGATGCTGTGCCAGTCGAAGGTCGCGACGCAGACCATGAGCATGACCGCCGTCAGTGCCGCCATCGGGATCTGGGCAACCAGGTCGTGGAGCACGATCGTCAGGACCAGCACCGAGACGCCGGCCGCGAAGGTCGAGACGCGGGTCCGGGCACCCGCGGTCTTCACGTTGATCACCGTCTGGCCGATCATCGCGCAGCCGCCGGTCCCGCCGAAGAAGGCGGACGCGATGTTCGCGACGCCCTGACCCCACGACTCGCGCCACTTGCTCGAGCCCGTCTCCGTGATGGAGTCGACGAGCTGCGCGGTGAGCAGGGTCTCGATCAGGCCGACGATCGCGACACCGAACGCGTACGGGGCGATGATCTGCAGCGTCTCGAAGGTGAACGGCGTCGTGATGCCGCCGAAGCCCGGGAGCGCTGTCGGCAGGGCGCCCTCGTCGCCGACCGTCGGCACGGCGATGCTGAACACCATCGTGAGGCCCGTGACGACGACCACAGCGATGAGCGGCGCGGGGACCGCCTTCGTCAGGAACGGGAAGCCGACGATGATCGCGATGCCGAGCACGGTCAGCGGCCAGACGACGAACGGGACGTCGTCGCCGAGCAGGTTCGGCAGCTGGGCGGTGAAGATGAGGATGGCCAGGGCGTTCACGAACGCGACGTTGACGCTGCGCGGGATGAAGCGCATCAGTCGTGCCACCCCGAGGAACCCGAGCACGAGCTGGAACACGCCACCCAGCACGATCGCGGGCACCAGGTACTCGATCCCGTGCTCCCGGACGAGCGGGGCGATGACGAGCGCCACCGAGCCGGCTGCGGCGGAGATCATCGCCGGGCGACCGCCGACGATCGAGATCACGATCGCGATGACGACGCTCGAGAACAGCCCGACCGCGGGATCGACCCCGGCGACGACGGAGAACGAGATCGCCTCGGGGATGAGGGCCAGCGCGGTGACGATGCCGGCCAGGACCTCTCGGGTGAGCATGCGGGGCGAGCGGAGGGCGGCGAGGACGCTCGGGGCCGTCGGCGCGTGTGTGATCACGGACATCGATCGGAACTCTACCCTCACGTGAGGGTAGAGTCGTACTCCGTGAGCACCAGCGACGTCCCCGACACGATGCACATCGGCGAACTCGCCGACCGCGCCGGCATGTCCCTGCGCACCATCCGGCACTACGACGAGGTCGGGCTGCTCGTACCGAGCGGCCGCACCACCGGCGGGTTCCGGGTCTACACGGCGCAGGACCTCGATCGGTTGCTCGTGATCCGCCGGATGAAGCCGCTCGGGTTCACCCTCGACGAGATGGCCGAGCTGCTCCGCGTGGTCGACGCCCTCGCGACGAAGGACCCCGAGGACGAACCAGCGCTGGCGGCCCGCCTCGACGCGTACCTCGAGGACGCCCGAGCCCGCCACGCCAAGCTCGTCGAACGGGCCGGCATGGCCGAGGAGTTCATCGGCACGCTCGGGTCACTCCGCGCTTCGCTCCCCTGAACGCTCGTACCGTGCGAGCCATCGCCGTTCTGCCTCGGCAGCTTCTTCCGGGGTGTACTCCAGGCGGGCTTCCACCCGCTCGAACATGGCGATCATCTTCCGCGCCTTCCGTTTCGGGTACGCGTCGAGGATGACCTGGTTGAGCCGGACCTGAGCGCGCCGACGTTCCTCACCCGTCATGTGCATGAACATCCGTTGCATCGCGTACCTCTTTTCCGAGTGTTCGTACCAGGACACTCACACCCGGATCATCGACCCGTCCATGAATCTGCATGTCGTACATCGCTCCAGCGACCATCCGACCGATCTCGGCTTTGCCGACGTCGTCGGACGAGACCATCTCGGCCGCCCAGACGACCTGTTGCCACACGTACGCTCGCTCGGTCGCGCGCTGCTCTCGCCGCCACCGCATGAACGACCAGATCGTCGCCGTCGTGGTGCCGCCGAGCGCCATCAACGACGCGACGACCGTCGCGACCGCCGCAGGCGGCCAGGTCGCGAGCTCCCCTGTCCCCGTCCCCACCCGGTCCCCCTCTCGTCCCGCGACCCGGCCACGTCGAGAACGCTACGGAGTCCACGCGCGCCGCCACGGGCCTCCCGGCATTCGGTGGAGAACGCCGGACGCAGGCGGCCGTGTGGAGGAAGGGACCCTGCCGCCCACGCCCCCGGACGCAGGCGGTTAGACTCGACCACCGTGATCGAACGCACCCGCATCGCCGACCTGGCAGCCCTCCCCGACGGTCCCGTCTCCGTGGCCGGATGGGTCGAGACCGTCCGAGACCAGAAGAAGGTGCAGTTCGTCGTGCTGCGCGACGAGACCGGCGCCGTCCAGCTCGTGAACCCGGCGACGCGCGAGGCCGAGGACGGCGACGACGCCGCACAGTCCGCGCTCGCGACCACCAACGAGATCTCCGGCCTGGCGCACGGCACCTTCGTGCACGTCACGGGCACGCTGAAGCACGACGAGCGCGTGAAGCTCGGCGGGCTCGAGGTCAAGATCGGTGCGCTGCAGGTGGTGAGCGCCGCGATCCCGGAGACCCCGATCGCCGACGACTCGTCGCTCGACAAGCGTCTCGACTGGCGCTTCCTCGACCTGCGCAACCGCAAGCAGAACCTGATCTTCCGCATCCAGACGACGCTGGAGCACGCGTTCCGCACGTACTGGGTCGACCGCGACTACATCGAGATCCACACCCCGAAGCTCATGGCGTCGGCGTCCGAGTCGCGCGCCGAGCTGTTCCAGCTCGAGTACTTCGAGACGACCGCCTACCTGGCCCAGTCGCCGCAGAACTTCAAGCAGATGGCACAGCCGGCCGGCTTCGGCGCCGTGTTCGAGATCGCCGACGCCTTCCGCGCCGACCCCTCGTTCACGAGCCGCCACGCGACCGAGTTCACCAGCGTCGACGCCGAGTTCTCGTGGATCGAGTCCCACGAGGACGTCATGGCGATGCACGAAGAGGTCCTGGTCGCCGGCATCACCGCCGTCAAGGAGAAGTACGGCAAGGACATCGCCGAGGTCTTCGGCTTCGAGCTGCAGGTCCCCGCGACGCCGTTCCCCCGCGTGACCCTGGCCGACGCGCGCAAGATCGTCGCCGACAGCGGCTACGACGTCGTCCGCGCCGACGGTGACCTGGACCCCGAGGGCGAGCGCCGCGTCGCCGCCTGGGCGAAGGAGCACCACGGCTCCGAGTTCGTGTTCGTCACCGAGTACGACGCCTCGATCCGGCCGTACTACCACATGCGGAAGCCCGGCGACCCGTCGGTCACCAACAGCTACGACCTCATCTTCAACGGCGCCGAGATCTCCACGGGTGCCCAGCGTGAGCACCGCGTCGACGTGCTCGAGGCGCAGGCCGTCGAGAAGGGCCTCGACCCGGAGGAGCTCGGCTGGTACCTCGACTTCTTCCGCTACGGCGTCCCGCCGCACGGCGGCTTCGGCATGGGCCTCGCGCGCGTGCTGATGCTCATGCTCGGTGAGCCGTCGATCCGCGAGGTCACGTACCTGTTCCGTGGCCCGACGCGCCTGACCCCGTAGGTCCCGCGCTGCGCGGCACCGCCGCGCACATGGTGAGCAGCAATGGTCGCCTCCCGATGCGGGAGGCGACCATTGCTGCTCACGAAGCGCGCGACGCGAAGCGACGAGCGCTCGGACTGGAGGCCCGGCTCAGCTCTGCCAGTCGATGGCGGCCCGCGCCGTGACCAGTTCGCGGATCGCCGCTGCCGCGGCCTGGTGCTCCGGGTGCACCTGGTACGCATCGAGCCCGGCGAGGTCGTCGAAGCTGGCGACGACGGCGACGTCGTGGTTCTTGTCCGGGTAGGCGACGTTCTCGACGACCTCGAGCGAGCGGATCGACTCGACGGTGCCGACCAGACCGGTCAGGAGTTCGCGGATGCGGGCGATCGACGCGGTGCGGTCGACGTCGGTCCGCAGGGACCAGGAGACGACGTGGGAGATCATGCGCGGGCCTCGGCCTTCTCGAGCGCACGTGCGAGCCGGTCGGCGTTGACGTGCCAGTTGCTGTGGACGCGCCCGTCGATCAGCACGACGGGGATGTCCTCCGCGTACTCCTGGCGGAGGGCGTCGTCGTCCAGGATCGAGCGTTCCTGCAGGGTGACCCCCGGGTGGTCGGCGACGACGCGTTCGACCACGGGTCGGGCGTCGTCACAGAGGTGGCATCCGGGCTTCGTCAGGAACGTCACTGCGGGCATGGTCCCAGCGTAGTCCGGGAACGCGAAAGCCCCGGCGAACCGGGGCTTCTCGTGCAGGTCCTCCGACCTGCGCAGACCTGTGAGGGTCTACTTCTTGTTGCGGCGCTGGTGACGCGTCTTGCGAAGGAGCTTGCGGTGCTTCTTCTTCGCCATGCGCTTACGACGCTTCTTGATGACAGAACCCATGTGGACCTCGCTCGGACTGATGCTGATGTACGGACACCGGGCCGAAGAGACCGCGGAAAATCAACCTGCCCGAGTCTACCGGCTGCCCGCTGTGATGTCGAACGCGCGCTCAGCCGACGTCCGCCACGCCACCGCGCAGCACGTCGGCGACGGCCGACTCGGGGACGCGGAAGGAGCGGCCGAAGCGGATGGCGGGGAGCTCACCGGCGTGCACCATCCGGTACACGGTCATCTTCGAGACGCGCATCATCTCGGCGACCTCAGCGACGGTGAGGAAGCGCACGTCGTCGAAACTGCCGGTCATGGTCCGCCTTCGGGGCTCGCACGCGCGCTGCGCACGGGAGTGGTGTGACCTGTGTGGTCAGTGGCAACTGTAGAGGCGCGTGCGACCCGGTGTCCAGGATCAGTCCGCGGCCGGTGCCCACCGGCCGTGCGGCAGGGCTCAGTCCTCGTCACCCCGGCGGGTGAAGCGCTTGCGGCTGCGGTCGACGACGCGCTCCCAGCCCTGCTGCGCTCCGGAGATCGCCGCGGTGGCCCGGTACGACGCCTCGGCCATCACACGGCCGAGTTCCGTGCCCACCTCGACGGTCGCCTTGCCGGCCGTGCCGTTCCGGCGGATCGACACCGGCTGGCCGTCCGGCGTCCACGCGGTGGTGGCCGGGGTGCCGTCGGCGTCGACCGCGCCCGTGAACGGCAGGACCCAGTCCTCCAGGTGCACGAGCGGCTCCGGGTCGAGCCGGTAGTAGCGGTGCTGCCCTTCTTCGCGACTGGTGACGAGCCCGATGTCGCGCAGGACACGCAGGTGCTTCGACACCGTGGGCTGACTGACCCCGAGGCGTTCGACGAGCTGGCCGACGCTGAGCTCCCCGCCGGTGACGTCCGAACCGTAGGCGGACAACAGCGTGCCGAGCAGCTCGCGCCGGGTCGGGTCCGCCACGACGGAGAAGATGTCGGCCATGGGGCAAGGCTAGCCGGGGCACCACGGATGTACCATGACGAACCGTCCCGGCCCATGTCCTCGGAGGCATACGCATGCTCGACCGAACCGAGCCGATCCCGCACCACGTGAGTGTCGGCCGACGGCGAGCGAGCCGGATCGCGACGGTGCTGCGGTCGTCGCCGTCCCGACTGGCGATCGTCGTGTTCATCGCGCTGATCTTCCTGTTCACGGTGGCCTTCATGACGCCGTGGGCCACGGCGGACCGCAGCAGCACCCACTTCGCGGACGCCCTCTTCACCGCGGCGTCGGTGGTCTGCGTCACCGGGCTGTCCACGGTCGACATGGCGACGCACTGGTCGGTGTTCGGCAAGGTCCTGGTGGTCATCGGCACCCAGATCGGTGCCGTCGGCGTCCTGACCTTCGCGTCGATCCTCGGCCTGTTCGTCACCCGGAAGCTCGGCCTGCGCGCGAAGCTCATGGCGGCCGGCGACTCGAACCCGCTCCGCACCCACCACGGCGCCGTGCCCGAGGGGCAGGCCGTCCGGCTCGGCGAGGTCGGCACCCTGCTCGCGACGGTGGCGGTGAGCACCCTGTCGATCGAGATCGTCCTCGGCCTGCTGCTCCTGCCGTCGGTGCTCATCGCCGGCATCCCGTTCTGGACCGCGGTCGGCGACTCCTTCTACTACGCGGCGATGGCCTTCACGAACACCGGGTTCTCACCGAACGCGGACGGCCTCGACCCGTTCGCCCACGACTACTGGTTCCTGACGCTGCTCATGATCGGTGTCGTGGCGGGGTCCATCGGGTTCCCGGTGATCCGTGCCCTCACGAAACAGCTGCGCACCCCGCGGCGCTGGCCGATCCACGTCAAGCTCACCCTGGCGACGAGCGCGGTCCTGCTCCTCGGCGGCGCGGTCGTCTACACAGCACTCGAGGCGTCGAACCCGACGACCTTCGGCGAAGAAGGAGCGGGGCGCACCGCGTTCCAGGCGCTCTTCCTGTCGACGATGACCCGCTCCGGCGGGTTCTCGCTCGTCGACTTCGACCAGCTCAACGGCTCGAGCCTGCTCGTCACGGACATGCTCATGTTCATCGGTGGCGGATCCGCCTCGACGGCCGGCGGCATCAAGGTGACGACCCTCGCGGTGCTGTTCCTGGCCGCGGTCGCCGAGGCGCGCGGCCGCCAGAGCATGGAGGCCTTCGGTCGCCGGATCCCGAGCGACGTCCTGCGGGTCGCGGTGGCCATCGTGCTCTGGGGAGCGACGATCGTGGCCGTCGCGACCGTGGTGCTCCTGCAGATCACCGACGACTCGCTCGACCGCGTGCTGTTCGAGGTGATCTCGGCGTTCTCGACCAGCGGCCTGTCCTCCGGCGTGTCCGCGAACCTGCCGGAATCGGGCAAGTACGTGCTCGCCGCCACCATGTTCCTCGGCCGGGTCGGTACAGTGACCATCGCCGCTGCCCTGGCCGCCAGCCAGAGCCGGCAACTGTTCCGCCGTCCCGAGGAGAGGCCGATCGTTGGCTGACCGCACCCGTTCGTCGCACCAGCACGGTGCCATCAGTCACGACGCTCCCGTCCTCGTCATCGGGCTCGGTCGCTTCGGGGCCGCCACCGCCGGGCAGCTCGAACGCCAGGACCGCGAGGTGCTCGTCGTCGACACCGACGCCGGACTGGTGCAGAAGTGGTCCGACCGGGTCACCCACGCGGTGCAGGCGGACGCGACCGACATCGACGCGCTCCGGCAGATCGGCGCGCAGGACTTCGCCATCGCCGTCGTCGGCACGGGCAGCGACCTGGAGTCGAGCGTGCTCATCACGGCGAACCTGGTCGACCTCGGCGTTCCCCAGATCTGGGCGAAGGCGATCAGCCGCTCGCACGGCACGATCCTGTCCCGCATCGGTGCCAACCACGTGGTCTACCCCGAGCGCGAGGCCGGCGAGCGCACGGCACACCTGGTCTCCGGCCGGATGCTCGACTTCATCGAGTTCGACGACGACTTCGCCGTGGTCAAGATGTTCCCGCCGCGTGCGGTCCGCGGCAAGGACCTCGCCACCACCGTGATCCGCACCCGCTTCGGCCTGACCGTGCTCGGCATCAAGCCGCCCGGCAACCCGTTCGTGCCGGCGACGCCGGACAGCGTCATCGGCGAGGACGACGTCATCATCGTCTCGGGTTCCGAGACCGACCTGGAGCGCTTCGCCGCGTACGAGTAGCGACCACCGGACGGACGGGAGGCCCGTGGCGGCGCCGCCACGGGCCTCCCGTCCGCACTGTGGCTGCGTCCACGACGCGGTGTGCGTCTACGACGCGGCGATCTCCTCGGCACGCGCGATCGCGGCACGCGATGCGCGCAGCAGCGTGTCCGCCAGGTCGGCGTCCTGCAGCACCGCGACAGCACGTTCCGTCGTGCCCTTCGGGCTCGTCACCGCACGGCGCAGGTCGGCGGGCTCACGGCCCGACCGCTCGAGCAGCTCGACCGCGCCGCGGACGGTGCCCTGCACCATCGTCGCCGCCTGCTCGTGGGTGAACCCGAGCTCCTCGGCGGCACGCTGCCACTGCTCGACCAGCAGGAAGACGTAGGCGGGACCGGAGCCGGACACGGCGGACAGTGCGTCGAGCTGCTCCTCCGGCACCTCGATGACCTCGCCCGAGGCGGTGAACACCGACGACGCCAGTGCGACGGCCTCGGCGTCGGCCGAGGTGCCCGCGCTGATGCCGGTGACGCCGTGGCCGACGCCGATCGGGGTGTTCGGCAGGGCACGGACGACCCGGACGCCGGCGGGCACCCGAGCCTCCATGCTCGCGGTGGTGGTGCCGACGGCGACGCTGACCAGGACGGCACCGGGCTCCAGGTCGTCGGCGACCTCGTCGAGCAGGTCCGCGATCATGTACGGCTTCACGCCGACCACGACGAGGGCCGCGCCACGGACGGCCGCCCGGTTGGCGTCGGGGTCGGTGTCGCTCGCGGTGGCGTCGAGGCCGCGCTCCCGGTGGGCAGCGGCGGACGCCTCCGACTTCGTGGTGAGGGTCACGGTGGCCGGGTCGAGTCCCGCGGCGAGCAGGCCGTCGAGGACCGCGCCGGACATGGAGCCGACGCCGAGCAGGGCGGTGCGGGGCAGGTCGATCGTCATGCTCCCGACCCTACCGACGCGACCCGCCTAGGATCGTGTCGCAGACCACGAGAAGGGGACAGCTGTGAGCGCTTCCGGAGGCACGAAGGCGATCTTCGCCGCACTCGGTGCCAACATCGGCATCGCGATCGTGAAGTTCATCGCGGCGGCGATCAGCGGATCGGCGTCGATGCTGGCCGAGGGCGTGCACTCCCTGGCCGACTCCGCGAACCAGCTCCTGCTGCTGCTCGGTGGCCGCAAGGCCCGGCGAGCGGCGGACCAGGAACACCCCTTCGGCTACGGGCGTGAACGCTACGTGTACGCGTTCGTCGTCTCCATCATCCTGTTCTCGGTCGGCGGTGTCTTCTCGCTCTACGAGGGCATCGAGAAGCTCGCCCACCCGCACCCGCTCGAGAACTGGTGGCTCCCCCTCGTCGTGCTCGTCATCGCCATCGGTCTCGAGGGCTTCTCGCTCCGCACCGCCCTGCACGAGGCCCGACCGCAGAAGGGTTCGCAGAGCTGGGTGCAGTTCGTGCGCCGTGCGAAGGCCCCCGAGCTGCCCGTCGTGATGCTCGAGGACACCGCGGCCCTGCTCGGCCTGGTCTTCGCCCTGTTCGGCGTCGGCCTGACGGCGATCACCGGCAACGGGGTGTTCGACGCGATCGGCACGATGCTCATCGCGGCGCTGCTCATCGCGGTCGCGGTGGTGCTCGGCATCGAGACGAAGAGCCTGCTCGTCGGCGAGGGCGCGACCGCCGCCGACGTCGAGCGCATCAAGCAGGCGGTGCTCGACGGCCCCGAGGTCGACGCGATCATCCACCTGAAGACCCTGTACCTCGGACCGGACGAGCTGATGGTCGGCGTGAAGGTCGCCGTCGACGGGGACCGCCGACTCGGTGACGTCGCCGCCGGCATCGACACCGTCGAGCAGCGTGTCCGGAGCGCCGTGCCGATCGCCCGGGTGATCTACGTCGAACCCGACGTCCTACGCACCGGGCCGCAGCCGCCGACCGAGGCGATCGTCATCCTCGCCGCGGACTGAAGAAGTCGTCGAGCAGCTCGGCACACGCCTGCTCGAGCACGCCCCCGATGACCTCGGAGCGGTGCGGCAGCCGGCGGTCCCTGGCGATGTCGTAGACGCTGCCGCTGGCGCCCGCCTTCGGGTCCCACGCGCCGAACACGACACGGGGCACCCGTGCGGCCATGACGGCGCCGGCGCACATCGGGCAGGGCTCGAGCGTCACCACGAGCGTGTGCTCCTCGAGGTGCCATCCCCCCGTCACCGCCGCCGCAGCACGCAGCGCCAGGACCTCGGCGTGGGCCGTCGGGTCCTGCCGCGCCTCGCGCTCGTTCCGGCCGGTGGCGACCACGACGCCGTCGCGGTCGAGCACCACCGCGCCGACCGGTACGTCGTCGGTCTCCAGGCACCGTCGGGCCTCGTCGAGCGCACGCTCCATCGCCGGGACGAACGGGCGGGCTGCGGGCTCCTCCACGGGACCTCCTGACGGTCGGCGGCACGCTAGGCTCGACCCTATGCGAGTCCACGTCGCCGACCACCCGCTCATCACCCACAAGCTCTCGGTGCTCCGCGACCGTACGACGCCCTCCCCCACGTTCCGCGCCCTGACCGAAGAGCTCGTCACGCTCCTCGCGTACGAGGCCACGCGGGGCGTCCGGGTCACGGCGACGCCGATCGACACGCCGGTGGCGCACACCATGGGCGTCGCGATCGCCAAGCCGCGGCCGCTCGTCGTCCCGATCCTCCGCGCCGGGCTCGGCATGCTCGAGGGCATGGTCAAGCTCGTCCCGACGGCCGAGGTCGGCTTCCTCGGCATGGCCCGGAACGAGCAGACGCTCGAGCCGCAGACCTACGCCGAGCGCCTGCCCGACGACCTGTCCGGTCGACAGTGCTTCGTGCTCGACCCGATGCTCGCCACCGGTGGCACCCTCGCCGCCGCGATCGACTTCCTGTTCGCCCGCGGTGCGCAGGAGGTGACGTGCGTGTGCATCCTCGGTGCCCCCGAGGGGCTCGCCATGGTCGAGCAGGCCGTCGGCGACCGCAACGTCTCGATCGTCCTCGGTGCGCTCGACGAGAAGCTCGACGAGAACGGGTACATCGTCCCGGGCCTCGGCGACGCCGGCGACCGCCTGTACGGCCTGGCCGAGTAGCGCAGACCCGACACGTCTCGGACAGGAGGCGCGGTGCCGGCTGGCACCGCGCCTCCTGTCGTCCGTGCGGTCGCGCCCGCCGCACCCGCCCGTTCCGGGCGTACCTGCCCGTTCCGGGCGTACCTGCCCGTTCCGGGCGTACCTGCCCGTTCCGGGCGTACCAGGTCGTTTCTTTCCACGAGGTACGCCCGATTCGACCTTCCATCGCGTGCGAAATGGGAAAGAACGGGCGTGGCGCCCGACGCCCGTGCGGTCGCGCCCACCGCACCGTCCGTGCGGACGGTTGACACCGCGTTGGTATACCGCAGATACTCGTCACATGACTGCAACCGTGTCCACCCGCGTCCTCTCCGAGGCGTGCTCCTCCGCAGGGGCAGTGGGGACCGTCGGCGTGATGATGCCGACCATGCCGGTCATGCGTTGTCGAATGTGTGCCTGATCGGCACCCGTTCCAGCCGGATCCCCCGCGACACCACCCCCGTCGCGAGCGCGTGATCCCCGGGTGACGGACACCGTCGGCGACGCGCACCACGTCACGAGGTCTGTCTCCCGTTCCCCCGGGTCGGCCCCGGTCCGCAGCAGGACCGCAGGGCACATCGGCGTACCGCCGTACCCGGGATGACGCATTCGACACCGGCCGCCGCGCCACCCGCGCACCGGCCACACCGCCCGGAGAACCACCATGTCGCTCACCATCGCCCAGCCCCGCACCGCGCTCCGCACCGCACCGGCCCCGACCGACCTCGGCACCGTGACGCCGATCCGCCCGCGCCCGGCCTCCCCGGCAGCCACCGGACCGGCCACCGTGCCGACGAGCCCCGTGGTCGCACCGCAGCGGAACCGCGCGCTCCCCGAGGGCACCGAGGCCCGCGGCTTCGCCCTGTACGTCGGCATCGACGAAGCGAAGGCCGCAGCCGCCGGCACGACCCTGGCCGCGGTGGTCGAGCAGCTGAAGGCCCTCACCGCGCAGCTCGTCCCGTCGTCCGAGACGTACGCGGCCGTCGCCGTCGCCGCCGAGCACTCCGGTGGCCGTGACGTCGACGTCGTCCGGCTCGCCCTGCAGGACCGCTCCGCGGTGGCCGCCCGCAAGCAGGCCGAGAAGCCCGAGCCCGAGGAAACCGGTGTCGTCATCGACATCTCGCGGAAGCGCGTGACCCTCGACGGCGAAGCGGCACCCCTGACCTACAAGGAGTTCGAACTCCTGCAGTTCCTGGTCCTCCGCGAGGGCCAGACCGTCGATCGTTCCGCGATCATCGAGGGCCTCTGGTCGGACGGGGAGGACGAGACCCCGAACGAGCGCACCATCGACGTGCACGTGCGTCGGCTCCGCTCCAAGCTCGGCGCGTTCGAGGAGATCGTCCGCACCGTGCGTGGCGTCGGTTACCGCTTCGACCGCCACGCGGACGTCGCCGTGCGGTACGCGTCGACCCCGTCGCCCGACCTCTTCTGAGCCTGATCGACTGCTCTTGGTGAACTCGCAGCGAACCAGCCACGGAGAGGCTGGCGCGCCGTTACCGCTTCGTTATACAGTCGGTGGTGCAGACGGTGTTTGCTGTGGCACCGCCTGCGGAATGTGATTGCAGGAAACTCTTGGTGCAAGGGAGAGGGCCGGTCGCCGACAGGCGGCCGGCCCTCGTGCATGTCGCCCGGCTCCTGTCGGACCCCGTCGGTAGTGTGGTCAGACCGTACGACCGGAGGGAACGCGAACGTGAGCGAGACACGCCGCAGTGAGAAGGCGACCGCCGTCGCCGCCTGGGAAGCGCTCTTCCGCGCCCAGGTCGCCGTGATGCGGAGTCTCAACGCGGACTTCCCCGGCGACGAGATCTCGTTCAACGAGTACGACGTCTGCTTCAACCTGTCGACCCAGCCCGGCCGCCGCTGCCGGATGCGCGACCTCACCGGGCACCTGCTCCTCACCCAGCCGAGCGTCAGCCGCCTGGTCGACCGGCTCCTCGCCCGCGGCATCGTCGAGAAGCAGCCGGACCCCACCGACGCCCGCGGTGTGATCGTGGCGCTGACCCCCCACGGCTTCGACGTCTACCGGCAGGTCGCCGTGCAGCACGCGGCGAGCATCGCGCAGCAGGTCGGTGCCGGGCTGTCCGACCCCGAACTGCGCACCCTCACCGAACTCTGCACGAAGCTCCGGCTGGCGGTCGGCACCGCACCGGGCCGGCGGTCGACGACCCGCCCGGTGGCCGCTCCGGATGCGGCGACGGTGTGACCGGCGCGATCGTCTGGCTCCGTGACGACCTGCGGCTGTCGGACAACCCCGCGATCCGTGCGGCGATCGACCACGGAGGCGACGTCACCGTGGTGGTCGTCCTCGACGAGCAGTCCCCGGGGCTCCGGCCGATCGGCGCCGCGAGCCGCTGGTGGCTGCACCGATCGCTGACCGCCCTCGACGCCGACCTGCGCGAGCGCGGTTCCCGGCTGGTCCTCCGACGCGGTGCCGCGGCGACGGTCATCGACCAGCTCGTCGCCGACACCGGGGCGGACGCCGTGTACTGGAACCGTCGGTACGGCGCCGTCGAGCGGGACATCGACGCCGGCATCAAGGCGGCCCTGCACGACCGTGGCGTCGAGGCGCACAGCTTCGCCGCGAACCTGCTCTGGGAACCGTGGACCGTGCTCACCGGGCAGGGCGAGCCGTACAAGGTCTTCACCCCGTTCTGGAACGCCGTCCAGGCTCTGCCCGAACCGCGCCACCCCCTGCCCGACCCCGACGACCTGCCCGCTGCGGCCGACGTCACCGGTGATGCCCTGGCCGACTGGGCACTGCTGCCGACGAAGCCCGACTGGGCCGGCGGGCTCCGTGACGCCTGGACCCCGGGTGAGCACGGCGCCCAGCAGCAGCTCGAGCACTTCGTCGAGCACGCGCTCGAGGACTACGACCAGCGCGACGAGCCCGCGACGGAAGCCACCAGCAGCCTGTCGCCGTTCCTGCGGTGGGGCGAGATCAGCCCGTACCAGGTGTGGCACCGCCTGCACGAGCGGCTCGAGCCCGCGCAGCGCCAGAACGCCGCCGCGTTCCTGCGGCAGCTGGCATGGCGGGAGTTCAACTGGAACGAGTACTTCCACTGTGACGACATCGCCACCGTCAACGTCCGTCGGAACTTCGACGCGTTCCCGTGGCGTGACCCGGAAGCGGCCGAGCTCGACCGCTGGCGGCAGGGCCTGACCGGCTTCGACCTGGTCGACGCGGGCATGCGTGAGCTCTGGCACAGCGGCGCCATGCACAACAGGGTCCGGCTGGCGGCCGGGAGCTTCCTCGTGAAGAACCTGCTCGTCGACTGGCGCGTCGGGGAACAGTGGTTCTGGGACACGCTGGTCGACGCCGACCCCGCCAACAACGCGGCGAACTGGCAGTGGGTCGCGGGCTCCGGCTTCGACGCCGCCCCGTACTTCCGGGTCTTCAACCCGGACCGGCAACTCGAGCGCTTCGACCCGCACCGCGAGTACGTCCACCGCTGGGTCCCCGCCGACGAGCTGCGCCCCGAGCCGATGGTCGACCTGAAGGCGTCGCGGCAGCGGGCGCTCGACGCCTACGAACGGATGCGGCGATCGTGACCGGGTCGCACCCCGCGGTCGCCGCCGTCGTCGACCAGGTCGACGAGCTGTTCCGTGCTCGTGTCGAACAGGGCATCGCGCCGAGCAGCGTGTGGGGCGTTTTCGACCGCTCCGGGCTCGTCGCGTCCGGTGGGCACGGCGACCGCGGGGACGGCCGGCAGCCGGACGCCGACACCGTCTACCGCATCGCCTCCTGCACCAAGAGCGTCACCGCCGCGACCCTGCTGACCCTCGTCGCACGGGGTGCGCTCGATCTCGACGCGCCCATCACCGACTTCGTGCCGGCGTTCGGCGCCGTCACCCTGCCGGCCCCGGACTCCCCCGTCCCCACGGTGCGGATGCTGCTGACGATGTCGGCGGGCTTCCCCACCGACGATCCCTGGGCCGACCGGCAGGAGTCGATCTCGGACGCCGAGCTCGACGAGGTCCTGCGCGGCGGCCTGCTGTTCGATTCGCTGCCCGGCACCCGCTTCGCCTACTCGAACCTCGGCTACGCCCTGCTCGGCCGGGTCGTCGCCGTCGTGACGGGGCGGCCCTTCACCGTGGCCGCCGACGAGACCGTGCTCCGTCCCCTCGGACTCATCGACACGGTGTTCAGCGCCGACGAGTCCACCGGGTTCGTCGTCACCGGTGTCCGCGGACACGAGGGCGACTGGGAACCCCTGCCGATGACGGGCCCCGGCGCGTTCTCGTCGATCGGCGGGCTCTTCTCGACCGTCCGCGACCTGGCGCGCTGGGCGACGCACCTCGGTTCGGCGTTCTCCGCTGCGCCGGAACCCGGCCCGGTCTCCCCCGCCGATCGCCGGCTCATGCAGCAGGCGATGCGGGTCGTCCCGTCGTCCGTCGTGCCGGGTTCGGCCCGCGCGACGGCGTACGGCTTCGGGCTGTTCGTCGAGCAGGACGACCGCTTCGGCGAGCTCGTCTCGCACTCCGGCGGCTACCCGGGCTTCTCCGCGCACATGCGATGGTCCGTGCGCGACGGCCTCGGGGTCGTCGCGTTCGAGAACGCCACGCAGGCCAAGGTCTCCGCGGCCGCGCAGCAGGCGCACGACCTCGTGCTCGACGCGGCACTGACGGCTCGGACACCCGACCCGGCGGAAGCCGGCACCGACGTGGCCGGAGCGACCAGCGGGGTGGCGGCGACCACCCGCGCGACGCGAGCCGCCCAGGCCGCCGTGACGCGCCTCCTGGCCGACTGGCGCGACGACCTGGCGGACGCCATCTGCACACCGAACGTGGCCATGGACGTGCCCTACGACCGCCGACGGCGGGGGGTGGCGCAGGCCGTCGCGGACGTCGGCGCCGACCTCGGTGCCGCACCGGTGTCCGAGTACTCGGCGGCACCGTCGCACCTGCGCTGGTGGCTCCCCGGCACCTGCGGGCGACTGCGCGTCGAGATCCGGCTCGCGCCCGCCGCCGCGGGGCGCGTCCAGACCCTGAACGTCGTCCCCGAACCGTCGGAGCATTGACCCGACGGAGCGCTGACCGGGCACTGACCCGACGGAGCCCTGACCCGGGGGTGCCGACCGAGAACCCGTCGGCTCAGACCGGCGGTCGACCGCCCACGAAGCCGAGTGCCCGCGCGGCGACCCGGGTGCCCTCGCGGGCTGCCGCACCGACGCGGACCGGATCCGTCGCCCACGCACGGACGAACCCGGCGACGAAGGCGTCCCCGGCGCCGATGGTGTCGACGACGGTCGCCGGTGTCGCGGGGACCCGGTGGACGCTGCGGCCCCGGCGTCCGATGAGCGCGCCGTCGGCCTCCGCCGTGACGACGACCAGTGGGACGTGCTCCGTCAACCGCCGCACCGCGGCGTCGAGGTCGTCGCCCCCGCCGAGGGCGAGCGCCTCGTGCTGGTCGGGGAAGAGCACGTCGACGCCCCGCAGGGCGTGGAGGAACCGGTCGGCACCGATCGTCTCGATCACCGCCACCGACGATGGGTCCACCGCCACGCGCGCCGGCCCCGTCCGGGCGCACGCCACCAGGTCGGCGAGCCGGTCGGCCCCACCGCCGAGCATGGCGGCCCCGGTCAGGTGCACGATGTCGGCGCGGGCGACCACCGACGGCGGGACGTCGCCGGCACTGATCTTCCCGCTCGCGGCCGGGTCGGACATCGCGGTGCGACCGTGGTCGTTGCGGACCGAGACGACGACCCCGGTGGACGTCATCGCGTCGTACCGCAGGTGGGCGCGGACCCCGGCGTCCTCGAGCGCGCGTTCGTGGCGGTAGACGTCGTCGACCCCGACCCGGGCGACGACGTCGACCTCGGCCCCGAGCCAGCCGAGCCAGGTGGCCGTGTTGCCACCGGCGCCGGTCGGACGGTGGCGGATCTCCGCAGCGGGGTCGTGCACCCCGATCCGGTGTGCGGTGGTGTGCACGAGGACACCGTCCAGGACGTCGCCGACGACCAGGAAGCGTTTTCCGGCGCCACGACGACGGCCCGTGACCACCCGTCCGGCGCGGGTCCCTTCGGGCCGGGACGGCGGCGGAGCGCCCTCGTACGGCATGGACATCCGAAACAGTGTACCCGTAGCCGAGTTTTTCTCCGTTTCTATCGGTGAAAACGGAGGTTTCGCGGAGAGATCACACACGACGACCATGGTGCCACTGAAATACCGGCTGCTAGTATGTGGGCGGTCGCGCGACCACCGCCCCGACGACGGAGATGCCATGCCCAGGAAGCCCGACCCCACCCGCAAACCCGCGATCCTCGAGAAGGTCGTCGACCACTTCGTCGAGACCAAGATCGAGGACGTCACGGTCCGGGGCCTCGGCCGCGTGCTCGGGACGAGCGCCTACCCCGTCGTGTACCACTTCGGCTCACGCGAAGCCCTGATCGACTCCGTCGTCGAACACCTGGCGGCCGCACGTCCGGTGGCGACACTCGAGCCGGACGCCGATGCGGACGCCCTCGCCGATCACCTGGTCGCGGCCTTCGGCGGGCTCGACGACCCACACCGCGCGTTGGCCGCGCGACTCACCTTCGAACTCGGTTCGGTCGAGTCCCTCGACGGGCGGGACCGCCAGCGCCGTGCACACCGCTGCCACGTGGCGGCCATCCGGGCGTGGTGCCGGGCGCACGGTGCCGACCCCGTCCTCGCCGAACGTGCGGCCCAGGACACGGTGATGGCCGCCCGCGGAGCCCAGTGGAGCGCGCTCGTCGACCGCGCGCACACCGAGGCCGACGCCGCACTGCGTCGCATCGCCCACGACCTGGCTTCGAGCACGACCGGCGCCGACCCCGCGCTGCGCGCGACCGCGCCCGCGTCCGAGGACCGGTCGCGGACCCGGTGACGGCGTGCGGTCCGGAACGGCACCCGGACCACGAACGGGAGGCACGGTGCCAGCTGGCACCGTGCCTCCCGTTCGTCAGGTGGTCACCGTGGTGACCCGCCGACGCGGATCAGAGCGTGACGAACCGCTGCGACTTCGCGTTCTCGAAACGAGCGGCGACGTTCTCCCAGTCGACGATGTTCCAGACGGCCTTGACGTAGTCCGCCTTGACGTTCAGGTAGTCGAGGTAGAAGGCGTGCTCCCACATGTCGAGCATGAAGATCGGGACGAGACCGAACGGGATGTTGCCCTGCTGGTCGAAGAGCTGGAACGTGGTGAGCTTCTGGCCCACGGTGTCCCAGGCCAGCACGGACCAGCCGGAGCCCTGGATGCCGTTCGCGACGGCGGCGAACTGCGCCTGGAACTTCTCGAACGAACCGAAGAACTCGTCGATCGCTGCGGCGAGCTCGCCCTCGGGGACCTTCGTGTCCGGGCCGAGGTTGGTCCAGAAGATCGAGTGGTTCACGTGGCCACCGAGGTGGAACGCGAGGTCCTTCTCGAGCTTGTTGATCGCGCCGAAGTTGCCGGACTCACGGGCCTCGCCGAGCTGCTGGAGCGCGGTGTTGGCACCGGTCACGTAGGCCTGGTGGTGCTTGTCGTGGTGCAGCTGCATGATCTTGCCGCTGATGTGCGGCTCGAGCGCGGCGTAGTCGTACGGCAGTTCCGGCAGGGTGTACTCAGCCATGTGAGGTCCTTTCGATCAGTGGGGTTGTGGACGCGGCTCCGCGGCTCACGAGAGCCGGGAACGATCGGTGAGGGAGTGGAATTCCCGGTTGTGGTAGACCAGCGGCTCGCCGCGGTCGGCGCCGACGATGATGTCGAGCACCTCGGCCACGACGACGGTCGAGCTGCCGATGGGCGTCGTCGACAGCGGTCGGCAGCGGAGCGCACTCGCCGCACTCGGCAGGTAGCGGTCGCCGGACGGCAGGGTGCCCCAGATCGGGTCGTCGGCGGCCGGGCTGCCGGTCGACGCGAAGCGCTTGGCGAGTGCGACCCCGAGGGAGTCGACCAGGTGCACGACGAACAACGGCGCACCGAGCACGACCCCGGCCGAGCCGGAGTTCGTCGAGAGCGAGAAGACCAGCACGGGTGGGTCGACGGCCACGCTCGCGACGCTCGAGGCGGTGAGGCCGGTCGGTCCGTCCGGGCCTTCGGCCGTGATGACGGCGACGCCGGCAGGGTGCCCGCGGAAGGCGGACTTGTACGCGTCGGCGATGGTTGCCGGTGCTTCGTCGGGCATGGTGATCGTGGTCGTTCCTTCGGGAGGGGCTGCCGTCACTCGGCGGCTGTCACCCAACGTATGACCTGAACCATGGTTGAGGTCAACGATTCACAGGTTCGGGCGCGGCCGGGCGCGCCGCGGTGGCACTTCGTGAGCAGGAATGGTCGGGTCACGCACGGCGACCCGACCATTCCTGCTCACGAAGCACAGCTCACGAAGCGCAGCTCGCGCCCGCAGTGCAGCGCGGCCGTTCAGCGGCGCTTGAGCATGACGAGCGCACCCGCGGCCGCCACCACCATGAGCACCGCGGCGACGCCCGCCGTGATCGTCACGCCGGAGTCGAAGGCCGCCCGCGCCGACTCGAGCAGCACCTGCCCGGCGCTGCCGCCGAGCTGCCCCGCCGCGGCGACCGCCCCGCCGAGGGTCTCCTGCGCCGCGACGTGTGCCGCCGAGGACAGCCCGTCGGGCACCACGACGTGCGCCCGGTAGGTCGTCGCCAGGATCGTGCCGAGCACCGCGGTCCCGAGCACGGCCCCGATCTCGTACGCCGTCTCGGACATCGCCGAGGCCGCACCCGCCTTGTCCGCCGGAGCCGTCGAGATGATGAGGTCGTTCGTCACCGTCTCGGACGCCCCGATCCCGATGCCGAGCAGCACGAACGCGAACGCCAGGGCGGCGATGGAGGCGTGGTGTCCGAGGACCGCGACGAGGGCGTACGCCGCCGCCGAGAACAGCAGCGCGACCGACACGACCCAGCGCGGGGCGACACGCGCCACGATCGGCACGACCGCGAGCCCGGCGACGATGGTCAGGACCGAACCCGGGATGAGCACCACGCCGGATGCGAACGGGTCGAGCCCGGCCACGAGCTGCAGGTGCTGGGCGATGAAGAACAGGAACCCGGTGAGCGAGAACATCGCCGCCAGGTTCATCAGCACACTGCCCGTGAAGGCGGTGCTGCGGAACAGCCGCAGGTCGAGCATCGGCGTGCGGGACCGCAGCTGCCGACGGACGAACGCGATGCCGCACACGACACCGACCGCGAGCATGGCGATCGCGAGGCCGCGCTCCTCGGGGTGCACGACCGACTTGATGGCCCACGCGATGGGTGCAAGGGCACCGAGGGACAGGAACATGCTCGGCAGGTCGACCGGCCCGGGCATCGGGTCGCGGGACTCCGGCACGCAGAACGGCACACCGACGAGCATGAGCACGAGGATCGGCACCGCGACCAGGAACACGCTGCCCCAGTGGAAGTGCGCGAGCAGCGCGCCGCCGACGAGCGGGCCGAGCGCGTTGCCGGCCGCGAACATCGTCGACCAGACGGCGAGCGCCATCCGCCGCTCCCCCGCGTCCACGAACACGTTGCGGATGATCGAGAGCGTGGCGGGCATGAGCATCGCGCCGAACACGCCCATCGCGATCCGGGCCGCGACGAGCATCCAGGCGTCGGTCGCGAAGGCCGCGGCCACCGAGAACAGTGCGAAGCCGGTCGCGCCGATCACCAGGATCCGCCGTCGGCCGATGCGGTCACCGATGCTGCCCATCACGACGAGCAGGCCGGCGAGCACCAGCGGGTACGCGTCCACGATCCAGAGCTGCGTGGTGGCGTCCGGGTTCAGCGCGCGACTGATCGACGGCAGCGCGAAGCTCAGGATGGTGTTGTCGACCGAGATGAGCAGGACCGGCAGCATGAGCACGGCGAGCGCCAGGAACCGTCGGGCGCGGCTCCCGGTGACGCGGGTGGCGACGGGGCTGGTGAGCAGTGCGGACACGGCGGACTCCTGGGACTTCGAGCCGGACCAGGTCGACGGCGGGTGGTACGTGGGGCAGACGAGACGGGACGCGGGATGGACACGCGCCCCGTCAGGACTCCGTTAGTGTACCGTCCGGACGGTTTTGGTTGCAAATGCAACTGACGACGGCCGGGAGGCCCGTGGCGGTCCCGCCACGGGCCTTGCGTCGGCCCACTGGTCGCGTCGTCGGGCCTACGCCGATTCGCGGAGCAGCAACCGGTGGCGCACCGTGCGCTCGACGGCCTCGCCCGAGCGCGGCAGCTCGCCCGCGAGCATGCCGAGCGCCAGGTCGAGGGCCTGACCCGCGACCTCGTCGAGATCGACGGCCAGCGTGGTGAGTGTCGGTGCGACGAGCGTCCCGAGCGGCAGGCCGTCGACGCCGACCACGCGGACGCCACCGGGGACGTCGACGCCGGCACGACGGCAGGCCGACAGCACACCGAGGGCCAGCACGTCGTTGAACGCCAGGACCGCGTCCACCCGCCGGTGCTCGGCGAGGATCCGCTCGGTCTGTCCGGCGCCGGCCTCGGCGGTGGGTGCGGACGCGACGACGAGGTCGGGCAGGTACCCGCGACGTCGGAGTGCCGCGACCATGTGCTCCCCGCGCTGGCTCGGCACGCCGTCGGCAGCGGCGTCGAGCACGACGGGGTGCTTCACCCCGACGTCGACGAGGTGGTCGGCGAGGTCCTCGATCGCGGCGGTCGGGTCGATCCGGACCGCGGCGCGGGTCACCGGCCCCGAGGGGTCGAGCTCGACGACCGGGACCGAGCCGAGCCGTTCGATCCACTCCGGCGCACGGGACCCGAGGTAGCCGATCACGACGTCGGTCTGCGCACCGAGGGACTCCACCATCCGGTCCGAGTCGCTCGCGAGCCCGACGTCGGCGAGCATGACGTTCCACCCGCGGGCGGCGGCCAGGCCGAGCACCGCGGAGGCGAGTGCCGGTGCGTAGGGGTTCCGCAAATCGTTGACGACGAGCCCGAGCTGGTGGTCGCCACCCGTGACGAGCCCGCGGCCGAACCGTGACGGACGGTAGTCGAGCGCAGCCGCGGCCTGGAGCACGCGGTCCTTGGTCGCCGCGCTGATGCCGGACATGCCGTTCATCGCGCGGGTGACGGTCTGCCGGGACACCCCGGCGGCCGCGGCGACGTCGATGATCGTCGCGCGGCCGCCCGGGGTCAGGCGCGGAGGTCCAGCCATGCCACCTGTTCCGGGGAGAGGTCGACGGAGAGGCCGGTCATGGACGACCGGGCCTCCGCGATCGTACGGGGTCCGAAGAGCGGGAACGTCGGGAACGGCTGGTTGAGCACGTACGCCAGCGCGATCGCCGTCGCGGGGACACCGAACTGCTCGCCGAGTTCGCGCGCACGCCGGAGCCGCTCGAAGTTGTCGTCCGAGTAGTAGCAGCGGACGAGTTCGGCGTCGCTGGTGTCCTCGGGCGTCGCGCGGCCGGTGAAGAACCCGCGGGCCTGCGACGACCACGGCAGCAGCGGGACCTGGCGTTCCTCGAGCCAGGCCTTCGATGCCGCATCGGTCGCGTGTTCGCAGCCGTCCCACGGCACGTCGTACGCCTCGGCGAGACCGAAGTGGTTGCTGAGCACCTCGAACCCGTGCTTGCCGTTGGCCCGTGCGTAGGCGTTTGCCTCGTCGAACCGTGCGGGGGTCCAGTTCGAGCCGCCGTACACGCGGATGCGCCCGGCTCGGCGGTGCTCGTCGAGCACGTCGACGAACTCCCCCACCGGGATGTCGGGGTTGTCGCGGTGCATCATGTAGATGTCGGCGTAGTCGGTTCCCTGGCGCTCGAGGCTCTCGAGCAGCTGCCGGGTGATCGACTCCGGGTCACAGTGCGGGGTGTGGGCGCCCTTCGTGATGACGACCACGTCCTCGCGGATCCCCCGGTTCTGGATCCACCTGCCGAGCCTGCCCTCGAGCACCCCGCCGCCGTAGATGTACCCGGTGTCGAACACGTTGCCACCCTGCTCGACGAACAGGTCGAAGATCGCGCTGGCGTGTGCCAGGTCGGACTGGTTGTCGACACCCATCACCAGGCGGGACATCCGCTTGCCGACGCCCGGCACCTCGCCGTAGCGCATCGGGTTGCCGTCCTGCACGGTGAGCGGTCGGCCGGACACCGTCGGGATGTCAGCGGTCTCGGCCTCGAAGGGGTAGCGCAGGCCGATCGCCGCGCGCCACCTGTCGAGCGTGCGGGCCGTGGCGAGGGTCTCGTCGATGGTCATCTGCGCCGCTTCGACCCCGCCGGCACGCAGGGCGTCGGTGGTGGCGTCGGCTTCTCGGGCGTAGGGGTGCTCACCCGCGAACGACAGCGAGCGAGGGGGTTCGTCGACGGTGTGGATCTCGATGGTGGGGTCGTCGCCGAGGGTCCACGGGTCGGTGAGCACGATGCGACCGCGCGAGCCGTACACCGACACGGCGTTGTCGTCCTGCACGAAGACGCCTGTCCGGACCGTCGCCGTGGTCCCGCCCCTGTAGGTGAGCTGCGCGACCGTCCACTCGTCGACCCCGGTCGGCCCGAGCGTGCCCGTGGCGGTGAGGTCCACCGGCTCGGCGACGGCGACCCCGGTTGCGGCCTGCACGATCGCCGCGGCCATCGTCACCGGGTACCCGCCGACGTCGAGGATCCCGCCGCCGGCGGTGTCGACGTCGAACAGGCGACCGGTGCGCTCGCCCGTCCGGAAGGCGAACGAGGCGTCGACGTGTGTCACGTCGCCGATCACGCCGTCGCGGATCAGCTCGAGCAGCGCCGCGGTCTGCGGGTGGAAGCGGTACATGAACGCCTCGACGAGCGGCAGGCCGGCCTGGCGTGCGGCGTCGGTGAGCGCCATCGCGGTGCCGTGGTTCACGGCGAGGGGCTTCTCGCAGAGGACGGCCTTGCCGGCTTCGAGTGCGGCGAGCACGAGTCGGGCGTGCCCGGTGTGCACGGTCGACACGTAGACGGCGTCCACCCGCGGGTCGGCGAGGACCTCGTCGTAGGTCCCGGCGGTCACGTTCGCGAACCCGAACCCGGCGGCCTCGTCGGCGAAGCCCTGCGCCCGCTCGGCGGACGAACTGCCGGCCGCGACCAGGACACCCCCGCTGGCGGGCAGCTGCGAGAGGAAGCGTCGCGCGATGCTGCCGGGGCCGAGGACGGCCCACCCGGGGCGGTCGGTGGTGGTCGAGGTCGGGGTGGTGGCGGTGTTCGCCGTCTGCGCTGACATGCGGATCCTTGTCGTCTCGTGAACCTTCACGGTCGGCTCGACGCTAGCCGGTGCCGGAACGATGAGCAACGGTCCCGCGGCACTTCGTGAGCGTTCACGGCGGCCACGGAGGAGCTGGCGTCCGCGCCCCCCGGAACTGCTCCTAGACTCTCGGCATGGCCAGTGCCCGCGACCGTGTCCTCGACAGCTTCGTCGCCATCGTGTGCGAGGAAGGTGAGCGTCCCGCCACGCTCGACGCCGTCGCCGCGCGCGCCGGTGTCTCGAAGGGCGGGCTGCTCTACCACTTCGGCTCCAAGGCCGCCCTGGTCGAGGGGCTCTGCGAACGGCTGTCGGACCTGTCCGCGATCGACGTCGAGCGCATGCAGGAGGCCGAGGACGGCGCCGCGCGCTACTTCGTCCGCAACTGCCTGTTCGTCGGCAGCGAGCTGGACCTCGCCCTGCTCGCAGCGAGCCGCCTGCAGCAGGCCGGTTACGAAGAGGCCGGACGCACCCTCGACGACACCGAGAACGCCTGGCTCGCGACCCTCGTCGACGCCCTCGGCGACGAGCCGACCGCGCAGGCCGTCAAGCTCCTCGGCGACGGGCTGTACCACCAGGCCTCACTCGGTGCCGCGAGCGAGGTGCGACCGAAGCGGGGCAGCGTCGACATGGAGACCCTGCTCACCGTCGTCGACCGTCTGATCGCGACGCGACCGGGAGCGTGAACCGGCACACCCCCGGCTGGGGATAGACTGGGGAACGATCCACTCGTCGACACCCGGAGGTATCCCGTGGGCCGCGTCATCGCCGCTGTTTTCTCGATCCTGCTGCTGCTGGTGTCGATGTACCTGTTCGGGTTCGCCTTCCAGGTGGAGTCGGGCCAGGCCTTCGTCTTCATGGCCGGCGTGCTCCTGATGAGCCTCTCCTTCTTCCTGCCGATCCACGTGTTCGGTAAGCGCTGACCAGCAAGCACAGACCAGCAACGCTGATCAGCAAGCACTGACCAGCAAGCACAGAACGGCCCCGCACCTCACCGGTGCGGGGCCGTTCTGTGTGGGGTGTCCGGCGCCTCAGACCAGGACGCGCAGGGACCGCAGCGTCACCGCGGTGCTGATCGCCGCGTGTGCCGCCTCGGCGCCCTTGTCCTCCTTGGAGTCGGGCAGTCCGGCGCGGTCGAGTCCCTGCTGCTCGTCGTCCAGCGTGAGCACACCGAACCCGACGGGCTTGCCGGTGTCGATCGCGACCTGCGTCAGGCCGCTCGTCGCCGCGCCCGACACGTACTCGAAGTGCGGGGTGCCACCGCGGATGATCACGCCGAGCGCGACCGCCGCGTCGAAACCGGCCTCGAGCGCGGTCTTCGCGACCACGGGCAGCTCGAAGCTGCCGGGGACGGGGATGACGTCGGCCGTCGCCCCGAGCCGCTCGACCTCGCGCTGCGCCCCGGCCAGCAGGCCCGCCGCGATCGTGTCGTGCCACTGTCCGGCGATGATGGCCACCCGGATCCCGGTGCCGTCGACCTGGTCGCGGTCCGCCGCGCCTGCTCCGCTCATCGTGTCGTTCCTTCCGTGGGCGCTGCGGTCGCTGCCGCCGCCCGGTCTGCCGCGTCCAGCCACTCGGCGAGCGCGGCGATGGTGATGACGGGCACGCCCTCGCGCGCCCCGAGTCCGACGAGCGCCGGCAGCCGCATCATGCTGCCGTCCTCGTCGACGATCTCGCAGATCGCCGCAGCGGGCCGGAGTCCGGCCGCGGTGACGAGCTCGATCGCTGCTTCGGTGTGCCCGGCGCGCTCGCGGACCCCGCCCGGTCGTGCACGCAGGGGCACCACGTGTCCGGGGCGGTGCAGGTCGTCGCGCACCGAAGCCGGGTCGGCGAGGACCCGCAGGGTGCGGGCGCGGTCGTGGGCGCTGATGCCCGTGGTCACGCCGACGGCGGCGTCGACGGTGACCGTGTAGGCCGTGCCGCGGACGTCCTCGTTGTGCGCCACCATCGGCGGCAGGTCGAGTGCGTCGGCGATCTCGGTGCTGACCGGCGCGCAGATGAACCCGGACGAGTGCGCGACGGTCCACGCGATCCACTCCGGCGAGGCGAGCTCGGCGGACAGGATGACGTCGCCCTCGTTCTCGCGGTCCTCGTCGTCGACGACGATCACCGGGCGACCGGCCGTGATCGACGCGATCGCGGTCTCGATGCTCGACAACCCGAGTGCCTGCGGGGCGGCACCGACCTCGGCGACCATCACCGGGCCTCCGATCCGACGGTCTCGAGCGACTGCGCCGCGGCGTCGAGCCGCAGCATGCGGCGGACGTGCCGTGCCAGGACGTCGGTCTCGACGTTCACCCGGTCGCCCGGCACGCGGAGCCCGAGCGTCGTCGCCTCGAGCGTCTCGGGGATCAGGCTCACCTCGAACCAGGCCGCGTCGGGCGCGGTGCCCTCGGGCGAGACCGCGCTGACCGTGAGCGAGACGCCGTCGAGCGCGATGGAACCCTTGTCGACCACGAGCGGGCTGAGCGCCGGCGCGAGCGAGAACCGCACGCGCCGCCAGCCGTCACCGTCGGCCGTCTCGAGCACGGTGGCGGTGCCGTCGATGTGACCCTGCACGATGTGCCCGCCCAGGCGGTCGCCCACCGAGGCGGCGCGCTCGAGGTTCAGGCGGTCCCCCACCCGGAGTGCGCCGTGGGCGCTCATGTCGAGGGTCTGCTTCATGACGAAGGCGGTGAAGGTCTCGGGGGTCTGCTCGACGACGGTCAGGCAGACACCACTCGTCGCGATCGAGTCGCCGTGCCGGGCGTCCTGCACGACGACGGGGCCGTGCACGGTGAGCGCGACGGAGTCGCCCTGCTGCTCGACGGCGGTGACGGTGCCGAGTTCCTCGATGATGCCGGTGAACACTGGTGTCCTCTCAACGGGACTCCGGGGGCGTTCGACGATCGTCGGCATCGACGGACGGGTCGCACTCCACGGGTCGTGGGGTCGTCCTGTCCGCCCAGCGCGCCTCCCATCCGGACTTTCACCGTCGGTCCCGGAATCCCACCGGGTCAACCTCTGTCGGGTTCGCACCCGTCATCAGTTCGTGGACTGTCACCACCGGCTCGGAATTACACCGACCCCGGAGCGCTTGCGTAGTCGGAACGATACCCCAGGCCGCTGACGGCCGCGCCACGGTGTCAGCGCCGTCGTAACCGGGCGTCTCCCCCGGGCATGGTGACGAGGGGCGCCACGGTGTGACGCCCCTCGGTCACCCGCCGGTCAGTGCCGGCGACGGAGCACGAGCGTGCCCGCTCCGGCGAGGAGCAGCAGGAGCGCGAACCCGGCCGGCAGGACCGGCGAGCCGGCTCCCGTGTAGGCGAGCTCCGGCTGGCCGTCACCGGCCGCGGCGGCTGCCGCGACGGTCGCGGCGCTCGCCCGGGCCCCGCCGGTGGCAGCGGTCGTGGTGGTCACCACACCCGCCGTGGAGGCCCGGGTCGGCTCGACGACGCCGACCACGCCGACCGGGATGGTCGCCGTGCCCGGCGTGGTGCCGGTGTCGGTGCCCGTCCCGTCGGTGGGGACGGTTCCCGGGTCCGTGCCCGGGTCCGTGCCCGGGTCGGTGCCGGGGTCGGTGCCCGGGTCCGTACCGGGGTCAGTGCCGGTGCCGGTGCCGGGAGTGGTGCTGGTGCCGTCACCGACGATGCCGATCCCGTTGCCGCCGATGGTGATCGGCAGGCTGATCACCGGGGTGACCTGGGTGCCGGAGAGCAGGCCGCCGTCGCCGGAGGTCGAACCGCCGGTCGTCGGGGTCGTGGTGCCGGTGGCCGGAGCCGTCGTGCCGCCGGTGCTCGTGCCGTCGCCGAGGACGCCGATGCCGTTGCCACCGATCGTCACCGGGACGTCGACGACCGGGGACACCTGTGTGCCCGATGCCGTGCCGTCCGAACCCGAGGTCGAACCACCGGCCACCGGAGCGGTCCCCGTGCCCGCGGCGGGCGCTGTGCCCGTCGCGGTGCCCGTCGCGGTGCCCGTCCCGAGCAGTCCGATGCCGTTGTCCGCCACCGTGACCGGGATCGAGACCACCGGGGACACCTGCGTGCCAGAGGCCGTGCCGTCCGAACCCGAGGTCGAACCACCGGCCGCCGGCGCAGTCCCGGTCCCGGTACCCGTGCCCGCGGCAGGCGTCGTGCCCGTCGAGGTCCCGTCACCGAGGACGCCGATGCCGTTGCCACCGATCGTCACCGGCACGTCGACCAGGCCGGTCACCTGGGTGCCGGAGAGCAGTCCGTCGGTGCCCGAGGTGCTGGGTGCCGACGGTGCTTCGGCAGCCGGCGCCGGAGTGGTCGCCGCCGGGGCGGTCGACGTGGAGGTGCCGTCGCCGAGGACGCCGATCCCGTTGCCGGCCACCGTCACGGGGACGGTCACGGTCGGGGCGACCTGGGTGCCGGAAGCCGTGCCGTCCTCGCCCGAGGTGCTCGGAGCCGGAGCGGCAGGAGCGGCAGGCGCCGGAGCCGGAGCCGGAGCCGGTGCTGCAGGTGCCGGAGCTGCCGCGGGTGCGGCGGCCGAGACGGCGTCACCGGCGACGGCCACGGCGTTGCCGCCGACCGTCACCGGTGCCGCGACGTCCGGCACCACCTGGGTGCCCGAGAGCGTGCCGTCCTCGCCCGAGGTGCTGGGGGCAGGAGCGGTCGTGGCCGGAGCCGGAGCGGCGGGCATGGACCCGGTCGCCGTCGACACTGCGTCGCCGAGTACGGCGATCGCGTTGCCGCCGAGGGACACCGGGGCGTCCACGGCGGGGGCCACCTGCGTGCCCGAGACGATGCCGTCGGCACCGGATGTCGTGGCCGCGTTCGCCGCAGCCGTGCCGCCGAGCGTGAGCCCGCCGACGAAGAGGGCGAACCAGAGCCCTCTGGAGACGTACTTGTTCATGGTCGTACTCCCTGATCGAGATCGTCACCGACCGCGGACGCAGCCGGGATGTGTGCGTGCCTGCCGTGGCGGACAGGCGCACCGATCTCAGTCAGGGGCGACGTCGTGCTCGCCGACGACGGATGCGGGGACCGCGTCGTCGGAGAGCGTGCCGCGAGACCCCGCGGCGAGGGAGACGATGTCGTCGGTCGAGCCGACGATGCCGACGGCTGCTGCGCCGCCGGAGGTCGAGGAGGCACTGCCGCCGAGCACACCGGCGTCGGCTCCGTCGAACGGGAGCCCGTGGCCCTCGCCGTCCGCGGGGACGAGCAGCGCGCGCCCACCGAGGGTCGCGTCCTGCGCCTCGACGGCCGCGGCGAGCGGGCCGACCGTGACCGTCGTGGCGACTGCGACGACCGGCTCCGACGGGCGGAGCCCGGCAGAGCGGTGGCCCAGGGCATCGGCGGCGACGGCGCGTGCGGGCGCCGAGGTGCCCTGCGCGGGGACCGTTCCGGGCCGGACGGGGGCGTTCGCGACCGGCACCGACGGGACGGGCCCGGCGGACGGGTTCGAACCGCCGCCCACCGGGAGCGCGGGGACGTCGACGACGGGGGCCGTGCCTCCTGGCAGGGTGCCGCCGACGGACGGGACGACGCCCCCGACCACGTCGGGGACGGTGCCCACGGTCGTGCCGACCGAGCCGAGCGTGTCGTCGGCGAGGCCCGTGACCGGACCGGTGACGGTGCCGAGGGTGTCGTCACCGAGGACCGTGCCGACCACCGGGACGCTGCCGACCACGTCGTCGACGGTGTCGACGACGGCGGTCACGGGGCGCGTGTCGGTGACGCGTTCCACGGTGCCGGTGACGGGGCGCAGGACGTTCGCGACGGTGTCGGTGACCGGCCGGGAGGCACTGGTCACCTGGTCGACGACCTGTCGCACCGGGCGCGTGGCCGGGCCGGCCGCGGGGGCGGTCGTGGTGGGCGCGGCAGCCGGGGTGGTCGCGACCGGAGCGGGGCTCGACGGCGCGGCGGGGGCCGCGGGAGCCGGGGCAGGTGCGGGCGCCGCGGGCACCGGAGCGGGTGCGGGTGCGGGGGCCGGAGCGGGCGCAGCAGGTGCGGGCGCAGCAGGAGCAGGTGCAGGTGCAGGTGCGGGTGCCACGGCCTTGCGGACGGGAGCCGTCACGCCGCCGACGACCTTGCCGACCTCGCCGGTCACGCCCTGCACGGTGCCACCGACGCCGTCCACGACGCTGCCGACGAGGCCGCGCTGCTCGGTCGGGACGGCCGAGGTCGTCGCGGCGGAGGCCGGTCGCGCGCCGAGCAGCAGGGACAGCAGCACCAGGGCGGCGAGGGTCCCGACGCCCAGCAGGACGATGCGGAGTGCGGCGCGCCAGGGTGCGCGCAACGGGTGGTCCATGCGCTCACCTCCTGATCTCGGCTGCGCACGTAGAGTGGTTGACCGGCAATGTACGCCGATCCGGTCCGGAACACACCCTGTTTCGGAAGAAATTCTCAGGAAGGGCCGTCCGTGGTCTCGATCTTCAACGCTCCGACCCGCAACCTGGACATCGTCACGCTGCACGAGATCCTGCGGCTCCGCCAGGACGTCTTCGTCGTCGAGCAGGAGGCCGCGTACGGCGACATCGACGGCCGCGACCTCGAGCCGGGCACCGTGCAGTTCTGGGCCGGCAACGGTTCGGTGGACGCGACGCTCCGCCTGCTCCGCGAGCCCGACGGCACCGAGCGCATCGGCCGGGTCGCCACCGCGAAGCACGCCCGCGGCCAGGGACTCGGCGCGCAGCTCATGGAAGCCGCGATCGCCGAGTCCCGCTCGCCGAGCATCGCCCTCGGTGCCCAGTCGCACCTGGAGCAGTGGTACGGCCGCTTCGGCTTCGTGCGCTCGGGCGACGAGTACCTGGAGGACCGCATCCCGCACATCCCGATGACCCGGAAGCGCTGACCCTGGTTCCGCGCGTCAGGCCCGCCAGCGCCGCAGTTCGTCGAACGAGCGGCCCTGGGTGGCCCGGTCGGCGACGAGGCGTTCGAACACGATGTTCGTCTGCGTCGTCGCCACCGAGGGGTCGCCGCTGAGTTCGTCGGCGACGAAGTCGCGGAGCTGCTCGGTCGACTCGCACGCGATGTGCACGAGGAAGTCCTTGTCCCCCGCCAGGAACGACACGTCCTGCACGACAGGCACCCGCAGCAGGCGCTTGGCGAAGTCCCGCAGTTCGTGGCGGGCCGCGGCGTGCACCCGGACGGACACCATCGCCTCGATCGAGAACCCGAGCCGGGCGACGTCCACCTCGGCCCGGTAGCCGCGGATCACCCCGGCGTCCTCGAGCGCGCGGACCCGTGCCAGGCAGGTCGACGGCGCGATGCCGACGGCGGCGGCGAGCCGGTTGTTCGGGATCCGGGCGTCGGCCGACAGGGTCCAGAGGATGCGCTCGTCGACCTCGTCGAGGCGCGGAGCGGGGTCGGGGCGACGTGCGGGACGGTCGGACACGGCTCGACGCTACCGCGGCGGTGCGAGCAGGGCGCGGAGGGCGTCCTCGAGCGCGGCCGACACGACGGCGTCGTCGGCGGATGCCAGCGGTTCCACCGCGGTGGACTGACGGAGCATCGACATCCCGAGCACCACCGCCAGCGCGATCTCGGCACGGACGAGCAGTTCCTCGGACCCCGCGCCGCCGACCGTGCCCGCGAGCCGTTCGGCGTACCGGCGCAGCGTCTCCCGGCGGATGGCATCGGCACCGTCGTCGCCGGAGGACCGGAGCAGGAGCATGAGCTGCAGGGAGTCGTCGTCGGTCGGGGCGCGCACGATGTGCGTGATGATGCCGGTCAGCGCCCGTTCGAGTCCCTGCTGGCTCGTCTCCTCTGCCCCCAGGTCGCGGACGACCCGGTCGAGGCAGGCGCGGAAGAGCCCCTCCTTCGAGCCGAAGTACCGGTTGATGAGGGCCACGTTCACCCCGGCGTCCCCGGCGATGTCGCGCACCGTCGTCCCGCGGTACCCGTCGAAGGCGAACCGACGCCGGGCGGCCTGCACGAGCAGGAGTCGGGTGGCCGCGGCGTCCTTGCTCATGGAGCGCAGCCTATCGGTCCTCACAGGGATGTAAGCAAGCGTTGACATGCTCCCCCGAGCGCGTACGCTCGTCATGTCAGCAATTGTTTACATTGACGACCACGACGACACGGAGCACGATGACCGACACCATGCAGAGCCCACGGACCGGCTCGCACCCCACCACCGACGGACGCCGGCCGAACAGCACGGCGATCATCGTCTACCTGTCCCTCGGCGGCCTGTCCTTCGCCGTCCTGCAGTCGCTCGTCGCCCCGGCACTGTCGACCATCGGGCAGGACCTCGGCGCCTCCACCAGTGCGACGAGCTGGGTGCTCACCGCCTACCTGCTCTCCGCCTCGGTGCTCACGCCGATCCTCGGTCGCCTCGGCGACATGATCGGGAAGCGCAAGGTCCTGATCGTGGTGCTGTCGATCCTGCTCGTCGGCGCCGTGCTCGCCGCCCTCGCTCCGAACCTCGGCGTCCTGATCGTCGGGCGCGCGCTGCAGGGTGCCGCCGGAGCCGTGATGCCGCTGTCGATCGGCATCGTGCGTGACGAGCTGCCGAAGGAGAAGGTCAGCGTCACCATCGGCCTGCTGTCCGCGATCTTCGGCATCGGTGCCGGTGTCGGCATCGTCGCCGCCGGACCCATCGTCGAGCACCTGTCGTGGCACTGGCTGTTCTGGCTCCCCGCCGTGCTCGTCGTCATCGCACTGCTCGGCGCCGTCTTCGGCATGCCGGAGTCCCCGGTGCGGAAGCCCGGCCGCCTGGACATGGCCGGCACGTTCGTCCTGGCGGTGTCGCTCGTCGCGATCCTGCTCGCCGTCAGCGAGGGCGAGACCTGGGGCTGGGGCGACGGCAAGACCATCGGGCTGCTGGTCCTCGGCGCCGTCGCTCTGGTCGTGTTCGTCCTCGTCGAGCTCCGGGTCGCCGAGCCGCTCATCGACGTCCGGCTCTTCGCGGTCCGCGGGGTCTGGACCGCCCACGTCGTCGCACTCGTCTTCGGGTTCGCGATGTTCGGCACCTTCGTCCTCGTGCCGACGCTCCTGCAGCTCCCGACGGCGCTCGGCTACGGCTTCGGCAAGGACGTCACCCAGGCCGGTCTCTTCCTGCTGCCGACCGTCGTGATGATGGTCGTCGCCGGGCCCATCGCGGGCATCCTGGTGCGCAAGGTCGGCCCGAAGCCGCCGATGCTCATCGGCGGGTTCGCCATCGTCGCCGCGTTCGTGCTGCCGGCGATCGCACACGCCGAGCTGTGGCAGGTGGTGGCCTCCGGTGTCCTGACCGGCATCGGCATCGGCATGGCCCTCGCCGCCTGCTCGAACGCGATCATCGAGAGCGTCCCCGCGAACCAGACCGGTGAGGCCATCAGCGCCAACACGGTCGTCCGCACCATCGGCTCGAGCGTCGGCACCGCCGTCATCGCAGCGCTGATCACCTCGCACAGCACGCCGCAGGGACTGCCGACCGACGACGCGTTCACCATCGGGTTCTGGGCGTGCACCGGCGTGGCGGTCGTGGCCGTGCTCGCCGCGCTCGCCGCGCCGTCGATGCGTGCCCGCCGCGCAGCGGCCGTCGCCCGTGGGATCGACGACCTCGAGGAGGTCACCGAGTAGGGCCGTGGGCCCGACCACCCGGGAGGCCCGTCCAGCGTCGTCGACGCGGGGCGGGCCTCCCGTCCGTCGCACAACCTGGGAACGCACCGGGCGCACGCGAGCAGGCGTGACGATCATCGGAACGGTCGCGTCCCGTCAGGGGACGCGGACCGCCGCGCCCGGACAGGAGACCCCATGAGCAGCACCGACCACGACGACACCACCGCTCCCGGACGGCCGTCGTTCCGCGACACGGTGACCGCGGGACTCGTGCAGAAGGCCCTCGAACCGGTGCTGCGGGCCGTGCGCGACGAGGTCGCCTCGGCGCGGCGCGAGATCGGCGAGCGCGCGAGCGGTGCGAAGACCGGGCTGGTGCTCACCGGGGTGGCCGTCGGGTTCGCCGTGACCACCCTGGTCGCGCTGGCCGGCTTCGCGGTGGCGCTGCTCGCCCTGGCGCTGCCGCTGTGGGCGGCGACCGGGATCACGTTCGTCGTGTTCGCGATCGTGACCGCTGTTCTGTTCGTCGTCGGCCTGCGCGGGATCCGGCGGGGTGTGCCGCCGGTGCCGAAGGACACGATCCAGGCGGCGAAGCAGCGGGTGACGCACGCGGATGCCCGGGCGGACGGCGCCGCGCGCGACTGACGGACTCGACGGACCGGCTGCGGGGGCCGTGACCGGCGCGGGCTCCGCTACATCGCCAGGGTCATGCCCACCACGGCGACGGTCATCGCGAAGACCTCGCCGCTGCGGACGGCCCGCCGGTCCTCGCGGCCCCACTCGTACCGGAGCAGCCAACCGCTGAACGCGCAGTAGCCGATCACACCGGCGCCGAGCACCGCGGACAGGGCGATGCCGTGCCCGGCGTGGTCGCCGGCGACGCCCGAGGCGTGACCCATCAGCAGCATCCCGGCCATCACGACGGCGGAGAGCGCGCGGTGGACGTCCATCGGCTCCGCGCGGCGACCGTCGGCGCGGCGGCGACGCATCACGGGCAACGGCGCGAGCAGGAGCAGGAGGGTCGCGGCGAACAGGGTCCACACCGCACCGGCGTCGACGACGGGCATGAGCATCGCGACGAGCATCACGCCCGCCGGCACGATCACGCCCGGGCGCGGTCGGTAGCGGTCACCGACGATGCAGCACACGGACGCGAACTGCGGCACGACGAGCATGGCGTCGGCGACGGTCTCGTGCACGTGGGGCGTCCTCGGTGCGGCGGAGTGGTGCGGGGTGGGGTCAGTCCTCGGCGCGGGCAGCGGCCTTGGCGGCGCGCTCCTGCTTCACGCGGGCGTTCTCGGCGTGCACGGCGGCCTGCGTCGCGCGTTCGCGGACGAGCCACTCGGGCTTCTGCTCGAGCAGCGTCTTGATGTCCGCCGTCGTCAGTGCGTCGTCGATCCCCGCACGGCTCAGGCCGGAGATGGAGATCCCGAGCTTCTGCGCCACGACGGGTCGCGGGTGCGGGCCGTCGCGTCGGAGGTCCTCGAGCCAGGTCGGGGGTTCGGTCCGGAGCTCGTCGAAGGCGGTCCGCGTGAGGGGAGCGCTCTGGAAGGACTCCGGAGCGGCCGTCAGCAAGATGCCGAGCTTCTTCGCAGCCGTCTCGGGCTTCATGGTCTGTTCCTGCGCCATGAGGACAAGGGTACGGCCCCTATGCTCGTCTGCATGACCGCGGCTCTCACCATCGCCTTCGTGCCGGGGGTCTCCCCCGCAAAGTGGGCCCGTGTCTGGCGGGAACGCTTCCCCTCCGTCGAGCTCCGGCTGCGGCCGATCGGCGCCGACGACGTCGACGACACGCTGGCGGGCGAGGCCGACATGGTCTTCGCACGCATGCCCGTGTCCGAGCAGCACAACGCCATCCCGCTCTGGACCGAGACGGCCGTCGTCGCGATGCCCAAGGACTCCCCCCTCGCCGAACTCGCCGAGGTCGACCTCGCCGACGCCGAGGTCCACGTGATCGACGCCGGCCCGGTTCCGGCCGACATCGACGGATCGCTCGACCTGGTCGAGGCGAACGTCGGCGTCGTCGTGCTGCCCCAGTCGCTGTTCCGCGCCGCCAGCCGCAAGGACCTGGTGGGTCGTCCGCTCATGAACGCCGAGGGCACGCGCATCGCGCTGGTCTGGCGGGACGAGGACGCCACCGAGACCACCGAGGAGTTCATCGGCGTGGTGCGTGGGCGGACCGCCAACAGTTCGCGCCAGCCGGGAGGCACGGATCGCGACGACGACGACGGCTCGCGTCCGGCTCGTGGCGGCACCAAGGCCGGGTCGGCCGCCAAGGGCTCGTCCGGTGGGTCGGGCGGGTCGGGTGCGCCGGGCTCCAAGGGCGGCTCCGCCGGCGGCGGCGGCGCCGGCGGCAAGGCCAAAGCCAAGTCGCCCGGCAGCGGGAAGTCCGGCAGCGGCAAGAAGTCGAACACCGGCAAGGGGCCCACGCCCGGTCGCGGCAAGATGCGCGGCAAGCCGAGCCGGGGTTCCAAGGGCAACCGATGACGGACACGCGGCTGGCACCGATGCCGGCCACGCGCCTCCCGGCCTGGCTCCGGCGCACGATGGCCGAGTACGTCGAGTCACGGATGCAGGCGGGCGAGACCCGCGAGCAGGCCGAGGCGAACGAACAGCAGTCGCGGGACCGTTGGTTCCCGGGCGGGTCTCCCGCCGACGGGCACCTCGTGTGGGACGTCATCGACCAGGACGACACCGTCATCGGGTACCTGTGGATCGGACCGCTCACGCCGGGCAGCACCGATTGGTGGGTGTTCAACGTCGAGATCGACGAGGCGCACCGGCGCCGCGGGCACGCGCGTCGGGCGCTCGAACTCGGGCACCGCGCCGCCGCCGACAACGGTGCGACGAGCATCGGGCTGAACGTGTTCGGCTACAACACCGGGGCGCAGGAGCTCTACGCGGCGCTCGGGTACCAGGTGACGTCGGCGCAGATGCGGAAGCCGCTGGTCTAGCGCGCGGCGGCGGCGCGGCTGCGGCTGCGGCTGCGGCTGCGGCTGCGGCTGCGGCTCGGGTCACCGCCCGGTCACAACACCCCGCGTGCATGGCCCCGAGCGGTCACGAAGTGTCGACTGGCCGCGCCCGGATCGACGTGTCGTGACCACTCGGCGGAGGCCAGCGGGGATTCGTGACCGTCCGAAGGTCCGCGTCAGCGCAGGACGGCTGCGGCGGCGCGGGTCACCCTCGCGCCGCGCGATTCCTCGGCTGCTGCGCGGGCCCGGGTGACGACGACGGCGTCTGCACGCTCGGCCGATCCGTTGTCGAACGGCGGTTGCGGGTCGTACTCGATCTGCAACTGGATCGCCTCGGCCGCGGACTGTCCGGCGAGCTCGGCCGCGAGCCACAACGCCATGTCGATGCCCGCGCTCACGCCGGCGGCGGTGACGACGGCGCCGTCCCGGGCGATCCGGGCGTCCACCGGCTGCGCTCCGAAGGCCTCGAGCATCGGTTTCGAGGCCCAGTGGGTCGTCGCGCGTCTGCCGGCGAGCAGCCCGGCGGCACCGAGCACGAAGGCGCCGGTGCACACCGACGTGATCCACGTCGCGTGCTCGGCCTGGCGCCGCACGAAGGCCACGACGTCCGGGTCGAGCATCGCGTCGAAGGCACCGTCACCACCGGGCACCACGAGCACGTCCGCCGCTCGGGCTTCGCTCATCGTGGTCGTCGGGACGAGTGACAGGCCACAGTCGCTCGGCACCGGGTCGAGCGTCGCCGCGACGTACTCGACCCGTGCGCCGGGCACGCGGCTGAGGACCTGCGCCGGACCGGTCAGGTCGAGCTGGGTCAGGTGCGGGAACAGCAGGAACGCGATCCGGATGTCGTCGGCCATGTCGCGACCATAGTCCCGGCGTTCCCGTTCCCGTTCTCGTACTCGCTGGCTTGCCCGTCAGCTCCAGACGCCGGAGGTCCCGCGCCGGTGGCTGCCCATCAGGTGGGTGTCGACGATGCCGAGCGCTTCCATCAGGGCGTACATCGTCGTCGGTCCGACGAAGGCGAAGCCGCGCTTCCGCAGTGCCTTCGACAGGGCGAGGGATTCGTCCGACTTCGTCGGCACCTCGGCGGCGGACCGCGGCTCGGGCGTGGTCGTCGGCCGGAACGACCACACGAAGTCGGCGAGCCCACCGTCCTGCCGCAGGGCGATCGTGGCATTCGCGTTGGTGATCGTCGCGAGGATCTTCGCGCGGTTCCGGACGATCCCGGCGTCGGCCATCAACCGTGCGACGTCGTCCTCGCCGAAGGCCGCGACGGTGTCGGCGTCGAAGTCGGCGAAGGCGGTACGGAACGCCGGTCGTTTCGCGAGGATCGTGCGCCACGACAGACCGGACTGGAACGCCTCGAGCGAGAGCCGCTCGAACACCCCGCGTTCGTCGCGGACGGGCATGCCCCACTCGGTGTCGTAGTACTCGCGCAGGAGCTCGTCCGACGACGCCCAGACCGGCCGGGCGAGGCCGTCGTCGCCGGTGACGAGGTCGGGCACGGACGGGGCGTCGACGGGCTCGGTGCTCATGCGTCCATCCTGGCGGGCGCCGCCGACAGCGCCTGGCTCACTCGGCGGGCGGGCCGTCCTGCGTCGCCTGCTCGTCCATCCAGACGTACTCCCAGCGGTGTCCGTCCGGGTCGGTGAAGCTCCGCTGGTACATGAAGCCGAGGTCCATCTCCGGCCGGTCCTCGGTGCCGCCGGCAGCGACCGCGGCGTCGACGACGCGGTGGACATCCTCCTTCGACGGGGCGCTGAGCGAGTTGATGACCTCGATCGTGTCGGCGTCGGCGATCGTCTTGTCGGTGAACTCGGCGAACTTCGCCGTCGTCAGGATCATCACGGAGATCGTCTCGGACACCACCACGCACGCCGCGGTGTCGTCGCTGAAGGCCGGGTTGATCGAGTACCCGAGCGCCTCGTAGAACGCCTTCGAGCGCTCGAGGTCCGTGACGGGCAGGTTGATGAAGACCATCGTGTCCATGGCGGTTCCTTTCGTCACGCTCAACCTGGACCCACCTTGAGCAGCGCGCAACCGTTTCATGGGGGAACCAACCGGTACACAATATGCTGGCGTGATGCGGGCCTTCGTGGACGGGTCAGAACCGGGTGGTGGGCGGGACCACACCGCGTACGTCCTCGCCGCGGTGATCATGCGGATCAACGGCGAGGAAGAAGCTCGCGAGGCGGTTCGACGGGCGACCCCTCGGCGCATGCGGAAGCTGCACTGGTACGAGGCGCTGCCAGCTCAGCGCATCTCGTGGCTCGATCTCCTCCGGCGTGCGGTGACCGTCATCGTGGTCCGGTACGACGGCGCCGTGGCACGGACGGAACGTCGGCGAAGACGGTGTATCGAACGCCTCGTGCACGAACTCGAGCTGCGGAAGGTCGGCCACGTGGTCCTCGAGACGCGCGGACCCGCCCGGGACAAGGATGACCGGGCGATGTTCGATGCGCTCCGCGATCGTGGAGTCGGTCATGGAGTGCGGTTCGAGCACCTCAACCCGTCCGAAGAGCCGCTCCTCGCGTTGGCCGACATCGCCTGCGGGGCTCATGTTGCCGGCCACGCCGGGGACCACGGACTGACGAGCCCGATCCTGGTTTCCTGACGCACGCCCCCGAAAGCGCAAATCCTCGGGCCCGCGCTGGCTGCAGGACATCCGAGGATCACTTTCGACCGAGCAGCACCCGATCGACATATCAATGCTACCCGCCGTGCTCGGCTCCGGTCAAGACGTGCGCAGCCCAGGCCGGAAACGATGAAGTCGCTGTCGTCCGACAGCGACTTCGTCGTTCCGTGTCAGGCCGGGGACGCCCGACCCGAGCAGCCTCAGGCCAGCTCGCGTCCCTCGCCAGCGGCACGCTGGTGCGACTCGGCCTCGGCCTGGCCGATGATGTCCTCGGCGGGCACCGGGTTCAGGCGGTCCCAGAGGAAGAACAGGCCGCCGCCGACGAGCAGCGAGATCCCGACCCACAGGTTGATGTGGATCCCGCCGGTCTTCTCGGGGTCGGTGTTCCAGTGCACGATCCCGACGATGGTCGTGATCACGCCGTAGAGCACGAACAGGCCGCCGAGGATGCGGCGCAGGTCGAGTCGGCGGGTGGAGCGGACGAGGGCTGCCTTCTGCTCCTCGGTCATCGCGCCGGGGGTGGTGGTGTCACTCATGAGAAGTGGTCTCCTTCGCGGATCAGAGGAACGGGAGGTACAGGACGACGCACAGCACGAGCGCGACGGTGCCGAGCAGGGCGGGCGAGCGGTACCAGGCGGTGTCCGTCGCGACCGAGTCGCCGTGCAGGTCGATCTTGCCGACGCCGTAGACGAGCCCACCGAGCTCCTTCTCGTCCTTCGGCTTGGTGAGCATCGAGACGACGAAGCCGACGACCAGCACGGTGACGAACGAGATGATCGCGCCGTACAGGGTCTCCGCGGTCGCGGTGGCGAACAGGTCCGGGTTCAGCAGGTAGGCGATCCAGGTGATCGTCGGGGTCACGATGCCGAGGACGTAGCCCCAGAGCGCACCCTGCGTCGTCATGCGCTTCCACAGCAGGCCGAGGATGAACACGGCGAACAGCGGTGCGTTGAAGAACGAGAACAGCGTCTGCATGTACGTCATGATGTTCGACGCCTGGGCCGCGATGAACGCGGTCGCGATGCCGACCACGACGCCGACGACGGTGACCCAGCGGCCGGTCTTCAGGTAGTGCAGGTCGGGCATGTTCGGGCGGATGTAGCGCTGCCAGATGTCGTAGGTGAAGACGGTGTTGAACGACGAGACGTTCGCCGCCATGCCGGCCATGAAGGACGCCAGCAGGCCGGTCACCGCGATGCCGAGCACACCGGTCGGCAGGTACATCTGGATGAGCTTCGGGATCGCGTCGTTGTAGGTCAGCGTGCCGTCGGCGAACTGGTTGCCCACCACGGCCGCGGCGATGAGGCCCGGGATCACGACGATGGCCGGGATGAAGAGCTTCGGGATCGCGGCGATGAGCGGGGTGCGGCGGGCCGCGGACATGTTCTTCGCCGAGAACGCGCGCTGCACCTCGGTGAAGTTCGTGGTCCAGTAGCCGAACCCGAGCACGAAGCCCAGGCCGAGCACGATGGCGAGCCAGTTGGCGCCGATCGGGTTGGTGACGTCGCCGAAGCCGGTGCCGGCCCAGGCCTGCAGGTGCTGCACGCCCTGGGTCTCGGTGATGGCCTTCGACAGGCCGTCCCAGCCGCCGACGCGGTGCAGACCGACGATCGTCAGCGGGATGAGCCCCGCGATGATCACGAAGAACTGCATGACCTCGTTGTAGATCGCGCTCGAGAGCCCGCCGAGGGTGATGTAGACGAGCACGAAGCCGGCGGAGACGATGATCGCCAGCCACTCCGGCCAGCCGAGCATGGCCTCGATGACGATGGCCATCGCGTAGAGGTTGATGCCCGCGATGAGCACGTTCGACACCGCGAACGCGATCGCGTTCACCAGGTGCGGCGCCTTGCCGAAGCGGCGCAGCATGAACTCCGGCACGGAGCGCACCTTCGAGCCGTAGTAGAACGGCATCATCACGAGGCCGAGGAACACCATCGCGGGCACGGCGCCGACGAGGTAGTAGTGCAGGGTGGCCATGCCGATCTGGGCACCGTTGGCCGCCATGCCGAGGATCTCGGTCGCACCGAGGTTCGCGGACACGAACGCCAGGCCCGTGATCCACGCCGGCATCGAGCGCCCGGACAGGAAGAAGTCCATGCTCGTCCGGACCTGCTTGCGGGCGGTGAACCCGATCCCGATGACGACCGCGAAGTACACGATGATCATCAGGTAGTCGACCCAGCCCAAGTCGAGCCGGATCCCTTCGTTCGCTGCAGCGAGAACCATTCACATCTCCACGTCAGTGTGTTGCAGTCGACAACTCTGCCGACCCGGACGGAGACGTTACACCGATTTGTGACCGTTCACATAGCCAGCGCATGCATCGTCCGAGCCGCGCAGCGCTCCCCCGGTTCGCTACGCTCGGCCCATGACCGACGCGTCGCGCATCCTCGTCCTCAACGGCCCGAACCTCGACATCCTCGGGCGCCGCGACCCGGAGCAGTACGGCACCGTGACGCTCGCCGAGATCGAGGCGATCGTGCACACCGAGGCGGCCGTGCACGGGCTCGAGGCCGACTTCCGCCAGACGAACCGCGAGGGCGAGCTCGTCGAGTGGCTGCACGAGGCGCTCGACGACTTCGCCGCGGTCGTCATCAACCCCGCCGCCTACGCGCACACCTCGGTCGCGCTGCACGACGCGGTGGAGGCCCTGTGGGTCCCCGTCGTCGAGGTGCACCTGTCGAACACGTGGAAGCGCGAGCCGTTCCGCCACGTCGACCACGTCGCCACCGCCGCGACCGCGGTCATCGCCGGCGCGGGCGCCGACGGCTACCGCCTGGCGGTCGCGCACGTCGCGTCCCTGCTCGGCTGAGCCAACGACCGAACGGGAGGCCCGTGGCGGCGTCGCCACGGGCCTCCAGTCCGCCATCTGGTCGCGCTGGGTCGCGCCCGTTCCTTCCCATCGCACGCGCGATGCACGGTGGTTCCGGGCGTACCTGATGAGGAGTTCCGACCCGGTACGCCCGGAAGCACCAGGCTCGCCCGGAAGAGCCGGGCGCGGGCACGCTGATCAGAACTCGGCGGGGCGCCGCACGTCGGTCAGGCCGGCGGTGGCGAAGCCGCCGCGGATGAGCGGCACGGCCCGGCGCACGGCCTGGTCGATGCGGAGCTCCAGGTCGACGCTCGCGATGTCGTAGCCACCCTCGCGCTTGGTGAAGTCCCGCTCGTTCCCGAACACCCCGAGCGGCAGGGTGGTGGACTGGAAGAACCCGAACAGCGGGCGCATCTGGTGCTCGACGAGCAGGGCGTGCCGGTCGCTGCCACCGGTGGCGGTCAGGAGCACCGGGGTGTCGACGAGGTCGTACTGGCCGACCCAGTCGAAGAACAGCTTGAAGGCACCGGAGTAGGCCGCCCGGAAGGCCGGGCTGCCGACGACGAGCACGTCCGCGGCCTCCACCGTCTCGAGGGCCCGGCGGGTGCGGTCGGACATCGTCTCGCGACCCGAGGCCGCTCCGAGGTCGGCCAGCAGCGGGCCGATCTCGATCGTCTCGGTCCGGGCGCCGTCGATCTCCTCGGCCAACCGGGCCACCGTCGCCGCGACCAGGGTCGAGGTCCGCGAGGGGTCCGATGGGCTGCCACTGACGCCGACGACCAGTTCTCCGCTCATGCGGTCGATGCTCACACGCTGCCGGGGCGGGCGGCACGTTCGTGACGACATGTGTCGGGTGCCAGTCGGTCGGGGTAGCGTCCGCGCCATGCAGACCTTCCTGCCGTACGCCGACTTCCGGGCATCCGCCGAGGTCCTCGACGACCGGCGGCTCGGCAAGCAGCGGGTCGAGACACTGCAGGTGATGCGAGCGCTGACGCTCCCCGACTACGGCTGGCAGCACCACCCGGTGACGGCGATGTGGCGCGGCTACCGCCCGGCGCTGATGGCGTACCAGGAGGCCACGTGCCGCGTCTGGGCCGAGCGCGGGTACGCCGACACGTGTCTCGAGAAGACCCTGCTCGACCTGGGCCGCGTGCCGGAGGACCTGGCGACGTACGAGCGCGGCGACGTGCCGATCCCGCCGTGGAACGACGACGAGGCCCTGCACGTCTCGCACCGGTCGAAGCTCGTGCAGAAGGCGCCGGAGCACTACCGGGAGCTGTTCCCCGACGTGCCGGACGACCTGGACTACGTCTGGCCGGGGACCCCCGAGCCGGCGACGCACACCGTCTGACGATCAGGCGACCGCCAGGCCGTCAGGCGACCGGGATCCAGCGACCGCCCTCGCGCCGGGTGACGACGTCGGAGCGGATCTCCACCACGTCCCGCAGCCCGTCGACGGCGGCATCGCGGACGGCCGCGGCGACACGGTCGTCCTCGGCCTCGAAGCGCACGACCGCGCACGGGACGCCACGGAGCAGCCGAACGTCCTCGGCCTCGACCACGGCGTGTTCGCGCACCAGGGCGGCAGCGGCGGGCAGGACGGCGTCCGGTGCCGTGCCGGGCGCGAGGGCGCCGATCGCCAGGGTCACGCGGTACGAGGGCATGCGACGACGCTACCGGGGAACCGGACCCCGCCGTGGGCTGCAGGGGAACCGACGCCGCTCAGGGGTGCGGACGTCGACCCACGGCGGGATCGCGGTGTACGGCGGGACACGACGACAGGGGGAACGTCGCGCCCCGCGCCGGACGTCGATCAGGGGGTCGACATCCGGTCTGGGTCCACCGCGCGGCTCGGTTCAGGGGAACCGCACGGTGGTGGACCTCAAGGGTGTTCGGTGTCCTCTCGGTACCGGTCCGTCTCGGTCGGTGCGGGCATCGACCGGTGGGCGGCGGCTGGCCGGACCATCGGGAGCAGGGCACTCCCGGCGGTCGCGAGCGCTCCGACCACGGCGATGATCCCGAGCGGGGCCGTGCCGAGGTCGTGCTGCGCTGCCAGGGCGAGCGCGACGAGGGTGGCCGGCGCCGGCAGGAGCTGCACCGCTCGGAAGCGGTCGTCCCGTCGTGACCGGGTCATCATCGCGTTTGCCATGACGACACTCTGACGCAGATCGGTTGTCCGCAGAAGGGGGGACACGTACCCAGAGATGGAGTAGAACGTCTAGTACACCTCAGCCGAGAGCGCGGACGGTCGCCACGGCGTCGGCCACGGCCCCGACGACGACCGGGACGTTGTCGGACGTCAGGGCCGCGTCGAACGTCAGGCGCAGCGCGGTGCGCGCCACGTCCTCGGGGATCCCGAGCGCCGTGAGCACGTGGGAGGCCTCGGTGCTGCCCGCGGCACAGGCGCTGCCCGACGACGACACCACGTCGCGCTGCTCGAGCTCGAGCAGGACGGTCTCGCCGTTGACGCCCGGGAAGCAGAACGACGCGTGCCCGGGCAGCCGGTGCTCCCGCGACCCGGTGACGAACGCGCCGGGGACCGCGTCGAGCACGCCGTCGAGCACCGCGTCGCGCACGGTGGTCGCCGTACCCTCCCCCGACCACACCGTCTCCGCCGCCAGCCCGAGTGCGGTCGCCACCGCCACGGCACCGGCCACGTCCTCGGTGCCGGACCGCCGCCCCCGCTCCTGTCCCCCGCCGTGCAGCAGCGGCTCGAGCGGGACGCCGGAGCGCACGGCGAGGACGCCGGTGCCCTTCGGGGCACCGAGCTTGTGCCCCGACAACGACAGCGCGTCGACGCCCAGGGCCCCGAGACCGATCGGCAGCCAGGGCGCGGACTGCACGGCGTCGGTGTGGAACCGTGCCCCGACCTCGTGCGCCACCGCTGCGAGGGCCGGCACGTCCTGCACGGTGCCGATCTCGTTGTCGGCGTGCGCGATCGAGACGAGCGTGGTGTCCGCACGGAGGGCCGCTCGCAGCGCCGCCGGGTCGACGCGGCCGTCCGACCCGACGGGCAGCACGGTGACGTCGAAGTCGTGGAAGCGGGCGAGGTACGCGCAGCTCTCCAGCACCGCCTCGTGCTCGATGGCGCTCGTGACGACGTGCCGACCGCGGGGCGCGGCGAGGGCGATCCCCTTGATCGCGGTGTTCGCCCCCTCGGTGCCGCCGGTGGTGAAGACGACCTCGGCGGGCCGGCACCCGAGCACCCCGGCGACGGCGGCCCGTGCGGCGGTGAGTCCCCGCGCGGCCTCGTCCCCGACGCCGTGCGTCGACGAGGGGTTGCCGAACACCCCCGTCAGGTAGGGCCACATCGCCTCGAGCACCTCGCGGCGGACCGGGGTGGTGGCGGCGCGGTCCAGGTAGAACACGACTAGTCCCGCACGGGCACCGCGACGTGCTCCGTCGGCACCGCGACGTGCTCGGGCACCGCGACGTCGATGTCGAGCCCGAGGTCGAGCGCCCGCGCCGAGTGGGTGAGCGCCCCGACCGAGATGACGTCGACGCCTGTCGCCGCGATCGCCGCGACGGTGTCGAGCGACACGCCTCCCGAAGCCTCGACGAGCGCGCGCCCGGCGACGATGCCGACCCCGGTCACGAGTTCGTCCGGGGTGAAGTTGTCGAGCATGATCGTGTCGACCCCCGCCGCGACGACGGGTTCGATCTGGTCGATGCGGTCCACCTCGACCTCCACGTGCACGGTGTGCCCGAGGCGCTGGCGGGCCTGGGCGATCGCGTCGCCGATGCCGATCCCGCCGGCCAGGAGCACCGCCAGGTGGTTGTCCTTGGCGAGCACGGCGTCGGAGAGCGAGGTGCGGTGGTTGTGTCCGCCACCGCACCGGACGGCGTACCGCTCGAGTGCTCGGAGGCCCGGCGTCGTCTTCCGGGTGTCGACGATCCGCGCAGCGGTGCCCGCGGCGGCCGCGACGTGGGCCGCGGTGGTCGTCGCGATGCCCGACATCCGCTGGACCAGGTTGAGGGCGACCCGTTCGGCCCGCAGCACGGCCCGCGCCGACCCGGTCACGGTCGCGAGGACGTCGCCCGCCGCGAAGCGCGTGCCGTCGGCGACGTGCACCACGGCCTGGATCGACGGGTCGACGGCGTGCATCACGGCGACGAACACCGCCCCGCCGCTCAGCACGCCCGGCTCGCGCGCGCCGAGGGTCGCGGTCGCGGCCGCCTCCGCGGGGATCAGGGTCTCGCTGGTGACGTCGCCCCAGGGCGCGTCCTCCTCGAGCGCGGTCTCGATCACGCGACGGAGCGCGTGCGGCGGGATGGTGCCGGGGTCGGTGGTCATGCGGGTACCTCCTGCGGGACGGCTGCGGAGCCGTCGGCGCGTTCGTCCGTGTGCTCGTCGGGGTGTGCGTCGGGGTGTGCGTCGGTGTGGTCGGCGACCCAGGCGTACGAGGCCGGGGCGGTGGGGTCGGTGTCGGGGTGGTCGGTGCGGGCGTGCGCCCCGCGGGACTCGGTGCGGGCCTCGGCGGCGAGCGCGACGAGTCGCGCCAGGTCGAGGAGCGCACGGTCCTCGTGCTCGCGCACGCCGCCGCCGGTCGGCGCCGTCAGCGCGTCGAGGTCGCGGCGTGCGCTGGCCAGCCCGACGGCGTCACGGAGCAGCCCGACGCGGTCCGTCATGACGGACTGCACCGCCTGCCGGACGGCACCCACGTCGTCGAGGTGGGTCGCGCCTCCAGGCAGGGTCGGACTGGGCCCACGCCTGCCGGTTCCGGCGCGCTGCGGAGCCTGCGGAGCGGCGTGACGGCCGAGCAGGTGGGGAGAGGCCCGGATCGCGTCGGCCGCTCGGGGCACGCTGGTGACGTGGAGGCCGGCGTCCCCGCGCAGGCGGAGCAGGCCGGGTCGCGGTGCGGCGACCGCGTCCGCTGCGCGGACCGCGAAGACGAGTCCCTCGAGCAGGGAGTTCGAGGCGAGCCGGTTGGCGCCGTGGACCCCGGTGCAGGCGGCTTCGCCGACGGCGAGCAGTCCGGGCAGGCTGGTGCGGCCCTCGGCGTCGGTCGCGATGCCGCCCATCGAGTAGTGCGCGGCCGGTGCGACGGGGACGCCTTCGCGGGTCCAGTCGAACCCGGCGGCGCGGGTGGCCCGGGTGAGTCCGGGGAAGCGCGTGACCAGGAACGCGGCGTCGAGGCCGGTGGCGTCGAGGAGCACGGGTGCGCCGCCCTGGTCGCGCACCGCGGCGGCGATCCCCCGGGCGACGACGTCGCGCGGAGCGAGCTCGGCGTCCGGGTGCACGTCGGTCATGAAGCGGTGCCCGGCGGCGTCGCGGAGGACGGCACCTTCACCGCGGACGGCTTCGGACACCAGGCCGCCACCGGGGACGGCCAGCCGCGTCGGGTGGAACTGGACGAACTCCAGGTCGGCGAGGACGGCGCCGGCGCGCCATGCGGCGGCGACCCCGTCACCGGTCGCGACCAGGGGGTTCGTCGTCTCGCGGTACAGGTGCCCGGCTCCCCCGGACGCGATGACGACGGCGTCCGCGTCGAGCCGGCGGGGTTCGCCGAGCAGGTCGAGGACGTCGACGCCGACGACCACGCCGCCGCGGACGACCAGGTCGGTCAGGCTCGTGCGCTCCAGGATCGTGACGTGTCGGCGGTGCAGCGCCGCGATGAGGGTGCGTTCGATGGCGGCTCCGGTCGCGTCACCATCGGCGTGCACGACGCGCCACCGCCCGTGCGCGGCCTCACGACCGCGGGCGAGGTCGTCGCCGTACCGGTCGAGGGTCGCCGGGTCCGACGACCGGTCGAAGGGCACCCCGAGGGCGAGTAGGTCGCGGACGCGGGCCGGGCCGTCGGTGCACAGGACCTCGACGGCCCGGGCGTCGGCGCTGCCCGCCGCGGCGACGTGGGTGTCGGCCTGGTGCAGCGCCGCGGAGTCGTCGGCGCCGAGTGCCACCGCGATCCCGCCCTGGGCGTACGCGGTGGCGCTGTCGGCGAGCGCCCCCTTCGTCACCAGGGTGACGTCGTGCAGGGCACTGGCGCGGATCGCTGCGGTCAGGCCGGCGATGCCGGAGCCGACGATGACGACGTGCACGGTGGTCTCCCTCGTTCGGTCGGGTCCGCGTCTCAGCCGCGGGGCTTGGCGGCGAGCATCCGCTCGAGCGCCACCTTGGCGTCGGCCTGCACGTCGGCGGGGACGACGATCTGGTTGAGGACCTCGCCGCGGACGAGTGCCTCGAGCACCCAGGCGAGGTAGCCCGGGTGGATCCGGTACATCGTCGAGCAGGGGCAGACGACCGGGTCGAGGCAGAAGATCGTGTGCTGCGGGTATTCGGCGGCGAGCCGGTTCACCATGTTGATCTCGGTGCCGATCGCGAAGGTGGTCGGCTCGGTGGCCGCGGCGACGGTCTTCCGGATCAGGTCGGTGCTGCCGGCGTGGTCGGCGGCGTCGACGACGGCCATCGGGCACTCCGGGTGCACGATGACCTGCACGCCCGGGTGCTCGCGGCGGGCCTGGTCGATCTGGTCGACGGTGAAGCGGCGGTGCACCGAGCAGAAGCCGTGCCAGAGGATGACCTTGGCCTCGAGCAGCTCCGCGGCGGTGTTGCCCCCACCGGGCAGCCGGGGGTTCCACATCGGCATCAGGTCGGTGCTGATGCCCATCGCCTTCGCGGTGTTGCGGCCGAGGTGCTGGTCGGGGAAGAACAGGACGCGCTGCCCGCGCTCGAAGGCCCACTCGAGCACCGTCGCGGCGTTCGACGAGGTGCAGACGATGCCACCGTTCCGACCGCAGAAGGCCTTGAGGTCGGCGGCGGAGTTCATGTAGGTGACCGGGATCACGGGGACGCGACCGTCGGCGTCGGGCTCGGTGCCGTACACCGCCGTCAGCTCCGCCCACGCAGCCTCGACGCTGTCGATGTCCGCCATGTCGGCCATCGAGCAGCCGGCGGCCAGGTTCGGCAGGATGACGCGCTGGTCGTCGCGCGCCAGGATGTCGGCGGTCTCGGCCATGAAGTGCACCCCGCAGAACACGATCGCCTCGGCGTCGGGCTTCGTCAGGGCGGCGTTCGCGAGCTGGAACGAGTCGCCGAGGAAGTCCGCGTGCCGGACGACCTCGTCGCGCTGGTAGAAGTGCCCGAGGACGACGACCCGGTCGCCGAGGGTGGCCTTCGCCCGCTCGATGCGCTCGTGGAGCTCGTCGGTCGGGGCCGTCTTGTACTCGTCGGGCAGGACACCCTGGCGCGGGGCACTCGTCGGGATGACGTCGGACATCGACGACCCCGGGCCGTACCCGGGGCGGGAGTCGAAGTCCCACGTCGGCATCGCGAGGTCGGGCGTGCAGGTGCTGCCGGCGGCCCTGCCGTTGGAGATGAGTTCGATCGTCGTGGCGATGGACACGGGGTTTCCTATCGGTTCCGCTGCTGGTGCTGATCGGCCCCGGTCTGCAGCGGGCCGTTGTCCGCGTAGGCCAGGTCGGGGTTCGAGCGGTACAGCCGGGCCGGACGGTGCCGGCCCCCGCTCGTGGTCTCGTCGGTCGGCAGGACCGCGTCGGTCTTCTCGACCTGCCGACGGAAGTTCGCGGGGTCGAGTGCTCGGCCGAGCACCGCCTCGTACACGCCCCGGAGTTCGGCGAGGGTGAAGCGGTCGCCGAGGAACGCCTGCGCGATCCGCGAGTACGACATCTTGTTGCGCAGCCGCCACAGGGCGTACTCGACGATGCGGTCGTGGTCGAAGGCGAGCGGCGGGTGCTCGTCGGCCAGGAACCACCGGACGTTCCAGTCGTCGGGCACGACGTTCGCCTCGTCCGGGTGCACGAGCGCCCAGTACACGATCGACACCACGCGGCTCGGGGAGCGTCCGACGTCACCGAACGCGTACAGCTGCTCGAGGTACCGCGGCTGGACGTTCGTCGTCTCGCGCAGTCGGGCGGCCGCGGAGTCCTCGAGGCCCTCGTCGTCGCCGACCCAGCCGCCGGGGAGCGCCCAGGAACCCTCGAACGGTTCGGCGACGCGACGGACGAGCGGCATCCACAGCGCCGGGGCCCCGGTGTCGGGGTGCGGGCGCAGTGCGACGATCACGGTGGAGACCGCGACGCGGATGCCTGCTTCGTCCATGGTGAAGATAGTGTCAATCTGACTCGAAGTGTTCGGGTTGGGATGACACTATCACTGCCGACGCGGTGCGCTCGTCACGAGCCGGAAACAGATCGTCACGGGGCCGAAAACTCCCGGGAGGCCGCCGCGGTTAGCGTGGAGGACATGACGACGGTGACGAGGGTGCATGCCGTGGTGTCGGGGACGGTCCAGGGGGTCGGCTTCCGGTACTGGACCGCTCGGAAGGCCGACGGGCTCGACCTCGTCGGCTACGCGAGGAACCTCTGGGACGGCACGGTGGAGGTCGAGGCAGAGGGACCCTCGGTCGCTGTGGACTCGTTGGTCGAGTGCCTGCGCACCGGGCCGCCGTCAGCGACCGTGACCGACGTCACCCTGCGGTCGGTCGTGCCGCACGGGGACGCCGACGGGTTCGCGATCCTGCACTGAGCGGACGTGCGTGGGAGCGGTGCCGGCGCCCGACGTGCTCGGCACCGATCGTTCACCTGCGGATGTCGGAGCGAAGCGGAATAATCGCATCCACTCAGGGAGTTGGCCTGTCTGCGCGTCCTGCGCCACACCCGTTCCACCCGTCGTGACCCACCAGGAGCACCCGCATGACCCAGGCCGTCGATTCCGCCCCCCGCACGGGAAGCGTCTCGCAGCCGTCCGCTGCCGAGACCCGACTCGTGATCGGGCTGCTGCTCGTCTCTGCGTTCGTCGTCATCCTCAACGAGACCATCATGGGCGTGGCCCTGCCCCGGCTCATGGACGACCTGGACATCAGCGCCGCGACCGGCCAGTGGCTGACCACCGGCTTCCTGCTCACCATGGCGGTCGTCATCCCGATCACCGGGTTCCTGCTGCAGCGCTTCAACACCCGACCGGTGTTCGTCTGGGCGATGGGCCTGTTCTCGGTCGGCACGCTGATCGCCCTGCTCGCGCCGGGCTTCACCGTCCTGCTCGTCGGCCGCATCGTGCAGGCCAGCGGCACCGCGATCATGATGCCGCTGCTGATGACGACGGTCCTGACCCTCGTCGACCCCGCGCACCGTGGCCGCATCATGGGCAACATCTCGATCGTCATCTCGGTCGCGCCGGCCATCGGCCCGACGATCTCCGGCCTGATCCTCAACGCGTTCTCGTGGCGCTGGCTGTTCGGCTTCGTGCTGCCCATCGCGATCGCGGCGCTCATCCTCGGCATGGTCAAGGTGCAGAACGTCTCGACGCCACGCAAGGCGCCGATCGACGTCGTCTCGGTCGTGCTCTCCGCCTTCGCGTTCGGCGGCATCGTCTACGGCCTGTCTAGCATCGGCGAAGCCGGCACGACCGGTCCGCTCGTCCCGGTGACCGCCCTGGTCGTCGGTGCCGTCGCCCTCGCGGTGTTCATCGTCCGGCAGACGCGCCTGCAGCGCACCGACAGCGCCCTGCTCGACCTGCGCACCTTCCGCACCCGTGGCTTCACGGTGCCGATCGTCGCGATGGGGCTGAGCTTCATGGCGATGTTCGGCACGCTCATCCTGCTGCCGATCTACCTGGAGCGTGTCCTCGGCCTCGAGGTCCTGCAGGTCGGCCTGCTGCTGCTCCCCGGTGGTCTGCTGATGGGCCTGCTCTCCCCCATCGTCGGTCGCATCTACGACCGCCGTGGCCCGCGCGTGCTGCTCATCCCCGGATCGATCATCGTCAGCGCCGTGCTCTGGGCGCTCTCCACCGTCGGTGTCGACACCAGCGTGTGGTTCGTCCTCGGTGCGCACGTGGTGCTGAGCATCGGCCTGGCCCTGACCTTCACGCCGCTGTTCACCGCGGCGCTCGGTGGGCTGCCCCCGAAGCTGTACTCGCACGGCAGCGCGGTGCTCGGCACGGCGCAGCAGCTCGCCGGTGCGGCGGGCACCGCCCTGTTCGTCACGCTGCTGACGATCGGTGCGGCCACCGCCGTCGAGGGCTCCGGTGCCCGTGGGGTCCAGGTGGCCACCGCGTCGGGCGTCGGTACCGCCTTCATGGTCGGCGCGATCATCTCGCTGTTCGGCATCCTGGCGTCGGTGTTCGTCCGCCGGCCCGAGGTGCCCGAAGGCGCGCCGACGCCCCCGCCCGTGCACTGACCGACGAGCTTCGCGCACTGACCGACGAGCAGGGCCGGACGCCGAACCCGTGACGGGACCGGCGCCCGGCCCGCTCCCGTCTCCGGCCCGCGTGGCAGGGTGGGCGCCATGCGGTCGACGACGAGCGAACTCAACTGGTCCGGCACGGTCACGTACACGGCCGAACGGGTCGTCCGCCCGTCGTCGATCGACGAGGCCGCCCAGGTCGTGGCCGACGCCGATCGGGTGCACGGCCTCGGCACCCGGCACTCGTTCAACGACGTCGCCGACACCGCGGGCACCCTGCTCGACCTGACCGGCATCCCCACCGACCTGGTCGTCGACGCCGAGCACCGCACCGTCACGCTCGGGGCCGGCACCCGGTACGGCGACGTCGCGGCCGACATCGACCGTGCCGGGTTCGCCCTGCACAACACGGGGTCCCTGCCGCACATCTCGGTCGGGGGTGCGGTCGCGACGGGCACCCACGGCTCCGGCACGACACTGGGGTCGCTCGCCACCGCGGTGCGCGCGTTCGAGGTGCTCGGCCCGGACGGCTCCGCCCGGACGGTCGACCGGACGGACCCCTCGTTCGACGGTGCCGTGCTGCACCTCGGACTGCTCGGCATCGTGACCCGGGTGACCCTCGACGTGGAACCTGCCTACCGGATGCGTCAGGACGTCTACGGCGCGATCCCCTGGGAGACCTTCACGGCGAACGTCGCCGAGGTGCACGCCGCCGCGTACTCGGTGTGCGCCTACACGGTGTTCGGCGACGCGATCACCGAGGTCCTGGTGAAGTCGCGCGTGCCCGACGGCGCCGAGGACGTGCCGGTGCCCGAAGCGCTGGCCGGCGCACGCCGCCTGCCCGGCACCGCCGGCGACGACCACCGGACCGCGCGCGACGGCTCGGTCGGCCCGTGGTGGGACCGCCTGCCGCACTTCCCGATCGGGTCCGTCCCGAGCCACGGGTCCGAGGTGCAGAGCGAGCACTTCGTCCCGCTCCGGCACGCGGCGGCCGCCCTCGACGCGCTCCGGGGGCTCGCCGACCGGATCCAGCCGCACCTGCACGTCTGCGAACTCCGGACGATGTCGGCGGACGACCTCTGGCTCAGCCCGACCCAGGGCGAGGACGTGCTCTGCATCGCGTTCACCTGGAAGAAGCACCCGGGCGAGGTCGCCGCGCTCCTGCCCGACCTGGAGTCCCGGCTCGCGCCCTTCGACGGCCGACCGCACTGGGGCAAGATGAGCTCGCTCGACCAGGCGGCGATCGCCGGGCTGTACCCGCGGCTGGCGGACTTCCGCGACCTCGTCGCCCGGGCCGACCCGGAGCGGACGTTCGCATCCGCGTTCGGCGAGCGGGTGCTCGGGACCTGAGCCGGGCCTCCAGGCCGTGCCCCGCGCCCCGCGCCCACGCGTCGGAACCAGGTTCCGGACACGGAACCGCGGGACGGCGCGGTGCGGCGTCCGGAACCTGGTTCGCGGTGCGGGAACGCGCCCGACGCGACCCCCTCCAGCGGTCAGATCGACGTGAACGCGAGCGGCGTGATCGTCCGCGTCTCGCCGTCCCAGTGCCGGACGCCGCCGACGTCGAGCGTCTCCGGCAGCGGCACGGCCCGCAGCGCAGCGACGGCGCGCGGCAGGTCCTCGTCACGAACCCGACGGGCCAGCGTGACGTGCGGCGACCAGTGCCCGGGCAGCGACGTCTCGACGCCGCCGGGGGCGACCGCGTGCACCTCGCCGTGGAAGGTCGTGAGCGCCGCGTCGACGACCACCGCGCGCACGAGGACCGACCGACCGGCACCCGCGGGGAAGAGCAGCAGCCCGCCGAGCCGGATCGAGGTCGGCACCGACGTGCGGAACCCCGCAGGCACGGGCAGGGTGTCCCCGGCGGCCAGGGTGACGTGCGGGGCGTTCGACGGCGACGGGTGCCGGCCGAGGCTCGGCAGGTCCACGTCGATCAGGGCCTGCCAGGCGGACCGCACGGCCGCGTCCGACTCCGGACCGAGGACGAGTTCGATGCTGCGCACGGTCCGAGTCAACCAACCCGGACCGCGAGGTGCCCCGTGACGGTTCAGCGGGCCGCGCACTGGCGGCGATGTAACACAGCGGAACGGAACTCGCCCCGGGGGTGGACCGCACGTCACACTCGTCTCCACGCCGCGGACCACCGCGGCTCCCCCACACGCACGGCCCACGAGGAGCACCAGCATGTCCGCAGCCCCCGCACTGCCCGAGAAGCCGAAGGGCAAGCGCCCGATCGGCTGGATCGTCGCCGCCGCGATCGTCGTCGTGGCGATCGTCGTCGCCGTCATCGTCGGAGCCGTCCGCTCCGGGAGCAACGACGCCGGTGCCGCCGGTGACGCCGCCCCGAAGACCGTCACGATCGGTGTCGCGGACAAGTCGCTCGGCTACTGGAGCACGTACACGAAGCTCGCGAAGGACAAGCTCAACGTCACCGTCAAGCTGACGAACTTCTCGGACTACTCGCTGCCGAACCCCGCCCTCAAGGACGGCCAGCTGGACATCAACCAGTTCCAGCACATCCAGTACCTGGCGGACTACAACGTCACCTCCGACGACGACCTGCAGCCGATCGGTTCGACCGCCGTGTACCCGCTGCCGCTCTACGCGACGAAGTACGACAAGCCGTCCGAGCTGCCCGCGAACGCGAAGGTCGCGATCCCGAACGACTCGATCAACCAGGCCCGTGCGCTCCTGATCCTGCAGGCGGCGGACCTGATCACGCTCAAGGACGGCGGCTCGGCGTTCTCCACCGCGGACGACATCGAGACGAAGAAGGTCGACGTCCAGCCCCTCGACGCCTCGCAGACCGCGAACGCGCTGCAGCAGGGCTCCGTCGCCGCCGCCGTCGTGAACAACAACTTCGCCACCGCCGCCGGCCTGCCGATCTCGGACGCGATCTACCAGGACGACCCCTCGAGCGCGAGCGCCGCCCCGTACGTGAACGTGTTCGCCGTCCGCGACGAGGACAAGGGCAACAAGACCTACCTCGAGCTGGCGGAGCTGTTCCAGGACGACGCCGTGCAGAAGGCCTTCGCGAAGGACCTGCCCGAGGCCGTCGCCCGCGACGAGAGCGCCTCGAAGCTGCAGGACGAGCTCGCCCAGGTCGAGCAGGACGCGAAGGCGGCCAAGCAGTAGTGCCGGTCCTCGTCGAACTCCGCGGCGTCTCGAAGCACTACCGCCGCGCCGACACCGGCGAGACCGTGGTGGCCGTCGAGGACGTCTCCCTGGACGTGCACCAGGGAGAGGTCCTCGGCGTCATCGGGTACTCCGGTGCCGGCAAGTCCACCCTGGTCCGCCTGGTCAACGCGCTGGAACTGCCGAGTTCCGGCACGGTGACCGTCGCGGGCCGCGAACTGACGGCGATCCCCGAGCGGGACCGCCGTCTGGCGCGTCGCAACATCGGGATGATCTTCCAGCAGTTCAACCTGTTCCGGTCCCGCACGATCGCCGGCAACGTCGCGTATCCGCTCAAGGTCGCCGGCGTGCCGAAGGCCGAACGGAACCGCCGCGTCGCCGAGCTGCTCGACTTCGTCGGCCTGCTCGAGCGCGCCCACGCCTACCCGGAGCAGCTGTCCGGCGGCCAGAAGCAGCGCGTCGGCATCGCCCGCGCCCTCGCCGCGTCGCCCGACCTGCTGCTCGCCGACGAGGCGACCAGCGCCCTCGACCCGGAGACCACGTCCGAGGTGCTCGCGCTGCTCCGCCGGGTCAACCGGGAGCTCGGCGTCACCATCATCGTCATCACGCACGAGATGGACGCTGTCCGGCAGATCGCCGACCGGGTCGCCGTGATGGAGCAGGGACGGGTCGTCGAGGTCGGGGACGTCTACGACGTGTTCTCGACCCCGAAGACCGGCGCCGCGCAGCGCTTCGTCCGCACCGCGCTGCACGACCGGCCCTCCCCCGAGACGCTCCGGCGCCTGCGGGACCGCCACCCGGGTCGGCTCGTCACGGTGCAGATCACCGACGAGGCCGGGCTGCAGAACCGCATCGACGCCGCGTTCCGCGCCGCCGGGGTCACCGCCGAGCTCGTCTACGGCGGGGTCGGCGAGATCCGGGAGCGTCGGATCGGGTCGCTCACCTACGAGCTGAGCGACGCCAGCGGCGGGCCAGGCCGGCCAGGCGGTCCCGGCGGGTCGGGCGCGCCCGGTGCGTCCGGCGCCATCGACGCCGCGATCGCCGCACTCCGCGCCGACGGCGTCACGACCGACGAGGAGGCCGCCGCGTGAACAACAACTCGTTCCAGAGCGTGATCGACACGTTCGACGTCTTCCTCGCCGCCATCCGCGACACCATCGTGATGTCGCTGATCTCGCTGGTCATCGCCGGGGTCATCGGCCTCGCGCTCGGCCTGCTGCTGTACGCGACCCGGCCGGGCAACGTCCTCGGCAACCGCACCGCGTACACGGTGCTCAACGTGTTCGTGAACCTGATTCGCCCGATCCCGTTCGTGATCTTCCTCGCGGCGATCGCGCCACTGTCACGGGTCGTCGTGCAGACCACGATCGGTGTCCCCGCGGTGACCTTCGCGATCTCGTTGGCCGCGGCCTTCGCGGTGTCCCGGATCGTCGAGCAGAACCTGCTGTCCGTCGACCCGGGCGTCGTCGAGGCGGCCCGGGCCTCGGGTGCGCACCCCGTGTCGATCCTGCTGACGGTGCTCATCCCCGAGGGTCTCGGCCCCCTGATCCTCGGGTACACGTTCATCTACATCGGCATCGTCGACATGACGGCTCAGGGCGCGCTGATCGGTGGCGGCGGACTCGGCGAGTACGCGATCACCTACGGCTCGCAGCGCTACGACTGGTGGGTGGTCTACGTCTCGGTGGCGGCGATCGTCGTCATCGTGCAGCTCGGCCAGTTCATCGGCAACCGCTTGGCGCGCGCGACGCTGCGTCGCTGACGCGGGCTCGCGGGGCGCCGGTGCACCGCCCTGGAGGCCCGGTGCCGGTCCACGAGACCGGCACCGGGCCTCCGGTGCGTCGCCGCTTCGACGGACGCGCCCAGCGTCGCGCGCCGAACGGTCACGACTCCCCGCTCACCTCCGCCGAAGGTGCACGAACCGTCGCCCGATGCCCCCGCAACCGACAGTTCCCGACCACTCGGCGCCACACCCGCGGCACGTCGAGCAACCTCGGCACACGCCACCGAGGAACCGCCGACGCGCCCGGCAACCGACCGCCGAGCGGTCATGACTCCCCGCTCACCTCCGCCGAAGGCGCACGAACCGTCGCCTGACGCCCCCGCAACCGACAGATCCCGACCACTCGACGCCACACCCTCGGCATGTCGAGCCACCTCGGCACGAGCGGCCGCCGCCCGACGACGCGCACGGCACCGACTGCGAAGCGGTCACGACTCCCCGCTCACCTCCGCCGAAGGTGCACGAACCGTCGCCCGACGCACCCGCAACCGACAGTTCCCGACCACTCGACGCCACACCCGCGGCACGTCGAGCGACCTCGGCACGAGCGGCGAGCGGCAGCGGCAGCGCCAGGTCAGGCGGCGGGAGCCTCGACGGTGGTGACAGCGCCGGTCTCGCCCGGGTGCTCGTAGTGGGCACGCACCAGGATCGGGCGGTGGTCGGAGATGCCGGCCGGCAGGGTCTCGACGCCGGCGATGTGCAGGCCGACGCTCGTGGCGAAGTCGAAGTGGCCGGTGAACTTGCGGTAGCGCAGGTACGTCGGCTGGTCGGACAGCGACAGGGCGAAGCCGTGCTGCTCGATCTTGCGGCGCAGGTTCGTCTGGAACCACGGGTAGTTGAAGTCACCGACCATGACCGCGGGGACGTCCTTCGCCAGCTCGCGCAGGAACTGGTGCGCCGCCTCGATCTGCTTGCGGCGCAGGGAGTTCGTCGCGGTGAGCGGTGAGGCGTGGAACGAGGCGACGACGACCTCGGCGTCGGCCTCGGTGTCGCGCAGGTGCATCGCGATGAGCCGCTCGTGCGCGGGTGCGAGGACCCGGTCGTGCAGCGACTTCTGCAGGGAGTGGATGCTGAAGTCCTGCACCTCGAAGCGGTCGTCACGCTTGTAGATCGCGAGCCCGAGTCGGTTGGTGCGGGTCGACGCGGCGAGCGAGAGGCCGCCGATCGACGGTGCGAGGTCGTTGCTGTCGCACTCCTGCACGCACAGGACGTCGGCTTCGGAGGCCTCGGCCAGTGCGGCGAGCTCGCTGTTCGCGGTGTGCTCGCGGAGGTTGTAACTGACGACACGGAGCTGCGTGGGCTGCACGGTCTGCTCTGATGCGATCGTGCTCTGCTGCTCTGGCGCGGCCATGCTGCCTTCCTGTCCGGGTGTTCCGGTCACCCTGCCGCGGTCACCGTACTCGGGTACCGCGGACGGTTGCTGAGACTGTAACGCCTGCCGGGTTTCGTCCGTGTGACCGTGACGGAAACGGACAGCGGCGGGATCAGGCGCGGACACGGCGGACCGGGCGGACGGTGTCGCCCGCTGTGCGACTCATCAGGATGCCCTCGACGCAGGCGACGACGAGCAGGGCGGCGATGACCCAGAACGCGGCCGCGTACGGTCCGTCGCCGCCCAGGCCGGAGGCCGCGCGGATGACCACGGCGGCGACGGCGACACCGAAGCCCGCGGCGGTCTGCTGCAGCGTCGACGACAGTGTGTTCGCGGGGGTCATGTCGGCCTGCTCGACGTCGGCGAAGGCGATGGTGTTGTACGCCGTGAAGCCCACGGAGCGGGCTGCGCCGCTGACGACGAGCAGCACGGCGAGCAGCCAGAACGGGGTGTCCTCGGTCATGAACGCCATCGCGACCACGGTCAGCGCGGCGACGGCCGACGACACGATGATCACCGGGCGGTAGCCGAACCAGCGGAGGAACGGGGTCGTCATCGGCTTGATGCCGAGGTTGCCGACGAACACCCACAGCACCGCGGACCCGGCGAGCACGGCGCTCCAGCCCCAGGCATCCTGGAACAGCAGCGGGAGCACGAACGGCACCGCGGACACCGCCAGGCGGAACAGGCTGCCGCCTGCGTGCGACACCCGGAAGGTCTCGAGTCGGAACGCGTCGAGCCCCATGATCGGGTGCGGAGCCCGGCGGAAGTGCCGGATCGCGAGCCAGCAGCACACCGCGCCGAGGACCCCGGAGACGGCGACCGCGGTGACCGGGACGACCTCCAGCGCGAGCAAGGACGCCATGACCACGAGCGAGCCGAGCCCGACGCAGGCGAGCAGCGACCCGAACCAGTCGAACGGCACGCGCTGCGCCGCACGCTCCTGCGGCACGAGCACCAGGGCGGCGACGAAGGCGATGACGCCGAGCGGGATGTTGATGAGGAAGATCCAGTGCCACGTCAGCGTCTCGACGAGGACCCCGCCGATGAACGGCGCGATGATCGGTGCGGCGAGGGCCGGCCAGGTCAGGATGGCGATGGCGGTGACGAGTTGTTCGCGCCCGGCGCTCCGGAGCACGACGAGGCGGCCGACGGGCACCATGAGCGCCCCACCGAGGCCCTGCAGGATGCGCCACAGCGTCAGCTCGACCAGCCCGGTGGACAGCGCGCACAGGGCTGACGCGATCGTGAACAGCGCGATGGCCCCGGCGAAGACCGTCCGGGAGCCGATCCGGTCGGTGAGCCAGCCGGACACCGGGATGAACACCGCGAGCGTCACGAGGTACGCGGTGATGGCGACGCCCACCGCGGCGGAGTCGACCCCGAGGTCACGCCCCATGGCCGGGGCGGCGGTCGCCAGGATCGTGCCGTCCAGGAGTTCCATGAAGAAGGTCCCGGCCACCAGCACGGCGACCGCCGTGCTGCCCGTCCGTCGTCTGGGTGTCGTCGCCGTCGTCGTCATCGCCCACCGAGACTATGCCCGCGGACGTCCGCGCCGTCACGGACGGGCCGCCCGCCGGACGCCGCACCGGCCGCCCACCGGGCGCGACGCCGCGCGCACGACGCGGGACGGGCCTCCAGGCGCGGTTCCGGGCGATCCTCATGCTCGGGCCGACTACCCTGGCCGGGTGCCGACCCGACCACCCGAACGCCGAGGACCTCGCGCGTGAGCCGCACCGACAGCGCCGGCGTGGTCGCCGCGGGCGTGGCCAGCGGCCGACGACGTGTCCTGGACACCGTGGCCTCCCTGCCGGCGTGGGCGGCGGTCCTGCTCGTCTGGACGGGCGGCCGGGTCCTGTCGACCCTGTGGCTCGCGCTCGCCTACCCGCTCATCGATCGTGCGCTCCCGGGCAACGCGATCTGGGGCAACGAGCACGGGTTCGGCGCCTTCCTGGTGGCGTGGGACGGGCAGTACTACGAGCAGATCTCGCTGCACGGGTACCCCGACGCGCTGCCGCTCGATGCCGCCGGCAACGTCGCGCAGAACGCCTGGGCCTTCCTGCCGGCGTTCCCCTTCACGATCCGGGCGCTGACCGCCTCGACCGGGGTGCCGTTCGAACTCGGCGCCCCGCTCGTCGCGATCGTCGCCGGACTGCTCGCCACCTACCTGCTGCACCGTCTGGTGCGGGACCGCGCCGGGCACGCCGCGGCGATGTGGGCGGTCTTCTTCTTCAGCTGCGGTCCGCTGTCGTTCCTGCTGCAGGTCGGGTACGCGGAGAGCATGTTCCTCGCACTGTCGTTCGGGGCGCTGCTCGCCCTGGAACGTCGGCGCTACGGGCTCCTGACGGCACTCGGCGTCGCCGCGGCCTTCACCCGCCCGGGCGCCCTGGCGATCCCGCTCGTGCTCGGTGTCGTCGCACTCGTGCGGTGGGTCCGTGCACGGCGCGAGACCGGCCGGGTGTTCGAGGGCTTCCCGCTCCGCGAGCAGGTCCGGGTCGTCGCCGCGGGGCTGACCATGGTCCTCGCCGGGCTCGCCTGGCCGGTGATCGCCTCGCACGCCACCGGGACACCGAACGCCTACCTGGAGACCGAGATGTCCTGGTGGGTGAACTTCATCGGCCGGGTGGACTTCGTGCCGCTGACGCCGTGGTTCCTGATCGCGGGCCGCTGGCTCGGCGTGGGCGGGATCCTCATCGTGGTGTTCCTGCTCGTCACCTACCCGATCTGGTTGCTGCGCCGGTCGACGCTGCGGCTCGGGCCCACGACGGTGCTGTACTCGGCCGCGTACGCGCTGTACATCTTCGCGGTGTCGCTGCCGATGGCCTCGACCCCGCGGCTGCTCATGCCGCTCGCGCCGCTGTTCGGGTCACCCGAGCTGGTCGCGAAGCCCTGGATGCGGTGGACCCTCGTGACGGGCGCGTTGGCCGGGCAGCCGGTGCTGGTCGCGGTGCTGTGGCTGCTCGGCCCTCCGTGAGCGGCTGACGCGCAGCCTCAGCAGGCACCCGCCCCGACACGACGCCGCCGTCCGAACAGGACGGCGGCGTCGTGCGTCGTGCGTCGTGCGTCGCGCGTCGCGTCTCAGGCGTCGCGCCTCAGAGCTCGATCGTGCCGTGGTCGCCGGTGTCCGGCTGACTCTGCTTGCCGAGCGCCGCCTTGAACATCTGCACCAGGCTGCCGACCGGACCGGTGTCCTGGGTCCAGTACTCGACCGAGACCCCCTCGACCGTCAGCAGCCGGATCGACGGGTCCTGGCGGCCCTCCGGGAACCAGGCCTCGGCGAACGGGGACCACAGCTCGTCGACGACCGAGTCGTCCCGGGTCACGGTCGCGGTCCCGGCGATGGACAGGTACCCGCCCTGCGACTCGATCGAGACGTTGACGTGCGGGTTCCGCGCGATGTCCTCGACCTTCTCGCTGCCGTCCTGCACCAGGAACCGCAGGGTCCCGTGGAACGTCTTGTCCTGCACCGCGAGGGGCCTGGCGTGCAGGTTCCCGTCCTCACTCACCGTGGTGAGCAGTGCCGTGTGGGCGCCGTGGACGATGTCCGAGATGGCGGCGCGCTGGTCCGTCTGTGTGTCGGTCATGGTGCTCCTTTGCGTCATGCGCCCCGCTCCGCTCGACGTGCGACCGTCGGTGCACGGGGCCGTACCGTTCCGACCAGTGTGCCCCTCCGGCGCTGGACGCGTCAGCCCCGCGCGTCGAGGTGGTCCGGTCCAGGTCGGCCTGGAGGCCCGGCACACGTCCGCCACGCCGCCCCCGCCCGGCACGCGTGCTGTCCACGACGTCGGGATCGTGAGCACACGATGTCGCCTCCACACCGGCGAACCGACCGTTCCTGCTCACGAAGTGGGACAGGGGCCGGGCGCGCGGCAGGGAGGCCGGGGTCAGGCGGGTTCGCGGATGGTGGTCTCGACGTCGACGACCTGCGGGATCTTCGGCATCGAGGCGAAGCCGAACGCCACGGGCGGGTCGAGCGGGGCCAGGTCCCCGAGCGGCTCCCCCGCCCAGGTCCCCCGCACGCCGGTGACGTCGTGCGCGCCGGTCACGCCGTAGTACTCGCGCCGAACGTTGCCCGCCGATCCCGCCGCGCCGGACCCGGGCGCGAGCAGCCGTGCCACGGGGTCGATCGCGGCGAGCCAGCGCGGGTCGCGGGCGATCGGCTTCGGGACGATGCGCAGGATCCGGCCGAGCGGCGAGATGCCGCCGACGTCGATCGAGGCCTGCAGCGCCCCGGCGGACAGCTCGAGGCCGCCAGCGGTGCGGCGGGCGCGGACGTCGACGACCGAGACGGTGTCGAAGCGGTAGGTGCCGGAGACGTACGCGGCGACGATCTCGTCGGGTGCGAGCAGCACGCTGGTGCCGTCGGGGAGTTCGAGGAACACGTCCGTGAACGGGCCGAACGGCGAGCGGTCCCACATCCCGACGACGATCCGGACGCCCGAGGTGGTGCCGACGCCCATGATCCGGCCGCGGAACCGGCGTTCGACGACGGAGTCGGAGGCGTGACCAGCAGCGGGACCGGAGGCGTGGTCGGGGCGTGACGACATGCCCTGGACCGTACCCGCGGCCCCCGTGAGCCGATCTCGGCGGCCGACCCGGGCCTCCCGGCCGTTGCCAGCGCACTCCCTGCCCGCCGGAACCTGCACGCAAGACACCGGTGTCCACGCTGTGAACACCCGCGAAGGGTGGTGCAGAGTGCGAACACCGGTGTTTTGCGGACCGGACCGGACCGGACCCGGACGGGCCCGCGTCCGTCAGGCGACGGGGACGGGCTGCGCCAGCAGCTCGCGCACGCGGGGTGCGACCTCGGTGCCGTAGAGCTCGATCGAGCGCATCATGTCGGCGTGCGGCAGACGACCCGTGGCGTACCGCATGTCGAAGCGCGAGGCGCCGAGGATCCGCATGTTGCGCGCGACCTTCCGGGCGACGGTCTCCGGGGAGCCGACGTAGAGCGAACCGCCGGCCGACAGGCTCGCGCGGTACCCGGCGACGTCGAGGGGCGGCCAGCCGCGCTCCCGGCCGAGCTGGTCGGTGACGGCCTTGTGGTACGGCCAGTAGCGCTCGGCGGCTTCTTCGTCGGTGGCGGCCACGAAGCCGGGCGAGTGCATCGCGATGGGCTGCTGCGGCAGGTCGAGCTGCGCGAGGGCCTGGCGGTACAGGCGGGAGAACGGGGCGAACTGGGCGGGCTGCCCGCCGATGATGGCGAGGAACAGCGGCAGGCCGTACGACGCCGCGCGGATGACCGACTGCGGGGAGCCGCCGACGCCGATCCACGTCGGGATGGCACCGTGCTCGAGCTTCGGGAAGACGTCCTGGTCGACCAGGCCCGCGCGCTTCGTGCCGGACCAGGTGACGGCGTCGCCGCCGCGCAGGGCCGCCCAGAGCTGGAGCTTCTCCTCGAACAGGACCTCGTAGTCGCTCAGCTCGTAGCCGAACAGCGGGAACGACTCGGTGAAGGAGCCACGACCCAGGATGACCTCGGCGCGGCCGTTCGACAGGGCGTCGACGGTGGCGAAGCGCTCGTACACGCGAACAGGATCGTCGGAGGACAGCACCGTGACCGCTGAACCCATCCGGATGCGCTCGGTGCTGGCGGCGATCGCGGCGAGGACGACCTCGGGGGCGCTCACGACGAAGTCGGCTCGGTGGTGCTCCCCGACGCCGATGAAGTCGACGCCGACCTGGTCGGCGAGGACGGCCTGGTCGACGACGTCGCGGATGCTCTGCGCGTCGGACTGCAGGCTGCCGTCGGCGCGCTCGGTGACGTCTCCGAAGGTGTCGAGGCCGAGCTGCAGCGGTCCGATCCGGTCGGGTGCGGGCGGCGGGACGTCCGAGGGACGGTCGGTGCCGAATGCGTTGCTCATGGTGTCCTCCTGGTCGCACTTCCATGCGTTTGCATCAACATAGCACGGCGGCGGCGTGCGCGCACGGGGTCAGCGGCCGGACCGGGGCTGGGCCCGGGCGGCGCGCGGCCGGGGTCGGCCAGCCCGGACGAGTACGGTCACCCGCATGCCGAACCTCCCCGACCAGACCGGACGCCGCATCGTCGTCACCGGGTCCAACAGCGGCACCGGACAAGAGGCCGCCCTGCGCCTCGCCGGAGCCGGCGCCAGCGTCGTGCTCGCCGTCCGCAGCACCGAGAAGGGCGAGACCGCCGCCGCCGGCATCCGCGCCGCCCACCCCGCAGCCGACGTGGAGGTCCGCGAACTCGACCTCGCCGACCTGGCGAGCGTCCGCCGCTTCGCCAGCGGCATCGTCGACGAGGAACGTCCGATCGACGTCCTGGTCAACAACGCTGGCGTGATGGCGCCGCCGGAGCGCTTCGAGACCGTCGACGGCTTCGAGCTGCAGTTCGGCACGAACTTCCTCGGCCCGTTCGCCCTGACGAACCTGCTGCTGCCGTCGCTGCTGCGTGCGCGCACGCCCCTCGCCGACGGCCCCCTGGCCGAGGCACCCCGGGTCGTCACGATGTCGAGCCTCGCCGCGATCCCCGGCCGGATCCGCTTCGCCGACCTGCAGTGGGAGCGCGGCTACAACGGCTGGCGCGCCTACGCGCAGTCGAAGCTCGCCGACCTGCTCCTCGCGCTGCACCTGCACCGCCTGACCGTCGAGGCCGACGTGCCCCTGGTCAGCACCGCCGCCCACCCCGGCTACACCCGGACGAACCTGCAGGCCGCGGGACGCTCGCTCGGTCGGTCGAAGCCGGTGCGGTCGAGCAACCGCGCCCTGCCGTTCACCCAGGCCGTCGAGCAGGGCACCGAGCCGCTGCTGTACGCGGCGGTCGGGCCGAACGCGGTGGGCGGCGCGTACTACGGCCCCTCGGGCCCGTTCGGCATGACCGGTCCGACCACCACCGTGTCGATCCCCGGGTCCGCGCGGAGTGCGGACCTCGCCCGCTCGCTCTGGGCCGTCGCCGAGGACCTCACCGGGACGCGCCCACCGCTCTAGCCGCGCTCGCGGGGGTCGTGCTGGCCGCGCTGGTCGCGCCCCTCGCACGGTGCGAGAGGCACCGCGTCCGGTGCGAGGTTCCGGACGTGGTGCGAGGGGGCGCGGGTCGCACCGAGGGCGCAACCTCGCACCACTCGGACGTCGTGCGCGCCGGGACGCGGGCGCGGGGCGCGGTCGGGAGGCCCGGGGCGGGTCCGGCACGCCGCCGGCGTCAGGCGCGGTGCAGCTCCACCGACCCGTCCAGCCGACCGGGTTCGGTCAGGCGGGCGTGCTGCAGGACGGTGCGGCCCGGCGCGATCGCCGCGGCGACGATCGACAGGGTCGTCATGTGGCCCTCGGCCTCGTGCACGTCCCGGAGGATCGCGTCGGGGTGGTCGCTCGGCAGCGCTGCGGACTCCGCCAGCACGCCGAACCAGCCACCCCAGCCGTCCCCGGCGTCGCCACCGGAGTCCACGGTGCGGAGTTCGTCGAACGGGCCGAGCACCGGCGGGCCGGACGGGGCGTCGACGGCACGGAAGGCCTCGAGCCACCGACCGATGCGCGGCGCCGCGGGGTCGTCGGCCGCACCGTGCGTGACCATGTGGACGCCGGGGCCGAGGTCGGTGGCGCGGACCTGTTCGCCGTCCCAGGTCAGCACCGAGGCGCCCTCGGCCGTGGCGCGCACCAGGTTGAAGGCCCGCGTGGTCGGCAGTGTGCCGTCGTGACCGGGCAGCAGGTCGTCGGCGACGGCGTCCACCGGCACCACACCACGGGTCGTCCAGGTGCCGTCGACGCTCGTCACGGGTTCGGCGCGGTTGAGCACCACGGCCAGGCCGCCTCGGTCGGACGCGGCGAGCCACGCACCGCCGGCGGAGCGGTCACGGACACCACGGAGGTCCGGGTCGCGGTCCGGCCACCAGGCAGCGGGCGGGTCCCACGGACGCTCGGGCGACTCGTCCCGCAGGGCGAGCACGGTGACGGGCCACGCGGACCCGGGGTCGACGCGGACGACGACGGTGCACATGCCGTCGATCCTCGCACGTGGCCCCGGTAGCGTGAGCCAGGTGAACGCAGCAGCAGAGCGCGCCCTGACCGTCATCGTGGGGATCACCGGGGGCATCGCCGCCTACAAGGCCGTCGGGGTCGTCCGCGACCTGGTCAAGCGCGGCCACGACGTGCACGTCGTCCCGACCGAGGGCGCCCTGCGCTTCGTCGGACTGCCGACGCTCGAGGCCCTCAGCCGCAACCCCGTCACCACGAGCGTGTGGGACGACGTCGCCGAGGTGCGCCACGTCGCGCTCGGTCGCCGGGCGGACCTGGTCGTCATCGCCCCCGCCACCGCGGACTCGCTGGCCCGGATGGCGCACGGCCTGGCGAGCGACCTGCTCGGCACGACGCTGCTCGCGACCGAGGCACCCGTCGTGGTCGCCCCCGCGATGCACCCGCAGATGTGGGAGCACCCCGCGACCCGTGCGAACGTCGCCACGCTGCGTGACCGCGGCGTCCACCTGGTCGGACCGGTCGTCGGCGCACTCACCGGCGACGATGCGGGCATCGGTCGGATGGCGGAGCCCGAGGAGATCGTCGCCGCCGCGCTCGCCGTGCTCGACCAGCACCCCGCACCGGCCGGCCGACGGGGCACGGACGGCACGGGGGCGGGCACCGGAGCCCGTGGCGAACAGGGCGACCTGGCCGGCGTCCGCGTCGTCGTCAGCGCGGGCGGTACCCGCGAGCCCTTCGACCCGGTGCGGTTCGTCGGCAACCGCTCGAGCGGCCGCCAGGGCATCGCGATCGCCGCCGACGCCGTCCGTCGTGGGGCGTCCGTGACCCTCGTCGCCGCGAACGTCGAGGGCTCGCTGACCGCGGGGCTGGACGCGACCGTGGTGCCCGTCGGGTCCGCGCTCGAGCTCGCCGAGGCCGTGCACACCGCCGCCGCCGAAGCCGACGTCGTCGTGATGACCGCCGCCGTCGCCGACTACCGTCCGGCCGAGGTGCTCACCGAGAAGCTCAAGAAGGACGCGCAGGGCGAGCGCATGACGCTCGAGCTGGTGCGGAACCCGGACGTGCTCGCCGACCTCGTGGCGGCACGGCGGACGGGGCAGATCATCGTCGGGTTCGCCGCCGAGACCGAACCCGACCGCGACGCGCGGATCGAGCTCGGGCGCGCCAAGATCAGCCGGAAGCCCGCGGACCTGCTCGTCGTGAACCACGTCGGCTGGTCGGCCGGGTTCGAGCGCGAGGAGAACGCGATCGAGGTCCTGGTGCCCGGCGGCGAGGTGGTCCGCGAGACCTCCGGCACGAAGGCCGAGGTGGCGACGGCGGTCCTCGACCTCGTCGCGACCGCACTGACGTGAACGGGCACTGACGTGGTTCCGAGGACCGGCAGGCACGATGGGCCGCATGCGACGACGTGAGCGGATCCGACGTGCCAACCGCACGGCCACCATCCTGGCGGTGGCCCTCGGTGCAGCGGGCACCATGCACTTCCTGCGCCCGACCCACTTCGACCGGATCGTGCCGGACGCGCTGCCCCCGCGGCTGACCACGCTGGCCTCCGGCGTGGCCGAGCTCGGCATCGCCGCCGGGCTCGCGTTCCCCGCGACCCGCCGCGCCTCGGGGTGGGCCGCCGCGGCGCTGTTCGCGGCGGTGTTCCCGGCCAACGTGAACATGGCGAACGACCTGCTCGACCACCCCCGCTCGAGCCGGGCGATGCGGGTGGTCTCGGTGCTGCGGCTCCCGCTGCAGGCCCCGTTGGTGCTGTGGGGCGTGCGCGTCGGTCGGCACGCACCGAAGCAGTGACCCAGCCGTCGTGGACCCGCGCGGCGGTGCCGTTGCTGCACCGCCCGGTGACCCAGCACGCTTGGGAGGACATCGTGTTCGCGCACTGGCGGCACGACCCGGCGTCGCTGCAGCGGCTCGTCCCCCGCGGGACCCGTCCGGACGTGGTCGACGGCAGCGCCTGGGTGGGGCTGTCGGCGTACGTGTTCCGGGAGACCCGGGTGCCGCCGTTCCCCTCTGCCGGGCGGCTCGGCACCATGACCGAGGTCACGATCGAGGTGCTCACGGTGGACGACCAGGGCCGGCGCGGGGTGACCTACCGCACGGTCGACACCGCGAACGTGCCCGCCATCGTGGCCGCGCACGCGCTGCTCGGCGTGCCGTACACGTTCGCGCACGCACGTTCCCGTCGCCGCGGTGACGCGGTGGCGCACCGATCCGTCCGGCACCCGACCCGCGCACTGCACCCGGTGCGGTGGGCGCGGTCGCTCCGGCAGGAACGCCCGACTGGCGCGGCGCGGCCGAAGCACGCGGCCTCGGTCCGGGTGACCGCCGGCGAGGTCGTCGACACCCCGCTGGCCGCCGAGCTCACCACCCGCGCCGGCATCCATGCGCGGTACCTGGCGCAGACCCTGTTCTGGCAGCGACAGCACCCGGTGCTCACCACCCGTTCGGCCACGCTCGACCGGCTCGAGGGTGACCTGCCCGACGCCGTGGGCATGCCGGGGTTGTTCGACCGGGCCCCGGACTCCCTGCTCGTGGTCGACGGCACGACCGTCCGGTACGGCTGGGGCGGGGTCGTCCGGTGACCGACGCACGCTCCGACGCACAGGCCGACGACCCGTTCGACCTCGACCGCTTCGTCCGGGCCCAGCAGGGTGTCCACGACGTCGCGCTCGACGAACTCCGTCGGGGCCGGAAGTCGTCGCACTGGATGTGGTTCGTGTTCCCGCAGCTGGCCGGCCTGGGGCGGAGCGCCACGGCCGTGCGCTACGCGATCACCGGGACGGACGAAGCCCGCGCCTACCTGGCACACCCGGTGCTCCGGCCCCGTCTGCTCGCGGCGACCGACGTCGCACGCCACGCCCCCGCCCACTCCGCCGACGCCCTGCTCGGGGGCATCGACGCGGTGAAGCTCCGGTCGTCGATGACGCTCTTCGCCCGGATCGCAGCCGACCCGGGGCCGTTCGTCGCCGTGCTCGACCGCTGGTAAGACGGCGCCGAGGACCCGGCCACGCTCCGCTTGCTCGGAGAGCACTCGGAACAGGAGTGACGCACGCGACGCACACGACGCACACGCACGTGACCGGCATCTGAACGTCCACACTGACACGCCCTGAGCCGATCGGAACGCCGTTGTCATATCAGGTACGGTGATGCGAGCACGTGCGATGCCGACCGTGCCCGTTCGCCCGGCGCCCCGACGCCACCGCCCCCGAAGGAGAACGCATGCCGGTCCCCCGCAGCGCCCCGACCGAGCACCAGCTGCTCCGTGACACCGTCCGCCACAAGATCCACGACGCGATCATGGACGGCACGCTCCTGCCCGGCGAACGCCTGAACGACGACGAGCTCATCTCCTGGCTCGGTGTCTCCCGCACGCCGATCCGCGAGGCCCTCAGCCAGCTGTCCCGCGCCGGCCTGATCGAGATGGCCCCGAACCGGTACACCCGCGTCACCACGCCGGACCCGACCGAGGTCGTCCAGGCGATGCAGACCCTCGGCGTGCTGTTCGGCGGCGTCGTCCGACTCGCGGTCCCGCGCCTGGGGTCGGCTGCCCGGAAGAAGATCCTCGCGCAGCTCGACAAGACGATCACCGAGCTCGAGGCCCACGAGGTCGCCGCCGTCAACCACGACGCGCTCGACGTCTTCGCCCTGTACGTCGCCGAGTGCGGCAACGAGAACCTGCAGCGCGTCTGCCGCGACACGATGGACGGCCTCGCTTTCCGGCTGCGCCTGCCGAACCTCGACGAGCTGGTCGACTGGGACCGGATGACCGAGGACTTCCGGCGCCTCCGGGCAGCGACCGAGTCCGGCGACAACGTCGCGGCCGAGCTCGCGACCGAGGCGATCCACCAGCTGCCGGGCGAGAAGCACTGAGTCCACCTGTACCCGCGTACAGAAACCGCCCGTCTCGCCGACGCGAGGCGGGCGGTCGACGTTCCACGGGCCTCCCGGTCGGTGGCCCGGGCACGCGCGTGACGCTCCCAGTCCCGGGGCCGCGCGGACCGATAGCATCGCTGGCGACCACCTGAACCAGGCACCCGGAGCAGCACATGAACCCCCGCCCGACGGACCGTACCGAGGTCGCCGCACGCCTGGCCGCCGCGGTCGGTCGGATCAACCGCCGGGCCCGTACCGACTCGGCCTCGCTCGGGTACGGCATCGTGTCTGCGCTCGCATCGATCCAGCGGCACGGGCCCCTGCGCCCCGGCGACCTGTCGCGGATCGAGGTGGTCACGAAGCCCACGATGACCCGCATCCTGACCGAGCTCGAGCAGCGCGGCTTCATCCAGCGCGAGGCCGACCCGCGCGACGGCCGGGCGTTCATGGTGACGGCCACGCCGGAGGGCATCGAGGCGGTCGAGCAGGCCCGCGCGAACCGCACCGGGATCGTCGCCGAGCTCATCGCCGAGCTCGACGAGTCGGACGTCCAGGCGATCGCCGGCGCCCTGGCCGCGCTCGAGCGTGTCGCCCAGGGCGAGCACGCCCAGGAACCTCACACCTTCTAGGCTCCACACGACCGTTACCGAACCGTTACCAAGCGGTGGACGGACCGTTCTGCCAGCGTTCCTGGACGCGCTGCCCAGTCTGACCGGTCATGGTGTCGGCTCCGCCTGACCGCGGCCACCCCACGGCTGCTCCCGGCGGACGGACGGGCCCCACACCACCGTCCGGTCCTCACCGGCTCGAGGACTCCTCGTCGTCGCCGACGGTGTCACCGACACCGCCAGCCTCCGGTGTGCCCGTACGACCTCGGTCGCGCGAGCAGGAGTCCCTCCCCCACCGAGCCGCCGACCTGCGGAACCGATGCGACACACCCCTGAGCTCCCTACCACGACCGCCTCGACCCGACGTGAGGCCCTGAACACCCCCACCCGCCGGATGCGTCGGGCCCTGCGGCACCGCGCGACGCTGATCGCCGGCGGCGCGGCGGTCCTCGCCGTCGCCGGTGGCGCCCTGACCGTCGGCACGCAGCCCGTCATCGGCGAAGCCCTCGGCATGCCGACCGGCACCGCGAGCGCCTCGGCGACCGCGGAGCCCGCCCTGCGCGGCACCGCGCTGGACCGCGCCCAGGCCGCCGCCACGATCACCACGGCGCAGACCGTCATGCAGACCGCGAACGACAAGGTCGACACCTCGGCGCTCGAACAGCGCGTCGACGCCCTGAGCGACTACCCGGACCTGTCCGGCGCTGCGCTGACGAACCGGATCTCGACGACGGTCGCGTCGGCCACCGACGTCGCGCAGGCGAGCGCCACGCAGGACAAGCGGGACGTCGACGCGAAGGCCGCGGCCGCAGCGAAGGCCGCAGCCGAGCGGAAGGCTGCCGCCGAGGCAGCGGAGGCCGCCCGGAAGCTCGCCGCCGGCAACACCGTCGCCGGCGCGAAGGCAACGGCGACCTCGCTGGCGTCGTCGGAGTACGGCTGGGGTGCCGACCAGTTCCAGTGCCTGGACAACCTGTGGACCAAGGAGTCCGGCTGGAACTACCAGGCCGTCAACGCGAACGGCGGCGCGACCGGCATCCCGCAGGCGCTCCCCGGCTCGAAGATGGCCACGATCGCCGCGGACTGGCGCACCAACGCCACCACCCAGATCACCTGGGGCCTGCGGTACATCAGCTCGGCGTACGGCACCCCGTGCGCGGCGTGGGGGCACTCGCAGGCGAACAACTTCTACTGATCGGCGCGGGTCGCGAAGGCGACCGGCAGACGGACGGGAGGCCCGTGGCGGATCCGCCACGGGCCTCCCGTTGCGTTGTCTGGTCGCGGTCAGCCCACCCGCGCGACGCGCACGTCGGCGCGAGTCGGCGTCAGTGCGGCTCGTCAGAGTGACCGGCGGAGGACGACGGACGCCTCGGGGGTGTTCACCTGGAACGCGAAGGTCTCCTCGACGTACATCGTGACGTCGACGGTGTCGTGGCCCAGGTAGCCGAGGGCCAGGTCCTCGCCGACGGTGAACACGAAGTCCCCGCCGCGCTGACTGATCAGCAGCGACTCGTCGATGCCCGGCGCCCGCTCGACCTGACCGCCGGTGATGCCTTCGAGCTGCTCACGCAGGGGCGTGCCGGCGTCGTCGGTCTCGACGATGTCCGCCCAGTCACGCGGGCTGCACGCCAGGGCGTACGGCCCGGCGACGCCGACGTCACGGAGCGCGGCGACCGCAGCCGTGACCGCGGCCCGGAACGAACCCGGTGAGCCGTCGTGCGACTGTGCGGGCTGGGTCGACGCCTGCCCGGCCCCGGTGATGCCGCCCTCCGGCCACCCCCGGAGCGTCGCCCGGTTCTCGTGGGCCGCGAGCCGCAGCACGGCCGCGTCGAGGTCGCCCAGGTCGACGTCGGTGGCGCCGCGGGACGAGTCCACGAGTTCCTCGAGCGCGACGGTGAAGGTCGCACGGACCTCGCAGAGCGGCAGGACCCTGCGGCGCCGTGCGGTGATGCCGTCGGCGACCCCGCCGGTCACGGCGTCGGTGCGGCCGAGGTCGACCGAGGACCACTGCCAGCCGCGCGGTCCGTCGAAGTCGACGATGCGCCGCGCGGCGAGCGCCGGGACCAGCCGGTCACGGGCTTCGGCGTCGAGCACCGCCCAGGTGTCGGCACCGAACGGCGCGAGTTCGCGGAGGAGGTGGTTCATGGCGTGTGCCCTTCCGTGCTGCGGAGTGAACCGATGCCGAGACCGGGACCGGTGGCGTCGGGAGCCGTCACCACGGACGGCGACGGTGGTGCCGCGAGCGCGGCGAGGTCCACCAGACGATCGCGTGCGGGGGCGAAGAACGTCGCTCCGGTGATCGCGCGAGAGAAGTCGAGCAGCCGGTCGTACGTCCCGGGTGGATCGCCGACGAACATCCGTTCCAGCATCCGTTCGAGCACCCAGAGCTCACCGCTGTAGCCGATGAAGTAGGTGCCGTACTCCCCGCTGCCGGGGCGACCGAAGGGCATGTTGTCGCGGAGGACGTCGTGCTCGACCCCGTCGTCGTCGACGATGGTCGCGAGCGACTTGTGCGACGGCCGGACCTCGGTGGCGCTGTCACGCTCCACGTTGTCCGACTTCGACCGGCCGATGATCCGCTCCTGCGCGTCCGTCCCGAGGGCGTTCCACTCCGCCAGGTCGTGCAGGTACTTCTGCACGACGACGTAGCTGCCACCGGCCCAGTCCGGGTCGTCCGCACCGACGAGTGCGGAGGCTGCCAGGTCCTGCGCGACCGGGTTCGCCGTGCCGTCCACGAAGCCGAGCAGGTCGCGGGTGTCGAAGTACCGGAAGCCGCTGACCTCGTCGACCACGGTGACGTGGTCCCCGAGCGCGGCGAGCAGCAGGCGTTCGAACTCGAAGCAGACGTCGGTGCGTTCGCCCCGGATGTGGAAGAGCAGGTCTCCCCCGGTGGACGGCGCGGAGTGGACCGGCCCGGTCAGGGCGGGGAAGGGCTGCAGCGCGTCCGGACGGGCGTGCGGCGAGAAACGGTCCCACGCCACCGCCCCGATCCCGACGACGCAGGACAGGTGCGCGTCGAGGGCACGGAACCCGACCGTCTTCAACAGGCCGTCGAGGTCGCTGAGGACGTCGCGGACCGCGGCCAGGTCGTCGTCGTCCGGGCCGACGTCGAGGGTCAGGAACACCGCCGAACGGGACAGCGGCGCGTCGACGCTCTGCGCGTCGATGGGGACGCGGCTGCCCGGTGTGCCGACCATCAGGCTGCGACGTGGACGGAGGCCATGGTGTCCGCCTTTCCTCCGCAGCCGTCCTGACGGTGCGGTTCGGTGCCGTGGGGTGTCTCCCGTCGAGCATCGCCACCCGACCCCTCGTCACGCCTGAGTCGGATGACCCGCTCCGACAGGGGGGATGCCCGGGCGACCACGGGGTGATGTGGTGACCGCGTCGTCGTCGATAGCGTCCGGAGCAGCCGCCACGGGCCTCCCGGGCGGCGGACGACCGACGATCCAGGAGCGACGATGACGATCAGCATCTCGGACGCACGACCGGCGCACGGCGACGGCATCGGGCGATCGCTGCGCTCGCCGTCCGGCGACACCGATCCCTTCGTGGTGGTCACCGGACCGGACGCGTCCGGCCGGGCGCGGGCGCTCGCGGACGTCGCCGACGCTGCCCGGGCGGACGGCCACACGGTCGTCCGGTGGCGCGCGGTGGGCGGTGACCCCGTCATCGAGGCCGCGTCGCTGGCCCCGTGGCTCGCGCTCGTCCGGGCGCACGACGCCGGGACGCCGCGGCCGGACCCGAGCGTCGTCCTCGTCGAGGACTTCGACGCGCTCGACGAGGACGCCAGGTCCGTGCTGCACGACCTGCTCGCCGCGCTGGCGCAGGACCTCGGGACGGTCGTGGTGGTCGCGGTGGGCGAGGGCCGGGCCGGATCGGGCACCCGGCTGCCGTCGGCCGACGTCCCCGTCGCCGTCACGGCCGCCTTCACCGGTGACTTCGGACTGGTCGACGCCGAGGCCGAACGGGCCGTGCGCCGTGGCACCCGACCCGGTCCGTCGCTGGTGGCGGCGGTCGAGTTCGTCCGGGCGGCCCGGTCCGGTGATGTACACGCCGGCAGGCGGAGCGTCCTGGCCGCGCTCGGGGAGCCCGACCGGGCGGGGGCCGACGACGTCCTGGTCGCGACGCTGCACGTGCTCTGCTACCTCGGCGGGCACGACTCCTGGTGGGACGAGGCGCTGGCGCTGACCGCGGACCGCGACCTCGACCCGGTGCTGCGGCTCGTCGAGGACTGCGTGGACGGCTCCGGCCGGACCGAGCACGAGCGTGCCGCGCTGTACCGCGAAGTGCTGGGATCCGCTGCCGACACGCAACCGTGGAAGGCCGTGGCACTGCACATCGCGTGGACGCTGCTCGACTCGACGGATCCGCGCCGGGACCACGTGGAGGCAGCGCTCCGAGGGGCGGGCGACGCCGGGCTCCTCGACTACTTCAGCTCGTGCCGTGCCGCCGTGACGCACTACCAGGCGGGGCGGCTCGACGCGGCGGGCGCGGCGTTCGACCACGTGCACCGAGCAGCGGAGCGCTGGCAGGCGGGGACCTTCGTCGCGCTGACCGAGGCGCTGCAGGCCCTGGTCCTGTCGGTGCAGGGCGAGCCGGAGCGGGCAGCGTGGAAGGCCGACCGCGCAGCACGGTGGGCGGCCCAGCACGGCACGCCGCTGGTCGCTCGGGCAGCGGAGCACGCCCGCTCGGCACTCGACGTCGCGACGGGCCGGTTCGAGGAGGCCCACAGCCGCTCGGCGACGCGACCGGGCGGGGCGGGGCGGTGGCTCGAGAGCAGCTACGGACCGATCGAGCTGCTCGATGCGGTGGAGTCGGCTGCGCGGCTCCGCCTGGCCGACCACGGGGCCGCGCTGGTGGCCCGGGCAGAACGGGCGTTCACCGACCAGCCGACCCCGCGCCGCTCCCTGGTGCTGCTCGCCTGCCGAGCGGTCGTCGACGAGACGCCTGGTGCCCGCGCCCTCTTCGAGGACGCGCTGGCCAGCGTCGACGGCGACGTCTCGCCGTTCGAGGTGGCCCGCGTCCGTCTGGCGTACGGCGAGTGGTTGCGTCGTGGGATGCACGCACTGGAGGCCCGGAGCCAGTTCCGGCTGGCGGCGCGCGCCTTCGAGGTGCTCGGGGCCGGCGACTGGCAGGGCCGCGCAGAACGCGAGCTGCGCGCGGCCGGTGCCGCCCGTCCGCTGCCGACGGCGCTGGAGGCGGTCGACCTGAGCGAACAGGAACGCCGTGTGGCGTCCCTCGCCGCGGCCGGACTGACCAACAAGCAGATCGCCGGGCAGCTGTACCTCTCCCCGCGCACCGTGAGCGGGCACCTGTACCGGCTGTTCCCGAAGCTCGGTGTGACGACACGGGCCGGACTCCGGGATGCACTCCTGCGACTGGGAGGCGACGCGACGGGCAACGCCCGGACGTGACCCTGTCAGGGACACCCTCGCCGGCCGCCCGCCCCGTGGGCCCCGGATGCTCCCGCCACCACTCGCGACACCCCGGGCGGACGGCCCGGGAGCGTCACCGGAACCCGCCGCCGGGGTAACGGCAGGGCCCGTCGCCCGCGCTCGGTCCGTTCGTAGACTCCAGCCACCGACGAGGACTGGTGGCCGCCGTGTTGACGGACGAGGAGTTGCTCCCCCGCGGAGACGAGTTCTCCGCGCCGGTGTCCGCCGTGCCCGGCAACGGGCTGCCGATCCGCGGCCGGAGCGTCGAACGGGGCGTCGCCGCCGATGCCCTGGCCGGTCTGTCACGGGGCGCGGGAGACGTGCTCGTCGTCCGCGGCGCTGCGGGCGTCGGCAAATCGCGTCTGCTCGAGGACGTGGTCGACCAGGCGACCGCGGCCGGCCTCCGCGTGGCCGTCGGTCGCACGGACCGCGACGCACGCCTGATCCCGCTCGCACCGATCATGGACGCGCTCGGCGCCGGGCCCCGGCCGATCTCCGACCGCGTCCGGCTCAGCGCGGTGACGCTCGACCCGGAGGCACGGTACTGGCTCCTCCAGCAGCTCCAGGACGACCTGGAGCGAGCCGCGGCGTCGGACGGCGTCGTGGTCGTCGTCGACGACCTGCAGTGGTGCGACACGACGTCCCTGGCGGTGCTCCGATCGCTGTCGCGCCGACTCGCCGACGTCCCCGTGCTCTGGGTCGTCGCGGTCCGGACCGAGCACCAGGACCCGCCGGTGACGGCGACCGTCGACGAGCTCGCCGCGACGGGACGGATCGTCGACCTCGACCCGCTGGACGAGGAGGCCACCGCCGCCATGATCAGCGACCTGGTCGGCGCGACGCCGGACGGCTCGGTGCTGCGTGTTGCCCGACGGACGGAGCACATCCCGATCCTCGTCGCCGAACTCGTCCGCGGGCTCGTCGACGAAGGCCTGCTGGCGATCGCGGACGGCGTCGCCACGATGCCGGGCGCCGCGCTGCCCGCGAGGTTCGGTGCGTCGATCCGCGAGGGCCTCCGACGCCTGTCGAAGCCCACGCAGCAGCTCGTGCAGGTCGGAGCGACCCTGGGACGCTCGTTCTCGGTGCGGTCGTTGTCGGCGATGCTCGACCAGCCGGTGCAGCGACTGCTCCCCGGGCTGCACGAGGCGATCGAGGCGGGGGTGCTCGTCGACGACGGCACGGACCTGTCGTTCCGTCACGACGTCCTCCGCGAGGCGGCGGAGTCGATGATCCCCGCGGCCGTCCGCGACGACCTGCTCCGGCAAGCGGTGGACGAACTCCTGCGGCAGGGTGTCCCACCGGTCTCGATCGCCGCGCGCATCGCCACGGTGGCGCAGCGCGGGGACGTCCGCGCCGCCGAGGTCCTGCGCACGGTGGCGATCGACCTCGCGAGCACGGACGCCGCCGAGGCCGGGGCGCTCGCCCTCCGCGCCGCCGACCTCGCGCACGGCACCCCGGCGTTGCCCGGCATCGTCGTCGACGTCCTGCCGCTGCTCTGGCACAGCGGCCGGACGGCCGAGGCCCGCGCGCTGCTCCACGACCTGCAGGGCCGCCTCGCTCCGGAGGACGACGCACGGCTGCACCTGACCCTGGCGCGGCTGCAGACCGAGGGCTCGACGCCGGAAGCACTGCGGACGGTCGAGACCGCACTGGCCCTGCCCGGCGTGAGCGCCGGCGTGCGGTCGCGTCTGCTCGCCGTGCGCGCGCTGAACCTCGCCCAGGCGGGACGGCACGCGGACCTCGCCGCCGCACTGCGGGAGGCCCGGGCGACGGTCGACGGCGACGCGGACCCGGTCGCCGTCGCCACCTTCGAGGCCAGTGCCTCCGTGCTCGCCTTCAACGAGGGCCGGTTCGCGGACGCGACGCAGGCGATCACGTCGGCGATGAGCCGGGTCGCAGCCACCGGGGGGTCGTCGAGCACCTGGTTGCCCGAGGGGCTCTGGGTGGCGTTCCTCGCGGGGGCACTCGGCGACACCGACCGTGCCGGACGCATCGCCGAGGCGAACGCCATCGAGACCCGGCGCAACCACCTGGCCCGCCCGACCGCCGCCTGGATGATGCTGCGCACGAGGGTGCTCTTCGACCAGGGCCGGCTGGAGGACGCCAAGACGTCGGCCGAGTCGGTCCTCGACCTGGCCGAGGACCTGGAACTCGGTCGGTTCGCGGCACTCACTGCCGGGACCGTCCTCTTCCGTACGGCGCTGCTGCAGGGGGACCGCAGGGCGGCCGACCGGACGCGGCACTTCGCCGAGGCCCTGCTCGCCGATCCCCCATCGGCGCGCTCGGGATCGTGGCTGCTGGCACTCGAAGCGGACGCCCACGGCGACGTCCGAGCCGCCGTCGACCGCAGCGAGGTGGCGTGGCGGAGCCTGGAGGAACCGATCGCGTCGATGTCGAGCCCGGCCGACTTCGCCGACGACGTCCACCTCGCGCGCATCGCGATCCGTGGGGGCCGACAGGACCGACTCGAGCGGATCGAACGTGTGGCGCGACGCAGGGCCACGGCGAACCCGGACAACGACCTGTGCGGCGGGACCTGGCTGCACGTGCACGGACTCGTCCACGACTCCGTGGAGAGCCTCGGCGACGCGGTCGAGCGCCTGCGCCGGGTCGACCGCCGGCTCGTGCTGGCCGCAGCGCTCAAGGACCTCGGGTGCGCCCTGCGGCGGCGCTCCGTGCCCGCGGCCGTCGAGGTGTGGCGGGAGGCGACGGAGCTGTTCGACGGTGCCGGTGCCCTGCGCGAGGCCGAACGGTCGCGGGGGCACCTGCGCAGCGTCGGTGTCACCGTCCGAGCGACCCCCGCCGACCCGGGCATCTCGGGCATCTCGGGCCTCACCGCCCGCGAGGCGCAGGTCGTCGAACGGGTCGCAGCCGGCCTGACGACGCAGCAGATCGCGTCCGACCTGTTCATCTCGACCCACACGGTGACGAGCCACGTCCGGCACGTCTACGCGAAGTGGGGCGTCGCCTCTCGCCGGGAGCTCGCGGCACGGTTCCGGCAGCACCGATCCGGCTGACCACCGCTCGGGTCACACCGGTCCGCCGTCGAGCCCGGCGCCGAGCGCACGGACCGCCAGGTGCGGCGCGGTGGAGAACCCGAGCTCGATCCGTCCGGAGAACCCCGCGAACCCGGCGAGCACTCCGGCGCGGGTGCGGGTGGCGTCGAGGAACGCGAGGTGCAGGTCGGCACCGGTCCCGCCCGGGCCCGGCGTCCGGAAGCCGACGAGGCGACCCGCGACCGCGCGGTGCACCGTCGTCCCGGTCGCGCCGTCCTCGGTCCGGACCTCGTCGAAGACGCCGTCGACCGAGACGGCCACCGCGAAGTCGCGCGGCGGCAGGACCGTGGTGATCCGGGCCTCCAGGTCGGCCACGGAAGCGACGGACGCGACCGTCACCGCGAGGTCGGGCGAGAACGTCGAGACCACGGCGAACGCGACCGCGTCGGCCGCGTCCGCGACCGCCGCGGTGCCGTCCGGCAGCATCCGGAAGCACCGGCGCTCGCACACGACCAGGCCGCGGGGTCCGGCGTCGCCGCCGGCGAGCGCACCGAGTCCGAGGGTGCCGTGCCGACCGAGGGCCGCGACGGTGACCGGGACGTGGACGGCCGGTCGCCCGCGTCGAGGATCGTCGACGGCCCGGTGCGCCCATGCGGCGAGGGTCGCCGGGGACGTGGTCCCGTCATCCGTCGTCTCCCGCACCGTGCTCCTCGTCCGTCCTCGGTTCGACCGTAGGAACTCCGACCGCGCGGTACCAGCGCCGTTTGACTCAAGCGCCCGGGTGGGTGCGCGGCGCACGGTTGGACCATGAGTGCACGCGCGAACATGGTCTCCCCGTCCGTCCCCCCGTCCGGCGCGGGGTGCGTGGAGTGCGACGCGACGGGCTCGTGGTGGGTGCACCTGCGTCGGTGCGCCGCCTGCGGACACGTCGGCTGCTGCGACGACTCCCTGAACGGTCACGCCACCGCGCACTTCGCGGTCACCGGGCACGAGGTCATGCAGTCGTTCGAGCCGGGCGAGGGGTGGTTCTGGGACTTCGTCACGCAGGACTTCGTGGACGGACCCCGCCTCGCCGACCCGCAGGCGCACCCGACGACCCAGTCGGTCCCGGGTCCGGCCGACCGACTCCCCCGCGACTGGTCGGAGCAGCTGGCCGAGCGACGCTGACACCGGTCGCGGCCGGTCGCGGCCGGTCAGGGCAGCCGTCGGTCGGTGTCCAGTGCTTCCGACCGGGCGATCAGCTCGTGCATCGTGGTGTGCGACCGGACCTGGTACGACAGGTGTGCGACGGCCAGCACCACCGCCGATCCGACGCCCCACACGATCGAACCCGGGTCGTCGACGCCGAGCTGGTCGACCAGGATGGCGACCCCGGCACCGGCGACGATCGAGTTCACCACCGCGATCGCGGACGACATCGTGAACAGGAGCCGGTACCACGACGGAGCCCGGCCGATGTCGAGCAGCTCGTTCGCCGCGTGCCGCCCGCGGGGCATCGGGAAGTACGTGTCGGCCTCGGGCAGCAGGCGGCCGTAGTAGCGACGGATGCGTTGCATCGCGGCGAGTGCCGCGACGTCCTCGAGCGAGGTCTCGACGAGGCGTTCGTAGGTGAACGCGCCGAGCAGGACGATCACCGGGATGATCGCGCCGAGGAACCCGAGCGCGAAGGGCGTGTGCGCGAGGAACCCGAAGGCGACGAGCGAGCTGGAGAGCGTGGTGAGGTACAGCGAGGAGCGGCTGCTCGACTCGCTGACCGTGATGCTCCGCGCGCTCTCGAGGACGAAGTGCTCGGTCATCAGGGCGTTGAAGAAGGCGGTCGGTCGGTCCAGGGAGGTGATCGACTCGGCGGCGGTCGGCAGTGTCGTGTCGGGTTCGTCGGGCATCACAGGGCTCCTCGGTCAGTCGCTCGTCGCCAGGTGGCGGTGGACGAAGGTCACGGCCATGGCGCCCTCGCCGACCGCTGCGGCGACGCGTTTGACGGACCCGGCGCGGACGTCCCCGGCGGCGAAGGACCCGGGCACGTTCGTCTCGAGCCAGAAGGGACGCCGCTCGAGCGGCCAGTGCTCGAGCGAGCCGTCGACGGCGTCGAGGTCCGGGCCGGTGACCAGGTACCCGAGCCGGTCACGGACCATCGGCGTCTGTTCGGCCCAGCTCGTGTCCGGTCGTCCGCCGATGCAGATGAACAACCGCGTGGCCGGCAGCGACACCGTGGCGCCGTCGCCGTCGGTGACCTCGATCGACTCGAGTCGACTGTCCCCGTGCAGCGCCGAGACCTGGCAGCCCGTCCGGACCGTCACGTTCGGTGCGGCCACGATCCTGGCGCTCAGGTACTCCGACATCGTGGCCGACAGCGACGCGCCCCGCACGAGCATCGTGACGTGCGCCGCGGAGCGGGACAGGTTCATCGCCGCCTGGCCCGCCGAGTTCGCCCCGCCGACCACGAAGACCTGCTCGCCGGCGCAGCCGTCCGCCTCGCTCGTCCCGGCACCGTAGTAGACACCGCAGCCGAGCATCTCCTGCTCGCGCTGCAACCCCAGCCGACGCCACTCGACACCGGTCGCGCAGATGTTCGCACGGGCGACGACGTGGCCGCCGTCGGCGAGGTCGGCGTGGATGCGGCCGTCGTGGAAGACACCGCGCACACCCTCGCGCATCACCAGGAGTTCGGCGCCGAACCGGACGGCCTGTTCCCGGGCGCGCTCGGCGAGGTCCGCTCCGGCGATCCCCTCGGGGAACCCCAGGTAGTTCTCGATGAGGCTGCTCGACCCGGCCTGCCCGCCCACGGCGTCCCGCTCGAGCAGGACGACGTCGAGCCCTTCGGAGGCGGCGTACACGGCCGCGGACAGCCCGGCGGGACCGGCGCCGTAGATCGACAGGTCGTACTCCTGGCGGCGCGGTGCGTGGATCCACCCGAGCCGGTCGGCGACCTCGCGCAGCGTGGGTGCGACCAGTTCCGTGCCGTCGGGGAACACGACGAGCGGGAGCCGCGACGGATCGACCCGGTCGGCGCCCCCGACCCCGTCGACGTCGACCGGGAACCAGTCGAACTGCACCACGGAGCGCGACAGGAAGTCCCGCAGGGCGTAGGAGTCCGCGTCGAACGGCCGTCCGTACACGCGGACGCGACGTGACGGGAGCACGGCGGCGTCGGTCTCCATGGCTCCTCCGGTCAGTGCGACGACGATCGGTGCGGAACTGCTGCCGCTCCCTCACGAGCACGCTACGGACTGCCGGCGCTCCGCACGTGGTCCTGCGAGGGTCTCCTTCGGCGCCGCGGGCGGCGTCGGGTCGCGTGTGCCGGGGTCAGCTGCGCCCACGGCGGACGGGAGGCCCGTGGCGACGCCGCCACGGGCCTCCCGTCCGATCGGTGGTCACGGTCAGCCCACCCGCGCGACGCGCACGTCGACGCGACTGAGCGCCAGACCGTGCGCCGCCGCGGTCGCCAGGGCGACGTCGTGGACGGCGCGGGCGACCTCGGGGGCCGGGCGGAAGCCGTCGGTGCCGATGACGACACGCAGGGCGCCGTCGTCGACGACGATCCGGAGCGGTCCGGTGCTCGTGGCGATGCTGCGGACCACCTGCACGGCGCTCGCGACCGTCGGGCGGGAGCGGTACAGGTCGGTGACGCCGGGGACCTCGAGGACGGCGGCCTCGATCGCGGCGAGGGTCTCGTCGGTGGTGCTCATCGGGCCCCCTCGGGGTCGGTGCCGGGCTCGGGGTCCGGCAGCAGGTCGCGGACGACGACGTCGACCGCCTCGACGAGCAGGTCGGTCTGCTCGGCCAGGGCGCCGGCCACGGCGGTGCGGACCAGCTCGGCGGTCGCGGGGATCGACGGACCGGACGCGATCGCGATCTCGACGACCACCCGGATCGGGGACGCGAGTTCGGTGACGTCGCCGTCGAGGTGGCAGCGTGCCACGAGGACACCGGGGACCTCGTCACCGGTGCGGCGGATGAGGGAACGGATGGCCCCCTCGGTCATCACGGGGCGCTCGGTCTCGGACAGGGGGCGGAGCGGGACGTCGCGACCGGAGCGGGACTCGATCGAGATGTTCGCCAGGACGCCGCTGATCCAGGACTCGTCGGCCGGGGCCTCGTCGCGGGCGGCCGCCTCGAGCGAGCGGAGCGACGCGTGGCGGACGCGGATGATCGCGGCCAGGGCGTTCTGGCAGGCGGGCGAGTCGTCGATGCTCGGGTCCGCCGGCTGCATGCCGGCGTCGAGGTAGTCGGCGAGTTCGTCGATCGAGTGGCCGTCCAGGTCACCGGGTTCGAGGGCGTCGAGTGCTTCGGGGCTGTCGGGCAGGTCCGGCCGGATGCCGTCGTGGTCGGTCATCGCCATCCCTCCATGAGTCGGATCATGTTCTTCCTCGCTCGGGACAGCAGTCCCCGGACCGTCGAGGGCGGCAGGTCGAGTTCGGCGGCGATCTCGTCGTACCGGTACTCGAGCACCTCCTTCATGATCCAGCACCGTCGTTGGGCTTCGGGCAGTTCGGCCAGCGCACGTTCGACCGCGTCCTCGCGCGAGCGCGCCTCGGCGACCCGGTCGGGCGCGTCGTCGGCCGGCGCGGCGACCTCGAGCTCGGTGACGTCGTCGTGGACGCGCCGCGCGCGGATCCGGTCGAGGCACTTCCGGCTCAGGATGCGCATCAACCACGACTTCACGCGCGCGAGGTCCTCGAGGGAGTCGAGGCGGTCCCACGCGGTGATGAAGGTCTCCTGCACGACGTCGTCGAGTTCGTCGGTGGAACCGAGGGTCCGACGGGCGTAGGCGCGGAGCAGCGGGGTGTGGCGACGGATCAGGACCTCGAAGGCCCGGACGTCGCCGTCGGACGACCGGCCGGCGAGGACCGCGTCGTCGAGCTCGGCGAGGGACTGGTGGTGCACGCGTTCCTTCTACTGGTGGTGGATGGTGAACGGCTGGGTGCGGCGGTGTGCCGGCACGACCCTGAAGGGTCCGGCCGGCCGGGCGGCGAGCGCGCGGACACGTGCCAGGGCGAGCACGTGTGCGGGGGCGTTCCTGGGGACTGCAGCGGTGCGGGTCACGTCGGCTCCTCGTGGTGTGGTCACCGATGGGACGTGCGTCGCACCCGCTTCGTCACACACGACGTCAGGGGCGCACCCGGACGGTTCCGGTGTGCGCCCCTGACGTCGTGTTTGTCGGCTCGTCCTACTGCTGGATGAAGGCGAGCAGGTCGGGGTTGATGACGTCCGCGTGGGTCGTCAGCATCCCGTGCGGGTACCCCTCGTAGATCTTGAGCGTGGCGTTGCTGAGCAGCTCGGCCTGCTTGAGCGAGGCCGCCTTGTACGGCACGACCTGGTCGTCATCGCCCTGCGTGACGAGGACCGGGACGGAGATCGCCTTGAGGTCCTCGGTCTGGTCCGTCTCGGAGAACGCCTTGATGCCCTCGTAGTGGGCCAGGGCGCTGCCCGTCATCCCCTGCCGCCACCAGTTCGCGACGACCGGGGCCGAGACCTCCACGCCGGGACGGTTGAACCCGTAGAACGGTCCCTCGGCGACGGCCTGGAAGAACTCGGCGCGGTTCGCGGCGAGTGCGCTCCGGAACCCGTCCAGCACCGAGATCGGCGTGCCCTCGGGGTTGGTGTCGCTCTGCAGCATGATCGGCGGCACCGACGACACCAGGACGGCCTTGGCGACCCGGCCCTGGGGCTCGCCGTACTGGGCGACGTACCGCGCGACCTGGCCACCACCGGTGGAGTGCCCGATGTGGACCGCGTTCCGCAGGTCGAGGTGCTGCACGAGCGCATCCGTGTCGCTCGCGTAGTGGTCCATGTCGTGACCGGTGCCGATCTGCGACGAACGCCCGTGCCCACGGCGGTCGTGCGCGACCACGCGGTAGCCCTTGCCCAGGAAGAACAGCATCTGCGCGTCCCAGTCGTCCGACGACAGGGGCCATCCGTGGTGGAAGACGATCGGCTGCGCCTCGCGCGGCCCCCAGTCCTTGTAGAAGATCTCTGCACCATCGCTCGTGGTGACGAACGCCATCGTGAACCTCCGTGAGTTCCTGCTCCACATGTGACGCGGACTGGCCGCTGCCTCCCGATCGGCGGGAGACCGAAGCCCCTTCACCGTAGGACCGGTGCTCGCTCGACCGCTTGGGTCATTCATCCCGATCCGCCGGGCCGTGCGCGGCCCTGCTTGGTGCGGCGGCGTGTGTGCGCCAGAGTTGGCACCATGTCGCTCGTCACCGCCGTCTGCCGCGTCGACCGCCTGCTGCCGGATTCCGGCATCATCGGCGTCACCGCCATCGACAAGCGCCCGGTCACCGGGAGCGTCCGGGTCCGGCCGCTCGGCCTGCGCGCCGACGTGCAGGCGAACCGCAAGTACCACGGCGGTGTGGACCAGGCCGTGTACGCCTACGCCGACGAGGACGCCGCGTACTTCGCCGACCTGCTCGAGCGCGAGGTCCCGCCCGGCCTGTTCGGCGAGAACCTCCGCACCAGCGGCATCGACGTGACCGGGGCCGTGACCGGGGAACGCTGGCGGATCGGCGACACCCTCGTGCTCGAGGTGACGGTCCCCCGCACGCCCTGCGGCACCTTCGCCCGGCGCATGGGGGTCGACAAGTGGGTGAAGCGGTTCGCCGACGAGGGGCGGCCGGGGGCGTACTTCCGCGTGGTCAAGTCCGGTTCGGTCGCCGCGGGTGACCCCATCGAGGTGACGTACCGGCCGGAACACGGGGTGACCATCGGCGAGATCTTCGGCGACCTGGCACCCGATCGTGCGCGGGCCGTGCTCGAATCGGGCGAGCGCCTGGCGCCGAAGGTCGTCCAGGACCTGTCGAAGGTCGCCGCGCGAGTCTGATCCCGACGAGCCCGTCGAGCCGGACTCAGGCCGGTAGCGCGCCGCGCGAGGGGTCGATCGGACGCTTCGCCACGGGCAGCCCGGCGACCACCAGATCGTAGGCGTTCGCCACGAGGTCCTCGACCAGGGTCTCGTCGATGCCGTCGCCCGGTGCCAACGTGATCCAGTGCCGCTTGTTCATGTGCCACCCCGGCGTGATCTCGTCGTGGTCGCGCACCAGCGCCGCCCCGTGCGGCGGCGCGCACTTGAGGTTCACGATCGGGGTCCCACGGACCTCGGTCACCATCACGAACATCTTGCCGACGACCTTGTAGACCACCGAGCCCTCGCCGAACGGCTGGGTTTCGAGTGCCGCCGGCAGCCCCAGGGCCGTGCTGCTCGCGATCTCGTGCAGCTGCTCGCCGTCCATCTGACCAGGATGCCGCAGGCCGCCGACAGGGCACCCCGTTCGGGGGCGGGTCGTGAGCCTCAATCACGTCGTAGGATCACCACGCCGCGTACCCGACGCGGCGGTCGCTCGCGCGATCACCACCAGTTCCAGGGGGAACCCGTGCGCATCATCCGTACCCTCGGCATCGCCGCCGCCACCGCCGTCCTCGCGACCACCGTCGTCGTCGGCGGGACCTCGACCGCGCAGGCGGCACCGAAGTCCTACGCCAACTGCACCGCGGTGCAGAAGGTGTACTCCGGTGGCATCGCCAAGAAGTCCGTCACGAGCAACAAGGTCGCCTCCGGCGGCAAGACCACCACCCGTGCGCTCAAGGGCACGGTCAAGAAGGACGACGCCCTGTACAAGGCGAACGCCAAGCTCGACCGCGACAAGGACGGCATCGCCTGCGAGAAGAGCTGACGCTCGCTCGCGCTCGGTGACACCGGCACGACACCGGTGTTCGCGTGCTGAACACCCGCACACCGCGGTGCGATGCGCGAACACCGGTGTCTTGCGGGCCCGGCGTGCGCCCGGGCCGTGGCGCGACGCGGCCGGCGTGCGCCCGGCGCGGTCAGAGCGTCGGGACGCCCTCGTGCCCGGACCGGGGACGCGGAGTCCCGGCGACCCCGGTGACGACCGACCCCGCCGGGACGTCCTTCGTCACCACGGTGTTGGCGCCGACGACGGAGTCCGGACCGATCGTGATCGCCCCGATCAGCGACGACCCGGCGCCGAGCACCACGCGGTCCCCCACCACCGGGTGCCGACGGGCCCCCGGGCCGTGGTCGCCCCCGCGTCCGCCCAGGGTGACACCGTGGAACACGAGCACGTCGTCGCCGATGACCGCGGTCTCGCCGATGACGACACCCATGCCGTGGTCGATGAAGAACCGGCGGCCGATGCGCGCGCCGGGGTGGATCTCGATGCCGGTGACCGACCGTGCGACCTGCCCGAGCAGCCGGGCCGCGAACCGGGACCCGGGCAGCCCCTGTGCGTTCCAGAGACGATGGGTCACCCGGTACGTCCAGATGGCGTGCAACCCGGAGTAGACGATCGCGTTCTCCAGGTCGCCCCGGGCGGCGGGGTCACCGCGGCGTGCTGCGGACAGGTCCTCCCGGATGGTCCGCAGCACGCCTCGTCGAAGAGGACGACTCACGCAGTGAGCCCCTCGAAGAGCACCGTCGACAGGTAGCGCTCTCCGGTGTCGCACACGATGGCGACGATCCGCTTGCCGGCGTTCTCGGGGCGTGCGGCGATCTCGAGCGCCGCGTGGATGATCGCGCCGGACGAGATGCCCGACAGGATGCCCTCCTGCGTCGCCAGGGCACGGGCCACCCGGAGCGCGTCGTCGAGCTCGACGTCGAACACCTCGTCGATGACGCTCTGGTCGAGGACCTCGGGCACGAAGTTCGCGCCGATGCCCTGGATCTTGTGCGGACCGGCCTTGCCCTCGGTGAGCAGGGGCGAGTCCTTCGGCTCCACGGCGACGATCTGCACGCCGGGCACGCGCTCCTTGAGCACCTGCCCGACACCGGTGATCGTGCCGCCGGTGCCGACACCGGCGACGAACACGTCGACGTGCTCCTCGGTGTCACGGAGGATCTCCTCCGCCGTGGTCTTCCGGTGGATCTCGGCGTTCGCAGCCGTCTCGAACTGGTGGGCGAGGATCGCACCGGGGGTCTCCGCGACGATCGACTCGGCCTTGGCGACCGCACCCTTCATACCCTCGGGCCCGGGGGTCAGGACGATCTCGGCCCCGTACGCACGGATCACCGCACGGCGTTCGACGCTCATCGTCTCGGGCATCGTGATGACGACCCGGTACCCGCGAGCAGCGCCGACCAGGGCGAGGGCGATGCCGGTGTTGCCGGACGAGCCCTCGACGATGGTGCCGCCGGCCTGCAGCGCACCGGAGGCCTCGGCCGCGTCGATGATCGCGACGCCCAGACGGTCCTTCACGCTGGCGCCCGGGTTGTAGAACTCGAGCTTCGCGAGCACCTCGGCCCCGCCCGCCTTCGGCAGCCGGTTCAGCTTGACGAGGGGGGTGTTGCCGAATGCCTGGGAGATGTTCTCGTAGATGGTGCCGCTCATCCGGTCCGTCCTTCGCAGCTCAGGTCGCGCATCGCTCTTCTTGGAGGCGCGGTGTGCGCCCGATCCTAGCGACCGGACCCCAGGCGGTCCTGTCCGCGACGGCGCGTGCGCGCCCAGCAATCGGTCCACACGCTGTGGACCAATTGCCGCTTCCTCGGGCCACGCCTCCGCGCCCCACCGCGTCAGCGCACGAACGCCGTCCGGGCGAACCGCTCGTCGGTCGCCTCGAGCACCCGCAGCACGTTGCCGCCGGCCAGCGCACGCAGGTCCGACTCGCCCCAGCCGCGCCGGACGAGCTCCGCCGCGAGCACCGGGTACCGCGACACGTCCCGCAGGTCCGGCGGCAGCACCGGGGTGCCGTCGTAGTCCCCGCCGAGGCCCAGGTGCGCCACACCGGCGACGTCACGGGCGTGCTCGACGTGGTCGGCGACGTCCGACACCGTGACCAGGGGTGGCTCGCCGGACATGCCCGACTCCTCCCAGTCCGCCCATGCTCGCGACACGAACTTCGGCACGAACGTGATCATCACCACGCCGCCGTTGTCGGCCAACCGGGCGAGCACGTCGTCGGGCACGTTCCGCGGGTGGTCGTCGATCGCGACGGTCGACGAGTGGCTGAACACGACGGGCCGGGTCGCCACGTCGAGGGTGTCCCGCATGGTGGCCGGTGCGGTGTGGGACAGGTCGACGAGCATGCCGATCCGCTCCATCTCGGCGACGATCTGGCGCCCGCGGTCGGTCAGGCCGCCGTGCGCCCGCTCACCGGTCGCGGAGTCGGCCCAGGGGGTGTCGTCGTTGTGGGTGAGCGTCATGTAGCGGACGCCGAGCCGCGCGAGGGTCCGCAGGACCGCGAGGTCGTCACCGATCGAGTGCCCGCCCTCGGCGCCGAGCAGCGACGCGATCCGGCCGGAGTCGACGGCGGCACGGACCTCGGCGGCGGTGCGGGCGAGCGCGAGGTCGTCGGGGTAGCGCTCGATGATCCGGTGTGCGAGGTCGACCTGCTGGAGTGTCGTCGTCACGGGGTCCGGGTCGTCCGCGGGCACGAACACCGACCAGAACTGCCCGACGACGCCGCCGGCACGGAGCTTCGGGATGTCGGTGTGCAGCGAGTCGGTCTCGGTGTCGATGCCCTCGACACCGGAGTCGTGGCTGTCACGACGCTCCCACGGCAGGTCGTTGTGGCCGTCGATGACCGGGAACGGGAGCGCGTCGAACGTCATCCCCCGACGCTACCGCCCGCGCCGTCGTGGCTAGGCTCGAACCGTGCAGCCCGTCACCCTCCGCACCGATCGACTGGTGCTCTCGGCCCCGGAGCTCGGCGACGCCGACGACGTGGTGGCCTACGCCAACGACCCGGACGTGATCGCGTACACCCCGGTGCCGGTGCCGTACGGGCATGCTGAGGCACGGTACTGGATCACGGACGTCGTCGCGGCCGGCTGGGCGGCGGACAGCCGGTACGAGTTCGGGATCCGGCGCGCGGACGACCTCCGGCTGCTCGGCACGGTCGGCCTGTTCGCCCTCGCCGACGGGGCCGCCGAGATCGGCTACGCCATGCACCCGGACGGTCGCGGCTCCGGCATCATGACCGAGGCCGCCGAGCGCGTGCTGCACTGGGCCTTCGCCGGAGTGCCCGAGGGACTCGGTCTCCTCCGGGTCCAGTGGCGCGCGATCGCCACGAACACCGCGTCGGCCGCGGTCGCCCAACGGCTCGGTCTGCGGTTCGAAGGACGTACCCGGTCGAGTGTTCTGCACCGCGGCAGCCGGCACGACCAGTTGCTCGCCGCCGCGCTGCACGACGACGATCGGTCCGCCGCGACGGTCTGGCCGGCGTCGTGACCGTCTCGTTCCGGGTCGTGACGGACCTGCCGGTTCCGCCGGAGCGCGCCTTTGCGCTGTCGCTCGACATCGGCGCGCACGAGCGATCGATGGCCGCGACCGACGAACGCGCCGTCGCCGGCACGACGACGGGCACGATCGGCCTGGGCGAGACCGTCACCTGGCGTGCGCGGCACTTCGGGATCGTCTGGCGGATGACGAGCGAGATCACCGACCTGGAGGCGCCCCACCGGTTCGTCGACGAACAGGTGCGTGGGCCGTTCGCCCGGTTCCACCACGAGCACCGCTTCGAGCCGTCGGCCGGCGGCACGCGCATGGTCGACACCATCACGTTCCGCGCGCCGCTCGGCCCGCTGGGCCGCCTGGCCGAGGTGCTCGCGCTGGCCCGGTACATGCCGCGGCTCATCGCCGACCGCAACGCCTCGCTCGCCGCCGAACTGCGTGCCGAGCAGCGCGCCGGATCCGACGGCGATCAGGGCGCAGCGAGCTCCCCCAGCGCGTCGTAGGCAGCGGCGACGGCGTCGACCCGCACCCGGCCACCGGGGCCCGAGGCGTCGTAGACGTCGTTCGTGATCGCGGCGACGACGGCGAACAGCGCGGCCATCGAGTCGAACGCCGACGGCGAGTCGACCGGGCACAGGATCGCGGTGGCCGCGGGGGCGGCGATGACCGCGGCCGTCGGGTCGCCGAGGACGATGACGTCGGCCCCGGAGTCGACGCAGTGCCGGACGATCCGCTCGACCCCGGCGGTGTGCCGACGCACGGTCACCAGGACCACGAGGTCGTGCCGGTCGAGATCGGCGACCTCTTCCCCGAGCCGCTGCCCGGGCGATGGACCGACCCGGACGTCGGACCGCACCTGCGCCAGCTGGGACCGCAGTTGCAGCGCGATCGGGTAGGCGCCGCGCTCACCGAGGACGAGCACGCGGCGGGCACGGACGATCCGACGGGCGAGCCGCGGGCGGTCCGCTCGGCCCAGGGACGCGAAGGCCGCGTCGAGGTTGCGCGCCTCGACCGCGCGCTGGTCGACGTGGGCGGCGTCCTCGGCGACCCACGGCAGGCCCGAGCCCCGTGCGGACATCAGGTTCTGCCGGACCTCGGCGGCGTCCTGGAACCCCAGCGACCGGACGAGTCGCGAGACCGTGGCCTTCGAGGTACCAGACTCGGCCGCGAGTTCGGCGGAGGTGCCGACGAGCAGGAGTTCGGGGTCGTGGCGGACCATGGCGGCGACGCGTCGTTCGGCGGGCGAGAGCTGTTCCCACACGGAGTCGATCCGGGCGCGGACGTCGGGGCCGGCGGTGCTCATGCGCGGGCCACCCGGTCGACGGCGACGGCCAGGGCGTCGAGGCCGAGGGCGATGTCCGGCGTCGACACGAACTCGTCCGGGTGGTGGCTGATGCCGTCGGGGTTCCGGAGGAACAGCATCGCCACGTCGGTCACGAGCCCGAGTGACATCGCGTCGTGGCCGGCTCGTGAGAACAGCTCCGTGGGCGCGCTCTCGCCCGTCGACGCGATCCCGGCGCGGACGGCGTCCATCAGCCGGGGCGCGCAGAACACCGCGGGCGCACGGTGCACCTCGGTCGGGGTGACGCTCACCCCGCGCCGTTCTCCGATGAGCGTGAAGGCCTTGGTGAGTTCGTCCCAGACCTCGTCGCGCTCGTCGTCGAACTCGCCGCGCAGGTCGACGGAGAACCGTGCGAGCCCGGGGACGACGTTGACGGCTCCGGGTTCGACGGTCATCGTGCCGACGGTGCCGACCTGGTGCGAGGCCCGGCAGATGCGTTCCACCGCGAGCGCGGCCTCGGCGGCCGCGAGCAGGGCGTCGTGCCGGCGCTCGTAGGGGGTGCCACCGGCGTGCCGGGCCTCTCCCACGGCCTCGACCGAGAACCGGCGGGCACTCGCGATGCTCGTGACGACCCCGAGGGCCTGCCCGGCCTGCTCGAGGTGCGGCCCCTGCTCGATGTGCGCTTCCAGGTAGCCGATCACCGAGGCCGGGTCGACCGCGGCGTCGCCGACGCGCTCCGGGTCGAGGCCGAAGTCGGTGAAGGCCTGCCGGAGCGTGACGCCGTCACCGTCGGCCAGGTCCCACCAGGCGTCGTCCCAGACGCCGGCCACCGCGGACGAACCGAGCAGGGCCTTGCCGAAGCGCGTGCCCTCTTCGTCGGAGAACGCGATGACCTCGAGCGCGACGGGCAGCGGACCGTCGGCGGTGAGCCGGGCGGCGGTGCGGATGGCCATGAGCACCCCGACGACGCCGTCGTACCGGCCGGCGTCCACCACGGTGTCCAGGTGCGAGCCGAGCAGCAGCACGGGCGCGTCGGGCGTCGCGCCCGCGGCCCGGCCGTGCAGGTTGCCGGCGGCGTCCTGCCAGGTGGACAGTCCGGCGTCCTGCATCCAGCCCGCGACGAGGGCGTTCGCCCGGGCGTGCTCGGGTGACAGGTAGACGCGGGTGATGCGGCCCGGTTCGGCGCTGAGGGCGGCGAGCTCGTCGCACCAGCGGGCGACGAGTTCGGCGTCGGCGGTGCCCACGGCGGTGGCGTTCAGGACGGGCACGGCGCTCACGCGAGCACCTCGGCCCCGGCGGGAGCGACCGCGGCGGTGTCGTCACGGAAGACGTCGAGTGCGGCATCGACACCGCCGCCGTGCGGGACCGCGTGCCCGGCCCGGCGCAGGGTGTGCTCGAGCGCGGCCAGGGTCGTGACGACGGTGTCCTTGCGGGCGTTGTAGCCCATGGTGCCGATGCGCCAGACCCGTCCGTGCAGCGGCCCGAACGAGGTGCCGATCTCGATCCCGTGGTCGTCGAGCATCGCGCCGCGGACCTGGTCGCCGACGACGTCGGAGGGGATCTCGACGGCGACGACGTTGTGCATCTTGTGGGCGACGTCGCCGAAGACCCGGAGTCCGAGGGCCTGCACCCCGGCGAGCATCGCCCGCCCGGCGGTCTCGTGGCGGGCGACGACGGCGTCGCGGCCTTCCTCGAGCAGGATGCGGGCGCACTCGTGGGCGGCGTAGAGCATCGAAGCGGCCTCGGTGTGGTGGTTCAGGCGGCGGGGGCCCCAGTAGTCGAGGATCATCGCGAGGTCGAGGTAGTTCGAGCGGATCGGTTCGTCGGCGACGTCGTCACCGGGTTCGCGGATGCCGGCCTCGACACTCCGTCGCTCGTCGAGCACGGCCACGGCCCCCGGCGACAGCGTGACGGGTGCGCTGCCGGACGGGCCGCCGAGGCACTTCTGCAGCCCGGCACTCACGGCGTCGATCCCCCAGGCGTCGACCTCGAGCGGGTTGCCGCCGACCGTCGCGGTGGCGTCGGTGTAGAGCAGCACGCCGTACCGCTCGCAGATCGCCCCGAGTTCGTCGAGCGGCTGGTTCATCGTGGTCGAGGTGTCGCCCTGCACGACCGCCAGCACCTTCGGACGGACGCGGGCGATCGCCGACTCGATGGCGGACGGCGTGAAGACCTGGCCCCAGTCGGTCTCGATGGTGTGGACCTCGGCACCCGCACGGCCGGCGATCTCGGCGAGCAGGTGCCCGAACCGGCCGAACACCGGCACGAGCACGCGGTCACCCGGGGCGAGCAGCGACACGAGCACCGCTTCGATCCCCGCACGGGAGGTGCCGTCCACGAGCAGCGTCGCGTCGTTGCGGGTGCCGAACACGCGGCGGTAGAGCGCCTGCGTCTCGTTCATCGTCGAGGTCATCCACGGGTCGTACTGGCCGACGAGCGGCGTCGACAGCGCACGGAGCACGCGCGGGTCGGCGTCGATCGGACCGGGCCCCATGAGGAGACGGGCGGGTGGGTTCACTGGGAGCATGCTGGTTCCTTCCGTTCCTGATCCGACGATACCGGAACGATCGTTACAGGGGTGTTTCCGCCGCGAGCACGGGCCGTCCGGCCAGCTGCCCCTCGACGCCGACCACGCCGCCGTCCGCCGTGGCGATGCGACGGCCGCGGAGCCAGGTCTGGGTGACGCTGCCGCGCACGCGGAGCCCGTCGAACGCGGACACCGGGTTGCGGTGCTCGAGCCCGGCGACGTCGACGACGGACTCGGCGGACGGGTCGAACACGGCGAAGTGCGCCAGGGCACCGGGAGCGATCACCCCGCGGTCGCGCAGCCCGACCAGGGCGGCCGGACCGGTCGTGAACAGCGGCAGCAGCGCCTCGAGCGGGATCCTGCGACGCTGGGCCTCGGTCCACACCGCCCGGAACCCGACCTGCAGGCCGGCGACCCCGCCCCAGGCCAGACCCCAGTCGTCGGTCTTCAGGTCGGCGGTGGAGGGCGAGTGGTCCGACACGACGAGGTCGATCGTGCCGTCGAGCACGCCCGCCCACAGCGCGTCGCGGTTGGCGTCGTCGCGGATCGGTGGGCAGCACTTGTAGGCGGTCGCGCCGTCCGGGATCGTGCCCGCCTCGAACGACAGGTAGTGCGGACAGGTCTCGACCGTGATCCGGACGCCGTCGTCCTTCGCGGCACGGAGCATCGGCAGCGCACCCGCGTCGGACAGGTGCAGCACGTGCACCCGCGCACCGGTCGCCCGCGCGCCGTCGATGACCCGCGCGATCGCGGACCGTTCGGCGGCGACGGGCCGGGTGGCCAGGAAGTCGGCGTACCGGCCACCGAGCGCCCGGTGCGGCACGAGGTGCTCCGGGTCTTCGGCGTGCACGATCAGCAGGGCGTCGATCCGGGCGACCTCGGCGATCGCGGCTCGGAGCTGCCCGGGGTCGAGGTGCGGGAACTCGTCGACACCGCTCGGCGCCGTGAAGCACTTGAACCCGAAGACGCCGGCGTCGTGCAGGGCGTCGAGCGACCCGAGACTCGCGGGGACCGCGCCACCCCAGAACCCGACGTCGACCGCCACCCGGCCCTCGGCACTCGCACGCTTGACGGTGAGCGCCTCGACCGTGGTCGTCGCGGGGATCGAGTTGAGCGGCATGTCCACGATCGTGGTGACCCCGCCCATCGCAGCTGCCCGGGTCGCGGACGCGAAGCCCTCCCACTCGGTGCGGCCGGGCTCGTTGACGTGCACGTGGGTGTCGACGAGTCCGGGGAGCAGCACCTGCCCGTCCGGCACGGTGTGGTCCTGCACGGCGTCGACGACCGCGTCGACGGGCAGGACGCCGGTGATGCGGCCGTCGTGGACGACGACCGCGGCCGGGCGGAAGGCGCCGTCGGCCCAGGCTCGCTGCGCGCGGACGACCAGGTCTGCCGTGTCACCCGCCGCAAGGCCCGTCATGCGCCCGCCCCGGCCGTCGCGATCGCAGCCGGGTGGCGTTCGAAGCCCGCCAGCAGCCCCGACATCGCCTTCACCGGCGGCAAGGCGTACTCGCCGCGCTTGCCCGTGGACAACCCGAGCCGGACGAGCGACTCCGCCAGGACCGTGGCCGCCGCGACACCGTCGACGACCGGTGCCCCGATCGCCAGCGAGACCTCGGCGCAGAAGTCGGCCATGCCCGCGCACCCGAGCACGACGGCGTCGGCTCCCCCGTCGATGACCGCTCGGCACTCCTCGATCACGAGCGCACGGGCACCGGACTCGGGGTCGTCGAGCTCGAGCACCGGGACCTCGCACGCCCGGATCTCCGTGACGAGCGGGGCGAAGCCGTAGCGCTGGGCGAGCTCGTGGGCGCGGCCGGTCGTCCGCGCCAGGGTGGTGACGACACCGAACCGGCGGCCGAGCATCGCGGCGGCGTGGAACCCGGCCTCGGCGATCCCGATCACCGGCACCGTCGCGAGCTCCCGCGCGGCGTCGAGCCCCGGGTCCCCGAAGCAGGCGACGACGAAGGCGTCCACCCCGTCCTGCTCGCCGCGGGCGATCTGCTCGAGCAACCCGGGCACGGCCAGGGCCTCTTCGTAGTGGCTCTCGATCGAGGCCGGCCCCATCGTGGGCTCGACCGGTTCGATCAGCGTGCCGGGAGCGGCGACCGCACGGGCGGCGACGCCGATCGCCCGCGTCATCGACGCGGTGGTGTTGGGGTTGACGACGCGGATGCGCATCGGGGTCCTTCCGGTGGAGCGAGTGGAGCCGTGGAACGGGTGACGCCGGGTGGTGACCATCGTGGCGGGGGCGGGGCGGGCCTCCCGGCCGTGTCTCGGATCTGTGGACGACCGAGCGCCGCGACCCGCCCTGTGGAGGACGGGCCGCGACGCCGGCGGTCAGGCGCGACCGACGGCCGCGCCGTCGTCGACCGTCGGGTCGTCCGCGTCGAGCACGGGCATGCTCGGCCGGGCACGCTCGAGCGCCCAGAAGACGACGAGGCCCAGGCCGCACCCGATGAACCAGCTGTAGCTCGCCAGCCACGGCAGCACGCCGAGTGCCGGGGGCAGGACCGCGCTCGCGACCGAGACCGCGCCGGTGACCACGAGGGTCCAGATGGCGTTCGGGTTGAACCCGCCGCGGTACCAGTACCGGGCGGTGCGGCTCGTGGAGTACATGTCGTCGATCGCGATGCGCTGCTTGCCGACGATGTAGTAGCCCGCGATGAGGATGCCGAACAGCGGGCCGATCAGCGCACCGAGCACCCCGAGCGTGTACAGGATCGCCTGGTCGTTGCCGTACCAGTTCCACGGGGTGAGGAGCACCGAGCCGACCGCGGCGATCATGCCACCGGCCCGCCACGAGATCTTCCGGGGTGCCACGTTCGAGAAGTCGAACGCGGGGCTGATGAAGTTCGCCACGATGTTGATGCCGACGGTCGCCGTGACGAACGTCAGGCCGCCGAGCAGGATCGCGAACGGGGCACCGATGGCCTGCACGGTCTCGATCGGGTCGGTGATGAGCTTGCCGAACACCGGCACCGTCGCACTGGCACAGAGCACCGTCAGGACCGAGAAGAACAGGAAGTTGATCGGCAGCCCCCAGAAGTTGCCGCGCTTGACCGCACGGAACGACCGGCCGTAGCGCGAGAAGTCCCCGAAGTTCAGCATCGGGCCCGAGAAGTAGCTGACCACCAGGGCGACCGCCGACAGCATCACCGGGATCGATGCCCCGAAGGACAGCGGCTCGCCGACCGACAGGGTGAACGAGATGTTGCCGATGCCCGCCTGGCTGACCAGGTAGACCGCGAGCGCGATCATCACCACGTAGACCGCCGGTCCGGCCCAGTCGATGAACCGCTTGATGGCCTCCATGCCCATCCAGAACAGCGCGCCCTGCGCCACCCAGAGGATCGCGTACGAGATCCACCCCAGGGCCGACAGCCCGAGGAACGAGTGGTCGAGCAGCCCCGCGGACGCCGGGATGAACTTGAGGAAGATGATGTTCAGCGACTGGGCGGCGAGGAAGGTCTGCACGCCGTACCAGGCCATCGCGATGAGGCCGCGGATGATGGCGGGGACGTTCGCGCCGAGCACCCCGAACACCGCGCGGTTGATCACCGGGTACGGCACACCGGTGCGCTGCGACGGCTTGGCGACCAGGTTGGCGAAGACCTGCACGATGAGGATGCCGACCACCAGGGCGATGAGCACCTGCCAGCTCGCGATGCCGAGGGCGAAGAGCGACCCGGCGGTGACGTAGCCGCCGACCGAGTGCACGTCGGACATCCAGAACGCGAAGAAGTTGTAGCTCGTCCAGCGCTGCTCGCGCAGCGGGGCGAGGTCCTCGTTCGTGAGCGCCGGGTCGTACCCGGGCTTGACGACACCGGCACCCGCTGGGGCGGGAGCGGCGGTCGTGGTGGGGGCGTGGGGCGCGGCGACTGGTGTCGCGATGTCGGTAGCCATGGCGTCCTCCGAGGGAGTGGGAAGCGGGGCGGTGCGTGCTTGAGCACGAAGCTACGGAGCGACTTCGCCCCCGCCGTTTCCCTCGTGTAACGGTCGTGTGTCCCGGACCCCGTCCTGGAACGACCGTTCCGGAACGGCCGCCGAGACCGGCGCCGACCGCGCCCGGAGCCGCGCTGCGGCTTGCCGCATCGATGGGCACCGACCCCGCACGGACGCCGCCCCGACCCGAGGGGCGGTGACCGCCGGTGGTACGAATCGACCATGAGCAGGGGAATCAGGATCGACCACGTGGGCGTCACGGTGCCGGACATCGACGCAGCCACGCAGTTCTTCGAGGCGGCGTTCGACGCCGTCGTCCTGTACGACATGCGACGTCGTGACGAGACGCCGAACAGCAGTTCCGAGGCGCACGGCTACCTCGGCATCCCGAGCACCATGGCGCAGGGGGCCATGCGGATGCTCGCGCTGCCGGAGGGGCCGGGGCTCGAGCTGTTCGAGTACCTGGGGCCCGAGCAGCGGAACGCCGCACACCCGTCCGACCTGGGGTGGCAGCACCTGGCGATGTACGCCGACGACCTGGACGAGACGCTCGCCCGGGTCGAGGCGGCCGGCGGTACCCGGAACTCCGACCCGCGCGACCTGCGTGGTGACGAGGCGGGGGCCGGCAACCGGTTCGTGTACACCCGCACGCCGTGGGGGTCGACGCTCGAGCTCGTCAGTTACCCGACGCCGCAGCCGTACCTGGTGTACGCGCCGCGGCCGAAGTGGGCACCGTGGCCGATGCCGGACGACGTCTACCCGGTGCCGGCACCCGCCGTGCACTGACGACCGACCGACCGACCGAAGAACCAGCCAACCGACCACCACACCGACCGACCGACCGACCGAGCCTCAGTGCCGGGGCACCTGCCCCGTCCGCCGCACGGCCCGTTCGAGCAGTTCGACGTCGATCCCGACGTGCTGCCGGGCGATCACGCCCGCCTCGGGCGCCCGCCCGGAACAAACGGCGTCCACCAGCGACTCGTGCTCGCGGAGCGCGCGGGTCTCCATCTCCGCCATGCCCTCGGCCGTGCCCCACAGGTGCGCCGGAGCGGCGATGGAGATCTGCGCCTCCAACCCGGCGAGCGCCGTCCGCAGGGCGTCGTTCCGCGCGGCGTCGATGATCGTCCGGTGCAGCACGGCGTCGGCCTGCTGCTTCTCGAGACCCGAGGTGGCGTCGCGGAACACCTCGAGCCGTGCACGGATCAGGGCGGCGTCCTCCGGGGTCACCCGTTCCGCGGCGGCCGTCGCGAGCGCCCCGTGCAGCAGCGCGATGGCGTCGGCGGTGTCCTGGATCGCCTCCCACCGGGCGAGCAGCACCCGCCCGACGGCGTCCGATGAGCTGTCCGGCCACTCGGTGCGGACGAACGTGCCACCGCCCCGGCCTCGACGGGTCTCGAGCAGCCCCCGTTCGACGAGCCGGGCGATCGCGCCCCGCACGGTGACCCGGGCGACGCCGAGCAGGCCGGCCAGTTCGCGTTCCGGCGGCAGGTTCGCGCCGGGCAGGTACTCGCCCACGGCGACGGCGGTCACGAGGCGGTCCTCGACCTCGTCGACGCGCGTCTCGGTCGCACGATCGGACACACGGACCCCCTTCGCGGTGTTACGACCACGTTAAGGCAGCAGAAAAGGTATTGCGTGGGACCTTTTTCCGCTCCATGCTGACCCCCATGTCCAGCATCACCGAATCCACGATGCCGTTCCGCGACGGCGAGACCTGGTACCGGGTCACCACGCCCGACACCCCGATCGCCGGCGCGCTGCCCCTCGTCGTCCTGCACGGCGGGCCCGGCATGGCCCACGACTACCTCCGGAACCTCGCGGCCCTGGCCGACGAGACCGGCCGGAGCGTCGTCCACCACGACCAGTTCGGTTGCGGCCGGAGCAGCCACCGCCCGGACGCTCCGGTCGACACCTGGCAGCCGCAGCTGTTCGTCGACGAGTACGCCGCCCTGGTCGAGCACCTCGGGCTCGGCGACCACCACGTCCTCGGGCAGTCGTGGGGCGGCATGCTCGGCGCCGAGATCGCGGTGCGGCAGCCCGCTGGCCTCCGCTCGCTGGCGATCTGCAACTCCCCCGCGTCGATGCAGCTCTGGGTCGACGGCGCCGCCGAGCTCCGCGCGCAGCTGCCCGCCGACGTGCAGGATGCCCTGACCCGGCACGAGACGGCCGGCACCGTCGACGACCCCGAGTACCTGGCGGCGACGCAGGTCTTCTACGAGCGGCACGTCTGCCGCGTGGTCCCGAGCCATCCGGACTTCGTCGCCTCCGAAGAGCAGATGGAGCGGGAGCCGACGGTCTACCACACGATGAACGGCCCGAACGAGTTCCACGTCATCGGCACGATGCGCGACTGGACCATCGTCGACCGGCTCGACCGCATCGCCGTGCCGACGCTCGTCGTCGCCGGCGAGCACGACGAGGCCACCCCCGCCACGTGGGCCCCGTTCGTCGAGCGGATCGCCGACGTCCGGCAGCACGTCTTCCCCGGCGCGAGCCACTGCTCGCACCTGGAGCAGCCGGCGGAGTTCCGCCGGGTCGTCGCGACCTTCCTGACCGCGCACGACGACGCCTGACCAGGCCACCACCTTCTCGGGAGGCGCGGGACGGGCCCGCCCCGCGCCTCCCGAGAAGGAAGTCCCCACCCACAACGGCCGCACCCGCCTTCCCGACGACACCACCCGCTCCCCTTCCCCAGCACCGCCCCCCCTGCACCCGTCCCTCCACCCGAAACGGAACCCGACATGTCGCAGCAGCACAGTGAGCTCTCCGCACAGCAGCAGCTCGAGGCCTACGGCTACAAGCAGGAGCTCAAGCGCTCCGTCTCCACCACCGACCTGCTCATCTACGGCCTGGTCTTCATGGTCCCGATCGCCCCGTGGGCGATCTTCGGGACCGTCTACAACGCCTCCAGCGGCATGGTGCCGCTGGTGTACCTCGTCGGCCTCGTCGCGATGATCTTCACCGCCCTGGCCTACGCGCAGATGGCGAAGTCGATCCCCCTCGCCGGCAGCGTGTTCTCGTACGTCGGCCGCGGCATCCACCCCACCGCCGGGTTCTTCGCCGGCTGGGCGATCCTGCTCGACTACCTGCTCGTCCCGACGCTGCTCTACGTGTTCGCCGCCGAGAGCATGGTCGGCATCTTCCCGGGCACGCCCCGCTGGCTGTGGGCGCTCGTGTTCGTCGCGATCAACACCGTCATCAACCTGGCCGGGGTGTCCTCGCTCAAGCTCGCGAACCGCATCTTCCTGCTCATCGAGCTCGTCTTCGTCGCGATCTTCGTCGTCATCGCGATCGTCGCGCTGACCGGTGGCACGATCCCCGACGCGTCGTTCGGTACCGAGCAGATCTGGGACCCCGCCAAGGTGTCGGCGCCGCTCATCGCCTCGGCCCTGTCGATCGCGGTGCTGAGCTTCCTGGGCTTCGACGGCATCTCGACGCTGTCCGAGGAGTCCACCGGCCGTCGTGGCGGAGCGGGCACGGCGATGATCCTGGCGCTCGTCATCGTGGCGTTCCTGTTCATCCTGCAGACCTGGCTCGCGTCCGCCCTGGCCGCTGGGCGGGACTCGTTCTCGGACAGCGAGGCCGGCAACGCCTTCTTCACCATCGTCGAGCAGGCCTCGTCGAGCGGCTGGGCCACCGCGTTCTTCGCCGTCAACGTGCTCGCCGTCGGCATCGCGAACGCCATGGCCGCACAGGCCGCGACGAGCCGTCTGCTCTTCTCGATGAGCCGCGACCGTCAGCTGCCCGCGTTCCTGCACAAGCTCAACGGGCGCCAGGTGCCGCAGAACGCGATCATCGTCGTCTCGGTGCTCTCCGCGATCCTGGTGCTGTTCTTCGTCGGGCAGATCGACACGATCTCGTCGCTGGTGAACTTCGGCGCACTGTTCGGCTTCATGCTCCTGCACGTGTCCGTCTTCGTGCACCACGTCGTCAAGGGGAAGTCGCGCAACTGGCTGCTGCACCTGGTCGTGCCGCTGATCGGGTTCCTGATCATCGGGTACGTCCTGCTCAACGCCGCGGTCGAGGCGAAGGTCGGCGGGATCATCTGGCTGATCGTCGGCGCGGCCGTGTTCCTGTACTACCGACGCACCGGCCGTTCCACCGAGGTCGGCTCCGAAGCAGAACCGACGACGGAGGACGCACGATGACCCCGGACCACTTCCTGCCGAACACCCTCGGCCGCCCCGGGTTCTCGGCCGACCGGGAGCCCGTGCTGCGGGTCCGCCCCGGCACCGGCGAGACCATCGGCTTCGAGACCACCGACGCCGTCTACGCCGAACTCGACCAGCACCACGACATGGCGCAGCTGCAGGCACCGATCAACCCGGTGACCGGCCCGGTGTTCGTCGAGGGGGCGGAACCCGGCGACACCCTCGTGGTGACCATCCACGCCATCGAGCTGACCACGCACGGCTGGTCGGTGTCCCTCCCCGGTTCCGGGGCCCTGCAGCACGTGATGGGCGACCGGGTCTTCGCCCGCCGCTGCCCGATCTCGGACGGCTCGGTGCAGGTGTCCGACCGGCACCGGTTCCCCGTCCGGCCGATGATCGGGTGCATCGGGACGGCCCCGGCCGAGGGCGAGAACTCGACGATCATGCCGGCCTACCCGGAGGGCGGCAACATGGACGTCACCGAGGCCCGCCCCGGCTCGACCGTGTCCCTGCCCGTCCGGGTCCCCGGTGCACTGCTGTCGATCGGCGACATCCACGCACTCATGGCCGAGGGCGAGTCATCGTTCGTCGCCATCGAGGCCCAGGGCACCGCGATCGTCTCCGTCGACCTGGTCAAGGGCGGCCCGGTGCTCCGCGCACCCCGCATCGAGACCGCCGACGACTGGCTGTTCGTCGGCCTCGGCGACCCCGTGCAGGAGAGCGTCCGGCGCGGGTACGAGGACGCCTTCGCGTTCCTGGTCGACGAGCACGGCTGGACCGCCGAGGACGCCTACGCGGTGCTCAGCGCGGTCGGTGACTCGAAGCTCGGCGGGCCGACCGGCTCCACCGCCCCGGACCCGTTGCACCCCTTCGCCGCCGTCGGCGCGGTCACCCTGCACCGGGTGCCGAAGGCGGTGCTGTGAGGGTTCGCTGATGCGGGTTCCCGGTACGGCAGCCGTGCCGGGAACCTGCACAGGCATGTGCACGATGATGGGCGCATGCAGGACACCATCCGCTACGTCGCGATCGGCGACAGCTTCTCGGAGGGCATCGGCGACGCCGGACCCGCTCCGTTCCCCGGTTGGACCGGACGGCTCGCGAGCGCGATGGCGGGAGCCTCGGACGCCCACGTCTCGTACGCGAACCTCGCCGTCCGCGGACGACTGCTCGCCGGGGTTCTCGACGGCCAGCTCGGGGCTGCGCTCGCGCTCGACCCGGCGCCGACCCTGATCACCTTCTGCGCCGGCGGCAACGACCTGCTGCGCCCGCGCTTCGACGTGGACGCACTGATCGGGCTCGTGGAGGCCGCAGCCGACCGCGTCGAGGCCACCGGGGCCCGCCTGGCGCTCCTCAGCCCGGCCGACCCGAGCGCCCGCCTGCCCCTCGGCTCCCTGATCAACCGCCGCGGTGACGCCTGGGCCGAAGCACTCGGCACGCTCGCCCGACGCCGTGGTCTGCCGTTCGTCGACGTCTCGCGCGACCCGCACCTCGGCCGCGCGGAGTTCTGGTCGGACGACCGGCTGCACATGAACGCCACCGGGCACCAGCGCGTCGCGGATCTGGCGCTGCACGCGGTCCTCGACGGCCCCGCGCCGGTCGAGCCCGCGGACGCCGGTGCCGCCCGGGCCCGCCTGGGCGAGGAACTCCGCTACTACCGCGAGTACGTCCTGCCGTGGGTACAGCGTCGGATCACCCGCACGTCGTCGGGCGACGGGCGCTCGGCGACCTACCCGACGTGGACGCCGGTGCGCGGTCGGGACGCGTAGCCCGCGTCAGCCCGCGTCAGCCCGCGGAGCCAGCGTCGGCCCGCGTCGGCCCGCGGAGCCAGCGTCGGCCCGCGGAGCCTGCCTCGGCCCGCTCAGCCCGCGACGTACACGCGGGTGGTGACCCCGCTCAGCGCGTGCGCGAACTCGTCGCCCGTCGCCACGAAGCCGCCCGCCTCGTACAGCCGCACCGCCCGGTCGTTGTCGCCGAGCACGTGCAGCACCACGCGGGGGTGTCCGGCAGCCCGGGCGTCGTGCACCGCCTCGGACAGCAGCGACCGTCCGACCCCGCGGGCCTGCACCCCGGGGCGCACCGCGAGCAACGACAGGTAGGCGGCGTCCGACGGGTCCGTCGACCGCCCGGTGCCGGGTGCCGTCACGAGGACGAAGCCGTCGACCGCACCGTCCGGGCCGGGAGCCACCAACCAGGCGACGTGCTCCGCCGCGAACTTCTGCCGCGCGCGCTCCCGCACCGCCGGGTCCTCGGCGGCACCGTCGCGGGCAGCCACGGCCGCGGCCCACAGGTCGATGCAGGTGTCGGTCTCGTCCGGGGTCGCAGGACGCACGACCACGGACGACTCGATCACCCGATCAGCCTACGACCGCCCGGCTCCCGATCCTGAACGACGCTCCACGGTGCTCGTCGGGCAGCCGGTCACCGCGGCCGTGCAGCTTCTGGCGGAGCGACCCCGACCCGTACTCCTCCGGGTAGGCCCCACGGGCACGGAGCTCCGGGATCACGAACTCGATGACGTCCTCCCACGTGCCCGGGGTCACCGCGTACGCCAGGTTGAAGCCGTCGACGTCGGTGAGCTCCTGGATCTCCTGCAGCCGGTCGGCGATGGTCGCTCCCCCGCCGACCGCCACCGGGCCGAGTCCACCGATCGCCGTCTGCCGCGCCAGGTCGCGGATCGTCCACTTCGATCCGTCCTCCCCCGTCGCCGCCGCGATGTTCGCCGCCGCCGACTGGATCGCGTTCGACTCGACGTCACCGAGGGGCTGGTCCGGGTCCCACTGCGACAGGTCGACGCCCATCCAGCCGGAGTTGAGCACCAGCGCACCGAGCTCCGACGCGTACGACAGGTAGTCCTCGTACTTCGCCTGGGCCAGTTCGTCGGTGGCGTCCGTGATCACGGTGAGCAGCGTGTAGACGCGGGCGGCGTACCGGTCGCGACCAGCGACCTCCAGGGCGTCCCGGACCTTCGCGACGGTCGACGCGAGCTGCTCGAGCGTCGGTGCGCCCACGAAGACCGCTTCCGCGTTCTCCGCGGCGAAGCGGATGCCGCGCGGTGACGCGCCCGCCTGGTAGATGACGGGTGTGCGCTGCACGGACGGCTCCGACAGGTGGATGCCGGGCACGTCGAAGTGCGTGCCGTGGTGATCGATCGGGTGCACCTTCGCCGGGTCCGTGAAGACGCCGGCTTCGCGGTCGGCGACGACGGCGTCGTCCTCCCACGAGCCCTCCCACAGCTTGTAGAGGACCTCGAGGTACTCGTCCGCCACGTCGTACCGGTCGTCGTGCGACAGCTGGTCGGTCTGGCCCATGTTCCGTGCGGCACTCGGCAGGTACCCGGTGACGACGTTCCAGCCGACCCGGCCCTTGGTCAGGTGGTCGAGCGTCGACATGCGTCGGGCGAACGGGTACGGGTGCTCGTACGCGGTGCCGGCCGTGATGCCGAAGCCCAGGTGCTCGGTCACCGACGCCATCGCCGACACGAGCAGGATCGGGTCGTTCACCGGCACCTGCGACCCGGTGCGGAGCGCGGCCTCGTTCGAGCCGCCGTACACGTCGTAGGTGCCCAGGACGTCGGCGATGAAGATGCCGTCGAACGCCCCGCGCTCGAGCGTCTTCGCCAGGTCCGTCCAGTAGGTCAGGTCGCGGTAGTCCCGCGACCGGTCGCGGGGGTGCCGCCACAGTCCGGAGGACTGGTGCGCGACGCAGTTCATGTCGAACGCGTTGAAGCAGATCTGCCGGTGTTCGCTGCTGGTGGTCACGGGTCGAGACGCTACGTCGGACACCTCGGACCGTCACGGATCGTGACGAAGCGTGACGGTCGGCTCCGGCACCGGCCTGGAGGCGCGACCCGCGCCCGCCCCGCCGCCCACGTCGGACGCGGGGCCGGCTCCAGGGCTCAGGCGCGGTCGTGGAGCGTGACGTGGTAGCCGTCGGGGTCGGCGAACGTGAACGTCCGACCGAACGGACCGTCGATCGGCGCCGAGACGATCCGGTGCCCGTCGGCGACGAGCGCGTCGTGGATCGCCTGCACGTCCGTCGCGTGCAGCCAGATCGCGGCGCCGATGCCGGGCTGCGCCACCGCGTCGAGGTCCGTGCCGGGCACCAGGTCGCGCAGGGCGAAGGCGATCGGCGTGGTCTCGAACACGACGGCGTGCGGCGGGCCGGCCTCGGAGCGGACGAGGCCGAGGTACCGCTCGTAGAACGCCTGCGAGGTGTCGAGGTCGCGGGTCTGCAGGGAGATGAAGTCGGGGCCGGTGACGGGCATGTGGTGCTCCTCGGGGTTGTGTCAGTCTTCTGACACAGGACAAGCTATGTCAGACTACTGACATGCGTCAAGACGACACCGGCATCCACCTCGAGACGTCGATCGGCTACCTGCTCAAGGAGACCGCGAGCGCTCTCCGCGCGTCGATGGAGGCCGTACTGCGCCCACTCGGCATGACGGTGACGCACTACTCCTGCCTCGAACTGCTCGCACAGCGCCCCGGCCTGTCGAACTCCGAACTCGCGCGGGGCACCTTCGTCACCCGGCAGTCGATGAACGTGTTGCTGCAGGCCCTGGAGCGGGACGGCTTCGTCACCCGCGCCACCGAGCCGTCGGTCGGCAAGGCACTCCCCACGGAGCTCACCGACAGCGGGCGTCGGAGCCTGGCGCGGGCGAGCGCGGCGATCCGCGGCGTCGAACAGCGGATGCTCGCCGATCTGACCGACGACCAGCAGACCGAGGCCCGCCGGATCCTGCGGAGCATGGTCGCTTCGCTCCGCAGTGCGGCCTGAGCGCTCGCGGGGTTCGTAGGCTGAGGGGATGGACGTCGCACTGCGGGACAGCACCACCGAGGACCTCGAGTGGCTCGTCAAGCTCCGGGCAGTGGTGCTGCGCGACGACCTGACACGGCTCGGGGTGTTCGACGAGACGCGCGTCCGCCAGCGCCTCCGCGACGCGTTCCGGGCGCAGCTGACCCGCATCGTCGTGGTCGACGGCCGCGACGTCGGGTCGGTCACCGTGCGGGTCGAGGACGACGTCCGCTGGGTCGAGCACTTCTACCTCGCACCCGACGTCCAGGGCCGTGGAGTCGGGTCGACGGTGCTGCGCGCCGTCCTCGACGAGCCCCACGACGGTCCGACGCGGCTCAACGTGCTGGTGGGCAGCCCTGCCCGCCGACTCTACGAACGCCACGGCTTCGTGCTCGACACCGACGACGGCGTCGACGTGTTCATGACGCTGCGGGCCGCCGATCGAGCACCCCACGGAGTGCACTGAGCTGCTCGTCGACGACGTCGGCCATCCGGCGCTCGGCTGGTCCGGTGAGCCACGACTCGAGGGCCAGGTGGAACAGCATCACGGTCGTCTCGGCGATCACCGCTGCCTCGGACGGATCGAGCCCGCGGTCGACGAAGGCCTCGCGCACCGCGTCCGTCAGGTCGGCACGCTTCCGGGCGTCGCGCTCCCGCAGTGAGGACTCGGACAGCACCAGCCGCCGCACCGACCCGACCTCACCGTGCCGCCCCTCGAACCGCTCGTCGGCGACGGTACGGAGGCCGCGCACCACGATGTCGAGCGGGTCGATCCCGGCCGGCGCACCCCCGATGGCGGCCCGGGCGAGATCGGGGATCTCGTCGCCGGCGAAGATCACCTCGCGCTTGTCGGCGAAGTACCGGAAGAAGGTGCGGGTCGTCAGGCCGGCCCGTGCGGTGATCTGCGGCACGGTCGTCGCCTGGTAGCCCTGCTCGGCGAAGAGCTCGAACGCCGCTCGCTCGAGTCGCCCTCGGGCATCCGGAGACCAACGCATGGGGCAAGAGTACTGGTGATGACACGTCGTGTCATGATTGACTGGGTGATGACACGTCGTGTCATGACCCACTTCGAGCAAGAGATCGGGACACCATGTCGTCATCGGGCAGCGCAGCACTCTGGACCACGTCGACCGGGCGGTTCGCCGTCGGGCCCGCCACGGTCCCCCAGCCCGGCCCCGGCGAACTCGTCGTCCGCGCCGAGGCCGTCGCCGTCAACCCGGTCGACGCCGTCGGCGGGCTCTTCCGGCACCTGGTGTACCCGAAGCTGCGGTTCCCCGCGGTCCTCGGTTCGGACGTCGCCGGCACCGTGGTCGCGATCGGTCCCGGCGTCGAGCGGTTCCGTGTCGGCGACCGGGTCGTCGGGCACGCCGCGGGACAGGAGCAGCACCGGAACAGCGCTGCCGAAGGGGCCTTCCAACACCTGGTCCTGCTGCTCGACCGTGTGACGACCCCGGTTCCGGATGCCCTGCCCGCCGAGCAGGCAGCGGTCCTGCCGCTCGCCGTCTCGACCGCCGCCGCCGGGCTCTTCGAACCGGACCAGCTCGCGCTGCCGCTCCCCACGGCCGATGCGATCGACCGCGACGGCGTCGTCCTGGTGTGGGGTGCGTCCACGAGCGTCGGCGCCAACGCCGTCCAGCTCGCCCGCGCCGCCGGGTACGCCGTGATCGGTACCGCTTCGCCGAAGAACCACGCGTTCGTGCAGGACCTCGGGGCCGAAGCCGTGTTCGACTACCGCGACGACGGTGCCGCCCGCCGCATCCTCGAGGCACTCGCCGACCGGGACCTCGCCGGCACCCTCGCCTTCGGGCAGGGCTCGCTGACCCGCACGCTCCCGATCGTCCGGGAAGCCACCGGCTCCGGCCGACTCGCATCGGCGTACCCAACGCCGGTGACGACGATCCGTGCACGCCTCGAGCGCCGACACGGGGTCATCATCACCGCGATCTGGGGCGGCCGCCCGACGGAGTCCGAGGTCGGCCCCGCGATCTACCGTGACTTCCTGCCCGAGGCGCTCCGCACCGGGAGGTACCGCGCCACCCCGACCGCATCCGTCGTCGGATCGGGACTCGCCGCGATCCCGGACGCCCTCGCCGAGCTCCGCGCGGGTGTCTCCGCCCGGAAGCTCGTCGTCACCCTCCCCTGAGCCGGTAGCCTCAGCGACGTGACCGATGCCCACGAGCAAGACGACGAGGCTTTCCAGATCACGATGTCGGGCGGTGGCACGCCGCGGGGGCACCTGCAGGACCCGAGCGCCGTGACGCTGCACCTGGACCCGCGGCTCCTCGGCGACACCGCCAGGGGCAAGGAGATGTTCGCACTGGCGATCGACCAGCAGCACACCGCGCTGTCCGACTACGCCACCGCCATCGCGGCCGCCGACGGTGACGTGACCGCTCCGGCCGTGCAGGACGCCGCGACCGCGCTGCACCAGGCGCTCCAGTTCCTGCCGATCGCCCACACCGCGTACACGGGTGTCGGCTTCCCCACGGCCCGCGCCGGGGACGGCTCCCGCCCGACCTCGCTGCGACCGGAGCGCGGCGAGCGCGGCCTCGGCGTCCACCCGGACATGCTCACGGCGATCCACGGGGACACCTCGCAGCGCTGGGAGCTCGCGTGCGAAGAGGACCTCCCCCTCGCCGTCGAGATCACACTGGCGACCGATCCGGACGAGAACGTGCGTTCCGCCTTCCTCATGGGGACGAGGTCACGAACCGTCGTCCTGCTCATGGAACAGCGAGAGACCGACCCGGAGATGCTCGAACAGCTCGCCCAGCAGGGCTACGCGAGCCCCGAACGGAAGTTCCCCGTGCCGCTCGCCGACCTCGTTCCCCGAGAGCTGGACGGCCTCTACGAACTCCTCGGTCTCGACGACGACGCCGTCGCGCTCGCGAAGTCCCGCTGGGCACGGGCGCAGGAACGCGGCGAGCGCATCACCGTCGGCGACGCGCTCCGCGAGATCGGCGTCATCGCCTGATCGCTACCCCGGAGCGAGCGCCTTCGCGTACCAGCGGTCGGAGTACGGGTCGTCGTTGAACGGCGCCACCCGGACGAAGCCGAGCCGTTCGTAGAGCGCACAGGCCTCGGCGAGCTCGGCCCGCGTGTCCAGCCGCAGCGACGTGATCCCGCGTCCCCGGCAGACGTCCTCGACGTGGCGCAGGAGCGCCGAACCGACGCCTCGGCCGCGGTGCTCCGGCAGCGTGAACACCTTCGTCAGCTCACCGACGGCACCCACGAAGCGCACGCCGGCGCAACCGACCACCGCTCCCCCGTCGGCGGCGACGAGGAACACCCCGGAGTGTCCCTGCAGGTCGTCGTACGGTTCATCGTCGAGCGCCCGGTCGACCTCGGCCGACGTCGCCGCCCGCCCGTACCACCGCGACGCGACCTCCGTCAGGTAGTCCCGCACGATCGCGTCGGATCCGGCCGCGCCGGGACGCGCTGTCTCGACGATCACGTGGTCCATCCTCGTGCTCGGGCTCGTGACCGCCATCAGTCCGCGCCGACGTCCGTCAGGATCGCCCGGACGACGACACTGCAAGGTGAAGGGAGAATCATGACCACGCTCCGCACCACCATCCTCACCGTCGGCATCGCCACGCTCCTCATCGGAGCGGCTGGCTGCGCGACAGCGTCCAGGCCGAGCGCGCCGACCGCCACGCAGACGAGTGCGACGGCCGCCACGCCGACGACGACCCCGAAATCGACCCCGACCCCGACGCCGACGAGCGTCCGGCCGTCGTCCAGCCCGAGCGGCCCCGCGAGCTGGGTCTTCGGCGACGCGTCCTTCGGCCCCGTCCAGCTCGGTGCCACGGACGCCAGCACGGTGCTGCCGGCTGCCGGGTTCTCGCGTCAGCCGTCGAGCGGCTGCCCGACGTTCTGGGAGTGGCAGTCCGCCGACCTGTCCACCCCCAGCGGGTCCGGGTACCGGATCCTCGTCACGTCCGACGACTCCGGGCCCGGTGTGCGCTACATCTCCGTTGCGGGACAGGCAACCGACCCAGGAGCGTTCTCGTCGCCCGTGCTGACGTCCACGGGCATCGCGCTCGGTTCCACCGCAGACGACGTGCGCGCGGCGTACCCCGGGCTCGAGAAGACGATCGACACGTGGGAGCCACCGATCGGCGGTTACCGCGAGTACGTGGCACCGACCGCGGATGGCCACTGGCTGCACTTCGACACCACGGGTGGCGCTTCCGGCGCTGAGGACATCGTGACGACGATCGTCATCAACGACACGAAGGCGGCAACGCAGGACGTCTGCCCCTGACCGTGCTGCGGACGGGAGGCGCGGGGCGGGCCCGCAACGGGCCTCCCGACTGTCCGGTGCTCGCGATCGCGAGCCGCACCCGGGTCAGCGGGACGCGGTCGCCTCGCGCGCGGCGGCTTCCGCCGCGACCCAGGCGAGCATCCCGCACTTGACGCGCATGACGAACTTCGAGACGCCGTGGAAGGCGACGAGGTCCTCGAGGACGTCCTCGTCGGGCTCACCGACGCCGCGCGAGCGCATCATGGTGCGGAACTCCTCGGTCAGTGCGAGGAACTCGGGCACGGTGCGACCGACCGCCATGTCGGTGAGGACGGACGCCGAGGCCATCGAGATCGAGCAGCCGTCGCCCTGCCAGGCGAGCCCGGCGATGCGGTCGGTGCCCGGCTCGAGCCGCAGGCTGACCGTGATCTCGTCGCCGCACGTGGGGTTCCGCTCGAAGTGCGAGGCATCCGCGTCGGGCATCACACCATCGCCGTGACGCGCCTTCGCGTGGTCGAGGATGACCTGCTGGTACAGACTGTCGAGGGCGTTCACGCGGTCGCTCCGAAGTAGTCGCGGACCTCGGCGACGGCTGCGAGGAACCGGTCGACGTCGTGCTCGGTCGTGTAGACGTAGGTGCTCGCCCGGCTCGTCGCGACGAGGCCGAGGCGGCGGTGCAGGGGCTGGGCGCAGTGGTGGCCGGAACGCACGGCGATGCCCTGCGCGTCGAGGTACTGCGAGACGTCGTGGGCGTGCACACCGTCGACGTCGAACGCGACCAGGCCGGAGCGCGGGACGCCGGCGGGTGGGCCGACCACGCGGATGCCGGGCACTGCTGCCAGACCGTCGAGCATCCGGCGGGCGAGGTGCTCCTCGTGAGCACGGACGCGTTCCATGCCGATGCCCTGCAGGTAGCGGACGGCCTCGGCGAGGGCGACCGCCTGCGAGACGGGCTGTGTGCCGGCCTCGAACCGCTCGGGCGCCGGCATGAACTCGGAGCCCTCCATCGTCACGGTGGTGATCATCGAGCCGCCGGTGCGGAACGGCGGCAGGGCGTCGAGCAGCTCGGCACGGCCCCAGAGCACGCCGATGCCGTTCGGGCCGAGCATCTTGTGCCCGGAGAACGCGGCGAAGTCGACCCCGAGCTGCTGCACGTCGAGGGGACGGTGCGGTGCGGACTGGCAGGCGTCGAGCACGACGAGGGCGCCGCGGGCGTGGGCGAGACCGACGACCTGCTCGACGGGGGCGATCATCCCGGTGACGTTCGAGACGTGCGAGAACGCGACGACCTTCGTGCGGTCGGTGATCAGGGCCGCGGCGTCGTCGGCGGTCCAGGTGCCATCGTCGGCGACCGGGATCCAGCGCAGGGTGGCACCGGTCAGCGCGGCGAGTTCCTGCCACGGCACGAGGTTGGCGTGGTGTTCGGCCTCGGTCACGAGGATCTCGTCACCGGCGCCCAGGCGGAAGCGCTCGGCGTCGGCACCGCCGCGGCCACGGCTGGCGTTGGCCATGCCGTAGGCGACGAGGTTGAGGGCATCGGTGGCGTTCGCGGTCCACACCACCTCGGTCGGGGCGGCGGCGCCGATGAAGCCGGCGACGGTGGCGCGGGCGTCCTCGTAGGCGTCGGTGCTGAGCGCCGCGAGCGTGTGGGCCCCGCGGTGGACGGCGGCGTTGTCGTGCTCGAGGAACCGGCGCTCGGCGTCGAGGACCTGGCGCGGGCGTTCAGCCGTCGCCCCGGAGTCCAGGTACGCCAACGGCTGCCCGTTCACGTCCTGCGCGAGGATCGGGAAGTCCCGCTTGATCGCCTCGACCTCGGTCTCGGTGAGCGGCTGGTTCGGCGCCACGACTGTCACGTCTCGTCCTCCTGGTGCTGCTGTCCGGAGCAACCCGTCCATGGTGTCCGTTGTTCCCGACCACGTCCAGTCGGCACGGCGACGGCCCAGGACCACGCCGGGTCCTGGGCCGTTGCACGTCGTCCGCTACTCGTTGCCGATCTTCTTGTCCGCTGCGTCGCGGGCACCGTCGATCTTGTCGTCGTACTTGCCGCCCGTGGCCTTCTTGACCGCGTCGGCCACGCCGCCGAGCACCTTGTCGCTGACGCCCTCGGCCTTCTCGCTCTTCAGGGCGTCCTGGACCTTGCCGTCCTTCAGGAACTCCTGGGCCTTCTTCGTGATGTCGTCGAACCCCGCCATCGGCTGCTCCTCGTCTCGGTGCGGAGCCCGTCGCTCCGTCCTGGCGCCGACAGTAGGCCACCGGGCAGCCGTCCGTACCGGAACGCTCGGGGTCTTCACACCATCTGCGCGCTGCGACGACGGGCGAGCACGTACCCGACGGCGACCGCCCCGGACACCGCGAGCAACGAGGGCACGAGGATGTCGGTGCCCTGCTGGGTGAACTCGACGACGAGCACGAGGGCGGTGAACGGCGCCCGCATGGTGGTGGCGAGGAAGGCCGCCGCACCGACGAACGCGAAGGCCGCCAGACTCGGACCGTCGGCCGGCCACAGCAGCAGCCAGGCACCGCCCAGGCCACCGCCGATCGCCGAACCGATCGCGATCGACGGGGTCAGCGTGCCACCGACCGCACCGGCCCCGATGGTGGCCGAGGTGGTCACGGTCCGCAGGACACCGAGCAGCAGCAGGAGCACGATCGGCGAGAGGCCGGCGAACGAGGCGTCGTCGAGCGTGGTGTTCATCGCGACGAGGCCGAGCGCCCGACCGTTGCCGAGGATCTCCGGGAACGGGATCGCGATGAGCCCGACCATCGCGAAGACCACCGGCAGCACGACGAGCAGGTGCCAGCCCTTCGGGGCGATGCCCTGCAGCCGGTTGGTCAGCTTGACGAACCCGACCCCGGCGAGCCCCAGTACGGGCCCGACGACGACCGCCCAGACGAGCAGCGACGGCGAGAGGTGCATCGCGGGCACGTGGTACAGCACCTCGTCCGGGATCACGAGCCGGGCGGTGATGGCGGCGACGGCACTCGTGGCGAAGGCGGGCAGGGCGGTCGCGAAGCTGATCTCCCCGAGCAGGACCTCGACCGCGAACAGCGCGCCACCGAGGGGCACGTCGTACACGGCGGCGAGGCCGGCCGCGGCACCGCAGGCGACGAGGATCTTCGTCTCGCGTGCGGTCAGCCCCGCACGACGGGTGACGAGCTGGGCGAGCCAGGCCCCGACCTCGCGCGGCGCCACCTCTTTGCCGATGGACGCGCCGAGCCCCACGGCCAGGATCTGGATGCCGGCGTTCGCGAGCGTCGCCAGGGCCGGCATCCGCTTGCCGTCGACGGCCGCGGTGACCGAGACGATCGAGCGCCCCCACCGACGGAGCGCCCACCAGGCGAACCCGGTCAGGACGCCGGCAGCGGTGAGCGCGAGGAACCGGTTCAGGCCGGACGGTGCGTCGGCGGCCTCGAGGTGCCCGCCGAACCCGTACCCGAAGGCGACGAACTGGATGAGCTGGAGCGCGAGCCAGACCGCGATGCCGGCGATGCCGCCGGAGACGCCCACCAGGGCGGTGACGACGGCGAGCTTGAGGGCCCAGACCGGGGTCGCGTGTCCGGAGTGCGGCATGACCGGAAGCCTAACGGGCTGGACGCACCCGATGACGGACCGCGACGGGCCGCCGGACGCGGGACGGGCCTCCAGGCCGGGAGCCCCGACCACCCGCCGTCAGACGGCCGTCACCCGGAACGGCACCACGCAGTCGGCCGGCATGAGCGGCGGCTGCAGGCCGACGGTGCCGAGCACCCGGCCGCTGAACACCCGCGGGCCGGACCACCAGTCCGGTCGCACCAGGTCGTGACCGTCGCCGATGACCACCGGGTCGACGCGGTAGGCCGTGTCGGGGTCGAGGTCGCGGAAGGTGACCCGACCGGTGCCGGAGACCTCGGAGCGGCCGATGCCGGCGAGGAAGAAGACGGCCTGCCGCCGGTCCGGCGCGACCGTGCCGTACACGAGCCGCGCGTCGTCGACCTCGTCGGACCGCACCAGGTCACCGCCGTGCAGGAGCGGGCGGAGCTCGCGGTACAGCGCGATCCACTCGGTGAGCGCGGCGGACTCGTCGGCGGTCGCGCCGGCCAGGTCCCACTCGATGCCGAGGTGGCCGACCAGGGCGGTGCCGGCACGGAAGGCGAGGTCGTGGACGCGACCGGTCGTGTGGTTCCGGCCGCTCGCGATGTGCGACCCGAGCAGCTCCGGCGGCAGGAGCTGCTGCGTCCACCGGTGCATCTGCTGGCGCTCGAGCGGGTCGATGTCGTCGGACACCCACACCCGCGCGGTGTGCTCGATGACGCCGAGGTCGACCCGACCGCCACCCGACGAGCACGACTCGATCTCCAGGGACGGGAACCGCTCGCCGAGCGTCGCCATCAACCGGTACGCGGCGAGGGTCTGCTCGTGGACCGCTGCGCCGCCGCCCGGGAACCCCGCCTCGACGAGGTCGCGGTTGTGGTCCCACTTCACGGCGTCGACCGCGTACTCGCCGATGATCGCCGTCATCCGTTCGAGCACGTGGTCGAAGGCCTCGGGGATCGCCAGGTTGAGCACCTGCTGGTCGCGGGAACGCGCGGGCAGCCGACCGTCGGCCTGCAGGATCCACTCCGGGTGGGCGCGGGCGAGGTCGCTGTCCTCGTTCACCATCTCGGGTTCGAACCACAGGCCGAACTCCATGCCGAGCGCACGGACGCGGTCGACCAGGGGGCCGAGTCCGTCCGGCCAGACCTCCTCGTCGACGTACCAGTCACCGAGGCCGGCGTGGTCGTCGCGGCGGCCGCGGAACCAGCCGTCGTCCAGCACGTAGCGTTCGACGCCGAGGGCTGCGGCACGCTCGGCGAGGTCGACGAGGCGGGCCAGGTCGTGGTCGAAGTACACGGCCTCCCACACGTTGATCGTCATCGGGCGGGGCGTCGTCGGGTGCTGCGGGCGGCTCCGGAGCCAGCGGTGGAACCGTCGGGCCTGGTCGTCGAGGCCGTCCCCGTGGGCGAAGTACACCCACGGCCCCTCGTACGTGGCACCGGTGTCGAGCCGGACCTCGCCGGGCAGCAGCAGTTCGCCGCCGCCGATGACCTGGCGGCCGGTGGCGAGGCGTTCGGCGTGGTGCCGGTGGTTGCCGCTCCAGGCGGTGTGGACGCCCCAGACCTGTCCGTGCGCGAAGCCGAAGCCCGGCTCCCCCACCGTCAGGACGGTCGCGGCGTCGGTGCCGGTGCGGCCCTTCCGGCCCTCGCGCTGGTGGGTCCCCACGACGAGTTCGCGGCGCTGCGGGGTCCGCTCCTTGCCCCAGCGGCCGGCGAAGTCCAGGATCTCGCGGGCCCCCGACGGGATCGGCATCGCGAGCGTCAGGTCGTCGACGGTGTAGACGCCGTCGGCGGTGTTCGTCACGCCCGCGCGGGCCCGCACGAGCCCGGAACCGAGCATCTCGATGGTCACCCGGACGGTGAGCCCGGCGACCGTGTCCTCGGCGTCGGCGGTGATCGCGGAGTCGGTGACCGCGAGCGACGTCACCGTGAACGCCGGCGACCAGTCGGCGCCGTCACGGTGCCCGGCGAGCCCCGGACGACCGCTCCAGCCCCGGTGCGGCTCGGGCAGCACCGACAGGCGGACCGGGTCGTCCATCTCGTTCGGTGCGACGGGCGCGACGTCGGCGTCGGCGAGGGCCGTCAGCGCCTCGGTGTCGAGCGGTCCGAGTGCCGCTCCCCAGTGCACGACGGCGGGGAGCGCGGCGTCGCGGCAGTCCAGGACGAGCGAGACGCCACCGGCGGTCAGGTGGACGAGTTCGTGCGGCATGCGGGGCTCCAGTCGGCGTCGTTGCACGTCAGAGCTTTCCGGTCCGGAGCCGTCCGCTGCAAATCCGGCTGCGGCGCGGCTCCGGTTGCGGCTCCGGTTGCGGCTCAGGTCGCGGCGCGGCTCAGAACCAGCGCTTGACCTTGAACACCACGTAGAGGATCGCGGCGAACAGGACCATCGCGACGATCGACAGCGGGTACCCCCACGTCCAGCCGAGTTCGGGCATGTGGGTGAAGTTCATCCCGTAGATCGCGGCGATGAGCGTCGGCGCGAACAGGATCGCCGCCCAGCCGGAGATCTTCTTCGTGTCGTCGTTCTGCTTCTGCGCCGCCAGGGTCGAGTCGACGGTCAGGGCGTTCTGCAGCAGCTGCCGGAACGTGTCGAGGCGCTCCACCACCCGGATCGCGTGGTCGAGGACGTCGCGGAACCGCCGCTGCATCTCGATCGGCAGGTGGTACTTCTCGGCGCCGCGGTGCAGGTTCTCGATCATGTAGACGAGCGGACGCGCCGCACGCTGGAAGTCGACGACCTCGCCGAACAGCTCGTACACGCGCCGGGACACCCCGGCCTCGCCCGAGAACAGCTGGTCCTCGATCTGGTTGATGTCCTCTTCGAGTCCGTCGATCACCGGCACGTAGCCGTCGACGATGGAGTCCATCAGCGCCCAGAGCTGCGCCTGCGGGCCGACGGTCACCAGCCCCGGCTTGCCGCTCAACCGCTGCAGCGCCCGTGGAACGGTCTGCTTGCCGCGGGGGTCGGCCTTCACGACGGCGAGGAAGAAGGTCTCACCGACGAAGGCGTGCACCTCGCCGAACGCCACCTCTTCCTGCTGGTCGTTGTACAGCGCCGGCTTGAGCACCACGAACAGCGTCGAGCCGTAGCGCTCGAGCTTCGGTCGCTGGTGCCCCTCGGCGGAGTCCTCGACCGCGAGTTCGTGCAGGCCGAGGGCGACCGCGACGTCGCCGAGTTCCTCGGCGTCGGGCTGGTGCAGAACGATGCACGCGCTGGCGCCCTGGTCGTCGAGCATCCGGAAGGTGTCGTCGAGGGACGGACTCGCGATCGGGGCGATCCGGTCGATGTAGACGGTGTTCAGTTCGACGCTCACGCGCCCACCGTACGCAGGGTGGCCGGTCTCCGGCCTGGAGGCCCGTGGCACGCCCGCCGTGCACCCCGCGTCCTGCCTGAACGCGCGCTGCACGACCGGCGGCACCGGCCGCCTACGGTGCAGGTCATCAGCATGCTGACGAAAGGGACTGTCATGAAGAGGATCTGGAAGCGCATCGCGGTGGCCGTGAGCGCGGTCGTCGCCGTCATCGGCGCGTACGTCGGGTCGGGCGCCGCCGGTGGGACGCCCATCCAGGACGCCGCCGGTGGCGCATTGTCGGCGTCCTCCACCGCGATCGCCCCGGACGGCCCGGCCTTCTCGATCTGGAGTGTCGTCTACGCCGGGCTCATCGGCTACGCGGTGCTGCAGCTCTTCCGCACCGCGAACGACGAGCGGCACGAGCGGCTGGTGGTGCCGGCGGTGCTCTCCCTGCTGCTCAACGCCGCGTGGATCCTGTCCGTGCAGTTCGGGTTCCTGTGGGCGAGCGAGCCGATCATCGTCGCACTGCTCGTCGTGCTGATCTGGACGTTCACGATCCTGCGCCGGACCCCGTCCCGCGGGGTCGTCGAGGCGATCCTGACCGACGGCACCTTCGGGCTGTACCTCGGGTGGGTCTGCGTCGCGACGGCCGCCAACACCGCTGCGGTGCTGACGGCGGCGGGCTTCCGGGGCTTCGGACTCGGGCAGGACCCGTGGGGTGTGGTCGTCGCCGCGGTGGCCGGGCTCGTCGGGGTCCTCATCGCGCTGTGGGGCCGGGGACGCCTGGCGCCGATGGCCTCGGTCGCGTGGGGTCTCGCGTGGGTCGCCGTGGCCCGGTTCGAGGGGCCGCTCGTCTCCGTGCCGACGGCGGTGGCGGCCGTGGTGGCTGCGGCGGCCGTGGTCGTCGTGACCGTGGTGGTGCGTGCCCGCGCCGGCTGGGTCGGCGGGCGTGCCGGTCGGGCGGCGGCACCGGTGGCGGCCTGATGCGCGTGGTCTTGCGCGTCGTTTCGCGCTGAGCGACACCTCACGCGGCCGCTGGCCCGTGAGGTGTCGCTCAGCGCGAAGACTCGCGCGGCCTCAGCGCACGGACGCCACCAGGCCGTGCGCGGCGGCGACCGCGGCGTTCGTGACCCGGCCGGCGTGCACGTTCAGGCCGGCGGCGAGTGCGGGGTCGGCCTCGAGTGCGGCCTCCCAGCCACGGTCGGCGATCGCGACGGCGTAGGGCAGCGTGGCGTTCGTCAGCGAGATCGTGCTCGTGCGCGGGACGGCCCCGGGCATGTTCGCCACGCAGTAGTACACGGTGTCGTGCACGGCGAACGTGGGGTCGTCGTGGGTGGTCGGGTGGGAGCCCTCGAAGCAGCCGCCCTGGTCGATCGCGATGTCGACCAGCACCGAGCCCGGCCGCATGTCGGCGACCATCGCGTCGGTGACGAGCTTCGGCGCGGACGCCCCGGGGATGAGCACGGAGCCGATCACCAGGTCGGCGTCGCGCAGCGCCTCGGCGATGGCGTGCGCCGACGAGCGCAGGGTCGTGACGCGGCCGTCGAACCGGGCGTCCAGGGCCCGGAGCCGCGGCAGGCTGATGTCGAACACCGTGACGTCGGCACCCATGCCGAGCGCCATCGTCGCGGCGTGCTCCCCCGCGACGCCGCCGCCGATGACGACCACGCGGCCCTTCGGCGTGCCGGGGACCCCGCCGAGCAGCAGCCCGCGCCCACCGTTCGTGCGCATCAGGTGGAACGCGCCGACCTGGGCGGACAGTCGCCCGGCGACCTCGGACATCGGCGACAGCAGGGGCAGCGAGCGGTCCGGCAGCTGCACGGTCTCGTAGGCGATCGCCGTCGCGCCCGAGTCGATGAGCGCGTCGGTCAGCGGTCGGTCGGCGGCGAGGTGCAGGTAGGTGAAGAGCACCTGGCCCGGCCGGATCATCGGGTACTCCGACGCGACCGGTTCCTTCACCTTGAGGATCAGCTCGGCGTGCTCCCACACCTCGGCCGCGGTGTCGACGATCGTGGCGCCGGCGGTGCGGTACTCGTCGTCGGTGAAGGCCGAACCGGACCCGGCGCCGGCCTGCACCAGCACCTGGTGGCCGTGCGACCCGAGCTCGGCGACGCCGGCCGGAGTGGCGGCGACGCGGTACTCGTTGTTCTTGATCTCGGTGGGGACGCCGATGCGCATGCTGACTCCTTCGTGGGCGGTGCGTTCGTCCCGTCCATTGAGCACCGGATTCGCCCACAGCAGCGCTGAGCCGAACATCCGGACGACGGCAACGCGATCCGTGTCACGAGATTCGGCGGAACGGTCCGCAGCAGCAGTCGGTCAGTGCCCGCGCAGCGACTCGCTCGGCAGCTCCCCGAAACGGCTGCGGTAGGTCGCCGAGAAGCGCCCGAGGTGCCCGAAGCCCCACGTCCGCGCGATCTCGGCCACCGTCGTCTCGTCCAGGCCGCTGCCGACCAGGTCGGTCCGGGCGCCGTCGAGTCGCACGCCGCGCAGGAGTTCCCCCGGCGTCTGGTCGAGGTGCCGACGGAGGGACTGCTGCAGCCCGCGCGGGCTGAGCCCCGCCGCCGCCGCGATCTCCGGGGTGCCGATCGCTTCGCGCGCGTGCTCGTGCACGAACTCGAGCGCCCGGCGCAGGCGGTCGTGCTCCGGGCCGCTGCCGGACACCGACGCACGCCACTTGTTGCGCTGCGGGAACGCCCGGATCGCCGCGGTCGCGAAGGCCTCGGCGATGTCGTGCTGCACCACCGGGCTCATCGACCGATCGACGTCGAGCCACGTGGCCGAGTACTTCCGCACGACCGACCGCCACAGCGCGATGCCGTCGGCCGTCGGGCGGCGCATCGGCTCGAAGGCGAAGTCGTCGTCGCCGGCCACGGCACGGACGAAGTCGCGGTCCAGGTGCACCAGGTTCAGGGCGATGTCGCGGTGGTGCAGCGCGTACGGCTCGGCGAAGGGCAGCACGACCGGCACCCCGGCCTCGAGCTCGAACGTCTCGCCGCCCGTGGTGATCCGGCTCGAGCCGCTCCGCATCCAGGCGACGAGGAACTCGTCGTCGACCTGGCTCTCGCTCCGCAGGTCGACCATGAACCGTGACGAGCGAAGGGACATCCGCTCGTCACCGACGCCGGCGAAGTCCCAGTGGGCGTTCTCGTGGGTGCGACGGACCAGTGGTGCACGGAAGTCGTAGTCGCCCGTGAAGAACGCGAGCGCCTGGTCGACGTCGCTGCCGACCATCCGCCGGAAGTACCGCTGACCGGGCTGTTCGAGAGAAAGCACCATGATCGAGAACCTACGACGGACCACCGACAATCTGCGTCAGGTCCTGACTCAGGGCTGCAGGATCGCCTGCCCCACGCTCTCGTCCAGGATCAGGTCCGTGATGAGCCCGGCGGCCAGCGCGCCCCGCAGCGACGCCGCCTTCGACCGCCCGGCGACGACGCAGACCCGCCGCGGCGCGCGCTTGATCGTGTCGAGGTCCGGCGCGCCGGCCCGTGCGTTCACCCCGATGTCCTTCCACGAGCCGTCGGCCCGGTAGAACACCGTCGAGACGTCCCCGACGACCCCCGCCTGCGTGAGCTCGTCGCGGTCCTCGGGGTCGAGGTACCCGCCGGAGTACACGTGCGAGGGCACCGGGGCCTGCGGGGCACCGACACCGAACACGACGAGGTCCATCCGCTCGTGCAGGTCGAGCACACGGCGGATCGAGCGCTCCCGGAACAGGGCCTCCTTCGTCGCGGGGTCGTCGAAGAACGCCGGCACCGGGAACTGCTGCACGAAGGCCCCGTAGGCCTCGCCGAACCGGCGCAGGATCTCGGACGCGTAGACGATGCCGGTGGTGCGGGTGTTCGCGGCGCCGTTGATCTGGACGATCGTCGAGCCGTGGGTGGTCTTCGGCACCAGGTAGCGGCTGACCGCGCTCACGGTCGAGCCCCACGAGATCCCGATCACCATGTTCGACTCGACGTACTGCGTCAGGATCCGGGCGGCGGACAGGGCCACCCGCTCGAGCCGGTCGACGTCGCTCGTGTGGTCCGGCACCGGGACGACGTGCGCGTGCACCCCGAAGCGCGAGCGGATGCTCCGGCTCAGCGCGGCGGCCTGGTCCAGGGGAGAACGGATCTGGATGTCGACGAGCCCGGTGTCCCTGGCGTACTTCAGCAGCCGCGACACCGACGAACGCGAGGTGCCGAGTTCGTCGGCGATCGCGTCCATCGTCAGGTCCTGCAGGTAGTACAGGTGGGCGGCGCGCAGCGCCTGCTGCGTGCGCATGGGCTGAGCCGCATCGCTCATGGTGCTCCGATCTGTCGAACGCAACCATGCACGGACGTGCAGGGCCTCTGCAACCCCTGCCGCGCCTCTTGACCGCCGTGTCGGGCCTGGACGACACGTGTGCTGCACGTTCGTGCACGCGAGTTGCCCGCCCTGTCGAACGAGCGCACGATCGATCCTGACCCCACGAACAGACGAAGGAAGCGACGAACCATGTCGAAGAAGACACAGCCCCGGAACACGGTGACCGCCCTCACCGAGCGCCCGAACGCGCAGGTCCTCGTCGTCGGCGGCGGCATCAACGGCATCGCGACGTTCCGCGACCTGGCGCTCCAGGGCGTCGACGTCGCCCTGGTCGAGCGTGGCGACTACGCCTCCGGCGCCTCCGCGGCCTCGAGCCACATGATCCACGGCGGCATCCGCTACCTGGAGAACGGCGAGTTCCGCCTGGTGCGCGAGAGCGTGCAGGAGCGCAACGGCCTGATCCGCATCGCCCCGCACTACGTCAAGCCGCTGCAGACGACCATGCCGATCTTCTCGACGTTCTCCGGCATCATGAACGCCCCGCTGCGCATGCTGACGCACAAGCAGCGCTCCACCAAGGAGCGCGGCGCGATGCTCATCAAGATCGGCATGACGATCTACGACTCCTTCTCGCGTGACGGCGGCTCCGTCCCGAAGCACGTCTTCCGCACCAAGAAGGCCGCGCTCGAGGACATGCCCGCCCTCAACAAGGACCTGAAGTACACGGGTACCTACTACGACGCGAGTGTGCACGAGCCCGAGCGCCTTGCCCTCGACGTCCTGAAGGACGGCCTGGCCGCGGGAGCCGGGAGCGGCTCAGCCGCGACCGCCCGCGCCACGAACTACGTCGAGGCAGCCGGCACCCGCGACGGCGGCGTCCTGCTGCGCGACCGCGAGACCGGCGACGAGTTCGTCTTCACCGCCGACGTCGTGATCAACGCCTCCGGCCCCTGGACCGACCTGACGAACGAGGCGTTCGGCGGCGAGACGAAGTTCATGGGCGGCACGAAGGGCTCGCACATCGTGGTGCACAACGACGAGCTGCTCGAGGCCACCAAGGGACGCGAGCTGTTCTTCGAGAACGACGACGGCCGCATCGTCCTCATCTACCCGCTCAAGGGCCGGGTGCTCATCGGCACGACCGACATCGACGCCGACCCCGCGAAGCCGGTCACGACGACCGACGAGGAGATCGACTACTTCTTCGGGCTCGTCAAGCACGTGTTCCCGCAGATCGACGTCACCCGCGACCACATCGTCTACAGCTACTCCGGCATCCGCCCGCTCCCCCGCCACGAGGACACCGCCCCCGGCTTCGTGTCCCGCGACTACCGGATCGTGGACACCCAGATCGCCGGGCTGCCGAAGTCGACCGTGCTGTCGCTCGTCGGTGGCAAGTGGACGACCTTCCGTGCCCTCGCCGCACACCTGTCCACCGAGGCGACCACCAAGCTCGGCATGAGCCGCAAGGTCGACACCACCGGCATGCCGATCGGCGGTGGCAAGGAGTTCCCAACCACCGACGCGCAGCGCGCCCTGTGGATCAAGTCGCACCGCGACGGCCTGGACGAGTCCCTGGTCGAGGGGCTGCTCGAGCGCTACGGCACCCGTGCCGCCGAGGTCGTGGACGTCCTGACCGACGGCCCGGTCGAGCCGCTCGAGTCCGACCCGTCGCTCACCCGCGCCGAGGTCGCGTACTTCGCCCGCCACGAGCAGGCCGTCCACCTGGTCGACGTCGTCCTGCGCCGCACGAACCTGGCGTTCGTCGGCGGGGTCACGATCGACCTGCTCGACGAGCTGGCCGACGTGCTCGCCGAGGCGCTCGGCTGGACGACCGAGGAGCGCGCGGACGAGGTCCAGCGCACGCTCGACGTGCTGCGTGAGTCGCACGGCGTGATCGTGCCGCTGACGTCCGCGTCGGCGTCGCAGCTCGCGTAGTCGACGCAAGGACAAGACGGACGGGAGGCCCGGTACCAGCTGGTACCGGGCCTCCCGTCCGTTCGTGGTCGCGTCTGCGAGCCGTTGGTCGCGTCGGCGACCGCTGGTCGCGTCAGAAACGCTCGCCGGTGGGGTCGAGCGCCGTGCGGTCGATGAGCTGGTCGCCGCCGACCGGCTCGCCTTCCCAGTCGACCAGGCGCCAGCCGTCGGCGAACGAGCCCTCGAGCTCGACGATGCCGGTGTTCTCCAGGTGGCGCTTCGTGCCGAAGTGGTCCGGGGTGTTCTGCGCAGCCGCGCTCGCCCACGTGCGGATCGCGGCACCGTGGCTGACGGCGGCGGCGACCGCGACCCCGGTGGCCTCGATCTGCCGGACGGCGTCGTCGTAGCGCTCGAAGAACTCGGTGCCGCTCTCGGCACCGGGCATCCGGGTCGTCCGGTCGCCGCCGGACCAGCCGTGCACGGTGGAGATGTAGGTCTGCACGGACACCTTGTCGCTCTTGCCCTGGGTGTCGCCCGCCTCGATCTCGCGCAGGCCCGGCAGCACCACGGGCTCGAGGCCGAGCGAGGTCGCGAGGGGCGCCGCGGTGATCTGCGTGCGGACCATCGACGACACGAACAGTCGCTCGATCCCCCGGTCGGCGAGCGCTGCGGGCAGGGCGTCGGCCTGCTGCTGCCCGAGTTCCGTCAGCCCCGGTCCGGGCACCACGGCATCGAGGACGCCGTGCACGTTCGCGGGGGTCTGGCCGTGGCGGATGAGCAGCAGTCGCATGCCGCCACCCTACGGACCGCCGCTGACGTCAGCCCTGCCGGGTGTTCCAGCGAGGGTTCTTCTTGTTGATGACGTAGACGCGGCCGCGGCGTCGGACCACCTGCGAGCCGGGGATCTTCTTCAGGGCCTTGAGGGAGTTGCGGACCTTCACGACGAGCCTCCTTGTTGATAACGGTTTTCAGTTACAGTAGCGGACATGCGTGCTGCTGCCATCACCCTCGTCACCGCCCTGCACCAGGTCGACGCCGACCGCGTCGCCGCCCGGATCTCGGACGGACACCGGATGAACGTCGCCGGGAGTGCCTTCGCCACCGCCCGCGCCGTGGCCGACCGTGCCGACCAGCTCGACCGGGTCTGCGGACCCGACGCGGGCCACGGGCTCGTCGTCACCCTGCACCCGGGGGCCGATGCCCGAGCGGTCGGCATGCTGCTCGCCAACGCGGCACGGTCCGAGACCGGCGACGACCGGGTGCTGCGGCACGTCGTCGGGGTGCTGCGGGCCGACGACGTCGCGCACCTGCTGTGGTCGGACGTCGACGATGCCTTCGTGGCCGCGGACCGGATGGCCGCACTCCTCGAGTACGCGACGGTGATCGCCCTCGACCGCATCGAACCGCTGTCCGGCCGTCGGCGTCGGGCGCTCGTGTCACTGCTGCACCGGATGGCGCCCCAGGCCGTGATCGTCGCCCTGCCCGCGATCCGCAGCGCCGCCGACCTGCCGGCGTCGAACGGTGGAGCCGCGCGGGTGCTCGCCACCGGTGCCGGCTGGATGCGGGCGCTGTCGAGCGGTGCGGACACCGGGCGCGACGCCCGCGACGCCCTGGTCTCGATGCGCTACCGGGAGCCGCTGCCCTTCCACCCCGGACGGCTGTCGTCCGTCATCGCCGACGACCTGTCCGCCGGGGTGAACGGCCGCGTGCTGCGGTCGCGGGGGTTCTTCCGCCTGGCGTCCCGGCCGGACCACGTCGGCTCGTGGTCGAGCTTCGGGTCGATGCTCGCGCTCGACCCCACCGCGAACCCGTCATGGGACGCCGACGCCCCGATCGGGCAGGCGCTGTGGTTCGTCGGCGAGCAGCTCGACGTCCGGGCGATCGAGCGGGCGCTCGACGGGGCGCTGCTCACGCCGTCGGAGCTGCTCGCCGGACCGGACGTGTGGCGCGGCTGGCCGGACCCGTTCCCGGTGTGGCCCGCGGTCGACCCGGCGTCGGAGCACCGGCACGAGTGACGCGGGCGCGGGCGGGGCGGGTGCGGCTGGGGCGGCTGGTGCGGACGCCGAACGACACTGTCGATGTCGTACGACGGCGACATCGTCGCTCCCCGAACGGTGCAACAGCCCGCGCACGCAACGAACGACGGAGTCGCTGTCGTACGACAACGACCCCGTCGTTCCACGTCGGCCGGACGCACCCCGCCGACCGATCCCCCACTCGCGTCAGCGCGCTGGCACCCCCTCAGCCTCGCGTGCAGCAGCAGCCGCCGCGTCCTGCGCCGCGAACGGCAGGTCACCGAGGTCCAGGTGCGGGTTCGTGTCCTGCGTGAGCACGAGCTCCTTCGCCTCGTCCTCGGTCTCCACCGCCGGCATCGACCCGGGCAGCGGGCGCTGCGAGGACTCCTTCATGCAGAAGACACCGATCGCTCCGACGACGCTCATCGCCATCAGGAAGTACGCCGGCGCGAGCTCGTCACCCGTCGCGGTGAGCAGCGCCTGCACGATCAGGGGCGTGGTCCCGCCGAACACCGCGATCGCGATGTTGTAGGCGAAACCCATGCCGCCGTACCGCGTCGAGGTCGGGAACAGCGCCGGCAGCGACGCAGCCTGGTTCGACACCCACAGCGCCGTCATCAGCGCGAGCAGTCCGAGGCCGGCGAGCGTCGACCACTGTGCCCCGTGCCCGATGAGCATGAACGCCGGCACCACGAGCACGACGGTGGTGGCGGCACCGATCCACATCACGACGCGGCGGCCGAGGCGGTCGGAGAGCTTGCCGGTCAGCGGCAGCATCACCGCGAGCAGCAGGAGCACCGGGATCGTCAGCAGCGTGCCGTCGATGGCGGAGTACCCGAGCGAGTCGGTCAGGTACGTCGGCATGTACGAGGTCAGGGCGTAGCCCACGGTGTTCGACGCGGCGACGAGCATGATCGCGATGACGATCGGACGCCAGTGCTGGCGGACCATCGCGACGACGTTGGCCGGGCGCTCCCCCTCGAAGGACGCGCGGGACTCGGTCGCGGCCTCCTGCGCGGCCTGGGTCGCCTGGAACACCGGCGACTCCTCGATCCGCAGGCGGAAGTAGATGGCCACGACGCCGATCACACCGGCCGCCAGGAACGGGAACCGCCAGCCGTAGGCGGTCATCGCCTCGTCACCGAGGGTGAGCTGCAGCACCGACACGACCGTGGCACCGAGCGCGAAGCCGAGGTAGCTGCCGAAGTCCAGGATGCTCGCGAAGAACCCGCGACGGCGGTCCGGGGCGTACTCGGTGACGAAGGTCGTCGCCCCGGCGTACTCACCACCGGTCGAGAAGCCCTGCGCGAGCTTCAGCACCACGAGCAGGATCGGGCCGAACACGCCGATCGTCGCGTACGCGGGGAGCGCCCCGATCAGGAACGTCGACGCCGCCATCATGATCAGCGTCGTCGCGAGCACCTTCTGCCGACCGATCCGGTCTCCGAGGCGTCCGAACACGATGCCACCGAGCGGCCGCGCGATGTACGTCGCCGCGAACACCCCGAGGCTGAACAGGATCTGCACCGCGGGTTCGGCCGTCGGCAGGAAGACCTTCCCCATCGTGACGGCCAGGTAGCCGTACACACCGACGTCGTACCACTCCATGGTGTTGCCGACGACCATGCCGCTGACGGCTCGTCGCATCATGCTCTTGTCGACCACGGTGACGTCGCTCTCGCGCAGCCGTCGGTGCGGTCGGGGGTGGGTACTGCTGGGGTCGGAACCCATGCATCGCTCCTCGAGAAGATCGGTGGGCCGTCGGGAACCGGCCCAGAACAGCGAGCGACGTTACCGAGCAACCGAAATGTCATTGGCCGGTGATTCTCAGGGAACGGCGTGTCACCCGAACGGGGGTCGCCGCCGATCCGCACCAGTCCGGCGAACCCGGAAGCTGAGTAACGAGGCCGTAACATCGGCCCATGGCGATCGAACCGGAGACGAAGAACTGGACGTGGGTCATCGAGTCCGCGTGTCCCGAGTGCGGCTACGACGGCAGCGCGGTGACCGTCCGCGACGTGCCGGGCATCATCGACGAGAACACCGCAGGATGGCCCGCGGTCCTCGGACGCGATGACGTGCGCGACCGCCCCGACGACCAGACCTGGTCACCGCTCGAGTACGGCGCGCACGTGCGGGACGTGCACCGGAAGATGGCGGAGCGCCTCGAGCTGATGCTCACCGAGGACGCCCCGACGTTCCCGAACTGGGACCAGGACGCCACCGCCGTCGAGGACCGCTACGGCGAGCAGGACCCCGCGATCGTCGCCGAAGAGCTGCGGGAGTCGGCCGACCGCGCGGCCCGGGCCTTCGCGGCGGTGCCCGACGAGGTGCTCGAGCGCACCGGGCTCCGGTCCGACGGCAGCGCCTTCACCGTCGCGACGCTCGCCACCTACTACGCGCACGACCCGGTGCACCACCTGTGGGACGTGCGGCGCACGCTCTAGACGTGGGGACCACCGGCCTGGAGGCGCGGTGCGGACCCGCCCCGCGCCTCCAGGCCGTCAGGCGGTCGCCCCCGCACCCGCCCCCACCTACCGGAATCGGGCGTACCTCCCGAAACCGGGCGTACCTGCCGAAACCGGGCGTACCTACCGAAACCGGGCGTAGCTGCCACGAAGAATCGACCAGGTATGCCCGAAAGCACCCTCCATCGCACGCGTGATGGGAAGGATCGGGCACCGAGCCGGAGCGCTCAGGCGAGTGCGTCGAGCACGGCGCGCGCCGTCGCGGCGTCGGTCACCAGCTCGTTGACCAGCCCGCCCCGCACCGCGGCCACGATGCTCGTGACCTTGGCACTGCCCACGGCGACCCCGACCGCGTGCGGCACGGTCGACAGGATCTCGCGCGAGGTCCGCACCATCCGGTCGCTGCCGGGGAACTCGATCGGCGAGCCGTCCGCGGCGTAGAAGTTCAGGCAGACGTCGCCGGCGGCCCGGTCGAACGCCGCGTCCTCGACCGGGATGCCCCGGGCCAGGGCGTCACGCGTGTGCGTCGGCGCCCCGATGCCGAGGATCGCGCCCTTCGCTCGGCTCCACAGCCCGACGACGTGTTGGAACGCCGGGTCCTCGTCGAGGGTGGACCGCATCGCCGGGGACGGCAGCGCCTGGGCGAACAGGAACGCCGGGATCGCGCCGGAGTGTTCCGCGGCCGTCCGGGTGATCTCGTTCGTCTGGAACCACGGCATCGGGTCGGCCTGCCCGCCCACGGTCGGCACCAGCTGCACGCCGGGCATGGTCGGCATGCCGGACCGTGCGACGTCGTACACGGTGCGCCCCGACGACATCAGGACGGCGTCGCCGGGGACGAGTCCCATGCCCTCGACCGCGGCGGCCAGCGGTGCGGCCAGGTCGGCGCCGAGCGTGGCGGCGTGGGTGACCGCGGCGAGGTGGACGGCTCGGAGTCCGAGCACGACCTGCAGCCGTTCGGCGAGCGCCACGGTCTCGTCCTGGAACGGGTCGACGACCTCGATGCGGACGAGTCCGGCCTTGCGGGCCTCGGCGACGAGCCGTGAGACGGTCGGGCGCGAGACGCCAAGGCGCGAGGCGATCTCGACCTGCGTGGCGTCCTCGAGGTAGTACATCCGCGCCGCCTGGTAGACGGTGTCCAGCGGGAACCGGGTGCGCGACGCGTCGGGGCCGGGGCCAGCGGTGCTCTCGGACGACATGGAGCAGGACCCTTCGACTCGATCGGACACCGCGATCGTAGTCCGAGCAGGCCTCAGCGGATCGTGAACCCGCCGTCCACGCGGAGGTCTGCACCGTTCACCATGGCGCTCGACTCCCCCGCCAGGAACAGCACGGCCGCGGCGATCTCGTCGGGGGTCGCGAAGCGGCCGGTGGGGATCTCGTCCTGGTGCCGGATGCCGTTCTCGTTCGCCCAGGCAGCACGGCCGAGGTCGGTGAGGACGACGGTCGGCGACACGGTGTTCACGGTGACACCGCGGCCACCCCACTCGAGTGCGAGCACGGTCGTCAGACCGATGACGCCGGCCTTCGAGGCGCAGTAGGCGGCGTGACCGTCGATGCCGACGTGGGCCGCCTGCGATGCGATGTTGACGATCCGCCCGTACCCGGCGTCGAGCATGTGCCGGCCGACGGCCTGCGCCACGCGGAACGTGCCGGTCAGGTTGACGTCGATGGTCGCTGCCCAGGTCTCGGCAGCCAGGTCCTCTGCCGGGGCGAGCGCGGCGATGCCAGCGCAGTTCACCAGCACGTCGACGCCGCCGAAGTGCCGGACGACGTCCGCGACGGTGCGGGTCACGGAGTCGGCGTCGGTCACGTCGCAGGCGAAGCCGGCATGGAGGCCCGTGGCCGCGTCCGCCCCGTCGGCCGCGGCGTCCGGCCCGGTCGTCACGGGCCCGGCGGACGTGGGCAGGTCGGCCGCCCCCGACGTGGCACCGTCCGCACGGACGTCGACGACGGCGACGCGGGCACCCCGCGCGGCCAGGGCCCGGGCGATGGCGTTGCCGATGCCGGACGCCCCACCGGTCACCACCGCCGTGCGGCCGCTGAAGTCGTTGGTCAGGTCGATCGTGTCGGGGCCCGGTCGGAGGGCCGCGGCGAAGTCCGTCGTCATGTTCGCTCCCTTGCGTTCGCGGCCGAACCTACCAGAAATTGTGTTCTGGACAAACGTTCTGCAGGGTGTACAGTCATCGCCGAAGCCACCCAACGGAGGAACAGCTCATGTCGACGACGACCGAGAACGCGGCCACGACCGCCCCCACCACGATCCCCACGACGATGCGCGCCGTCGTCGTCCACGACCCCGGTGACTACCGGCTCGAGGAGCGTCCCGTCCCGACGCCCGGCCCCGGGGAACTCCTGCTCCGCACCGACGCCGTCGGCATCTGCGCGAGCGACCTGAAGTGCTACCACGGCGCCGCGAAGTTCTGGGGCGACGAGAACCGTGCGGCCTGGGCCGAGCGCGACCGCATCCCCGGACACGAGTTCGTCGGCACGATCGTCGCCGGTGACGACACCGCCCTGACCAAGCGTGGCGTCGCCCTCGGTGACCGGATCGCCTGCGAGCAGATCGTGCCGTGCTGGGAGTGCCGCTACTGCCTCGAGGGCGCGTACTGGATGTGCAACGTGCACGACATGTTCGGCTTCAAGGGCTACGACGGCGCGATGGCCGAGTACGTGCTCGTGCCGGCGAAGGCGTTGACCCACCCGGTGTCGAAGGCGCTGCCCGGCCAGGTCGCCGCGTTCTCGGAGCCGTTGTCCTGCGCGTTCCACGCCGTCGAGCGCGGGGACATCAAGTTCGGCGACACCGTGGTGATCGCCGGTGCCGGCCCGATCGGCCTCTCCGCGATCGCCGGTGCACGGCAGAAGAACCCGCTCCGGATCATCGCGCTCGATGTGGTCGAGGCGAAGCTCGAGCTGGCCCGCAAGGTCGGCGCCGACCTCACGATCAACATCGCCCAGGAGGACGCGGTCGCCCGGGTCAAGGAGCTCACCGACGGCTACGGTGCCGACGTCTACATCGAGGCCACCGGGCACCCGTCGGCGGTGCCGCAGGGACTGAACCTGCTCCGCAAGCTCGGGACCTTCGTCGAGTACTCGGTGTTCAAGGACGACGTGTCCGTGGACTGGTCGATCATCTCGGACGACAAGGAGCTCGACGTCCGCGGCGCCCACCTCGGTCCGCACACCTGGCCGGCGGCGATCAAGCTGCTCGAGGCCGAGACCCTGCCGATGTCGGAGATCTGCACGCACCAGTTCCCGCTCGAGCAGTTCCAGGAGGCCCTCGACCTGGTCGGCGACTCCGCCGGTGCCAGCGTCAAGGTGTCGATCATCCCGTCCCTGACCGCCCCCACCACGGCCGCACAGGCCGCACAGGCCGCACGGGCCTGACCGACTCCGCCAGCAGGGAGAGAACGAGCATGTCAGCGACGACAGCCCGCGCCACCGGCGCCCGCACGACCGCGCCCCGCACCGAGGGCCGCCTGGACCGGATGGGCATCCCCCGTCCGCTCGCCCTCGGGTTCGTCGCCGTCCTGGTCTTCATGACCGGGAACGGCGTCGAGTCGAACTTCATCACGCCGCACATGGTGGCGGTCCTCGGCAGCCCCGAGGCCACCGTGGCGACGATCGTCACCTTCTACAGCTTGGCCGCACTGATCGGCAGCTACGTCTCGGGGGCCCTGTCCGACCTGGTCGGGCCGCGCCGCGTGATGATCCTCGGCTTCGCCGTCTGGGTCGCGTTCGAGGTCCTGTTCCTGCTGGCACTCGGCGCCGGCAGTGTCCCGTTCGCCGCCGTCACCTACGCGTTGCGTGGGTTCGGCTACCCGCTGTTCGCCTTCGCGTTCCTGGTCTGGGTGAACATCACCACCCCGGTCGAACGGAACGGCTCCGCGGTCGGCTGGTTCTACGTCGCCTTCACGGGTGGCCTGCCGACCCTCGGCTCGCTGTTCGCGATCGGTGCCATCCCGGTGTTCGGCGGCGGCACGGTCGGTGAGACCGGTGCGATGGTCGCCTCGATCGGCCTGGTCGTGATCGGGTTCCTCATCATGCTGTTCGGCGTCCGGCTGCCGAACGGGTTCACGCGCATCGCCCCCGCCGGCGAGAGCGCCTGGCAGGTGCTGACGAGCGGCATCCGCCTGACGGTCACGCGACCGAAGATCCTGATGGGCTTCCTCGTCCGCCTGATCAACACCGCGCCGGAGTTCGGCATGTTCGTCGTGCTCCCCGCGGTCATCGCGAACGAGCGCGGCTGGGGCCAGAGCCGCTGGCTGCTCATGACCGTCTGCGTCTACGCGACGAACATCCTGGTCAACGCCCTGTTCGGTTGGGTGGGCGACAAGATCGGCTGGCAGCGCACCGTCAAGTGGTTCGGCATCGTCGGCTCCGCCCTCGGGCTCATCGCCTGGTGGTACGTGCCGCAGCTCGTCCCCGCCGGGTCGGACTGGGGCTACGTGCTCTCCGTCGTCGCCGGCTGCGTGTTCGGCTGCCTGCTCGCCGGGTTCGTGCCGATGGGCGCGATCATGCCGGCGCTCGCCCCCGAGCACAAGGGCGCCGCGATGGCGATGTACACCACGGCCGCCGGGGGCGCCGCGTTCCTCGGCACCGGTGTCGTCGCCGCGGTCTTCGCCCTGGGCGGCGGCGGCCAGGCCGCCACGTGGACGTTCGTCGGCCTGTACGCCTGCGCCTTCGTGATGATCCACTTCCTCAAGGTCCCGCAGGGCGACCGAGGACACTGAGTTCCGGGCGACGACGGCCGTCCCGTCGTCGCCCGGTGCACCACCCACCACCATCCCCGGAGGACCCGCACCATGACCACGATCCACGACGACCCGGACGAGTTCGCCGAAGACCAGCTGAGCGGCTGGCTCGCGCTCTACGCCGACCGGGTCCGCGGCGTCCACGGCGGCGTCGTCACCCTGCCCACCGAGGGCGCCGCACCGCAGGTCGCCGTCGTCGTCGGGGGCGGCTCCGGCCACTACCCCGCGTTCTGCGGCGTCGTCGGTCCTGGCTTCGCCACCGGCGCCGTCGTCGGCAACGTCTTCACCTCGCCGTCGACCGCGCAGGTCTACTCGGTCGCCAAGGCCGCCGACCAGGGCCGCGGTGTCGTGCTGTCGTTCGGCAACTACGCCGGCGACACCATGAACTTCGGGCTCGCGGCCGAGCGGCTGCGCGCCGAGGGCATCGACACCCGCATCGTCGTGGTCACCGACGACGTCGCCAGTGCCGACGACGAGACGAAGCGGCGCGGCATCGCCGGCGACTTCTCCGTCTTCAAGGCGATGGGTGCCGCCGCTGCCGAGGGAGCCGATCTCGACGAGGTCGAACGGATCGGCCGCGCGTCGAACGCCGCGACCCGCACCATCGGCGTCGCGTTCTCCGGCTGCACCATGCCCGGCGCGACCGAACCGCTGTTCACCGTCCCCGAGGGCCACCTCGGCCTGGGGCTCGGCATCCACGGCGAACCGGGCATCCAGGACGTCCCGCTGCTCCGTGCGACGGATCTGGCGTCCCTGCTCACCGAACGGCTGCTCACCGACCGCCCCGCAGCCGCCGGCTCGCGGGTCGCCCCGATCCTCAACGGGCTCGGTGACACCAAGTACGAGGAGCTCTTCCTGCTCTGGGGCCGGGTGCTGCCCCTGCTGCAGGACGCCGGGCTCCAGGTCGTCGAACCCGAGGTCGGCGAACTCGTCACGAGCCTCGACATGGGCGGCTGCTCGCTGACGCTGCAGTGGCTCGACGACGAACTCGAGCGGTTCTGGCGCGCCGACGCCTACACGCCCGCGTTCCGCAAGGTGGCGGCGCCGGTCGCAGCGCTCGTGCCGGCCGACGCGGTGGACGCCGCCGAGGACGAGGCGACGGTCGTCCCGGAGGCGACCGATGCCTCCCGGCAGGCCGCGCAGACGGCACGAGCCGCCGTCGAGGCGATGGACGCGCTCCTGCGCGAGCACGAGGAGACGCTCGGCCGCATCGATGCGGTCGCCGGGGACGGCGACCACGGCCGCGGCATGGTCAAGGGGATCGGTGCGGCGCGCAAGGCGGTCGACGGGCTCGGCCCGGAGGCCGGGGTCGCCTTCGTCCTCGGACGCGCCGGTGACGCATGGGCCGCGTTCGCGGGCGGTACCTCCGGTGTCCTGTGGGGCGCCGCACTCGAGGCGTTCGGCCGTTCCCTCGGCGACGACCGTGACTCGTACCGGGCGTCCGACGTCGTCGACGCGGCGCAGGACTTCGCCGACTCGATCGTCCACCTGGGCGGGGCGTCCCGCGGGGACAAGACGCTGCTCGACGCGCTGCTGCCGTTCGTGGACGAACTGCGCGGGGCCGTCGACACCGGCGCACCGCTCGTGGCAGCGTGGGAGACCGCGGCGCGGGTCGCGGTCGAGCAGGCCGAGGCCACCGCCGACCTCACGCCGAAGGTCGGACGGGCCAGGCCGCTGGCCGAGAAGAGCCTGGGGACACCCGACGCGGGTGCCACCTCGATGGGGATGGTCCTCACGCGGATCGGCGAGGTCCTCGCCGCCCGTGCTGACAAGGAAGGAACACACGCATGACGTACCGTCTCGTGATCGGGTCCGACGACGCCGGGTTCGACTACAAGGAGATCATCAAGGCCGACCTGCTCGCCGACGACCGTGTGTCGGACGTCACCGACGTCGGCGTCGACTCGGACGGCCACACCGCCTACCCGCACGTCGCCGTGGACGCTGCGCGCCTGGTGGCGAACGGCGAGGCCGACCGCGCGATCCTGATCTGCGGCACCGGCCTCGGTGTGGCGATCAGCGCGAACAAGGTGCCGGGCATCCGTGCCGTGACCGCGCACGACTCCTACAGCGTGGAGCGGTCGATCCTGTCGAACGACGCCCAGGTGCTCTGCATGGGGCAGCGCGTCGTCGGCATCGAGCTCGCCCGCCGGCTGACGAAGGAGTGGCTCGGCTACGAGTTCGACCGTGCCAGTGCCAGCGCCGAGAAGGTCAACGCCATCTGCGAGTACGACGGCAGCGCGCCCGCCGGCGTCGACGCCCAGGCGTAGGTCGCTCGGGTTGCGCACGACACCGGTGTTCGCGCACTGAACACGCCCGCTCGGGTGTTCGGCACGCGGACACCGGTGTCCCGCGGGCCGTTCCGCGCCGCTCAGCCGCGGGCGGCCAGGCGGTGCACGACGGCCTTCGTCGCCTCGTACAGCTCGCGGTAGTCCCGGTAGCCGGCCTCGTACGCCGCGGTCGCCGCAGGGTCAGGCTCGATCACCGTCGCCGGTGGGTTCCACGCACCGATGTCCACGGTGTCGCCCGGCCCCGCGACCAGCTCGGCAGCCAGGTACGCCGAGCCGAAGCACGCACCGATCGTCACGCTCGGCACCGTCTGCCGCAGCCCGGTGACGTCCGACACGATCGTGGGCCACAGCCGTCCGAGCAGCCCGCCGCCGGCCCCGACGAGTTCGCGGACCTCGACCCCGGCGTCGCGCAGCGCCTCGAGGTGGTGCCGTACCGCGTACGCCGTCGCCTCGAGCGTCGCCCGGTAGATGTCCCCGCGCGTGTGCCGGACCGTCAGTCCCGCGAGCACTCCGCGGGCGTCGGGGTCGGCGATCGGCGTCCGCTCCCCCGCGAAGTACGGCAGCATCAGCAGCCCGTTCGCCCCGATGCCGGAGCACCGCGCTTCCTCGAGCATGGTCGACCACTCGCCGTCGACCAGCCGTCGCAACCAGTCCGTGATCGCCCCGGAGGTCGCCATCCCCCCGGACACGCTCGGCTGGCCCGGGTGCGTGCCGACGGTCGTCCACATCCCCGGCACCGCCGTGGGTTCGGCCGTCGGAACGATCATGAACATCGTGGTTCCGTACTGCAGGAACATCCGGCCCGGCACGGACTCACCGACGCTCACACCCTCGGCCCAGGCGTCGATGGTCCCGGCCGTCACGGGGATGCCGGCCGGGAGGCCCGTGGCCGCGGCTGCCTCGGGCGTCACGACGCCCGCCTGGTCGCCCGACCACAGCAGGCGCGGCATGGCGAGACCGGGCGCCAGTCGGTCGCACCACTCCGGGATCCACCGGTTCACGTGCACGTCGTAGAGGGGTGTCGTCTGGCTGGCCGAGTGGTGGTCGAGGACGTACTCACCCGTCAGCCGCTCGACCACGCGGGACGACGGCATCGTGAACCGGGCAGCCCGCGCCCAGACGTCGGGTTCGTGCCGGGCAAGCCAGGCGAGCTTGACGCCGGCGGCCTGCGTACTCAGGGCGGAGCCGCAGCGGGCACGGATCGCGCCCTCGCCGCCGAGCTCCGCCGTGACGTCGTCGAGCAGCGTCGCCGTGCGGGTGTCGATGCCGTACAGGATCGCCGGGCCGAGCGGCGCACCGTCGACGTCGGTCAGCAGCGCGCACGGTCCGATGCCGCTCACGCCGACCGCCTGCACCTCGACGTCGGGCACGCGGTCGAGCAGCGAGCGGGTGAGGGCGGTGAACTCTTCCCACCAGACTGCGGAGTCCATCTCGACCAGGCCCTGCTCGGGACGGTCGACGTCGTGTCGGCGGCTCACCTCGGCGAGCACGGTGCCGTCGAACCGGGCCAGCAACGCCTTCGTGCTCGACGTCCCGATGTCCAGACCGAGCACCGCTCGCATGCCGCCTCCTTCGCCGCCACACGACCGCCGCCGGTCGCGCCACGAGTCTACGAGCGACGCCCAGCTGCCTGTCGGGGGCCGGACGTACCGTACCGACGACTCCAATGCTCCACGAGGGGAACCCGATGAAGAAGTCAGCCTGGCTGCCAGCCGTCATCGCACCGGTCGTCGTCGCCGGCGCAATTGCCGCCCCGATGATCGCGAACGCCGCGAACGACCCGATCGCGGGGACGAACCCCAGCGCGGCGGCCGTCATCGCCAGCATCGCGAAGTCGTCGGACGCCCAGTACTCGGGGAAGCTCTCGCAGACGAGCGCGCTCGGCCTCCCCGAACTGCCGACGGGTTCGGGCGGCTCCTCGCTCGAGGGCGACGCCTCCGACGTGCTCGGGCTGCTCACTGCGTCGCACACCGCCCGGGTCTACGTCGACGGCCCCGACAAGCAGCGCGTCCAGCTGACGCAGCAGCTCGCCGAGCAGGACGTCGTCCGCAACGGCTCGGACGTCTGGACCTGGGACTCGAAGGAGCGCACGGCCACGCACGTGACCCTGCCGAGCGACACCGCGAAGGACCCGCAGGGCGGGACGACCACCCCGGCCGACATCGCGAAGCAGGCCATCGACGCGATCACCCCGACCACTACGGTGTCGAAGCCGACCGAGGTCAGCGTCGCCGGACACGACGCCTGGCAGATCACCCTGACGCCGAAGTCGTCCGACACCCTCGTCGGAGCCGTCCGGTTGGCCGTCGACCAGCAGACCGGACTCCCGCTCCGCGCGAGCGTCCAGGCCGCAGGCGCGGACGACCCCGCGGTGCAGGTCGGGTTCACGAGCCTCGACTACGGCGCCCCGGCGGCCCGGCTCTTCGACTTCACCCCGCCGTCGAACGCCAAGGTCACCGAGAAGGACCTGTCCGACGCCGGATCCCACGCGAAGGGCGAGCACGGCGACCGCCGTGGCACCCCGAGCGGTGACGAGCCGACCTTCACCGGCACGGGCTGGAGCACCATCGCCGAGCTCCCCGCCGGCACGGTGGACCGGTCCGGGCTCGAGGGCGAGGCCTCCGGCCTGCTCGACCAGCTGACCAAGCCCGTCGACGGCGGCCGTGCCGTGCAGACGTCGCTCGTCTCGGTCTACCTGACCGACGACGGCCGCGTGCTCGCAGGTGCCGTGCCGGTCGCATCCCTGGTCGACGCCGCGAAGTGAGCGCGGACGACCACGAGGTGCGCACCGCCGACCACGAGGTGAGCACGGCCGATCGCGGGGCGAGCACGGCGGCACCGGCGCCCGACCTGGCGATCCGCACCACGGGCCTCCAGAAGGTGTTCCGTAAGCAGCGCGCGGTCGACGGGATCGACCTGGCGGTGCCGCGCGGCGCGGTGTTCGGGTTCCTCGGGCCGAACGGTTCCGGCAAGACCACCACGATCCGGATGCTGCTCGGGCTCTCGAGCGCGAGCGGCGGCACCATCGAGCTGCTCGGCGAACCGATGCCGAAGGCGCTGCACGACGTCCTGCCCCGCGTCGGCGCGCTCGTCGAGGGGCCGGCCTTCTACCCGTACCTGTCCGGCCGGGCCAACCTGCAGCGCTTCGACGCCGCCGACCCCACGTCGGACCCACGTACCCGCAAGGCCCGCGTCGCCGATGCGCTCGACCGCGTCGGGCTGATCCACGCGGCGGACAAGAAGGCGCACGCGTACTCCCTCGGCATGAAGCAGCGGCTCGGTCTCGCGAACGCCCTGCTGTCCCCGCGCGACCTGCTGGTGCTCGACGAGCCGACCAACGGCCTCGACCCGCAGGGCACGCGCGAGGTCCGCAACCTCATCCGCTCCCTGGCCGACGACGGCACCACGGTGTTCGTGTCGAGCCACCTGCTGGCCGAGATCGAACAGGTCTGCACGCACGCAGCCGTCATGCGGACGGGCAAGATCGTCGCGCAGGGCCCCCTCGACGAGCTGCGCGCAGCCGGGGCCCGGACCGTGACCGTGCGGACGCCCGACGTCGGGCAGGCCGGTTCCGTCCTCACCCGACTCGGGCTCACGCCGCGGCACGACGGCGGGGCCGACGTGCTGGTGGCCGACCTGCCGGACGAGCTGCTGCCCGAGACGATCACCGCGGAGCTCGTGCGCGCCGACGTCCGGGTGCGCGGCCTGACGGTGGGCGGCGGCACCCTCGAGGACCTGTTCGTCGCACTCACCGGAGAGGGATTCGATGTCGCAGCCTGACGCGGCCGTGCGCGACCTGCCCGTCCGCCGCCGGCAGCGCCCGTTCGCACTGCTCGGTTCCGAACTCGCGCTGGTGTTCCGGCGTCGCCGCACCTGGGCGATGCTCGGGGCACTCGCGCTCGTGCCGATCCTGATCGCGGTCGCCGTGAAGCTCACCACCGACGGCGACGACGGCGGGCCGGCGTTCCTCGGCGACATCACCAACAACGGCCTGTTCGTCGCGTTCACCGCGCTGACCGTGTCGATCCCACTGTTCCTGCCGCTGACCGTCGGCGTGGTCGCCGGTGACACCGTCGCGGGCGAGGCCAGCCACGGCACGATCCGCTACCTGCTCGTCGCGCCGACGGGCCGCGTGCGGTTCATCCTGGTGAAGTTCGCCGGTGCCGTCGCGTTCTGCCTGGCCGCCACCCTGCTGGTGGTGCTGGTCGGTGCTGCGATCGGCGCCGTGCTGTTCCCGATCGGCCCCGTCACGCTGCTGTCCGGCACTCAGGTGGGCGGCTGGTCGTACGCCGGCCGCGCCCTGTTGCTCGCGCTGTACGTCGCGATGTCGATGCTCGGGCTCGTGGCGATCGGCATGTTCACGTCGACGCTGACGAACGTTCCGGTCGGTGCGATGGCCGCGACGGTCGTGCTCGCCGGGGCGTCGCAGGTGCTCGACCAGCTCCCCCAGCTCGACTGGCTGCACCCGTTCCTGTTCTCGCACCAGTGGCTCGGGTTCGGCGACCTGCTGCGCGACCCGATCTCGTTCGACTCGTTCGGGTCGAACGCGGTGCTGCAGCTCGGGTACGTCGTGGTGTTCGGGGCGCTGGCGTACAGCCGGTTCGCCTCCAAGGACATCCTGAGCTGACGCGGCAGGGGCCCGGCACGAAGGTGTCGGGCCCCTGCGACGCTGAGCTTGCTCAGCTCGCGGGCGACGCCGATCCGCCGGCCATCGTCTCCGTGTCGGTCCCCCGCGCATCGGCGTACCGGTCGCGCAGGTCACGGGCCTTCTCGGAGCGGTACCAGTCGAGCCGCGCCCCGGTCTCCACCGTCTGCATCCCGATCACGACCTTGCCGCGGGACTTCATCTCCGCCAGGTCCTCGTACGCCTCGACGATGTACTCGAACGGGTAGAAGCCCGAGATCAGGACCTGCACCCGGCGATCCTGCACGGCCTTCGCCAGCAGGGTGAGCAGCTCGCGGGTCTCCTCGTCCTCGGCGGGCGCACGGAGGAACCGGACCTCGATGTCCCGGCGCTCCTCCGACGACACGAACCGCTCCTGGCCGACGCCGAGACGTTCGGCCAGCAGCTCGGCGTTGCTCTCCCCGTGGTTGTCGATGAACGCGGTGATCGGCCGACCGTCGGCGATGTCGCGGATGCGGTCTTCCTCGCCCTCGCCGTAGGCGACGGGCAGTGTGCCGATCTGTCGCAGGTAGTCGTGGTTGCGGGGGCTGCCGAGGGCGATCACGGTCGCGCCGGCGTCGTGCGCCAGCTGGCACTCGATGTGTCCGACGCCACCGGCTGCGGCCGAGATGACGACGGTGTCCTGCGGTCCGAGCCGGAGCGACCGGACGACCGACACCGCGGTGCAGCCCGCCAGGTACAGGCCGCCGGCGACCTCCCACCCGACGTGCTCCGGCTTCTTGATGACGGCGCCGCGCGGCACCGCGATCCAGGTGGCGTGGGCGCCGCCGGTCGGCGCGTGCCCCATCACCTCGTCGCCGATGCGGAGGTCCTTCACGCCGTCGCCCCGCGCGCGCACGATGCCGGCGAAGTCGACGCCCTGGTGTGCGGGGAACTCGAGGTCGACGTGGTCGCGGAGCTTCCCCTCGCGCAGGAACCGCTCGATGTGGTTCAGGCCCGCGGCCACGATCTCGACGACGATCTCGCCCGGTCCGGCCTCGGGCTTCTGCTGGGGGACGAGCTCGACGACGTCGAAGTCGCCGTACCGGTCGTACTGCACTGCACTGCCGACTCGCATGGGTGCTCCTTCGCTCCAGGTGTGCGTCCGTGCTACTCGGTGTTCCCGCACGCAACCCGAAGACGTGGGGTACCGCGGCTGTGGACGTGACCAGACGACGGACTGGAGGCCCGTGGCGGCGCCGCCACGGGCCTCCAGGCCGTCGTCACGCGCGTCCACGGCGCGTGGGGACCGGGCTCAGTGCTTGCCGGCGGCCGCGATGACGGCGCGGACCGTCTCGGGGTCGAGGCGGAACGCCCGCGGGTCGGCGTCGCCCCGGGGCACGCGGAGCGGTGTCGACCAGACGGAGCCGTCTGCGGCGACGTCGACGACGAGTGCGCCGCTGTCGACGACGGCCGATTCCTCGTCGTACGGGCCGACGACGTCGGTGTCGTTCGCGACGCCGGGGGCGACGAGGACCGGGACGCCGGCGAGCGACCCGGCGAAGTGGTGGTGGTAGTGGCCGGCGAGGACGACCCGCGCGTCGGAACCGCGGATGACGTCGGCGAGCGCCTCGGGGTTCTGCAGGCGGAGGGCCTCGTGCAGCTCGGTCGGGGCGGGCAACGGAGGGTGGTGCAGGACGACGACGGTGCCGTGCGGGGCGTCGTCCGGGCCGCTGCGGGCGCCTTCGGCCAGGACTGTGCGCAGGTGCTCGAGCGCCGTGCCGCTGAGCTCGCCGTACCCGGCACCCGGGACGCTCGTGTCGACGGTCACGATCCGGCGCCCGGCGACGACCGACTGCCCGGAGACCGGGACCGTCGGCGGCAGGTACTCCATCGTGTGCATCAGCGCCGTGCCGCCCTGGCCCAGGACGTGCCCGTTCGCCAGGACCTGCCGGAAGCCCTCGCGCAGGTCGTGGTTGCCGGGGACCGCGACGAAGGCCGCGCCGCGCCGCTCCGCCCAGCCGCCGACGCGGTCCCGCACGGTCGCGTAGGACTCGGGGCTGCCGTCCTCGGAGACGTCGCCGGACACGACCACCAGCCCGATGCCGGGCACCTGGTCGACGTGGGCGAGCAGCCGTTCGAGCGCGGCCGTGGTGTCGACCGCGCCCTGGTGCAGGGCGCCGTCGCCGGTCAGGTGGGTGTCGGAGAGGTGGAGGATGCGGAGGGTCCCGGATGCTGGCGGCTGCATGCGTCCACGGTAGCCACGGCCCCCGTCAGTCCGGTGCTGCGGGCGCTTGGTGAGCAGGAAGGGTCGGGTCGTGCCAGCGGACCCGACCATTCCTGCTCACGAAGTCTGCGTCCGACCGTCAGTCCGGTGCTGCGGCCAACTGGTCCTCGAGGTTGAACACCTCGGGCAGCACCCGCGCCGTCTGGTCGGCGCGCCCGGTGGCCCCGGCGAAGAGGTCCTGCATGTGCGCCTCCCACGCCGCGGCCACCTCGGACGCGGCGAGCGCGGCGTCCGCATCGGCCACCGAGTCCGTCTCGTAGTACCCGATGAGCAGTCCGTCGTCGTCGAGGAACAGCGAGTAGTTCCGCCGCCCCGCCGCCGCGATCGTCCGGAGCATCGCCGGCCACACGGCGGCGTGCCGCTCGCGGTAGGCGTCGAGCATCTCGACCTGCACCTGCAGCCGGAAGCAGACGCGGGTCACCGGCCGGCCTGTTCGCGGCGACGCTGCTCGGCGTCGTGGACGGTGCGCTCGTCGGCGGCGCGGACCGTCCCGGTGACCGTGGTGACGGTGCCGTAGCGCTCGGCTTCGATCGCCTCGAGGGTCTTGCCCTGGGTGCGCGGTGCCCAGATCGTGCCGACCAGGAACGACAGCGCGAGGAGCCCGAGGATCAGGCCGCCGAGGGCCCGCAGCCCGATGTCCGACAGCAGCAGCGGGAACCAGATGCTCAACAGTCCGACCATCACGCGGGCGGCCAGGAACAGCACGCCCTGGGCGCTGGCGCGGTACCGGGTGGCGAAGAGCTCGCTCGTCCACAGGCCGTAGAACGCCTGCGCGCCGATGCCCGACGAGATGCCCCACGCCACGGCGAAGAACAGCAGGGTGCCGAGGTTTGCGGGCGCGTAGATGAGCACGGCCCACGCGATGATCGCCAGCACGGCACCGGCGGCGTAGAGCGCGCGGCGGCTGACCCGGTCGGCGTACCGCATGAAGCCGAAGTACGTCGCGGCAACGGTGCAGCCCCAGACCAGGATCTGCAGTCCGTACTGCTCGGTGACGCTCGTGACCCCGGTCGCCGCGTACACCCGGGGCTGGAAGATGCCGGCCTGCCCGGCGACGGTGTTCCAGAGCGCGTAGACGCCGAACAGGAACAGCATCGCGGTCAGGTTCTTCCGGCGGCTGAACAGCTGCGTGATCCCGTGGAAGAAGTTCGCCGTGCCGGTGGCCGCGCGCTCGTCCTTCCAGATCGCCGACTCGGGCAGCCCGCGGCGGAGCCACCACACGATCGCGGCGACGACGAACAGGTGGGCGAAGATGAGGCGGCTGCCGAGCAGGCCGAGCGGGGCGGCGGCGATCGCCAGGGCGAACCCGACCATCGGCCCGATCGACCACGCGAGCTGTGCCGTGCCGACGTGGGCCGCGCGCTTGTCCGCGGGGGCCTGCTCGGCGATGTAGGTCCAGCTCGCCGGGACGCCCGCACCGACGGCGATGCCGGTCAGGATGAAGCCGACCAGGAGCATGCCGTAGCTGCCTGCGAACACCGCGAGCAGGATGCCGAGCATGTAGAGGAGCAGGTCGTACGTGTAGATGAACTTCCGGCCGTACCGGTCGCACAGCGGTCCGCCGACGATCGCGCCGACGGCGGCACCGAAGGCGTTCGCGGACAGGCTCGCGAGCAGGCCGACCTCGAGGTCGCCGATCCGGAACTCCGCCTGCCACAGGCTGAGGCTCGTGGCGATCGCGATGATCGACCCCGACTCGATGTAGTTCGACATGGCCACCGAGACGGTGGCCTTCCAGCCCGTGGTGTTCCGGGCTCCGATGCGGACCGCCATTGGTCCTCCGTTCGCGTGTTCGTCGGTGAATCGTTTCAACGGGACGACGAGGACGATAGCGCTCCGGTGTGCGCGCTGGCAAGAGCGGGTTCGCCGGGCTGCTCCTCGCACCGTGCGAGGGGGCGCTTGCCCCGCGCGAGGTTGCGCCCGCACCGTGCGAGGGGGCGTTCGCCCCGTGCGAGGTTCCGCACTCCGTGCGAGCCTTTCCACCCCGCACCGAGTGCGGAACCTCGCACCAGCCGCGCGGCTCGCACCAGCCGCGCGGCTTGCACCGTGCGCGGGGCAGTCGACGCGACCACCCCTTGGAAGGGAGGCCCGGCACCGGCCCGCCCCGCGCCTCCCGTCCGCGTTTTCCACAGATCACGGCGCGGGCGGACCGCGCGGACCGCGCCGATGCCAGGATGGCCACATGGCGGTCAGTGTGCGAGAGGTGGCAGCGCTCGCGGGCGTGTCCCTCGGCACGGTGTCGAACGTGCTGAACCGCCCCGACAAGGTCGCTCCCGGCACGGTGGAACGCGTGCAGTCGGCGATCGCGACGCTCGGGTTCGTCCGCAACGACTCCGCACGGCAGCTCCGGGCCGGGCGCAGCTCCACCGTCGGGCTCATCGTGCTCGACGGGGGCAACCCGTTCTTCACCGACGTCGCCCGGGGCGCCGAGGACGCCGCGATGGACAACGGCCTCGCGGTGTTGATCGGCAACTCCGACGAGTCGACCGACCGCGAACGCACCTACGTCGACCTGTTCGAGGAACGCCGTGTCGCCGGACTCCTGATCTCCCCCGCCGGGGACGACCTGTCCCGCCTCGCGCGGCTGCGTGACCAGGGCACCGCCGTGGTGCTGGTGGACCGTCGCGCCGACGACGAGCACTTCGCCTCGGTCTCGGTCGACGACATCGCCGGTGGTCGCATCGCGGTCGAGCACCTCGCGGCGATCGGCCGCACCCACATCGCCTTCGTCGGCGGGCCGTTCGGCATCCGCCAGGTCGCCGACCGGCACGCCGGGGCACTCGCCGCCGCACAGGCCGCGGGCATCCGGCTCGAAGCCCTGCCGACCACCTCGCTGTCCGTGCTCGAAGGGCGCCGCATCGGCGAAGCGATCCAGGCACGGCCGGCCGCCGAACGCCCGGACGCCGTCTTCGCCGCCAACGACCTGCTCGCCGTCGGGCTCGAACAGGCCTTCATCATGCGCGGCACCATCGCGGTGCCCGAGCAGATCGCCATCGTCGGCTTCGACGACATCGCGTTCGCCGAGTCCGCCGTGGTCCCACTGACCTCCGTGCGGCAGCCCGCGCAGGACCTCGGTCGTCGCGCGATCGAACTCCTGACGAAGCAGGTCGAGCAGGGGCAGGACATCGACCTCGAGCACGTCGAGTTCACACCGGAGCTCGTGGTGCGGCAGTCCTCCGTCGCCGACGCCTAGGGCGCGGTCCGGACAGGGCTCCCCCGCCGCCTACGATCGGAGCATGGTGCATGTCCCCCGGCGCGACGGTCCGCCGAGCGTGCACCACGTCGCAGCCCGGGCCGGGGTCTCGCTCGCGACCGTCTCGAACGTCCTGAACCACCCCGAGCGGGTCGCCGACGCGACCGCCGCACGCGTGCGGGACGCGATCGACGCGCTCGGGTACACGCCGAACCGCAACGCCCGGGCGCTGGTGTCCGGCAGCACGCGCGCGATCGGTCTGGTGGTGATGTCGCTGCGGAACTCCCTGTTCAGCGACATGGTCAACGGCGCGCAGCTGGCCGCACGGGAACGCGGCTTCACCCTGCTGATCGCCAGCAGCGAGGACGACCTGCAGGCGCAGGGCGAACACCTCGCCTACCTCGAGAGCGCCCGGGTGTCGGGGATCCTGCTCGCCTCGATGACGGAGTCCCGCGACCAGGTCGAGGTCGCGCGGCGCCACGGTCGGCCCGTCGTGTACGTCAACTACGAACCGACCGAACTCGACGCGTGCGCGGTGGTCGTGGACAACGAGCAGGCCGGGTTCCTGGCGACCGAGCACCTGATCGACCGAGGCTGCCGACGCATCGGGTTCGTGAGCGCCCGTCCGGACCTGCAGCCCGTCGACCGACGACGGGCCGGCGTGCTGCGGGCCGTCGCGGCGCATCCCGGGGTCGAGCTCGTCGACGTCGACGCCGGGGACATCGACCCGCCGGGTGGCACCGACGCCGGGCTCCGCATCGCCCGGATGCCCGAGGACGAACGCCCCGACGGGGTGCTGGGTGTGACCGACCTGCTCGCGATGGCCGTCGTCTCCGAGCTCCGAGCCGCCGGGATCCGCGTCCCCGAGGACATCCCCGTGTCGGGCTGCGACCACAACTCCGTGGCGTGGGGTGGTGCGGTGCCGCTGACCTCGGTGACGATGCACGGCTCGGAGATGGGTGCGGCCGCGGTGGAACTGCTGCTCGAGGAACTCACCGACCCGATGCACGTGCACCGGACCGTCGTGCTCGGCAGCGAGCTGGTGCCGCGCGAGAGCACGCTCGGTCGCGAGGGCGCGGCCGCAGCAGCCGCCGCGGCCGCCGTCGCGGGCACGATCACGTCGAGCGACCCGAGGCGCACCGAGGCCTGACCGGCGGCGGACCGACCCGCGAGAGCGACACATCCGCAGGTGGCCACGCCGTCCGGTCCGCCAGAGCGACAGATCGGCGCGAACGTTCGGCGGCGCGCTGTCGCCTTCGCGGGCCACGGGCCACGGGCCACGGGCCACGGGCCACGGGCGGCGGGCCGGCACGTCGGCGCGCACGGGCGGTGCGGGCAGCGGGAGCGGGCCACGGGCCGGCGCGCCGGCGCGCACGAGGCGACGCGGGCCCGCGAACGCGACCGGGCACCGGACGGGAGGCGCGGGGCGGGGCCGGCACGGGCCTCCCGGCCGGCGGGCGGCGCGACCACCGCACGGTGCAGCACCGCGCGTCGGTTCGGTGCGAGGTTCCGCACTCCGTGCGAGCCCGCGAGCCCGTCACGGAGTGTGAAACCTCGCACCGGACGAATGGGCGAGCGAGCGAACGAATGGACGAGCGAGCGAGCTGCGGGATCGCGTAACGAAATCGGCACAGCGATTGACACGCTTCAATCCGCGTGGTTCAATCCTGATTGAAACGTTCTAAAACGCAGTAACCGGACCCCGCGACGGCGCGGGATCCGGGTCCGTTTCACCCGGGGTACCCCAGCCCCGGGCCTTACGAGGAGGTAAGGAATGTCAGTTCGTTCCGTGACCAAGCGCGCGATCGCCATCGGCGGCGCAACGGTCCTGATCGGCGGGCTCGCAGCGTGCTCGTCCGGCGGCTCCGCCGACGAAGGCGGCGGCAAGGTCGAGATCACCTACCAGGCCGACAACGCCCCGGCCACCGCGGCCACCGCGAAGCCGCTCATCGAGGCCTTCGAGAAGGCCAACCCCGACATCACCGTCAAGTTCGACACCCGACCCCAGGGCACCGACGGCGACAACCTGATCAAGACCCGCCTGTCGACCGGCGAGGCCGCCGACGTCTTCAACTACAACTCCGGCTCGCTCATGCAGGCCCTCAACCCGGACAACACCCTGGTGGACCTGTCCGACGAGAAGTGGGCGGGCGACGTCGACCCGCAGTTCACCAAGGTCGTCAGCACCGACAAGGGCATGTACGGCGCCCCGTTCGGCACGAGCTTCGGCGGTGCGGTGCTCTACAACACGAAGGTCTACGACGACCTCGGCCTCAAGGTCCCGACCACCTGGGACGAGTTCATCAGCAACAGCGAGAAGATCAAGGACGCCGGCGACGTCGCCCCGATCATCCAGACCTACGGCGACACCTGGACGAGCCAGCTGTTCGTCCTCGGCGACTTCGCGAACATCACCGCACAGGACGAGAAGTGGGCGGACGACTACACCGCCAACAAGGAGTCCTACGCCGACGAACCCGCACTCGCCGGGTTCCAGCACCTCGCCGAGGGCAAGGACAAGGACCTCTACAACGAGGACTACGCCTCGGCCACGCAGGCGAACGGCCTGAAGATGCTGGCCGACGGCACCGGCGCGCAGTACCCGATGCTCACGAACGCGATCTCCGCGATCCAGCAGGACTCCCCCGACGCCGTCGACGACATCGGCGCGTTCGCCCTGCCGGCCGAGGACGCCGCGGACACGAGCCTGACGATCTGGGAGCCGAACGGCCTGTACATCCCGAAGACGACCACCGGTGACAAGCTGGCGGCGGCGAAGAAGTTCGTCGCCTTCGCGAACTCCACCGAGGGCTGCCAGGTGCAGAACGACACCGGCACCCCCGCCGGCCCGTACGTCATCTCGACCTGCTCGCTGCCGGACGACGTGCCCCCGATGATCGACGACCTGCAGAAGTACCTGGACGACGGCAAGGCGAGCCCCGCGCTCGAGTTCCTGTCCCCGATCAAGGGCCCGAACCTCGAGAAGATCTGCGTGCAGGTCGGCTCGGGCATCACCACCGCGAGCAAGGGCGCCGACCAGTACGACGACGACGTCGTCCAGCAGGCACAGCAGCTCGGCATCAAGGGCTGGTGATCGGTGTGACCGCGACCCTCACGACGGCGGTGGCCCCGCCGCAGACACGCAAGGCCGGCCGCCCCGGACCAGCGCGCAAGCGGATGCGCTCGTTCTACCCCGCGTGGTTCTTCATCCCCGCGATCGCGCTGTACGTCGTGTTCTTCGCGGTCCCGACCTTCGCCGGGTTCTACTTCTCGCTCACCCGCTGGACGCTGTTCGACCAGACCTTCATCGGCTTCGACAACTTCGTCCGGTTCTTCCAGGACCCACAGCTCGTCTCCGGGTTCGTGCACACCTTCCAGTACGGCTTCGTGACGAGCGCGGCGAAGGTGGTCCTCGGACTCGCCCTCGCCCTGCTCCTCACGTCGCCCGTGCTGGGGCGCGGCTACCTGCGGGCGGTCGTGTTCTTCCCGGTGCTCGTGTCGACCATCGGCATCGGCATCACGTTCAAGGCGCTGATGGACCCGTTCCACGGGATCATCAACGGCGTGCTGGGTTCGGTCGGCCTACCCACCCCCGGTTGGCTGACCGACCCGGCGCTCGCCCTGTGGAGCGTCGCAGCGGTGGACGTCTGGAAGGGCGTCGGCATCGCGACGCTCATCTTCATCGCCGGCATCGTGGCGATCCCGCAGGAGTACTTCGAGGCGGCACGGGTGGACGGCGCGAGCGCGTGGTCGATCTTCCGGAACATCACGTTGCCGCTGTCCCGCCCCGCGATGGGCACGGTCATCATCCTGTCGCTCATCGGCGGCCTGCGGTCGTTCGACCTGATCTGGGCGATGACCGGCGGCGGGCCGGGGTTCACCAGTGACGTCATCGCGAGCGTGATCTACAAGCAGTACCAGGCCGGGTTCTACGGCCTGTCCACCGCCGGCAACGTGGTCCTGTTCGTCGTCGTCACGGCGATCATGGTCCCCGTCTCGTGGCTCCTCAACCGCAAGGAGGCAGAGCTGTGACCGCAATCGGCAGCACCCGTCGGACGGCTGGCCGTGCACCTGCCCCGGCGACCCGGAACCGCCACCCCGGGCGTGCCCGCCGGTGGATCATCGGCTCGATCGCCATCGTCGTCAGCTTCGTCGTCTTCCTGGTGCCGTTCGTGTTCGTCCTGCTCCAGGCCGCGAAGAACCCCGCCGAGGCGAACCAGCTCGGCTTCAGCCTGCCGACGGACTGGCAGCTGTGGCAGAACCTGCAGGCGGTGTTCCAGAGCGGCGACGGCGGGATCCTCCGCGCGTTCTGGAACAGCGCCCTGCTCACCGTCGGCAGCGTCACCGTCATGGTCGTGTTCTCCGCGATGGTCGGGTACGTCCTGCAGCGGCGACCGAGCAAGTGGAACGGCCTGATCAATTTCTTCGTGCTGGCGGGGCTCATCGTGCCGCCGGCGATCGTGCCGACCATCTGGGTGCTGCAGGGGCTCAACCTGTTCAAGACCATGGGCGGGATGATCCTCATCGAGGCGACCTTCGGCCTGTCGTTCTGCATCCTGCTGTTCCGGGCGTTCGTCGCGACGATCCCGAAGGAGCTCGACGAGGCCGCCGTGCTCGACGGCGCCGGCCCGATCCGCCTGTTCTTCGGGGTGGTGCTGCCACTGCTCAAGCCGGTGATCATCACGGTCGTGCTCGTGCAGTCGGTCACGGTGTTCAACGACTTCACGAACCCGCTGTACTTCCTGCCGGGGTCCGAGAACGCGACGGTGCAGCAGACGCTCTACGCGTTCCAGAGCCAGTCGGTCAGCCAGCTCAACCTGCTGTTCACCGACGTGCTGCTCATCACGATCCCGCCGCTGATCCTCTACGTCTTCTTCAACCGTCAGATCGTCGCCGGCATGACCAGCGGCGCCGTCAAGGGCTGACCGCCCACCCCGGCCGGGAGGCGCGCCCCGCCTCCGCCACACCGCCCACCCGGGCGGACGGCCGGGCCCACGACCCCCGCACCGGTCGACGACGACCGGTCGCGTGAAAGGACCACCACATGACCACCTGGACCGCACCGTTCATCGCGGCCGACACCGACCTCGGCAGCGCCCCGATCCTGCGTCGGGAGTTCCCCCTCGACGACGGCCACGGCGCCGTCACCGCCGCCACCCTCGACGTCAGCGCCCTCGGCGTCGTCGAGGCCTGGCTCGGCGGGCAGCGCGTCTCCGACCACCTGCTCGAACCGGGGTGGACGAGCTACGAGTGGCGCATCCGCGTCGTCTCGCACGACGTCACCGAGCACCTGTCCGACACGCTCCCCGGCCAGCCGGTCGTGCTCGCGCTCGTCGTCGGCAACGGCTGGGCCGCCGGACGACTGGCCTGGGGCGGCGGTGGCGGCTGGTACACCGACGAGCGCGCAGGGTTCGCCGAGCTCCGGATCACCTTCGCCGACGGGCACGAGCAGCACGTCGCGACCGACACCGACTGGCAGGCCCTGTCGAGCGCGATCACCGCGGACCAGCTCTACGACGGGCAGGACATCGACGCCCGACTCCGCGACGGCTCGTTCCTGACGCCCGGCGAGGTCACCGTGCCGAGCGTCGACGGGCACCGGGGACGGACGAGCACGGTGCACACGGTCGACATCGGCGAGCGCGAACTCGTCGCCGACACGGTGCCGCCGGTGCGCCCGCTCGCCGAGATCGCCCCGGTGGCGATCTGGACGAGCCCGTCGGGAGCGACCCTGCTCGACTTCGGCGTGAACCTGGTCGGCTGGCTCCGGGTCACCGCGACCGGCCCGGCCGGCACCGTGCTCACCCTGCAGCACGCCGAGGTGCTCGAGCACGACGAGCTCGGCACCCGCCCCCTACGCACCGCGAAGGCGACGGACCACTTCACCCTGCGCGGTGACGACGAGCCCGAGACGTTCGAGCCCCGGTTCACCTTCCACGGGTTCCGGTACGCGCAGGTCGACGGCTGGCCGGGCACCCACGACGAACTCCGCGCCGCGGTCACCGCCGTGCAGGTCGGGTCGGACCTCACCCGCACCGGCACGTTCGCGTCGAGCCACGAGCTGCTGAACACCTTCCACGACAACGTCGTCCGGGGCATGCAGGGCAACTTCCTGAGCGTGCCGACGGACTGCCCGCAGCGCGACGAGCGACTCGGCTGGACGGGAGACATCGCCGCGTTCGCCCCGACGGCCTCGTACCTGTTCGACACGCGGACGTTCCTGGCCGACTGGCTGCGCGACGTCTGGCTCGAGCAGCAGCACGCCGACGGGGTCATCCCGTTCGTGGTGCCGGACGTGCTGAAGTACTCCCCCGCCGAGGACTTCGGCACGCCCGACGCGACCGCCGTCTGGTCGGACGCCGGCGTCTGGGTGCCGTGGACGCTGTACCAGGCGTACGGCGACAGCGCGGTGCTCGAGGAGCAGTTCGACTCGATGGCCGCACACCTGCGCCGGGTCCGTGACCACCTGTCCCCGGAGGACCTGTGGGACACCGTGTTCCAGTTCGGCGACTGGCTCGACCCGGACGCCCCGCCCGAGGCCCCGGCCGACGCGAAGGCCGACAAGGGCGTCGTCGCGACGATCTGCGCCTACCGGTCCGCGACGATCGTGGCGGACGCGGCGGAGCTGTTGGGTGGTCACGAGGCGGAAGCAGCGGAGTTCCGGGAACTCGCCACGCGCCTCCAGGCCGGGTTCCGCACCCACTACCTGCAGGACGACGGGCGGATCCTGTCGGACGCGACCACGGTGTACACGCTGGCGATCGTGTTCGGGATCCTGTCCGAGCAGGAGCAGGCCGTGGCCGGCGAGCGTCTCGCCGAGCTGGTCGAGGCGTCCGGGTACCGGATCTCGACGGGCTTCGCCGGGACCCCGTTCATCACCGACGCGCTGACGCAGACCGGCCACCTGGAGGACGCCTACCGGCTGCTGCTGCAGACGGAGTGCCCGTCGTGGCTGTACCCGGTGACGATGGGCGCGACGACGGTGTGGGAGCGGTGGGACTCGATGCTGCCGGACGGAACGATCAACCCGGGTGAGATGACCTCGTTCAACCACTACGCACTCGGTGCCGTGGCGGACTGGATGCACCGGGTGGTGGGTGGCCTGTCGCCGCTGGCGCCGGGGTACTCGGCCGTCCTCATCGCGCCGCAGCCGGGCGGTGGGCTGACGTGGGCGGAGACCTCGCTCGACACCGTGCACGGGCACGTCGCCGTGCGGTGGGAACTCGTCGACGGGGAGTTGCGCGTCCGGGCGACCGTGCCCGAGGGCGTCTCGGCCGTGGTGCGCCTGCCGGGTGCGCCCGAGCAGCGGGTCGGCGGCGGAACGCACGACCTCCGCGCCCCCGCCGCGGTCCCCGCCGCGTAGGCCCCTGGCTCGCGGTGCCCGTCCGTCGCACAACCAAAGTGCCTTCGAACCACACGATCGCGCGGCTCGAATGCACTTTGGTTGTGCGGCGGGGAACGGCACCGGGGCAGCGACGCCCACGACACCACCACGGTTGCGGCAGACCGCCGCGCGCCGTACTGTATGAAACGATTCAATCGCACACGAGGAAGTGACACGATGACATCGACCCCGAGCTTCGCCGGCATCGCCGACCAGCTGGCACGACAGCAGATCGAGCTGCCCAGCTGGGCCTTCGGCAACTCCGGCACCCGCTTCAAGGTGTTCAGCACGCCGGGCACCCCGCGCGACCCGTACGAGAAGATCGCCGACGCCGCCCAGGTGCACGAGTACACCGGCCTGGCCCCCAGCGTCGCGTTGCACATCCCCTGGGACCTGGTCGACGACTTCGCCGACCTCAAGCGCCACGCCGAGGAGCACGGGGTGTCGCTCGGCACCGTCAACTCGAACACGTTCCAGGACGACGACTTCAAGTTCGGCGCCCTGACCCACGTCGACGAGACGATCCGACAGAAGGCGATCGACCACCACCTGCGCTGCATCGACGTGATGGACGCCACCGGCAGCCGTGACCTGAAGATCTGGCTCGCCGAGGGCTCGAACTACCCCGGTCAAGAGGACATGCGCTCCCGCCAGGACCGCCTGCACGAGTCGCTCTCGACGATCTACGACCGCCTCGGTACCGACCAGCGGCTCGTGCTCGAGTACAAGTTCTTCGAGCCGTCGTTCTACCACACGGACGTCCCCGACTGGGGCACCAGCTACGTGCAGACGGCGGCACTCGGGCCGAAGGCGATGGTCTGCCTCGACACCGGCCACCACGCCCCCGGCACGAACATCGAGTTCATCGTGATGCAGCTCCTGCGCCTCGGCAAGCTCGGTTCCTTCGACTTCAACTCGCGCTTCTACGCCGACGACGACCTGATCGTGGGCGCCGCGGACCCGTTCCAGCTGTTCCGGATCCTGGTCGAGGTCATCCGCGGCGGCGGCTACGACAACCCCGACGTGGCGTTCATGCTCGACCAGTGCCACAACGTCGAGGACAAGATCCCCGGCCAGATCCGCTCGGTGCTCAACGTGCAGGAGATGACGGCCCGCGCGCTGCTCCTCGATCGCGTCGCACTGACCGCCGCACAAGAGGCGCACGACGTCCTCGGCGCGAACGAGGTCTTCATGGACGCGTACCAGACCGACGTCCGGAAGGACCTGGCCGAGTGGCGCGAGTCCCGCGGACTGCCGGCGAACCCGATGCGCGCCTACCTGGAGTCCGGGTACCAGCAGTCGATCGCGGCGGACCGCGTCGGCGGCGTCCAGGCCGGCTGGGGCGCGTAGGAACATGACGAACACAGTGGAGGCACGGGTGGACCCCGCAATGCACGGCACCGACGCAGACACCACGATCCGGGCGCTGGTCGCGCGCTCGAACGCGCTCGGCTCGGATCCGCGGATCACGAACTACGCGGGCGGGAACACCTCCGCCAAGGGCACCGACACCGACCCGGTCACGGGCGAACCGGTCGAGCTGCTCTGGGTGAAGGGCTCCGGGGGCGACCTCGGCACCCTCACCCCGGCGGGCCTCGCGGTCCTGCGCGTCGATCGCGTCCGTGCCCTCCAGGACGTCTACCTCGGCGTGGAGCGCGAGGACGAGATGGTCGCCGCGTTCGACTACACGCTGCACGGCAGGGGCGGAGCCGCGCCGTCGATCGACACCGCGATGCACGCCCTCGTCGACGCCGCCCACGTCGACCACCTGCACCCCGACGCCGGCATCGCGATCGCCACCGCGGCGGACGGTCCGGCCCTGACCGAGCGGATCTTCGGCGACCGGGTCGTCTGGGTGCCGTGGCGCCGACCCGGGTTCCAGCTCGGGCTCGACATCGCAGGCGTCAAGCGTGACCACCCGCAGGCGATCGGCACGATCCTGGGCGGCCACGGCATCACCGCGTGGGGGGACACGAGCGACGAGGCGCAAGACAACTCCCGCTGGATCATCGACACCGCCGAGCGGTACCTCGCGGAGCACGGCACGGCGGACCCGTTCGGCGGCGTCCGAGCGGGGTTCGAAGCACTGCCGACCGACGAACGTCACGCACGCGCCGCCGCCCTCGCCCCGACGGTCCGCGGCATCGCCGGGCACGACAAGCCGGTCGTCGGGCACTTCACCGACAGCGACGTCGTGCTCGAGTTCCTGGCGAGCGAGCGCGCCGAAGCACTCGCGGCCCTCGGCACCAGCTGCCCGGACCACTTCCTGCGCACCAAGGTGAAGCCGCTCATCCTCGACCTGCCGACCTCGGCGAGCGTCGACGAGCAGACCGCCCGCCTGCACGAACTGCACGAGCAGTACCGCGCGGACTACCAGGCGTACTACGACCGGCACCGGACGCCGGACTCCCCCGCGATCCGCGGCGCCGACCCGCTCATCGTGCTGGTCCCCGGCGTCGGGATGTTCTCGTACGGCAAGGACGCCCAGACCGCCCGGGTCGCCGGGGAGTTCTACGTGAACGCGATCAACGTGATGCGCGGTGCCGAGTCGGTCAGCACCTACGCCCCCATCGACGAGGCCGAGAAGTTCCGGATCGAGTACTGGGCCCTCGAAGAGGCGAAGCTGCAGCGGATGCCCGCGCCCAGGAAGCTCGCGACGCGCATCGCCCTGGTCACCGGGGCAGCGTCCGGCATCGGCAAGGCGATCGCGAAGCGCCTGGCGGCCGAGGGTGCCGCCGTCGTCATCGCCGACCTCGACCTCGAGAAGGCCACAGCTGCGGCGGCCGAGATCGGCGGCCCCGACCAGGCCATCGGCGTCGCCGCGAACGTGACGGACGCCGCCGCGATCAACCAGGCGATCCAACAGACGCTGCTGCACTTCGGCGGCCTCGACCTCGTCGTGAACAACGCGGGGCTGTCGCTGTCCAAGAGCCTGCTCGAGACCACCGAGCAGGACTGGGACCTGCAGCACGACGTGATGGCGAAGGGCTCGTTCCTGGTGTCGAAGGCCGCCGCGAAGGTGCTCATCGAGCAGGGCCTGGGCGGCGACATCGTCTACATCTCGTCGAAGAACTCGGTGTTCGCCGGGCCGAACAACATCGCGTACTCCGCCACGAAGGCCGACCAGGCCCACCAGGTGCGGTTGCTCGCCGCCGAGCTCGGTGAGCACGGCGTCCGCGTCAACGGCATCAACCCCGACGGCGTCGTGCGCGGCTCCGGCATCTTCGCGAGCGGCTGGGGCGCCAACCGCGCCAAGACGTACGGCATCGAGGAGCAGGACCTCGGCAAGTTCTACGCGCAGCGCACGATCCTGAAGCGCGAGGTCGTGCCCGAGAACGTCGCGAACGCCGTCTACGCCATCTGCACCGACGACTTCTCGCACACCACCGGCCTGCACGTGCCCGTCGACGCCGGTGTCGCCGCGGCCTTCCTGCGGTAGCGACGACCGACGAACACCGAGCAGGAGCAGAGCATGCACACCAGCGGCAGCGTCGCCGCGGTCGACCTCGGGGCCACCAGCGGCCGGGTGATCGTCGGCCACGTCGACTCCGACGGGGTCCGGATGGACCACGTCGCACGGTTCCCGAACGGCCCCGTCACCCTGCACGAGGGCGACGCCGACACCGGCCGCGACGCCCTGCACTGGGACGTCGTCGAGCTGTACCGACAGGTGACCGAGGGGCTGCGGCGTGCGTTCGCCGAGCACCCCGCGATCGCCGGCATCGGCATCGACTCGTGGGCGGTCGACTACGGCCTGCTCCGCGACGGCCGACTGCTCGGGCTGCCCTCGCACTACCGCGACGACCGGCACCAGGGCGGTGTCGTCCCCGTGCACGACCGGATGTCCGCCACCGAGCTGTACGCCCGGAACGGCCTGCAGCACCTGCCGTTCAACACCCTGTTCCAGTGGGCTGCCGACCCGTCGCTGCAGCTCGCGCAGCGTGCGCTGCTCGTCCCCGACCTGCTCGGGTACTGGCTGACGGGGGTCGAGGCGGCCGAGCGCACGAACGCCTCGACGACCGGGGCCCTGAACGCGACCACCCGTGGGTGGGACCCGGCGGTGCGGGCTGCTGCGGGCCTCCCGGCCGGGCTGCTGCCCACGCTGCGCGACCCGGGCGAGCGACTCGGCCCCCTGCTGCCGTCCGTCGCCGCGCTCGTCGGCGGGCAGACCGACGTGACGCTGGTCGGTTCGCACGACACGGCGAGCGCCGTCGTCGCGGTCCCCGCGACGGAGCCGGACTTCGCCTACATCTCGTCGGGCACGTGGTCGCTCGTCGGCGTCGAGCTCGACGCGCCCGTCCTGTCGGACGCGGCACGCCGCGCGAACTGCACGAACGAGGGCGGTGTCGACGGCCGCGTCCGGTTCCTGAAGAACGTGTCCGGACTGTGGTTGCTGTCGGAGAGCGTCCGCACCTGGGAGCGCGGTGGCGACCACGTCGACCTGGAGGCCCTGCTCGCCTCCGCCGCGGCCGTCACCGCCCCGGTCCCCGTCTTCGACCCCGCGAACGATTCGTTCACGGCACCAGGCGACATGCCGGCGCGGATCGCCGCGTGGTGCGCGGCGCACGGGCTGAGCGCCCCCGCGTCGCGCGCGGAGTTCGTCCGGAGCATCCTCGAGTCGCTCGCGACGGCGTACGCCGAGACCCTGCGCACCATCGCCGACGTGACCGGCAAGACCATCCGGGTCGTCCACGTCGTCGGCGGCGGCTCGCAGAACCGCCTGCTCTGCCAGCTGACCGCGGACCGCACCGGCCTGCCGGTCGTGGCCGGCCCGGTCGAGGCCACCGCACTCGGCAACGTGCTGGTGCAGGCGCGCGCCGTCGGCCTCGCGGGCCTCGGAGGGGCTTCACTGGAGGCACTCCGCAGCATCGTCGCACGGAGCGTCGAGCCCGTGCGGTACACCCCCTCGGCGTCGTCGCGCGCCGATCCCGATCGATCCCCCGTCAGGAGCCACGCATGACCACGACCGACGACCAGCACCGGATCGACCCCGCAACCGGCGCACCGGCGCCCGCGACCGGGTCCACGTCCGCGGCTCGCACCCGGGTCAAGCGGCAGCTGCCGACGGTGCGGGACCTCGCGCCGCTCATGCAGTTCAAGAAGCCGTCGCTGCCGGGTCGGCGTCAGCGCCTCGAACAGGCCTTGACGATCTGGGACCTGCGGGACATCGCCGCCCGCCGCACCCCGAAGGCCGCGTTCGACTACACCGAGGGTGCGGCCGAGGCGGAGATCTCCCTGGCCCGCGCGCGGCAGGCGTTCGAGGACATCGAGTTCACCCCGGCGATCCTGCGGGACGTGTCGAGGGTGGACACCTCGCGCCAGGTGCTCGGGGCGCCGGTGTCGTACCCGTTCGGCATCGCGCCGACGGGCTTCACGCGGATGATGCAGACCGAGGGCGAGCGGGCCGGTGCCCGGGCCGCCGGACGTGCCGGTATCCCGTTCTCGCTCTCCACGATGGGCACCACCGCGATCGAGGACGTCCGCGACGCCAACCCGCACGGGCGCAACTGGTTCCAGCTGTACATGTGGAAGGACCGCGAGAAGTCGATGGCGCTGGTCTCCCGCGCCCAGCAGGCCGGCTTCGACACCCTGCTCGTCACGGTGGACGTCCCCGTCGCGGGTGCACGGCTGCGGGACAAGCGGAACGGGTTCTCGATCCCGCCGCAGCTGAGTGCCCGGACCGTGGTGAACGCGATCCCGCGGCCCTGGTGGTGGTTCGACTTCCTGACCACCGAGCCGCTGGCGTTCGCGTCGCTCGACCGCTGGTCCGGCACCGTCGGCGAGCTGCTCGACCACATGTTCGACCCGACCGTCACCTACGAGGACCTCGCCTGGATCCGTGACCAGTGGCAGGGCAAGGTCGTCGTCAAGGGCGTGCAATCGCTGGCCGACGCCAGGCGCCTGGCGGACCTGGGCGTCGACGGCATCACGCTGTCGAACCACGGCGGGCGACAGCTCGACCGGGCACCCGTCCCCTTCCACCTGCTGCCCGCCGTGGTCAAGGAGGTCGGGAAGGACACCGAGGTGCACCTCGACACGGGCATCATGTCCGGCGCCGACATCGTGGCTGCCGTGGCCCTCGGCGCGACGTTCACGATGGTCGGTCGCGCCTACCTGTACGGGCTGATGGCCGGTGGCGAGGCCGGGGTGGACCGGATGATCCAGATCCTGTCCGAGCAGATCGAGCGGACCATGCGGCTGCTCGGGGTGGCCTCGCTCGACGAGCTCGAGCCGGGGCACGTGACGCAGCTGCAGCGGTTGCCGCCGATCCCCCGGGTCTGACCCGTCGGCTCGTCGCGCGTTGCACCGTGCACGTTCGACGGTCGGACACCGGGCGTTCGTCGGTCGATTTCCGTGACGCCCCCCCGAACGGGTCACAAATGATGCAAGATGTCCGTGGACGTGTCAACGAAACCCTCGGCATCCGGCCGGCTGATGCGTCCGTCCCTCCCCGCATCCTGCGCCCGAGCATCCACGAGGAGCCCGACATCTCGACCCGAAGCACGTGCACGCCCTCGCGCGGCACGACAACACGGACCACGTCCACACCCCCGACCACCCGAGGGGGCACCCGATGATCCGCCACCGCGCGATCCTGGCGGTCGCGACCGCCGGCGCCCTGGTCCTCGGTGTCCCCACCGCCGCCTCCGCCCGCACCTGGTGGGGCTGGGACGGCGAACGCCGCTGGCACGACGCCCCGGTGAACCCCACCCCGACGCCGGCCCCGGACGAGACGGAGACCCCGGCCCCCACCGACGAGTGGGCCCCGGATGCGGAGCCCGAGCAGGACTCCGCGCCGATCGAGGACTCCGCCCCCGTCGCCGAGCCCGCACCCGAGGCCGCGCCGGAAGCAGCGCCCGAAGCGGAGGGATCCCCCGCGGACCTGTCCGCGATCGCACCGGACGCCTCGTTCGTCGAGGACTTCAGCAAGGACGCCGTCACGGGCCTGGTCTCGTCGCTGTACCCGCAGTCGTGGCAGGCCTACCCCGACGGCACCTCGGGCATCTACGCGCCGAGCAAGACCGTGTCGGTGCACGACGGCGTGATGGACGTCGCCCTCGGCACCGGTGCCGGAGCGGCCGGCACGTTCGGCTCCTCCGACGGCGCCTGGGACCACGTCGGCGGCTCGTTCTCGGTCCGCGCGAAGGCGACCGGCGGCGACGGCAACGGCGCGGCCTTCATGCTGTGGCCGACGTCGAACGTGTGGGCCGACGGCGAGATCGACTTTCCCGAGGGCAACTTCGAGGACAGCCCCTCGGTGTTCCACCACTCGATGACCCCGGGCAAGGAAGCCGAGCGCGTCCAGCTCGGCACCGGCGTCTCGTGGCGCGACTGGCACACCTACAAGGTCGACTGGGTCCCCGGTGAGTCCGTCACCTACAGCGTCGACGGCAAGGTCCTCGGCACGATCACGCACGACGTGCCGACGACCCCGCACCGCTTCATGTTCCAGGTCGGCAACTGGGGCGAGAAGGGCAACCTGCTCATCGACTGGGTCTCGACGACCGAGTAGCGTCCGCAGGTCCACGACACGACGGACGGGAGGCCCGGTGCCAGCTGGCACCGGGCCTCCCGTCCGTCTGCGTGGTCATGTTCCGGGCGTCACGCGCGCCGCTCAGAAGAGCGCGTTCAGGTCCGCGTAGTCCACCCCGGAAACCAGCGAGTCGTAGGTGCCCGTGGTCAGGAGTTCGGCCGCGGCCTGCCGAGCGACGGCGTACGCGGCCTGCGCGACGGCGGAACCGAGGCTGATGCGGGCCACACCGATCCCGGCGAGTTCCGACACGGTCGGCGACCCCGGACCGGCCATCACGTTCACGGGGCCGTCGATCGACTCCACCAGCGCACGGATGGTCCCGACGTCTCGGACTCCGGGGACGAACACGCCGTCCGCGCCGGCTCCGCGGTAGCGACGAGCACGCTCGAGCGTCTCGGCCAGGCGTCGTTCGGGATCGACGAGACCGGCGAGGTGGACGTCGGTCCGTGCGTTGACGAACAGGCGCACCCCGGCTCGTTCCGCGGCGCGCCGGGCCGCCCCGATCCGGTCGGCGAGCGCATCCGGATGCAACCTGCCGTCCTCGATGTTGATCCCGACGGCGCCCGCTTCGAGCACCGCGTCCACCGTGCGCGCCACGCCGTCCGCGTCGTCGGCGTACCCGGACTCGACGTCGACGGTGACCGGCACCGACACCGAAGCCGCGATCCGCGCGACCGCGTCCATCGCTTCCGCGCGGGTCAGGGTGTTCCCGTCCGGTCGCCCGAGGGACCAGGCGACGCCCGCACTGGTCGTGGCGATCGCGGTCGCGCCGGCGTCCTCGACGACTCGGGCGCTCGCGGCGTCCCAGACGTTGACGAGGACGAGTGGCCGGGATGGGTGGTCGTGGAGTCCGTGGAAGGTCGCGGCTCTGGTCGAAGTCGTGTTCACCCCTCGATCCCATCGGTCCGAGCGCGGACGAGCTGGCGGGTTCCGGACGACGCGGTGGGGCCGCTCACCCCTCGGGGAGAGGAGACCTGCCCCGCAGGCGCATCGTGCTGCTGCTCAGAGCTTCTCGTCGACGAGCGCGATGAAGCGGCTGCCGATGCCCTCGATCTCGCGCCGCGTCAGGCCGGCGGTGGGCTCGGGCGCCTGGTACGGGGCGTGGTAGTCGCACATCAGGTAGTCCCACTCGGGCCACCACTTCTTCGGGCGCGCCTCTTCGTCGAAGCCACAGACCACGCACTCCAGGCGCGTCCAGACCTTCTTGGTGCCGGTGCGGTTGGCGCGGGACTGCACGAGCCAGGCGGGCGGGTCCTGCTCGATCGCGTCGAGCTCCGCTTCGCTCAGGCGCGACGGGATGCCGTGGCGGGTCGCCATCTCGAGGGGGATGTCGAGCCGGACGGCGGCTTCGCGGCGGGAGAGCATCCGTCCAGGGTAGGTCCTGCCACTTCCCACCTCGAACTGCGTCAACGGTCGAGGGCCCCGACCGCGGACTTTCCTCGAGCGGGCAGTCCGTGTATGGTCTCGATCACTGAGGTAAAAGGCGCCGCGATCTGCGACGCACCAGCACGCGGCATCGAACGAGTCGCCACTTCTTCCCTCGAAGGAGTGCGCCATCGTGTCCCCCAGTCCCGCTCTCACCACCGGGCACGTGCTCGGCGGTGGTTCTTCTCCTCGTCTGCGCGACGCCTGGATCGCCCTCGCCGGGCTGTCCGCGGTGTTCCTGTTCGAGATGCTCGACAACTCCGTGCTCAACGTCGCCCTGCCGACGATCGGCCGCGACCTGGGCTCGTCGACGACGGGCCTGCAGTGGGTCTCGGGTGCCTACTCGGTCGCCTTCGGAGGGCTGATGCTGCTCTTCGGCGCCGTCGCCGACCGCATCGGACGCCGCCGGGTCATGTTCGCCGGGCTCGTCCTGCTGGCCCTGGCGAGCCTCGCCACGGCGGTGGTCACATCGACCGAGCAACTGATCGCCGTGCGCGTCGCGATGGGCGTCGCCGCGGCGATGACGACGCCCGGGTCGATGGCGCTGGCGTTCCGCCTCTTCGACGACGAAGGTCTCCGGGTGCGGGCGCTCACCGTCATCTCGACGGCCGGGCTCGTGGGGCTGGCCATCGGTCCGACCGTCGGCGGGTTCGTGCTCGCCGTCGCGCCGTGGCAGGTGCTGCTGCTGGCCGACGTGCCCATCGCGGTCCTTGCACTCGTCGGCATCCGGTTGGGTGTCGCCCGCGACGAGGAGGCGGGGCTCCGTCGCGATCCGGTCGACGTGGTCGGAGCGCTGCTCGGCACCGTGACCACGGCCGGAGCGCTCGTGGCGCCGACGATCCTGGTCGAGTCCGGAGCCACTGGCTGGTGGGGGTGGGCCGTCCTCGCCCTCGCCGCCACCTGCGCGGTGGGGTTCGTCGCCCGTGAGCGGACCGCGCGGCACCCGCTGATCGACCTGCACCTGCTCGCCCGACCACTCGTCTCGAGCGGCCTCGCGTTCAAGGCGGCGTCGGGGCTGGCCGTCGCCGGACTGTCGTACCTCGTGACCCTGCAGCTGCAGTTCGCCTGGGGCTGGCCGCCGGCCCTGGCCGCGGTCGGGACGCTGCCACAGGTGGTCGTGCTGCTCGTCGGCGGCCGCTTCGTCGGGCCGTTCGTGCAGCGGGTCGGCCTGGGCCGCGCCGCCTGGATGAGCGCCGTCTCGGTCGTCACCGGTCTCGCGGTCTTCGGCGCCCTGAGCCGGCACGGGTACCCGTGGGTGCTCGTCGCGCTCGTGCTCGTCGCAGCCGGCATGCGGGTCGTCGGCGTCGTCGCCGGCGCGTCGGTCCTCACGGGACTGCCCGCGGACCGCACCTCCGTCGGAGCGGCACTCGTCGACACCTCGAGCGAGCTCGCGGGTGGTGCCGCCGTCGCCGCGGCGGGGACCATCGTCGCCGCCTTCGTCGCCGGGAGCATCACCACGACCACCTGGACCGCCGCCCGGCTCGAGGGCTTCCAGGACGCCCTCACCGTCGCCGGCCTCGGCCTCGCCGCGGTCGCAGCGCTGCTCGTCGTGGTCGGCATGCTCCGAGCCCGGCCCACCGTCGAACCAGAGGACGAGGCCCCGTCCCGACCTGCCGACACCACCCCTGCACACACCGACCCGATCACCATCACCGAGGAGACCTCCCGTGCCTGACACCATCGCCCTCCCCCGCCCGCCGTTCGATCCCGAGTTCGTGCCCTTCCTCACGGCCATGGACGCGCGAGGCCGCTTCCACCTCACGACCCAGATGCTGCCGCAGATGCGACAACTGGACATGACGGAGGCGCAGCTCGACGAAGGACTGCGTGCTCGCGGCCTCGAGCGGAGCAGCGTCACGATCCCGGGGCACCGCGGCGACCCGATCGACCTCGCCGTGATCCAACGCGCCGGCCGAACCGGCACGGCTGCCCTGGCCTACGCGATCCACGGCGGCGGCATGATGTTCGGCCACCACCTCGGCAACCTCGACTCCTACGACGAGTGGCTGCTGGTGCACGACGTCGTCCTGGTCAGCCCCGACTACCGCCTGGCGCCGGAACACCCGGACCCGTACCCGGTCGAGGACTGCTACGCCGGTCTCGTCTGGGCAGCCGAGCACGCCGACGAACTCGGCATCGACCCGGAGCGCATCGTCGTCGTCGGGCAGAGCGCCGGTGCCGGTCTCGCCGCAGGCACGGCCCTCCTGGCCCGCGACCGACAGGGGCCCTCCGTCATCGGCCAGGTGCTCGTGAGTCCCATGCTCGACGACCGCGACGCGACGCTGTCGGCTCGGCAGTTCGACGGTGTCGGGGTCGCCGACCGGGAGATGACACGGTTCGGCTGGGACGCCTACCTCGGTGACCGGCGGGGTGGCGAGGACGTCTCCGTCTACGCTGCACCCGGCCGCGCGACCGACCTCACCGGGCTCCCGCCCGCGTACATCGACTGCGGCAGCACCGAGGTGTTCCGCGACGAGACCGTCGCCTACGCCAGCTCGCTGTGGGCGGCAGGAGTCCAGGCGGAACTGCACGTGTGGCCGGGAGCGTTCCACGGATCGACGAGCATGATGCCCGACGCGACGCTGTCGCAGCGGGCCGTGCGGGCCCTGCGCGAGTTCACCGGTCGCCTCCTCAACCCGGCCGCTTGACGGCGGCCCCGGCACGAGCACATCGCGGCGCTCGTGCCGGGACCGGCTCCTGTTCGCAGCAACAGCTAGATCCGGTCCAGGGACACCACCGTGACGACGATCGGCCACGACTCACCGTCGAGCTGCACGTACCGCAGCCCGCGCGGCAGGGCTTGTCCGTCTTCGGACTCAACGACGACTCCCTGCAGCCCGATGAGGTGCCCGGAACCCCTGCTGTAGTGCACGCGATCACCGACGACGGGCATGATGATGGTGTCCGCCGCCAGCTCCTCTGCAGCGAGTTCCACGGTGAGAGGCCGAGACTCCGTGAGCACCTCGGCGAGCTGTGCCTCGAACACGCCGCGTTCGTCGAGCTCCGCGTCGCCCGCCTCGGGATCCACGATCCTCGCGATTGGCAGGATCTGCTGGCCGATCGTGCGCGCGACTCCGCATCCGATCGCGACACCCAGGCCGGCGAGGGACAGCCCCGTGCTCGCCATCTCGAACCGCAACGGGACTGGCTCAGCAACGACCTGACGGATTCCGCCGTTCGAGCCGCCGGCGGTGTGCGCTCGCACGGCAGTCGCCTTCACCGCGCCGTGGAGTCGTGGCGTGACCGGAGCTGCTCGTGTCCGCCGGAGATCACCGCCGAACTGCGCGCCCAGATGCTTCTTGAACGCGAGGGCGCGAGGCCGTCGCTCGTCGCAGTTGTCCATCGGGTCGCCTTCGGGTCGGCTTCTCGCAGCCTCGGGTCAGGCTGTTCCCGGACCGTACTGCCGGACCGTCGGCGTGCACGATGGTTCCTCAGCGATATTGCGGTAACCAGCAACGCCGATTCGGAGTTCGCGCCGGCACAGCCCCCGTTTGCTCCGACCTCGGCCTCCTCAGCGGGCGGGCGCCTCTTCGTCGCGGCGTGCTCTTCGCCGCAGGACCTGACGGACCCCCGTGAGCACGGCGCCGCACACGACCGTGACGACGATGCCGATGGCCGTCCCGCCGGCCGATCCGCTTCCGTAGTTCGACCATGGCAGCCCGAGACCCCGCTGGAGCGCGGGGCCCAACACGAGGAGCACCCCGGCCGGAACGACGATGATCAGCAACGCGCGGCGGCCGCTCCAGGCGGGATGCAGCAGGATGACAGCGGCGGCCACGGCGACGACCGCCAGAGCACCGTAGATCCACGATGCGCCGGACATCCGCCAGCCGTCGTGCGCGAACCAGTCTTGGACTTCACGGACGGTGCGCGCCCACGCGTGCTGACCTCGGCCGTGCGTCGACGAGATGACGGGCAGTGGCCATCCGATGACGGCGAGAACTCCGGCGACCGCGCTCGCGACTCCGAGCACGACCACCCCGAACCGCGAACCGGCGCTGGGTGCAACGTCGAAGTCGGAGATGCCCACGCGCAGGAGGCTACCGGGCGAGCGCAACGGTCGTTCCACTCGGGCACGCCGCTCACGCCCGGGTCGATGAGTGTCTCGTGATCGACGGTCTGTGAAGCGATGCCCCGAGGTCCAGGTTGCCCATTGAGTAAATTTGCCCAATGGGCAAATATGTTCTAGTTTGGTGTCATGACAGACGAGTTCTCGTTCCGTGACCAGAAGAAGGCAGCGATCCGTGACGCGTTGAGCGTGACGACTGTGCTGCTCGCTCGGGAGCGGGGGCTCGACAACATCCGTGTCGAGGACATCGTCGGTCGGGTCGGAGTGTCGAGGCGGACGTTCGGGAACTACTTCTCGAGCAAGGAAGACGCGATCGCGGACCGCCACGTGCAACGCGTGCGCAGGGCAGCCGACGATCTGCTCCAGCGGCCACTCGAGGAGCCGTTGTGGGCTGCCATCACGGAGGCGCTGCTCGCGCCGTACGAGGCAGAAGAGACGGCGACCCCGTCCCGGGAGGAGCAGAGCGGACTGCTTGCAGTGCTGTCGACGCCGGGCATGCAGTCAGCCGTCGATCGAGGTGCTCGCGCAGCGAACGCAGTGTTCGCGGCCGCCGTCGCGGCGCGCTCAGACGCAGCACCGGAGGATCCAATTCCTGGTCTGGTGTCCGCCGCTGCGCTTTCGACCTTGTTGACAACGCTGGAGTCCTGGGCGGCGCGCGCGGAGCCACAACCCCTCCAGCCGTTCCTCCGAGCTGCGTTCCAAGTCCTCGGCGACGGTTTCGATCACCTCCGCTGACCACTGATCCCACACTCTTCGTCAGAAGGAAGACCATCATGTACGACGTCGTCATCGTCGGAGGCGGCCCCGTGGGCATCTTCGTCGCCTGCGAGCTGAAGCTCGCGGGTGTGAACCCCCTCGTCCTCGAACGCCTCCCCGAGATCAACCAATGGGACAAGGCGCACGGCTTGACCGGGCAGGTCGTCCGACTGCTGGACCACCGCGGCTTGTTCGAGCGGTGTGCTGGGAGGGCCGCCCCGGAGCCGGCTCCGGGCTTCTTCTTCGGAGCGCTGCCATTGCCGCTCCACACGCTCGGCGACCGCAACCCGATGTACCTGCTCCACATCAACCAGCGCGACCTCGAGCGCGTGCTCAACGACCGCGCAGCAGAACTCGGTGTCGAGATCCGTCGCGGCGTCGAGATGCGCTCCTTCACCCAACAGGGCGACTCCGTCACCGTCGACGTTGTCGACGTCGCGAGCGGAGCAGAGAGCACCGTGTCGGCGCAGTACCTCGTGGGTAGTGACGGGGCGCGAAGCACTGTTCGGAAGCTCTCCGGTATCGGCTTCCCTGGCAACACCGACCACCACATCGTGGACCGCACAGCCCTGATCTCGCCAACTGAGCAGCTGACGCCCGCCGGCCCCGGGAAAGTGCACGTCGCGGGTCTGGGAGAGATCGCGGAGAGCTTCCACCGCACTGAAACCGGCGTCGTCACCATCGCCCTCCGTGACCCGGAGCACCCGCTGGTCTACACCGCGGAATGGGAGGACCAGCCTGACCGCAGCTTCCCCGGTGAGGGAGCAGCCATGACATTGCACGAGATGGAGGACAGCCTCGAGCGCGTCCTCGGCGTCCGTCTCGACCTCAACGCGCCGGCCGACGGTGAGCCGACGTTGCTGCGCCGTCTGACCGGTCGGAACACACGCGTCGCTGACCGCTATCGCGACCGGCGGATCTTCCTCCTCGGCGATGCCGCACACGTGCACTCTGCCGCAGGCGGACCCGGCCTGAACCTCGCGCTCCAGGACGCGGCGAACCTCGCCTGGAAACTCGCCGCCAGCCTCCACGGCTGGGCCCCCGCGAGCTTGCTCGACACCTACGAGACAGAGCGGCGCCCGCTCGGACAACGCGTCTTCATGCAGACCCAAGCGCAGACCGCGCTCATGGCGCCCGGCTCGGATGTCACCGCCCTCCGGAACCTCTTCGCCGAGATGCTCGCAGACACGACCACCGTGCAGCGCATCGCAGATCTCCTCGCCGGCTCGGACGTCCGCTACGACACGAGTCCCGCGAACCCAGACGGCCCCACCGGATGGTTTGCACCGTCACAACGGGTCGAACTCGCCGACGGGACCATCAGCAGAATCCCGGAACTGCTCCGCACCGCCCACCCCATCTTGGTCGACGCGACCGGCACGTACCGCGACACCATCGCTCCATGGAACGACCGCGTCGACTACGTGCCGCTTGCCGCAACGTACGAACAGACCTCGATGCTGATTCGGCCCGACGGATTCGTCGCCTGGTCCCACAGCGACCCCGCCTCCCTCACAGAGGCACTCGCCGCCTGGTTCGGAACACCCGAACACGGCTCTACCGGAACGGTGTAACGCGTGAACCTCGACGTGATCGGAGCCGCGATCGTCTCGATCAGCGGCGCGCTCTTCGCGACAGCTTCGATCTGGTGTCTGATCGGCCTTTTCCTCAGAACACGAGCAATGCCTGTGCTCCCAGCAGCTTCCAGAGCCCACCTGTTCACGTCGGCATTGACGGTCTTCGCCGGGCTCGTGGTCCACATCATCGGCTTCTTTCCCGAAGCCTTCGTGCTCATCTACGGAGGCGCGACGTCGATGCTCGTCGCCGCCTTCTTCGCACGTACGACGGAACGGCCCGCGCCCGGCCGGGTCGCGGGGCCGGCCCTGCTCACGGCGGGCGGGATCGTCGTGCTCACCATCGGGCTGCTCATCTAACCGCTGAACAGTCACAAGCGCGCGAAAGTAAAGAGCGAGCGAGCGAGCGAGCCCGTGACCGTCCCGTAGCCGATTCCTCACCGGGTTCTGGTCGCCTCAGAGCTCTGACGTCGGCTGTTGGCGGGGGTTGAGGAGATCGCCGTCCCAGCTCAGGTCGTCGTCTTCGTGCACCTCGAAGGCCTCGAAGTGATCGTCCGCGAGGATGCTGTCGACGAGTGCGCGTGAGCCGGCGACGATCGTCGAGTCCCAGTCTTCCTCTGAAGCGACGACCCAGGTGTGATCCCCGGGCCAGATCAGCGACGTGTAGGGCCCTTCCTGCTGGGGGCGACTGCATCCCCATCCGGGGACGGAGCGCTGCGCCCACGATGGGTCAGCAAGCTCGCGCAGGCTCGAGCTGAACAACCACATGTCCCGACCGGGCCACGGCATCTGCATGCGAGCCCGCGCGCGTGTGTTCCGGCCCCCCTCGGCCCATGGCGGGTTGCCGGTGCCTTCCCATGCTCCGATGACCAGATTGTCCGGGGTCCGTGTCGCGGCCCGCAGGTGCGTGGTCAGGACCGCGAGGTCCTCCGGGTCGAACCACCCATCGTCCGACTGACCGACACTCCACCCATCCGACCAGTCCCTCATGTGCTCGTCATCGCTGATGCGGAACCACTGCACCAGGGGATGCATCACCCGGCCGTTGCGGCGCGCAACCTCAGCCCACCGCCAACGCGTGTGCTCAACATCGACGGGATTGCCCCACTCGTCGACCGTGTTCGGGTCAGTACGGTGCGCATCCACCGGGTGCAGCAGCCGCGCGTACGCATCGAAGCCCGTGCCAGCGACACCGCCGACGGTCGCCCATCGACCGGCTCGCTGCACGAGCCAGTCACCTCGCAGGGCTTCGGTCAGCAGGAGCACCGCATCAGCATCCCGCGGCGAACGCCTTCACTCAGGAGGAGCAGTCTCCGAAGACCATCCGCAACCGGAACCGCCCCTACTCCCCCACGTCCGAGCAGCCAGGCAACGCAGCGATGTCCGTGCACCGGTACTCGCTCCACCCACCCTGGCCGTAGGTGTCGTACGCCGCAGTCGACGCCACCGTGGCCCCTGCACCACCCGTCCGGACGAAGGACGGGGTCGGATCACCCTCGGTCGTCCACCGGACCCACTGGAGCGAGGCCACCTCGCCCGCTTCGGTCGCGTCCTGCAGGCACCTCAGGCTCTCGGCGGGGAGCGCACCGTCGGCCTCGAGCTCCACGTCACCGCAGTCGGTACCGCTCGGGTTGCTGACCCACTCGGGCGCATCGGCGAGTGTGCGGGCGGATGCGATGGGGTCAGCTGGCTGTTCGCTGCACGCCGACAGGAGCGGCAGCGCGACCAGCGCGAGTCCGGCGGCGGCGAGGACGAGAGGCTTCTGCACAGGACGAGCATGGCTGAACGAGACGCCCTGCCGGGTCACGGTCCGACAACATGTCGAGCGCTGGCGACCTGACGCCCGGTGGTCCACACGAGACGGACGGGAGGTGGGCCCCACCAGCCGGTACCGGCGCACCGCGCCAGCGGGGTGACGGCCGAGCCTGGAGGGACGGTGCCAGCTGGCACCGGGCCTCCCGTCCGCCTGCTGGTCGCGTCGACGACGCGACCAGCAGGCACTGGTGCGTCAGCGCGATCGGACGATCGCGGCCTTGGTCTGGTCACGCAGGTACGCGACGCCGGCGGCGTTCGGGTGGAGTGCGCCGAACAGGATGCTGTACTTCGTCCCGGCCAGCGGCGTGCTGTTCGCGGCGGTGCCGCGATCGGTCAGGGTGAGTCCTGACATCCATGCCGAGCCCGACGCAGCACAGGGCGTGTGCGCGGCAGACCCCTGGAGCGTCGAGACGTAGGTGAAGCCACGAGCCTGCGCCGCAGCCTTCACCGCTGCGTCGAGCGCGTTCTGGGTGCGGTGGAAGTAGGCGGTGTCGGTCGCGGTGAAGGGGAACGCGTTCTGCGGGAACGGCGGCTCGAGTCCGGAGTCACCGAGGAGGCTCGAGAAGCACCCCTTCGGGGACTGCGCCGAGCCCGGCGCGATCATCGGGTAGCCGACGACGAACACCTTCGCCCGCGGCGCACGCTGCGCGATCACACGGAACGTCTGCGCGAGCCGTGGCGCGACCGTGTTGTGGATGCGCGCTGCGAGACGGTCCCGCTCGACGCCGTGCACGACTGGTGCGTAGTAGTCCTTGCAGTGGTCGTAGGTCTTGCCGTGGATCTCCGAGAACACCGGACCGTCCTTGTCCAGCGCGACGCAGTTCGAGATGACGTCGGTGAACCCCAGGTCGTTCCCGCCGATCGACACCGTGACGACGTCCGTGTCCTTGGACAGCGCGTCGGCCTGGACGGGCGCGGTGGCACTGCCGACACCGGTCGCCTGCGGGACCCGGGTGATGTTGCCGGTGGTGGCACCGGCGCAGGCACGGTCGTCGAGCCGGAGCCCCAGCGATGCCGCGACCTGGTGCGGGTAGTCGGTGGTGGACTGGAAGCAGCCGGCCGCCGGACCCGAGCCGTAGGGGGCGACGCCGAAGCCGCCCGCGTACGAGTCGCCGAGGGCCACGTAGCTGTCACCGCGGGACGGCGAGGACACGGCGGCCAGGGACTGGGCGGGCGCCGCGCCGTCGGCGTTGGCCGCGGAGACGGGCCCCGCTGCCCCGACAGCGAGCGCTGCCGCCGTCAGGACGCCACTGGTGATCAGCAGCGCGTTGGTCCGGCGGAGGCGAGGAGCGTGACGCATGGAGCAGGTTCCTTCCAGAGGGCCTATTCGACAGGCGATCGTCTGACAAGTAGACGGTAGGTCGGCGGGACGCCCCGCGCCATGAGAGGGCCACAAGGTGCATGGGATGCATTCCGCGCACCCGCCCTGTCCCTCGACGTGGATCAGGTCGGCGCGCACCAGGTGGACAGGTGGTCCAGCGCCGCTCCGGCCGTGTTCACCAAGCGCTTTCGGGTCGATTCCCGGTCGGCATCCGCGAGGACCGCGTCGCCGATGGCCTCGGTGACCTGCTGCACGACGGCCACGAGGGCGGCAGCCTGAGCACGCCGGGTCATCGAGTCGAAACCCGTGTCCGCCAGTTCCTCTGCCACCGCGGACGTGACCTCGTCGTAGAACTCCAGCGCCCGTCGACGGAGCACCGCGCTGAGCCGGCACTGCGCAGGGAACTCCCCCCGCGCCAAAGCCGGATCCTCTGCGACGTACCGATCGACGTCCTCGAGGACGATGGTGCGCATCGCTTCCGCTGGCGACTGGTGCGCACCTCGGTCAGCAACCGCAGCTCGGATCTTCTCGAGCACCTCGTCAGCTCGGTCGAACACCAGATCGGGTTTGGTCGGGAAGTAGTTGTAGACGGTCTGATCCGAGACGCCTGCGGCTCGGGCCACGTCTGAGATCGACACCTCGTCGTACCCGTGCTCAGCGAACAGTCGTGCAGCAACGTCCCCCAGGCGCTCGCGGGTCTCCCGTTTCTTGCGCTCTCGCAGCCCCGACGGAACGACCGTACTCGACTCCACCATCCCCCGAGTCTGGCACGAAACGTTGAGTGACCCAAAGTTCTGGTACGTTTGCCGAACTTAGAGTCACTACAAGTTCGGCGGATGCCGAGGAACGAGGACGATCGATGACCACGCAGACACAGGGACAGGTACTCATCGCAGGAGCGAGTTTCGCCGGGCTCGCGACCGCGCTGTGGATGCGTCGGCTCGGGTACGACGTCTCGATCGTCGAGGTCGCTCCCGGGTTGAAGCGAGGCGGCACCCCGGTCGACATCCGCGACGACACCATCGCGATCGTCGACCGGATGGGCCTGCTCGAGCAGATCTCGGCGAAAGCGCTCGCGCCGCGGGTGACGGAGTTCACAACGCCGGAGGGAGACAGCATCGCGCGGATGGATCCCGTGCCACCCTCGGCCGGATCGACGGGCGACGGCTACGAGATCCACCGCGACGACCTGCTCGACATCCTCGCCGCCGCGACCGAGGGCGAAGTGGAGATGCTGTGGAACAACTCGGTCACGTCCCTGCACGAGACCGACGAGGAGCGCGTGCACGTCACCTTCCGCGACGGAACCGAACGGGACTTCTCCATGGTGTTCGGCTGCGACGGCAACCACTCCACAGTGCGTCGACTGCACTTCGGGCAGGAGGCGCTGTACAGCCACTTCCTGCGGACGTACTTCTCCGTCGCCATCCTCGACGACCTCGTCATCGAACCGCAGACGACCCGGATCACCAACGCACCCGGCGTCACGATGCTGGTCAACTCGTACGACACCACCACCGACCTCGTCCTCGGATTCCGCTCCGAGCAGGAGATCCCCTTCGACCACCGCGACGAAGCGGCACAGAAGCGCATCCTCCGCGACCACATGCTCCGGGCCGGCTCGCCGTTCTCAGACCACGTCGACAAGGCGATCGGCGTCGAGACCTTCTACTTCGACAAGCTCAGCCAGATCAAGATGCCGGCGTGGACGTCCGGCCGCGTCGCACTCGTCGGCGACGCGGGCTACTGCCCCTCCCCGGCCGCCGGGATGGGCGGCTCGCTCGCCATCATCGGCGCCACCGCACTCCACGACGCCCTCCGGGACGCGGACGGCGACGTCGAGCAGGCATTCGCTGACTACGAGCGCGTGGTCCGGCCGGTCGTCGACGCGGTACAGCACGACGCCGAGCACATCGGTGTCAGCAGCTACTTCCCCGCGACCGCAGACCAGATCGATGCGCGCAACAGGATGCTGCTCGACCGCTGACCACCGACGCATCGCGGTGGCGCGCGTTTCGGAGCAATTCCACAAGACTTCTTGTGCATGTAGGGTCGCAGCATGAACCAAGGACGGATCGACGACCCCGCCCAGATGCGCGCCCTCGCTCACCCGACGCGCCTGCGCATCCTCGGCCTGTTGCGTGCGAGCGGCCCGCAGACCGCTGCGACGATCGGCGGGGTGATCGACGAGGCGCCCGGCACGATCAGCTACCACTGCACCCGACTGGCCGCCGCGGGCTTCATCGAACCCGCTCCCGACGCGGGCACGGACCGCCGTGAGCGCTGGTGGCGAGCCGCACACGACGCCTCCGTGTGGGAGCTCGCCGACGCGCTCGACGACCCGGAGCGGTTGCTCGCCACGAACGCCCTCGACCACGCGGTCGCCCGCGTGTACGCCGCGAACTACGAGGCGTTCGTCGACCTCGCGCCGATGCTCGGACGCGAGTGGGTGTCGGCGTCCTCGAGCTCGGACCGCGTGCTCCGCCTGACGGCAGCCGAGCTCCAGGACATGGGCGAGGAACTCCGCGGCGTCGTGGACCGCTGGGCCGGTGTCGCTGCCGAGCACCACGCCGGTGACGGCTCCGAGCAGGTCTTCGTGCTGAACCAGGCGTACCGATGGCCGCGCGCCTGAACCCCCGGGCGCAACTGCGCGCACTGCTCGCGGTGCAGGTGGTGTCGCGCATCGGGAACGTCGTCACCACCATCACCGTGCCGTTCGCCGTCCTCGCGCGTGGCGGCTCCGCCACCGACGTGGGCATCGCCGCGTTCATGGCGACGGTGCCGATCGTGCTCGGCGGTCCGTTCGGTGGGGCCCTCGTGGAGCGGGTCGGGTTCGTCCGCTCGAGTGTCGCGTCCGACGTCGTCAGCGGGCTCACCCTGCTCGCGATGCCGGTGCTCGCCTGGACCGTCGGTCTGCCGTTCTGGGCGCTCCTCGCGCTCGTGTTCGTCAGCGGGCTGTTCGACACCCCGGGTGAGTCCGCCCGACGGGTGCTCCTGCCGGGGCTCGCGACCGCGGCAGGCGTGCCGCTCGAACGCGCCGTCGGCCACTTCGAGGCGTCGTCACGGCTTTCGGTGCTGATCGGTGCGCCCCTCGGTGGGACCCTGGTCGCCGTCCTCGGTCCGATGCCGGGCCTCGCCTGCGTGGCGATCACCTTCGGGGCAGCCGCGCTGCTCATGGCGCTCACGGTCCGCGGCGCGGTGGCACCGGTCGAGTCGACCGAACCCGTGGAGTCGCAGGGGTACTGGCGCGACATCGCCGACGGGTTCCGGTTCTGCGTCCGCGATCCCCTGTTCCGGCTCGTGGTCGCGCTGGTGCTCGTGACGAACCTGCTCGACGCCGCACGCTCGACCACGCTCCTGCCGCTCTACGCCGACCAGCAGCTCGGCGGCGCGCAGGCGCTCGGGCTCGTCACCGGCGTCTTCGGGGGTGCGGCGTTCCTCGGCTCCGTCGCTTTCGGATACGTGGCGCACCGCGTGCCACGACGGTTGGTCTTCACCCTGTGCTTCGTCCTCGCCGGTGGGCCGTCACTGATCGTCCCGGCGCTCGGGCTCGGCCTGCCGTGGATGCTCGCGTCCGCCGCGCTCTCCGGGCTCGCGGCCGGTTCGATCAACCCGATCCTCGGAGCCGTCGAGCTCGAGCGGATCCCGGAGCACATGCGCGCGCGGGTGTTCGGCCTGCTCGGTGCCGGCGCGTGGGCGGGCATCCCCGTCGGCGGCCTGGTCGCCGGGCTCGCTGCCGACGGCGTGGGGGTCGAGGCCACCTTCGCCGTCGTCGCGGTCGTGTACACGGTCGTGACGCTCACGCCGCTGCTCGGCGGATCGTGGCGGCTCATGGAACGCCGCTCGGAACCGGCACCAACCGTGCTCAGTGGCTGTCGGTCATCCCGCTGCTGACGTACGAGGACCCCACCGTGTCGTCGGTGAGCGTGCAGTTGTACATGGCGTACGGGTCGGTGTGCCCGTCGTCGAAGGTGAAGGGGTAGACGAGCTGGTAGGTCCCGTCGCTGCCCGTGTACCCCGACGGGTCGTCCATGAACGTCAGGGTGACCCCGGCGGCCGCGGCGCCCTTGCTGCACTCGTCGTAGACGTGCTGCGCGAGCGCGGACGTCGCGGGCCCCTGCGACGGGGAGGACGACGGGGTCGACGGAGTCACGGCGTCCGTCGCGGTCGCAGACGGGGACGGGGACGGGGCCGGGGTCTCGTCCCCGGTCGTCGCCGAGGTGGCGGACGGCGATGGAGTCGGTGCGCTCGCTGCGCAACCGGTGAGGGCGGCGACCATGACGCAGGCAGCAACCGCGGTGACGCTGATGCGGGTTCGGGTGTTCATCGGCGGTCTCTTCCTCGGTCAGAGCGGGGGTCGCTCACTGAGAGATGTCGTGTGACGGCCGATCCTGACATGGTCACAAGGCCCGTGAGCAGCTTCGATCGGTGTCGTGGTTCTCGCGCCGCGCCGTTGTCGCGTCCTGTAGCTGATTGCCGACCGGCCAGAAAGATCATGCCGCCGATGGGGCGCCGGTCTCGGCGATGGTCTCCCGGTACGCCTCGATCTTCCGTTCCAGTGCCGCGAGGTGCCGCTGCACCTCCGCCTGCCGAGCGAGGACGGTCGCATGGTGCTGCTCGAGGAGCGCGAGTCGTGCGACATCGTCGGCACCATCTCTGTACGCGGCCGCGTAGTCACGCATCTCCCGCACGTTCATCCCGGTCCCGCGGAGCATCACCGTCCCGGCGAGCCAGCTCAGCGCCGCCGTGTCGTACCGCCGCCATCCATCCTGACCGCGATCAGGAGACGGTGCGATCCCCTCCTTCTCGTAGTAGCGGATCGTGTCGACCGTGATGCCGAGCAGCTCCGCCGCAGCGCTGATCGTGACCGGTCCGTCGACGTGGACCTCGGGAAGCAGCATGAGCCGAGTCTCCCACTTGACATGGTGTGCACACCAGGGTGGAGGGTCGTCATCGTCCGGGTGATCCCGGCGACGAACGGAGAACACGCATGCAGCAGATCCCTCTCGGCTCCCAGGGGCTCGTCACGTCCGCACTCGGACTCGGATGCATGGGCATGAGCGCCTTCTACGGCGGTGCAACCGAAGCCGGTTCCGTCACGACCATCCGTCGCGCCCTCGACCTCGGGATCACCCTGTTCGACACCGCGGAGGCGTACGGACCGTTCGAGAACGAGAAGCTCCTCGGCCATGTGCTCGGCTCGGATCGGGACCGCGTGATCATCGCTTCGAAGTTCGCCACTGACTTCACCGACGACGGCCAGCCCATCGGACTCGACGGGTCCCCGGAGCATGCACGCCGCGCGATCGACCGGTCCCTGAGCCACCTCGGCACCGACCACATCGACCTCTGGTACCTCCACCGGGCAGACCCGAACGTGCCGATCGAAGACACGATCGGCGCGATGGCTGAAGCCGTCACGGCCGGCAAGGCCCGCTACATCGGGGTCTCCGAGACCTCGGCCGAGACCCTGCGACGTGCGCACGCGACGTTCCCCATCACGGCGATCCAGTCCGAGTACAGCCTCTTCGAGCGCGACGCCGAACACAACGGCGTCCTCGACACCGCGTCGGAGCTCGGCATCGGGTTCGTGCCGTTCTCGCCGCTCGGCCGCGGGTTCCTCTCCGGCACCGTCACCCGCAAGGACGACCTCCCCGAGGGCGACGCACGACGGAATCTCCCCCGGTTCTCCGACGAGGCGATCGACGCGAACTTGCACGTCGTCGAGGCGCTGAAGGTCATCGCCGCCGAGAAGGGCGTCACGACCGCGCAACTCGCGCTCGCGTGGCTGATGCAGGCCGGCACCGTCCCGATCCCCGGCACCACGAAGGCCTCCCGTGTCGAGGAGAACGTCGCCGCTGCCGACGTCGTCCTCACCACGAACGATCTCGCCCGGATCGAAGCTGCATCCCCGCACGGCGTCGCCGTTGGTACCCGCAACACCGAAGCGGGAATGGCTCGCGACCGCGGCTGAGCCGAACGGAACGCCCCCCAACACCAGCAGGTACCAACCGATCGCCCACCGGGACGAGTACTCGGCGCCCTCGAGGTCCGAATCGTCGACCGGCGGATCGGGTTGTTTGAGTGCGGCGAAGTGGCCGCCCCGGTCCGCGACCGCGTAGTGGATGGAGCGGGGTACTTGTCCGGGATCCAGCTCCGCGGCAGCAAGGGGATGTCCGCGGGGAAGACGGTGAGGGCGGCTGCCGTTCAGCGTCCTCGGGCGGTCCTTCAGCCGGTACCGGCACACCGCGCCAGCGGGGTGACGGCCAAGCCGGGAGGCACGGTGCCAACTGACACCGGGCCTCCCGTCCGCCCTGTGGTCGCGTCGACGACGCGTCAGCCTTCCCAGGGCCGGTACTTCTGGCAGGTCTCGGGGCCGCCCTTCGTCGAGCCGCAGACCTCGACCGGCCCCCAGATGCTTGACGACCGAGGTTCAGGCCTCGCTGCGCTCCCGACGACGCACCCGCAGCGTGCCGATCCCCTGCACGATGCAGACGACACCGCTCGCGACGACGATGACCCCGGTCACGATCCGGCCGATGGAGACCCCACCGACCAGCAGCGGGGCGACTGCGACACCGATGAAGATCGCGCCCATCACGATGACGACGACCGGGTTCTGGGCGACGAAGAACCGGCGCCCACCGTTCGCTTCGGCGATCGCACGGTCCCGAGCACGAGGGACGGCGTCGGGCGACCGACCCGCGCGGCGGTCTGCACGCCGTCGCCGGCTGCGCAGGACCAACCAGACCGCGGCGCCGATGACGACGGCCGCTCCGATCGCGAGCCATTCGACGATGTGGAAGGAGCCGAAGACGATCACCAGGACGAACCCGACCGCGATGCCCACGAACATGTCCGTGGTCATCCGGTCGGTCCGGCCGTCGCCACTCGTGACGTACCCGGGGCGGCGTTCGTACGGATCGTGCTCGTCCACGGCCGGTCCGTCGGCCCGTTCGGTTCCCATGCTCCGAACGTACCGACGGCGCTCGGGACCCGTCCGGGTCAGCCCACTCGTTCCGCCGGCGGCTCGGCCCGGACTCCGCGTGCCGGACGCCGCTCCCGCACGATCGCCACCGCCTGGCGCAGCGACAACCCCGGCAGGTAGGTACGGACGATCGCGACGCCGATGGTGGGCAGCGCCACCGGGTCCGGGTACGCCATCACCAGGGGGTGCAGGTCAGGCCCGAACTTCGCCTTGAAGCGCAGCAGGGAACGGAACCCGTAGACGGGCTCGAGCGCACCGCCGACGACGTCGAGGACCGATTCGACGCCGCTCCGGCCGGAGCCCTGCGGTTCCGCCGAGGACGCGAGCGGTGCGGCGGACAGGCTGAGCCGCTCGGCACCGTCGGCGCGCATCCGGTCGACCGCACTCGCGACCAGGAACTCCATCACACCGTTCGGGGCGTCCGGCGCACGGCGCATCACGTCGAGCGTCCACCCGACCACCTGGCCGGCACGGTACGCGGGGAGCCAGCTGGTGACGGCGAGGACGGTGCCGTCCTCGCTCAGGGCGACGAGCGTCCGGACGGCGGGGTCGCGCATCTCGTCGATGCCGCCGAGGGTGAACCCCATCTCCGGCAGTTCGCGCTCGGCGACCCACTCCTCCGAGATCGCCTCGATCTGGCGGGTGACCGATCCGGGCAGCGAGGCCCAGTCCGACCAGAGCGCGGTGGTGCCGGACCGTGCGGCCTTGTTCACGGCCGTGCGGACGTCCTGCTTGCGCTTGCCCGTCGTGGTCCAGGTGCGCGGGTCGAGGTCGGCGTCCTCGGCCACGGGGAGCGTCGTCCAACCGAGTCGTGCGAGTGCAGCACCGAGGGTGGCGTCGATGCCGTAGAAGACGGGCGTCCAGCCGTGGTCGTCCGCGGCCCGTGCGAAGCCCTCGAGTGCCGCGAGCCGCGCGTCCTCGTGTCCGAAGGGGCCGCCGGTCGTCACGGCCACGCTCCCGGTGCGGTGGTAGGCGACCCCGGCTCGGCCGTCCTCGGTGAACCAGTACTCGTTGCCGGGCCAGGTCGTCATCCACCCGAAGGTGTCGCCGCCGCCGGCGACCAGGAGCGCCCGAGCAGCCGCCCGCGCGGCGTCCTGCCCGTCGAGGTCACTGTCCGAGCGTCCGGCACCGGTCGGCCGGACCGCGGCGATCGCCACCGCGAGCCACAGGAGCGGCCCCGAGATGCCGACGACGAACCGCAGCGCCGGCTCGGCTTGTCCGAGGTGCGTGGGCAGGGTCACGGGGGCGATCGGACCGAGCACGGCGAGCGCCAGGTGGAGGGGCTCCCGCACGCTGTCGCCCGAAGCCACGGCGACGCCGACGACGACGACCGCGAGCACCAGGGCCGCGCCCGCGACCGTGACGGCGAAGGTCAGCAGTCGTCGCCGGTCGGTCCGGACCGGGAAGTCCGCGCGGCGCAGGACGAGCACCACGGCGGTGGCGATCGGTACCAGCACCGACGCGACGAGCGAGAGCGAGACCTCGAGGTGGTCAGACGCCAGACGCTGCACAACGGCGTGGTGCCGCTCGGGCAGCACCCCGTACGAGACGGCGGTCGCGAGGCCGGTGACCAGGTCGACGGTCACGACGAGCCACAGCGCGAACCGACTGCCACGCCGGAGGCCCACCGCACCGACCGCCAGGACCACGAGCGGCATCACGGCCAGCAGCGACTGGAACAGGCCGTGCGGGTGCACCGCGGCGAGCGCTCGGACGCAGCTGGCGGTCACCCCGGTCACCGAGCAGTGCGGCATCCGTCCGGTCGGCCCGGTGTCGAGCACCACGGCGAGCGGGGCGAGCAGCCCGAGTTGAGCACCGGTGACGAGCGCGAGGACGGGGCCGACCGCCGACACGGTGACCGCGGCCACCAGCAGCACGCGGGTCTCGCGTGAGGAGCTCCGGGTCCAGCCGCTCCGTACCGGTGACCGTCGCAGCACGCGGCCGAGCACCAGGCCGACGACCAGGGCGAGCGCCGCGTGCAGGTCGGACGCGTGTCCGGCGTAGAGCAGCAGCGCGGCGACGACGGCGATCGACACGACCCGGATCCGGCGTCGCCACAGGGCGCCGGCGAACGCGCTCGCGGTGACGATGGTCCCGACGATCCAGGTCCAGGGGCCGACGTGTCCCAGGTGCACGAGGAAGCCGGGGTTGGCCGGGGCTCCGTCGAACAGCTGGAGCAGGGCACCGAGGCCGGTCCCCACGACGGTCGTGACGACCATCGCGAGCAGGGTGCGCCGCCAGCCGAGCAGCCGTTCGGACGCGCCGGTGCACACCACGACGGCGACGAAGGTGACGAGGAACCCGACGACACTGGACGTCACCGCGATCACGCCGAGCGGGCCCATCGCCCCGCCCAGGGTGTCGAGCGTCCGACCGTGGAGTGCGCCGACGCAGCGGAGCACCACGGCGGCGATGCCGACGACGATCGTCAGGCCCGAGACGACACTCGTCAGCGGGTACCGACGGGCCACCGGCACGAGATGCTTCGGGTTCGCCCACGCGAGGGCCGCCGTCACCGCGCTCACCGGAGGCCCATGTGCGCGATCACGCCGGGCATCCCGACGCGCAGGGCGTAGCGCACGGTGTTCCAGTCGTGCGCGGAACCCTCGGACACCAACAGTCGGGTCTGCATCCCCGCGGCGTCCGCAGCTGCGCGGAGCGCCGTGGTCGAGGCGACGTAGGGCTCGTCCTCGCTGCCGTAGGCGAAGACGGTCAGGTGCCCCGGGTACGGCCCGTGCGCCCGCATGATCGCCCGCGGTGCCGCTGCGGCGTACCGGGTGGCGGAGCCGCCGAACCCGACCTGGATGCTGTGCTGGACGGAGCCGCTCAGGGGTGCGAGCTCGCTCGAGATCGCGAAGGTCGTGCCGAACACGTCGGGGTGCGCGGCGGAGAACTGCATGGCGCACGTCGCGCCCTGCGAGAACCCGACGATGCCCCAGGCGGAGGGCGCTGCCCCGACGCGCAGGTGCTGTCGGATCCAGTTCGCGGTGTCGGTCATGATGTACGTCGCGGAACGGCCGAGGGGCGAGTCGACGCACATCGGGTTCCGGCCCGGTGCCCCGAGTTGGTCCGGCGCGACGACGATCGGGGCCAGTCCGTGGTGGGCCTCGGCGAACGCGTCCATCACCGCCCCGAGCCGACCGGCCTGGAACATGTCGCTCGGCTGGCCGGGTTGTCCGGCCAGGCTGATCAGGACCGGCAGGGTCGGCGGTCGCTCGGTCAGGGCAGCGGGCGGCAGGTACACGTCCGCCGGCCGCCCGTGGAAGTGGGAGACGGTCGACGGGATGGCGACGGAGAGCACCTTCCCTCGTCGCGGCATGTCGGCGGGCGCCCGCCAGGTGGCCGGGTCGACCACCGGACTGGAGGCGCGCCCCACCCCCGTCTCGTGTCCCAGCGGACCGGACGGGTACGGATCGGTCGTGACGGCCTGCTCGATCGTGCGGTACGCCCCGAAGTCGACGTTGACGCCGAGGACGGCGGCCAGGGCCACCGCCACCGCCGCGAGCACGCCGAGCACGCGGCGGACCCAGCCGCCCTGCACGACCGTCACGACGAGCAGGCCGACGGCGCCGAAGGCCAGGGCCACCCACATCCGGGTGATCGGGGTGAACGACACCCCGTACAGGTCCTGGACGTCCCCGAACCACCACACCGCGACCAGACCGATCACGGCGCCGACGGCCACGCCGCCGAGCCGCCAGACCAGCCCCCGGACCGGATGCCGGGAGCGACGACCGAACGCCGGCAGCAGCGCGGCGACGGCGAGGAGCCCCGCGGCGACGTCCACCGGGACGAGCACGGACGGTGCGACGACGGCGACGTGGAACAGGGGTCGGAGCAGATCGTGGAACATGGGGCCTCCCGGCGGACGGTGCAATCGTGGCGTCGGCCCGCTGCGAACGGGGCACCGACGCGCTTCCGGTTCGCACAGTTCCCACCTGTGCGGCTCCCAGGCAGTGCTCAAACAACCCCCAGCGAACCGTCCGGAGCGACGGGCCCGCCGGACCTCTCGGTGGCGCACACCTAGGGTGAACGGGTGACGCACGACGGATCGGTACGGGCTGCACTCGCGGCGGTCGCAGCGGACGGCTGGGGCGACGGCGGGCCGCTCGTCGAACCCGGCAGCACGACCTCGCCACGTCGGGCCGCGGTCCTGATGCTCTTCGGCGCGCTCGACCACACGCCGAGCGACCGACCGGCAGCAGCACCCGGGGTCCCGCGCGACCTCGACGTCCTGCTCCTCGCCCGGGCCACGACCCTGCGCGCGCACGCCGGCGAGGTCGCGTTCCCCGGCGGACGCATCGACCCGGGTGACGCGGACGCCGTCGCCGCCGCACTCCGCGAGGCACAGGAGGAGACGGGGCTCGACCCCGCCGGCGTCGAGGTGCTCGGCACCCTGCCGCCCGTACCCCTGGCGTTCTCGAACCACCTGGTCCGGCCCGTCATCGGCTGGTGGCGCGACCCCTCACCGATCCGCGTCGTCGACGAGCACGAGTCGGCGGCGGTGTTCCGGGTCCCCGTGGCCGACCTGCTCGACCCGGAGAACCGCGGCGTGACCGTGATCCGCCGCAGTGGTCAGGAGTGGCGCGGACCGGCGTTCACGATCGAGGCCGACGGGGACGAGCACCTGGTGTGGGGCTTCACCGCGATGCTGCTGGATGCGCTGTTCGACCGACTCGGCTGGACGGAACCGTGGGACCGGAGCCTCGAGGTGCCGCTGCCCGACTGAGCACCGGGAACGACAGCGGGTCGGCACGCACCGCGTCGACCGCGTGGGCCACGGCCCCGATGACGACGACGTCGGCCCCGAGCGACGACGCGACGAGTTCCGGCACCGGGTCGAAGTGCCCCTTCGCGAGCAGGTCGCGCGCGCGGTCGATGACCGCGACCGCCGGCTGGGCGATCGCGCCGGCGACCACGACGCGGTCGATGTCGAGCAGGCTCGCGAGCAGGATGCAGACCCGGGCCAAGCGGTCACCCAGGCGGTCGACGATGGTGCGCGCGACCGGATCACCGCTCCGCGCGGCCGTGAACACCAGGGCGGCGTCGGCGGCGAGCGCGGCGTCCGCGGGGATGCGCCCGTCGGCGACGGCGTCCGCCACGAAGGTGCGGGCGACCGCGCCGATGCCGTCGGACGAGCCGACACCCTCGACGAGTTCGAGCACCCGCATCTCCCCGGCACCGCCGTGGGCACCGCGCAGCAGGACCCCGTCGACGACGAGGCCCGCGCCGAAGCGTTCGCCGGACAGCAGCGCCGCGAACGAGGCGTCACCCGAGGACGGCCGCTCGGCGAGCGCGGCGAGGTTCGCGTCGTTCTCGACGAGCACCCGACCGTCCGGCACGGCGTCGGCGAACCCCGGGTTCATCCGGACCCAGAAGCCGCCGTCGTCGGGCGAGGCCCCGGCGGCGTCGACCGGCGCCGGGATGCCCACGACGGTGACCAGGACGCGGGTGCGGTCGACGTCGGCCGAGGCGAGGGCGGCGGCCACGGTGTCGGCGAGGACCCCGAGTCGCACGGGCACGTCGAGGCCCGATGCACCCAGCGACCCCTCGGCACGACCGAGCACCGTGCCGCGCAGGTCGGCGACGAAGGCCGTGACCCGGTGCTGGCCGGCGTCCACACCGACGACGACCCCGGCGACCGTGTCGAGCTCGTAGCGGCGGGCGGGGCGCCCCATCCGGTACTCCCCCGCGGCGCGGGCGTCGTCGAGCTCGCGGAGCCAGCCGAGCCGCACGAGCTCCTCGGCCGCCCCGAGCACGGTCGACCGGGTCAGGCCGGTGGCGTCGATCGCCTCGGTCGCGGTGAACGCCGACGAGTCGAAGGCGTACGCGAGCAGCGTCTCTGCGCTCGTTCCACGGGGTGGCGGCATGTCGTGACCCTATCGCGCGACGAGTTCCTTGCGGAATTAGATTTTCTCGCTACATTTAGTTCCGCGGGCAGCATCGGAGCCGCTCGCGGGACGGAACGGCAGGGACGCCGGGTCCGGACGGACGGAGACGACGTGCAAGCACACGCCACCGCCAGGAGCGCCGCATCGGTCAGCCGACGCGGGTTCCTGCTGGGAGCGGGCGGCATCGGAGCGGGCCTCGCGCTCGCCGGATGCGCCCCGATCGGGTCCTCGAGCGCCAAGCCGGAGACCATCACGTTCTACGTGTCGAAGCCCGAGGTCATCGGCTACTTCGACGACGTCATCGCGCAGTTCCACCAGAGCCAGTCGAAGGTCCGGGTCGTGCGCGACTCGACCTCGAGCATGTCCGCGAACTTCGTGCGGAACCGGCCGCCGGACCTCGGCTGCTGGAACTACAACTTCTCGGTCGTGCCGTTCGTCGAGCACGGCGCGCTGACCGACCTGTCCGACCTGCCGCAGGCCGACACCATCAACCCCGACCTGTGGCCGCTCATGGAGCAGACCGCCGACTACCCCGGCCGGAAGAGCGCCCTGCCGTACTCGGTGACGGCGGCGTCGGTGATCTACAACAAGGCCCTCTTCGCGCAGCAGGGGCTCGACGTCCCGACGACGTGGAGCGAGTTCGCCGACGTGTGCGAACGCCTGACCAAGGCCGGCATCGCGCCGATCTACGGCACGTTCAAGGACAACTGGACGATCGCCCAGGGCATGTTCGACTACTCGATCGGCGGCATGATCGACACCCGGGCGACCTTCGAGGCGCTCCGCCGCGAGGGCACGAACGTCGGCAAGGGATCCGCCGTCTCGTTCGAGCGCGACCTGCGGAAGCCGATGGAGCGCATGGTGCAGCTCCGCGCCTGGCACCAGGACGGCGCCGCGAGCCGCGGGTACGGCGACGGCAACCTCGCCTTCGCCCAGGGCAAGGCGGGCATGTACCTGCAGGGACCGTGGGCCCTCGGCGAGATCGCCAAGACCACGAAGGACATGGACCTCGGCACGTTCCCGCTGCCCGTCACCGACGACCCGGCCGACCGCAAGGTCCGCGTGAACGTCGACCTGGCGCTCTGGATCCCGGAGGCGTCCCGCAAGCAGGAGGCCGCCCGCGAGTTCCTGTCGTTCCTGATGTCCAAGCGGGTCAACGACGAGTACAACGCGGACAACAACGGCTTCGGGGTGCGCAAGGACGCTCCCCCGGCGTCGAACCCCGCCCTCCGCGGCATGCAGTCGTACTACGACGACGCAGCCTTCTACCTCGGCGCCTCGCAGCTCATCCCCGCCGAGATCCCGGTCGCGAACTACGCGCAGTCGATCGCCTTCGGCGGCGACCCGCAGCGCCAGCTCCGCACCCTCGACGCCGACTGGGCGCGTCTCGCGCTCCGCACGGCCGCGTAAGGAGACGTCCGAATGGCAACCACGACCACCGAATCCATCACGACGGCGGACCGCCGCCGCCGTGGCGGAGCCGCCACGGGCCTCCAGGCCGGACGACGGGACGGACGGCGCAAGCCCCGCGTCGACCCGCTCTTCCTGGCGTTCCTGCTGCCCACCCTGGTGCTCTTCACGCTCGCCATCACGCTGCCGGCGGTGATGGGCATCGTGCTGAGCTTCACGAACTCCGTCGGCTTCGGCGAGTTCCGCTTCACCGGGCTCACCAACTACATCGCGGTGTTCTCCGACCCCGCGATCCTGCAGGCGTACCTGTTCACGCTCGGGTTCTCGCTCGTCACCGTGATCGTCGTGAACGCGATCGCGTTCCTGCTGGCCATCGCGCTGACGTCGAAGATCCGCGGCAAGATCGCGCTGCGTGCGGTGTTCGTGCTGCCGATGGTGATCTCGGGGATCGTCATCGCCTACGTGTTCTCGTTCCTGTTCGCGAACAGCCTGCCGGCCTTCGCCACCGCGATCGGCTTCGGGCCGCTCGAGCAGAGCATCCTGGCGAACCCCGACCTGGCCTGGCTGGCGATCGTGGTCGTCACCGCCTGGCAGGCGATCCCGTCGACGCTCCTCATCTACATCGCCGGCGTCCTCTCGATCCCCGGCGAGGTGTACGAGGCATCCGCCCTCGACGGTGCCAGCGCCTGGCGGCAGCTCGTCTCGATCACCGCACCGCTGACCGCGGGCTACATCCTGATCAACCTGGTCATCGGGTTCAAGAACTTCCTGAACTCGTACGACATCATCGTCGGCCTGACCGACGGCGGCCCCGGCACCTCGACCACCAGTGTCGCGATGTCGATCTTCAAGGGCTTCAACGGCGGCGACTACGCCTACCAGATGGCGAACGCCACGATCTTCTTCGTCATCGCGGTCGTCATCGCCGTGATCCAGCTGCGGGCGACCCGCGGGAAGGCAGCGCTCTGATGTCCCTGCAAGCACCCCTGCGACCGGGGACCACCGCGACCGGCAGCATCCGTTCCGTCGACGCCGACCGGTCCTCCGGCTCGGGCAAGGCCGGCCGCGGTCGTTCGAACTGGCCCGTCACCGTCGTCCTCGTGCTCTGCGCGCTGTCGGTGCTCGTGCCGCTGTACGTCACCCTGACGATGGCGTTCAAGACCACCGGGCAGGCCGTCGACGGCAACGCGTTCTCGCTGCCGGCACCGTTCAGCGTCGACGGCTTCGTGCAGGCGTGGCAGCTGACCGACTTCCCGCGGGCCTTCGCGGTCTCGGTGTTCGTCGCCGCGATCACCGTCGTCGGCACGATCCTGCTCGCCTCGTTCACGGCCTACGCGATCGCCCGGAACTGGGACCGACGACTGTTCCGCTGGTCGTTCTTCTACCTGCTCGCGGCGATGTTCCTGCCGTTCCCGGTGCTCGCTCTTTCGCAGGTGAAGCTCACCGGGCTCGCGCACCTGGACAACCCGCTCGGCGTCGCGATCCTGCACGTCATGTTCCAGCTCTCCTTCAGCGTGCTGCTCTTCACGGCCTTCCTGCGGTCGATCCCGGCGGAGCTGGAGGAGAGTGCACGCATCGACGGTGCGAGCACAGGGCAGGTGTTCTGGCGACTCGTGTTCCCGCTGCTGGCACCGATGAGCGCCACCGTCGGCATCTTCGCGTTCCTCGCGTCCTGGAACGACTTCGTGATGCCGTCGCTGATCACCTCCGACCCGGCGCTGCAGACCCTGCCGGTGCTGCAGCAGATGTTCCAGACGCAGTTCAGCAACAACTACAACGTGTCGTTCGCCTCGTACCTGATGGCGATGGCCCCCGCGATCATCGTCTACCTCGTCACGCAGCGGTGGGTGATGGCCGGCGTGACCCAAGGCGCCATCAAGTGACCGCCACCGCCGGTGCGGGCCCGACCGACACCGCCGGTGCAGGCCCGACCGCGATCGCCGGTGCGGACCCGACCGACACACACCCCTCGACCCCCTCGACCCACGAAAGGCCCGACGTGACCGACACCCTCGCCCAGCCCGCCACCACCTCGCACGACGAGACCTGGTGGCGCCAGGCCAGCGTCTACCAGATCTACCCCCGCTCGTTCGCCGACGCGAACGGCGACGGCATCGGCGACCTGCCCGGCATCACCGAGCGGGTGCCGTACCTGGCCTCGCTCGGCATCGAGGCCGTCTGGCTCAGTCCCTTCTACCCGTCCGCCCTGGCCGACGGCGGCTACGACGTCGACGACTACCGCGACGTCGACCCGCGCCTCGGCACCCTCGACGACTTCGACCGGATGGTCGAGGCACTGCACGCCGCCGGCATCCGGGTGATCGTCGACGTCGTCCCGAACCACACGAGCGACCGACACGAGTGGTTCCGCGAGGCCCTCGCAGCGCCCAAGGGCTCCCCCGCCCGCGACCGCTACGTGTTCCGTGACGGCAGCGGGCCGTCCGGCGAGGACGCCCCCGCCGACTGGATCTCGATCTTCGGCGGGCCGGCCTGGACCGCCGTCGGCGACGGCCAGTGGTACCTGCACAGCTTCGCGAAGGAGCAGCCCGACCTGAACTGGGCGAACCGCGAGGTCCGCGACGACTTCCTGCACACCCTGCGCTTCTGGTCCGACCGCGGCGTCGACGGGTTCCGCATCGACGTGGCCCACGGCCTGGCGAAGGACCTGGGCGAGACCCTGCCCACTTGGTCCGAGCTCGCCGAGATGCCGAAGGACGGCACGCACCCGCTCTGGGACCGCGACGACGTGCACGAGATCTACGCCGAGTGGCGGACGGTCTTCAACGAGTACACGCCGGCCCGCACCGCGGTCGCCGAGGCCTGGGTCCCCGCCCACCGCCGTGCCCGCTACGCCAGCGCCGAGGGACTCGGTCAGGCGTTCAACTTCGACCTGCTCGAGGCCGACTTCGACGCCGGACAGTTCCGCACGATCATCGAGTTCAACCTCGGGCTCGCCGAGCAGTCCGGCTCGTCGACCACGTGGGTGTTCTCGAACCACGACGTCGTCCGGCACGCCACCCGCTACGCCCTGCCGCCCCGCGCCGGTGGCACCGACAAGCAGGGCAGCGCGTGGCTGCTCGCCGGCGGCTCGCAGGACGCGCTCGACCGGTCGCTCGGCCTGCGCCGCGCACAGGCCGCCACGCTGCTCGAGCTCGCCCTGCCCGGCTCGGCCTACCTGTACCAGGGCGAGGAGCTCGGCCTGCACGAGGTCGGTGACATCCCGGACGCCGACCGCCAGGACCCGGCGTTCTTCCGCAACCCGGGCGTCGACGTCGGTCGTGACGGCTGCCGCGTACCGATCCCGTGGACGCGCACCGGCTCGTCGTTCGGCTTCGGTCCGGACGGTTCGCACCTGCCGCAGCCGGCGTGGTTCGCCGACTCCAGCGTCGAGGCCGAGGACGCAGACCCCGACTCCACCCTGAACCTGTACCGGAAGGCGCTCGGCCTGCGTGGCCAGCTGCAGTCCGAGGAACAGCTCGAGTGGATCGAGACCGGCCGCGACGACGTGCTCGCGTTCCGTCGGCCGAACGGCTGGACCAGCGTGACGGTCTTCGGCGACGAGCCCTTCGCGCTGCCGGCCGGCGAGCTGCTGCTCGCCTCGGCCCCCGTGGTCGACGGTGCCCTGTCGGGCGTGGGGACGGCCTGGTTGCGTTCCTGACGCGACGCTCGCGCCCTGGGCGCGACCGGATGACGGACTGGAGGCGCGGTGCCAGCTGGCACCGCGCCTCCAGTCCGTCGTGTCGTCACCGTCCCGGGCCGCGACCGGCGTCCGCGCCGTCAGCCGGCCCCGGTAGGGTCGCCGCATGAGCGGGGCGAGCATCAGCGTGCAGGACTTCGTGATGCGGTTCGGCGACCGCAACGTGGTCGACGGGCTGTCGTTCGACGTCGCCCCCGGTGAGACGTTCGGGCTGCTCGGCAGCAACGGCTCCGGCAAGACCACGACGATCCGGGCCCTGCTCGGCATCACCACCCCGACGGCGGGCACGCTGACGATCGACGGCCGCCCCTACCGGCCGGCCACCGGCGGCATCGGCTACCTGCCCGAGGAGCGCGGGCTGTACCGCAAGGAGTCCGTCATCGACGTGATGACCTACTTCGGGCGCCTGCGCGGGCTCCGTGGTGCCGAGGCGACCGCGTGGAGCATGGACTACCTGGCCCGGGTGGGGCTCGCCGACCGCGCGAAGCTGCGCGTCGACAAACTGTCCGGCGGGCAGCAGCAGAAGGTGCAGCTCGGCATCACGATCATGGACCGGCCGCGGCTGCTCATCCTCGACGAGCCGACCAAGGGACTCGACCCGGTGAACCGGCGGCTCCTGCTCGACCTGGTCGACGAACGGAAGGCCGACGGCGCGACCGTGGTCCTCGTGACGCACCACATGGACGAGGTCGAGCGGCTCTGCGACCGCATCCTGCTGCTCAAGGACGGGCGGGCCGCCGCGTACGGATTCGTGCCCGACGTGCAGGACGCCTTCGGTGGCGCCGTCGCCCGCGTGGGGCTCGACGGCCCCGTACCGAAGTCGTCGCTGTACCGGCTCGCCCGCCACGAGGGGCACGTCGCCTACCTGGTCCCGACCCAGGCCGCCGCTCCGGACGGTGCGGACGTCCTGGCGGAACTGGTCGCGGCGGGGGTGCACGTCACCGCGTTCGAGATGCGCCGGATCCCGCTCGACGAGATCTTCGTGCAGGTCTACGGGCACGACGCCCTCGCCGCTGCGTCGTCGGACGGGGCAGCGGCATGAGCAACCTCGGCACGGTCGTCCGCTTCGAGTTCGTCCGGGCGGTGAAGAAGCCCGCGTTCTGGATCGGCACGCTCGCGCTGCCGGTCGTCATCGTGGTCGTGTCGCTGCTCGTCGGCATCGGGCAGGCCGCCGGCACGAACTCCGTGGTGTCCGGCTCGTCCGCCACGAAGACCCCGTTCCACTACGTCGACGAGTCCGGCCTGGTGTCGGAGTCCGTGGCGGCGAAGTGGGGTGGGACGCCGTCCACCGATGCCGCCGCCGACCGTGCCGCCGTCCGCTCCGGTGACCTCGACGCCTTCATCGCGTTCCCGTCGTCGCCGTCCACGACGGCCATCCGGGTCGACGCCGCCGACCGGGGGCTCTTCGCCAACGGCGTGTACTCGTCGCTGGCCGAGCGGGTCCTCGAGCAGAGCGTCGCCGCCTCGGTCGACGACCCCGAGACCGTGCAGCTGCTCCGCAGCCCACCCGCCACCGACGTCACCACCTACGCCGACGGGCGGGTCGCACCGGGCTGGTTGTCGGTCGTGCCGCCGTTCCTGTTCGTCGCCGCGTTCTTCGGGCTCGTCATCCTGCTCGCCGCCCGGATGGTCACCGTCGTGGTCGAGGAGAAGGAGAACCGGATCTCCGAGATGATCCTGACCACGGTGACCGCGGGCGATCTGATCCGCGGCAAGGTCATCGCGATGCTGCTCGTCGGCTTCGTGCAGGTCAGCGTGTTCGTCGTGCCCGGCCTGGTCGGGCTGCTCGTCGCCCTGCCCTTGGTGTCGTCGCAGCTCGGCGGACTGACGGTCGACCCGTGGCGGATGGTGACCGGGGCGCTGCTGCTCGTCGGCGGGGTGCTGCTGGCGTCCGGGCTGTTCGTCGCCGTCGGGGCCGCCGTGCCGTCGATCAAGGACGCCTCGGCCCTGCAGTCGGCGGCGATCTTCGCGCTGATCATCCCCCTGTACGCGGCGTTCTTCGTGATGACGACGCCGACGTCGCCCGTCGCGCAGTTCTTCACGTACTTCCCGACCTTCACGCCGATCACCGCGATGGTGCGGAACGCCGTCGGGGCCCTGACCGTGACGGAGTCGGTGGTCTGCATCGTCGAGGTGTTCGTCGTCGCCGGGCTGCTGCTGTGGTTCGCGGAGTACCTGTTCCGGCACTCGGTCGCGCAGTACGGGTCGAAGGTGACGGTGCGACAGATGCTGTCGTGGCGGCGGGGGCGGCGGGACTGACCTCGTCGGTCGGCGCCGCACGGCGTCAGACGCGGACGGGCGCCTCGTCGAGGTCCCACGACGGGACGGCGTGCCGCTTCCATCCCTGGCGCAGGGTGTTCGCCGCGCGGTCGAACTCGACCAGGACGTCGATGTGCGGGCGGACCAGCATCTGGATCTGCAGCCCCTCGTAGACCGAGAGCAGCTGGGTCGCAGCCTGGTACGCGGGGATGCCGGCCTCTTCCGAGCCCTTGTCGAAGTCGCGCTGCAGCCCGACGGTCAGCTGCTCGGCGTACTCCTCGAACCGCTTGCGGAACAGTTCGGCGAACCCCGACTCCGAGCTGGCCACGGTGATCAGCCCCGCGAGCACCCGGACGAGCCCGGGGTCGGCGACGTCCTCGGCCAGGGTCAGACGGACGTGCTCGATCGTGCACGTGGGCGGGTTCTTCCGGCGGGTCCCCCGCAGCTGCGCCCACCGGTCGTAGGTGACCAGGAGCAGGGCGTGCCAGGTCGGGAACAGCCGCTCGACGATCTCGAGCGGGATGCCGGCCACCTCGGCGACGACCGCCGCGTCCACGGTGTCGAACGGGTGCAGCCGGTAGGCGCGGATGGCCGCGCGCACCGTGCGCTCTGCGAGGGACTCGTCGTCCTCGACGCGTTCGCCGTGCAGGGGTTCCATCCGACCATTGCAGCGCATTCCGGGCCGTTTGTCTCGTCCCAGAGCGGGGGCCGTGCTCCCGGCCGTGTCAGCGCGCCGCGACCACGGCGGTCAGCCGACTGTGACGGGCGCCGCCGGGGGCCGCACCCGCTGGCGCATCCACACGAAGAACCCGGTCAGGGTGAAGACGCCGTAGAAGACGTACATCAACCCGGAGGCGTAGTAGCCGGCGGAGAACAGCAGCGGCACGCCGACCAGGTCGACCGCCACCCAGATGAGCCAGAACTCGACCCACCCCTTCGCCATGCCGTAGGTGGCGAGCAGCGATCCGACGAAGATCCACGCGTCGCTCCACACCGGCTCGTAGGACCCGAGCGCACGGAAGACGGGGGTCAGCAGGGCGGTGCCGCCGATCATGCCGACGACGAGCAGCAGGCGGGTCCGCCAGGAGGCCCAGCGCGGGTCGATCACGGTCGTCGCGTCCTCGGGGCGGTGCGTCCACCGGTACCAGCCGTAGATGCTCACGATGATGAACATGACCTGACGGCCAGCCTGCCCGAGCAGGTTGACGGGGTTCGGGGTGTCGAAGAGCGCGCCCATGAAGACGGTGAAGAGCAGGGCGTTGCCGACCAGTCCGACCGGCCAGGCCCAGACCTTCCGGCGCATGCCCCCGAGGGCGCTGAGCAGCCCGAAGACATTGCCGATCACCTCGCGCCAGAGCACCGTCTGGTCGCCGATGACGATCTGCGCGTCGAACAACCAGCGCACGATGTCCATGGGCCCACCTCGTTTCCGGACGGTGCAACGACGCCGTGCGTACCGGCATTCCTTCTGTGATCGCTCTGCCCACGCGAAGCGCACACCCAGAAACCGGGGTACAAATCATGTCCTCCCTAGCGGGGACAAAAATGACCCCTGTTCTGGGGTCCGGGCGAACGCTCGTTCTCGCTTGTCGGCACTTTGGGGGACAGGTAACGTCGACACCAGAGCGAGTCCAGCCCGCCCGAGCAGCAGCACATGCGCTCCGAGGCCCGGCGACCGCTCTCGGCACCGGTCAGCCGCGACCCCCTCCAACCACTGGGTCGATGACAACCTCCCCACCGGACACGACGCCCGAATGTCCCCGGTGGGCTTCAGCGTGCCCCGAGCACGCAGGAACGGATCCACCCCATGCACAAGATCGTCACCGGTGCCATCGCCGGCGCAGCAGGCGTCGCACTCCTCCTCGGCGGCGCGGGCACGTTCGCGCTCTGGAACGCCAGCGCCTCGAGCGCCGCGTCCGCCGTGAGCGCCGGCACCCTGACGCTGAGCGCCAACAACGACGGTGCCTGGAGCGACATCACGAACGGTCGTTCCACCGCGATCGACCCGACGAAGGCCCTGATGGTCCCGGGCAACACGTTCCAGTTCACCCAGACGCTGAACATCGGCGCGACCGGCCAGGACCTCAAGGCGAACCTGACCTACGCCAACCAGAGCATCACCGGTGACGCCGCGCTGCTCGCCGCCACCACGAAGACGCTGGCCGTCACCTCGACGAGCGCCTCGGTGGTGCAGTCCTCGTCGAACACGAACACCTTCGTCGTCTCGCCGTCCTCGTCCACGTCGACCGTCAAGGTCGTCTTCACGGTGACGCTCCCCTCGTCGGCGACCACCGGTCAGGGCGGCTCGATCAACCTCAGCGCGCTGGCCTTCACGCTCACCCAGACCGCGATCGGTTCCTGATCCACCGATCGCACCCCACCGACCACGACGACCAGGAGCAGGCACATGACCGCCACACCGCGGACGACGGGACGCCACCGCGCGGCCCGACGGCACCGCTGGGTGTGGCCGGTCGCGCTCGCCCTGGTCGTCGCGGTCGGAACAGCACTCCTCGGCACCGGCGGCACGTACGCGCTCTGGAACGGGACCGCCAGCACGGCGGCCACCACGGTGCGCTCCGCCACGGCGACCGTCAGCGTCAGCAGCACCACGGCGATGAACACCGCGGTCCTCGGGCCGGGCACGAGCACCACCGGCACCTTCACGGTGCGGAACACCGGATCGGTCCCGCTGTCGATGCGCGTCACGACGACGGCCTCGAAGTCGTCCGTCGCGGCGGCGACCGGTGAGCTGACGCTCCACCTCGTGATGGTGTCCTCGACCGCGAAGTGCGTGCCCGGGCTCACCGGCACGAGCGGACGGCTCGCCACCTTCGACACCGGTACCGGGGCATTCTCCCTGCCGGCCGGGGTCAGCGGCACCGCGTGCCTCGAGATGGCCCTCGACGCCGACGCCCCGCAGACCGTCGCCGGCGCCACCACCGACTTCACCCTCACCGTCACCGGAACGCAGGTCTCCGCATGAACCGCCGCCTCCGGCTCCTCGTCGCCGTGCTCCTCACCGCCCTGTTCGTCGGCGGTACCTCGAGCGCCGCGTGGGCACTGTGGAGCGCGGCGGGCACCACCGCGGCGAGCACCACGGTCGGCACGGTCGCGGCATCGATCAGCGGCACGAGCGCCCTCACCACGGCGTTCTCGTCGAGCGTCACCTCGACGACGAAGCCGATCACCCTGACCGACTCGGGCACCCTCGCCGGCACCGCCACCACCACGGTCTCCGTCGTGTCCGGCAGCTCGACCGCGCTCGCCAAGGCCGTCACCGTCGTCGCCTGGCCGGTCGCCTCGTCCGCGGCCTGCACCACGAGCACGGCCGTGGGCACCGGGTCCGTCACCGGCACCTGGGCCTCCCTGCCGAGCATGAGCGCGAAGCTCGCCGCCGGCACCTCCGCCGTCTGGTGCACCCGCAGCACCCTGCAGTCGTCGGCCCCGGCCGGCTCGACCGCCAAGGTGAACGTCGACCTCACCGTCACGAGCGGCACCTGGACCTCGGGCGTCGTGGCGGGCGGCTTCACCCTGACCACCCCGGCAGCGGTCGTCGACACCACCCCCTCGCTGGTCTGCACCGACCACGGCGGTTGGTACGTCGAGATCCGGTGGGATGCGGCGAACCGCCCGGTGGACACCTGGTACGGGGCCTTCGTCGGCTCGACGCCGGTCGGGCAGAAGGCGCAGGACTACTCCGCGTTCATCACGATCGCGCCGCCGGACGTCCCCGCGAGCGCCGGCACCGCGGGCACGCTGACCGTCACCGTCAAGGTGTTCGACAGCGCCGGCAACCCCACGTCGACCGTCGCGGGTACCGGCAAGGTCACGCTCTTCACGCAGGACAACGGGGCGGCGATCCGATGCGGCGCATGAGCACCCCCACCCCGCGCACCGGCTGGCGCGCCGTCGTCCACGCCGTCGTGCTCGGTCTCAGCACCGGGCTCCTGCTGCTCGTCGCCGCCCTGGCGGTCGTGCTGATCGTCGTGCCGAAGGCCACTGGCTCGATGCCGCTCACCGTCCTGACGCAGTCGATGGAGCCGACCCTGCCGCCGGGGACGCTGCTCGTGGTCCGTCCGACCCCGATCGACGACATCCGGGTCGGCGACGTCGTCACCTACCAGATCGTGTCCGGCCAGCCCGCGGTCGTCAGCCACCGCGTGGTCTCGGTGTCGTCGTCGTCGGACGGCGAGCGGACCTTCGTGCTCAAGGGCGACAACAACGCCGAGGCCGACCCGGCACCGGTCACCGCCGTGCAGATCCGCGGCGTGGTCTGGTACTCCGTGCCGGAGATCGGCATCGTCAACCAGGTCGTCAACGGGTCGCGGAGCTGGCTCATCCCCGCGGTCGCCGGCGTGCTCCTGACGTACGGTGCGGTCATGATGGCCGCGGGCTTCGTGAGCGCCGCACGTCGTCGCCGCGCCCGCACCAGCCGCGCCCGCACGAGCCGCGTCGGCACCAGCCACGGACGACGCAGCGCGGCGCACCACGTCGAGCGGACCACCACCGAGAACAGGGCCGAGACGACGACCACCACCCGGTCTAGGCTCGGTGGACGTGACGGACGGAGTGCAGCGGGCGCGGGAGCTCCTCGACGCGGCGGCCCGACGGCTCCGCGCCGCGGACGTCCCGGACGAAGCACTCGGCGAGTACGTGCAGCCGAAGGCCGTCCTCGGGATCCGTCGTGACCCGACGATGCGGCCCCTCGGCCGGGTGTGGCGGGTCGGAGCGCTCCTGATCGGGTCGTCCCCCGAGACCGCAGGCCGTGTCTGGGCCACCGGGTCGATCACCCGCGTCACCGAACCCGGTCGGTCGCAGTACCAGTCGGTCTCCGCCGAGGTCCGTCGCGCCTACCGAGCCGCCGCCGCGAAGGGGCACTTCGGCGCTGGTGACACGGTGAACCACGGCGCCGTCCCGATCCCCGTCGACGACTCCCTGGTCGGCGCCGAGGGCGTGCTCGTCGTCATCGACGACGTGCCGTCGGTCCGGTGGTCCCCGACCGCCGGCGCCGCAGTCCCCCTCGCCGACTACCTGGACGACCGCGTCGGGCTGCTCGTCGATCCCCCGCGGGGCGCGACCGACTGACGCGGCACCGGGCACGGGCCCTGAACCGGCCGACCCCACACCGCAGCCCGTCCGCCGGACGCGATCCGGGCCTCCAGGCTGACCGGACCGACCACGCGCCTGTCGCGACGTCACCCGGTCCCGATAGTGTCGGAACGTGAGCAACGAGGCATTCGACGACCGCTACGAGCTGCGCGAGTTCGCGCCCGGGACGGACGACAAGGGGGCACCGAACGCCGAGACGGCAGCGTGGATGCAGGCCGTCGGGATGGGCTTCCACGAAGCCGACCCCGACGCCGAGGGCGCAGCCCGCATGGCGTCGCACTTCATCGCCGACGAAGAGACGTTCCTCGGGGTCTACGTGCGCGAGCCGTTCCCGGGGTCCGTCGACGAGACGTGGCCGGCCGGCACCTTCACGTGGTTCCGCAAGGCGCTGAGCTGGGGCGACGGGTCCTCCGTCGACACCCAGGCGATCTCCGCGGTCACCGTCCGCCCGACCGAGCGTCGCCGCGGCATCCTGCGCCGGATGATGACGCACGCGCTCGAGCGCGGGGTCGCCGAGGGCTACGCCGTCGCGTCGCTGACCGCGTCCGAGGGCACCATCTACCGCCGCTTCGGCTTCGGCTGCGCCATCCGCGAGCGTGCCGTGCACGTCCGCCGCGAGCGCGCGCTCCCCCTGCTCGCCCCGACCTCCGGCACGGTGTCGGTCGTGACGCCGCAGTGGCTCGCCGACGGCCCGGGCAAGGCGGTCTTCGACCGGTTCCACGTCCGCACCCCCGGTTCGATGGTCCGCAACACCGGCACCTGGCCGATCGCGTTCGGCCTGCTCGGCCACGACGGGCAGAAGGCGAAGGACGTCCGCGCGGCGGTGCACCGTCCCGACGGCTCCGACGAGATCGACGGGTACGTCACCTGGCGCGTCAAGGAGGACCGCGGTTCCGACACCGCACTCGAGATCGTCGACCTGGTGTACGCGGACGACCAGGCCTACACCGCCCTGTGGGAGTTCCTGCTCTCGGTCGACCTCAACGACGTCGTGAAGTACAACCGCTCCCGCCTCGACGACCCCATCGTCGCGGCGCTCGGCGACAACCGTGCGTACGACGTCGACCACGAAGAGGACCACGTCTGGCTGCGCGTGCTCGACGTGCCCGCGGTGCTGGCCTCGCGGCCGTTCGCCGTCGACGGGTCGCTGACACTCGGGGTCACCGACGCGCTCGGCTTCACCACCGGCACGTACCGCCTCGACGTCCAGGAGGCCCGTGGCACCGTCACGCGCATCGCCGACGACGTCGACGTGGCCGGGTCTGACGTCCAGCTCGACGTCGCGGAGCTCGGTGCGCTGCTGATCGGCTCGGTCTCCCCCGTCACGTTGGCCGCCGCGGGGCTCGTCCGCGCCGCGGACCCGGCGTCGGTGGAGCTGCTCCGCGCGATGCTGCTGCCGCCGCGGACGCCGCACGGCATCACGTACTTCTGATGGACGTCGGCCGCGTGGTGGGGCGCGCGGACTGTCGGTCGGTGCGAGGTCGGTCGGTACGAGGTCGGTCACACGGTGCGAGGTTGTTCCGCCGCACGGGGTGAACAACCTCGCACCGGGCGCCTCCCCTCGCGCGATCGCCGCCCCGGGCGCGCAGCAGCGAGTAGTCTCCCCGCCATGACGGACGACACGGTGGTCGACTGGCTCGTCGCCTCCGACCCGGCACTGCGCTGGCAGGTCGAGCGGGACCTCGTCGACGCCCCCGCCACGACGTGGCAGGCCACCCGTGCCCGGGTCGCGACCGAGGGGTTCGGCGCAGCGCTCCTCGCTCACCAGGACCCGGACGGACAGTGGGCTGGCGGCTCGTACTTCCCCGCCGACTTCGACCCCGACGGTCCGGAGGCCCAGGCCGCCGGACAGCCCTACACGGCGACGACCTGGTCTCTCAACACGCTGCGCGACTGGGGGCTCGACGCCGCTGTGCTCGGGGACACCGCCGTGCGCCTCGCCGAGAACAGTCGGTGGGAGTACGACGACCTGCCGTACTGGGGCGGCGAAGTGGACTGCTGCATCAACGCCTTCACGCTCGCCAACGGCACCTGGCTCGGTGCTGACGTGGATGACATCGCCGAGTGGGTGCTCGAGCACCAGCTCGCCGACGGTGGCTGGAACTGCGAGTGGGTCGAAGGGTCCACCGTGTCGTCGTTCCACTCGACCCTCAACGTGCTCGACGGGCTGCTGCAGCACGAGCAGCTGTCCGAGGGATCGCACCCGCGCGCCACGGAGCTCCGCGCCGCCCGACACCGCGGAGCCGAGTACCTGCTCGAACGGCGGCTGCTGTACCGGAAGTCCGACGGCGAGCTCGTCGGCTCCTGGGTGCACCGTTTCGCGTACCCGTCGCGCTGGATCTACACCGCGCTCCGGGCGACCGATCACCTGCGGGCGGCCGGGTTGCAGGACGGGACCCCGCCGGACCCACGAGCTGCCGAGGCGATCGAGCTCGTCCGGGCGGCTCGCAACGCCGACGGCACCTGGACCCAAGGTGAACGTGCACCAGGGCGGCAGTGGTTCGAGGTCGACGTCCCGGCGGGCGAACGCTCGAAGTGGCTCACCCTGATGGGGACGCGGGTCCTGCGGTGGTGGGACGGCGCGGCAACGGCCGGCTGACCTCGCACGGTGCGAGGGGCGAGCGCTCTGGTGCGAGGTTCCCGATTCCGTGGCAGGCGGACGCGCTCGCACGGAGTCCGGAATCTCGCACCACAACAGCGGCGGGGGCACCGGAACTCGCACGGTGCGAGGCTCGGCACGGGCGGGGGCGCCCCTACGCCCGGCGCCGCACCCGCGGGTCGACGAACGCGTAGACCACGTCGACGATCACGTTCGCCGTGACGATCAGCAGCGCCGAGAACAGCGTGAAGCCGACGACCACCTGCAGGTCGAGCGTGTGCACCGCGTCGATGAGCAGCGCGCCGAGGCCCTGCATCGAGAACACCTTCTCGGTGATGACGGCACCACCGAGCAGCGACCCGAGGTCGAGCCCGAACAGCGTCACCACGGGCAGGATCGCCGTCCGGAGCCCGTGCCGCACGACGACCTGGCGCTCCCGCAGCCCCTTGGCACGGGCGGTCCGGACGAAGTCCTGCGACATCGACTCGAGCATCTCACCACGGGTCAACCGGGCGTAGATCGCAGCGCTGATGAAGGCCAGCACGCACCACGGCAGGATCAGGTGGGTGAACCAGCCGACCGGGTCGTCGCCGAAGGCCACGTACCCGCTCGTCGGCAGGATCCCGAGCACGAACCCGAACAGCAGGATGCCGAGCAGCCCGACCAGGTACGCCGGGGACGAGACACCGGCGACCGCGACCGTCATCACGGCCCGGTCGACGAAGGTGCCACGGCGCAGTGCCGAGACGGTGCCGCCGAACACCCCGGCGACGAGCCACAGCACGGCAGCGCCCACGGCGATCGAGGCCGTGACGGGCAGGCGCGCCAGGATCAGCTCGGTGACGCTCTCGTGCAGCTGGAACGAGTACCCGAAGCACGGCGCCGCGCACTCGATGACGCTGTTGCCGCTGCCGAAGGTCCGGCCGGTGAAGATGCCGGCCAGGTAGGCCCCGAACTGTGCGAGCCAGGGCTTGTCGGTACCGAGGAACGCCTGGACCTCTCGCAGCCGGTCGGGCGTGCAGGGCTTGTCGCAGATCGCCCGGGCCGGGTTGGTCGGCAGGAGCATGAAGAGCGCGTACGTGATGGCCGCGACGACGAGCAGCACGACGGCGGCCCCGAGCACGCGGATCGCGAGGAACCGCAGGGTGGCGGCGTTCACGCGGTGCCCCCTCGTGGGTCGAGGGCGTCGCGCAGGGCGTCACCGAGCACGTTGAAGGCGAGGGTGATGAGGAACAGTGCGGCTCCGGGGAACACGAGGTACATGGGATCGGTCTGCACCCAGCCGATGGCGTCGCCGATGCTGCGACCCCACGACGGCGTCGGCGGGTTGACGCCGACGGCCAGGAACGAGAGCGCGGCCTCGGCACCGATCATCGACGGGATCGAGATGGTGGCGTAGACGGTGATCGTCGCGGCGAGGTTCGGCAGCAGCTGCGTGCGGATGACGTGCCAGCGCCCGGCGCCCATCGCGGTGGAGGCGACGACGTAGTTGCGGCTGACGAGCGACAGCGTCTGCCCCCGCACGACACGGGCCACGGCCGGCCAGCCGAAGAACCCGATGACGAGCACGACGAGCACGGGCTTCGGGAACGTCGACGGCACGATCGCGGTGAGGGCGATCATGAACACGAGCGACGGGAACCCGAAGATCACGTCGACGACCCGCGAGAGCACCCGGTCGTACCAGCCGCCGAAGAACCCGGTCGTGACGCCGACGAGCACGCCGATGACGATCGACACCAGGGTCGCGGCGAGTCCGATGCCGAGCGAGGTCCGCGCACCGTACGTGACGATCGAGAACAGGTCACGCCCGGTCAGGGGCTCGACACCGAACCAGTGGTCGCCGCTGATGCCGCCGCCGGCACCCCGGGGCGCACCGAACGAGTTGAGGGCATCGATGTCGTACGAGTACGGGTCCTGCCCGGACAGCTTCGCGATGAGCGGGGCCGCCACCGCGACCACCAGGAACACCGCGATGACGACGGCCGAGGCCACCGCCCAGCGGTCCTGCCGGACACGTCGCACCACGGCCCGGAAGCCGGTCGTGCGGCCGGACGGTGCGACCGGTCGGTCGACGACGTTGGCCGTCACGAGGCCACTCCTTCCCACGCACGCCACGCCTCGCGGCGAGCGGCTTGTCGCACGGGGTCGGCGACGGGCGCTGCGGCGAGGAGCATGCGCGTGTAGTCCTGGTGCGGGTCGTCGAGCACGGCGTCGGTGCTCCCCCGCTCGACGACCCGGCCGTCGCGCAGCACGATCACCTGGTCGGCGAGCTGGCGGACGACGGCGAGGTCGTGGCTGATGAGCAGCATGCCGAAGCCGAACTCCCGCTGCAGCCCGGCGAGCAGGTCGAGCACGGCGGCCTGCACCGTCACGTCGAGTGCCGAGGTCGGTTCGTCGGCGATGACCAGTGCCGGCCGCAGTGCGAGCGCACGCGCGACGGCGACGCGCTGCCGCTGGCCGCCGGACAGCTGGTGCGGGAACCGCTCGGCCCACGTCGGGTCGAGCTGCACGGCGGTCAGGAGTTCACGGACCCGTTCGGCTCGCTCGCCGGCGGAGTCTGTGCCGTGCACGAGCAGCGGTTCCGCGATGCTCCAGCCGATGGTCTGTCGCGGGTTGAGCGACGACGCCGGGTCCTGGAACACGATGCCGACCCGGCTGCGCAGCTCACGCAGTCGTCGTCCGCGAGCGGTGCGCAGGTCGCTGCCGTCCACCTCGACCGAGCCGGCGACGACGGGCACCAGGCCCGCGAGCGCGCGCCCGATCGTGGACTTGCCGGAACCGGATTCGCCCACCATGCCGACGGTCTCGCCGGCGTGCAGGTCGAGGTCGATGCCGGACACGGTCGGTCCGCCTCGGCGCGAGTACCGCACGGCGACGTCGCGCAGGCGCGCCACGGGCGGCCGGGAGGCGCGACTCGCGTCCGCCTCGTCGCTCACCGCAGCGGTCTTCGCGCTGGGCGACACCTCACGCGCGCCCGGAGCCGTGAGCTGTCGGTGGGCGCGTGAGCCGGGCTCGCCGACCCGGGCGTCCGGGTCCGCAGCCGGCGTTGCGGACGCGGCCTCCAGGCTGGGGACGGCCGCGAGGAGTTCGCGCGTGTAGTCGGCGGTCGGGTGGGCGAAGACCTCGGCGACGGTGCCGTGCTCGACCGGGTCGCCGCGGCGCAGCACCAGCAGGTCGTCCGCGACGTCCGCGACCACGCCCATGTCGTGGGTGATGAGCAGCACGGCGAGGGAACGCTCGCGGCCGAGCCGCCGCAGCAGGTCGAGGATGCCGGCCTGCACGGTGACGTCGAGCGCGGTCGTGGGCTCGTCGGCGAAGAGTGCGACCGGGTCGCCGGCCAGGGCCATCGCGATCATCGCGCGCTGGAGCTGGCCGCCGGACAGTTCGTGCGGGTAGGCCTTCCGGATGCGCTCCGGGTCGGTGAGCCCGGCGTCACGGAGCAGTTCGTCGACGCGTGTCCGGACCCCGGCGCGGTCGAGCCCGGTCGGGTGGGCTCGGACGGCCTCGGCGATCTGCGTGCCGATCGAGAGGACCGGCGTGAACGAGTTCATCGGCTCCTGGAACACCACGCCGATGCCAGCCCCCCGGACGGCGCGGACCGTCTCGACGGGGGCACCGATGAGTTCCTCGCCACGGAACCGGGCGCTGCCCGACACCGAGGCCTGCGGCGGCAGGAGCCCGAGCACGCTCATGGCGCTGACGGACTTGCCCGAGCCGGACTCCCCCACCAGGGCGAGGACCCGGCCGGGCGTCAGGTCGAAGGAGACGTCACGGACGACGGGCTCCGCGTCGCCGAACGCGACGCGGAGCCCCTCGACCTGCAGGATCGGTTCGGTCACTGCTTGAGCGAGACCTTGAGGTAGTTCGGGTACGCCGGGAAGTCCGCGATCTGGAAGTTCTGCACGTTCGAACCGGCGAGGAAGGACTGCTTCGCGTAGATCAGCGGCACGACCGGAGCGTCAGCCATGATCTTCTTGTCCGCCTGGGCCCAGAGCTTCTGCGCGTCGTCCTGGTCGACCGTGGAGCTCGCCTTCGCGATGAGGGCGTCCACCTCGGGGTTGCTGTACTTCGAGACGTTGTAGCCACCGCCACCGATCTGCGACGAGTCGTAGAGGGGCTGCAGGTTGGCGTTCGCGCTCGGGAAGTCCGGCTGCCAGCTCGACAGCGACAGGTCGAAGTCGGTGCCGTTGGTGGTCGCCTGCGTGAAGGAGTCGTAGTCGAGCGGCTTGAGCGTCACGGCGATGCCGGCACGCTTCAGGCCGGACTGCAGCGCCTGGGCCTGGGCGAGGTAGGTCGGGTCGTTCTGCGTCACGAGGGTCAGCTTCAGGTTGCTGACGCCGGCCTCCTTGAGCAGCTGCTTCGCCTTGTCGACGTCGCCGGTGGCCTTCGTCTCGTACAGGTCGTAGTCCTGGCGCCCGGCGATGCCCGGGGTGATGAGCGTCGAGGCGTACGAACCGGCGATCGCGCCGCCGGCGGCGATCCGGAAGGACTTGCGGTCGACCGCGTACTGCAGCGCCTGGCGGACCTTGAGGTCCTTGAGCTCACCGCGCTGGGTGTTGATCGCCATGTAGCTGATCGGGCCGGCCTTCGACGTGGCCAGGCGGTCCTGGGCGGCCGGGTTGCTGCGCACCTGGTTGAGCTCGGCGGCACCCAGGTAGATGGCGCCGAACGAGTTCTTGGCGTCGCCGTTGTCCGCGATCAGCGTCTGCGTCGCCGTGGACTGGTCCTGGCTCTCCTTGAAGACGATCTTCGACGGGCCGGCGGTGCGGACCTCGTCGGTCTTCGCGCTCCAGTTCTTGTTGCGGACGAGCGTGACCTGCGAGCCCTGCGTGTTCGACTGCACCTGGTACGGGCCGGACGCGACCGGCTTCAGGTCGTAGGCGCCGGTGTCCTTGCCGTCGCCCTCGGGCACCGGCGTGAAGGCCGGCATCGACGCGAGCCACGGCCAGTCGCCGTACGCGTCGTTCAGCTTGAAGACGATGGTCTTGTCGTTCGGGGTCTCGATGCTGTCGAGCGACTTGCCGTCGAAGGGGCCCTTGTAGTCGGCACCGCCCACCAGGAGCGACTTGTGGTAGCTCAGGCCACCGCTCAGCGTCGGCGCGAACGAGCGCTCGATGCCCCACTTGATGTCCTTCGTGGTGATCGGCGTGCCGTCCTGGAACTCGACGCCGTCCTTCAGCGTGTAGGTCCAGGTCTTGCCGTCGTCGCTCGAGACCCCGGTGTTGGTCGCCAGGTCGGGGACGACCTTCGCCGTCTTGCCCGGCTCGACGTCCCACGTGGTGAGCCGTCGGGCGACGAGGCCCATCGACGTGATGCCGAGGCTCTGGCTGGTCGCGGGGTCGAGGTGGAACGAGGTCTGCGGCGTCAGGATGTTGAGCGTGCCGCCCTTCGCCGTGCCCTCGGCGCCGTCGTCGGACGAACCCCCACCCGAGCAGCCGGTCAGGACCAGGGCTGCTGCTGCGGCGACGGCCGCGGTGATCGTCAGGCGGTTGGGGCGTCTCATGACGGTGCTGCTCCTCGGGGAAGGGGGTCGCGATCGCGGTGGCGGTCGCTGCGCGGCGGAACGGTTCACCCGCCGGGCGGCGTCCATCCTGACACCGCGACGGTGGCCCGTCCGAATCTCGCGTGCGTCGGACGACGCACGACGAAACATTGCAAGCGCCGGACGCCGTCCCGCTATTCCCGATGCGTTCGCACAGCGGTGCGTCAGCGGTCGAAGAGCCCACCGAGGAAGTCGTTGCCGAGGTTCGACGCCTGCTCGCCGAGACCGGACGCCTGCTCCCCGAGGCCCGCGGCCTGCTCGCCGAACCCGCCGAGGAGCTGCTCGCCCTGACCGAAGAGCCCCTCGACGCCACCGCCGAGGTCGCCGAGCCCGAGGTCGCCCATGCCCGAGGCGATGCCCTCGAAGTCCACGCCGAGGTCGGCGGCCCCTGCCAGGACCGGCCCTGCGGCGGCACTCAGCACCGCTCCCCCCGCCACCGCGGCGGCGAGGCCACCGAACGCCATCGCGCCGGCGCCGACCGCTGCACCACCGGCGAAGGCCCCGGCGCGGCCGCGGCCGTTGCCGTTGCCGTTGCCGTTACGGCCGGAACCACCGAGGACCCGTCGGACCAGACCCGGACGCGACATCTCGCCGCGGGTCATCGCACGGGCCATGCCACCCGCCGAGTCGTCGCGCAGGTGCTCGTGGGGCGGGAGCTCGGAGTTCAGGCGGTCGCGCACCTGCTGGCGCTGCGCGGGGGTGAGCCGCGCGAAGGCGTCGTGGTGGACCTGTTCGAGCTGCTCCGGCGACGAGGTGCGGAGCAGGTAGTCGTACTTCGCCAGGGCGACCTTGTCGGCGTCGGCCCCGTGCTGCGGCGTGCCGGCGTGCTGCTGCGGCTGGCCGTACTGCGCCGGCTGCGGCTGGCCGTACTGCTGCGGCTGCTGGCCGTACTGCTGCGGCGGCTGCTGCTGGTTCCGGTCGTCGCCGGTCAGCTTGTCCGCGGCGCTGCGCACGATGCCGCGCCAGTCGGTCCCGCCCTGCTGCGATCCGGCGCCGGGCGCGGTTCCCGCCTGCCCACGCTTCTGGAGCTGCTTGTCGATGGCCTTGGAGGCCATGCCGAGGATGCGGTTGAGGTTCGCCATGCCCCGACCTTTCCGTCCTCACATGTGAAGGCCCGGCGCTGCTCCGGTGCGACACCCGCGCAACGCATCCCGATCCCCTGGGAACCGGCGCGGCTCAGGACAGGATGCGCGCGAGGAACGCGTTCCGGAACCGCCCCGTGGGGTCGAGGTCCCGGGCGAGTGCGGCGAAGTCGGACAGCCGCGGGTACGCCTCGTGCAGCCGCTCGGCACTGGCCGCGGAGACCTTGCCCCAGTGCGGCCGAGGGTCGAACGGTGCCAGGACGTCCTCGATCCGGGCCACCGCCGCGGCCACGGCGGCGGCGTCACGACGGAACGTGAAGTGCAGGCCCACCGACTGCCGACCGGACGACGGCGCGAGCCAGGCGGTGTCGGCCGCGATGGTGCGGACCTCGGCGGCGATGAGGATCGGGGCGAACAGCGACGCCAGCGGTCGGAGCGCCTCGAGCGCCTCCACCGCGGAGGCTGCGGGGATCAGGTACTCCGCCTGGATCTCGGCCCCGGTCGACGGAGTGAACGAAGACCGGAAGTGCGGCAGCCGCTCCGACCAGGGCCCCGGCACACCGCCCTGCTCGGTGACCCCGGCGGGGTCGTTCTCGCCCGGGTGCACCGGGCCCGAAGCCGCTCGGGCGCCCAGGGCGACGAGGTCGACGGTCGGTGCGACCTCGTCGACGCGGTGCTTGACCCAGACCTGCCGGGCACCGCGGTCGTCGAACGACGTGAACATCGACACCGAGTACGCGTCGGACATCACCTGGTCGAACTGCGCGGCGACGGCGTCCCACGGCAGGTCGAGGTGGACCGTCGTGGCGACCTGGAACGTCGGCTCGATCGCGAGCTCCACCGCGGTGACGACACCGAGCGCGCCGATCCCCACCCGGTGGGCGTCGAGCAGCCCGTCGGGCGACGAGGCGTCGACGTGCGCGAGTTCACCGGAGGCGCGGACGACGTCGAGGCCGACCACCGCCTGCGCGAGCGACGGGTTCCGCACACCGGAGCCGTGCGTGCCCGTGGCGACGGCCCCGGCCGTGGAGATGTGCGGCAGGGACGCGAGGTTCCCGAGTGCCCAGCCACGGGCCTCCAGACCGGCCGCGACCTGGCTGTGCGTCATGCCGGCCGCGACCCGCACGACGCGACGCGACGTGTCGATGTCGAGCACGGGCGGCAGGTCCGACAACGCGACCTGGACGGCATCGGTGTCGGCGATGGTGTTGAACGAGTGTCGCGAGCCGAGCGCCGTCAGGCGCGGCGTCGAGGCGACGAGCTGCTGGAGCTCGGTCACCGACGTCGGCCGGGCCAGCGCCGAGGCGCGGTAGGTGACGTTGCCCGCCCAGTTGGTGCGGGTGCGCTCGGCCGCGATCACGTCGTCCATCGTGGGTCCTGACTCCTCTAGAAGCCGCGGTCGAGACGGTGCCACGTCTGCTGGAGACGCAGCTCGTCGCGGAACCCGCGTGCGGTGGTGTGCTCGTCGATGACCAGGAACTCGGTGCCGACCATGGTCGCGAAGTCCTCGACGACCTGCAGGCCGACCGCCGTCGTCATCACGGTGTGGTGGGCAGCGCCGGCGGTGAGCCAGGCCTCGGCGGCGACGGGGAACGACGGCCGGGGCTCCCAGACCGCGCGGCCCACGGGCAGCTTCGGCAGGGCCTCGGTCGGGGGCACGACGTCGACGACGTTGGCGGTGAGGCGGAAGCCGTCGCGGGTGTCGGACAGCGCGACGACGACGGCCTCGCCGGAGTCGGCGGTGAAGACCAGGCGGACCGGGTCGTCCTTGCCGCCGATGCCGAGGGGGTGGATCTCGAGCGTCGGCTTCGTGGTGGTGAGCGTCGGCGAGACCTCGAGCATGTGCGCCCCGAGGATCTTCTCGGCGCCCGGGGTGAGGTCGTAGGTGTAGTCCTCCATCAGGGAGGCACCACCGGGCAGGCCGGCACCGGCGACGTTCATCGCGCGGACCAGGACCGCCGTCTTCCAGTCGCCCTCGGCACCGAAGCCGTAGCCGTCGGCCATCAGGCGCTGCACGGCCAGGCCCGGCAGCTGCTTGAGCGAGCCGAGGTCCTCGAAGTTCGTGGCGAACGCGGCGCTGCCGTTCTGCGCGAGCAGGGTGCGGAGGCCGATCTCGATGGCGGCACCGTCGCGGAGCGCGGCGTGCCGTTCGCCGCCGGCGCTGCGGAGTGACGGGTCCACGTCGTAGTCGCGCTCGTACGTCGCCACGAGCGCGTCGACCGCTGCCGTGTCCGCTGCTGCGGCGTCCACCGCTGCCGCGAGCTCGTTGACGGCCCAGGTGTTGACCTGCACGCCGAGCTCGATCTCGGCCTCGGTCTTGTCGCCCTCGGTGACGGCGACGTAGCGCATGTTGTCGCCGAAGCGGGTCAGCTTCAGCTCGCGGACGGCCGCGGCGCCGGCGGCGGCACGGGTCCAGTTCGCGACGCGCTGCTGGACGCGGGGGTCCGAGACGTGGCCGACGGCCGTGGCGTGCCGGACGCCGAGGCGGGCCAGGGCGTAGCCGAACTCACGGTCGCCGTGCGCGGCCTGGTTGAGGTTCATGAAGTCGAAGTCGATGTCCGCCCAGGGCAGCGTGACGTTCGCCTGCGTGTGCAGGTGCAGCAGCGGCTTGGTCAGCGCCTGCAGGCCACCGATCCACATCTTGGCCGGGCTGAACGTGTGCATCCACGTGGTGACCCCGATGACCTTGTCGTCGGCGCTCGCCTCGATGAGCGCCCGGCGGATGCCGTCGGCGTCCTTGAGCACGGGCTTCCACACCAGCTTCACCGGCAGGTGCCCGGCGAGTTCCGCGTGGACGGCCCTGCTCTGCTCCTCGACCTGGCGCAGGGTCTCCTCGCCGTAGAGCCCCTGGGAGCCGGTGAGGAACCAGACCTCGTAGCTGTCGAGCGTGGCCTGGGGGTCGACGGTGGTGTCCTGCGTCATCGCATGGCTCCTTCGGGGTTCTGTCCGTAGACGTTCTGGTAGCGATCGAAGAGTCGATCGATGTCGGCTTCGGGGATCGGCACGGCGTCGCCGAGCTGCCGCGAGATGTGGACGGTCCGTGCCACGTCCTCGCACATCACGGCCGCCTTGACGGCGTCCTTCGCGTCCTTGCCGATCGTGAAGACGCCGTGGTTCTGCATCAGGACCGCGCGGCTGCGGTGGCCGCTCAGGGTGTCGACGATCCCGTGACCGATCGAGTCGTCGCCGATGATCGCGAACGGGCCGACCGGGATGGGTCCGCCGAACTCGTCCGCCATCGCCGTGATCACGCACGGGATCGCCTCGGCGCGGGCGGCCCAGGCGGTCGCGTACGTCGAGTGGGTGTGCACGACACCGCCGACCTCGGGCATGTTCCGGTACACGTAGGCGTGCGCGGCGGTGTCGCTGGACGGGCCGTGCTCGTTGCCCCAGCCCTCGGCCGGCACGCCGTCGAGGGTGCAGACGACCTGGTTCTCGGGCCTCAGGTCGTCGCTCGACACCCCGCTCGGCTTGATGACGAACAGGTCCGTGCCGGGCACGCGCTCGGAGACGTTGCCGCCGGTCCAGATCACGAGGCCGTAGCGGACGAGTTCGCCGTGCAGGCGCGCGACGCGCTCCCGCGTCGTCGCCACCGCCTGGCGTGTGGTCTCGTCGATCGCGTCCGTCATCGGGTCACTTCCTCTGTCTGGAGGCGCGGGTCGGCGCCGTCGGTCTGCTCGGTCGGTCCTGTGGTCGCGCTGGGGCGGGTCGCCGCCGCGGCGACGTCCTGCACGGGCAGTGCGGCCCGGTAGCGCTCCAGGTACGTCTGGAACCCGGCGACGTCCGCCGGCTCGGGTTCGGCCACGTGCACGGCGTCCCCGCCGAACACGGTGTCGGACAGGTAGTCGGCGAGCTGCTGGTCGGTGTGCTCGAGGTAGGCGGCCAGGACGGCGATCCCCCACGCGCCGCCTTCGCCCGCGGTCTCCTCGAGCGCGATCGGCACGCGCAACGCCGCCGCGAGGAGCCGCTGCGGGCTGCCGGGCGTGCGGAACAGCCCGCCGTGCGCGGTCATCCGGTCGACCTGCACCTGTTCGCCGTGCAGGACGTCCATGCCGATGGCCAGGGTCGCGAAGGCGCCGTGCACCTCGGAGCGCACCAGGTTGCCGAGCGTGAAGCGTGCGCCGGGGGTGCGGAGCAGCAGGGGCCGGCCGTCCTCGACGTGGGTGACGGGTTCGCCGGCCAGGTAGTTGAAGGAGAGCAGGCCGCCGGCATCCGGGTCGGTGTCGTCCGCGACGGCCTCGGCGAGCAGGGTGGCGTAGACGTCGTCGATGCCGATCGGCGTCGCGCCGATCGGCGTCGCGCCGGTCCGCTCGCTCGAGGCCTCGGCGAAGCGTCCGAACACCCGGGCCCAGCTCGCGATCTCGCTCGCGCCGTTGTTGCAGTGCACCATCGCCACGGCATCGCCGGCCGGGGTGGTGACGACGTCGAGTTCCTCGTGCGCGGTGGTCAGCGGCTGCTCGAGCACGACCATCGCGAAGATGCTCGTGCCGACGCTGACGTTGCCGGTGCGCGGGGCGACGGCGTTCGTCGCGACCATGCCGGTTCCGGCGTCGCCCTCGGGCGGGCAGAGCGGTGCGCCGGGTTCGAGCGTGCCGGTCGGGTCGAGCCAGGCCGCACCCTCGGGGGTCAGCTCACCGGCTTCCGCGCCGGCGACGAGGACCTCGGGCAGCAGGGACCGCAGGTCCGGCACGCCGATCAGGTCCTGCGCGGTGGCGAGCATGGCGTGGTCGAAGTCCTTCGCGCCCGGGTCGCCGGGGCCGCTGTCCACGGGGCCGCCCTCGATCGGGAACATGCCGCTCGCGTCACCGACGCCCAGGACGTTCCGCCCGGTCAGGCGTCGGTGCACGTAGCCCGCCAGGGTCGTGACACCGGCGATCTCGGCCACGTGCGGCTCGTCGTCGAGGACCGCCTGGTACAGGTGGGCGATCGACCACCGCAGCGGGATGTTGAACCCGAGGGCCTCGCTGAGCCGTTCAGCCGCGGGGCCGGTCGAGGTGTTGCGCCAGGTGCGGAACGGCACGAGCAGCTCGCCCGCGGCGTCGAACGCCAGGTAGCCGTGCATCATCGCGCTCACGCCCACGGCGCGGTACGTGGTGGGGCTGACGCCGTACTGCGTCTCGACGTCGGCCACCAGGGCGGCGTACGCGGCCCGGAGTCCGGTCTCGACGGCCTCGAGCGAGTAGGTCCAGCGGCCGTCGACGTACTCGTTCTCCCACTCGTGGGAACCGGCGGCGATGGGCACGAGGTCCTCGTCCACCAGGCAGGCCTTGATGCGGGTGGAGCCGAGCTCGATCCCCAGTGTGGTGCGGCCGTCCACGATCCGCTGTCGGCGGTCGTCACCCATGCGTTCCTCCAGAACCTCGTCGTCCCCAGTGAGCGCTCACATCCTGGCACGTGAGCGCTCACTCACGCAACGCCGCGGCGCGCCGCCCGCCCGCCCCTCCCGTCCCGCTCATCCGGTCGTCCCGCTCGTCCGGTCGTCCCGCTCGTCCCGCTCGTCCCGCTCGTCCCGCCCTCCCGCCCGCCCGCCTGCCCCACCGGTCGCAACACCCCGCTCAGTTCCCCCCACCGGTCACGAAACGTCGTCCGGCGCATCGGCAACCGACCGTTCCTGACCACTCGACGTCACACGCACGACGGGTCGTGACCGTGCGACGAACGAGGGGCGACGACGACGTGCGACCACGGCAGCCCCACACCCGCGCAAGTCCCGACCACCGGCCACCCCGCACCCGCGCGAGTCCCCGACCACCGGCCACCCTCCACCCGCGCGAGTCCCCGACCACCGGCCCGCCGACCCCACGACACCCCGAACGGCGGCGCCGGGGACGGTCACGACACCCCGCTGCCTCCCCACCGCGCGGTCACGAACTGTCGGCTGGAGGTGCGCCGAGCAACGAGTCGTGACCGTTCGGCCACGGCGGACGGGGTGTCGTGACCGCGCGGTCACGAACTGTCGACTGGAGGTGCTCCGAGCGACGAGTCGTGACCGCCCGACCACGGCGGACGGGGTGTCGCGACCGCTCGGCCACGGCCGCCGGGGTGCCGCGACCGCCCTAGGCGCCGACGGTGCTCTCGCGGATGACGAGCGACGGGGTCACGGCCGCCGACGACGCCGTCCCGCCGTCGATCAGGGCGAGGAGCGCCTGCCCCGCGACGCGTCCGAGCTCCTCGAGCCGCAGGTCCACCGTGGTCAGCGGCGGCCTCGAGGCGAGCGCCATCACGTCCCAGTCGTCGAACCCGGTGACCGCGACGTCTCCGGGCACCGAGCGCCCGAGCTCCCGCAGCCGGTCGCACACGCCCCGGGCGATCTGGTCGCTGCCGCAGACGATCGCGTCGACGTCGGGCGACTCCCGCGCGAGCACGTCCACCGCCTGCCGCCCCCAGCGCTCCGACCACTCGCCGTACAGCGGGTCGGTGACCAGGTGCGACCCGAGGACCGACGAGGCACCGGCAACCCGTCGTGCCGCGGACCGGTGTCGTGCCGGCCCCGTCACGATCGCGACCCGCTGCCGCCCGAGCGAGCGCACGTGCGAGGCGACGAGTGCCGACCCGGCGGCGTCGTCGAGGGTGATCGACACGTCGGAGTCATCGGTCGAGGGTGTGAAGGCGTAGACGACGGGGATGGACACGTCGATCGGGGGCCGGGCGTCGGCGGAACGGCCGGTCACGATGATGCCGTCGACGCCGCGGGCCGCCAGGGAGCGCAGGTAGTGGGCCTCGCGCACGTGGTCGTCGCGGGTGTCGCACAGCAGGACGGCCATCCGCCCGGCGGACAGCGCGTCCTCGGCGCCGAGCAGCACCGGGATCGAGAACCGGCCGAACGAGTCGGTGGTGATCATGCCGACGGTGTAGGTCCGTCCCGACGACAGCGCACGGGCCCGGGCATCGCCGACGAACCCGAGCTTCTCGGCGGCTTCCTTCACCCGCAACCGGGTGGCGTCCCGCAGCTGCCCGGTGCCGTTCAGCGCCTTCGACGCGGTGCCGATCGACACCCCGGCGAGCGCCGCCACGTCGGTGATCCGGATCGGCTGACCGGTGCGTTCGAGCGTCACGGCAACCACCTTTCCGAGGACGAGGACGTGCCGATGACCTTACACAAAACCGCCGGGACGCCCTTGCGCGGCGTGCACCCCGTGTCGTAACGTCCACCGCAGAAACCGTTTTCCGGCTGGCTCGAACCACCCGAACGGCTCCAGTCACATCGCAAGGAGGCGACATGACCACCACGCTCGCGACCGATCGCGGCGCGCACACCGCGACCCCGGTCCTCCCGACCGCCGACGCGCACCTCACGCTCCGGCCGCTGCCGACCGGCGACGCCCGGATCACCGGCGGCTTCTGGGCGCTCCGCCAGGAGCGCAACGGCCGCGACGCCGTCCGCAGCGGCTACCAGCAGCTGGAGACGGCCGGCAACTTCCGCAACCTCCGCATCGCCGCCGGGCTCGAGGAGGGCGAGGCCGTCGGCCCGATCTTCATGGACTCCGACGTGACGAAGTGGCTCGAGGCCGTGGCGTGGGAGTACGGGCGCGCCCCCGCCGAGGACCTGCTCGACCTGCAGCGCGAGGTCACCGCCCTGTACGCCCGGGCACAGGCCGACGACGGGTACCTGGACTCCGTGCAGCAGGTGCGCGGGAAGGGTGAGCGGTACACGGACCTCAAGTGGAGCCACGAGATGTACTGCGCCGGGCACCTGTACCAGGCGGCCGTGGCGCAGCACCGTGCGACGGGCGACACCGGTCTGCTCGACGTCGCGATCAAGAACGCCGACCACCTGGTCCGCACGTTCGGCGACGGCACCGCACCGGACGGCACGCCGAAGACCCGCGACGTCGACGGCCACCCCGTCGTCGAGATGGGCCTGGTCGAGCTGTACCGCGAGACCCGCAACCGCGACTACCTCGACCTGGCGCACTGGTTCGTCGACGCCCGCGGGCACGGCATCATCGAGCGCGCCGGCGGCGAGCCGACGTACTTCTCCGACCGGGTGCCGAGCCGGCAAGCCACGACCGTCGAGGGGCACGCCGTCCGCGCCGTGTACCTGGCTGCGGGTGCCGTGGACGTCGCGATCGAGACCGGGGACACCGAGCTCCTCGCCGCGAGCGAGCGCCAGTTCGCGGACATGATGGCGACGAAGGCCTTCATCACCGGCGGCCTCGGGGCGCGCTGGGACTGGGAGGCGTTCGGCGACCCGTACGAGCTGCCGACCGACCGCGGCTACGCCGAGACCTGCGCGGCGATCGGCGGGGTGCAGTGGGCCTGGCGGCTGCTGCTCGCCACCGGCAAGCCGGTGTACGCCGACGCGATCGAGCGCCTGCTGTACAACGCGTTCCTCGCCGGGGTGAGCCTGGCCGGCACCGAGTACTTCTACGTGAACCCGCTGCAGCAGCGCGACCACGCGCACCAGGACGAGAACCGCTCCCCCGCCCACGGGCGACGCGGATGGTTCGACTGCGCCTGCTGCCCGCCGAACATCATGCGCACCTTCGCGAGCCTCGACGGCTACCTGGCCACGGCGACCGACGGCGGGCTGCAGGTCCACCAGTACGCCACCGCCGACCTCGGGCCGCTGCGGGTCGAGACCGACTACCCGCACGACAGCCGTGTCCGTGTCACGGTCACCGAGGACGGCCCGCTCGCCCTGGGCCTGCGGATCCCGGCCTGGTCGGACACCACGACCGTCACGGGTCCGGACGGGTCCGTGAGTCCGACAGCGGGCACGCTGCACGTCGTCGACCGCGAGTGGTCGGCGGGCGACACGGTCGAGCTCGTCTTCGACACGACGCCGCACCGCTACGTCGCCGACACCCGCATCGACGCCGCCCGAGGGCAGGTCGCGATCGAGCGCGGCCCGCTCGTGTACGCGGTCGAGCAGGCGGACCAGCAGGGCTTCACGGTCGACGACCTGACGGTCGACGCGGACGCGCCGATCACCGAGGAGCGCCGCGACGACCTGCTCGACGGCGTCGTCACGCTGCGGATCCCGGGGCACGCCCCGGCCGAGCACGTGCAGCCGGCCTGGCCGTACCAGCGTCTGGACGCAACCCGGTCTGGAGGATCGGATCACGCCGGAGACGTGACCGACGTCGACGACGTGGCCGGTCCGCAGGGCGCCACCACGGGCCTCCAGGCTGGTCACGACGGCCGCGACGTCACCGCGACCGCCGTCCCGTACTACGCGTGGGCCAACCGGGGAGCCGCGCCGATGCGCGTCTGGCTCCCGCTGGCACGGTGACCGGCGTGGACCGCCGAGCGTTCCTCGTCGGCGGCGTCGCCGGCGGGGCCGCACTCGCCCTGGCCGGGTGCTCCGGCACCCTGCCGAAGGTGGTCGCGAAGCCCGCGAGCTTCGGGAAGAACGCGACCGGCACCGTGCAGGTGTGGTGCCGGTCGGCGACCCAGGCCGGCCTGACGTCGGCCGTCGCCGGGTTCAACAAGGCGAACCCGGCGCTGCAGGTCCAGCTGACGCCCGTGCCGGACGCGCAGTACGTGACCAAGCTCGCGACCGCGATCCGCGGGGGTGAGCCACCGGACGTCGTGGACATCGACGACATCAACTCGCAGCTGTTCATCTTCCGCGAGGCGTTCGCCGACCTGACCGACGTGGTCAAGAGCCTGGACTACTTCGACGCGATCTCACCGGGGCACCTGCGCCTGCTCGAGTACCGCGACCGGTACTACGGACTGCCCTACCTGGCCGACAACTCGCAGCTGTTCGTGAACACCGAGCTGTTCGAGCGTGCGGGCCTCGACGTCGAGGAGTCGACGAAGGACCTGTCCACGCTGCTCGACGCGGCGAAGGCCATCCGGAAGCTCGACGACGACGTGTACGGCTGGTCGATCTCCGGCAACGCCGCGGGCATCATCGGCTTCGTCACGCAGCCGCACGTCTGGGCGACCGGGGTCGACATGATGACCGGCGAGGTGGGATCCCAGCGGGCGAACATCACCGGCAACGAGGCCCTCGAACGCATGCTCGAGTTCTACCGGCAGCTGTGGAAGGACGGCGTGCTGTCGAAGGCGACGTACTCCGACGCCGGCACCACGTGGGGTGCCGACTTCCGGGCCGGCAAGGTGGGGATCTTCCCGACCTCGTACGGGGCGACCGTGCCCGCGGCCACCAAGGCGATGCGGGCGAAGATGCAGACGGTGCTCATCCCGTCGTGGGACGGCCAGCGGTCGTTCTTCGACGGCGGCGACAACATGTGCATCCCGAACGGGGCGGCGAACCCGTCCGGTGGGTGGGCGTTCATGCAGTACGCGAACGGCCTCCAGCAGCAGCAGGCACTGCCGGACGGCGGGTACTTCCCGACGCGGTCCGACGCCGCCACCCCGGAGTACCGCAAGCGGTTCCCGCTGGCGTACGGGCCGCTCGACGCCATCGAGAAGGGCTACGCGCCGCAGACGCTGGCGTACAACCTGCTCAACAACCAGCCGTCGTCGCCGTACTTCGCGATGTTCCGCGAGGCCGTGTTCGGGTCGGGGAGCGCTGCCGCCATGCGGACGGCGCAGTCCGACTACCAGCGGATCCTCGACCAGGTGCAGGCCTGAGCCTGCCTGCCTGTCCTCTCCGCTCGTCCCGCTCGTCCCGCTCGTCTCGCTCGTCTCGCTCTTGTTGATGCACAGAGAGGTGCACGCATGTCGACCATCTCCACCCGGCGCCCCGCCGGCCGGACCGGCCCGGGCCGTCCCACCGTGGGCCGCCGCCCGGGGCGTGGCGGCTCCGTCCGGACCCGCAACTCGCTCACCCATCCGCCGCGCACCGGCGCCGTCCTCGTCGCCCCGGCGATCCTGTTCGTCGCCGTCTTCGTGCTCGTCCCGCTCGTGTTCGCGCTCTACATCTCGTTCACGAACTGGCCCCTGATCGGCCCGTACCGGTTCATCGGGCTGCAGAACTACCTGACGCTGTTCCAGGACCCGACGTTCGTGCACGCCATCGGCTACACGCTGCTGTACACGGCGATCGTGACCCTGCCGATCCTGGCGCTCGGGTACTTCCTCGCCGTGCTCGTCCGCGCACGGCGCCGTGGCAGCACGATCCTGCGGACGGTGTTCTTCCTGCCGTACGTGGTCGGGCTGACGACGCTCTCGTTCATGCTCGTGCTCGAGGCGCAGCCGAACTCCGGGGCCGTCAACATGGTGCTCCGCTGGCTCGGGATCACCGACGGCAGCACCGCGTGGCTCGTGAACGGTCCGCTGGCGACGCTGCTCATCTGCGTGCTCGTGGTGTGGGCGGTGTCCGGGCTGACCATGGTGCTGCTCATGTCGGCGATGCAGGGCGTCCCCGACGAGGTCTACGAGTCGGCGCAGCTCGAGGGGGCCTCCTGGTGGCAGACCGAACGCCTCATCACGTTCCCGATGATCCGCTCGACCGTCGCGCTGAGCGTCATCATCTCGGTGATCGGGTCGCTGCTCGCCTTCAACCAGTTCTACATCCTGACCCAGGGCGGGCCGGGCACCGAGACCACCACGATCGTGAACGCGATCTACAACCGCGGGTTCGTGAACCTGCAGCTCGGGGCCGCGACCGCCCAGTCGATCGCCCTCGTCGTGGTGATCGCCGCCGTGACGGTGTTCCAGTTCTGGGCACTGCGAGAGAAGGACTGACGCCATGAGCACCACGACCTCCCGTGCGGCCCTCGCGGCGCCGGACCTGTCCACCAGGACCCTGACCACCACGGGTGACGGCCGACGTCGGCGCCACCAGCAGGGCAGCGTCCAGCACCCCCGCGACACCACCGTCAAGCGCACCCTGTACGCGATCGCCGGCATCGGTTCCGCGCTCGTGTTCGGCGTCCCGCTCATCTGGTCGATCCTGCGGGCGTTCCAGTCCGAGGCCGTCATCACCCAGGCCCCGGACCCGGCGACGTTCTTCCAGCTCGGGTGGCAGAACTTCGCCGCCGTGTTCGCCTCGTCGTCGCACCTGCTCACCGGCGTCGTGAACTCGCTCATCGTGTCGATCGCCACGGCGGTGCTGACCGCGGTGATCGCGACGATGGCCGGCTACGGGTTCGCCCGCTTCCGGTTCCGGGGCGCCGGGCTCGTGTTCGGCCTGGTGCTGCTGACGATGATGGTGCCGTTCCAGGCCATCCTCACGCCGCTGTACCTCGAGATGAACGCCATGGGGCTGACGAACTCGCTGCTCGGGCTCGTGCTGTTCTACACGACCGTGAACCTGCCGTTCGGGGTGTTCGTGATGCGCAACGCGTTCGAGTCGATCCCCACCGAGCTCGAGGACTCGGCCTTCGTCGACGGCGCCTCGCGCTTCCGGGTCGTCGTGTCGGTGCTCCGCCCGCTGCTCCTGCCGGGGGCGGCGACCGCGGCGCTCTACGCGTTCCTGGCGTCGTGGACGGAGTTCCTCGGAGCCCTGACGTTCCTGACGAAGGACTCGCTGTACACGCTGCCGGTCGCGCTGCTCAACCTGCAGACCGGGGCGTACGGGCAGGTGTCGTACGGCAACCTCGTCGCCGGGTCGGTGGTGGCGATGATCCCGTGCATCGCGCTGTACGTCGGGTTGCAACGGTTCTACGTCGCCGGGCTGTCGTCCGGGGCGTTGAAGGGCTGACGGTCGGGTCAGCTCGCCGGCGGCGCCCCTCGCACCGTGCGAGGGGCGCCGCCGGTGTGGTGCGAGGTTGCGTGCTCCGTGCGGGGCGCAGGGGCTCGCACCGAGTACGGAACCTCGCACCACGCCAAGCGCGCGGTGCCAGACCTCGCACGGTGCGAGGGAGCGCGCGGCACCGGACCTCGCACGGTGCGAGGGGCGCTACGTGCTGCGCCGCACCACCAGCTCGGGCGCGAGCAGTGTCTCGTCGCGGGGCTCCCCCTCGACCAGGGCCCGCACGGTGTCGAGCACCCGCTCCCCCATCGCCCGGAAGTCCTGCCGCACGGTGGTCAGCGGCGGCGTGAAGTGCGCGGCCTCGGGGACGTCGTCGAACCCCACGACCGCGATGTCGTCCGGCACCCGCAGCCCCTCGTCGGCGAAGGCGTGCAGCACCCCGAGGGCCATCTGGTCGTTGCCCGCGAAGACGGCGTCGACGGTCCCCACGTCGATGTGCCGGGCGGCCGCGAAGCCGCTCGCCGGGGTCCAGTCGCCCTCGAGCACGACCGGTTCGAGCCCGGCGTCCTGCATGATCCGCACGTAGGTGGCACGGCGCACCTCGGACTCCTGCGAAACGTGCGGTCCGGCGATGTGCACGATCCGGCGGTGTCCGCGGTCGAACAGGTGCTGCATGACGAGCGAGGTGCCGGCCGCCTGGTCGATGGCGACGGCGGCGACGCTCGGTGCGACCGGGGTGCGGACGGCGTCGCGCTGCACGGCGTTCGACACCACGACGGGCACCGTGACCGGCACGGTGAGCGACGCGAGGGCGTCGAGCACCCGGTTGTCGGCGGCGACCAGCACGATCGCGGCGACGTCCTGCGCGAGCAGCGTGGTGAGCGCCCCGGACAGGTCGGACGGCCGCGGCTCTTCCGGCAGGGTCGACAGCAGCACGTGGTACCCGGCGGACCGCGCGGCCCGTTCGAAGCCGATCGAGGTGCTCGACGGACCGTACAGCGCGTCGCCGGCGGTGATGATGCCGAGCGCCTTGCTCCGCCCACCGGCGAGCGCCCGGGCGGCGGCGCGGGGCCGGTACCCGAGCTCGGTGACGGCGTCGGTGACCTGCGTCCGGTACTGCTCGCGGACGGTCGGGTCGCCGTTGATCACGCGGGAGACGGTCTGGTGGGACACGCCGGCGCGTTCGGCGACGTCGAAGATCGTCGGGGCCTTCCGGCGCTTGCCGCCCCTGCCCTCGGGGGCGGTCGTGGTGCTCACGTGGCCAACCGTACCGCTCGGTCCGGCCGCCGCGGCAAGATCACGAAACGGCGGTGTTGAGTTGACACCCCGTCACGGAACCCACATGATGTGAGCGCTCACACGAGCGCATCCCACGGGGCACAGCAGCCCCGGCACCCGACCGCGTCGAGGACGACGCGAAGGAACAGAGGTACTTCGATGATGAAGCGCAGGATCATCGCGGGCGTCGCAGCCGTCGGCATCGCGATCTCGCTGGCCGCTTGCTCGGCCGGCGGCCGTGCGTCCACCGATGGTGGCGGCAGCGGCGACAACAAGGGCGCCCTCGTCGGCGTCGCCATGCCCACCAAGGTCTCCGAGCGGTGGATCAAGGACGGCAACGCCGTCAAGAGCGACCTCGAGAAGGCCGGCTACAAGGTCGACCTCGAGTACGGCGACAACAAGGTCCAGCAGCAGGCCCAGCAGGTCAGCAACATGATCACCAAGGGCGCGAAGGTCCTGATCATCGCGTCGATCGACGGTGGCGCGCTCTCCGACCAGCTCGACGCCGCCGCCAAGGCCGGCATCAAGGTGATCTCGTACGACCGCCTGCTCACGGGCAACAAGAACGTCGACTACTACGTGTCCTTCGACAACGAGAAGGTCGGCGTCGACCAGGCGAACAGCCTGCTCACCGGCCTGGGTGTGCTCGACGCGGACGGCAAGAAGACCGGCGAGAAGGGCCCCTTCAACATCGAGGTCTTCGCCGGCTCGCTCGACGACAACAACGCCGGGTTCTTCTTCAACGGCGCCATGAAGACGCTCAAGCCGTACCTCGAGGACGGCACGCTGAAGATCCAGTCCGGCCAGGACCAGCTGTCCCAGGCCGCGACGCAGCAGTGGGACCCGGCCACGGCCAAGGCCCGCATGCAGAACCTGATCGCCAAGTCCTACTCGGGCGGCACCACGCTCGACGGCGTGCTCTCGCCGTACGACGGCATCTCGATCGGCATCATCTCGGCGCTCCAGGGCGCCGGGTACGGCACGAGCGACCGTCCGCTCCCGACCGTCACGGGCCAGGACGCCGAGGCCGCCTCGGTCAAGTCGATCATCGCCGGCCAGCAGTACTCGACGATCTACAAGGACACGCGCAAGCTCGCCAAGCAGTCGGTCACCATGGCCGAGGACCTGCTCACCGGCAAGAAGCCCGAGGTCAACGACACGAAGAGCTACGACAACAAGGTCAAGGTCGTCCCGACCTTCCTGTTCCAGCCGACGGTCGTCACGAAGGACAACTACAAGGAAGTCCTCGTGGACTCGGGGTACTACACCGAAGCCGACCTGAAGTAGTCAGGCCCATCTCACGGACCGGAGGCGCGGTGCCAGACCGCACCGCGCCTCCAGTCCGTCTCCACCAGCGCGCCCACGCGCGCACGACGGAAAGGCGTCCACATGGCGGACACCATCCTCGAGATGCGGGACATCACCAAGACGTTCCCCGGCGTCAAGGCCCTGCAGGGCGTCTCGATCGAGGTCGAGCGCGGCCAGGTCCACGCGATCTGCGGCGAGAACGGCGCGGGCAAGTCCACGCTCATGAAGGTGCTGTCGGGTGTCTACCCGGCCGGCTCCTTCGACGGCGAGATCCTGCTCGACGGCGAACCCGTGCGGTTCGCGAACATCAACGACTCCGAGGCTGCGGGCGTCGTCATCATCCACCAGGAGCTGGCGCTCAGCCCCTTCCTGTCGATCGCCGAGAACATCTTCCTCGGCAACGAGCAGTCCAAGGGCGGCTTCATCGACTGGAACAAGACGAACCTGACGGCCGCCGAGCTGCTCAAGCGCGTCGGGCTGAAGGACAACCCCGTCACCAAGGTCGTCGACCTCGGTGTCGGCAAGCAGCAGCTCGTCGAGATCGCGAAGGCGCTCTCGAAGGAGGTGAAGCTCCTCATCCTCGACGAGCCCACCGCCGCGTTGAACGACGACGACTCCGCGCACCTGCTCGAGCTCATCCGCTCGCTGCAGGCCGAGGGCATGACGGCGATCATCATCAGCCACAAGCTCAACGAGATCAAGGCGATCGCGGACAAGGTCACGATCATCCGCGACGGCAAGACCATCGAGACGCTCGACATGCGGGCCGACGACGTGTCCGAGGACCGGATCATCCGCGGGATGGTCGGCCGTGACCTGTCGAACCGCTACCCCGAGCGCGAGAACCCCGTCATCGGCGAGGAACTGCTGCGGATCGAGGACTGGACCGTCCACCACCAGCTCGACTCGTCGCGCGAGATCATCCACCAGGCCAACCTCAACGTCCGCGCCGGCGAGGTCGTCGGCATCGCCGGGCTCATGGGCGCCGGCCGCACGGAACTCGCGATGAGCGTCTTCGGCCAGTCCTACGGCACCGGCATCAGCGGCACCGTCTACAAGCGCGGCACCCCGATCAAGACGCACACCGTCTCGCAGGCGATCGACAACGGCATCGCCTACGTCACCGAGGACCGCAAGCGGTACGGCCTCAACCTGATCGACGACATCAAGCGGAACATCTCCGGGTCGGCACTCGGCAAGCTCGCCAACTGGGGCTTCGTCAACTCCTCGGAGGAGACCACGGTCGCGACCCAGTTCCTCAAGAGCCTCAACATCAAGGCGCCGAACGTCGACGTCGTGACGGGGAAGCTCTCCGGCGGGAACCAGCAGAAGGTCGTCCTGTCGAAGTGGATGTACGCCGACCCCGACGTGCTCATCCTCGACGAGCCGACCCGCGGCATCGACGTCGGCGCGAAGTACGAGATCTACACGATCATCAACCAGCTCGCCGACCAGGGGAAGGCGGTCATCGTGATCTCCTCCGAGCTCCCCGAACTGCTCGGCATCTGCGACCGCATCTACACCCTCTCCGAGGGCACCATCACGGCCGACGTCCCGCGCGCCGAGGCGACGCCCGAGGTCCTCATGCAGTACATGACCCAGGAACGGGAGACCCCTGTCAATGAACGCGCTTAAGTCCGCCGTCGGCTACCTCACCGGGCAGCTCCGACAGATCGGCCTGTTCATCGCGCTGATCGTCATCGTCATCTTCTTCCAGGTGACCACGAACGGCATCACGCTGGCCCCGATCAACGTCTCGAACCTGATCGTCCAGAACAGCTACATCCTCATCCTGGCCATCGGCATGGTCATGGTCATCATCGCCGGGCACATCGACCTGTCGGTCGGGTCGGTGGTCGCCTTCACCGGTGCCATGGCCGGCGTGATGATCACGCAGTGGAACATCCCGTGGCCGATCGCGGTCGTGCTCTGCCTGGTGGTCGGTGCGCTCGTCGGCGCCTGGCAGGGCTTCTGGATCGCGTACTTCGGGATCCCGGCGTTCATCGTGACGCTGGCGGGCATGCTCGCGTTCCGCGGCGCGGCGCAGATCGTCCTGCAGAACCAGCAGATCTCGCCGTTCCCCGCCGGCTTCCGCTCGCTCGGCTCCGGCTTCCTGCCGTCCTTCGGCACCACCGGGTACGAGCCGCTCACGATGATCCTCGGCTTCGCCGCCGCGGCCGTCATGGTGATCGCCGCGTTCCGCGGTCGCATCACGCGTCGCAAGTACCAGCTCGAGAGCGAGCCGTTCGCCTGGTTCATCGTGAAGACGGCGTTCGGCGCCGTGCTCGTGATCTACGTGGCACTCCTGCTCGCCAGCTACAACGGCACCCCGATCGTGCTCGTCGTGCTCGGTGCCCTCGTGGTGATCTACTCGGTCGTCATGCGGAGCGCGGTGTTCGGCCGCCACATCTACGCGATCGGTGGCAACGCCCTGGCCGCGCAGCTGTCGGGTGTGAAGACGAAGCGCGTCACGTTCCTGCTCTTCGTCAACATGGGTGTCATCTCGGCCCTGGCGGGCGTGGTCTTCACCGGCCAGCTCAACCTGGCGGCACCGGGCGCCGGCAACGGCTTCGAGCTCGACGCCATCGCCGCCGTCTTCATCGGTGGTGCGGCCGTCACCGGCGGCATCGGCACCGTGCCGGGTGCCATCGTCGGTGGTCTGATCATCGGCCTGCTGAACAACGGCATGTCGATCCTCGGTGTCGGCACCGAGTTCCAGTCCCTGATCAAGGGTCTGGTGCTGCTCGCCGCCGTCGCGTTCGACGTGTTCAACAAGCGCCGGGCGGCGTCCGCGCGCAAGTAGCGGTTTCGCTTGGTGAGCAGAAACGGTCGGGTCCTCGATGGGGACCCGACCGTTTCTGCTCACGATCGCGACAGGACGGCCCAACCCCCGGCCGGGAGGCGCAGGGTCCCGTCCCCGAGATCGGCCCCGCCCGCCTCGACCTGCGTCGCGTCGGCCACGGGCACCTCGACGGGATCGTCCGACAGGTTCAGGGCGGTCACCACGGCGGCGTCCGCCGTCGCGGTCCGTAGCACCACGGCGGTGTTGGTCAGGTGCACGAGGTCGGTGTGCGCGCGGTGCAGCCACGGGTTCCGGCGACGCAGGGCGATGAGCGCCTCGTACGCGTGGGTCAGGTCCGTCGGCTCCGGCACCTCGGCCGGGAACTCCGGGCGGACCGCGTCGTCACCGCCCTCGCGTTCCTCCTTCACCCCGGTCCAGCCGTACTCGTCGCCCGCGTAGACCACCGGGGTCCCCGCCACCGTGAACAGCACCGCGGCGGCGTGCCCGGCGAACCGCTCCCCCACCGCGCTCGCGATCCGGGTGACGTCGTGGTTGCCGACGAACGTCGTCGGGGCGAAGGTGGCCAGCAGCGCGTCGTGCCGCTCGATCGCGTGCGCGAGCTCGTGGCCGTTGCGGTCCGCGATGCCGTGCCAGATCCCCTGCCACAGCTCGTACTGGGTCAGCGAGTCCATCGTCGAGTCGCGCGCGATCGCCGCCGCGTCGCCGTGGATCACCTCGCCGCTGAACCAGGCGTCCGGGAACCGCTCCCGCACCCGCGGCAGCACCCGCGCCCAGAACGCCGGTGGCACCGCGTACGCCGCATCGAGCCGCCAGCCGTCCACCCCGCGGTCCAGCCAGTGGGTCATGACCTGCACCACGAGGTCCTCGGTGGCGCGGCTGTCGTGGTCGAGCGCGACGAGGATGTCGTGGCCCTCGAACAGCCCGACGGGCACGGGCTCCCCCGGCTGCCACCCGGACCAGTCGATGGCGAACAGGTCGGCGGTCGGCGCCTCCGGGCCGTGGTCGGACAACGCGCGGAAGGCCGGGTGCTCACGGCCGACGTGGTTGAACACCCCGTCCAGCAGCACCTGCACGCCCCGCTCGTGCGCCGCGGCGACCAGGGCGTCGAAGTCGGCGTCGTCGCCCAGGCGCGGGTCGATGCGGAAGTGGTCGACCGTGTCGTAGCCGTGGGTCGAGCTCGCGAACACCGGGCCGAGCAACAGGCCGTTCAGGCCGAGGTCGACGACGTGGTCGAGCCATGCGGTCAGGCGGTCGAGGCGGTGTTCGAGCGGACGCTCCCCCACCGGTGCCGCGGGGCGGACCTCGGCGCCGACGAAGCCGAGCGGGTAGACGTGCCACCACATCACGTGCTGCACCCAGGCAGGCTCGGACGGACGGGCGGGGACGGTGTCGGGGTTCACCGCTCCGATGCTGCCAGGCGCACCTGGACCGCGTGCGTGGTCGCTGTGCACCGCCCTGCCGAGCAGGACGAGGATGGAGCCATGGGACGGTCGATCAGGACGGAAGCCGATGCGTCGGCGTCGGAATCGGCACACGCCGAGCGCACCTGCGCCTCGTGCGGGCGACGGATGCCGTCGTCGGCGGCGCCCGAGGCGAAGTGGTGTTCCGGAGCCTGCCGCCGACACGGTCTCGACGACACCGACCGGGCTCTGGAGCAGCGCATCGACGAACTGCTCGCGGCACGGGCGCGGACCTCGAGCATCTGCCCGTCCGAGGTGGCACGCTCGCTGGACCCGGACGACTGGCGACCGCTGATGGAGCCCGCGCGTCGAGCCGCCCGCCGCATGGTCGCGCGCGGCGAGGTCGAGATCACCCAGGGCGGGTCCGTCGTCGACCCGTCGACCGCCAAGGGTCCGATCCGCATCCGCCGTCCGCGGTGATCCCGGGCGCCGTGCGCCCACCTCAGGTGCGCTCGTGGACCGTACGGATGAGCCGTTCGAGCGCGGTCACCAGCGCCCGTGTCTTCTCCTGGGTCACACGCGACGTCGAGTACTGGAAGTTCGTCTTCTCATCGGTCAGGCGCTTGAAGTGCAGGCCGGGTCGGGTGTCCGGTGCGCAGGCCGTGTCGAGCAGCCGTCGAGCGGCGGCGTGGTCGTCGCCGAGATGGTGGTGGCCGAGGATCGCACCGCAGATCGCGTCCGACGCCGCGATCCCGCCGAGCACAGCGTTCGCACCGGCGGCCTTCCAGTCCGCGTGACTCGTCGATTCGACGTAGAGGAGCGCGACCTCGACGTAGGACTCCGCTTCGTCTCGGCGCATCGCGACTGCGGCCCTGTCGACGGCGCGCACGCGGGAACCCATCAGATGTACGTCCTGATCTCCTCGCCGAAGACTGTTCGGGCTTCTTCTCGCCACGATCCGACGAGCGGGTCTCCCTCGGCCACGAACCGACGGAGATCAGCGCGGGTCACGTCGAAGACTTGGCACTCGTTGCCGGTCCACCGCCGGACGAGGTCACCGAGGCGGACGACGACGTCCGTGTCGACGGTCTCCTCGAAGACGACGAGGAGGTCCAGGTCGGACGTCGGCGTCGCGGTGCCTCGGGCAACTGAACCGAAGATCGAGACCGAGAGGACCCCGGCCTGCGCCGACGCGACGTACGCCCCGATCCGACGTTCGAGTTCGTCGCCGGCTTCGAGTCCGAGTTCCACCGCCGGCCAGAGCAGGTGTTCCCGGTTGACCCGGTAGGCAGAGTGCTGCAGACCGCGCTCGACCTGCACGAGCCCTGCCTCCTCGAGCTTGTCGAGCGCTCGTTTGATGCCGGTGTGCTGCGGAGCGCCCGCGACCCGCGCAACCTGTCGTCCGGTCATGCCCGAATCGGTCCGGGCGAGGACGCGGAGCGCGTCGGCCTGTGTGGCTCCCAGCAGCGTCGCGAGTGGTTGTGCGAGTTGCATGTCGATTCCTCCGCAGGGAGTGTACCGCTCAACGGTACAAGTGGTGCGTTCCTGTGTACACAGGACGGGCGCCGGAACGCGGTGAGGGAACACGTGTCGCCCAACGTGGGTTGCATCGAGGGATGACTGCAACCGGATCGACCGAACCGACCCCTGCCCGCCGCGAAGCCCTGGTCGTCGGAGCCAGTGGCATCACCGGTTCCGCCCTGGTGCGCCACCTGCTCGACCTCGGCTGGGACGTGACGGCACTCTCCCGCCGACCGCTCGCCGAACAGGGCGTCCGGACCGTCGCGGCCGACCTGCGCGACCCGGAGCGCCTGACGGCCGCACTCGCCGACGAGCACCCGACCCACGTCTTCTTCACCGCCTGGCAGCGGCAGGACACCGAGGCGGAGAACATCCGCGTGAACGGCGGCATGGTCCGCGACCTGCTCGCGGCACTGTCGCACGCTCCGCTCGAGCACGTCGCCCTCGTCACCGGCCTGAAGCACTACCTGGGCCCGTTCGAGGCGTACGCCGCCGGCGAGATGCCCGACACCCCCTTCCACGAGGAGGAGCCGCGCCTCGACACCCCGAACTTCTACTACGCGCAAGAGGACGAGCTCTTCGCAGCCGCCGAGCGCCAGGGGTTCACCTGGTCGGTGCACCGCTCCCACACCGTGATCGGACACGCCGTCGGGAACGCCATGAACATGGGCCTCACACTCGCCGTGCAGGCCACGCTGGCGAAGGAACTCGACCTGGACTTCGTGTTCCCGGGAAGTGAAGCGCAGTGGAACGGCCTGACCGACATGACCGACGCCGGCATCCTCGCCGAGCACATGGTGTGGGCCTCGACGTCACCCGAGGGTGCGGACGAGCCGTTCAACATCGTCAACGGTGACGTCTTCCGGTGGCGCTGGATGTGGCCGCGCCTGGCCGCGCACCTCGGTGTCGACCCCGCGCGCGTGGTGGGCTACGAGGACGCTCCGCGACCGCTCGAGGAGCAGATGGCGCCGTACGAGTCCGAGTGGGCCGGCATCGCCGAGCGCCACGGTCTCGCCGAGGCTGACATCACCCGACTCGCCTCGTGGTGGCACACCGACGCCGACCTCGGTCGAGCGATGGAGGTCGTCACCGACATGGGGAAGAGCCGCGACGCCGGGTTCACGGCGTTCCGCCGGACCGAGCAGGCCTTCGCTGACCTGTTCGCCCGGTACCGGGCGGACCGGCTCATCCCCTGATCGGGGAGGTCGCCGATCAGAAGGCGTACCGGATCCGGCACGACGGCAGGTGCTCGGCCACGAGCTCGCGGAAGCGCTCGACGAGCTGCCCCTTCATGCCGGACCGGTAGCGCACGTTCACGGCACCGTTCTGGGACACCTTCTGCTCCTGCAGGTCCGGACGCCACAGCAGGTCCTCGGCCTTGGGATGCCACCCGAGGTTGACCTCGTGCAAGGGCTGGTTGTGGGTCAGGAAGATCACCTCGGCAGCGAGCTGCGCCTTGGCGGCCAGGGACAGCACGTCGTCGACCTGCCGGAGCAGCTCGGCCCAGGCCGACTCCCACGTCGGCGTGAGGATGACCGGCGAGAAGTTCAGGTGGACCTCGTACCCGGCGTCGACGAAGTCGTTCACCGCGGCGATCCGCTCGGCGATCGGACTCGTGCGGATGTCGGTGACCTTCGCGGTCTCGTGCGGCATCAGTGAGAAGCGGATCCGGGTCCGGCCCATCGGGTCCCAGTCGAGCAGGTCGCGGTTGACGTACTTCGTGGCGAACGAGGCCTTGGCCGTCGGGGTCATCCGGAACAGGTCGCAGAGGTCGCGGACGTTGTCGCTGATCATCGCGTCGACCGAGCAGTCGCTGTTCTCGCCGATGTCGTAGACCCAGGCTTCCGGGTCGCACTGGTTCGGTTCGGTCTTCGGCCCCTGCTTGGCGATGTTCCGAGCCACGTGCTTGGTGATCTGGTCGATGTTCGCGAACACCGTCACGGGGTTGCTGTAGCCCTTGCGCCGCGGCACGTAGCAGTAGGCGCACGCCATCGCGCAGCCGTTCGCGGTGGACGGTGCGATGAAGTCGGCGGAGCGACCGTTCGGCCGGGTCACCAGTGACTTCTTCACGCCGAGCACGAGCGCCTCGGTCTTGATCCGCACCCAGCGCTGGACGTTCCGTTCGTCGCCGTGCACCTCGGGGATGTTCCAGTGCGACTCGACCGGGACGATCTCGGCGTCCGGCCAGCGCCCGACGATCTCCTGCCCGCGCTGCAGTTCGAGCGCGGCCGACTCGGCGTAGATGCGTCGGACGTCGAGCATCGGGCGGACGCGTTCGTGGCTCATCGGATCCTGTCTACCCGGCACCACCGACGGTGCAGACTCGGACCATGACCGCCGAACCCGACGACCACTTCTTCGTCGTGGACGGCCGACGCTGGCGCCGCACCGACCCCGCCCTGCCCGAGGAGCTCGCCGCCGCACTCCGCTCCCACCTGGGGCGCGGGCGCAACGCCGTGAAGACCGCGAAGCGCGCGGGCGACGACGAGGCCCTGGCGGCGGCGCGACACCGGAACGGCCTGGCCAAGCACGGACTGCCCCGAGTGGTGGTCCCGCCCCGAGGCCGACCGAATCGCCGACGCCGAGCGCGCCCTCGCCGACCTGGACGCCCTGCCGTGACCACGATCCGTCCACCTCGACTGGACCGCGCCCTGACCGCCGTCGTCTTCGGCCCGGTGATCATCGGGACCGGAGTCACACTCGTGAGCGTGGCCTTCCTGCCCGGAGCATCGGTAAGGGTGTTCGTCTTCATCCTCGGTGCCGCCTTCATCGCCGGTGGGATCTGGGCGACGTCCAGGACCCGGTACGTCGCCGTGCACCTGTCCGACGACACCCTCCGGTACTCGGGCTTCTTCGTGTCGTGGACGGCACCACGTGCCCAGATCACGACGGTGCTCGACGACGCGTTCGTCGAGTGGCGCGACGATCACGGGGCCGAACACCGACGGCAGATCTGGATGCTGACCCGAGCATGGGAGGACGACGGCACGAAGTTCGCTCCGCTCTGGCGGTGGCGACGCGAGGCACTCCTCGAAGTTCGAGCGTGGGCGGCGGCTCGCGAGGTCCGAAACGTCCCATGACGCCCGCGATGGAAAGCAGAATCGGGCGTACCTGGTCGAAACTTCCGACCAGGTACGCCCGATTCGACCAGGCGGCGCGGCTAGGCCTCGGTGTGCCCCAGGTCGGGCTCGACGAGCAGGCACGCGGTACGGGAAGCGGCGGCGTGCAGTTCGAGCACGACGAGCTCGTTGCGACCGTGGCGGAGCACCGGCCCCGGGATCGCCAGGGTCTGCTGCGGGCCTCGCGACCAGTACCGACCGAGGCAGAAACCGTTGACCCAGGCGACACCCTTCCGGAACCCGTCGAGCGACAGGTACCGGTCGTCCACGGTGTCGAGGTCGAACGAGCCAGCTGCGAACGTCGGTCCGGCGAGCACCTCGCCACCGGTCGGAGCGACCTCGGACAGCGCGGTCACGGCGGCAGGCGCGATGGGGTCGAGGGCGAGCGACGATGCCGTCCACCGGGCAACCGGGACGCCGCCGATCGAGACGCCGCCGATCAGGCCCTTCGGCTCACCGATGCGGATGCCGTAGTCGACGCGGCCCTGGTCCTCGACGAGGAGTTCGAGCGTGCCGGTCACCGGCGGCAGGGCGATGGCGCGGTCGTGGTGCTCACGCTCCAGGACCCCGACGACGACACCGTCGGCCGACACGATCGCTCGGTCGCGCACCTCGGTGCCGACGGTCAGCACCCCTCCGGTGGGCAGGTCGACCTCGGCGCGGTAGGCGACGAAGCCGCTCGCGGCCCCGAGAGCGTCGAAGGTCGGCGGCTCGTCGTGCGCGGACCACGTCGTGAGCGTGGGCAGCAGGGAACGGAGCGACGCGACGCGGTCCAGACGGACGGCGAGGTCCGTGGCGGGGGTGATCCGGGCCTCCAGTCCGTCGCCGGACGCGGCCACGGGACCGAGGCGACCCGATCCACCCGGCTCCATCGTCGCGGGCAGCGGCGGGACGGGCGCGTAGCGCGCGATCACCGAGCGGAAGGCGTGGAACTTCGATGTCGGCCGACCGGCCTCGTCGAGCGGGGCGTCGTAGTCGTACGACGTCGCGATCGGACGGTAGACGCCCTTGTCGTTCGCGCCGTTGGTGAAGCCGAAGTTGGTGCCGCCGTGGAACATGTAGATGTTCACCGAGCCGCCGGCCGCGAGCAGGACGTCCAGGTCCTCGGCGCTGGCGGACGCCGGCGTGGTGTGGTGGTGCTCGCCCCAGCTGTCGAACCAGCCGTCCCAGAACTCCGAGCACATCAGGGGTCCGGTGGGCTGGGCCTGCCGCAGGCGCTCGAGCCGGGCGGCGGAGCGTGAGCCGAACGAACCGGTCTTGTGCAGCGAGGGCAGGGAGCCGTCCTCGAGCATCGTGCCCATCGGCTGGTCGACGCTCGTGAAGGGGACGGTCAACCCGATGTCGCGGTGCATCTGCTCGAGTGCGCGCAGGTACTCGGGGTCGGAGCCGTAGGCACCGTACTCGTTCTCGACCTGCACCAGGACGATGGGCCCGCCCTGGTCGATCTGCCGCGGGACCAGCACCGGGGCCAGGTGCTGCAGGTACGTCCGAACCGCTGCGAGGAACCCGGGCTCGTTGCGCCGGACGCCCACGGAACCGTCCGCGAACAACCAGTACGGCAGCCCGCCGTTCGTCCACTCGGCGCAGATGTAGGGGCCGGGGCGGACGATGGCGTGCATGCCCTCGGCGGCGACGAGGTCGAGGAAGCGGCCGAGGTCCAGGCCACCCGACAGGTCGAACACCCCGGGCGACGGCGCGTGCGCGTTCCAGGCGACGTAGGTCTCGATGGTGTTGAGGCCCATCAGCTTCGCCTTGCGGATCCGGTCGGCCCACAGGTCGGGGTGCACGCGGAAGTAGTGGATCGCGCCGGAGAGGACCCGGTGCGGCTCGCCGTCGAGCAGGAAGTCGGTGTCGCCGATGGCGAAGCGCATGGTGTGGTTCTTTCGTTGCCGGCCGGGCCGGGCGTGGAGCCGAGCCGGGCGTGGAGCCGAGCCGGGCGTGGAGCCGAGCCGGGCGTGGAGCCGAGCCGGGCGTGGAGCGGGGCCGTGCGGACGTGTCCGCACGGCCCCGCGGGGATGCTGTCGAACTACTTCGACGAGACCGTGAAGCCCTGGTCCTTGCCGTACTTGGCGAGGGCCTTCTGCCAGGCCTCGAGGCCGGCGTCGAGCGAGGTGCCGTTCTCGTACGCCTGACCGACGGTGTCGGCGTAGACGCTGTTCGCGTACACCTGGTAGGGCAGGTAGGTGAAGTCGTTGTCCGAGGACTTCGACGCGTCGACGAGCACCTTGTTGATCTGCTGGCCGCCGAAGTACTCCGGCTTCTCGTCGAGGAACGCCGACGAGTCGAGGTCAGCGGTGGTCGACGGGAAGCCGCCGGACTCCATGAAGACCTTCGTGGACTCCTTCGAGGAGTTCAGCCACTTGAGGAAGCCCGCGGCGAGGGCCGGGTTCTTCGACTGCTTCATGACGACCTGGGCGCTGCCGCCGTTGTTCGCGGTCTGGGCGGTGCCACCGTCGTAGGTCGGCATCGGGGCGACGCGCCAGTCACCCGAGGCCTGGGCGACGCCGGACTCCAGGTTGCCGGGCATCCAGGCACCGGTGATCATCGTGGCGATCTCGCCGTTGCCGAGCTGCTTGTACCAGTCGTCGGTCCAGCCGACCGTCTTCGACAGCAGGCCCTGCTCGACGAGCTCGTTCCAGGTGCTCGTCCACTTCTTGGTGCCCTCGTCCTGCAGGTTGATGGTCACCTTGTCACCGTCGGTGGTGAAGGGGGTGCCACCGGCCTGGGCGATCATGCTCGTGGTGAAGCCGGCGTCGCCGGAGTCCGCCGCGATGTAGGCCTTCGGGTCCGCCTCGTGCAGCTTCTTGGCCGCGGTGACGTACTCGTCCCACGTCTTCGGCACAGCGATGTCGTGCTTGTCGAAGACCTTCTTGTTGTAGAACAGCGCCATGGGGCCGGAGTCCTGCGGCAGGCCGTAGACCTTGCCGTCGATCGACACCGAGCTCCAGGTGCTCTTCGCGAAGTCCTTCTCGAGCGAGTCGAAGCCGTAGCTCGACAGGTCGAGCAGCGACTCGGACAGCGCGAACTGCGGCAGGGCGTAGTACTCGACCTGGGCGACGTCGGGGGCGCCCGAGCCGGCCTTGATCGTGTTCTGCAGCTTCGTGTACTGGTCGGCACCGGTGCCGGCGTTGACGAGCTTGACCTTCACCTTGGGGTACTGCTTCTCGAACGCGGCGACCTGGGCCTTCGCCGACGGGGTCCACGACCAGTAGGTCAGGGTGCCACCGTCCTGCAGGGCCTTGTCGATGTCGTCGGCCGATCCGCCGGAGCCGGAGCCGCCGGAGGCGCACGCGGCGAGGGCGATCGCGGCGGTGACGCCGATGGCGAGGGCGCTGAGCCCGCGCCGGAGACGCTTGTTCATGGGAGTGCCTTTCACTTCTTCGTGGAGGGGGTGGTGCTGCTGTGTGCCGGACCGGTCGGCGCGTGGCGGGGTCGCCACGGGCCTCCCGTCCAAGGGGTCAGGCCTTGACCGACCCGGCCGCGAGGCCGGACTGCCAGAAGCGCTGGAGGAAGAGGAACGCGACCACGATCGGGATGATCGTGAGGAGCGATCCCGTGACGACGAGGTTGTAGATCGGCTGCGCGCCGGACCCGGTGGCCTGCGCGTTCCACTGGTTCAGGCCGACCGTCAGCGGGTACCACTTCGGGTCGCTCAGCATGATGAGCGGCAGGAAGTAGTTGTTCCAGGTGGCGACGACCGCGAACAGCAGGACGGTGACGACACCGGGCGCGAGCAGGCGGAGCGCGATCGTGAAGAAGATGCGGAACTCACCGGCACCGTCCATGCGGGCGGCCTCGAGCAGTTCCGCCGGGATCGCGTCGACCGCGTAGGTCCAGATCAGGTACATGCCGAACGGGCTGATCAGCGAGGGCAGGATGATCGCCCACGGGGTGTTGGTCAGGCCGACCTGCGAGAACAGCAGGAAGGTCGGGACCGCCAGGGCCGTGCCAGGGACCGCGATGGCACCGAGGACGACGGCGAAGACCGCGCGGCGACCGGGGAACTGGAACTTCGCCATGCCGTAGCCCGCGACGGTGGCGAGCAGGGTGGCCCCGCCGGCACCGACGACGACGTAGAGCAGCGTGTTGCCGAACCACTGCAGGAAGATGCCGTCGTTGTACGTCAGCGTGTCGACGATGTTCTGCCAGAGGTTGAAGTCCCCGCCGAACCACAGACCGAACGTGGAGAGCAGCGACGCCTGCGTCTTCGTGCTGTTCACGAGCAGGTAGAACAGCGGCGCGAACGAGTACACGACGAAGACGACCATGACCGCGGTGAGCAGGCCGGAACGCTTCGGCTTGCGTCCGCCTTCCGCGGTGCGGAGCTGCCTGGAGGCGCGGATCGAGCGGGTGCGCGGCGCACGTTGCGTCGTGGTCGCCTCGGTCACCGTGGCCGCTGCGGGCCCGGCGGGGTGCTGGATGGTGCTCATCGGTTCTCCTCGCGGGTGCCGCGGACCTGGACGACGTAGGCGATCACCGCGGTGATCACGCCCATCACGATCGCGACCGTGGCGGAGTAGTTGAACTGCTGACCGCTGAAGGACAGCGAGTAGGCGTACATGTTCGGGGTGAAGGCGCTGCCGATGACGTTCGGGGCGAGCGTCTTGAGCAGGTTCGGCTCGTTGAAGAGCTGGAAGCTGCCGATGATCGAGAAGATCGTGGCGATGACCATCGGGCCGCGGAGCGCCGGGAGCTTGATCGAGAAGACCGTGCGCATCGGGCCGGCACCGTCGAGCTCGGCCGCCTCGTACAGCTCACCGGGGACGGTGCGGAGTGCGGCGTAGAAGATCAGCATGTTGTAGCCGAGGAACTCCCACGTGACCACGTTGCCGATCGACGTCAGGACCCAGCTCGGGCTGAACGGTTGCAGGAGGTCGATGCCGAGCGCGTCGTTCGCGGCGCCCGTCAGACCGAACTGGTTGCCGTAGATGAAGCCCCAGATCAGGGCCGCGACGACCCCGGGGACGGCGTAGGGCAGGAACACCGCGATGCGGAAGAAGCTCGTCCCCCACAGTCGGGCGCTGTCCAGGGCCAGGGCGGCGACGAGCGCGAGGCCGAGCATGATCGGCACCTGGACGACCAGGAAGATCGCGACCCGCCCGAACCCGGACCAGAACTTGGCGTCCTGGAAGAGCTGCACGTAGTTGGCGAACCAGACGAACTGGTTGCCGCCGATGAGCTGGTCGCGGAACAGGCTGAGCCAGAGCGCGTAGCCGATCGGCACGATGAGCATCAGGACCAGGACGACGACGAACGGGCCGACGAACAGCCATCCGGTGAACCGTCCCCGCGGCTTGGGGCGGCGGCCGGCGGGGCGCTCGGCGGTGGGGCGCGGTGCTGCCTCACCGGGGCGCGCTGCGAGCGTGCTCATGTGACTCCTTCGTCTGCTGCGTTCGGGTGGTCGATGTCGGCGGCTCGGCCCGGGCCGGATCAGGGTGTCCGGGCGGTCACCGATGTTGACGTCAACATCGAACGACGCGACGATAGCATGGCAACGTCAACATGCGCTAGCGTCCGGGGAGGCCGACCGCTCGGCCCCTCGATCCGGAAGGAGCGCCAGCGTGACGATGGAGTCCCCCGCCGGCACCCGCCGCGCCCCCTCGATGGCCGCCGTGGCCGACGCCGCCGGGGTGTCGATGCAGACGGTCTCACGCGTCGCCCGGGGCTTCGACAACGTCAGCCCGGAGACCCGCGACCGCGTCCAGCGCGCGATGGAGTCCCTCGGCTACCGGCCCAACCGTGCCGCCCGCGCCCTGCGCTCCGGCCGCTTCCGCACCATCGGCGTGATCATGTTCACGCTCGCTTCCTTCGGCAACATGCGCACGCTCGAGGCGATCGCCGACGCCGCCGGGGTCGCCGACTTCACGATCACCCTGCTGCCCATGGCCTCGCGCACCGAGGCCGGCGTCCGCTCCGCGTTCTCGCGCCTGCACGAACAGGCCGTCGACGGCGTCGTGATCATCATCGAGTCGCACATCATCGACACCGCCGAGGTCGTGCTGCCCGACGGCGTGCCCATGGTCATCATCGACTCCACGGGCAGCACCGACCACCCCGCGATCGACACCGACCAGGCCGACGGCGCCCGGCAGGCCACGCAGCATCTGCTCGACCTGGGGCACGAGACCGTCTGGCACGTCGCCGGGCCGGAGTCGTCGTACTCGGCCGCCCGTCGCCTCGCCGCGTGGCAGGACACCCTGACGCGCGCCGGTCGCCCGGTCCCCCCGGTGTTCCGCGGCGGCTGGACGACCGAGCACGGGTACGAGGCCGGGCTCGAGATCGCCGCACGACCGGAGATCACCGCGGTGTTCGCCGCGAACGACCAGACCGCCCTCGGGGTCCTGCGCGCCGCACACGAGTCCGGTCGCCCGGTGCCGTCGTCGCTGAGCGTGGTGGGGTTCGACGACTCCCCCGAGTCCGACTCGTTCTGGCCGCCGCTGACCACCGTGCACCAGTCCTTCGACGAGGTCGGCCGCCGAGCGGTCGCGAACCTGCTCGCCCAGATCGACGGCGAGCGGGTCAGCGTCGCGGCCGACCTGGTGCCGGTGCGGCTCGTCGAGCGGGCGAGCACTGCCGCGCCGCCGGCGCGCTGACGCGGCGCGCGCGAGGCGCGGCGCGTTTCGCGCTCAGCGACAGTCCACGCGCGCGCGTTCCCGTGAGGTGTCGCCCAGGCCGTGGAGTCACCACGCGCCGGTCGGGAGGCCCGGTGCCAGGCCGCCACGGGCCTCCCGACCGCCGCGCGGGCCACGTCACGGGCCCAGCGACAGTCCACGCGCCCATCAGCCCGTGAGGTGTCGCCCAGGCCGTGGAGTCACCACGCGCCGGTCGGGAGGCCCAGTGCCAGGCCGCCACGGGCCTCCCGGCCGCCGCGCGGGCCACGTCACGGGCCCAGCGACAGTCCACGCGGCCGTCACCCCGTGAGGTGTCGCCCACCCCGTGACCTCGCCCCCGGCGCGCCCGCCGCGCACGCGCAACGCGCAGAGGACGTCGGGCGCGAGCGCCCGACGTCCTCTGTGCTCACTCGACGCCCGCCGTGGCGTGCGCCGAGGCGTCTTGTCAGCCGATCGAGACGGCGGTCCAGGAGACCGGCGGGAGCTCGATCGTGACGGTGTCGCCCTCACGGCGGACCGACTCGTTCGTGCGGAGGCCCACGCGCGAGGTGTCCTCCAGGTCGTTCACGGCGTGCAGGTCGTCGTCCCAGACACCCTCGGCGTGGACGTCGCCCGTCGCACCGATGCCGGCCAGGTCGATCGTCACCGTGGTCGACTCGGACGGGTGGCGGTTGATCAGGAAGACCGCGGCCTTGCCGTCCTCCGACACGGTGGCCGCGGAGTCCACGACCGGGACCTCACCGTGCTTGCCACCGTCGACCGTGTCACCCGAGGCCTTGACCTGCAGCGAGGTGCCCTGCGCCAGGCGCGAGGTGACCGAGAACGGGAAGAACGTCGTCTGGCGCCAGGCCGGGCCACCGGGCTCGGTCATGATCGGGCCGATCACGTTGACGAGCTGGGCGAGTGAAGCCGAGGCGACGCGGTCGGCGTGGCGGAGCAGCGAGATGAGCAGGCCACCCACGACGACGGCATCGGCGACGGTGTAGACGTCCTCGAGCAGACGCGGGGCGACGGGCCACTCGTCGAGCGTGAAGGTCTTGGCCTTCGCCTCCCACTTCTTGATCGACCAGACGTTCCACTCGTCGAACGAGATGTCGATGCGCTTGTCGGACTTCTTCTGCGCCTGGACGTGGTCGGCGGCCGTGGTGACCGTCTTGATGAAGTGGTCCATGTTGGCGCCGGAGGCGAGGAACGACGGCAGGTCGTCGTCCTCCTCGTAGTAGGCGTGCGCGGAGATGTAGTCGACGTCGTCGTAGGTGTGCTCGAGGACGGTGCGCTCCCACTCGCCGAACGTCGGCATCGACGCCCCCGAGGAACCGCAGGCGACGAGCTCGAGGTCGGGCTGGATCTGCCGCATGGCCTTGGCGGTCATCGCGGCGAGCTTGCCGTAGTCGTCGGCGTTCTTGTGGCCGAGCTGCCACGGGCCGTCCATCTCGTTGCCGAGGCACCACATCTTGATGGCGAAGGGTTCCTGGCGACCGTTCGAACGACGGTATTCGGACAGTGCGGTCCCGGCGTCGATGTTCGCGTACTCGAGGAGTTCGATCGCCTCCTGCGTGCCGCGGGTGCCGAGGTTCACGGCGAGCATGAGCTCCGAGCCGACCTGGTCGAGCCAGTGCTGGAACTCGTGCAGGCCGACCTCGTTCGTCTCCGTCGAGTGCCAGGCCAGGTCGAGGCGGCGGGGGCGCTGCTCGACGGGGCCGACGCCGTCCTCCCACTTGTAGCCGGAGACGAAGTTGCCACCGGGGTAGCGGATGGCGGAGACGCCGAGTTCCTTGACGAGTTCGACGACGTCCTTGCGGAAGCCGTGCTCGTCGGCGGTCTCGTGGGTGGGCTCGTGGATGCCGTCGTAGACGTGGCGGCCGAGGTGCTCGACGAACCCGCCGAACAGGCGACGTCGCACCGGCCCCACGGTGAACGCGGCGTCGAGGACGAGGTGTGTGCGGGGCATGGATCTCCTTCGATCGTGGCAGTGCGGTTCGTGCGGGGAGCGGGTGGGGCCACGGACGGGAACCGAAGCGGGCCGTCACGAAAGTGAGCGCTCACCTGACAGAAACGCTACCGGGTTCCACGCCGTCGCGAAAGGGGTGGCGGATGCCGGGAGCGAGCGCTAATGTGAGCGCTCACGGAGCACCGGAAGGTCGTTCCGTGTCCGGAGCAGCAGTGCTCCGGGTCCGGAGCAGCGATGCTCCGGCGGGAGCACCGACCCTGTTCCCGAGCCCGGCCCATCCCGATGGAGTGATGCCATGCCGATCCCACCCGCAACACCCGCGTCGCGCCTCTCGCGCCGGGGCTTCCTCGCCGCCGGTGCAGCGGCCGCGACGGTCCTGCCGCTCGCCGCCTGCTCGAGCCCCCTCGCCGCCGGCCTCGCCGGAAGCGCACTCAACCCCGAGACCCTCGTCTTCTGGAACCTGTTCGGCGGCGGCGACGGCGTCCGCATGCAGGCCATGGAGGACGGCTACGCGAAGCAGCACGGCGGCTCGAGCGCGCTGCAGGGCACCACGTTCGCGTGGGGCAACCCGTACTACTCGAAGCTGACACTGGCGACCGTCGGGAACAAGCCGCCGGACGTCGCGGTCGCGCACCTGACCCGCGCGAAGCCACTCTGGGACGGTGACCTGCTCGACCCGATCACGTCCGACGACCTGGCGAGCGTCGGCCTGAGCGCCGCCGACTTCAACCAGAAGGCCTGGGCGGCGCAGAAGACCGACGGCAACAACATCGCGGTCCCGCTCGACACCCACCCCTTCGTCCTCTTCTACAACGTCGACGTCTGCAAGAAGGCCGGCCTGATCGACGGCGACGGCAACCTCGTCGACCTCAACGGCATGGACAACTTCGAGAAGGCCCTCGCCGCGGTCGCCAAGGTCACCGGCGGCACGGCGCTCAACGTCGCGAACGTGGTGCCGGAGACGGCCACCCCGTGGCGCTTCTTCTGGACCATGTACAACCAGCTGAAGGACGCCACCCCGTTCATCAGCGACGGCGGATCGAAGCTCACCGTCAACGAGGACGCCTACAACGAGGTCACGAGCCGGACCCAGAAGTGGGTGAAGGAGGGCTGGCTGAACAAGGCCCTCGACTACGCCACCGCGCAGTCGCTCATGTTCGACGGCAAGGCCGGCTTCTTCATGCAGGGCGAGTGGGAGATCAGCACCGCGCAGTCGATCAAGGGCCTGAACTTCGGCATGGCGCCGATCCCCCAGCTCTACGACAAGCCGGCGACCCAGGCGGACTCGCACACGTTCGTCCTGCCGAAGAAGGCCCGCACGCCGGAGCAGCGCAAGCAGCACATGCTCTTCATCAAGCAGATGCTCGAGCAGAGCCTGACGTGGGCCGAGGGCGGGCACGTGCCGGCCTACATCCCGACGTTCGACAGCGCCGCGTACAAGAAGCTCACGCCCCAGTCGAACTACGCGGCCGCAGCCGAGACCGCCGTGTTCGACGACGCCGCCTGGTACGGCGGTTCGGGTTCGACGTTCGAGGGCACGGTGGGTGCCCAGCTCGCCCTCGTGCAGCAGGGCAGCTCGTCCCCCGCGCAGGCCCTCAGCGCCATCAAGTCGCAGCTCGCGACGTACCTCAACACCCCGAGCCCCCTGTGACCCGGCACGCAACCGCCCGGCCGGACCACCCCGGGCAGACGACCCCCGCGATCGCCGTGAACACCGCGCGAAAGGCACGATGACGTGACCACAGCACCTGTCCTCGACCGGCCGACCGACGCGGCCACCGCGCCGCGTCTCCGCCGGAACCGCTCCTACGGCTCCAGCGTGAACCGCGGCCAGGGCCGCAGCGGCTGGCTGTTCCTCGCCCCGTTCGGCCTGTTCTACGTGGCCTTCCTGCTCGGCCCGACGGTCTGGATGATCGTCACGAGCTTCTTCAACACCTCGACCGTCCGCACCGGGCTCGGCAGCTTCGCCGGGTTCGCGAACTACGCCGAGATGCTCGGGCGCAGCGACTTCTGGTCGTCGCTCTGGCACACGCTGCAGTTCACGCTGTACACGACCCCGCCGCTCGTCATCCTGGCGTTCGTCTTCGCCGTGCTGACGAACCGGATGAACCGCGGGCAGTGGTTCTTCCGTCTGGCGTTCTTCCTGCCGTTCATCCTGCCGTCGGCGACGATCTCGCTGATCTGGGTGTTCATCTTCACGCCGAGCACCGGTCTGTGGGCGAGCCTGCAGTCGGCGATCGGCATGACGCCCGGCTCCGGCATGCTGTCGAGCCCGAACACCGCCATGATCGGTGTCGCGATCGCCACCGTGTGGTGGACCCTCGGCTTCAACTTCGTGCTCTACCTGGCCGGTCTGCAGGAGATCCCGCGCGAACTGTACGAAGCAGCCGCCGTCGACGGTGCGTCGAACTGGCAGCAGATCAAGTCGATCACGCTCCCCCTGCTCGGCCGCACGACGACGCTGGTCGTCCTGCTGCAGATCATCGCGAGCCTGAAGATCTTCGACCAGGTCTACCTGATGACGAACGGCGGGCCGGGCATCTCGACCCAGGTCTCGCTGCAGCTCATCACCGGCGTCGGCTTCACCGACAACCGGCTCGGTGCCGCATCGGCCGCGTCGGTCCTCCTGTTCATCGTGATCGTGGCGATCGCGGTCATCCGGCAGCTCGTCGAGCGCGCTGCCGCCAAGCGAGAGATCGGGGCCTGACATGACCGCCACCGAGAGCATCACCACCGGCCGCAAGCTCCGCACCGGCGTCTCGTCCGCCGCTCCCACGAGCGCCGCGAAGATCGGCGTCAGCGGTCGTGGCTTCACGATCGCGTCGGGGATCGTCCTGACGATCTTCGCGATCATCTGGCTCATCCCGAGTGTGTTCGCCCTGAAGACGTCGCTGTCCGACAACGGCGTCGCCGCCCTCGGCGCGAACGCGATCCTGTCGAACTGGAACCCGACGCTGCACTCGTACTCGTCGCTGTTCCAGGCCGGCGACATCTGGAACTGGTACCTCGCCAGCGCCATCACGAGCGTCGTCACGGCGGCACTCACCGTGCTGTTCGCGTCGATGGCGGCGTTCGCCCTGTCGCGGCTGGTGTTCCGCGGCCGCAACATCGCGTTCCTGCTCATCATCCTCGGGATCATGATCCCGACGCAGGTGCTGATCATCCCGATCTTCCAGGAGCTCAACGCGGTCGGCCTGCTCAACACCTACTGGTCGGTGATCTTCCCGCAGGTGCCCGCCGTGATCGCGGTGTTCATCTTCAAGCAGTTCTTCGACGGCATCCCGAAGGAGCTCGAAGAGGCGGCGCGCATCGACGGCGCCGGCATCTGGAAGGTCTACTGGTCGGTCATCCTGCCGCTGTCGCGTCCGGTGATCGCAGCCGTGACGATCCTGACCTTCGTCGGGGTGTGGAACAACCTGCTGCTGCCGCTGTTCGTGCTGTCCAACCCGGACCTCATGACGATCCCGGTCGGGCTCGCCACGGTCCAGGGCAGCTTCGGGCAGCGCTACGCCGACATCCAGGCCGGTGCGATCCTGGCGGCGCTGCCGCTGATCATCCTCTACCTGATCTTCCAGAGGCAGATCGTGGAGGGCGTGACGGGCTCGGGCCTCAAGGGCTGACGCCACCCCGCCACGGACGGGAGGCCCGGTGCCAGCTGGCACCGGGCCTCCCGTCCGTCCGTTGGTCGCGTCGCGTGCGCGGCGCGGCGCGGCTGGCGAGAGCGGGCGTACCTGGCGGAATCGGGCGTACCTGGGCAGAAGTTCTGTGGCAGTACGCCCGAAAGCACCAGGCACCGCGCCCGCCAGGGGAAGGACCGGGCGTAGCGGGCGGAAACGGGCGTACCTGGTCAGAACGGGGCGTACCGGGCCGAACCGGGTGTACCTAGCGCGACCGGGCGTACCCGGGCAGAAGTTCTGTGGCGGTATGCCCGAAAGCACCAGGCAACGCGCGCGCAAGGGGAAGGACCGGGCGTACCTGATCAGAACGGGCGTACCTGGCGTGACCGGGCATACGTGGGCAGAACGGGCATACTCGGGCGGAAGTTCTGTAGCAGTACGCCCGAAAGCACCAGGTACCGCGCGCGCCAGGGGAAGGACCGGGCGTACCTGGCAGAACCGGGCAGACCTGGCAGAACCGGGCATGACTGGCGGGACCGGGCGTACCTGGCGGAACCGGGCATACCTGGGCAGAACGGGCATACCTGGGCAGAAGTTCTGTGGCAGTACGCCCGGAAGCACCAGGTGCCGCGCGGGTCAGGCGGGGACGGAGACCTTCGTCTCGTGCTTCCAGAACCCGGAGAACGTGATGCGCGACTTCGGCAGACCCGCACGGTGCAGGTGGCGGCGGCCCTCCGTTGCGAGGCGCGACTCCCCCACGACGAACGCGTAGCCCTGGTCGTCGGACGGCACGTGCCGCTGCAGTTCGGCGAGGGCGCCACTGCCGGGGACGGCGCCTGACTGCCGGACGATCCACGTCACCTGCACGCCCGTGGGGGCGTCGAGGTCGCGGATGTCGGCGGCGGTCGGGACCTCTTGGATGATGCGGCCGACGGTGTCGCGCGGCAACGAGGCTGCGATGCCGACGACGCCGGGCAGGCCGGTCTCCTCGGCGGCGACGATGACCTCGCTGGTGCCGGCGGGGACATCGAAGATGCAGCCTTGATCGAGCATCGCGAGTTCCTCGCCGGGACGTGCGGCACAGGCCCAGATCGCGGCGCGGCCCTCGAGCTCGCCGCGGTGGTCCAGGTGCACGACGAAGTCGATGTCGAGCTCGGCGGTGCCGTCGGCGAGCAGGCGGTACGCGGCGACCGTGTAGTTCGCGCAGTGGGGGCGGATGTCCTCGGGGATGCCGAGGAACGTCGGCCACCACTTCTTGCCGTCCAGGTCGGGCATCCGGAAGGCGTCCTGGTCGGGGCGCCGGACGAACAGGCGGAACCAGTGGTCGAAGCCGAGGTAGCCGAACTCGTGCAGGTCGTCCCCGGTGACGGTGACGCGCTGCATCGAGGGGGTCACCCGCTGGGTCCGGAGGACACGGGCGCGGAAGAGCCGGGGGTTCGTCGGCAGGAGCCGCGGGGTCTTCGCCATGAGGCAAGGCTAACCTAAGATGACTTCCGTGCCAGCCCCCAATCCCGTTCTGGCTTCCGGTCCGGAGGCCCCCGAACCCGACGCGTCCCGAGCCCGAGCAGGCGATGCGTCCCGCGCCCTCGGCGTCCACCGGACCGCGATGCGGCGGCGGACCGCGGTGATCATCGGACTCGTCGTCGCCCTGGTGCTCGTCGCCGTGGCGAGCATGCTGCTGGGCAGCAACCGCATCGGTGTCGCCGAGGTGTGGGCAGGGCTCACACGCTCCGGGTCGAGCACCGACGAGGCGATCGTGTGGGGCTCCCGCATCCCGCGCACGCTGATCGGTGCTGCGGTCGGTGCGGCTCTCGGCATCGCCGGACTCCTCATGCAGGGACACACCCGCAACCCGCTCGCCGACCCCGGCCTGTTCGGCGTCTCGTCGGGAGCGGGGCTCGCGGTGGTGCTCGGCGTCTACGTGTTCGGGGTGACGAGCACGAGCGCGACCGTCTGGTTCGCCCTGGTCGGGGCCCTGGTCGCCAGCGTCGTCGTCTTCTCGGTGACCATCGCCGGCAGCGGCACGGCCAGTCCGGTTCCGCTCGCCCTCGCCGGGGCCGCGGTGTCGGCACTGCTCGCCGCCCTGACCTCCTTCGTCGTGCTGACCGACCAGGCCTCGCTCGACGCGTACCGGCTCTGGGTCGTCGGATCGCTCGCCGCACGACAGCTCGACATCCTCGGGGCGGTGTGGCCGTTCCTGGCCGCCGGGCTCGTGCTCGCGGTGCTGAACGTCCGCGCCCTCGACGCCCTCGGGCTCGGGTCCGAGCTGGCGAAGGGGCTCGGCGAGAACGTGCTCGTCGCCCGGCTCGTCGGCCTGGGCGGGATCACGCTGCTCGCCGCCGGCGCCACCGCTGCTGCCGGCCCGATCGGCTTCGTCGGCCTGACCGTGCCGCACGTCGCCCGCGCGCTCGTCGGCACCGGACACCGCTGGACCCTGCCGGTCTCCGGTCTGGTCGGCGCCGCCCTCGTGCTGCTCGCCGACGTCATCGGTCGCCTGATCGGCGGGTTCTCCGAGGTCGAGGTCGGCATCGTGCTCGCCGTCATCGGCGGGCCCGTGTTCGTCGCCGTGGCCCGTCGCCGATCCCTGGTGTCACTGTGAGCGGGGCAGCGGTGCGCAGCACCGGCAGCACGCCCGGCAGCACCGGCAGCACGCCCGGAAGCACGCCCGAGACCACCACGCCGGGCACGCCCGCCCCTGCTGCCCACGCCCCCGGCCGCGCCGGCATCCGCATCGGCCCCGTCGGCCTCGCCTGGCGCCCCCGGGTGTTCTGGTACACCGTCGGATCGCTCGCCACCGTCCTGGTGCTCATCGTGATCGGGACGGCGGTCGGCTCGACGTGGATCGCTCCCGGGGTCGTCATCCGGTCCCTGCTCGGCCTGGAGTCCGGGCCGGACGCCTTCATCATCACCACCCTGCGCCTGCCCCGCGTGCTCACCGGCGCACTCGTCGGCCTGACGCTCGGGGTCGCCGGCGCGCTCACCCAGACCTTCACCCGCAATCCCCTCGGCACCCCGGACATCATCGGTGTCACCGCGGGCGCGAGTGTCGGTGCGGTCGCGGCCATCGTGCTCGGCGGCGGGACGTACTCGGTCTCGTCCCTGCTGCTCGGTGGCGGGATCCCCGTGGCTGCCACGATCGGCGCCCTGGTCGCTGCGGTCCTGGTGTACGGCCTGGGCTGGCGCGGCGGTGTGCAGAGCTACCGGCTCGTGCTGGTCGGCATCGGCGTGAGCGCGACGCTCGACGCCGTGACGAGCTACCTGCTCGTCCGCGCGAAGATCACCGTCGCCACCGCGGCGTCGCAGTGGCTCGTCGGCAGCCTGTCGAGCACCTCGTGGGAGAGCGTCTGGCCGCTGCTCGTGGTGGCCGTCGTCGCGGTGCCGATCGCACTGGCGACGAGTGCGGCGCTCGGCATCGGGCAGCTCGGCGACGAGGTCGCGACGGGCGTCGGTCTCGGCGTCCAGCGGCACCGGCTGCTCGTCATCGCGCTCGCGGTCGTGCTGACCGCCGCCGCCGTGGCCGCCGCGGGGCCGGTCGGCTTCGTCGCGTTCGTCGTGCCGCAGGTCGGGCTCCGGCTCGCCGGCACGAACCGGCCGCCGCTGCTGCTCGCCGGTGCCCTCGGCGCCGTGCTCGTGCTCGCCGCCGACCTGCTGTCCCGTTCCGCGTTCCCGTGGCAGGTGCCGGTCGGCATCATCACCACCGTGATCGGGGCGCCGTACCTGATCTGGCTCCTCGTCCGTCACCGCAAGGAGATGTCCCGATGACAACACCGCACCAGCACGAGCACCAGCAGCAGAACCAGCAGCACCAGCAGCAGCACCAGCACCAGCACCACACCCCCGTCCTCGAAGCCACGGCCCTGTCCGTCGGCTACGACCGCCAGCCCGTGCTGCGCGACCTGGACCTGCGCATCGAACGCGGCACGGTCACGACGTTCCTCGGCGCGAACGGCTGCGGCAAGTCGACGCTGCTCAAGGCGTTCGGCCGCGTGCTCAAGCCGCAGGCCGGCGAGGTCCTGCTCGACGGCACCCCGATACGCAGGGAACCGAACCGCCAGGTCGCCCGCAAGCTCGCGATCCTGCCGCAGTCCCCCGTCGCCCCCGCTGGCACCAGCGTCCTCGACCTGGTGATGCGCGGCCGGAACCCGCACCAGTCGTGGGCGAAGCCGTGGACCGCCGAGGACGCGGCCGTCGCCGAAGAGGCCATCGCCGCCACCGGTCTGACCGAGGTGGCGCACCGCGACGTCACGAGCCTGTCCGGCGGGCAGCGCCAGCGCGCCTGGATCGCCATGGTCGTCGCACAGCAGGCCCAGACGCTCCTGCTCGACGAGCCGACGACCTACCTGGACCTCGTGCACCAGCTCGAGGTCCTGCGGCTCGTCCGGCGGCTGAACCGCGAGCAGGGTTCGACGATCGTGATGGTGCTGCACGACCTGTCGCTCGCGGCGCGGTACTCCGACCGGCTCGTGGTGCTGCACGACGGCGGGGTCGTGGCCGACGGCACACCCCACGACGTCCTCACCCCGGCACTGCTCGAGCAGGCTTTCGGTCTGCACGCCCGGGTGTTCGCCGACCCGGTGACCGGTGCGCCGATGATCGTGCCCGAGGCGGACGAGCACGACCCCGTGCCGAGTGCCCCGACGGAGCACACGGCCCCGAGCGCCCCGACCGAGCACACGGTCCCGACGAAAACCGAAGACGTGCTGGCGAGTGCTGCGAACTTAGGTTAGCCTCTCCTAACGTGAAGACCTCCCGACGTGGCCACCTGCGCGCCGCCCTCCTGACCTCCGTGACCGTCTCGGCACTCCTCCTGACCGGCTGCTCGAGCACCGGCAACTCGAACGACTCCGACTCCGACGGCGGCACCGCCGCGTCGAAGGCGTGGTCGTACGAGGACGCCACGGGCGCCACCGTGAAGGTCGACCACACGCCGAAGCGCGTCGTCGTGCTGAACGACATCGCCCTGTCGTTCATCGAGTACGGCCTGAAGCCCGTCGGCACCTTCGGGCAGCTGACGATGGCGAAGGACGCCCGCTTCGAGGGCCTGGACACCGACGGCATCACGCAGCTCGGCACCGCCTACGGCGACATCGACCTCGAGAAGCTCGCCGCGCTCAAGCCCGACCTCGTCGTCACGTCGGTCTACCCGACCGACGCCAAGGGCACGCTCGACACGAAGCAGCCCGGCTACGGCTTCAAGGACACGGCGCAGGAGAAGCAGATCGAGGCCATCGCGCCGGTCGTCCAGGTGAAGTGGGGCGGCAAGGGCGAGGACGTCATCGAGAAGATCGCGGAACTGTCCGAGTCCCTCGGCGCGAAGGAGTCGACGGTCGACGCCGCCGAGAAGCGCTTCGACACCGCGGCCGACGAGCTCGAGAAGGTCTCCAAGGAGAAGGACCTGTCGGTCGTCTCGATGTACGCCGACGGTGACGGCGCCTACGTCACCCGCCCGACCGACGAGCCGTCGCTGCAGATGTACGCGTCGTACGGGGTCGACTTCGTCAACCCGAAGCCCGAGGGCTTCTACTGGGGCATCTACTCGTGGGAGAACGCCGGCCAGATCACCGGTGACGTGCTGCTGCTGTCGCAGCAGGGCTACCAGGTCGCCGACCTGGAGAAGCAGCCGACCTTCGCCGACAACGCCGCGCTCGAGGCGGGGCAGGTCCACAGCTGGACGTTCCCGGCCCTCGACTACGCGTCGCAGGCCGACTACATGACCAAGCTCGCGGGTTGGCTCGAGGACAGCAAGAAGCTGTCCTAGGACCCACGCCCACGGCGGCCTGGAGGCGCGGTGCCAGCTGGCACCGCGCCTCCAGGCCGTTCGTGGTCCCGTTCCGGGCCGCAAGCCGACCGCGTCCGGACCGCCGCGCTACGATCCGGGCATGACCCCGCTCGCGCCACGTGTGCTGCACATCCTCTGCACGGCGTTCCTCGTCGTGGCGTTCCTGGCCTCGTTCATCGGTGGGTACGCGAACGCGAACGACTCCGGCGAGGGCGGCGCGAACATCGGTGCCGGTGCCCTGATGTCCTTCGGTGCACTCGCCGGCGCGGTCGGCATCGGGCTCGGCGTCACGGCGCTCGTCTCCGGCCTCGTCGCCGCCCGGCGCGGCGCAGCCTGACCACCGGTCGCGCGCCGTTCCGGACATCACGGTCGCGGTGGTGGCGGGATCGCCGGGGCCGGAGGATCATCGGCCCATGGAGTACTCGACGGCGATGCTCACCGAGGAGACGTGGCCCGACTTCGCCGCGCTCGTGACCCGCAGCAACGGCGTGTGGGGCGGGTGCTGGTGCATCGGTTTCCACCCCGACGGTCCACGCGGGACGCCCGACCCGACGGTGTCCCACCAGGAGGCGAAGCGCCGACACGTGCGGAACGGCACGAACCACCAGGTGCTCGTCTACGCCGACGGCACGGCGGTCGGCTGGTGCCAGTTCGGGCGGCCGGTGGAGCTGCCGACGATCCTGAACCCCGGCGCCTACGCCCGGGATGCCCAGGCGCCGCCGGACTGGCGGATCGGCTGCGTGTTCGTCGAGTCCCGGCACCGCGGTCAGGGGGTCGCACGCGCCGCGGTCACGACCGTGCTCGAGGAGATCCGGCGGGCGGGTGGCGGGACCGTCGAGGCCTACCCGGAGCAGACGGTCGAGCGGAAGCCGCAGCGCGGGGCCTACCTGCACACCGGACCGGAAGAACTGTTCACGCAGTTCGGGTTCGTGCGCGACCGCCGCATCGCCAAGTGGCGGTGGGTGATGCGCACGACGGTGTGACCGGCGTGCCCGCTCGACGCCGCACTGCCAGGCCGGCGCGCGTACCGTTGGCACCGTGACACGCACCGCTCCGGTACGACCGCACCGCCTCGCCCTCATCGGCGCCGCCGTGGCCCTGGTGATCGGGGTCGGACTGCTCTTCACCCCTTGGGACGGGCCGGTCATCGTGCTCGCCTGGGCGCTCATCGTCGCCGCGGTCGTGCTCGGCGCCATCACGTTGTTCTTCGTGCGGGCTCCCCGCAGCTAGTGCCCCACCGGGGGCACTTGTCCCCTTTTCTCCCGACTGTCCGAGCGCGGCAACGGGTCTACGGTCTGTCCCGTGCGGCAACGACGCCGCACGATGACGAATCGAGCATCATGCAACGACGGATGAAGCGAATCCTCGCGCTCGCCCTGAGCGTCGGTGTCGTGGGGGCACTGGCTCCGGCGATCTCGGCCCAGGCAGTCGCCACGAGCGACACCCCGGACTTCGGCAGCAACGTGAAGATCTACGACCCCACGGTGCCGGCGTCGACCATCCAGGCCGACGTCGACGCGGCGTTCACCAGCCAGCTCCGCAGCACGACGGCGCAGTTCGGCACGCAGCGGCACGCCTTCCTGTTCAAGCCCGGCAGCTACGGCCGGGTCTGGGCGAACCTCGGCTTCTACACGTCGGTCGCCGGGCTCGGCAAGAACCCCGACGACGTCACGATCAACGGTGCGGTGAACGTCGACTCCGGGTGGAATGCCGGCGACGAGAAGAACGCGACACAGAACTTCTGGCGGTCGGTCGAGAACGTGGCGATCGCGCCCGAGAGCGGAACCGACCGGTGGGCGGTGTCCCAGGCCGCTCCGATGCGCCGCGTCCACGTGAAGGGCAACCTGACGATGGGCCCGTCGAACCAGGACGGTGGGCAGGGGTACTCGTCCGGCGGTTACATCGCCGACACCAGGGTCGACGGCACGGTGACCTCCGGGTCCCAACAGCAGTGGTACACGCGGAACTCGACCATCGGGGCGTGGCAGGGCGGCAACTGGAACATGACCTTCTCCGGGGTCCAGGGCGCCCCGGCGAACGACTTCTCGAAGAGCTACACGACGCTCGCCACCACGCCGACCACACGGGAGAAGCCGTACCTGTACGTGGATTCGTCGAACAAGTACCACGTGTTCGTCCCCTCGCTCAAGCAGAACGCGAGCGGTGTCACGTGGCCGAACACCGCTGGCACCGACCTCCCGATGCGGAACTTCTACGTCGCTCACCCGGGCGACTCGGCCGCCACGATCAACGCCGCTCTGGCGCAGGGCCTCAACCTCTTCTTCACGCCGGGCACGTACCAGCTCGACTCGCCGATCGCCGTCACCAGGGCGGACACCGTCGTGACGGGCATCGGCTTCCCGACCCTCGTCCCCACCAGGGGCAACGCCGTGCTGACGTCGACGGACGTCGCCGGGGTGAACGTGTCGAACCTCGTCGTGGACGCCGGCGCGCAGAACAGCGCACAGCTCGTCCGCCTCGGCAGCGCTGGATCGCACGTCGACCACGCGGGAGATCCGCAGAGCATCCAGGACGTCTTCTTCCGCGTCGGTTCGAGCGTGCAGGGCAGGGCGACGACCACCCTGCAGGTGAACGCCGACGACACACTCATCGACCACATCTGGGCCTGGCGGGCCGACCACGGCGGCGCGCCGACGGGCTGGAACGTCAACACCGGCGCGACCGGGGTCGAGGTGAACGGCAACGACGTGCTCGCCACCGGGCTCTTCGTCGAGCACTACCAGAAGTACGAAGTGCTCTGGAACGGTGAGAACGGCAGGACGATCTTCTTCCAGAACGAGATGCCGTACGACGTCCCGGACAACGCATCCTGGCAGAGTCCGACCGGCGCGGGCTACGCGGCCTACAAGGTGGCGTCCTCGGTCACGAAGCACGAGATCTGGGGCGGCGGCGTCTACGCCTTCTTCAACACGAACCCGTCCGTGCACGCCGACCGGGCGTTCGAGGTCCCGCAGACCGCCGGCGTCCGCGCCCACGGGCTGGTCACGGTCTCGCTCGGCGACACGGGCACCATCTCGAGCATCATCAACGGCGTCGGCGGCGCGGTTCCCACCCCTGCGGGCAACACCGCTCCGAACCGACTCGCGTCGTACAACTGATCGGCACCCGTGGGAGCGGATGCTCCTGACGGTGCGCACGGGAGCGTCCGCTCCTGACGGACGACGGCCGGCTGCTCCACGAGCAGTCGGCCGTCGTCCTGCGATCAGCTGCGCTTCCGGGACGCCGCCGATCGAGGCGGGTTCGCACGCAGGTGCTCCGCCGCTCCCCCGAGGATCCGCGCGAGGTCGTCGACGTCCGCGTCCGACATCGACGCGAACAGCAGGGTGTGCAGCGCCTCGATGTGCCCGGGGAAGACGGCGGCGAGGACGTCACGACCGCCCCGGGTGATCGTCACGACCGTGCTGCGTTCGTCGTCGGGCGAGGGTCCGCGGGTGACCAGCCCACGCTGCTCGAGCAGTTGCGCCTGGTACGTCAACCCGCTGCGGCTGTAGACGACCCCGTCGGCGAGGTCGGTCATGCGCTGCTGCCCGCCCGGTGCGTCACCGAGCCGGGCGAGCAGCTGGAACTGCACGTAGCTCAGGCCGCCCACGTCGCGCAGCTGCCGCTCGACCGCGTGACGCAGCAGGCTGCTCACCTCGGTGAAGGCGAAGTACGCCCCGAGCTGCGTCGGGGTCAGGGAGTTCGGCGCATCGGTCACGGAACCCATCCTACTGATTGCTTCGCGTTCGAAGCAGTGCTAGCGTCTCCGTCAGTTGCTTCGAACTCGAAGCACAACGAGCAACACCGACGAAGGGCACGATCATGCAGGCAGTACGGTTCCACGAGGTCGGCGGTCCCGAGGTGCTCCGCACCGAGGACGTCGAGCAGCCCAACCCGGGCGCCGGGCAGGTGCGACTCCGCGTCGCCGCCTCGGCGTTCAACGCGGCGGACAACGGGATGCGGGGCGGGTTCCTGCCGATCCCGGTCCAGCTGCCGCACGTCCCCGGCTACGACGTGTCCGGCACCGTCGACGCGCTCGGCGACGGCGTCGAGGGGATCGCGGTCGGGGACGCCGTCATCGCGTTCCTGCCGATGGAACGCGACGGCGGGGCGGCCGAGTACGTCGTCGCCCCGGCGGACGCGGTCGTCGCCGCACCGACGAGCGTCCCGCTGCCCGACGCGGCGGCCCTGCCCTCGGTGGCACTCACCGCGTGGCAGGCACTGTTCGACGACGGGCGGCTCGAGGCTGGCCAGCGCGTGCTGGTCACGGGCGCCGGAGGCGTCGTCGGGAAGTACGCGATCCAGCTCGCCGTGCGCGCCGGGGTCCACGTCATCGCGACGGCGAGTCCGCGCAGCATCGAGGCCGTCCGGGCAGCCGGTGCGCACGAGGTGATCGACCACAGCATGACCGACGTCCGCGCCGCCGTGACGGAGCCGGTCGACGTGCTGCTCAACCTCGCCCCGATCGACCCGCAGGACTTCACGGCACTCGTCGACGTCGTGCGCGACGGCGGCGCGGTCGTGAGCACCACGGCGTTCATGGCCACGCCGGGCGACGAGTCCCGCGGGGTCCGGGCGGCGACGGTGTTCGTCCTGCGCAACCGCGAACGCCTGGCGGAGCTGGTGTCCCTGGTCGACGCCGGGGCGCTCACGGTCGAGGTCACCCGGCGCATCCCGCTGGCGGAACTGCCGTCGCTGCACGCCGAGGCGGCCGCGGGACGGATCAGCGGCAAGGTCGTGGTCCTGGCCGGGTGACGGCCGCGCGACCCCGCCGCACCAGCACCACCCGCAGCAGCGCCGGATACGCTCGGCGCATGACGGACCAGGGGTGGTACGAGGACGTGCTCGGAGCACCGTACGAACGGCTCGAACTGCCGCTCGGCACCGACGCCGAGGGACCCGTCGTCGCCACCCTGGTCCGCCGCCGGCACACCCCGACGGACCTGCTGCTGCACGGCCGCGGACCCCTGCACGGGGTCGACGTGCTCTACGTGCACGGCTGGTCCGACTACTTCTTCCAGGTCGAGCTCGCCGAACGCCTCGAGCGGCTCGGTGCCCGGTTCCACGCGCTGGACCTGCGGAAGTACGGTCGGAGCCTGCGCCCGTACCAGACCCCGGGCATGGTCGACGACCTGGCGGTGTACGACGAGGACATCGCCGCGGCGCTCGACGCGATCTCGGCCGAGCACCCCGGCTCGGACCGCCGCCGGCTCGTCCCGATGGGCCACTCCACCGGCGGCCTGACCCTGTCGCTCTGGGCCGCCCGGCACCCGGAGCTCGTGCACGGCCTCGTGCTGAACAGCCCGTGGCTCGAGTTCCAGGCCACCGCGGTCGGCCGGGCCATCGTCGCACCGGTCATCAAGCTCGGTGCCCGGCGGAACCCCCTCGCTCCGATGCCCGCCGTCGACCCCGGCTTCTACACCCGAACCGTCTCGGCCGAGGGCGAGGGGTCGTGGACCTACGAACAGAAGTGGCGGCCGGAGCGCGGCTTCCCCCTGCACCCCGGGTGGCTCGCCGCGGTCTTCGACGGCCAGGCACAGGTCGAGAAGGGCCTCGGCATCGGGGTGCCGACCCTGGTGATGCTGAGCGACAAGAGCATGCTCCAGCCGCGGTGGGACCCCGGGATGGCGCGCGCCGACGTCGCCCTGAACGTCGACACGGTGGCGCACCGCTCGCTCTCCCTCGGCGAGGAGGTCACGGTCCGCCGGCTCGAAGGTGCCCTGCACGACGTGGTGCTGTCCGCGCCGGAGGTGCGGGAACGGGCGTACGACGCCATCGGGCGCTGGGCGACCACCCTCCGCTAGTCCCGCGACGCGTGCGACGCGTGCGACTCAGTCGCTCAGCCCGGCGACCGCGGCACGGGTCGCCGCGGCGACGAGCGCGTCCGACGGCTCCGCACCGGGATCGGCCCGGCTCGTCATCACGACGAGCACGATGGGCTCCTGCCCGGGCGGCGTCACGATCGCGATGTCGTTCCGCACCCCGTAGGACGCCGTGCCGGTCTTGTCGGCGACCTGCCACGACGGGTCCACCCCCGCACGGATCGTCGCGTCGCCGGTCGTGTTGCCGAGCATCGCCTCGCGGAGCACCCGCCGGTCGGCGGCGTCGAGGGCGTCCCCGAGCAGCACGGTCCGGAGGTCCTCCGCGAACCGCTCCGGTGTGGTCGTGTCCCGTCGGTCGCCCGGGGTCGCCTCGTTCAGGTCGGGTTCGACCCGGTCGACATGCGTCGTCCGGTCGCCGATACCGCGCAGCCACCGCTCGACGGCGTCCGGCCCGCCGAGCCGCTCCACCAGCAGGTTCGCCGCGGTGTTGTCGCTGGAGCGGAGCGCGGCGTCGATGAGCTCGCGCACCGTCATCCCGGTGTCGACGTGCTCGCTCGTCACGGGCGCGTACTCGAGCAGATCGCCGCGGTCGTAGTGCACGACGGTCGCCAGGTCGGTGTCGGACGAGGCGTCGAGGACCGCAGCCGCGATGAACACCTTGTTCGTCGACGCGAACGCGAACCGCTCCCCCGCACGGTGCGCGATCGTCCGACCGCTCCCGGTGTCGACGGCGACGACCCCGAGCCGTGCGTCGTACCGCCGTTCCAGCGCCACGAAGGCCCGGGCAGTGGCCGGGTCGGTCGACGGCGCCACGGACTCGGAAGCCGACCCAGAACCAGAAGCCGTTGCAGAAGCCGACGCCGACGACGTCGGCCCGGTCGACGCCCCACCCGGGCCGCCGGAGCACCCCACCAACCCGACCAGCACCAGGGCCGTCAGGGCCGTCAGGGCCGCGGTCGTCGTCCTCGTCCCACCTCGCACACCCCGAGCCTGCCCGATGACCGTGCAACTACCCTGAGCGGCATGCCAGCTCCCGCCGTCCACCTCACCCGCCTGGACCCCACCGGCGCCGACCGCCGGGAGTTGCTCGCGTTCCTGACGTCGGAGGAGTTCCCGTTCCACGTCCGACGCCGCATCAGCGCGGCCGACGCGGCGAGCGCCGTCGACTCCGGTGCCTACCGCGACGACGAGCACGACACCTCCTGGCTCGACCACGACGACCACGGGCGGATCGGTCTGGTCCGCCTCGAGGACCTGGCGGATCCCGTCCCCCTGTTCGACCTGCGCCTGGCCGGTCGGTTCCGGGGTCGGGGCCTCGGGGTCCCCGCCCTGCGTGCGGTGACCGACCACGTGTTCCGGACGATGCCGGCGATCACGCGCTTCGAGGGGCAGACCCGCGAGGACAACACCGCCATGCGCCGGGTCTTCGTCCGTGCCGGTTGGGTGCAGGAGGCCCACTACCGCGAGGCGTGGCCCGTCGACGGCGGCCCGGCCGTCGGGTCGGTCGGCTACGGCGTGCTGCGCCGTGACTGGGAGACGGGCGAGACCACCCCGGTGCCGTGGGACGACGTCGCGCGGTGAGCGGCTGACGGTTCTGGTTCACGATCCTCGGGGTTCGCGAACCGGAACCGTCAGCGCGCGGACACGAACCGCCGTCCCGCGCCCGTCACGTGGGCAGCAGGCGGACGGGAGGCCCGTGGCGGCGCCGCCACGGGCCTCCCGTCCGTCGGTCGGTCGCGTCTCAGGACCGCGACAGGCGCGCCACGGTGGCGTGCGCGCCGTCCGCGATGAGCCCGTCCAGGGCGTCGCGGTACGCGGCGACGAACCGTTCGTCGTCGACCAGGTCGCCGAAGACCTGGCGGTTCACGATGAAGGCGAGGCGGTCCTCGCGCTGGGTCAGGGCGATGCGGTGCAGGGGTTCGGCGAGCCGGTCGACGATCTCGATGGGTTCACCGGACTCGTCGGTGCCCTCGTCGTAGCGGGCCCACGACGCGACGATGCCGGCGGACAGCGTGACGGGCCGGCCGGCGGCCAGGTTCTCGCGCACGACGGGGAGCAGCCACTTCGGGATCCGGTCGCTCGACTCGGCGCAGAGCCGGGCGAGGGTGTCGCGCACCTCGGGGTTCTGGAAGCGCTCGATGAGGGTCGACTTGTAGTCCTCCAGGTCGATGCCGGGCACCGGGTGCAGCGTCGGCGTGCCCTCGTCGTCCATGTAGCGGCGCAGGAAGGTCGCGATCGCCGGGTCCTGCGTGGCCTCGTGCGCGTAGCGGTACCCGGACAGGTACCCGAAGTAGCAGAGCCCCTGGTGGCTGGCGTTGAGGAGCCGGAGCTTCATGAGTTCGTACGGCTCGACGTCGTCGACGAGCTGGACGTCGGCGTCCTCGTAGGGCGGGCGGCCAGCGGGGTGGTCGTCCTCGAGCACCCACTGGAAGAACGGTTCGGCGACGACGGGCCAGGCGTCGTCGATGCCGAGCTCGTCGCGGACCCAGGCGCGGTCCTCGTCGGCGGTGACCGGGGTGATGCGGTCGACCATCGAGTTCGGGAACGCCACGTGCTCGTCCATCCAGTCCGCGAAGGCCGGGTCCTGCAGCCGGGCGTAGGCGGTGAACATCGACCGGGCGACGTGCCCGTTGCCCTGGATGTTGTCGCAGGACATCACGGTGAACGGGTCGAGGCCGCGGTCCCGTCGGCGGCGCAGTGCCTCGACCACCAGGCCGAACACCGTGCGGGGCGGGCCGTCGCCGCGCAGGTCGGCCGCGACGCCGGGCTCGTCGGCGACGAACTCGCCGGTGACGTGGTCGAAGTTGTAGCCACCCTCGGTGATGGTCAGGCTGACGATCCTGGTGTCCGGGTGCGCCATCTTCTCGACGACGGCGTCCGGGTCGTCGACCGCGAGCAGGTACTCGACGATGCTGCCGACGACACGGGACTCGCGGGTACCGTCCGGGTGCTTGAGGACGAGCGTGTACAGCCCACCCTGTTCGGCCATCGCGGTCGCCATCCGACGGTCCTGCTCGAGCACGCCGACGCCGCAGATGCCGTACTCGCGGGCGTCGCCCTGCTGCAGGAGCCGGTCGATCACCATCGCCTGGTGCGCGCGGTGGAACCCGCCGACGCCGAAGTGGACGATGCCGGCGGTGATGCCGTCGCGGTCGTAGGTGGGCACGGCGACACCGCTCGCGGCGATCTCGTCGAGGGTCTCCGGGGACAGGCGGACGGGCATCGGGTACTCCTTCGTACGGCGGCGGATCCGCGAGCGGTGACGCGGCGGTTCGTCCGTCCAGTCTGGCACCCGACACCTCCGGCAGAACAGTGGTGCAGCACAGGCGTTCTGCTCCGGGGGACGAACCTGGGGATGCACTCAACCTCGTTGCACCGAGTGCATCGATGCACCTAGTGTTCCATCTCGTGACCATCGCGACCGACCGCCGTGCTGCCCTCAAGGCGAAGCACCGTGCGGCGATCCTGCAGGCCGCTCGCGACCTGATCGACGAGCGCGGCGGCCGCGACTTCAGCGTGGACGACCTCGCCGCCCGGGCGGACATCGCCCGGCGCACCGTGTTCAACCACTTCGCCTCGCTCGACGAGGTCCTGCTGGCCGTGTGCGAACAGGAGCTGTCCGTCATCATCGACCGGTTCCTCGCCGACATGGCCCGGACCCCGGTCGGCGACGGCAGCCGGGCGTCGATGTTCGACGAGCTCGAGTCCGCGGCCCGCGGTGCCGACCTGGCTCCGGCGATCGCCAGCATGTACCGGATCCTCGGCGACCCCGGCAAGGACGACCCGAAGGCCGCGGTCCTGACCCAGACGGCGTTCTCGCGTGTGACCGAACGGCTCCGGCACGAGGTCGCCCGGCGCTACCCGGCCGCCGACCCCCTCGACGCCGCGCTGCTCGTCGAGTCGCTCATGAGCGGCATCGTCGTCATCGCGGAGCACTGGCTGGCGACGTCCGGCCCCGAGCTCGACCAGCCGGCGCTCGACGCGTGGGACGACCTGCTCGCCCGACTCGTGCACAGCGTCCGCAGCGGCTACATGGCCGACGACTGACACCGCCCCACCTCCTCATCCCCCAGGGGTCCACCGGCGCACCCCGCACCACCAGCACCTGACAACGAAAGGACCGCAGGCACCCGCATGGCCGGTCTCCTCTACCGTCTCGGACGGTTCTCCGCACGACGCCACTGGCTCGTGATCATCACCTGGGTCGCGATCATGGCCGTCGCGGGCGTCACGTACACGCTCTTCGCCGGCACCATCTCGTCGTCGATCACGATCCCGAACACCAAGACCAGTCAGGTGCAGGACCAGCTCGCCGACAAGTTCCCGTCGGCGAACGGCGGCAACGGCACGATCGTCTTCGAGACGAAGGACGGCAAGGCGATCTCGTCGTCGCAGCAGTCCGAGATCGACGACTTCCTGACCAGCCTCGAGAAGCTCGACGGCGTCAAGGGCACGACGAGCGGCTTCGCCACGCAGCAGCAGCTCGACGACCAGCGGCAGAAGATCGTCGACGGGCGTGACCAGATCGAGTCCGGTCGCGCGAAGATCGAGACCGGCCAGCAGCAGCTCGACGCCCAGAAGGCGCAGCTCGAGTCCGGCAAGCAGAAGATCGCGACCGCCCAGGCGCAGCTCGACGCACAGAAGGCCCAGGCGCAGGCCGCCGGCGGCGCGGCCGTCCCCGCCGCACAGGCGCAGGCCGCGGCCGCCCAGCTCCAGCAGGCGCAGGCACAGATCGACGCCCAGCAGGCGCAGATCGACGCCGGTGAGCAGCAGATCGCGACCGCCCAGAAGACGATCGACACGAACAAGCAGAAGCTCGACGACAACGAGCAGCAGCTCGAACAGGGCTCGGACCTGCTCGACCTGTCGAAGGACATCCGCTTCGTGTCGGACAACGGCAGCGCAGCGATCGGCACCGTGCAGTTCACGAAGTCGACCTACGAAGTCCCCGCGGACACGAAGACCGCCATCGCGGACGACGCCGAGTCGGCCGACATCCAGGGCGTCAACGTGTACGTCTCGAACGACATCGCACAGGGCGTGCCGTCGATCCTCGGCCCGGGTGAGATCGGCGGTGTCATCATCGCCGCGATCGTGCTGCTCCTGATGCTCCGCACGGTCATCGGCGCCGCGGTCCCGCTCGTCAGCGCCGTCCTCGGCGTCGGAGTCGCTTCGCTCACCGCCCTGTCGTTCTCGAGCGTCGTCGAGTTCATCTCGGTCACGCCGGTGCTGGGGGTGATGCTGGGCCTGGCGGTCGGCATCGACTACTCGCTGTTCATCCTGAACCGGCACCGGACCCAGCTGAAGCAGGGCATGCAGGTGCACGAGTCGATCGGGCTCGCGAACGGCACCTCGGGCAACGCCGTGGTGTTCGCCGGTGCGACGGTCATCGTCGCGCTGCTCGCGCTGAACATCACCGGCATCCCGTTCCTCGGCCTGATGGGCACGGTCGGTGCGGTCGCGGTGCTCTTCGCGATCCTCATCGCGACCTCGTTCACCCCGGCCCTGCTGTCGCTCATCGGCATGCGGATCCTGCGGAAGAAGGAGCGCGCGAAGATCGGCAACACCGACTCCACGCGGATCCCGAACAAGCCGATGTCGAGCTGGCGCGCGGTCATCACGCTCGTCCTCGGCGTCGCGGTACTCGGCACCATCGCCCTGCCCGCGACGCAGATGCGCCTCGGCCTGCCGAGCGGTTCGTCCGAGGCCGTCGAGTCGAGCCAGTACAAGGCCTACAAGACGCTCGAGAAGGAGTTCGGCGCCGGTCAGAACGGCCCGCTGCTCGTCGTGGCGACCCTGCCGGAGTCGATCAGCAAGAGCGACGTCACCGCGACCGAGGTCACCATCGGCCAGGCGATCGCGAAGAACGACGACGTCAAGGCCGTGCTGCCCATCGGGGCCTCGAAGGACCGCGACATCATCGCGTTCCAGGTGAAGCCCGCCGGCGGCCCGGACAGCGTCTCCACCGAGAACGTCGTGAAGGACCTGCGCGAGCAGACCGTCTCCACCGACGACGGCAAGGTCACCCTCGGTGTCGCCGGCAACGCGTCGGCGAACATCGACGTGTCCGAGAAGCTCTCGAACGTGCTGCCGCTCTACCTCGTGGTGGTCGTCGGGCTGTCCCTGATCATCCTGATCATCGTGTTCCGGTCGTTCCTCGTGCCGATCACCGCCACCGCCGGGTTCATCCTGTCTGTGCTGGCGTCGTTCGGCGGGCTGACCGCGATCTACCAGTTCGGCTGGCTCGGCTCGGTCTTCGGTGTGCACGACCCGGCACCGATCCTGAGCTTCCTGCCCATCATCGAGATCGGCATCCTGTTCGGTCTGGCGATGGACTACCAGCTGTTCCTGGTGTCCGGCATGCGTGAGGCCTACGCCCACGGTGCGAGCGCGAAGGTGGCCGTCCAGCGCGGTCTGCACGCGGGTCGCGCGGTGGTCACGGCGGCGGCGATCATCATGATCTCCGTGTTCGCGGGCTTCATCTTCTCGGACTCGTCCACCATCAAGCCGATCGGCTTCGGGCTGGCGTTCGGTGTGCTGATCGACGCCTTCGTCGTCCGCATGCTGCTCATCCCGTCGGCGATGCACCTGCTCGGCAAGAGCGCCTGGTGGTTCCCGAAGTGGCTCGACCGCATCGTGCCGGACGTCGACGTGGAGGGCGCGAAGCTCGAGCGCACCCATCCGGTCGCCGGCCACGAGGACACGCACACCGGCACCCACGCGCTCCCCGTGGAGCCCGACGCGAACGCGCACGACTCGGGCCACCCGCCCGCGCACCGCGCGTAGTCGACGCACCCGCGCCACCACCCTGGAGGCCCGGTGCCGGTCCACGAGACCGGCACCGGGCCTCCAGGCCGTCGCGCCCACCGCCCCGGGTCGCGACCACGCCGCTTCGTGCACGAACGAAGTAACCTGAACGCATGACCCAGACCGCCCCGGACCCGCTCGCGCTCGACCGGCAGCTCTGCTTCGCACTCGCGGCGACGAGCCGCAGCGTCATCGGGCTGTACCGCGACCTGCTCGAACCGATGGGCCTGACCCACCCGCAGTACCTCGTCATGCTCGCCCTGTGGGAGCGGGACCCGCGCTCGGTGCGCGAGATCGCCGGCGAACTGCGACTCGACTCCGCGACGCTCAGCCCGCTCCTCAAGCGGCTCGAGGCCTCCGGCTACGTCCGCCGCACCCGCAGTGCCGCCGACGAACGCCAGCTCGAGGTCTCCCTGACGACGGCCGGGCACGCCCTGCGCGACCGGGCCCAGGCGGTCCCGCTCGCCGTCGCCGACCGGCTCGGGTGGCCACTCGCCCGGCTCGAGTCCCTGAAGGACGAGCTGACCGAGCTGCTGGAGCGCGTCGACCAGGTGTGATCCGCGGCCATCGGTGCCATAATGGTTCGTGCACGAACGAAAGGATGCACCGTGGGACGCTTCGGCCAGTGGTACGAACGGTGGAACACGACGCTCATCAACAAGATGGGCCCCTCGCAGATCGGCGCCGGTCGCCCCGAGGGCATCGACGACCGGACGATCGACCGGGGGTGCCCCCTGTGCGGCAAGCCCCTCTCGCAGCACCAGGTGATCCGGCCCGAGGGCCAGGTCCGCTCGTCGACGCTGGTGTGTCCGCGCGACTGACCGCGCTGCCTGAAGAAGTGCTCCGAGGCGGAATTGCATCGGACAACTCGTCGTTCGCCCTGAGGTGAAGCTCTTCGAACCCGCCTCCATCGGCGCCCTGTCCCTGTCGAACCGCGTCGTCATGGCCCCGCTCACGCGCACCCGCGCCGGCGAGCACGGCGTCCCGAACGACCTGCTCGTCGAGCACTACCGGCAGCGCGCCGGCCTCGGCATGATCATCACCGAGGGCACCTGGCCCGTGCAGGAGGGCCGCTCCTACCCCGGGCAGCCCGGCATCGAGACCGACGACCAGATCGCCGGCTGGCGCCGCGTGACCGACGCCGTGCACGCCGCCGGCGGCACGATCGTCATGCAGCTCATGCACGGCGGCCGCGTCTCGCACACCGACATCTCGCAGACCCCGCGCATCGTCGCCCCGTCCGCCATCGCCGCCCCCGGGCAGACGCACCTGGCCGACGGCTCGAAGGCCGACATGCCCGTCCCGCACGAGCTGACCACCGCCGAGGTGCAGGAGGCCGTGCAGGGCTTCGTGCAGGCCGCCCGCAACGCGATCGCCGCCGGGCTCGACGGCGTCGAGGTCCACGGCGCCAACGGCTACCTGGTGCACGAGTTCATGTCGCCGGTGTCGAACACCCGCACCGACCAGTACGGCGGCTCCCCCGAGAACCGCGCACGCTTCGCGATCGAGGTCACCACCGCCATCGCCGAGGCCATCGGCGCCGACCGCACCGGCATCCGCCTGTCGCCCGAGCACGGGATCCAGGGCGTCATCGAGGACGACGCGGCCGACGTCCGCGCCACCTACACCGCCGTCGCCGAGGGCCTCGCGCCGCTGGGGCTCGCCTTCGTCGACGTCCTGCACGCCGAGCCGACCGGCGACCTGGTGCAGCACGTCCGCCGCACCGCGGGTGCGCCGTTCATCGTGAACTCGGGCTTCTCGTCGCTCACCACCCGCGACGAGGCCATCGCGATCGTCGAGGGCGACCACGCCGACGCCGTCGCCGTGGGCCGCGCCGCGATCGCCAACCCGGACCTCGCGCACCGCTGGGAGCACGACGCCGAGCTCAACGAGCCCCGTCCGGAGCTCTTCTACGGCGCGACCGCCGAGGGCTACACCGACTACCCGTCGCTGGCCGAGGCGCGCGCGACCGTCGCGTAGTCGACGCACCATCTGACGGACGGGAGGCCCGTGGCGACACCGCCACGGGCCTCCCGTCCGTACCGGGGCCACGTCGTAGGCGTGCGCCGACGGTCAGTGGTCGAGGACCGAGAGCGAACCGACCACCGCGACGGCCAACGGTCCGCTGTAGGACACGCAGACGACGCCCATCCACACGGCCCCCGCCCACGTCGCTCGCAGACGGCTCTTCCGCCGGTCGCGCAGCACCAGGCGACGCCCCGCGGCGGCGATCGCGTCGGCGTGCCCGTCCTCGAGCAGCGAGCGGTCGTCCTGGTACCGGGAGGCGGCGCGCACGACACGGGGCACGACCTCTCCCAGGACGGCCTCGACCTGCATCCACGGCGCAGGGCGCGACCAGTCCGCGGTCCCCGGCGCCGAGAAGACCAGACGGTCATCGACCATCTCGACGTTCCAGCCGGCCGCGTGGTCGACGAGCGCTGCCATCACGTCAGGGGTGAGGACGTACAGCGCGTCCTGGCCGTAGTCCTCCGGCGCCCAGACGCGGAAGTGCCGGTCGAAGTCGCCCTCCAGCGACATCCGTTGCCGGTGACGGAGCACCACGGGCAGGTCGCTGCGTCGACCGTCGTTCGCCGTCGCGTCGAGGAGCAGGTGCGGCAGCGTGCCCGGTAGCCGGACGGTCAGGTACGTCCAGTCCCGCGAGACCATCCAGCGCCGCAGGACGCAGCCGAACTCGACGTCCGGGACGCCGTCGACGTGCACGGGGGCGGTGCCGAACCGGGGGTGGACGCGGATGCCGGAGTAGCGCGGGGTGATCATCGAGTCGAGCGGCTTCGGACGGACCGGACGCGCCGGGTACCCACTGGCCTCCCCCGTCAGCACTGCCCGAGCCTCGTCCGGACGCAGGGTCCGAGGTCGTTCGCCGCGGACCAGGAGCACGACGAGCCCGACCACGCCGGCGACGAGCACCACGAACCAGGCCGCCCAGCGGACGACGTCACCGACACCCGCGCCGTTGTGGACGAGCCCGGTGCCCCAGATCACGAGCGCGGACGCGAGCCACGCGAGCGGGACCTCGATCGCCAGGAGCAGCGCGTTCCACCACCACGGGGCCTGTCGCGGGCGGCGCATCCGCGGTCGTCGCGCCGTCTTCGCTGCCACAACGTCGTCGGGCGCGGTCAACCAGCGCAGATCCATCGAGTCCCCCTCCGGATCAGGATCGTAGTCGGCGGGGCGCGGAGGTCGGACTGAGCGCTTCATCAGACGATCGTCTGCCGAATTGCAGGGCCGTCCCAAGTTGAGGGACGAAGTTGCTCGGACCATGCCGCGGCCATCAGCATCGCACAGTGCGATCAACGGCCAGCGGACGCTCGAGGCAACTGAAGGGGCACCCCCGTGCACATCTCGCGCCGAACTGCGCTCATCGGCATCACCGCCACCGTCCCGCTCGTCACGACCGCGCTCGCGGCCCCGGCCGACGCCGCAACCCCGTCGGGCGCCGCCGACTCGGGCGTGCTCGCCGTGCAGCGCTGGCTCAACACGACCTTCGGGCACCTGCACGGGTGGGTGCACGTCGACGAGGACGGACTGACCGGCAGCGGCACGGTGCTCGGGATCGTGCAGGCCACCCAGTCGCTCCTCGGCATCTCCCCCGTCGTCGCGACGCTCGGGCCGACGACCCGTCGGAAGCTCGAGCAGCACGGTGACGTCGGGGCCGAGACGGGTGCCGACGCCGCGACCTGGTGCCGACTCGTCCAGGCCGGACTCGTCTGCAAGGGTGCGGCGACCGTGACGCTCACCGGCGAGTACGACGCGGCCACCGTCGCGGCCGTGCAGGCGCTCCGCTCCGACCTGGGTGCCGAGCCCGGCGCACTCCCGCTGTCGGCCCACCTGTTCGGCGCCCTCCTGACCGTCGACCCGGTCCGGCTCGCCTCCGGCGGATCCCGTGCGGTGCGCGCGGTGCAGCAGTACCTCAACCGCACCTACGCCGAGGCGACCGGCGGCGCGTACGGCAGCACGAGCGGGCTCGTGGACACGAGCACGTACTCCGCGGCGATCCGCGCGGTGCAGGTCGCGGTCGGCGTCACGGTCGACGGCGCCTGGGGACCGGGGACGGCTGCCGCGCTCCGTGCCGCGGGACCGAGCGTCGTCGGGGTCGGGGCCACCGGCGCCTGGGTGCTGCTCGTCAAGGCGCTCCTGGTGCTGAACGGCGAGCGCGTCGTGTTCAGCAGTGCCTACTCGGCAGCGGACGCCGCGGTGGTCCGTGCGTTCCAGCAGTTCCAGGCGTTCCCGCCGGCCGAGCAGACCGGGACGTGCGACGCCGGCACGTGGGCGGCCCTGGCCGCGAGCACGGGCGACCCGGACCGTGCGACGACCGGTGCCGACACCGCGGTGCGCCTCGACGACGCCCGCGCGGCCGCCGTCCGTGCGTCCGGTGCCACCGGCGTCGGACGCTACCTCACCAACCACCAGCAGTCCGGAGCGCTCGACAAGGCCCTGACCCCCGACGAACTCCGTGTGATGGCGAGCGCCGGGCTCGGGCTGTGGCCGATCTTCGAGGAAGGGGGGTTCACTGCCTCGTGGTTCACCGAGGAGCAGGGGGTCCGCGACGCCCACCGCGCCCACGACGCCGCCCGACAGCTCGGGATCCCGAAGCAGACCACCGTCTACTTCGCCGCCGACTTCGACGCTTCGGCGGCGCAGGACGAGTCGCTCGTGGTGCCGTACTTCCGTGGCGTCGCCGCCGGCCTGCGGGACCGCGGGAACCTGTACAAGGCGGGCGTCTACGGCTCCCGCGCCACGTGCACCGCCGTGAGCAGCGCCGGACTCGCGCACTTCTCGTTCGTCGCCGGGATGTCGCCGGCCTGGGCGGGCAACCAGCTCGAGCCCCTGCCGGGCAACTGGTCGCTCAACCAGATCCAGAACCGCACGGTCGGGTCGGGCAACGGATCCACCGAGATCGACGCCGTGGTGGACTCCGGGCGCGACTCCGGCGTCCCCGCGGCTCGGCTGGTCGGCTGACCGGCTGCCGACCGGGATCGAGCACCGCCGTGACCACCACGACCCCGCGTGACGACGAGCCGCACGCCGCGTTCCCGCACCGTGCCACCTACGTCTTCTCGAACTTCGAGGAGGCGATCTCGATGGACTGCTACTGCGACGAGGGCGCCGACCACTTCGGCGTCTACCCGTTCTACGACGAGGTCATCAAACCGATCATCGACGATCTGACCCGACGCGTCCGGCGCCGGTTCGGGAAGGAAACCCCGTGAACACCGCACACCCCACCACCCCGACCACCGCCCGGCACCGCAGCCGTCGGACCGCCGCGACGGCCCTGACCCTCGGGCTGCTCGCGGCGGGCATCGCCCTGCCGACCACGGCGGCGAACGCCGACCCCCTGCCCACGTCCGCCGAACCGACGGGTTCCACGATGACCATCTCCCACGACGGTTCCCGTCCCGCGGCATCGACGGCAGAGCTCGACACCATCGGCGCGCTCATCCTCCGACGGCTGGAGCTCGCCGACCCGGTGGCGGAGTCGAAGTGGCTCAGCGGCAAGCCGATCGCCGACCCGGTGCGCGAACAGGCCGTCGTCGACGAAGCGGTGACCCTGGCGGAGCAGCAGGGCGTCGACCCCGTCCTGGTCACCCGGGTGATCCGCGCGCAGATCGCCGCGAGCAAGGTGGTCCAGCGCGGCCTCATCAACCACTGGACGCACAACCCGTGGACCGCACCCACGACGGCGCCGGACCTGACGACCATCCGGCCCCAGCTCGACGCCATCGACACCGACCTGGTGACCGCGCTCGGCCAGGCCCAGACCGTCGCCCAGGACCACCGGTGCGCACACCTGGTGGACGCCGAGCGGAAGCACCTCGACGTCGGACTCGACTCGCTGCACCGGAAGGGGATCGACGTGGCCTGGCACACGTTCTGCGCCGCCTGACGCGGGCAGGGGACGGGCCGTCATCATGAGCGGCCCTAAGATGTGGTGTTCACTGATCGCTCAGCTCCGGGCGAGGAAGGACACCGCGCCAGATGAACCAGCGGCAGCTCGCCATGGAGGCGTCTCGTCGAGCCATCATCGACGCCGCGGGGCAGCAGTTCGCGGCCTTCGGCTACGAGGCGACCACGTTCTCCCGTGTCGCCGAGGCGATGGGCAAGCCGAAGTCGGCGATCGGGTACCACCTGTTCCCGTCGAAGAAGGACCTGGCGACGGCGGTCATCGAACTGCAGCAGCAGCGCTGGCGTGAACTCTTCGACGCACTCCCCGCGCAGCCCGGCATCGAGCGGCTGACGGTGTTCCTCCTGACCACCGGGATGGACGTCCGCCGGGGCTCGGTGGCGGGCGGCGCGGTCCGGCTCCTGCACGAACTCGGCAAGGCCGGCGTGCCGGTGCCGCGCGGCTTCGACTGGTTCGAGATGACGCGGGGCGAGCTCGTCAGCGCCGGGGTCGCGGCGGCGGACGTCGACGCGGCCGCGGTCCAGCCGTCCGTCCTGCTGCTCCTCAACACGACGCTGGGCATGGTGGACGGTTCGACGCAGCTGACCGACGACGAGCTCGTGGCGCAGCTCAAGGCCCTGTGGGCACCGCTCTTCACGTCGTTCGGCATCGCCGGTGCGTCGGAGGTCATCGCGGCGGCCCAGCCGTACTCCCCCGCCACTTCGTGAGCAGGAACGGTCGAGTCCGGCTCCGGGACTCGACCGTTCCTGCTCACCGAGTCGCACGGACGTGACGCGCGACGGGTGGACCCGGGCGCGAACGCTGCTGATGAACGACGAAGGGCCCCGGTGGAATCCACCGGGGCCCTTCTTCGTCCTGCTTGCCTGTGCGCTCGAAGGGACTCGAACCCCCAACCTTCTGATCCGTAGTCAGATGCTCTATCCATTGAGCTACGAGCGCGTGGCCTTGCGGCCGTGGAAGACTCTACAACAGGTGCGGCCCGGGCGCCAATCGAGGCGCTCCGGCCCCCGCGCTCGGCGTGTCGCGAGTGGTCTCCGACGGCCGCATCGTCACAGCGCCGCGGGCTCCTCGTCGAACACCTCGGCCAGGAACACCCGGAGCGCCTGCCACGATCGGCGATCGGCGCGCTCCTGGTACTGCGCGCCGTGGTCCGGGGCGTCGGTACCGGGCACCGCGAACGCGTGCATCGCACCGGAGTACGTCACGACCTGCCAGTCGACTTCCGGCGCCGCCCGCATCTCGTCCTGCCACGCGTGCACGGCCTCGTCCGGCACGACGGGGTCGGCGCCCCCGGTGAGGACGAGCAGCTTCGCGCGGATGTCGGCGGCGTCCGAGGGGTCGTGCGCGATGAGGCCGCCGTGGAACGCCACGGCACCGACCAGGTCGGCCCCGGTCCGTGCGAGTTCGAGTGCGGTCGAGCCGCCGAAGCAGTACCCCATGACGACGACGCGGGCGGGGTCGACGTCGGGGTCGGCGAGCAGTCGCTCGAGTCCGGCGGTGGCGCGGGCGCGCAGCAGCGGCAGGTCCTGGTAGAAACCGCCGGCGACCTGGGCCGCGGTGTCGTCACCGGGGCGGACGCCCGCTCCGTAGATGTCCGCGCCGAAGGCGACGTAGCCGAGACGGGCGAGCATCGTCACCCGTGCTTCGACGTGCTCGTTCACGCCGTGCCAGTCGTGCACGACGAGGACGGCCGGACGACGGCCCGCGATCGCGGCGTCCTTCGCGAGCACACCGAGCAGTTCGATGCCCTCGTGGTCGTAGGGGACGTCGTCGACACGGATGTCGGCGCCGGCGGGTTCGGGAACGGTCTGCAGGACGTCGTCGGTGGTGTTCACGTCACCCGACGCTACGCCGCCGCTCGTGCTCAGGCCTCGATGTTGTCCCAGCCGTCGGGGCCGACGGACCCGGCGGCGTACTCGTCGAGGGGCGCCTTGCCGGCCTTCCACGCGTCGAGGAACGGCCCGACGACCTTCCAGCCCTGCACGGCGCTGTCCCCGCGGACCGACAGCGTGGCGTCACCCTCGAGCACGCCGGCCAGCACCTCGCCGTACGCGCTCAGACGCCCGGGGTTGAAGGTCACCTCGAGGCTCGTGTGGTCGATCGTGTACGGGTCACCGGCGCCGTTGACGTTGAGCTCGAGCTGCATCTCGTCCGGGGCGATCCAGATGCGCAGCCGGTCGGGCAGCTCGGTGCCGGTGAGCCCCTCGGGCACGTGCGGGGAGTCCTTGAACGTGATGACGATCTCGCGGCGCTGCGCGGCGAGCGCCTTGCCGGACCGCAGGGTGAACGGGACGCCGGCCCAGCGCCAGTTCGCGATCTCCAGGGTGAGCTGAGCGAGGGTCTCGGTGCCGAGCGACGGGTCCACGCCGTCCTCGTCGACGTACGACGGCAGCTGGCGGTCCCCGACGGTGCCGGCGGTGTACCGGGCGCGCTTGCCCGCGGTGACGACGTCGCCGCCCCACGGCCGGACGGCCCGCAGCACGAGCTCCTTCTGGGTGCGCAGGTCGTCGGCCTTGATCGAGGCGGGGGCCTCCATCGCGACGACGGCCATCACCTGCAGCAGGTGGCTCTGGATCATGTCGGTGAGCGCCCCGGCCTTGTCGTAGTAGCGCGCCCGGCCCTCGAGCCCGAGGGTCTCGTCGTAGACGATGTCGACGCGCTCGACGTGCTGCGACGACAGCAGCGGCTCGATGATGCGGTTGGCGAAGCGCAGCCCGAGCAGGTTGAGCACGGTGGAGCGGCCGAGGAAGTGGTCGACGCGGTGGATGCGCTCCTCGGGGATGAACGAGTGCAGCAGGTCGTTGAGGTGCGAGGCGCTGTCGGCGTCGGTGCCGAACGGCTTCTCGAGCGCCAGGCGGGTGCCGGCGGGCAGGTCGAGGTGGGCGAGCTGCTCGCAGCTCTTCTCGGTGACCGCCGGCGGCAGTGCGAAGTAGATCGCGGGGTCGTGCTCGCACGCGGCGAGCAGTGCCCGCAGGTCGTCCGGGTCCGTGACGTCGGCCTTCCGGTAGGTCGAGGCGTCGACCACGGCCTGCAGTCGGTCCGGCAGTGACGTCTCCCCCGAGGCGCCCTCGTCCTCCTCGTTCTTGGACGCCTGCGCGTTCTCGAAGGACTCGCGCACCTGCGCCTTCCAGTCGGCGTCGGACAGGTCCTCGACACCGGCCCCGACGAGCTGGACGTCCCAGTCGTCCTTCACCTGGAGCAGGGTGGCGAGGCCGGGCAGGAGCAGGCGCTTGGACAGGTCGCCGCTGGCTCCGAGGATGAGCAGGCTGGTCTGGAGGCTCGACATGCACCAGACCGTACTCACCGTCCCCCGGGGACGGCCGGGCCGCTACGGTGGTGTCAGTCCGGCGCGAGGGAGCACCATGAGCAGTGGGTACGAAGGGCGACGCCTCCGTGTCGCCGTGGTCGGGACGGGCATGATCGCCGGGGTCCACGCCCGGGCGGCCCGGGCCTCCGGTGCCGAGGTGCTCGGTGTGCTCGGCCGGAACGCCGCCCGGTCGGAGCAGGTGGCGGCGCAGCTCGACCTGCCCCGTGGCTACGCCTCCCTCGACGAGGTCATCGCCGACGCCCCGGACGTCGTGCACATCTGCACCCCGAACGACCAGCACCACCCGCAGGCGCTCGCGGTGATCGCGGCCGGCATCAACGTGGTGTGCGAGAAGCCCCTGGCGATCGACCCCGCGCAGGCCGCCGAACTCGTCGCCGCCGCTGCCGAGGCCGGTGTCGTGGCCACGGTGCCGTTCGTGTACCGGTACCACCCGATGGTCCGCGAGATCCGGGCGCGCATCGCCGACGGGGAGCTCGGCCGGCTGCTCGCGGTGCACGGCCACTACCTGCAGGACTGGATGCTCGACGAGGACGCCTCGAGCTGGCGGGTCGACCCGACCTCGAGCGGGCTGTCCCGCGCGTTCGCGGACATCGGCTCGCACTGGTGCGACCTGGTCGAGTTCGTGACGGGTGAGCGCTTCGCCTCGGTGTCCGCGGCGACCGACATCGTCTACCCGACCCGGCCGGCCGCGTCCGGTCCGTCGTTCTCCGGCTCCCCGGACCCGGACCCGGTGGCCGACGCGGCCGAACGCGCCGAGGTCACCACCGAGGACACCGCCGTCGCCACCTTCCGCACGGCCACGGGCCGCATCGGCAACGTCGTGATCTCGCAGGTCGCCTCGGGCCGCAAGAACCGCCTGTGGTTCGAGGTCGACGGCACCCGCGGCAGCGCGGCGTTCGACCAGGAGCAGCCCGAGTCGGCCTGGTTCGGGAACGAGCGCGGCGCGCAGATCGTGGTCCGCGACCCGTCGCAGGGGTACCCGGACCAGCGCCGGCTGGCGATCGTGCCGGCCGGGCACCCGCAGGGGTACCTCGACGCCTTCGCCGCCTTCGTCGCCGACACCTACACCGCGGTCCGCACCGGGGTGGCCCCCGACGGGTTGCCGACCTTCGCGGACGGCGCCCGCTCCGCGGACATCATCGAGGCCGTGATCGGCAGCGCGGCCGAGACGACCTGGCGGGAGATCCGGTGAAGCTCGGCATGCTGACCGCCTGCCTGCCCGGCTGGTCGCTCGACCGGATCGCCGGGTTCGCCCAGCAGCAGGGGTACGAGCGGCTCGAGGTCGCCGTCTGGCCGGGCACCGGCGGCCGTGACTTCGAGGCGGCGCACCTGCCGGTCGCCACGTTCACCGACGAGGACGCCCTGGCCACCCGCGACCTGCTCGACCGCACCGGGCTCGAGATCTCCGCGCTCGCCTACTACGAGAACAACCTGCACCGGGACCTCGAGCACCGTGCCGCGGTGCGGACCCACCTCGAGCACGCGATCGACACCGCGCAGACGCTCGGCATCCCGTACGTCGGCACCTTCATCGGGCGCGACACCACGAAGTCCGTCCGCGAGAACATGGCCGAGGGGAACCGGGTCCTGCCCGAGCTCGTCGACTACGCCGGCGAGCGCGGTGTGCGGCTGGTCATCGAGAACTGCGTGATGGAGGGCTGGCACCCGGACGGGTACCCCGGCAACCTCGCGTACTCCCCCGAGCTCTGGGGTTGGGTGACCGGTCTGGGCTTCGGGCTGAACTGGGACCCGTCGCACCTGACGTGGATCGGCATCGACCCGGTCGAGACGATCCTGCCGTTCGCCGAGCACATCGTGCACGCCCAGGCGAAGGACCTGGAGCTCTTCCCCGAGCGGCGCAACGAGTACGGGTTCTTCGGCAAGGTCGACAAGGGCGACGACCCGTGGGACATGGGCTGGTGGCGGTTCCGCGTGCCGGGCCGTGGTGTCGTGGACTGGCCGCGCGTCGTCGACCGCCTCTACGAGGCGGGCTTCGACGGCACGCTGAGCGTCGAGCACGAGGACCCGCTCTGGGGCGGCACCGACGACAGGGTGCTCGAAGGGCTGCGCATCGCGCACCGCACGCTGCGTCCGCTGATCGCGCAGGAGCCGTAGCCGGTACCGAGCAGGAGCCGACACCGAGCACCGGCCAGCACAGGGCCCTGGTCTGGAGGCCCAGATCACGTGACCGACGTCGGTCACGTGATCCGCGACTCCAGGCCGGTGCCTGTGAACGGACCCGTGCGCGCCCGCGCACGCTGGTGCCATGAGCACGACCGTGAGCGACTTCGTCATCGACCGCATCAAGGCGTGGGGGGTCTCCCGCGTGTTCGGGTACCCCGGCGACGGGATCGGCGCCTTCGACGGCGCGCTCGGCAAGGCGGCGTCGACGGGCGACGGCCTGGAGTACGTCCGCCCCACGCACGAGGAGATCGCGGCGCTGATGGCGACCGCGCACGCGAAGTTCACCGGCGAGGTCGGGGTCTGCGTCGCGACGTCGAGTCCCGGTGCCTTCCACCTGCTGAACGGGCTGTACGACGCGCAGATGGACAACCAGCCGGTGGTGGCGATCGTCGGCCAGCAGGGGCTCGCGGCGATGGGGTCGTTCACGCAGCAGGAGTCGAACCTGGAGCGCGTGTTCGCCGACGTCGCCTGCTACGTGCAGACGGTGGCCACGCCCGAGGCCGTCGGTGTGGTGCTCGACACCGCGTTCCGCACCGCGTCGCTGCGCAAGCAGCCGGCCGTCGTCGTGCTGCCCCACGACGTGCAGGCGATGACGTACGACGCACCGCCGCTGGAGCACTGGGCCTCGCGGTCGAGCGACGTCCCCGCGTCCACCCGGATCACGCCGCCCGCCGACGAGGTCCGGAAGATGGCGGAGATCATCAACGCCGGGTCGAAGGTGACGTTCCTGGTCGGTGCGGGCGCGCGCGGTGCGACGGCCCAGGTGCTCGCCGCCGCCGAGAAGGCGGGCGCGGGGATCATCACGGCGCTCCGTGGCAAGGACGTGATCCCGTCCGACGTGCCGTACCACTCGCAGCAGCTCGGGCTGCTCGGGTCGCTGCCGTCGCTGCACCAGATCCGCGACTGCGACACCCTCGTGCTGCTCGGCACGAACTACCCGTACGGCGAGTACATGCCGAAGTCGGGGCAGGCCCGGGGCATCCAGGTCGACATCAAGCCGGAGCAGCTCGGCCTGCGGTACCCGACCGAGCTGAACCTGTGGGGCGACGTCGGCTCGACCCTCGACGCCGTGCTCCCGCTGCTCGAGCAGAAGACCGACAGGTCCTTCCAGCAGACCGTCGCCCACGAGATGCGCGAGTGGGAGTCGGAGATGCGTGCGCAGTCCGAGGTCGCCTACGACGACGGGGTGAACCCGCGCCGGGTGATCCAGGCCGTGAACGACCGACTGCCCGACGGCGTCACGGTCACCGCGGACGCCGGCACGACCGCCGACTGGTACGGCCACCACATCCGGCTGCGCGAGGGCATGCGCGGCGACATGTCCGGCCGGCTCGCGACGATGCTCGCGGCCATGCCGTACGCGGTGACGGCGAAGTTCGCGTTCCCGGACCGTCCGGCGGTGTGCACGATCGGCGACGGTGCCTTCCAGATGCTCGGCATGAACGAAGCTGATCACCGTGAAGAAGTACCTGGCGGCGTGGCCGAACCAGCAGCTCGTCATCGTGGTCATGCACAACGACGATCTCGGCCAGGTGTCGTGGGAGATGCGCACCGAGGACGGCAACCCGATGTGGCGCGGCTCGCAGGACGTCGAGTCGATCGACTACGCCGGGTACGCGACGCTGCTCGGGTTCCAGGGCATCGCCGTGCACGAGGACTCCGAGGTCGAGGCCGCGGTCGATCGGGCGTTCGCCCACCAGGGGGTGACCCTCATCGACGCGTACGTCAGCCGGAGCGTCCCGCCGCTGCCCCCGCACATCACGAAGGAGTACGCGATCAACACGGCGAAGAGCCTGCTGAAGGGCGACCCGGTCGAGTTCGACGTGGTGAAGGACTCCGCCAAGGCGATGGCGACCGAGGTCACCGAGCGGGTGAAGGGCGCCCTCGGCCGCGACTGAACCGGATCGGGCGGGCCCAGGGGGAAGGCCGTGTGAACGTCGTGTGACGACTTGCGACGGGGTCTGGCGAGTCGCCTGTGCGTCTTCGTAGGTTCGACGGCGATGAACACTTCCCACACCACCGGAACCGACGGTGCGACGACCCGACGACGCCTCGGCGCCGGCGCGGCCCTCGCCACCGCCGGGGTCCTGGTCGCACTCTCCGTCCCGTCCGCAGCCGTCGCCGCCGAGGGCGACACGACGATCGACATCATCGACGTCAACGACTTCCACGGTCGCATCGAGTCCGAGGGCACCGCCGCCGACAAGGCCGCCGGCGCCGCGAAGCTCGCCGGCGTCGTGCAGTCGTACCGCGAGGCCAACCCGAACACGATCTTCGCCAGCGTCGGCGACAACGTGGGCGCCTCGACCTTCACCTCGCTCATCCAGCAGGACTCCCCCACGATCGACGCCCTGAACGCCATGGACCTCGACGTCAGCGCGATCGGCAACCACGAGCTCGACAAGGGCCAGGACGACCTGAAGAACCGCATCGACGACCGCGCCGACTGGCCGTACGTCTCGGCGAACATCGTCAAGGCCGGCACCACCGACCCCGCGTTCACGCCGTACTCCATCGTGGAGAAGGGCGGCGTCAAGGTCGGCTTCATCGGCGCGACCACCGAGGACCTCATCCCCGGGCTCGTCAGCCCCGGCGGGGTCGAGGGCCTCGCGATGGCCCCGATCGTCAGCCAGGTCAACCGGTACGCCGTGCAGCTCACCGACGGCCGGGACGACAACGGCGAGGCCGACGTGCTCGTCCTGCTCGTGCACGAGGGCGCCACCACGAGCGCGCTCGCCGACGCCACCGGCACCGGTGCCTTCGGCAAGATCACCGCCGGCGTCTCGTCGAAGGTCTCGGCCATCGTCTCGGCGCACACCCACGCGACCTACAACCACTCCATCGCCGGACCCGACGGCACGAAGCGTCCGGTGATCCAGGCCGGGTCCTACGGGGTGAACCTCGGACACCTGCAGCTCACCGTGGACGCGGACAAGCAGCTCACCGGCATCACGTCCTCGGTCACCTCCGTCAACGAGGACAAGCGTGTCCCCGCTGACACCACCTCGGTGACCGAGGTGAGCGACATCGTGACCGCCGCGAAGGCCGTTGCCGACGTCAAGGGCGGCGAGAAGCTCGGCGAGATCACGGGTGACCTGCGTCGCGCCGTGCAGTCCGACCGCAAGGCCGAGAACCGCGGTGGCGAGTCCGTGCTCGGCAACTACATCGCCGAGGTCCAGCGCAGCGCGACCGCCCGCAACGGCTCGAAGGTCGCCTTCATGAACCCGGGCGGCCTCCGCACCGACATGGTCTACGCGTCCAGCGGCGCCGGCGACCCCGACGGCACCGTCACCTACAAGGAGGCCGCACTCGTCCAGCCGTTCGCCAACACCCTGGTGACGAAGGACATGACCGGCCAGCAGATCAAGAACGCCCTCGAGCAGCAGTGGCAGCCGGACGGCCTCGAGCGTCCGTTCCTGAAGCTCGGCGTCTCGGACGGCTTCGCGTACACCTACGACCCGTCGAAGGGCCGCGGCGAGCGCATCACCGGCATGACCCTCGACGGCGAGCCGATCGCGCTGACCGACACCCTCAAGGTGACCGTCAACTCGTTCCTGTCGACCGGTGGCGACAACTTCGCCGCCTTCGCGACCGGCACGAACGTCGCCGACTCCGGCCAGGTCGACCTGCAGGCCCAGGTGGACTACTTCGTGGCGAACAAGAAGGTCACACCCCAGGTCGACCAGCGCGCCGTCGGCGTCACGGTCACGCCGACCCCGGCCGGTGGGTTCCAGCCCGGTGACGAGATCGAGCTCGACCTGTCGTCGCTCGTGTTCAGCAGCGAGGACCCCGCGAAGGCCGGCACCGTCTCGGTCAGCGCGGACGGCAAGGAGCTGGCGTCGTCGGCGATCGACCCGACGATCACCGACAAGAACGACGAGCAGGGTCGCGCGACCCTGACCGTCACGGTCCCCGAGATCGAGGCCCCGGCGGCACGCGCCGCCGCCCGCACCGCCGGCTCCGTCTCGCTCGCCGCGGTGGCCGAGCCCGTCGCCACGACGGACGCACCGCTCGTGGTCACCCTGCCCGGCCAGACCATCACCCTCGCCGTGACGATCCCGGTCGCCGCAGCGGTCGACCCGACGGACCCGACCGACCCCACCGACCCCACGGACCCGACGGACCCGGTTGACCCGACCCCGGGCACGGGCGGCGGGGTCACCCCCGGCCCCGGCGCGGGTGGCGCTGATGACGCCGGCATCGGCGGCGTCGGCGGGACCGACGACGACCCGCGCGCCGGTGGCGACCTCGCCTACACGGGTGCGGACCTCACCGCTCCGGCGATCGCGGCGGGCCTGCTCCTGCTCGCCGGGATCACGGCGCTCGTGGTCCTCCGCCGCAACCGCGCACGACGTGCCGCGACGGTCCTGACGGACTGACCCGGAGCCTGCGGGCACACACGCGAACGGGCCGTCTCACCCTGGTGAGGCGGCCCGTTCGCGTCGGTCAGGAGGCCCGGCACAGCTCCGGCGCACGCGTCGCGCGACCCGGCGGTCACGGTTGCTGTCCCATCCCGGTCGATCACTGCGGATCCGCGGATCCGCGGGGTACTCTCGGGGTTGTCGCACCGCGACGCGTCGTGCCGGGTCGCTTTCAGCAAGTCGACGGTGGTTCCGTTCGGCGAGACTCCGCGACGCGGGCGTCCTCCGCCTCCAGGGAAACGGCGGAGGGCGCCCACTCCGGCGGGTCAGCGACTCAGTTCACCGGAACAGCTGCTCGCCGATGTACGAGCCCTTGCGGGGTGCCGGCGGGACGGCGAACACCGCGGAGCCGATGTGCGAGACGTACTCGTTCAGCCGGTCCGAGGCGCCGAGCTTCCGCTGCAGCCGCGTGAAGTGGTCCGGGTCGTTCACGTAGGCGATGAACAGCAGCCCGGCGTCGAGCTGGCCGTACTCGTTGAGCCCGTCGGTGTAGTTGTACGGCCGCCGCAGGATCTTCACGCCGCCGTTCGCCTCGTGCGCTGCGAGGGCGATGTGCGACGTCGCGTCGATCTTCGTCGCACCGTCGTCGTCCTTCGCGTGGAAGTCCGGCGTGGTGTGCTCCTGTCCGCCGGAGAGCGGTGCGCCCTGGATCTTCGTCCGCCCGAACACCCGCTGCTGGTCGCTGACGACGTCGGCATCCCAGGTCTCGATGTTCATCCGGATCTTCCGCACCACCTGGTAGCTGCCGCCCGCCATCCACCCGGCGTCGCGGTCGAGCCAGACGAACCGGTCGTGGTCGGCGTCGGTCGTGATGTTCCGCGTGCCGTCCTTGAACCCCATCAGGTTGCGGGGCGTGCTCTGGTGCGGTCCCGCCGATGCCCGGCCGAAGCCGAGCACGGTCCAGCGGACGGTCGCGGTGCCGCGGGCCATCCGTGCCAGGTCGCGCACCGCGTGGTACGCCACCTGGGGGTCGTCGGCGCAGGCCTGCAGGGACAGGTCGCCGCCGGTCAGCCCCTGCTGCAGGTTGTCGCTCGGCAGCGTCGGGATGTCGGCGAGCGACGCCGGGCGCCGGTCGGCCAGCCCGAAGCGCTCGTCGAAGACGCCGGGGCCGAGCCCCACCGTGACGGTCAGGGACGCGGGCCCGAGGTCGAGCGCCTCGCCGGTGTCGGCGCCGACCCCGTTGCCGTGCGCCGGTTCGACGCTGCCGACGGTCTTGCCGGCCTGCAGCTGGGCGATCGCGGCCGACCAGCGGGCGAGGAGCACCTGCAGGTCGGTCGTGACGGTGGTCGACAGGTCGAACGTCATGTAGACGCAGTACCGCTGCGGGGTGGTGCGGATCCCGCCCTGCGGCTGCCGTGCCGCGGTGGCGTAGAACGGCTGGCTCTGCGACAGGTCGATCGACTCATCACCGTTCGTCGCCGCCGTGAACGGGTTCACGCCGGTCGCCGCGGTGGCGCCGCCGATGCCCGTTGCGGCGCCGACCCCGGCACCGGCCACGGCCAGGCCCGCGCCGAACAGCCCGCGGCGGGAGACGTTCGCCCGGGGTGCCTCGTCCGGCTCGGTCACGCGGTCGCGACCTTCTCGGCCAGGCGGGACAGCGGGTCCTGGAGCGCCTGGATCTGCTGCGAGATCGTGTTCGCGTCGGACTTCTTGGTGGCGGCGTCCCAGCTGGCGAAGCCGCCCAGGTCATCGGCGTCGCGGTAGCCGTCCATCAGCGTGTTCGTGGCGTCGAACTGCTTCGCGATCTGCTTCGTCAGGGTCGGGTCGAGCTTGGTCAGCCCCGGCTTGAGGTACGCGAAGGCCTGACGGGCACCCTCGACGTTGGCGGCGAGGTCGACGAGGTCGATGTGGCTGTACGCCTCTTCCTCGCCGGTGATCTTGTTCGACTGCACCTCTTCGAGCAGCCCGGCGGCACCGTTCGCCAGGTCCTCCGGCTTGTAGTCCAGGGTCGGCACGAGCTTCGCGAGCAGCTGCACGTCCTCGGTCAGGTCCGCGGCGGTCTGCTTGGTCGACGCGGTGATCTTCCCGGCCTGGAACAGGTCCTTCTCGACGGCGTGGAACCCGCTCCAGCCGACGGCCGGGTCGAGGTTCGAGGCGCGCATGTCGATCAGGTAGTCGAGGTTGCCCGCGTTGTCGGTGGCCTTGAACCCCTTCTTGACGAAGCCGTCGACGTCGCTCTCGACGTGCTCGTAGAACGGGCGGGCGTTCGCGTAGTCGGTCTTCGCCGCGTCGAGGTCACCGGCGTCGATGTCCTTCTGCAGCTGCTGGACCGCGGCGACCATGTCGGTCACCTGGCCGTCGACGTAGGTCGCGTAGCCCTTCGTCCCGTCGCGGAGCAGGGTCGAGGCGCTGCTGTTCGCGGTCGACGCGGCCTTGCCGGTGACGGTGAAGTCCGTCAGCTCGGTCTCGGCGCCGGGGCAGTACACCTGGTACTTCCCGCCGGTCAGCGTGGCGGTGAAGCGGACGGCGTCGAGGCCGGGCGCCAGGTTCTCCTTCTCGCCGAGGATCCGCTGGTCCTGCAGCAGCTCGACCTCGGTGATCGCGGTCGACGACTCGTTCTTCACCGTGAAGGTGACGGGGCCCGCGGGGACCTTCGTCGAGGACACCGCACAGGCGTCCTGCCCGTCGTTGGTGAGCGTGATGGTGACGCGGGAGACCTTCGCGTCGCCGGAGCCGGAGCCGCCGGCCTCAGCGGACCCACCGGCGCAACCGGTGAGTGCGAGGGCGGTGACGGCGCCGAGGGCGCCCAGGGTGATCAGGGGTCGGACGGGCTTACCGAAGGACATGGTCGGTGCTCCTTGCAGGGTCCGCGGCCGGAGGGCCACGAGCGGGGACGGGTTCGGGGGTGGGGACGGTGGGGAGTCGCCGGCGACGGCGGTCACGGAGGGCCAGCAGCGCCTGCACGGCGGCCGCGGCGCCGAGGGCGATCGGCAGCCAGGCCTTCCAGAGCAGCAGGTCGGCTGATCGCGAGTCCGCAGCGGCCACCGAGGCGGCCGACCGCTCGACGCGGGCGTCGGGGACGGACCAGACGGTGCGGTCCAGGGTCGTGGTTCGCGCGGACGGGAGGCCCCCACCGCTCAGCGTCAGCACCTCGCGTTCGTCGCGGGTCGCGTCCAGGACCCCACCGCGGACCGTCCACAGGGTCACCGTGTCGCGCACGGCCCAGCGGGCCGCGAACGGACCGGGGTTCGTCGACGGGGAGACCCCGACGGGCAGGCGGCCGAACAGGGTGACGAGGTCGTCCAGGGTCAGCGTCGACGGACGGTCGGCACCGCTCCCCTGCCCACCGGCCCCGTCCTGCACACCGGCGCCGTCCTGCACGACGCGCCACCGGTCGGCGGTCACGCCCGCGCGGGTGACGCGGCGGTGGGCCGACGTCGGCAGGGTGATCCGGGCCTCCTGGCCGGTTCCGGCGCCGGCCACCCGCAGGACACCGGACGCACCGTCGACGCTGGCGGAGACGGAGCTGGCGTCGCCGCTGACCGCGGTCGTGCGGGGCAGGTCGACCCCGCCCGTCGGCACGGCGATCGCGAGCGCCGCTGCGGCCACGGCGAGAGCACCGGCGACGACGGCGCGCACCCGGGGCACGCGGTCCGGCGACGGACGCCAGGCGCGCGGCCAGAGGGTCAGGGCCAGCACCGGGACGACGTAGAGGAACCAGCCGAGCACCTCGATGACCCGCGGGTCCGGCGGGATGCCGAGCACGCCGGTGACCAGGGCGCCCTGCACCGAACCGTTCGGGGCGAGCCACGACAGGTCGACGGTGCGCTGCTGGCCGATGACGATCCAGCCGGCCTCGTGCGCGCGGCGGAGGACGGTCAGCACCAGGCCGCCGGCGACGAAGACCAGGAAGACCCCGGTGCCGGTGAAGAACCGCGACAGGTTGAGGCGGACGCCACCGGTGTAGATGCCGAAGCCGACGACGACCGCGGCCGCGATGCCGATCACGGCACCCAGGGCGGCGAGGCCGGTGTCCGACGACGCCTGGAACGTGGCGAGGAGGAACACCGAGGTCTCGAAGCCCTCCTTCAGGACGGCGAGGAACGCCATGCCGGCGAGTGCCCAGGCGGTGCCCCGGCCGAGCGCCGCGGTGGCACTGGCCTCGAGGTCGGCCGTCAGGGTGCGCGCGTGCGTGCGCATCCACACGATCATGCCCGTGACGAAGACGACGGCGACGATGCCGATGACCGCCTCCATGCCCTCCTGCTGAGCCTGCGGCAGCGCCTGCTCGACAGCCTGCAGCCCGAAGCCGACGGCGATGCTGAGCAGCACCGCGAGCCCGACGCCCGACCACATCGGGGTGAGCGGGACGCGGTTGCGACGCAGGAACGCGGCGATGATGCCGACGATGAGCGTGGCTTCGAGGCCTTCACGGAGACCGATGACGAGAGTGGCGAGCATGACGAAGGTGAGGCTAACCTAACCGCCGAACGGCCCGCCAGTCGTGCGACGTGATGTTTGATGGTTCTCATGAACCTGCTGTCCGTCGACGGCCTGGCGTCGGTCACGAACGTGCTCGACCTCGCCGGGGTCTTCGCGTCCGCCCTGCTCGGCGGCTCCATCGCCCGCGCGATGGACTTCGACCTGTTCGGGTTCCTGGTCGTCGGGTTCGTCTCCGGACTCGGCGGCGGGATGCTCCGCGACACCCTGCTGCAGAACGGACCACCCGTCGCGCTCGTCGACCCGCTGTACGTGCCGGTCGCCGTCGCCGGGGCGCTCATCGCGTTCCTCGTGTCGTTCTCCGAGGTGACGTGGGACCGGTTGTTCACCGTGCTCGACGCCGCCGTGATCGGGTTCTGGGCCGTGGTCGGCGTGCAGCGGACCTACGACGCCGGGCTCGAATGGCCGGCCGCGATCATCATGGGGACCATCACCGCGGTCGGCGGCGGGGCCATGCGCGACCTGCTGCTGCGGCGGGTGCCGGCGGTGTTCGGCGGGAACGCGCTGTACGCCACCGTGGCCGTCGCCGCGTCGGCCGTGATGGTGATCGCCTCGGCGCTCGGGTCGCCGTCGCTCGGTATCCTGCTCGCGATCACCCTGTCGCTCGGGCTCCGCTGGGGAGCGGTCCGCCGCGGCTGGGGGCTGCCGAACGGCCGTGAGTGGCAGCCGAAGTCGACCCTGGGTTCGCTGCTCCGGCGGGGTCGGAGCCTGCGACCGGACGCGCTCCGGTTGCTCCGGCGTCCGGGCCGTCGGACCGGCGCCGGCAGTGTCCGGGAAGAGCACGAGGACTGAGGGGCTGTCATCCGCGGCGTCGCGACGCTACGATCAGTACCGCCGGGTATCGTCCTGGCAGTTCTACCGGGGATGATCCCGGTGAACGCTGTCCGCACAGCACCGACGCGACCCGAACGCGCCGGTTCCGAGCAGACGTGGGGATGGGGGCTTCGCTGATGCCGCGCGGGATCAGACGCGCGGCGCGGCAGGTCTCCACCACGATGCTCTCCCCGACGACCACCAGCACAGGTCGGAGCAACAACCGATGAGCGACGACGCTTCCCCCACCCAGCGCATCCCGCGTGCCGAGGTCCGGGAACGCCTGCTCGCCGCCGGAGCCGCGGTCTTCGCCGAACAGGGTGTGTACGGCGCCCGGCTCGACGACGTCGCCGCGCGCGCGGGGTTCAGCAAGGGTGCGGTCTACTCGAACTTCTCGTCCAAGGAAGACCTGCTCGCGCAGGTCATGCAGCGGTCCACGAACCTGGTGCTCGGCTCGCTGCAGGAGCTCGTGCACGCCGACATCGCCGCCGTCGACGTCGGGGACGTCCTGCGCGCTGCGTTCGGCCAGCACGACCAGAGCGAGCAGTTCGCGCTGCTCTCAGCGTTCCGCGGGTACGCCGTGCGCCACCCGGAGTTCCTGCCCGAGTTCATCCGGCAGCGCCGGGTCCTGCAGGACGGGGTGCTCGAGCTGGTGCGGCTGTGGCTCGGTGCCCACCCCGAGGTCGACGTCGGCATGACCCCGGAGGAGTTCGCGACCGTGCTCATCGGGGCGAACGTCGGCCTGGTGTTCGACGCGCCGGCGGTGCCCGGGGTCGACCCGGGCGAGCTCGTCGCGACGCTGGTCGAGGCGGTCGTCCGCCGGCGCTGACGCCCGGCGCGGCGCCCCGCTCGAACGGTGCGAGGTTCCGTAGTCCGTGCGGGGCCGCGCCGGTCGCACGGAGTACGGAACCTCGCACCACTCGGCGCACCCCTCGCACGGTGCGAGGCTCGCACGGTGCGCACGCGCGCTCGCGTCAGGCCGTGCGACGATCGCGACGGCGGGGCTTCGGCCCGTCGTGGGACCAGGCGGACGACGGCAGCAGGCTCGGCGGCAGCAGGCGCGACCGGACGACTCGCAGGGTGGGCACCGACGCGTCGAGAGCGGCACGAGCTTCGCGGACGTGACGCGCCAACGCCGAAGTGTCCACCGAGGCGACCCCGTCGGCGGCGAAGCGCTCCCGGTCGACCGCGTCGACCGTGGCCTCGAGGTGGGGCACGACCGACGCCGGCAACCCGGGCCGGAGTCGTCCGAGCACGGCTCGGGCGGTCCGGGCCACGGCGGCGGCATCACCCGGCGGCGCGATGCCCGGGGCGTACCCGTGGTCGGCGACGTCGTCGAGCAACTCCCGCCAGGCCTGCACGGCGGGCGACCGGCCGGCGGCGATCGCCGACAGCCTCGACCGGCGGCGGACTGCGCGCACGAGGCCCGGGGCGACGAGGACCGCGAGCACGAGCAGCAGGCCCACGAGCAGCCCGACGGGGCCACCTGCGTCGCCGGAGCCGGACGCACCCGCGGCACCCGGCGCCGGGGAGGCCGACGGGGTCGGCGACGCGGAATCCTGCGCCGGGGTGGTCTGCTCGGGAGCCGGCAGCGGGGTCTCCGGTGCCGCCGCGGTCGGCGAGGCCGAGGGCTCCTCGGACGGCGCGGCCTCGTCGGAGTCGGGCGTCGGCTCGAAGGCGACCCACCCCGCGCCCCGGATGTACAGCTCGGGCCAGGAGTGCAGCTGCCGGTTCGACACCGCGTACTCGCCGTCGGGCTGCGGGGACCCGGCCCGGTACCCGACCGCGATGCGCGAGGGGATGCCGAGCGTGCGGGCCATCACGGCCATCGCGGACGAGAAGTGCACGCAGTACCCGTCGCGGACCTTCAGGAACGTCGAGACGACGTCCATGCTGTCGCCGTCGTACCCCTGCTCGACGGGGGCGGTCTCGGAGTACGTGAACAGGTCGCTGCGGAACCACTGCTCGAGTGCCCGTGCCCGCCCGTAGTCGTCGGTCGCGGCTGCGGCGACCCGGGTCGCGGTGGTCGAGATGTTCGCCGGCAGGTCGTCGGGCAGGGCGAGGTCGGTGCGCAGCTGCTGGCGGCTGGGCTCCCGGAAGCCACGGCCGTCGGAGCGGGCGAGCGCCCCCGAGGCTGCGACCGCGTCGAGGTAGTCGTTGGCGAAGGTCGAGGCCCCGTAGACCTCGTACATCGCACCGCGGGCGGTCGCGGCTCCGGTCGACCGGACGGTGCTCGAGTTCCCCATCCACCGCCACTGCGACAGGTCGAGGTTGGTGGACTGCGACTCGATCGACACCGCACCCGACGGCACCGGCAGGTAGGTGCTGGACAGCCCGGTGATCCGGACGGTCACGTCGCCGCGGCTCGCGAGGCGCGGGTTGACGCCCTCGGCCCACTGCTGTTCGTCGGCCGTGTCGGCCTCGGCCGCGTTCGTCACGGTCGGCACCCAGTCCCCCGTGCCGAACTCGTCCAGGTCGGCGAGCTTGAGGTACTCGGGCTGCCCGTCCGACGAGCGGTAGCGGAACACCTCGAGCTCGCTCGGGCGGCGCAGGTCGTTGCCGAGTTCGAGCAGGGTGCCGGGCCGTCCGGGCTGGATCGGCGACTGGATCGCACCGGTCACGCCGGACAACCAGCTGGCGTTGAGCGGCACGATCGTCGGCAGCCCGATGGCCACGACGAGCCCGATCGCCCCGACCACGGCGGCCGGCAGTGCGCGCTGCACGGGGCGGACGGACAGCCAGAGCAGGGCGAGGAACGCCACCGCCGTGGCGATGACGAGCGGGGTGCCGGCGGGCTGCCCGGTGATGACACCCGGAACGATCAGGATGACGAGGGCCGGTGCCGCGGCGAGCGACGGGATCCGCGCGATGGCGGCGAGGAACAGCGAGACCGCCGCGACCCAGCCGATCGACGCGGTGACCACGAGCCGGATCGCGTCGGTCTGCGGCAGCGGTGCGGGGTTCAGGCGGATCGCGGCGAGCGTCTCCCCGAGGGCCCCGTCCGCGTCGAGCCACCCGAGCGGTTGGATGTCGTTGACCAGGGCGGCGGCGCACGAGCAGGCGATGACGGTGCCGACCAGGACGACGAAGCGGATGCCGGGCGTCTGGCGGCGCACCGCGAGCATCACGGCGACGAGCACGGCGACGACGACGACGCCCGATGCCCACCAGGCGATGCCCTGCACGAGCGGCCGGATGGCGAGTGCGGCGAGGAGCACGGGCACCGGCGCGAGGGCCACGACCCAGGCGCTCGGGACGTCACGCAGGTCGTCGTCGCGCTCGAGGATCTCGCGCACGTCGGCACGACCACGCGCGGGTGCACTCACCCCGGTCACCGTGCGGCTCCGGACGGCGTCGCGCCGACGACCGGCACCACGAGGGTCCGCCAGCCGCCACGGTCGAGGATGCCCCGCACGGCCGGGTCCGGCGGCACGATCGTCGCCAGGATGCCGCGGCTCGACCCGCTGGTCGCGCTGACGAGCTCGGCGGCTTCGTCCGCGGTGCAGGTGCCGGTCACCACGGCGGTCATGCCGTGCACGTCGCGGCCCCGGACCTCGGGCAGGACGTCGGTCACCTGTCGCGCGTCGGAGCGGAGCCGGACGTCGGCGAGCCCGACGAGCACGTCGGTGAGCCCGCCGACGTCGCCCGCGTGCCGGGTCGCGCCTTCGGGACCGTCGAACACGAGCACGACGCGGGAGGTCCGGGCGGCGAGCGCCCGGGCGACACTGGCGGCCACCACGACGGCGTGCTCGAAGGCCTGGTCGCCGCCCAGGTCGGAGAGCTCGGCGAGGTCCTCGCGACCGAGCCGCTGGTAGGACTCGCGCCGGACGTCGAGGGCGATCACGGCCTCGGGCGGCTGGGCCTGGGTGGTCTGGCGGACGTGGAGTTCACCGCGCCGTGCACTCTGGGCCCAGTGCACCCGGCGGATGGGGTCGCCCGGTCGGTACGGGCGGAGTTCGCTGTCGTCGGCGGAGCCGCCCTGTCCGACCCGGCCTTCGTCGGCCGACACCGCACCGGCGAGCGCCCCGGCGTCGATCGCCCCGAGGGGTGCCGAGGCCGGGACGACGACGACCTCTTCGGCCGGGACGACGGGACGGTCGATCCGGAGCAGGCCGAACGGGTCCTCCACCCGGATCGTCACCGGGCCGACCAGCGTCCGGCCGCGGTGCATCGCGAGCGCCTCCACGTCGAGCACGGCCGGCGGCAGGTTCGGCCCGACCTCGGCGTAGGTCTCCGCCTCGGCCAGGCTGGCGAAGGCGTCCTCGAGTTGTTCGCGCACGAGCAGCGTCGCCCTCGGGCCGATCCGCAGACTGGTGCTGCCGAGGGTGATGCGTTCCCGGTAGACCTCGCCCACCTGGACGATCGCCCGAGCGGTGCTGCGGCTGCCGCGGAGCGGGGTGGCGACCACGAACGCCATCGCGATGCCGAGCACGACCAGCACGAGCAGCAGCAGGCCGGCCGTGACGGCGACGCTCGTGGTGCCGACCAGGCCGCCGCCGACCAGGCCGATGCCGACGGCGATGACCGTCCAGCCCCGGATCGTCGGGCGCGGGAACGGGGTGCGGCGTGCCAGTGACAGCCCGCGGCGGCCGAACCGTGCCGCCGTGGACCGCGCGGCACCGACGCGTCGCAGCAGCGACGGCGGTGCCGATGGACCGGCCATCAGGAGCGGACGGGGGTGGCCGTGAACGGGATGGCGGTGTCGGAGACGATCCGGACGACGATCTCGCGCACGGTGTCCTCGCCGGTGCCGCCGAGCCCACGGGCGACCGGCACGAGCCGGTGCGCGAGCACGATCGGGGCGAGCGTCGCGACGTCGTCGGGGGTGACGAACGGGCGGCCGAGCAGGGCGGCGTGCGCACGCGCGGCCTGCGCCAGGTGCAGCGTCGCGCGGGGACTCGCACCGAGCACGAGGTCGGGGTGGGTGCGCGTCGACCGGACGATCGCGATGATGTACGCCTCGACGTCGGGGGCGATGTGCACCCCGGCGACGGTCTGGATGATCGCCCGCAGCGTGGTCACGTCGACGATCGGCCGCAGGCGCGACAGCGGGTCGCTGCCGCCGCGGTTCGCGAGCATCTGCCGTTCGGCGTCGACGCTCGGGTAGCCCATCGCGATGCGCGCCATGAAGCGATCCCGCTGCGCCTCGGGCAGCGGGTACGTGCCCTCCATGTCGATCGGGTTCTGCGTCGCGACGATCATGAACGGCCGGTCGAGCGGGCGCGTGACACCGTCGACGGTGACCTGCGACTCCGCCATCGCCTCGAGCAGGGCCGACTGGGTCTTCGGGCTGGTGCGGTTGATCTCGTCGCCGATGACCACGTTCGCGAACACCGGGCCGGGCGAGAACCGGAAGGTGCCGGACGACTGGTCGAAGATGTTCACGCCCGTGACGTCGGACGGCAGCATGTCCGAGGTGAACTGGATGCGGTTCACGGACCCGCCGACCGAGGCGCCGAGCGCCTTGGCGAGCACGGTCTTGCCGACGCCGGGGACGTCCTCGACGAGCAGGTGCCCCTCGGCGAGCATCACCGTCAGGGCCGTGCGGATGGCTTCCGCCTTGCCGTCGATCACCGTGGCGACGGAGGCCACGATGTCGTCGCCCACCGCCCGCACGTGTTCGAGCGGGAAGGCGGGGTCGGTCGGGTCCGGCACGCAGGGCTCCATCGTCGGGGACAGGTGTCGTGCATGCTACATCGGGCCGGTGACAGCACCCGGTACGGGTGCACGGACTGGTCGTTCCGCGCACCGGTGGCCGATCCGCGCGTGGTGGGGCCGGGAGGCACGACCCACCACACGCCGATCCGTCACCCCGTGCGCGGAACGGCCCACGGGCCTCCAGGCAGTGACCGGGTCAGCTGACGGACGGTCAGGACCGGGGCGCCAGCGCCGCGTCCGCGGCGCGCAGCACGCGCGCGGCGACCGCGACCCCTTCTTCGCGCCCGAGCTCGGTGTCCTCGTGCTCGATGTTCACCCACATGTCCGGGTCGATCGCACGCAGGGCCTCGAGGAACGTCGTCCAGTACACCTCGTCGTGCCCCTTGCCGAGCGCGACGAAGTCCCACGCCGACGGCTTCGGCCACTCGTTCGCCCACTCGTCGCCGCCGAGGTTCGTGCGCGACTCGTCCGGCGACAACCGGCGGAACGAGTTGTCGAGCACCCCGTTGATCGCGGCGTGCGGGTTGATCCTGACGTCCTTCGCGGCGGCGTGGAACACGAGCGGACCGAGGTCGCGGGCGACCGCCACCGGGTCCATCTGCTGCCAGAACAGGTGCGAGGCGTCGAGCTCCACCCCCACGTTGGTCAGCCCGCCGCGCTCGACGAGCTCCCGGATCGACGCCGGGTTGAACACGAGGTTCTGCGGGTGCAGCTCGAGCGCGACCTTGACGCCGTGCTCCCGGGCCAGGGCGTCGATCTCCTGCCAGAACGGCACCGCGACGCTCCACTGGTGCTCGAGGACGTCGAGCGCGGCCGAGTTCCAGGCGTTCACGATCCAGTTCGGCCGCGTCCCGCCCCGCTCCCCCGCCGGCAGCCCGGACATCGTCACGACGCGGTCCTGCCCGAGGCGGGCCGCGAGGCGGATGCTGCGCCGGACGTCCTCGGCGTGCGCGGGACCGATCGCCGGGTCGGGGTGCAGCGGGTTGCCGTTGCAGTTGAGCCCGGCGATCTCGACGCCGGTCCCCGCGAACTGCGCGAGGAACGCGTCACGCGCCCCGTCGTCCTGCAGGATCGCGTCGATGTCGGGCACGTGCACCGGGGGCAGGAACCCGCCGGTGTTCAGCTCGATGCCGGTGAGGCCGTTGGCAGCGATGACCCGGAGTGCGTCGGCGAGGGGCCGGTCGTGCAGGATCGCGTTGTAGAGACCGAGCTTCATGCCGTCACTGCTTCCTTGATCGTCTCGGTGGCGCCTCCGGCCGCTGCGGACCGTGCCACGGCGTCGAGGACCTCCATGTTGTGCACGCCGTCGTCGAACGTGGCGTTCGCGGGCAGGGCGTCGGGCACGGCGCCGGTCAGCCCGGCGATCTCGTCGAGGAACGCCCGCGCCTGGTACTCGAACATCTGGTTCTGCCCCCAGCCGACGCCAGGGGCGTCCATCGCCATGCCGCCCGCGACGTAGGGGTGGTCCGGGCCGAGCACGACCTGTCGGTACCCACCCGTGCGCGAGCCGTCGGACTGCAGCGCGAGGCCGATCTCGGAGGCGCGCTCCTGGTCCCAGCGGGCGGCGCCGCGCTCGCAGAACACCTCGATCACGAGGCCGTTCGGGTGCCCGGCCGCGACGCGGGAGGCCTCGAGCGACCCGACGACCGTGCCGTCACCGAACCGTGCGCTGAACGTGGCGTAGTCGTCGTTGCCGACGGCCGCGGTCTCACCCGTGAGCGGGACGGCCTGCCCCCGCAGGGCGTGTCCGGCGGCGACGGGGCGCTCGGTGATCGACGTGGTGAACGTCCCACCGCTGACGCTCCGGACCGGGCCGGCCAGGAACTCGGCGACGTAGGACAGGTGCGAGCCGACGTCGGCGAGCGCGCCGGACCCCGGCTCCCCCGCGAACCGCCACGAGTACGGGACGTCGGGCGAGGCGCCGTAGTCGGTCCAGTACCGGCCGGAGACGTGCAGGACCCGGCCGAGCGTGCCGTCCTCGACGAGCTCCCTGATGGCCGCGAGCCCGGGAGCCCGGCGGTAGGTGAACCCGATGCGGCCGAGCACCCCGCGCCGCTCGGCCTCGGCAGCGGCGGACGCCATCGCGCGTGCGTCGTCGAGCGAGTCGGACAGCGGCTTCTCGCACAGCACGTGCTTGCCGGCGGCGAGCAGCCCCTCGACGATCTCGCGGTGCAGGGTGTTCGCGACGACGACGCTCACCACGTCGATGTCGTCCGCCGCCGCGATGGCCCGCCAGTCGGTGTCGTGCCGCTCGTAGCCGAAGCGCCGTGCGGCCTCGGCGGCGAGGGGCTCGTAGACGTCCCCGACCGAGACGAGCCGGACCGGCGGCAGCGTCGCGGTGAAGAGGGAGGGTGCGTTCCGCCACGCAGCCATGTGGGCCTTGCCCGCCATGCCCGCGCCGATGACGGCGACGCCGATGCTGTCGCTCATGTTCTCTCCTTCGAGAAGGTCGCTGGATCCCGATTCTGGAACGTTCCAGAACGTGTCGGTAGACTGTAGCCGCACCAGCCCATGTCCTGTCAAGCACCGTGCCGGAAAGGCTCAGCGTGACCCCTCGCCCGCCGACGATCATCGACGTCGCCGCACGCGCAGGCGTCTCGAAGTCCCTGGTGTCGATGGTGCTGCGCGACGATCCCGGGGTCTCCCCGGCCCGCCGCTCCGCGGTGCTCGCCGCCGTCGCGGAACTCGGCTACCGCCCGAACCGCGCCGCCGCCATCCTCGCCGGCACCCGGACCCGCACCATCGGGGTCATCGTCGACGACTTCCGCAACCCCTGGTACGTCCCGATGCTCGACGGCATCCGCGAGGCCCTCACCCCGCACGGGCTCCGCCTCACCCTGGCCGACACCCGGGCCAACGCCCACCTCGACTCGTCCCCGTTCGACGACCTGGTCTCCCTGCGGGTCGACGGCGTGGTGCTCGCCGCCGAGGGCTTCCCCGACGTCGTCGTCCCCGCCGACACCCCGGTCGTGATCGCCGGCGCGCGTGAGGACGTACCGGGCGGACTCGACGTGGTCGCCTCCGACGAAGCCACCGGCGGGCGGTTGGCAGCGGATCACCTGATCGGCCTGGGTCACCACCGCATCGCCCACGTCACCGGCTCGGGAGGCCCGGCTGCCGTCCGCCGTGAGGCCACCGTCGCGCAGCTGGTCGCGTCCGGCATCGAGCCGCTGGTCTACGGCTCCGGCCCGACCTCGGAGACGACCGGCTACGAGGGCATGCGGCTCGCACTCCGGGAGCACCCCGACCTGACCGCGGTGTTCGCCGCGAACGACGTCATGGCGATGGGCGCGATCGCCGCCGTGCAGGAAGCCGGACTCCGCGTGCCGCAGGACGTCTCGGTGATCGGCAACGACGAGACCCCGCTCGCCGCATCACCCCTGCTGCGCCTGACGACGGTCGACCCGCACAACGACGAGGTGGGGCGCCTGGCGGCTGCGCGGTTGGTCGAGCGGATCGGCGCCGCAGCGGGGACGCCGACGGATCCGATCAGGACACTCGTGCCACCGACGCTCGTCGTGCGGTCGACGACGGGGCCGCCGCGCGCCTGAGTGGTGACCGCCCCGGGGCCGACGCCGGCGGGGCGGCGTTGCGCCGGGCCTCCAGGCCGGGTGCGAGGTGACCGCGCCGCCAAGCCGCGATGCGCGGCACCCGGGAACGACGAAAGCCCGGTCCGATCGGACCGGGCTTTCGTGGAGTGCGGAGACGGAGGGATTTGAACCCTCGGTCCCCTCAAAGGGGACTCCACCTTAGCAGGGTGGTGCACTCGGCCGGACTATGCGACGTCTCCAAGCACTCTCGCGAGCGCTGCGACCACCATACAGGAGGACCGCGCCACTCTCGACCCGACGCACGCCCGCGCGTGGCACGACCCGTCGCACTCGGTCCCCCGAAGTGGGGACACGTGGGGGTTGTCGGGGCGTACCCCACTGCATAGCATCATCGGGACGCGGCAATCACGTTCCGGGGCTCGTCCCCGTCGTCGCGACACAGCACCCGACGTCGTTCCCCGTGCGGGCCCGGCGCGCCCGATCGCGTGGCGCCCGGCGGGGAGCGACTCCCCTGGGGGCGCGGCCCACCACCGCGCCCCCGTTTCTGCGTTCGAGGCGGGTGCACTGCTGACGTCCCGGCGCACGCACGCACGGCAACGGCTGGGCCCACGAAAGCGACACTGCGCTGCGGAGCTCGGCCGTCACTGGCGCCAGGGCGACAGAGGGCCGCGGATGTTCGGCGGCAGTCTGTCGCTTTCGCGAAAGGGGCGAGGCGCAGCCGACCGCGCCCGCGCCGCGCCTCAGTACCCGAACGCCTTGGAACAGGTCTGCTGGTCGGCGGACTGGCCCTCGAGCCCGTCGATGGTCTCGGGCGTCGCCGAGGGGGTGCGCGGCGCGGCGGACGACGGCGCTGCCGGCGTCGCGGGGGTCGCGGGCGCCGGCGCAGCCGCTGGCGACGAGGGTGCCGCGTTCGGCTGCGTCGGACTCGGCTGCGTCGGACTCGTCTCGGACCCGATGCCCGTGCTGTTGGCCCCGAGGGAGAACGACTGGTCGGCCTTGATCTTCGCGAACAGCCGGTCGGCCAGGTACGTCGTCGGCTCGACCTTGCCCTCGTAGACACCGGTGCCGCCCGTGGTGCCCGGGTACTGCACGAAGTTCACCTGCGCCAGCGGCAGGTCCCGCAGCGCCAGGCCCATCTGCACCATCGTCCCGATGTCGTTCAGGCTCTGGGACAGCTGCATGTTCGACGCCGCCGCCCGGGCCAGCTTGTACAGGCGGGCCGGCGAACCGAGGGTGTCGTTCGACTTCACGGTGCGGAGCAGCGACGACAGGAACACCTGCTGGCTCGAGATCCGGCCGAGGTCCGACCCGTCGCCGACCCCGTGCCGGGTGCGCAGGAACGCCAGGGCCTCGTCACCCTGCAGGGTCGAGGTGCCGGCGGGCAGGTTCAACCCGGTGTACGAGTCGGTGATCGGCTGGGCGACGCAGACCGGCACACCGCCGATCGCGTTCGACATCTCGATGACACCCTTGAAGGACACCGCCGCCGAGTACTGGATGTCGAGTCCGGTCAGCCCGGCGACCGTCTGCGTGACGCAGTTCAGGCCACCCTCGCCGAACGAGGTGTTGATCGGCTGCGCGGCCATCGCCGGGGCCGTGCCCGTGCCGTCGGTCTTCTTGCAGGCCGGGATCGGCGTGACGAGGTCGCGCGGGATGCTCACCGCGGTCGCGTTGGTGTGGTCGGCCGAGACGTGCAGCAGGATGTTGACGTCGTTGAGGGTCGCGTCACGCTCCCCGAACGCCGCGCTCTGGTCGGGGTCGTTGTCGGTGCCGACGACGAGCATGTTGAACCCGCCCGTGAAGGCGCTGAGCGGCTTCGCACCACCCTGCGCCTGCGGTGCGGGCTGGCCCTGGATCTCCACGCCGTCACCGAGGTCGTCCGTGACCTGCTTCGCCGCGATCGCCGTCACCGAGACCGAGCTCACCAGGACCACTGCGACGACGGCGGACACCGTCTTGGCAGCGGTCGCCAGAGGGCTCGAGCGCCGCAGACGTCCGTGCCGTGCGATCCCGGGTGCTCGGTTCAAGCGGTGGGATCGATCGCGGACATCGTTCACGGGCACTCCTGTCGTCGGTGGACACGCCGGGGACGGCAACCGGTCAAGGCTGCCACGACGTTGCCTGACGATCCAGTGCGAGGGGCACCGCCACCGCTCACTGCGCGGCGGCGGGACCTGCGGACCACGGCGGCGGACGCGGACCTGAGCGGATCCGCAGCCGCCGCCGGTTCAGCCCGACACGACCACCCGGAAGCGGTCCGGCAGCGCGATCAGGGCCGACGACAGGTCGAGGAGCGCCGCGGCGCAGTCGTCGAGGGCGTCTCGCTCCGCGGCGTCCGCGGCCCGTTCGACGATCTCGACCCGTCGTCGCCGGTCGACCACCGCATCGATCCCGTTCGCCAGGGCGACGTCGTCGGTGAAGAACATGTCGAGCACGATGCGCTGCGACAGCAACCAGTCACCGCTGACCGACGACCCGCGCCGCCGCAGGTACCAGGCCCCGAGTTCGACGAAGGCACCGGCTTCGGTCCAGCACTCGCGCAGCCACGCCTTGTCGAACCGGTCGTGGTACCCCACGGAGTTCGACGGCGGATCGACGAGCAGGGCCTGGGCGATCCGCAGTCGCTCGATCATCTGGTCGACCGACCACTGCGCGATCACGACACCGACGTACCGCTGCACACTGGCCAGCTGCAGGGACTCGAGGGTCACGAGGGCTTCGCGCACCGGTGTGCGCGACACCCGCATGTCCGATGCGAGGGTGTCGAGCCGCAGCCGCTGCCCACGGCGGTACTCCCCCCGCAGGACGTTGTCGAGCAGTCGCAGGAACACCGCGTCGCGCAGCAGACTGCGCCGCAGGCCGTGGGGATCGAGGCCGTCGGCCCCGGCTCGGGTGGGAGTGTGCTCCATCACCCCAGGTTCACGCACGGGCGGCACCCCCGAGGCGAGGGCGGTCGCTGCCGTGGATCGTGGTCGCCGGTGTCGTGCTGTGGAGGAGTGCCATGCACGCACAGTGACAGCGCTGCGACGGCGGCGCTAAACACTCTGAATACAGAATGTCAGACCGCCGCCGCCTGGTTCACCTCCGGTCGGACTTCGCGTCCCCGGTGAGCACCGAGAGCGGTTGGGTGACGTCCTCGAGCCCCTTCCGCGCGGCGTCGACCCCGAATATCAGGGCCACCACGCCGCCGCCGATCATCACCGCGGACCCGAGCAAGTACCCCCAGAACAGCGGCTCCCGCGACGACCCGTCACCGATGAAGGCGCCGTAGATGGCCGGAGCGACCGCACCGAAGATCTGCGCCAGGGCGAAGAAGTACGAGATGGCCTGCGACCGCAGCTCGAGCGGGAAGATCTCGCTGACGGTCAGGTAGGCGCTCGACGCCCCGGCCGAGGCGAAGAAGAACGAGACGCACCAGAACGCGACCTGCACCGTCGCCGAGATCGCGTCGGCCCGGAACAGGAACGCCGACGTGGCGAGCACGAGCCCGGACACCAGGTACGTCAGGAAGATCATCTGGCGACGACCCCAGGTGTCGAAGAAGCGTCCCAGGATGATCGGGCCGAGCAGGTTGCCGATCGCGAACGGGAAGAAGTAGACCGCCGTCTCCGCCGTCTTCAGTCCGAAGAAGTTCGTCAGGACCAGGGCGTAGGTGAAGAAGATCGCGTTGTACAGGAACGCCTGCGTGATCATCATCGTCGCGCCGACGAGCGTGCGGGTCGGGTACTGCTTCAGCAGCACGCGCGCGATGGCGAGGAACCCGACGCGGTCGGTCGGCGTGACGGTCATCGCCTTCGACTGGTCGACCTCCGGCAGGGGCTTGCCGGTCGCCATCTCCACCGACTCCTCGATGCGGGAGACGGTGGCCTCGGCCTCTTCCTCCCGCCCGTGCGTCATCAGCCACCGCGGACTCTCCGGGATGTGCCGTCGCAGGAAGATGATCGCGATGCCGAGCACCGGGCCGAGGAAGAACCCGATGCGCCAGCCGATGTTCTCGGCGAAGTAGGACGTGTCGAGCAGGTAGATGTTCGCGAACGCGCCGAGTGCGGCACCACCCCAGTACGTGCCGTTGATGGCGATGTCGACGTGGCCGCGGTACTTCGCCGGGATGAGTTCGTCGATCGCCGAGTTGATCGCCGCGTACTCACCGCCGATGCCCAACCCCGCGACGAACCGGAAGGCCGCCAGGAACCAGAAGTCCTGGGCCAGGCCCGCGATGCCCGAACCGACCAGGTAGATCGCGAGCGTCAGGATGAACAGCTTGCGGCGCCCCAACCGGTCGGACATGCGCCCGAACACCAGGGCACCGACGACCTGGCCGACCAGGTAGATCGTGCCGAGGGACGTCACCTGCTGCGTGGACAGGTTCAGGTCCGCCTGGAAGCCCGCGTTCGAGACGATCTGGATCTCGAGACCGTCGAGGATCCAGGACACGCCGAGTCCGACGACGACGCTCCAGTGGAACCGGGTCCACGGCAAGCGGTCCATCCTGGCGGGCACCAGGCTCTTGATGGTTGCGTTCGCGCTGCTCACGAGATGGGACCGTACGCCGAGATCGCCGATGTGGTTCAGATGCGGAACGAGGAACCGGGGACGGAGCCGGATCCCCCTACTTCGAAACCGGCTCCGTCGCCGGGATCTCAATGATCGCAAGTGCGATGGAAACCCACAAGCGGACGGACGGGAGGCCCGTGGCGGGCCCCGCCACGGGCCTCCCGTCCGACAAGGCGTAACGTCCAGAACGTGACCCGACCTGACATCCGCACGGTCGGCGAGCTCCGCACCTCTGGTCACGTCCAGAAGACGGTCCGCGCCGAGATCCGCGACAACCTGCTCACCGCCCTGCGCCAGGGCACCGATCCGTGGCCCGGCCTGCACGGCTTCGAGACCACCGTCATCCCCCAGCTCGAACGCGCCCTGATCGCCGGCCACGACGTCGTCCTGCTCGGCGAGCGCGGCCAGGGCAAGACCCGGCTGCTCCGCACCCTGCAGGGCCTGCTCGACGAGTGGACACCGGTCATCACCGGCTCCGAACTCGGCGAGCACCCGTACGAACCGATCACCACCGCGAGCATCCGGCGTGCCGACGACCTCGGCGACGCCCTGCCGATCAGCTGGCGGCACCGCGACGACCGCTACGTCGAGAAGCTCGCGACACCGGACACGAGCGTCGCCGACCTGATCGGCGACGTCGACCCGATGAAGGTCGCCGAGGGCCGCAGCCTGGGCGACCCGGAGACCATCCACTTCGGGCTCGTCCCCCGTGGGCACCGTGGCATCGTCGCGATCAACGAACTGCCCGACCTGGCCGAACGCATCCAGGTCGCGATGCTCAACGTGATGGAGGAGCGCGACGTCCAGATCCGCGGCTACGTGCTGCGTCTGCCGCTCGACGTGCTCGTCGTGGCGAGTGCGAACCCCGAGGACTACACGAACCGCGGGCGGATCATCACGCCGCTGAAGGACCGCTTCGGCGCCGAGATCCGCACGCACTACCCGATCGAGCTCGACGACGAGATCGCCGTCATCCGGCAGGAGGCCCAGCTGACGGCCGAGGTCCCCGACGCCCTGATCGAGATCCTCGCCCGGTTCACCCGGGCACTGCGTGGTTCCAGCGCCGTCGACCAGCGCAGCGGTGTGAGCGCCCGGTTCGCAATCGCCGGTGCCGAGACGGTGTCCGCCGCCGCGGTGCACCGCGCAGCACGCCAGGGCGAGGACGAGGCGGTCGCGCGGCCGATCGACCTCGAGACCGCGGTGGACGTCCTCGGCGGCAAGATCGAGTTCGAGAACGGCGAAGAGGACCGGGCCGACGAGGTCCTCGAGCACCTGCTCCGCACCGCGACCGCCGAGACCGTGCGCTCCCGGTTCAAGGGTCTCGACTTCGCGGTGCTCGTGGACGCGCTCGACGGCGGCACGATGGTGACCACGGGCGAGCAGGTCAGCGCCCGGGCGTTCCTCGAAGGCCTGCCGTCGATCGGTGAGTCCGACCTGTACGACCAGGTGTGCGACCGGATGGGTGCCACGAACGACGGCGAACGCGCCGGCGCGATCGAGCTCGCTCTGGAGGGCCTGTTCCTGGCCCGGCGCATCAGCAAGGAGTCCGGCGGGGGCGAAGCCGTCTATGGCTAGGCAGAACCGGCGTCTGACGCGCGACACCCGGTACGGCCGGTACACCGACGGACCGGACCCGCTCGCCGCTCCGGTCGACCTGGCCGAGGCGCTCGACGCCATCGGGCAGGACGTGATGGGCGGCACGTCGCCCGAGCGCGCGATGCGGGAGTTCCTGCGACGCGGCGGCCGGACGCAGCGCGGCCTCGACGACCTGGCCCGACGGGTGGCCGAGCGCCGCCGCGAGCTGACGAGCAGGAACAACCTCGACGGCACCCTGCAGCAGGTGCGCGAGCTCCTGGACCAGGCGCTGCTCGCCGAGCGCGGGGAGCTCGCCCGCAACGTCGACCTCGACGACGGCGACCGGGCCCTGGCCGAACTGCAGCTCGACAGCCTGTCGCCCTCCCCCGCCGCCGCGGTGCAGGAACTCGGCGACTACGACTGGACGAGCCCGACCGCGCGCCAGAAGTACGACGAGATCAAGGACCTGCTCGGCCGCGAGGTGCTGGACCAGCGCTTCGCCGGCATGAAGCAGGCGCTCGAGGGTGCCACCGACCAGGACCGGGCCGCGGTCAGCGCGATGATGCAGGACCTCAACGCCCTGCTCGAGGCGCACGCCCGCGGCGAGGACACCCGGCAGCAGTTCGACGACTTCATGGACCAGCACGGCGAGTACTTCCCGTCGAACCCTGCGAACGTCGACGAGCTGCTCGACGACCTGGCAGCCCGCGCGGCCGCGGCACAGCGCATGCGGAACTCGATGACCCAGGAGCAGCGGGACGAACTCGACGCCCTCGCCCAGCAGGCCTTCGGCTCCCCCGACCTGATGGGGCAGTTGTCCCAGCTCGACGACACCCTGCGCGCGCTGCGTCCCGGCGAGGACTGGGGCGGATCCGAGCGCATGGAGGGCGAACAGGGCCTCGGGCTGGGCGACGGCACCGGGGTGTTCCAGGACATCGCGGACCTCGACGCCCTCGCCGACCAGCTCGCCCAGTCCGGGCCGGGCTCGGAGCTCGACGACCTGGACCTCGACGCGCTGTCCCGGCAGCTCGGCGACGAGGCGGCGGTCGACGCGAAGACCCTGCAGCGCCTCGAACAGGCGCTCCGGAACTCCGGGGCGATGCGCCGCGGAGCCGACGGGCAGCTCCGGCTCACCCCGAAGGCGATGCGGCAGCTCGGCAAGAGCCTGCTCAAGGACGTCGCCCAGCGGATGTCCGGTCGCCAGGGCGCGCGGGACCTCCGTCGCTCGGGCGCCGCGGGCGAACCTTCGGGGGCGTCGCGGCAGTGGGCGTTCGGCGACACCGAGCCGTGGGACATCCCCCGCACGATCACGAACGCCGTGGTGCGGACGGCGGCCAGCGGTCGACAGGGTGCGGGCGTGCGCCTGAGCATCGAGGACGTCGAGGTGCAGGAGACCGAGGCACGCACCCAGGCCTGCGTCGCGCTGCTCGTCGACACGTCGTTCTCGATGGCGATGGAGGACCGCTGGGTGCCGATGAAGCGCACAGCCCTCGCGCTGCACACCCTGGTGTCGACCCGGTTCCGCGGCGACGACCTGCAGCTCATCGCCTTCGGTCGCGAGGCCGAGGTGATGGACGTCGAACAGCTCGTCGGTCTCGACGCGATGTGGGACAAGGGCACGAACCTGCACCACGCCCTGCTGCTCGCCAACCGGCACTTCCGCAAGCACCCCACGGCCCAACCGGTGCTCCTCATCGTCACCGACGGCGAGCCGACGTCGCACCTCGAGCCGAACGGGCAGGTCTGGTTCGACTACCCACCCGACCCGGTGACGATCGCGCTGACCGTGCGGGAGCTCGAGAACGCCGGACGCCTCGGCGCCCAGACGACGTTCTTCCGGCTCGGTGAGGACCCGGGGCTCGCCCGGTTCATCGAGGCGATGGCGAAGCGCGTGGACGGCAGCGTCGTGGCACCGGAGAACGACGACCTCGGGGTCGCTGTGGTCGGCTCGTACCTCGGCTCGCGTCGCGGGGCCGGCGGCGCGCTCTTCCGCGACGACTGGGGGCTCTGAAGCCAGCCACGTACAGCCCGGAGGCCCGTGGCGGGCCCGTCACGCTCCTCCAGGCTGTCGACCGATCGCGTCTAGAACAGTGGCCAGGGCACGGCGGGGCCGTGACCGGGTGGCGGCGGGAAGATCCCGACGGCACGCAGGGCCGCGCAGCGCGCCCGGAGCGTGTCGATCTCCTCGTCCGTCAGGTGCTCGGCGAGCTCGTCGCCGAGACCACCGCGCAGGGCCTCGGACACGCGGTCGAGGCCCTCGAGCTCGTCCGGCCCGAGGGGCTCCCCGATCCAGCCCCACAGGACCGTCCGGAGCTTGTGCTCGACGTGGAAGGTGAGCCCGTGGTCGACGCCGAAGCGGTGGCCGTCGGGCATCGCCAGCACGTGCCCGCCCTTGCGGTCGGCGTTGTTCACGACGACGTCGAAGACGGCCATCCGGCGCAGGGCCTCGGAGTCCTCGTGCACGAGCGTGACGGGCTGGTCGTGTTCGTCGATGGCCTCGAGCACGGGCAGCCAGGGCGAACCCGCTGCCTCGGCGAGCTCCGGCGTCACCAGGTCGACGGCGTCCTGCTCGGGGTCGACGTCCTGCCAGCGCTGCACCATGCCGGGCCCGAACGGACCGTCACCCATCCACGTGGGCGGCACGACCCCCCAGCCGAACGCCTCGGAGACCAGGTGCGCGGCGATCTCGCGGCCGGCGAGCGTGCCGTCCGGGAAGTCCCACAGCGGGCGCTCGCCCTCGATGGGCTTGTAGACGACGGTCGCACCGTCGAGTTCGGCGAGGAAGGTGGCGTTGGACGCCTCGCGGATGCGCGCCCGGACGGAGAGCGAGCCGTCGCTCATGCGTCGCCGGGCGGACGACCGGCGGCGACGACCTCGCGCGTGCGCTCGACGAAGGCCCGGGCGGTGCCGACCGGGATCTTCACCTGGAACAGCTCGGCGGGCTCGGGGATCTCGACGACGGCCTCGATCTCGATGCCGTCCTCGCTCTCCTCGGACACGATCTCGACCTCGTCGTCGATCGGGTACGCCTCGATGACGACCTGCGCGGTGGCCGGGTCGAAGCCCAGGCTCAGGGCTCCGGCGCGGAACTCGGCCTCGACGGGCTGGTCGAGCGGCTCCGGGTCGCGGAGCTCGGCAGGCACCGACGGCGGCACGCTGAAGCGGTTGTCGTCGACGGTCGCGACCTCGTCGAGGAGCTCGTCGATCTTGTCGGCGAGCACGGCGGTCTGCTCCTTCTCGAGCGCGACGCTGGTGACGCGCCGACCGGAGCGGGCCTGGATGTAGAAGGCGCGCTCACCCGGACGGCCGATGGTGCCGACGACGAGGCGGTCCGGCCAGTCGAAGCCGTGGACGATGGTGGGCATACCCGCATTGTAGGAGCGCTCGGCTCCGGCCGTTCAGGGTCGGGCAGGACCCGCGGGCGCGTCGGGTGCCGGGTTGCCCGCGCCGCCGCCGACCGCGGCGTCCCCGCTGGGTGCCGGGGCGGTGCGCAGCCAGGACAGGTCACCGGACTCGGTGTTCGTCGCGACGACCTCGGGGCGGTGCTCGCCGTAGCGCACGACGGACACCGAGGCCGGGCCGACGCCGATGCGCTGGAACAGGTCCAGGTGCATGCCGAACGCGTCGGCGAGGACGCTCTTGATGATGTCGCCGTGGCTCACCGCGACCCAGACGGCACCGGGTCCGTGCTCCGCCTCGACCTCGGCGTCGATGCGACGGACGGCCGCGACGGCCCGGGACTGCATCGTCTGCATGGACTCACCACCGGGGAACACGACGGCGCTCGGGTTCGCCTGCACCGTGCGCCAGAGGGGCTCCTTCGCCAGGTCGGCGAGCTTCCGGCCCTGCCACTGCCCGTAGTCGGCCTCGGTGATGGCCCGCTCGATCAGCGAGGCGGGTGGCCCGGCCGGCCGGTCGGTCTGTCGGTCCGTCTGTCGGTCCGTCTGTCGGTCCAGGATCGCGCGGGCGGTCTGCCGGCAGCGCTCGAGCGGACTCGACACCACGGCGACGACGGGCACCGCGGCGATGCGCTCCGCGGTCCGCTCGGCCTGGGTGCGGCCGACGGCGTCGAGTCGCACGCCGGCGGTGCGTCCGGCCAGGACGCCGGTGGCGTTCGCGGTGGTGCGTCCGTGACGGACGAGGAGGACGGTCGCCATGCGCCCGATCCTAGGCGCGGGACGCGGTCACCCTTGACGGGCCGCCCGGGGACCGATCAGATGGGGGCATGGCCGGGCGGCATCGACTCGCACTCTTCGCCACGTCGACGGTGACCGGGTTCGGGATCGCGACGTGGATCACCCGGACGCCCGCGATCCGCGACGAGCTCGGTGCCTCGATCGAGGCGATGGGCCTCGTCCTGCTCGGGCTGTCGATCGGCTCGATGATCGGGATCCTCGGCGCCGGAGCCCTGGTGCGACGGACCGGGAACCGCCCGCTCATCCTGCTCGGGGGCGCCCTGCCCGTCGTCGGCATGGTGCTCGTCGCGCTGCTCGCCCCGGCGCAGGTCGCCGCCGGGGTCTGGGTCGGGCTGTTCCTGATCGGCTTCGGGGCGGGCGTCGCCGAGATCGGGCTGAACGTCGAGGCCGCCGCGGTCGAACGGCAGATCGGGCGACCGGTCGTGCCGGTGCTGCACGCCTGCTTCAGCCTCGGCAGCGTGGTCGGCGGGGTCGTCGGCATCGCCATGACGGCGGCGGGGACCCCGGTCCGGGTGCACCTGCTCGTCGGCGCCGCGGTGATGGCCGCGCTGGCGGTGTTCGCGGCGCTGAACCTGCGGCCGGTGCCCCGTGACACACCGACCGATGCCCGCAGCACCCGTCGGGGAGCCCGCCGCTCCGTCCTCACCGTGCAGCTCGCCATGATCGCCGTGATCACCCTGGCGATGGCCTTCGCCGAGGGTGCCGCGAGCGACTGGCTCCCGCTGCTGATGACCACCGACCACGACGCCCCCGAGTCCGTCGGGTCCCTCGTGTTCACCGGGTTCGCCCTCGCCATGCTCATCGGTCGCGCGGCCGGCACCCCGCTCGTCGCCCGGTTCGGTCGAGCCCCGGTCGTCCGGGTCTGTGCCGCGGTCGGTGCGGTGGGGGTCCTGCTCGTCGTGCTGTCACCGAGTCCGGTCGTCACCGCGGCGGCCGCCGGCGTCTGGGGGCTCGGCATCGCCCTCGGGTTCCCGCTGTCGATCTCCGCCGCGGGCGACCACCCCACCGACGGCGACCGCCGGGTGTCGGTGGTGGCCACTGCCGGGTACATCGCGTTCCTGGTGGGGCCGCCGCTGCTCGGGTTCGTCGGGGAGCACCTCGGCCTGCAGACGGCGATGCTCGTGCCCCTGGTCCTGCTGGTCGCGGCGTTCGTGGTCGCCCCGGCGACGCGGGGACGGGACACCGGGCGGACGATCGAACCGGCGGAACCGGCGCGTCGGCCGTCCGGTCGGTAGCGTCTCGGGCATGCCGTTCTTCCGCGACGCTCCGCGCCCGATCACCCCAGCCGCTCCGTCCAGGGTCCAGGCCGCGTGGTCCGACTCCGCCGGGCACTTCGCGACCCGGTGCCTGCAGCTCATCATCGTCGTGGTGGTCGTCGCCGGCGTCGTCTGGGCGAGCAACATCCTGAGCGTCGTCACGATCCCGGTGCTCCTCGCGCTCATCATCGCGTCGGCCATGCACCCCGTGGTGTCGTGGCTCCGCAAGCACCGGGTGCCGTCCGTGCTGGCCACCCTCGCGGTGCTCATCGGCGTCCTCGCGATCCTGGGGCTGATCGGCTGGCTCATCGTCGTCGCCGTCGAGAACCAGTGGGCGCAGCTGCAGAAGTCCGCCGTCGACGGGTTCCAGCAACTGCAGGAGTTCGCGAAGAACCTGCCGTTCTCGATCTCGGACAAGCAGATCGACGACGCGGTCGCGTCGGCGTCCGACTTCGTCACGAGCGCCCAGTTCGGATCCGGTGCACTCGCCGGCGCCTCGGCCACCGCGAACTTCCTGACCGGGCTCGTCCTGATGATCGTCGTGCTGTTCTTCTTCCTGAAGGACGGCCCGAGCATCTGGGAGTTCCTGCTCCGCCCCTTCACCGGCGAGCGCTACGCCCGAGCTCGTCGCGTCGGCGACCGGGTCGTCTCGACCCTCGGCGGGTACGTCCGCGGCACCGCCACGGTCGCCGCAGTGGACGCGATCGGCATCGGTGTCGGCATCGCCATCGTCGGCGTCCCGCTCGCCCTGCCGCTGGCCGTCATCGTCTTCATCACCGCGTTCATCCCGATCGTCGGTGCCACCGCCGCCGGCATCCTCGCCGCCCTGGTCGCGCTCGTGGCCCTCGGCCCGGTGCAGGCGCTCATCGTGATCGGCATCGTGGTGCTGGTGAACCAGCTCGAGGGCAACCTGCTGCAGCCCGTCCTGATGGGGCGCACCCTCAAGCTGCACGGCCTCGTCATCCTGATCGGGCTGACCGCCGGCACCGTCCTCGCCGGCATCACCGGCGCGATCATCTCGGTGCCGCTGATCGCCGCCGCCTGGGGCGCGATCCTGGTGTGGGACGGCCCGAACACCCCGGCACGACCGTGGCGGAAGAAGCGCAACGAGGACGTCACCGCGCACGAGCTGCCGCAGGGCTGATCCGCGGAGGCGATCTGGGGCGCCGATCCGCGGGGCGCGTTGCGGACATCCGCTTCGCGCAGCGGCCTTCCACCCAGCAGGATGGAGGAGTGCTCGTCTCCATCGTCTACATGAGCCGTGCCGTCGTCCCCTTCGACGACCAGGCCATGGCGGTGCTGCTCGCGGAGTCACGGCTGCGCAACGAAGCGCTCGGGGTCTCCGGGCTCCTGCTCGCCAAGGGCGGCCGGTTCATGCAGCTGCTCGAGGGGCCCGCGTGGAGCGTGCAGGACCGGTACGACGTCATCGCGAAGGACCGCCGTCACGGTGAGGTCAAGTCGCTGGTGCGCGAGGACATCGAGCGCCGACGGTTCGACGGCTGGTCGATGGCCTACCGCGCGCTCGACGACTCGGACCTCCGCTCCGAGGAGGGCTTCAGTCCCTTCCTGTCCGGCACGATGGACTTCCCGCGCTCGTTCGACCGGACCAGTGCGGCCTGGCTGCTGAAGTGGTTCCGCGACCGCGAGCTGCACGACCTCTGACCCGCCGGCAGCGCCGCACCCGCATGCCGCGCCGCACCCAGCGGTTCAGTCGGTGCCGAACGCGTCCTCGACGACGGCGAGCAGCCGATCGCGGTGCTTCGGGTCCGCCGTCGCCGCGATCACCACGCGCCACATCGTCGCCACCGCCGGCATCAGGTCGGTGCGCCGCGTCCGGACGTCGGACACGAGCTGCACGCCGGTGAAGTACGGCACCACCGTCGAGCCGAGCTGCTCCGCGGTCAGGTCCGTCCGGAGTTCCCCGCTCGCGATCGCCAACCGGAACACGTCGACGATCCCGCCGATCCACTGCTCGTAGAAGCTCAGCGTCGCGGTCTGGAACTCGCCGCGCTCCAGCGACAGCCGGATGCCCGCCCGCACGATCGGGTCGGTCCGGAGCAGGTCGGCGATGCCGTGCGACGCCCCGATCAGCGCGGCGACCGGCGAGCTGTCGGTGTGGCTGACGACGTCGAAGGTGCGGGCGTTCTGCTCGCCGATGACGCCGAGCGCCAGGGCGAGCTTCGTCGGGAAGTGGAAGTGCAGCGTGCCCTGCGAGACGCCCGCCGTGCGGGCGATGCCCGCGATCGTCGCGCCGGCGAAGCCGACGCGGTCGAACTCCTCCGCCGCGGCCACCAGGATCTGCTCACGTCGTTCCACGGGACCAGTCTGTCGGTCTGGAGGCCCGGGGCGGGCCCGCACCGTGCCTCCAGACCGAGGGGTGGTGCGTCTCAGGCCGCGTGCCGGCCGAGCGTGATGCGCTCCTCGGGCAGGTCCTGCAGGTCGCGCCCACGGAACCAGCGGAGCAGCCAGTCGGCGGGCGTGCCCGCCACCCCGGTCGGCAGACCGGTGCGGTCGCTGAGGAAGGTGCTGAACCCGGGCTCGTCACGGAGCTCGTCCCCGGTGGGGCTGCCGAAGGCCATCGCCCAGCCGTCGAACCGACGCGTGCTGATGGACTCACGCGACAGCGACTTCACGCCGGTGTGCCGCGGGTCGCGCTCGATCGCGGCGAAGCGGTCCTCGACGCTCCAGACCGGACCCTCGAGCACCTGCATGAAGCGGCCGCCCTTGGCGAGCAGGAGCCCGGAGACGCCGAGCGCGTGGTTGCGGAGCCGCGCCTCACGCAGCATGGCGACCAGCTGGTCGTCGGTCAGGTCGTCGACGGCGACGGACATGTAGACGAGGGAGGTGAGCGAAGTCATCCCCTGCAGTCTGGATCGTGGTCAGCGGCACGGTCAACGAGTCGTCCGCACACCGCACCGGAGGGTGCGGCATGCGGACGACGGGCGGGGTGTCGGGTGTCGGTCAGGTGAGGGTGTCGGGTTTCGATCAGGTGAGGGCGAGCAGGTTGTTGACCTGTTCGTTGACCCCGGTCAGCGTCGAGATCGGCTTGCCGTTCGCGTAGACGTCGTCGAAGGCGGGCTGTAGCAGGGCCTGCACGTCGGCGGGGTTCTTCGTGACCGGGAACAGGAACGTGGTGTCCTCCTCGACCTGCCGGGTGAACGCCGAGACGTCGAGCCCGCGCTCCCGGAACGAGGCCACCGCGGCCTCGGTGCCCGCGGGACGAGCGGGGAACACGATCCCGCTCTCACCGACGATCCGCTGCGCCTCGTCGCTGCCCAGGAACGCCACCCACTTCGCGGCGGCCTCGGGGTCCTTCGCCTGCTTCGTGATCGAGTCGCCGAGCCCGTTGAACATCGACGCACGGTGACCCGACGGGCCGATCGGGGTCGGGGCGACCGCGACGTCGAGGTCCTCCATGCCGAGGTACGAGCCGATCATCCAGGAGCCGTTGAAGGACAGCGCGCACTTGCCGGCGCCGAGCTGGACCTCGGGGCCGGTCGTGGTCGAGAACACCCCGTACTTCGCCATGTAGCCCTTCTCGGCCAGCCGGTAGTACCAGGCGAGGGTGTCCTGCACGATCCGCTCGTCGTAGCGGAACCTGTCGCCCCAGGGGTTCTCGTTCGTGTAGAACCAGTCGACCGATCCGGTGAACGGCGACCACTGGGTCTGTCCGAAGCCGTCGCCGCCCGAGCCGTTCGACGAGATGCCGTAGACGGCGACGTCGTCCTTGTCGAAGCCGTCCTCGTCGCCGCGTCGACCCTTCGAGTCCACCGTCAGCCGCGCGAGCATCCGCTCGAACGTGCCGCCGTCGTCCGGGTTCCACGCGAGCGACCCGAGTTCCTCGGCGGAGACCCCGGCCTTCGCCATCGCCTTCTTGTCGTAGAACATCGCGACGGTGTCCCAGTCCTTCGGGGAGCCGTAGCGGTGGCCGTCCTGGCCCTTCCACAGTTCGGCGAGCCCGGACTGGTAGTCGTCGTCACGGATGCCCTTCGTGGCGTCGAGTTCGTCGAGCTTGTAGAGCACGTCGAGGTCGGCGTACTGCGGGAACTTCGTCAGGTGGTCGGTGAAGACGTCGGGCGCGGTGCCGGCGATGAAGCCCGCGGTGAGCTTGGTCCAGTAGTCGTTCCACCCGAGCTGGGTGATCTTCACGGTGATGTCCGGGTTCGCGCGGTGGAACGCGTCGGCGACGGCCTGGTACGCGGGCTGCTGGTTGGCGTCCCAGAGCCAGTAGCTCACGGTCCGCGCACCCGACCGGTTCGTCGTGCGGCGACCGGGCGACGAGCAGGCGGCGAGCGCGCCGAGGGCCAGTGCAGAGGCGCCGCCGGCGAAGAGCGTGCGGCGGGTCAGTTGGTTCGTCATGGTGTTCGTCCTGTCCGAGCGCCGGGTCACTTGATCCCGGAGAAGCCGATGGAGTTGACGATCCGCTTGGCGAAGACGCCGAACAGCAGGATCATCGGGAGCGCCGCCACCAGGGTCGCGGCCATGAGCCCGGCCCAGTCGGTGCCGGACTGCGGGGTCTGCGACTTGAAGACGCCGAGCGCGACGGTCAGCACCCGTGAGCTGTCGGTGTACGACACCATGAGCGGCCAGAAGTAGTCGTTCCAGCTCGTGATGTACGTCAGCACGGCGAGGGTGGCGATCGGGGCCGCCGCCATCGGGATGACGAGCCGGAAGAACACGCGGACCTTGCCGGCGCCGTCGATGAGCGCCGCCTCTTCGACCTCCTTCGAGATGCCGAGGAAGAACTGCCGCAGGAAGAACACTGCGAACGGAGTCATGAACATCGTCGGCAGGGCGATGCCGAGCAGGTTGTCGACGAGCCCGAGCTGCTTGATGAGCGTGAAGTTCGGCAGCAGCGTGAAGATCGCGGGGACCATCAGCCCCGCCAGGAACACCCCGAACACCTTGTCGCGACCGGGCCAGCGCAGCCGGGCGAAGGCGTAGGCGGCCGCTGCCGAGAAGAACACCTGGCCGACGGTGACGAGCGTCGACACCAGGATCGAGTTGAGCAGGTACCGCCAGAAGTTCAGCGCGGCGCCGGACCCGCCCTGGGCCAACGCCTCTTCGGTGGACTGCAGACCGAAGACCCGCTCGAACCCGCCCAGGCTGAACCCGACGGGCAGCAGCGAGGTGGGGTCGGAGTTGATCGCGGTGTTCGACGACAGCGCGGTGCGCAGGATCCAGTAGAACGGGAACAGGGTGACGACGATGACGAGGATCATCGCGACCCAGGCGAGCACGCGGCCGAGTGACGGGCGACGACGGTGGCCGGCCCCCATCCGCGGCGGGCGGGACGTGGTGACGGAACGGGTGAGTGTCGTGGTCATGGCGCTTCCGTTCAGTCCAGGTCGGACTCACCCGAGCGGGTGAGTCGGTACTGGATGATCGTGATGATGCTGAGGACGATGAGGAGCGCGACCGAGACCGCGGACGCGTAGCCGAACTGGAACCGGCCGAACGCCAGGTTGTAGATGTAGTTCTGCACGACGTTCGTGGCGTTCGCGGGGCCGCCCTGCGTGGTGACGGCGACGGTGTCGAACACCTGGAACGACCCGATCACGGTGATGATCAGCACCAGGGACAGGATCGGGCGGAGCAGCGGCACCGTGATGCGCCAGAACATCTTCCACTCGCTGGCACCGTCGATGCGTCCGGCCTCGTACACGGTCTCGGGCAGCGACTGCAGGCCGGCGAAGATGAGCAGCGCCGTGTAGCCGACGTGCCGCCAGACGTTGATGAGCGCGATCGAGGGGATGCCCCAGACGTCGCTCTGCAGGAACGGGATGCGGTCGAGCCCGAGTGCGGCGAGCATCTCGTTGCCGATGCCGAGCTGGGTGTCGAGGATCCAGAGCCAGACGAGGGCGGCGACGACGTTCGACACCAGGTACGGCGCGAGCACGATGCCGCGCACGAAGGTCGACTTGGTCAGGCGGTGCATCATCACGGCGATGAACAGGGCGACGACGGTCTGGATGACGATGTTGATGAGCACGTACTCGACGGTCACCACCATCGAGTGCCAGAAGATCGAGTCCTGCACCAGGCGGGCGTAGTTCTGCAGGCCGGTGAACTCGGGCTCTGTGAGCAGGTTGTACGAGGTGAAGCTCAGGTAGATGCCCCGCACGGTCGGCCAGGCGAGGAACACCGCGAACCCGACGGCTGCCGGGGCGATGAAGACGAGCGCGAGCCACAGGTCGTTCCTGGGGCGGCGCCGTGGTGCGGTGGTGCGGGCACGGGCGAGGTCGGCTGACCGACTCCTCCGTCTCGTGCTGGCGGTCGTCAAGGGTGACGACACAGGGCTCTCGGTTGCCATCGCGACTCCTTCGTCTGCGGTGGACTGACGTGCAGCAGTCCGTGAGCCGGGAATCTACACGTGGGGACCACCGCTGGCAAGAGTGGGTTTCCGGGCTGTGGACGGGGGTTGTCACGTGTAGACAACGTGTGTCAGGATGGCGCTCGATCGCATCGGAGCGACCCGCTCGGCGACGCATCCCACACCCTGGAAAGGTCACTGATGATCTCTGTCGGAATGGTCGGCGCGGGCCAGTTCGCCCCCCAGTTCGCCAAGCTGTTCAAGCTCCACCCCGACGTCGACCGGGTCTACGTCACCGACCTCGTCGGCGAGCGCGCGTCCGAACTCGTCGAGACCCAGCACCTCGACGGCACGTTCCCGGACTTCGACGCCGTCCTCGCCTCGGACGTCGATGCCGTCGCGATCTTCACGCAGCGCTGGACCCACGGTCCGCTCGTGGTCAAGGCCCTGCGCGCCGGCAAGCACGTGTACTCCGCCGTGCCGATGGCGATCTCCGTCGACGAGATCCGCGACATCATCCAGGCGGTCCGCGAGACCGGCCTGACCTACATGATGGGCGAGACGAGCTACTACAACCCCGCGACGGTGTTCGCCCGCAAGCAGGTCGCCGCCGGCGCCTTCGGCCGGGTGTTCTACGCCGAGGGCGACTACGTGCACGACATGGACCTCGGCTTCTACGCCGCGTACCAGTACAGCGGCGGCGACGAGTGGAAGCGCACCGCCAGCTACCCGCCCATGCTCTACCCGACGCACTCGGTCGGTGGGGTCCTCGGCGCGATCCCCGGGCACGCGGTCAGTGTCAGCTGCATCGGCGTGAAGGACGACCGCGGTGACGGCGTCTTCGACAAGGACGTCAGTCAGTTCGACAACGACTTCTCGAACGCCACCGCCCTGTTCGAGCTCGACAACGGCGGGGTCATGCGCATCAACGAGATGCGTCGCGTCGGCTACCCGTCGCACATCCGCGAGTCACGGTTCCGCTACTTCGGCACCGAGGCCAGCTTCGAGCAGCTCGCGAAGACCAGCGTCTGGCAGGACAAGGAGGACTCGTACGACATCAGCGACAAGATCGACACCCAGGCGACGATGTCCCTCGACGACCCGCGCCTGGCCGACGTCGACCCGTCCCTGCGCGACGCGTTCGTCTCCGGCTACGCCGAGGTGCACGACACCGGCCGTCTGCCCGCCGAGTACGACGGTGTGCCGACCGGACACGAGGGCAGCCACCAGTTCCTCGCCGACGACTTCGTCCGCGCCGTCGTCGACCGGACCCTGCCGCCCGTGAACGCCTGGACCGCCGCACGCTTCACCCTGCCGGGCATCATCGCCCACCAGTCCGCGCTGCAGGGCGGCGCCCGCCTCGACGTGCCGGACTTCGGGGACGCCCCCGAGACGACGAGCGCACCGACGACGGCAGGCAGCACGTCGTCGGCTACGATCGCGTCCGAGTAACACGTGTCGTTCGGGTGCCGGTCCGTCGAGGGCCGGCACCCGAACGACGCTCCCGGACCCGACGAAGGTGGCACCCGTGACCGTCCCGACGAACCCCAGGGCGATCACCCGTGCGGACGTCGCCCGCTACGCCGGGGTCAGCACCTCCGTCGTCAGCTACGTCGTGCACGACGGACCGCGCCCCGTCGCCGCCGCCACCGCCGCCCGGGTGCGCGAGGCCATCCGGGTCCTCGGCTACCGCCCGAACGCGAGCGCCCAGGCCCTGCGCACCGGTTCGTCGAAGATGCTCGGCCTGATCGTGCCCGAACTCGACAACCCGTTCTGGTCCGAACTCGCCGTCGCCGTCACCCACGCCGCCGCTGCACGCGGCTACGACGTCCTGCTCGCCAACAGCGACGGCGACGCCGCCCAGGAACGCGAACGGCTCCGCAGCCTGTCCGCTCGCCAGGTCGACGGCATCATCGTGACGAGCATCATGACCCACCCGGACCTGTCGACCGTCACCGACCCAGGCCTGCCGATGGTCCTGCTCAACACGTTCTTCGAGGTCCCCGAGTACGCCAGCATCGGCGTCGACGCCCTGCGCGGCGCCCTTGACGGCACGCAGCACCTGGTCGAGCACGGCTACCGCTCGATCGGCCTCGTGATGGGGCACACCGGCTCGATGGAGCTCCGCGAGCAGGGCTGGATGCGCGCCCTGCGCCAGGCCGGCCTGCCCGACGGCCCCATCGTCCGCACCGACTTCACCCGGCGCGGAGGCTACGAAGCCGGCCTCCGCATGTTCGCCGACGAGACCGGCCCCCGAGCCGTCTTCGTCAGCTCCGACATGCAGGCGATCGGCGTGATGCGCGCACTCTGGGAACTCGGCCTGCGCGTCCCCGAGGACGTCGCGATCGTGTCGTTCGACGGCGCGGCCGAGGCGGACTACACGAACCCGCAGCTCACCACGGTCCGGCAGCCGATCGAGACGATGGCGGTCGCCGCGGTCGACCGCGTGCTCGGCCTCGACGCCGACAACCAGTGGCACCGCGACCTGGTTCCCGCCGAGCTGGTCCTCGGCGCGAGCTGCGGGTGCGACGTGCGCCGCTGACGCACCCAACAAGCGGACTGGAGGCCCGTGGCGGGGCTGCCACGGGCCTCCTGGCCGTCAGCTGGTCGCGTTCAGGACGCTGGCTCCATGACGGCGCGCAGGCGCGCGGTCGGGATGCGCTGCTGCGCGCCCACCGTCACGGCGGCGGCCTCGACCGCCCCGCCGGTCTCGGCGTCGACGAAGCGCAGGTCCGACGCCCGCTCGGACGGGCGGTGCCGGTCGGCCCAGCCGCCGAGGGCGAGCAGCACGAGCGACAGGTCGCGGCCGGCGTCGGTCAGGACGTACTCCTCGCGGGCACGTGCCCCCTCGGGCTTGTAGGTCGTGCGCTCGAGCACTCCCCCGTCGACGAGTGAGGCCAGCCGTGCGGCCAGGACCTCGCGCGGGACGCCGAGGCTCTGCTGGAACTGGCTGAAGCGGGTCGAGCCGCCGACGGCGTCGCGGACGATCATGAGCGTCCACTTCTCGCCGAGGACGTCGAGGGAGCGTGCGATGGGGCAGCGCTCGTCGCCGCCGAGGATGCCGAGCATGTGTTCATCCTAGCTGGGTTCGATTTCCAGACACAACGTGCTAGGTTCGGATTCCGTACTCAACTTCTCTCGTCTGGAGCACTCATGACCGACCTCACCAACGCCGTCGTCCTCGTCACCGGAGCGAACGGCGGCCTCGGCGCCGAGTTCGTCCGCCAGGCCCTGGAGCGTGGCGCCACCAAGGTCTACGCGACCGCCCGCAACCCGCGCACCTGGGACGACGAGCGCATCGTCCCGCTCGCCCTCGACGTCACGAGCCAGGAGAGCGTCGACGCCGCGGCCCGCACCGCAGCCGACGTGACCATCGTCGTGAACAACGCCGGGATCGCCGGCTCCGACCCGCTCGTCGACGTCTCCGTCGAGGAGGTCGAGCGCATCTTCGCCACCAACGTCTTCGGTGCGCTCCGCGTCGCCAAGGCCTTCGCCCCCTCGATCGCCAACGGCGCGTTGATCGACGTGCACTCCGCCCTGAGCTGGGTCGCCCTCGCCGGCGCGTACTCGGCGTCGAAGGCCGCGTTCTGGTCGATCACGAACTCCCTGCGCCTCGAGCTCGCCCCCCAGGGCACCCAGGTCGTCGGCGCCCACCTCGGTTACACCGACACCGGCATGATCGCCGACCTCGACGTCGAGAAGTCCGACCCCGCCGACATCGTCCGCTCGATCTGGGACGCGGTGGAGGCCGGCGAGCACGAGGTCCTCGCCGACCAGGTCAGCCGCGACGTCCGAGCCGGCCTGAGCGCCCCGCTCACCGCGCTCTACCCGATGCTCGCCAGCGCCTGAGACCTGTTCTCGTCGGGACGGTGACGGTTCTGGTTCACGAACACCCGGGTTCGTGAACCGGAACCGTCACCCGCCCCGATCGCGTCAGCCACCCGCGCCGCGGTCGGTGATCCGACGGTTCGTGGCGGTGATGGCGGCGCGCTCGTCGTCGGCCAAGCCACCGGCGCGCAAGATCCGGCCCAGCACCTCGCTCTTCCGCTCGATGTAGTCGTCGATGTCCTCGGCCTCGGTGGCTGCCCGGCGTTTCACGGCGGCGTACTCGTCGCGGAGCACCGGGTCGGCACGCAGCACGTCGCGGACGGCCAGGTGGTTCCGCAGCGCGAGCGACCCGGCCGCGACGACGTAGGTGTTCGTCGGGGCGAAGCGCTCCGGAGCCCGGAACGCCTGCCGCCCCGGAACCCCCAGTTCACCGCGCGGCTCGAAGCCGATCGTCGCCATCGCCACCACCGCAGCCGGCACGTCGGCAGCGTCCACCACGACGTCGACGTCGAGCACGGGTTTCGCCGCCAAGCCCGGCACGGAGGTGCTGCCCACGTGCTCGATGCTCCGGAACGGCACGTCGGCGTCGTCGAGCGCGGCGGCGTACGCATCATGCAGCTGCCGGAACCGCGCCGGCCAGGCCGGTCGGTACTCGACGACCTCGATCACGGGGCGGGCGTCGGCGCGAGGAGCTGGAACATGACGTGGTCGCGCCAGACCCCGTCGATCTTGATGTACTCCGGCGCGAAGCCGTAGCGGGTGAAGCCCGCCGACTCGAGCGCGCGCTGCGAGCCGACGTTCTCGGGCAGCGTCTCGGCCTGCACGCGGTGCAGGCGGAGCACGTCGAACGCGTGGGCCGCAGCGGCGCGGACGGCGCGGGATGCGTGGCCCTGGCGCGTGCGGTCAGAGCGGATCCAGTAGCCCATCGCGCACGACTGCAGCGCACCGCGGGCGACACCGCTCAGCGTGATCCGGCCGAGGAGTTCCCCGTCGGTCGACTCGATGACAAACGGCACCGCGTTGCCGGCCCGCTGCGCGGCGAGGGCCTGCGTGATGACGTCCCGCTGCCCGGACTCCGTGTAGTACGACGGCGCTCGGGCCGGTTCCCACGGACGCAGGAACTCGGCGTTCTCGGTGATGAGCGCAGCCAGGACGGCCGCGTCGTCGAGGCGGAGTGGGCGCAACCGTGTGTCCATCGCGGAGGTTCACCAATCGGTCTGTGCAGAGAGATCCCGCCAGTCGGCGTCATCCCCTGTGGGGACTGCATCCGGACGACAGCGAGGTGTGCGTTACATCACGGTAGCGGCAAGGGCTCTGTGGCACGGCGGTCCTCTGAGCCCGCTTACGTGCTCGACGACCTCCGATCGGTCCGCCTCCAGGTGAGTTCTTGAAGGCATCGTGGATCCCCCAGGTGATCGAGGTCTCCTCACTCTCGATTCAGCTCACACTGCCGAAGACCGACCTCGATGCGCCAGATCTCGAGTGCACCACCCAGCCGAGTGCGGCCGCTCCAAACGACATCGCCGCAGCTAGCCAGAAGATTGCCGGGGAGTACCCCGGCACCACGAGGGGCAACAATGCGCCGAGAACCGTCCCCACCTGCGTCACCGCCATGTACGCGCTCGCCCCAGCCCCCGCATCCGACCCTCGAACGTCAGAGAGCAGCAACAGGCCGACACTCTGGAATCCGGCTCCGACGAATGAGTAGAGAGCTTGCACGATGAAGAGTGCCCAGATGCCGGTCGATGAGGCCATCAGGACGAACACGGCGATGGAAACGCTAGCGACGACGACGGAGGCGAGAGCAGATCCCTGCCGTCGCATAAGCATGCCGAGAATCGGCAGCATCGCAAACTCCAGCAGTGACCCGACCATGAAACTCGCCGAGATCAGTGACGGCTCGATACCACCGGAAGCCGCAACCAAAGGAAGGTAGAGCCCTCGAAGAGTGTCCACCGACTTGAGTAGAGCGACAACGACCAGCGCGGCGCAGACCACCAATGCTGGCGGACGCCGAAGCGGTGAGCGCGTCGCCTCCCCCAAAGCCCTAGGCGACGGAGCCACCTTGCCTCGAAACACTGAGGACACCGGTCCGGTCAGGCACAGGCTCGCGACGAGTGCCGCTACGAGAAGAGGGTCCAGGTGCAGCGCTACACAGACGCTGTACAGGAGGAGACCGGCGATGTAGCCCGCGATGAGCACTCGCCTGAACCGCAGGACCATCGTCGTCGTGATCTCTCCACCCAGGGCAGTTCCAGCTCGCCCGAAGATCTGGGGCACGACCGCACTCACGCAGAGCATGAGCACTCCGCCGGTGTAGAGGACCTCAGGCTGGTCCGCCGAGCGCGCCACGAGGAGAGTCCCGACCGGCACACAGCAGAGCGTTCCGATCAACGCCAGCCGCGGGTACCCCGCCCGGCGGATCCTCGGGACGAGCACAGTGTTGTAGAACACTGCCACGAACGCATTGGACACGAAGAACACGGCTATGGCGGCCTTCGAGAGGCCTGCACTGTTCAAGGCGAGTGGGAGTCCGACGGCCGTGAGCCCTCCGAACATCGCGTTGAAGAGCAGAACCAGTTCGTAGGGCCGAGATCCCGGGCGACCCGATGGGCTTGGCGCAGGTGCCTGCTCGTGACCTTGTTCCCCCTCTCCGCGCCTCATCGGCTACCTGTCCGATCGACTCGATGAGCGAGTCGTGAGGCCTCCGCGGTCACGAATTCAGACCAATGGGCAAGGAGTGGTCTGAACCGCTGCGTTATGACTGCCCGATCGAATTGACCTTCGTTGAAGAGAGTCGCCATGCCGAGAGACGAGACGAGACCGGGGTCGTGCTCCGAACGGCTGCGGTGGACGCATGGGTCAAGGACCACGTCGTCAGCGCCAATCGGAATCTCCGGGACACCGAAGTAGACAATCCGCTCCGGGCCGGGCTCCGTGCGTCGTAACGGAGCGCACGGCGTCATCCGTCGAAGCTCCGCTTCGAGGAGCTCGCCTTCGACTTGCTCGCTCCGGGCCGAGGGACGGACTGCGCGGTAGAACTCCACCCACACATCGTCGTACTTCCGTTGCATCGCCCGGAGATTGCTATCGTTCTCGGCCGCCTTTTGCGTCGAGCTCAGATCAGCGACTTCAGGAATCTCCAAAGCCCAGGCCGCCCGTTCCCACCTGACCTGACATCCGGAGGCAAGAAGACGGTATCCGAGATCGATGTCCTCGACTCCATAGCTCCTGAAGTTCTCGTCAAATCCGCCGACATTGGAGAAGGCGGTCGCAGCCACCGCTACGTTACGGCCCCAGAACAAGCGCCACGGCATCATGATTTCGGCAGGGTGAACTGCGGCTGCGAGGGCCAGCTCTCGGTAGTCCGCAACGCCGGGGATACCGAAGAAACGATGCGGCTGGAAGTCGGCGCCAGCGTCGCAGAAGACCCTTGCGACGTAGGAGGCGTACGGCGGCGCGACGTCATACCCGTACGTTGGCCCCATCGCAACGAAGTCAACCGACGATGCCCGCTCTGCTGCTGCAAGGTATGTCTCCACCAACCGCGGTCCGGGCAACGTCCCGCAGTCAAGGAACACGAGGAGCGCGCCGCTCGCTGCGCTCGCCCCCAGGTTCCGTGCCGCCGCCAGTCGAAATCCGTCACGCTCCTGCCGAACGTGCGTCATCGGGAACGAGAACGTCCCCTCGACTTCATCAACAACGGGGTGTTTTGAACCATCGTCAGCCACGACGACCTCGAACGAAGACGACGTCTGCCTGTCGAGTGCCTCGAGTGTCTGGGAGAGTTCCCTCGATCGGTTGAAGGTCGGGATGACGACCGACACCTCGGTGCGCGTCATCCCGCTTCCTCGTCCATGAATCTCTTCGCGAATGCCCTGGTGGCATCGAAGACGTCCATCTGTTCGAGGATCTCGGCGCGCGTGAACCAGCCGCACGCTTCCACCTCTGCAAGGTCGACGGTGGTCGTCAAACCCGCGCCTTCTCTCACGGACAACCGAAAGATGTGATCGATGTGAATATGCGGTTTCCCGATTCGAGAGTCGCCGTGTCCGATGAACTGCGCGGATACCGCGATCGGTGCGGGCAGTTGCACGTCAATAACACCTCCGAGTTGCAGGTCCCACTGGACTGCGGGGTGAATTGCTTCGACCCCGGTCTCCTCAAGAACCTCACGGAGGACTGCGTCGTGTGCAAGTTCGCCGTCCTCGACGTGCCCTCCCGGAGGTAACCACCGCCGCAGCTTGCGGTGGGCGACGAGCAACAGCCGCACCTGGTCCGGCGTGGTCACGTATCCGGAAGCAGTGTCGTGACGCTGGTAGTCGTACATTCCCTCAATCACGCTCACGCTGACGTTCCCATCGTCTCCTCAATCGCGCGCTCGATCCGGCCGAGGTCCGACTCGGTCAACCCCTCATGCGTTGGGAGGGTCACAAACTCGGCCAGAGCTCGTTCCGCATTCGGCGTGTCAGCGGATCTGTACTCCGCGAAGAGCGGCATGCGGTTCAGCGGTACGCCTCCGAATCGGAAGATGTCTGACACGATGCCTCGACTGTGCAGGACACGGCCAACGCCCGTGGCGTCGGAACCACGGGGCCCCTCGACCACCAACGAGTAGTGATTCGGCCTTCCCGACTCGACAGGCCGTGGTCGGTAGTCGTGGCGCAAACGACGAACTGCCTCAGCGAGACGTGCCGCGTTCGCCGTCCTTGCCGCTATCTTGCGGTCGAGCTTCAGCAATTGCTGCCTTCCCAGAGCCGCCGCGATCGCTGATGTTCTGAAGTTCAGCCCGAATGCGTGCCCGTAGGTCCCCGCCAGAGCCGCAAGAGACGGATGGGCAGGGTCGATCTTCCCGAAGTCACGGATCTCCCGGACACGACGCGCGAGGTCGACGTCGTCTGTAAGGATGAAGCCTCCTTCTCCGGTGGACACCATTTTTCGCTCCTGAGTGCTGAAGAAACTGGCATGGCTGGTGCGGCCGGCCAGTCGCCCGTTCCCCTCAACGGTCCCGTGCGCGTGCGAAGCGTCTTCGATCACTGGAATCGCCCAGTCAGAAGCAAGGCTTTGCACCTCTTCGACGTTCGTCGGATATCCCCACATCGGCACCGTGACAATCAGCCGAGTGCGGGCGGAACGCGCGAGCTCGAGGCCCCGCAGGTCCAGGCCGAACGTCGTCGCAGCGATGTCCACGAACACCGGGCACGCCCCCGAAGCGATGATCGGAAGCACCGTCATCACCGGAGCAGTCGGTGGAAGAATCACCTCGTCACCCGGGCCGATGCCGTACGCATAGAGCAGGACTTGCAATGCCGCCGTACCGCTCGAGACAGCAAGCGCGAACGCCGATCCGAAGTACTCAGCGAGCTCGGTCTCATAGACTCGAACCAGGGGCGAGGTTCCCGAGAGCGCTCCTGACTGTACGGCCGCCACGACTGCCGACACGTCTCGCTCATCGATGTCGATGTTCCGGTTCTCAAGCAGCTTCAAGGACATTCGCCGCCTCCATCCTGTCCATCAACTCGTACATCGGCAAACAGGCAGCCAAAGTCGGAGCCATTTGAGCATGCGAGGTTTTGTCGTTCAGAAAAGATTCGAACTGCAGAGTGAAGCCACTGCGCCTGTGACCGGTCGACACCGGACTCGGTCGCCAGCTGCTTCGCCACCACTTCGGGCCGACCCCGAGAGGATGAGTGACTCCTTGAGTCGATATCTCGATCTCCAGCAGCGAGTTGATCGTGATCATCGAACCGTTGTCAGAGATTGCTTGGAGACTCCAATCGAAGAACGGAGCGGACGACGAGGCGACCAGTTCAAAGGTGAAGGGGTTTCCAGATCGTCGGCTCACGAACTGTTTGTTGAGTGACATGAGCACCCCAACCTGACTGTCGTACGCAGTGAAATGCTCGTCATCACTCGCAGGCGCACCAGCCTCGAAGACGACACCCAACGCATGGATCACTTGTGATAGAAGAAAATCCCGGCGGTGATTGTTCTGCAACCAAAGCGGCTGGTCGGGTTTGTTGTTCAGATGGTTGATACGCATGTACGCCAGGTTGCCAAAGGCCGCGTCCTGCATGGCCTGGAGCGCTATCTGCACTGGCTCGGAGTAGCTGAAGTTGAGCCCCACCCGGGTAGGCGTGCCCGACGTGCGATTCAGCCGCAGGAGTTGTTGAAGGCCACTCGTCGTCAACGTAGGAGGCTTCTCGACGAACGTCGGGATCCCGCGCGGGATAGCCATTTCCAGAACACGCTGGTGCACTGTCGGAGTCGACGCGACGATCAGTGCATCCGGTGTAACTGAGCCGAGGAGCTCTTCAACTGATCCGAATTGAACTGCTTTCAACTTCTCCGCAGCTCGGGAGCGCGCGACCGGGTCGGTGTCACAGACCCAATCGATACGCACGTTCGGTATGGTCGCGAGGCTGGGCACGAGATTCGTCCAGGCCTGCTCACCAACCCCGATCACCGCAATTTTTTTCATACTCGCCATTGAGTCCCCCTCGTGGTCAGTGAAGGTACCACAACGTACCCCCATCAGGGCACGCTAGCATGAGCTCCGGTTCGCATCGAATCAGTTCTCGACGAATCGAGGAACGGAGGGATTCCCTTGCGGGTGTTATTCTTCCCTTGGGGTGGCGGGAACGGGCACGTCGGCCGACTTCTGCATATCGCGCGTGAAGCAAACGAAGCCGGCCATTCGTGCGCGATGGCGGTCTCGACTCAGAAGCACGTCGATCTCGTCGCACGGTCCGGTGTGCATCCCGTCGTGTACCCAGAGGGTCTCATCTCGGCCGGTTATTGGGACCGCTGGACCGACCCGGCGTACTTTTCCTTGTCAGTCGAATGGGACGCGAGCACGCTGCGAGCGTTCAACGCAAACCTCGCGGTGCACGACGGTCGCCCATCAGTGGGATCGGCCGCGGCGCGGTTCGGCATACCCGTGACGTCCGTGCTCCAATCGCTGCATCTTCCCGGGCACCGGTACGCCGGGCGAGCGTCCGAGCAGATCTGGACAGACATGGCGGATTCACTCGGCGCAGGGCGACTCGTCGACGGCCGTGAACTCTTGGCAGTAGGCGGCGTTGGTGTTCCGAGTGTGCCGCAGATCGATCAGGTACCGAAGGGCTTCAGGGGGAAGGTCACGTACCTCGGACCGTTGACGGGTCGACAGACGCCTTCTGGTCCAACGTCGCCAGACGGCCATCGAACGCTCTTCTACGGCGTCGTTCCCGAGTCCGACGACGTGGACGCCTTTCTTGGCGCTTTCGCTGATCTCGGCCCGTCACTGTCCGTGGCGTGGGGGCGAACGCCCCCGACGCGGCTGGCGCGGACGTTACGTGCGATCGGTGTCGATTGCTTGGAGCTGGCCTCCGACGATGTACTTGCTTCGTGCGACAGCGTGGTCTTTCACGGCGGCCACGGCACAACTTTGCTGCTCCTTCAGTTCGGCCTCACCGGGGTTGTCCTGCCTGGGGGAAGCCCCGAGCGGTTGGCGAATGCGCACGCCCTCCGGCGCCTCGGGCTTGCTCAAGTCATCGAGACCAGCGGTGAGACGTCGTGGGCGGCACACGATGCGGGCACCGTCCGACCCGATTGGCGGGGAGTCCGCGCTCGACTGGACTCGCTGCGCATCGATGAGTCAGCACGGGCAGCTGCTCATCGTTGGAGGAAGACGTTGGCAGGAGCTCCTACCGAGGGTCCCTGGACCAAGGTGCAAGCAATCGCAGCGCAGCCGCGAACAGTGGTGGATCGCTAGCACGTTCTTGGGCTGTTCGGACTCCGAACGGCCGCCGCGGAGGGTGTGGGATTCGAACCCAGCCCGCGTCCGCGCTGCCGCTTGTAGCCGTCGCATGCACCCGTGTTTACGGTCATCTTGGGTTCACACCGACCAATTCAGGTTCCCCCAGTACAAGCAGGTTGTGGGCAGTTTGTGGGCACGATGGCTAAGCCAACCGATCCTTCAGCCACTGATTCTGTTGATCCGTGAAGCCGGTCCACGCGGCGTTCGAGTGGTCCACCTGGATCACGAGAACCTGGTCGTTGGAGTCGACCAGTTTGACGAGGTCGTTGCGAATCGTAGCCGCGGTCTTCTCGTCAGTCGCAATAACCAACACGCTCTCAAGCGGCCGCCACCGCGTTCCGAAGCCTTTCAAGTAGGCGTAGACCGGATCGTAGTCTCGGCCTGGGGCTCTGAGGTCGTAGGTAATCAGAAAGCTTGACATGCGCGGACGCTAGCAACCGCGGCGCAGGGGCGTCTGCCCCCTCGAAGGGGGCTACCGGTTGCGCTTGCGGCCCAGGGAACGGGCCGACTGCTTCCACGGATCCCGTGGCTGCTGAGTCCAGGCTTTGACCTCGGAGGGCCAGAAGCGGTGCTGGTTGCCGTTGCGGAAGGACGGGAACAGGGGATCCTTCCCCAGTTCCCGCGCCTTCCACTCGGAGATCTGCAGCCATGCTGCGAGCTCGGCGACCGTCAACGCTTGCTCATCCATGCCGCGCAAGTTACGTGACCGCTCGATCACCGCTGCGCACGCCTAAGGGGTCGGGAGTGTCTTTGACGTCTGGGAGGCTGCTCGTGACCCACCAGATCTGGGCCTAATACGTCAAATTTGACTATGGCGCTATGACTCGGCGCGGAGGACCATGCACACATGCACGAGCTCGAGCCATCCTGCACCGATCGACTCGCCTACTCGATCCCCAACTTCGCCAAAGCCGTCGACCTGTCAGTGGACACGATCCGCAAGGCGATGGACAACGGGGACCTTCTGCCTTCGTACCCGACACGAGCCGGACGGAAGCCGATCATCACGCAGGAAGAAGGCCTGCGGTGGCTGCGATCACTGTCGCAGGAGTCGCCTCGGTACCGCTGATGCACGGCCCGCTTCGGGCCAATGGTCTTCCTACTTGGCGCTTGGATCCCAGTTCCAAAGATCCAAGCTCTCCCAGCCTTCCGGAAAGCCCATCTCGGTTATAACAGTCCTACCCCGCACCGACTTCAACTTTTTTGCCTGCGTCGCGAAAGAACGAGGCCAGTTCGACGAGGGATTCACTTTCGTCACCAGGTAAGCAATCAAGGCCCCCAACACATAAACCCGAAGCCTTTTCGGATTCTCGATGGAATTGAGGTGGTGCAGCCTGTCCCCCACCAGCGCGTTGGGGAACTTCGAAGGAGCGTTGACAGTCGTTCGATTCCACACCCTATTGCTGTGAGCGCAGTGGTTACGAAGGATATTGAGGGCCTTCAGCCAGCGATAGAGGAAAGCATAACCCTCCCGCTTCACGCCGAATGCGACAGCGATTCGCTTCTGATCATCGCTGCGCATTAGGTCAAACAGACGCAACAAGCAGCCAAAGTCCATGAACTCCGTAGCAACCCAGACCGGAAGGTGGCCGTCGTACTGCAAGTCGTGATGACGAACGTACTCTTCATCTTTCGCATCACTCCGAAGCTTGTCGTAACGCTTCTTCCAGGCTTCGTAGCGAGTGAGCGCTTGACCATCCGCGTCCGGCTTGACCACCTCATTGCACAGAAACTCGTTCAAATGCTCGGTGCCTTCATGGCCCAAGGGGTCTCGTTTTCCCAACGTGTACCCCACCTGGACCGCCAGGCCGACCTCGATAGCGTTCAGGCCTTCGAGGAGAATGGTTCGTAGCTTCTCGTCGAACGAGTAGATCTGGAGTGCATCCTCGAGCGTAGCCTCCCGTTCGAACTCGTCTCGCAACTCCGGCGGCGACTTCGAGTCGTCCATGATCCGGAATGGGAACGTGTAAGCGGACAGGCGATAATAGCCAATGCGCTTCAATGCCTGAATAGCGGGCAAATGATCTTTGTACGCTAGGCCACGATCTCGCATCTTTGCGAGCTGCTCTTCGTACGAAAGATGAGGCTTGACCTCAGTCAACTTTCGAGTCCCCCGGAAAAAAGAAAACCGACCCTTGATATACCGTTGACATAGCGTCGGTGGCAAACAGAGGAGCCGGTGTTTATGTATAGCAAGCTACACGGCAGGCGGCGACAATTGCCACCGCGCAATACCCCCCGTTTGGGGGACAAGCGGCGTGTCGACATGTCGTGCTGCGGATGGCAAATGTCACACGTTTCACGCTCGAGCTACCCTATCGGATGCGATGCCACCGGCGAGCCAGCGCCGCAATCCTGATATCCGGGATACGATGGGCACATGCCGGTCCCCAAGTCTTCAGTCGCCCCCGAGCCACGAACGCTTCTCCGTGATGTCGTCTACGCCAAGCTGGTGAGTGCCATCCAAGACGGCACCCTTGTGCCCGGTGAGCGACTGAACGACGTCGAGTTGACCGACTGGTTGGGGGTGTCCCGCACTCCCGTTAGAGAGGCCATCAGCCGACTCGTGTCAGAAGGCCTGGTTGAGATGGCCGCGAACCGTTACACCCGCGTGAGCGACACTTCGGCAGGGGCCTTCGAGGAATCGTCCGCTCTCTTGTCTGCGCTCCAGGAGTGGGCACTCGATCACAGCGAATCCATCGATCACTCTGTTCTCGAAGGCTCAAAAGCTCGCATCGACAAGCTCGCGGTCCGACTTGGAGGACACGAGGACATCACTGCCTACAGGCTGCTGCAGGACGAGCTCGGTCTGATCGTCGCTGGCCTCGGGAACGCCCTGTTCGCGGACACGGAGCGTGCTGCACGTGGCCGTGTCAAGTTCCACGCAAGCGCTCCCGGGGCTCCGCTTGACTGGGACGCTGCGCTGCGCACCGTTGATCGAGTTAGGGGCCTCTGAGCAGGCCCCTTTCCCGTAGTAGCCGAGGTGACCCGACCGCGGGGCTACTACTTATCCGGCTATTCGTCCGGAAGCTTCCACACCTGACCCCGCCCAGCGATCATCAGCAGGAGGCCGAACAGGGCGATCAGGCCGGTCACGAAGTGTATCCACCATCCCCACAATCCTGCCAGCGAAAAGCCGGCAACAATCACGCCAGCGGTGAGGACGCCCACGAGGATGAGCGCGGCGAGCGTGCCACCGTCTAGCTTCCTCCGCATGCGAAAAATTTGATCGTCCGCATAAGCTTCGGCTTCCGAGTCGACCAATCGCGCCATGTGACCCTTCGCTGTTTCTGGCAGATGCTCGAGTAGATCGCTGTGCCGTTTCATTCGCTTAAGTCGCGCAGGCTCTCGGTTCGCGAGCAGGAACCGACCGACGATCGCTAGGGCCGGCGGAGCGATCGCTGTCAAGGCGGCAACCATGGGATCAGCCATCAGCCGACCTTCGTCCAGGCACCGCAACCGTTGGTCTCGAAGACCTCGCCGGCCAGCAGCGTAACGGTCGCGGGTCCGCTCACGATGTTGTTGTCCACGATGTCGGCGTCCGACCCGGTACCGGTCTTCCACACGTAGTAGCAGTCGGAAGAGTCCGTCAGCGAGTAGACGCCAGGCGCGGTGTCAGTTCCTACGAGGTGCACGCCGTCGACCATTTCAGATGCCTCGACCTTCTGCTGCCGAGCATCGAGAGTCTTCTGCTGCTCGTCGACTGCGTCTATCTTCTCTTGCAGCTCGTCCTGCTTGTCTTGCGCCTTCTTCTGCTCCGCTGCGGCAGCGTTCTGTTCATCGATGGATGCGCGCTCGTTGTCGCGATAGCGCTCGAGCAAGGAGTTGGCGTCCTGTAGCCGCTCCTGGGTCGCTTCGAGTTCGCGGCTTGTGCTGCTTGCCTGGCTGCTCCAACCTGCCGCGAGCCCGCCCGCGAGCAGCAGACCCGCGATGCCAACCGCGATCGCCAGTAGGTGGGGTGAGCGGCGGATGCGTTGCAAGCGTGACTGATCCATGATGAGCATGACTCTAGGTCGACCCGGGTGGACGCCGCGGCCCCGGAACGGGGGCAACCGTGTGACTGCCCCCGCTCTGATCTCCCCTAGCGACCCCCTCGAATCTTCGTACGCAGCAGGAACACCGCTTCATCCATGTCCTTCTGCTGATTCCCAGACGACGGGAAGGAGAACGCGACCGACTGCGGCCCGTCATAACCAGACGCCTGCACCGGCATTGAGAAGTAAGGAGCCGCCGGCTGCGTGGTCGGGATGTTGAACCCACCTGACGCGAACGCCTGCAGCCGCTTACCCGTCTCTTCCCACACCGCCAACGAACGGGCACGTTTCGACGGCGCGAGCGGGATGTACGCTTCACCGCCTGTTTCCGGTTCAGCCCACACCCGCCACGCACCCGCAGGAGCAATCTCCGCAAGGTGGTTCTCGCGCATGCCGCCGTCGGCGTAGTAGTCGACCAGGCCACCGTCAGCCTTCGTCACACCACCAGTCCACGACGACGCCGGGCTGTCGTTCGTGGCCTGCACCGAAATGCGAACCACGCGCCCATTGTTCAACGTGATCAGGTTGTTGATCTTGTTCTGCGCATCCGACGTTTCCGCCAGGATCTTGATGTCCTTCGACGACGGCAAAGCGAACACCTGATCGGCGAGCTTCTTCACCTCAGCCTTGTTGAACCCCGCCGCCGTAGCGGACTCGATGAACTTCGCTCGCTGATCACGCAGCGTCGCGATGTACTTATCCGCAGCATCCTTCGACGACATTGTGGACGAATCCACCTGGAACTGCGCCTTAGCCGCCTCCTGCGCCTTACCAGCCACATCGGACAGCATGGACGCGTTCGCGGAACCCGACTCCGTGCTCTGATCCAGCGACAACTTGAAACCGTCGAGAGTCTTGTGCGACTCTTCGTACGCTTCCTTCTGCCGCTCAACCTCTTCGGAAATACCGGCAAGGCCAGCCTGATAGTCGGCGTTCGACGACACCGCGTCCTGGTTCGCGCCATTGACGTCATTGAACGACTCAAGCAGCTGGTTCAGCTGATCGGTCAGCTGCTCAACCTTGTCCTGCTCTTCCAGGTACGCATCGCCGGTTTCCTTGGCGACCGTCGCGGAGTCTTCCTGGGCTAGCTTGAGCAGGTTGTGCATGCTGTCCGACTCGCCCAGCGCGGTCGCCTGCTCGGTCAGAGCCTTCTTGTAGGCAGGCATCGCGTTCAGCAGGGTCTCGAGCTGGCCCTTGGAACCGTCAGTCTCCGCAGCGAGCAGGGAGAACGCGTGCTGTGCAGTCGGGAGGTCGGTTGCCGCCAGCACACCAAGCTGCTCACCGACGTCCTTGATGGCATCGGTCGCACCGAAGTAATCCGAGTTGAAGCGGGCCATGACGTTCTTGTTGCGTTCCTCGATGTTGTCGAGCACCGCCGGCAGATCCTTCAGCTGCCCAGCGACGTCGGCCGTCCAGTACTTGAAGCCCTTGCCCTGAGCAGCCGTCTCGAAGACATCCGATGCGTCCTTGGCCGTGACGAGGCTGTTGGTGAGCTCGTCCGAGCTGGCCTGCAGCGACTCGATGTACTTGCTCAGCAGGTCCACGCCTACCGTCGCTGCGGCCAGAGCGACGCCCCACGGGCCGGTCAGGAAGGTCGCCACTGCCTTCATGGCGGCACCGGAGCGTGTGACAGCCCCACGGACCGACTCGACGCCCTTCGACACCGCAGGGATCGACGACCCCTGCAGCGTGTCGAGCGCCAGCTTGAACTCAGCGATCTTCGGAATCGCCAGCAGGAAGCCGCCCGCAGCAAGCGCCGCAGCGCCAGCGATCGCCGTCAGGGTCAGCGCCGTGGACTGGACGATCGGCGGAGCGTCCGAGAACGCATCCACCATGCTCGTCACCAGCTGCACCAGCGGACGCAGCGTGCCATCAGCAGCGGCACCAGCCTTGATCGCAGCAGTATCGAACGCACCGCCCAGCTTCTCGAGGTCACCGGCGAGGTTGTCCTGCATGATCGCAGCGGTCTCGGCGGCGTACCCGGAGTCGTTGACCTTGTTGATCCACCCCTGCACGCCCGACTGCCCCTGCTCGAACAGGACCGACGCAGCACGCACAGCATCCGCGCCGAAGATCGTCTTGAGGGCAGCGTTCTGCTGCTCAACAGACATGCCCTTCAGTGCGTCCTGCAGAACCCCCGCGTACTGCGCAAGACCAATGAAGTTGCCCTGCGAGTCGTACGCGCTGATGCCAAGCTGATCCATCACATCAGCGGCCTGCTTCGAGTTCGGAGTCAACGCCTGCAGCATCGACTTGAACGACGTGCCCGCGTCGGAACCAGTCAGGCCGGCAGACGCGAACGCAGCCAGCCCACCGGTGGTTTCCTCGATCGACAGACCCGTCTGGTTCGCGACCAGACCAGCCTGGTTCAGCGCCTCACCGAGATCGTGGACGGAACCCTGCGCCTTGCCCGCGCCGGCAGCGAGCAGGTCGGCCACGTGCGGCACCTCGCCGCCCTTGAGGCCGAACTGCGTCATCGCCGTAGCAGCAGTCTCAGCAGCCTCACCGACCCCCAGAGCGCCAGCAGCAGCAAGATCCAGTGAGCCCTTCAGTCCACCACCGAGAACATCAGTCGTCGTGACACCGGCCTTGGCCAGTTCCTCGATCGCCTCGCCGGCCTCAGTTGCGGAGAACGCCGTAGCGCCACCAGCGTCGATAGCCGCGTCGCGCAGCAGGTTCATGTTCTCGGCGGTCTCATGCGTCGCCGCCTGCACCGCCGACATTTGCTTGTCGAACTCGGTGTACTTCGCCACCGCAATACCCACCGCAGCAAGTGCAACGGCGCTGAAGGCCGTCAGACCCCGGCCAACCTGCTCCATCGCCTGGTTCTGCTGCTCAAAGCGCTGCTTGGCGTCCTCAGCGGACTTCGAGACCTTGCGGTTCGCAGCTTCCGCTTGTGCGAACCCCTGCACGTAGCCGGCAACCTGAGCGGTCAGCGTTACGCTCGTGTTCCTTTCGACCATTCCTTCATCTCCAACCGGAGAATCAAGGCGCACAAAAGAAACCCGCCGGAGACCCGAGCGCGCCGAGACTTCTCATCTCGTTCACGCCCGGGTGGTTTCCGGCGGGCTTACTTACAGGTCAATTCTACCTTGGAAGAGGACAAAAAGATCATCTCTAAACTTCGCGGGAGCCACTTGCGACGCAATATTCAGTTATTCCCCGAACTGCACCCAGGGCCTGCCCCGACCCCCAGGTGAAATCCGAGCATGAGCTGCGAGCACAAGCGGCCTAGCCGCCGCGCCGACGCCACAAGCAACTCTCTCCAGCGTTCCCAGCGGAACGTGTTGTTGAGATGGGGCAAGCTCGGAACCATCCAAAGTCGTGCGGCGTGGGCCTTGCCGAGTGGCCGCGGAAGCGACAGGATCAACCCATGGATCGCCTATATCGAGTCTTCGTGAGCTCCACGTTCACCGACCTCATCGAAGAACGACGGGAGGTGATGCAGGCATTGCTGGAACTCAACTGCATGCCGGCGGGCATGGAGCTTTTTCCATCCTCCGACGCCCAACAGTGGGACATCATCGAGCGCATACTTCGCACCTGCGACTATTACATAGTGATAGTCGGAGGTCGATACGGTTCGACGACAGAGGAAGGAATCAGCTACACGGAAAAGGAGTACGACCTGGCGAAATCCATAGGCATTCCGGTTCTCGGTTTCATTCACGGCAACCCTGACGACATTCCAGCAGGCAAGACGGAACTGGACCAAGAAGCTCGCGAACGCCTACAGGTATTTCGTGAGAAGGTGCAAGGCAAGCACATCAAGAAGTGGACAAATGCCGATCAACTTGGAGCAGTGGTATCCCGGTCACTTACCCAGGAGTTTCAAACCAACCCCCAACCTGGCTGGGTAAGGGGCGGGCATGCACTAACCCCCGAGATCGAAACCGAATTGCGCAACCTCCGTGCCGCGAAACGCGAGGGAATGTTGATACCCGTGGCGGGTGACGGGCGCACTCTCAAGCAAGGCAGCGACACGTACTCCATCAAGATGCTTTCACGGTTCGGTTCGAACGAGCCCGGGGATATATTCGAGCGGGACGCTACCTGGGATGACATCCTCATCGCTGTCGGTGATCGCCTGCTTACAGAAGCCTCAGACTCGACATTGCGTTGGGCCATTTGCATTCGATTCGGTGAGATTGACTGGGACGCCCATGAGGAGGTCACGCTCACCCAGGAGAGCTGGCAGCAAATAGTCCGGCAGTTTCGAGCTCTCGGCTATATCGAACTTGGTGTTCGAGAACGGCCGATAAATGACCATGATGCGTACTGGAGGCTTACACCCACTGGCGAAGCGCATCTGTCATCAATTATGGCGCTATACCGGGAAGAATGAAGGAGCCACCCCGTCGATGCTCGAGCCGATGGTCTGCATGTAAGAGTGCGAAACGCTGGCGCGGCTCGGGCATCGTGGAAAAACTGCCACGGACAGAAGTCACCTAGCCCCGGAGGGATTCCTGGCGGCGCTGAGGGGGCCTCCGCCCACCCTCAGCGCTCACTGTGGGAGTCGCGTTGGGAGCACTGAGGGCATCTTCGGCGGAGTTCAGACCATGTACGCCATCGTGCGGCTGAACGACTCGTTGAGATGCTGCGCGAGGATCTGGATCTCCTTCGCGGTCGTCGCAGCGTCAGGGTGCTCGGCGGTGAACTGCTGGGCCACGCCGTTCCACCCCTTGTCGATGGACTTGCGGAAGAGTGCGTGGGCGAGGGTTCGGTCGTTGCTCCGAATGGCGAGGCCCATGAGCCGTGCAGCATCGTCGGCGTCGTCCAGTCGGTCGGCTCGCTCCTGTGCGTCTCGGAAGGCGATCAGGTCGGTTGGGCCGGAGCCAATCTTGGCGTCGAGCTGCGTCTCGAGGCTGCGGAGGTGGTTCTTCACCAGCTGAACCTCCTTGTCGCGGAGGGCGTTCGCACGGCTGCGAGCGCCGGCCACAACCTCTTCCGTCTGGTGCCGCTTGCCTTCCTCGGACAGAGTGACGTTCGCGGCAATGTCCTTCTTCTGCTGCTGCGTGTACTTCTGGAGGCGTGATGCCTGCTCGCGCAGGTCGTCGAGCTGGGCGTCGAGTGCGTCAAGGCTCATGGTGTTCCCTTTCGTGCTTTGAAGTGCGCGAGTTGTTCTCGGTTGATTCGGTACGCGTGACCGACGGTATTCGCTTGTAGGCGGTTCTCGCGGATGGCCTTACGGATCGCTCGGTCTGTTATCGCGAGGGCATCAGCTGCCTGCTTCGTGCTGAGCCATTCCAATTGTGGAGGCAGTTCCGCATCCGTCGCATTCTTAGTTCCGGTGGCGGACTCGCGCCAAGACAGTGCTGCGACCTTCAGCGCAATCAACGTCTGATCGATTTCTGGATTTTCGCCGCGGTGATTTGCGTGGTAACGATCTAGTTCCGCGTATCGAAGCAACCAAGCGGCAGCCCGCCCAGTCACGAGCACTACAGCTCCGTCCACGCCGTGCACCATCTCCCGCGCCTGGCGGATCATGAGTCCGCCTTACTGTCGACGAGCTCTGGCCGATAACGGTTAACGTGAATCCTGATACTTCCGCCGCCCTCGTTGGGGTGTTCTCTGTCCTGCTTTTGGTGGTCCCGCTTGAGGGCCGCTCTCTTCGCGCCAACTTTCGACGCCGCAGGGGCTTCTTGCTGCTTCCTGCAGGATCGCTCGTCTGCTCTTTCGCCGGACTCGTTGTTGCGGTGAACGGGGTTTATTACGGAGAGCTGGTCGCCCCGTGGGAAGGCGTGGCCTGGATCGCTTTTATCCTCGACCTGGCAGTGACCGCTGTCTTCCTCTTCGCTCTTGTCCAGCAGGACAACGATGAGTTGGCTGCGAATAACGACCCAGAAGCGCAGGCCCGAGCGGAAGGGTTTGCGCTTCGCCAGCGCCTTCAGCAGACCTGGTGGGGTCGCCGCTATCTCCAGTTCACGCGTCACGGTCGGCGTCTTCCGAAGCTCCCTTGAGCATGCCCCACCACGCACGAGCGGCGGACCGCATGTCGAAGTCGCTCGCGTCGGTGATCTTGTACGCGGGCTCGAGGTACAGGACGGTGAGGTGCAGGGTGACTCCGAAGAGGACGTCGGGCCAAGCGTCGGAACCGAGTGTGTGGTCCACGTGCCATTTGTGCTTGGAGACGATGGCGCTGAGCTCGGGTGGGTTGTCCGACGTAGCGGCGAGCTCGGTGGCGAGCGTGAACGCTGCGAGGCCGATGGATCCCATGCCGGCGACGCTGCTGGGGCTGCCGTCCTCGTCTTCGTAGAGCTGACCGGCGAGTGCCCGGTTGCCCGCCGCTTCAAGTTCGCTGAGGTAGGTGTCAACCCAACTCTTGCTGTCGTTGGTCATCGTTTGTCCTAACGGTCGTAGTGCAGCCCGAAGGCTGGGTGGTTGAGTCGCGGGCACGTGGGGTCGTGCTCGAGGACGGCATGGCTGATGCCGGGGCCGGAGATGTCGATGACTGCAGCGGCGGAGCAGTCGGGGCAGGCGACGGTGATCGGGTTCATGCCACGCCCTCGAACATGTCGCCCTCGTAGGGGGTGTTAGAAGCGTTAGGAGTGTTAGAACCGTCGTCGGAACTAACAGATCTAACGGAACTAACAGGGCCATAGAGGCCCCGTGATGGCTTCAAGATGCGCTTCGCGTCGACCGCGCGCTTGAGGTAGACGTCGAGCTGAGCAACCGGGATCGTCGGCAGCAGGTGCTGAATCTCTTGGCGAGAGACGGGGGCTTCGGCCTGGTAGATGACGCCGATGATGTCGGCCATCCGATCCCCAACTCCCGTGGACACCTTGATCGCGTCAGCAGCAGCACGGGCAGCTTCCAACCCTCCGCCGTTGAGTGCCCAGGCACCCGAGTCGGACAGCAGCAGTGCGTACTCGCCCTCTTTCGCATCGCGAGAGGTGACATGCAGCGTCGCACTCTGCTCCTGGCGCTCACGGCGCAGCACGAGCACGGTGTCGGCAGCTCCTGCGATGCCCTGGGTGCCGCTCACAGCGTCCAGGAAGTCCTCTCCGCCGCTCTTGCGGGTGTGGTGGACGATGATGAGGGACGAGCCCGGTTCCGCGTCCGTGGTGGCCTTGAGCGCGCCGAGGAACTCGTAGTCCGCGGCGTACTGCGACTTCGTTGCTGCGGTACTCGGAAGTACCTTCCCGAGGGTGTCGAGGATGACGACGGGGTTCTGGTCGATGTTGCGGGAGATGAACTCCTTGATCGCAGGGATCACCTGACCGCCTTCGAGCGCTGTGACGAACTCGAGCCGCGGGGTAACCACCTCAGGGTTGAGCGTGCGAATGCGCTGCTGCAGGCGGCGGGGACCGTCTTCGAGTGCGAGGTACAAGACGGGGCGGGGCGCGCCCGTAGGTACACCGCCAAGTGCTTTCTCGCCAACGTGGAGCGAGAGCGCCAGTCCGAGCACTAGCCAGCTCTTGCCGATCTTCGGCGCTGCGACGAGCAGGGTCATGCCTTCGGGGATGATTCCGGGGACGACGTACTGAGTGGGTGGAAAGTCCTGCGCCATCAGCCAGCGGGCATCGAAGGTAGTTGGGGGTCGGGTCATTGGGTCTCCTGTCCGGAGTAGATCTGGGCGCGGATTGCGGCCGCTCGTTTGGCTGCGGCTTCAGCGCCGCGATGCTTCTGCGCCTCGAGGAAGGCGTTTGTGGCCTCGTGGTCACGCGATGGCTGGCGTCGGCACACTTCGGCGTACAGCCGGTCTGCGTCGTGGTTCGCTCGGTCGACTTCGGGTTGCCGTGACGAGCTCCCCTGCTCGAAGGCGAAGACGTAGAACTGCCGAAGCGAGGGCGGCAGCTGCCTGAGCTCGACGACGCCAGCTGTGAGATCGATCGCCAGCTGGTGCATGTACCGCTCTGCGGCCGGAGAGAGCTCGATGGTGTCCGGGTATGAGAAAGCCCCCTCGTCCTCGTTCTGTCGAGGATCTGGGGGCTTCCTGGTGCCGGACTGGCTTACGGCCACTCGGGCGGCTCCGGACGTTCGGCGTCTTGTGCGGCTTCGAGCAGGCAGATAGCCAGGCGTCGTGCCTGGTCCCCAGCTAGCTCCGTCAGGGGACGTTCGGCACGCAGTCCCACGACGCCGTTGATGGCGAGCACCGCGAATCCGTCGACCGTCGTCTTCCCCGCCGGCATCAGGCAGCCACCTGCAGGGTCGGGACCACCATGGGGACGGCGAGCGGCTGTGTCCGCGAGTCCGAGACGCGAGCAACGATGGCGTGAGCCAATCGCAGCGCTTCGGAAGGCGTCAGGATGAGCGAGTAGCCGTCGCTAAACTGGCTCGGCTGAGCGTCGATGATCACTTCGGCGCGTCCAGTCGAAGTCGTCTCGACGTCGACGAGCTTGATCACGTCGTCCATCAGGCGTCCCCCTCGACTCGCTCGAACTTCCCGGTGATGATCCCTTTCCCCGGGTCGAAGGAGTAGCCGACGAGCTTGTACAAGCCGACGTACGTCATGACGAACTCGTTCGGGCGGCTGGTCACTTCATCTTGCGGGTAGTCGCCCCACTGGTACCCCGGAGTCGTGTGCAACTGGTACTCAACCGGCGTCAGGTGGCCCCACGTTGTGGCGTCGGGCATCGCGGTGATCTCTTCGCGGTTGCCCTCGTACCGGCGATGCGTCGTGATGACCCTGTAGAGACCGTTGGGGTCGGGCTGCTTCCACTGCTTGTGGTGCCAGCCCTCCATCTCGAGCGTCGCGGTACCGACTCGAGCAGCCACTGCGTCCCCCGAAGGGGCGCTTGCATGAATGTCAGAGGGGCGTGAGATGATCATGTTGTTGAGAGACAATGTCTTCGTCCTTCGGTTTCGTGATGGTTACTGGTTGGACTGGGGCCCGGTTGCCGCCGGGCCCTTCTTCATGCCATACGTCATGGTCTTGCCGGACCTAGACGGGCGACGTTCTGCTATTCGGTTGAGGTAGCGCAGCACCTCGGCTGCCACCTCAGGTTCGAGGTTCAGCTGGAGTGGCTTGTCGGACACCGACGGCATCCGCAGCCACTCCCGGCTGCGATCGAGGCCGCCGCGTGACGCGGGGTCCGGATCATGCCGACGAACCATCAGCGGGCCGGTGAGCTTCCAGTCGACCGGCTGGCCACCACCTTCGATCGCACGCACAACTGCATCGAAGGTCGGATCCCGATGTGGGAGAACCCCGCGACCTTGGTCCAGCAGGGCCTCTTCTCGTGTGTGAGTCATCCGGCCTCCCGGGTGCTCATCCGCGCGGATGCTTCGATCCACTCACGAACCCGACGTTCTGAGTAAACGATCGTCCGCGGCGTTGGGGCAAGGTATTCAGGGCCAGTGCCCATGTACCTCATTTGCTTCAGCCGGCCGGGAGTCATCCCGGGGATCAAGCCGCAGACTTCCGCTGCAGTCATGTAGCGGTCGGGTACTTCGGTCGTCGCTCCCATGCGACACCTCCTGCTCCTGAGGGACACAACTTGCGTCTGCAAGAACGATAACACGTCGTGACCCAACTTGCGCCCCTGAGACACACAACGTGTCCCGGAGGCGCTAGAGTGACCTCTATGACCCAACGCCCATCCCACGACATCGGTGCGCGAGTCGCCCGCTACAGGAAGATGGCCGGCCTCAGCGCGCGCGAGCTCAGTGACAAGCTGGGCGGCGAAATGTCCCGGGGGGTGATCGCGAACATCGAGAACGGGCGGAAGACAGACGTGACTGTCGACCAGCTCCTGGCGCTCTCTTGGGCTTTAGACGTGCCTCCCGTAGTTCTGGCGCTACCCGTCGAAGAACCGAATCGAATGCTGGCGGTCATCGCTGGCGATGATCTACTCGAATCCGTCCGGTCTAGTGATCTCGTGGACTGGTTCATGGCTAAGCAGTACGTGTCACCGCTGCGTGACGCCACGGGTCCGGGGCGTGGATACGCTCAAAGCCTCTTGATCGCCGTGGAAGAGTACGAGGCCTCGAAGAATCGCCTGACATCGAGGGAACAACAGTTGGAGGACGGCGAGATAGATCGCGCCGCCGTCGATCAAGCGCATGATGATCAGGCACGAGTTCTGCGCCGCCTTCGCGACCTAGGCGTCGATCTAGCGGAGTATCGGGCGGACGACTAGCCATGGGAAGCATCGCCCCGTACGACACAGCGAAGGGCAAGAGGTACCGAGTTCGCTACCGCACGCCTGAGCGGAAGCAGACCGACAAGCGAGGCTTCAAGACGAAGCGCGACGCTGAACTGTTCCTTGCCTCTGTCGAGGTGTCGAAGGCACGCGGAGAGTTCGTCCGTCCCGAGGACGCCCGCGAGACCATCGGCATGTTGGGGCCAGTCTGGCTCGGCAACCAAGCCCACCTGAAGCCGTCGTCATACCGCCCTCTCGAGATCGCATGGCGGTTGCACGTCGAGCCAAGCTGGGGGAAGACGCGAGTCTCCGAGGTGAAGCACAGCGTGGTGCAGTCATGGGTGACGCGCATGTCTGCGGAGAAGAGCGCGACCACGGTTATCCGCAACTACGGCGTGCTCGCTGGCATCCTCGATGTGGCGGTGAAGGACCGGCGGATTCTCACGAACCCGGCGCGAGACGTGAACCTACCAAGGAAGAAGCGCAAGGAGCACACGTACCTGACACACGAGCAGGTATCCGCTCTCGCACTGGCTGCCGGCGACCGCACAACCCTCGTGCTCGTGCTCGCGTACTGCGGACTTCGATGGGGCGAGGCGACGGGCCTCCGCGTGAAGGATCTGGACATGCTGCGTCGGCGCATCAATGTCACGGTCAACGCGGTGAACGTTGGCGGGGTGATCGAGGTAGGTACACCGAAGACACACAAGCGCCGTTCCGTGCCGTTCCCCGCATCGCTCGCCATCCCACTCGCAAGACAGTGCGAGGGCAAGAGCTCGGATGCACTGGTGTTCGCGTCGAAGCACGGCACGCACGAGCGACGGTGGCACAACGACCACGGCTGGTTCCCCGTGGCGGTGCGCACGTCGGGCGTTCCGGATCTCACTCCGCATGACCTTCGTCACACCGCCGCTTCGCTGGCGATCAGCGCAGGTGCGAACGTGAAAGCGGTGCAGCGGATGCTCGGCCACGCCTCCGCTGCGATGACGCTGGACGTGTACGCGGACCTGTTCGACGACGATCTCGACCCTGTAGCTGAGCGCTTGGACGAGGGGTTGGCGCAGACGGTTGTGGGCAAGATGTGGGCAGACGTCGCGCAGAACAACGAGAAGACCCGATAGATCCGCTTGATTACGCGGATCCGTCGGCCTGGCAGTTGGCGGAGGGTGTGGGATTCGAACCCACGAGACATCTCTGCCCACCTGTTTTCAAGACAGGCTCCATCGGCCGCTCGGACAACCCTCCAGTGACGCGACCACGTGGCGAGACGTGATCGCGTCCCGGGAAGTCTACCCGGCCCTCCAGGCTGGGGTGCGCGCGAGCGCGGACTAACGGGGCAGGGAGTCGAGCGCCGCTGCCAGGCCGTCGTCGGTGATGCCACCGGTGAGCTCGTTGCCGGCGTCGACGACGTCGTCGGGGGCCTGGCCCATGACGACGCCGCGACCGGAGGTCGAGGCCCAGCGGAGCATGTCGATGTCGTTGCGGCCGTCGCCCGCGGCGAAGACGCGGGAACGCGGGATGTCGAGCCACTCGCGCACACGCTCCATCGCGGTGGCCTTCGTCACGCCCTCGGGAGCGATGTCGAGCCACGACGTCCAGCCGACGGAGTACGAGACCTTGTGCAGACCCATCTGCTCGACGATCTGCAGGAAGTCCTCGGTGTCGTGGCCGGGCGAGATGACCACGACGCGGGTGGCCTCGACGCCGAGCAGCTGCTCGAACGGCACGTGCTCGCCCTCGACGGTCATCGTGTCGTCGGGGAAGTTGCCGGACAGCAGGAAGTGACCGGTCTCGTCCTCGACGCCGAACGCGGCGTTCTCGAGCGCTCCGTGGATGGTCTGCAGCACCTCGGACGGGTCGAACCGCTCGACGTGTTCGCGCACGTAGGAGCCGTCGGCGCGGCGGGCCAGGATGAGCGCACCGTTCGCGCACACCAGGTACTTCGGCCGGATGCCGAGGGTCTCGAGCAGGGGCACGGTCATGCCCTCGCTTCGGCCGGTCGAGAGCATGACCTCGTGGCCGGCGGCCTCGGCGTCGCGCACGGCGGCGACCACCGCCTGCGTGATGACACCGTCTTCGCGCATGGTGGTGCCGTCGATGTCGAGCGCGACCAGCCAGCGCTTGGTGCGGGTGGGCGCGTCGGTGCCCGCGCCCTGCTCGGTGCCGTCGACGAACCGTCCCTGGGTGCTCATCGGGGCTCGATCACCTCGACGCCGCCGAGGTAGGGGCGCAGGACCTCGGGCACGACGACGGAACCGTCGGCCTGCTGGTGCGTCTCGAGGATCGCGACGATCCAGCGGGTGGTGGCGAGGGTGCCGTTCAGCGTGGCGACCGGGGCGGTCTTGCCACTCTCGGTGCGGTACCGGATGTCGAGGCGGCGGGCCTGGAACGTCGTGCAGTTCGACGTCGAGGTGAGCTCGCGGAACGTGCCCTGCGTCGGGACCCAGGCCTCGATGTCGTACTTCTTCGCCGCGCTCGTGCCGAGGTCGCCGGCGGCGACGTCGATCACGCGGTAGTGGAGGCCGAGGTCCTGGAGCATCTGCTCCTGGTGGGAGACGAGGCGCTCGTGCTCGGCCTCGGCCTGGTCCGGGTGGACGTAGGCGAACATCTCGAGCTTGTTGAACTGGTGCACGCGGAGGATGCCGCGGTTGTCCTTGCCCGCCGAACCGGCCTCGCGGCGGTAGCAGGTCGACCAGCCGGCGTAGCGGTGGGCCTGTCCTTCCTCGAGCGGCAGGATCTCGTCGGCGTGGAACCCGGCGAGGGCGACCTCGCTCGTGCCGGTCAGGTACAGGTCATCGGCTTCGAGCCGGTAGACCTCGGCCGCGTGCTCACCGAGGAACCCGGTGCCGGCCATCGTCTCGGGGCGGACGAGCGTCGGGGTGATGAGCGGTTCGAAGCCGGCGGCGATCGCACGGTCGAGGCCGAGCGACATCAGCGCGATCTCGAGCCGGGCGCCCATGCCGCGCAGGAAGTAGAAGCGCGAGCCGGAGACCTTCACGCCACGCGGGATGTCGATGATGCCGAGGTGCTCGCCGAGGTCGGCGTGGTCCTTCGGCTCGAAGTCGAACTCGGGCTTGGTGCCGACGGTGCGGAGCGTGACGAAGTCGTCCTCGCCGCCCTCGGGCACACCGGGGAGCACGACGTTCGGGATACCGCGGACGACGGTGTTGAAGGTGTCCTCGGCCGCGGTGACGGTGGCCTGCGCCTCCTTCACCTTCGCGGCGAGGGCCTGGGCCTGCTGCACGAGCGCGGCCTTCTCGTCCTTCGGGGCCTTGGCGACGGTCTTGCCGAAGGCGTTCTGCTCGGCACGGAGCGACTCGAACGAGGTGATCGCACTGCGGCGGGCGGAATCGGCGGCGACGGCTTCGTCGACGACGGCCACGGAGGCACCACGCGCCTGCTGTGAAGCCTTGATGACGTCCGGGTTGTCGCGAAGCAGCTGTGGATCGATCACCCGCCCCATCCTAGACGGGGGCAACCGCACGCAGCCTCGATCGGTAGCGTGGACGTATGTCGACCCCTTCGGAGACCGCGCCCGCGGACCAGGACGCCCTCCCCACCGAGCAGCGGACGGCCGCGGTGGTGTACAACCCGGTCAAGGTCCACCTGCCGACCCTCAAGCGCACGGTCGAGGCACACCAGCAGCAGGCCGGCTGGGCCGAGACCCTGTGGTTCGAGACCTCGGAGGAAGACCCGGGCGGCGGCATGGCCCGCGCGGCGATCGAGGCCGGTGCCGACGTCGTCGCGGCAGCCGGCGGTGACGGCACGGTCCGTGCGGTCGCCGAGGTCGTGCACGAGTCCGGTTCGACCCTCGCGCTGCTGCCGAGCGGCACCGGCAACCTGCTCGCGCGCAACATGAAGCTCCCCCTCGACGACCTGGCCGCGAGCGTCCGGACGATCTTCCACGGCGACGACCGCAAGATCGACTTCGGCATGCTCAAGGTCGAGCGCCCCGGCGGCGAGCGCGAACGCTTCGGCTTCCTGGTGATGGCGGGCCTCGGGCTCGACGCCCGGATGCTCGTGAACACCCGCCCCGAGCTGAAGAAGAAGGTCGGCTGGCTCGCCTACGTCGACTCGCTGTTCCGCTCGGTGCGCGACGCGAACGCGTTCGAGTTCCGCTACCAGCTCGACGACGACGGCAACCACTCGCTCCGGGCGCACTCGCTCATCGTCGGCAACTGCGGGATGCTCCAGGCCGGCGCGATCCTGCTGCCCGACGCCGAGATCGACGACGGGGTGTTCGACATCGCCGTGATGCGTCCCCGCGGGTTCTTCGGCTGGGTGCGGATCGGTGCCCGGGTGTTCTGGGAGAACGGGATCCTGCGGGCGTTCCGCCGGTCGAACCTGGGCAAGACCGCCGTCGGCAAGAAGATCGTGTCGCGTTCACGCGAGGAGCGCCCCCTGCGCTACCTGCGCGGGCAAGAGTTCACGGCGCGGCTCGAGCGGCCCGACGAGTTCGAGATCGACGGCGACCCGGTGGGCGAGGTCATCGCCTTCCGTTCGCGCATCGACCCGATGGGGCTCTCCGTGCGTGTGCCGGACCCGGCGGACGACCGCCACGGCTCGCGCCAGGTGCCCTGAGCCGACCCGATCGCTCGCTCCGTCGCTCGCTCGCTCCGTCGCTCCGTCGCTCCGTAGCTCCGTAGCTCCGTGCGAGGTTCCGTCGTCCGTGCGAGGGCCGCCGGCTCTCACGGACTACGGAACCTCGCACCACACGGCGTCATGGCACCGCGGAGCACCGCGGAGCACCGCGGAGCGCCGCGGAGCGCCGCGCTAGCGTGCCCCGGGCTCGCCCGACACGATCGCGCGCAACCAGTCCCGCGCCTCGACGAACGCGGCGTCCGAGTAGCGCGCCGGAACCTCGGGGCGGGCACCGTCGGCACGCGGGTACGACCCGAGGAACGTCACGCGCGGGCTGAACCGACGCAGGCCGAGCAGCGCGTCCGCGACCCGCTCGTCGCGCACGTGCCCGTCGAGGTCGATGACGAACCGGTAGCGGCCGAGCTCGTCACCGATCGGGCGGGACGACAGCAGCCCCATGTTGATGCCCCGCGTCGCGAACTGCTCGAGCATGTCGACCAGGGCGCCGGGGTGGTCGGCGGGCAGCTCGACGATGACGCTGGTCTTGTCGGCGCCGGTCGGTTCGGGCAGGGCGAGGGTCTTCGACACGAGCACGAACCGGGTGACCGCCGAGGCGTTGTCGCCGATGGACGATGCGAGCACGACGACGTCGTGGTGGTCGGTGATGCCGGGCGGCGCGACGGCGGCGTCGGCGGTGGGGTTCGCCTCGAGCAGGGCGAGCGCCGCGGCGACGTTCGACGACGCCGGGAGGTGCCCGTGGCCGGGCAGGTTCGCCTCGAGCCAGTTGTGCGTCTGCGCGTAGGCGACGGGGTGCGCGTTCACGGTGCGGACGTCGGCCAGCGTCGTGCCGGGCCGGGCGACGAGCACGAAGTCGACCGGGACCAGGTACTCCCCCACGATCCGCACGCCGGGGATCCGGGCCAGGGCGTCCTGCGTGGCGCTGACCCCGCCGTCGACGCTGTTCTCGATCGCGATGACGGCCCCGATCGACCTGCCCGACATGACGTCGTCCAGGGCCTCACCGACGTTGTTGACGCTCCGCCAGGGCTTGCCGGCGGCGGCCTCGACGAGCTTCAGGGCCGCCTCGGTGAACGTGCCGGCGGGTCCGAGGTAGGAGTACGTGTCGGACGGCGCGGCGGGGTCGGTCATGCGGCGAGCCTATTGCAGGGACGCGGAGGCCAGGCGGCCTCAGTCCGTCGCCGCACCCGTCAGTCGCTGCTCGCAGATCGCGGTGTCGTCGTCCTCGCGCGGGTAGGTCAGCGCCGCGAAGCGCCCCTCGGGGTCGAGCCGCGTCAGGAGCGACGCCGCGATGCCGTCGAGCTGCGCGACCTGCTCGTCGGAGAGCGCGTCGATGACCACCCGGCGGGCGGTGCGGACGTGGTCCGGAGCTGCCTCGACGATGGTGGCGTACCCGGCGTCGGTCAGGCGGACGTCGGTGGCGCGGCGGTCGGAGGTCGACGGGCACCGGGTCACGAGCCCGCGCTTCTCGAGGCGGGACACCACGTGCGACAGCCGCGGCAACGAGGCGTTCGTGGCCGAGGCGAGCGCCGACATCCGCAGGGTCCGGGTGTCGGTCTCGGAGAGCATCGCGATGACCATGTAGTCGAAGTGCGTCAGGTCGGCGTCGCGCTGCAGCTGCTGGTCGAGCGCCGCCGGCAGGAGTTCCATGACCGCGACGAGCTTCATCCACGCGCGCAGCTGCTCGCGGGTGAGCCACGGGGTCTCGTCGGTCATGACCTGATCATACCGAAAGGTTGTCCCTTTAACCAGTGGTGCGCGCGGCGGACGAGCCAGACGGACCAGACGGACCAGACGGACCAGACGAACCGGACGAACCGCCAGCGCGACGCGACCGCACCACTCCGACCACGAGCACCACCACCACCACGACGAGCAGCGCCCCCTCGACGAGCAGCAGCCGCGTGCCGTAGTCGAACGGCAGCACGGTGGGGTTCTTCTGCCCGTGGTCCTTGGCAGCGATCTCCGGCAGGACCACCAGGGCGAGCACGCTGCCGAGCACGATCGCCGCCTGCACGACGACGAGCACCCAGGCCCGCAGCGAGCGTCCGGCCCGACGCAGCAGCAACCCGGCACCGACCACGAACGGGGACAGGACCGCGTCGTGCAGCACCACGGCCGCGAGCAGCCACACCCCGAGTCCGCCGATGCGGTTCGGCTTGACGGACGTCACGAGCACGTACGCCCCGAACGCGATGACCAGCACGCCGATCACCACGAGCACGATCCGCGCGGCCTTCACCGGAGCACCTCGATCTTCTCGATCCACTTGGTCTGCAGCACACCTGGCCGCCCGGGAGCGATGATCCGCGCCGGGAACCCGTGGTCCAGGTCGAGCGTCGCACCGTTCAGCTCGAGGGCGACGAGCGTCGTCGGGTCCTCGGCGTACTCCGGTCCCATGTCCATGATCCGGTAGCCGCCGTGCCGTTCCAGGCTCGTCACCCGCACGTGCGACCCCTGCGGCGCCTGCACGGCGTCGAGCAGGTCACGCATCCGCACGCCCTTCCAGGTCGCCATCTGGCTCCACCCCTCGACGCACGAGATCGGCAGGTCGACCTGCGCGGTGCCGAGTGCGACGAGTTCCGCCCGGACGAACGTCCGGCTCACGTCGTGGCCGACGACGGTGAGCGTCCAGTCGGCGGCGGTCGCGCTGGCGAGCACACCGGCCGCACGCGCGGTCCGGTTCACCGGCAGTCCGTTCGCGCCGATGCCGCGGCCACGGGCGCCGAACACGTTGAACGGTTCCGCGAGCTTCGAGGACTGCCCCGCCGTGAGCGCGACGACACCGACGGTCGCCGCCGTCACGCCGGCGAAGAACCCGCGTCGGGCGATGCGCTGGCGTCGTCCGGTGGCTGCGTCCGGCGTCGGCCTGGAGGCCCGGCTCGGCTCCCCCACGTCGGCCGTCGGCTGGCCGGTACTCGGCTCCTCGGACACCTCGCGGGTCTCCGGCGCCGCGTCCGGTCCGGTGGGCCGGGACTCGGCGCCGGCGGGGGCGGCGTCGACGCCGTCGATCCAGCGGAACACGCGGCCCAGCAGGCCGGGGGCGGTGGACCCGGTGGTCTCGGCGACCGCAGCGTGCGGGGCGGACGCGGGACCCTCGCTCGCAAGCTCGCTCGGCGCATCCCGCGGATCGCTGGCGCGATCCCGCTGAGCGGGCTGCGCCAGGCCGGGTGGGAGCAGCTCACTGCCGGACGCGGGGTCCGCGATGAACCGGCCGTGCGCGTCGTAGGAGTCGCGCTTCCGCCAGTAGCGGGCGATGACCGGCAGCTTGGCGGCGATGTGGATGGCCAGCGACCCGATGATCACGTAGGCCATCGCGTTGTGCACCTGGCGGAACGGGAACGGCCACGGGTACCACTGGTACGTGTTGAGCAGGCCGGTGACGACCTGGATGATCGACGCGGACACGAGCACCGCGATCGACAGCCGCTCGAGCAGGTGCAGCACGCCGCGCACCGGCGGCACCTGCACCAGGGCGGGCATGACGGTGTTGAGCTTGGCGAGCAGCAGCGGGATGATCGCGATCCCGGTCGTGATGTGCAGGCCCTGCGTGAACTGGTACAGCTGCGTCGGACGGGTCGGGAACCGCATCCAGCCGAGCGGTTCCTGCAGCAGGTGGCTGTAGATCCCGGTGCCGAAGCAGATCAGGAACGCGATGCCGAGCAGACGCCCGAGCACCACCGCCGAGCGGGCGTTGCGGTTGGGGGACGCCAGAGCTGCTCGTCCGTCGTGCAGCAGGCGCTGGAGGCCGGATAGCCTCGACGGACCATGAGCGACCGACTGCGTGCCTTCCGACCGTCCCTGGCCGACGGCACCGCCGTCCGGATCGGCACGGTGCTGGCCGTCGTGGGAGTACTCGCCCTGTCGGGCGTCATCGCCGTCGGCGTCACGCATCTGGGGTTCCTCCGATCGGGCCATCGTTCTGCATTCGTTGCGTGGACGCTGATCGCTTGGACCGTCTTCGTGATCGCCGTGCTCGCGGTGCGTTTCGTGCCCGTCCGGTGGATGACCACCATGGTCATCGGCGGAGCGGTGGTGATCGGCATCGCCGCGCTGGTCGGACCGCCGAACACGAGCACCGACTCCGCCCGGTACGCGTGGGACGGCATCGTCCAGCATGCCGGAGTCTCACCGTACGCTCACACCCCCCAGTCCGCGGCACTGTCCGGTCTCCGACCCGATTGGTTGTTCCCCGACAAGGTGGACGGCACGTGCGATCCGCTGAAGCCCCGGTTCCGTGGGCTCGGCGACGGCGCCGACGGGCACTGCACCGCGATCAACCGGCCGGACGTCACGACGATCTACCCGCCGATGGCGCAGCTGTGGTTCGCCGCGGTGCGGTTCTTCGTGCCGGCGACCGCGCAGTACCTGCCGTTCCAGGTCGCCGGGCTGCTCGTGTCGCTCGGTGTGACCGTCGGGCTCGTCCTGGTGCTCCGCCGCATCGGCCGTCCGACCTGGTGGGCGGCGCTCTGGGCCTGGTCGCCGCTCGTCGCGTCCGAGGCGGTCACCAACTCGCACGTCGACGTCGTCGGCGCCGCCCTCGCCACGGCCGGTGTCGTGCTCGTCGCCTTCGGCCGGCCGATCTGGGGCGGCATCGCGCTCGGGGCCGCGACCGCGACGAAGCTCATCCCGGCGATCGTGTACCCGCCGTTGCTCGGCCGCGGTCGGGCCTGGTGGGCGATCCCGATCGGCATCGCGGTGTTCGGGCTGCTCTACGTGCCCTACGTGCTGACGACCGGGCTCGACGTGCTCGGGTACCTGCCCGGCTACCTGAACGAGGAGGGCTACGAGGACGGCTCCCGGTTCGCGCTGGTGTCGCTCGTGGTCAAGGGCGACGCTGCGACCCTGGTGGTGGGGCTCCTGGTGCTGCTGGCGGCGTTCGTGGCGTGGCGGTTGTCCGACCCGGCGCGGCCGTGGTCGGGCGAGGTCCTGATGATCGGCGTGACGTTCCTCGCCGTGACGCCGCGCTACCCCTGGTACGCGCTGCTGCTCATCCCGTTCGTGGTGCTGTCCGGGCGGTGGGAGTGGTTGTCGATCGGCCTCGCCATCGCGCTGCGCGGGGTGTGGCCGTCGGCGGACGCCTACCGGTGGTGGTTGCTCGCGGCCGTGGTGGTCATCGTGGTCGTCACGCTCCTGCGCACGGAGCGGGCCGAGTGGAGGCGGTGGTGGGAGCGGCTGTCGTTCCGGCGCGTGGAACACGTACGCTGACGACCATGGCACCCGCGATCCTGCTCGGTACGACCGGCTCCGTGGACCCGGATCCCGCCGGGCTCGTCGACCGCTTCGGGCGTCGCGCCGTCGACCTCCGGGTGTCGCTGACCGAGCGCTGCAACCTGCGCTGCACCTACTGCATGCCCGCGGCCGGGCTGCCGTTCGCCCCCGACGAGGCCCTGATGACGGCGACCGAGATCGAGCGGCTGGTCCGGATCGGCTCGGCGCGGTTCGGCGTCCGCAAGGTCCGGTTCACCGGCGGGGAGCCGATGCTCCGGCACGACCTGGTCGACGTGATCGCCCGGTGCGCCGCGCTGCCCGACGCCCCGGAGCTGTCGCTCACCACGAACGCGATCGGCCTCGCCCACCGCGCCCAGGGCCTGTACGACGCCGGGCTGCGGCGTGTGAACGTGTCGCTCGACACCGTCGACCCCGACGTCTTCACCACCGTGACCCGCCGCCCGTTCCTCGACAAGGTGATCGCCGGGCTGTCGGCCACGCACGACGCCGGACTCGACATCAAGGTGAACGCGGTGCTGCTGCGCGGGATCAACGACGAGGCCGCCCCGGAGCTCCTCCGCTGGTGCCTGGAGCGTGGCTACGAGCTGCGGTTCATCGAGCAGATGCCCCTGGACCCCGACCACGCCTGGGACCGCACCGAGATGATCACCGCCGCCGAGACCCGCGCGCTGCTGGCGACGTCGTTCGTGCTCACGCCGGACGACGCCCCGCGTGACGGTGCCCCGGCGGAGCGGTACCGCGTGCACGACGCCGTCACCGGCGAGCCCCTCGGCACCGTCGGGATCATCGCGAGCATCACCGAGTCGTTCTGCGCCGACTGCACCCGCACCCGGCTGACCGCCGACGGGCACGTGCGCAGCTGCCTGTTCTCCGACGAGGAGACCGACGTGCTCGGGCCGATGCGCTCCGGGGCGGACGACGACCAGGTCGCCGAGCTCTGGCGGCTCGCGATGTGGGCGAAGCCGCGCGACCACGGTGACGACAGCGACGAGCTCGTGCACCCGACGCGTGGCATGAGTGCGATCGGCGGCTGAGGCATGACCACGATCCGGTTCTTCGCCGCTGCCCGCGCTGCCGTGGGTGTCGACTCCCTGACCACGACGGGCCCCACCATCGAGGCCGCCCTCGGCGCGATCGACGCGGCCGACGTGGTGGACCCTGCGCGCTGGAGTGCGTTGCAGGAGCGCTGCTCGTACCTGGTCGACGGCGTGACCACGCGTGACCGGGCGACCTCGCTCGACGGTGTCGAGGTCGTCGACGTCATGCCGCCCTTCGCCGGCGGCTGAGTTCGGGGGCCGAGTTCGGCGGCTGAGCGGTACGCCCGTTCCTTCCCAGAACGCCCGCGATACCTGGTGCTTCCGGGGATACCTGGTGCGAACTTCCGACCAGGTACGCCCGATTCGACCAGGTACACCCGGAACGACCCGGCACGCCCGACCCGACCCCGCGCCCGTTCCTTCCCAGAACACCCGCGATACCTGGTGCTTTCGGGCATACCGTGTCGGAACTTTCGACCAGGTACGCCCGATTCGACCAGGTACGCCCGGAACG